>JAAUZM010000050.1 GCA_014804605.1 Lachnospiraceae bacterium | reverse complement strand
TGTTCTCCGGGTGCGCGGAACTGTCCAAAATCCCCATCAGCGCTTTCTCCCGGCGAAATATGAAAATAATCGGCATACATGACCTGATGAGGCGAGATGAGAACGATTGTCTCCGGCCGACACGCTGCGATTCTGCGCGCAGCTTCATGATATGCGTCAATTGTCTTTTGAATGTTCCGCTCCTCGCCTTTGCCGACAGCCGGAACTATGAGCGGCAGGTGAGGAAGCATGCAGGTTAATGTGATTGGCATAATAGTAAGTTCCTTTCGTTAGCTATATTTAAGGATTTAGGCATAAAAAGAAGCTGATCATAGTATATAGGCAAATCCACATTATTACAAGAAAGTATAAAAACATGTAATTTTATTATCAGAATATTACCACAGACAACATTAAACGCTGGAAAACCCACACAGGCTTCCAGCGTTCAAATTGTCTATTCAAATTCGGCGTGTTCTTTTTTGTCCTTAACTATATTTGTTTAAGTTCTATGCAAATATACGCACATCAACAACCCATTTTTAAATGTTATATACCCAAACCCATATTTCCCTTAATTATCCTTATAACATGGTGCTAGCACCATGTTTGTATGGTCACTAAGGTAAAATCTGATTGAACACCGCATCTCTCCTGCAAATGTAAATTTAACTGTTTTTAGGGAAACTCCTAAAGAAAATCATATTATTGTCAGGATCATAAAAGCTCATATTGATTGCGCCCCAAGGTCGTTTAGTAGGACCTTCAATAATTTTTGCGCCCATAGCTAACACCTTTTTATACTCTTTTTCAATATCATCAACAGTAAACGCCAGGCAAATATTCTGATTCTGATTGTTCTTTATCGACCCATCATTATAAATTGTAAGTGCGGTTTCTTCAGCAATAAGAACTTGATGGATTTCATCTTCACTATCGTTTTCAATTTCAAGTAATTGTTTATAAAAGGATGCGAGACTTAATACATCGTTTGTCAGTAAACTCACTGCGCCAATTCTCATAAATACCTCCACATAATTTCGATTTACACGAGCAATTCGAGTGCCTGCTCTCTACCATTTTTATACCATGTACTACTAAGATCAATCACAATTTACCGCTCTGTCTGCTCAGTCATAATTCCCCAGCGAATCCCAAATTTATCAACAAAAACAACCCGACAAGAACTGTAATGTGTAGCTTCCATTTGATATATTGTCTTGCTTCCTTCTTTCATGATCTCATATGCTCTTTTTACTTCTTCCTTTGTATCATACATTATAGTGAGAAAATTTGAATAGCACGTCTGAAATTCAATATCCACATTGTCGCTCATAATGATTCTTTGATTGCCCAATACAAGCTCCGCATGATAAATATATTCTTTTTGATTTTCTTTAAGCAGCGGATTGTATTTAGGGTCATTGGCTTCTCCGTATGTGATCAGACAGCTTATCTTTCCGTCAAATGCCTCCTCATACATTTGAAGCGCTTCCCGACAATTCCCGCCGAAGTTCAGTGTAGGAACAATATCCATTTTTGTCCTCCTCTTCTATATATCCCGATTTACTGAAATACATTTATGACATAACCATCTATTGTTGTGATGCTACAAGTCTTGCCGCCCCACGGTTGAGTTTCTATCTGCGTAATTTTATCCCAACCTTTCGAGGTTATGTATGAATGCATTTTATCAATGTCCTGCACCCGCATAAAAGAAATTACACGTTGCTCAGGCTTGCCTCTAAACAGTTGATAACCCGTAAAATGAGCTAAATGCGTGGCTTCAATTTCAGGAAGTATGTCAAAGACTACCCCATATAAACCGTTGCCGCTATCATCTTTTTCGACCACATTGCTATACCAGCCCATCACTTCCTCAAACCACTTAATTGTTCTAGTCATATCTTCCGTGAAGTAGATAGGCGCATTTTCCTTTACAAAATACCCCTTTTCGGTAAATCTGCTCATAATATTCTCCGTTAAACTTTCCTTTGCCCATTTTATGCACTGTGCGATTCTGGCACCGTGAGGGGTGTCGCCATGTTCAGGATCGCAGGAATACTGCGTCAAAAGCTCACACGGGATATCCGGGCATTCCCCGCAATGAAGAAAGCCTTTATCCTGACAGCATACCGCAACAGGACATTCTCCATGGAAAGGATGTCCGTTTGTTTCGATACACCCGTTGCAACCGCATGTCTCCTTATATTCGCATCCAGTGCAGTGAAGTCCACATCTTGAATCAACCATATGTATAACCTCCAAGTTTTTTCTTTAACTATATCACTTCAAACACGACAACTGTGTGTCATGATTCATATAAATTTTTTATGGAGTCCAATGTGGATTTCATTAGTTCAACCATTTCTGGGGGAGCGAGAACTTTTACCTTATTTCCAAAGCTCAGGAACCATTCCACAGCATCTTTTTGCGTGGTAAATCCCCATTCCGTATATAGTTTCCCATCTTCCTGTTCGATAAAGCAGGTATGTCCATATTCTTCAACCAACCTGTATTTCACAGACGAATCATAGACTGCAGGGACAATATAGTCATCGGTCATGTGAGAGCCGAACTGCTTTTTTTCTTCTGGAATTTCCCTCATGTTGAATATGTCGTCTGTAACTGTCAGATTCCATAAGCGGCGCAGCTTATACATCCGAAAATCCTTCCGTTCCTTACAGAAACCAAAGACATACCAGTCTGACCACTTAAAAACAATCAGATACGGTTCGATCAGCTTATCTGCTTCGCCCTTGTTATAGCAATAATGGAAAGCAATGCACCGGGTTTCCCGGATGGCAAGTTTGATCTGTTCGATTTTGGATGCAAGATCATCTTTATAGAAAGAGGAAAGATCGATCACCATATGATCAGAAAGCCTGATAGCTTTGCTCCCGCCGATCTTCTGCGCAAGTTTTTCTGCCGATGCCGAACGTGAAACGCTGTCCAGCGACTTCAAACCCGTGAAAATAGCCGTTAATTCCTGCTCAGTCAACACGGTAGTATCGAGAGAGAAACCTTCCATGATGGAGATACCGCCATTTGCACCCTGAGTGGTAACGATTGGAATTCCAGCCTTGCAAATATCCTCAATATCCCGATTGATGGTACGGCGAGACACCTCAAATTTTTCAGCAAGGTAAGGAGCCGTAACAATCTTTTTCTGTTGTAAGGTTGTGATGATTCCAATAAGACGGTCGATTTTCATGCGGCATCTCCTTTAAATTTGGTTTTCATAAATTCGAATTTACTTATCTGATCATACCACACCCACACTCCATACGCCACATAAGTATAGGGCATGACCGCTGCCTCCCGGTGCTGTGTCTGGCGTTATATGCCATATTTGTGACACTTTGCTTTCTCGGATACCTTGGATAAGAACCCTCAATTCTGTTTCGGCATTTTCTTCATTCATATGGACGCGAAAAGCTATAGACGGTCCCTTTCTCCCTTGCGCGGAATAATCCAGCTAACAGTGCCCTCATAAAGATCAATGATATCGGCTTGTGCAAATACTTTATAATAATTGTAGTAATTTTGAACGATAGTCTGGAACATCTTTGCCTTACCTCTCCGAAGTTACATATTTTTGCATGATGTCATTTGGTATTTCAATCTCATATTCACAGGTCAAATCTCCATTCAAAACCGAGCGAGCTACTTTACCTTCCAGTTTTCTCCCCATAAATGCTTCTGTAAAATTCATTACGTGACCTAAACTACAATTACATAATACAGGTGACACAACGTTTTCTGATAAGATGGACTCCTTTGCAAAAGGGCAGTGACAAGCATGATATCGTTTCATTTTTTCATTGGTGGCATTTAAATACTCTTTCATGTTACAGGGAAATGCCATACAGTACAGTTTGTTTCCCTCCCGAACAGGAGCTAACATTTTCGGATTTTCTTTTATAAATGCCAATACCTCATCTGAAATTTCCTGTCCATAAAAATCCTTTTTTGCACTGTTCAGCTCAATAAAATGATTTAATTCATCATTTAAATGCTTATTCAAAAAATCATCTAAATTACCTATTTCCATAAACTCTTTGTGAGCCCATTCACATTGAGATGGATGTAACCCATGCCTCACTTTGTATAATATTTTCTTCAAGGTTTCTTTATCTGTCATTTCTTCAAACCGTTTCATAAACAGATACATATTATGGCATTGACATTTACACTCGGAGTCTATGTCAGGTAACTCAATATTTTTAACAAGTTCATTCCAAAAAGTTTCTCCCAATTCTGCGCAAATTTCTCTTTTAAAAGTAGCAATACCAAATTTTTCGTCGTAAACTATTTTAGTATCTCCCATATCTCCTCCAAAAATTTAATCTGTAATTCTATTTGCTACTTTGATTATAGCATTTCCAGTTTCCACTTACCACAAAATATATAGGACACAGCAACCGCTATGTCCCACATTTCTTATCGCTCTAACGACCTCTCATTTTTCTGTTTCTGCCCTTTCAAATCGTTCTGCTTTTCATATAGGCTGTTACGCTCCTTGCACAGTTCTTTCATGCGCTCCAACTGCGCCCGTACTCCCTCCCTGCAATCTGGCCCTATCTTTTTATATTCCCCGGTCAAATTGCAGATTGTTGTCACACAAAAAATGATTTTCGCTTTCAAATCTGCAAAAAAAACAAATCCACTTTCGCTTTTACTAATACATTGAAAGTCAGTTTGCAACTCGTCCAACCTATTACAATCTCTTGGTAAATCCTTTTGAAAGCTCTCTGGCAAATCCTTTTGAAAGCTCTCTGGCAAATCTCATTCCTGCATCAACCTCTCTATCGTATTGAGGTAAAATGCCATAAAATCCGTTGTTCAATCGTTCCTCGACAGCTCACTTTTATATAAATCATAAAATATTTGCTCGCCAGTCCTCATAAAATTAAAATTTTATGCTCCACCAAATCGTCTGCAACACCGCATAGTTACTAAATTGGGCACTCTATCAAGAAGAAAATATTTTTTAACGCGCCTAGAAAAAATCAGCTACTTCATAGTAAAAAAGGACCTTAGAAAGACTGATAATAAAATTCAATCTCTCAAAGGTCTGTCCTCTTTGAGTTTATATTTTTTACTGATTCCTTTTCCTTTCTGCTACTTTATGTCACATTTTGACTATCTTTTAAAAGCGAAAAAGACTTTATTTTCTTTGGTGCAGAAAGCAAAAGTGATGTTGTAGTATAACAATTTTATTGTTACTCGAACTCGGCAAGTTGTTGCTTTGACTTAAATTATTTTGTTTAAGTTTTATTAAAAATCTGCCGATATTCTACCTCATTTGCACATTTTATTTTGGCTTACTGATTTTCTGTTGCCAAAATGTTGCCATGAGGATATTATAGCACAACCAGTAATTAAATCAATCAGCATTTCAGTAAAAATAAATGCACCGTAGAACTGAAATTGGTGAACCCTTTTCAAAGAAGTCCATCACGCACCGGACATTCACTTCTACATTTATTACAATCAACAGTATCAAATCCTCTTGTTGTTTTGCCATAAGTATTTTGCCTACATTTCATTTGTGTAACAGATTTATTTTGTATCGCTAATACAGGACAAGAATGTAAACATTTGGTACATTCGGGGAGGCATATATTCTCACAAAGCGGGTCACTTTCAAAATCCAAATTGGTTAAGATAACACCTAATGTAAGTCTGTTTCCATATTTCGGATTTAATAACAAACTGCTTTTCCCAATTTGACCAATTCCACAGGCTACCGCCACATGTTTCATTGATAATAACCCTTTACCTGTCATGGTTTCCGTTTCCCAATATTCATAAGGATCATCCGAAGGAATTGGTACACATATTCCATCATATTCTTTCTCAATGATTTTTGCTGCCGAAAATACGACTTCATCCACTTTGTGTACCACATCTGCATTAAAATGTCCGTATATCAGTCTTGATTCAACGCGAAGAAGCCCCTTGGGAAGCGCTATTCCTACTGCAATCACAGATTTACAATCCGGGTACAAATCTACGGGTCGAAAATTTATCGGTGCTTCCGCAAATCGCTCTACTCCTCCAAATCCACATACATCAACACCCAAACCTAATATTTTTTCTCTTATTACTTCTTTTCTATCCATACAACACTCCTCAATCTTTAAAGTTTTCTCTTAGTCCAAAATGAGCATATCATAACAGAAGTTATTTTGCACCAAGAATTTAAGAATGGCGCTGTCGCTTTAATGATTGAAACATCGTAAAGCGGCAGCTTTATTCTTGTTGTTTTCATGGTAAAATTTCTGATAAAGGTATAGTTTTTTCCGCATTTTTATAAAAAGGCATACTTTAATAAGCCATTTGGCATGGCTTATCACTTCGTTTTGGAATCTCAAAAATCAGGCACTTTTCAGCGGGAATAAATGCGTCCCTGTTCTGCCTTTTTGTATCTTATTATGCAGCTTATTTATATTTCGCACCATGGCAAGCAGTGTACTTTCTGACAGTACATTGGATGCTCCCCTGCTTAAGTATCTCCGAAACTGCATATCCTGTTTTAAATCCCCGAAAAAACCTTCTGCCTGAATGCTCCGGTTTGTGCCGAACAGGATCCCTTCATCTGAAAGAATCCGTTCCAGATCTTCTGCCCTATACTTCAAAAATGTTTTGGCAGCCCGAAGCGTCTTGGTTCTTTCTTCCAGCGGTGTTTTACAGTTGTTGCCTTTGATACAGTCCCTTTTGTACGGACAACCGCTGCAGTCCTCGCTTTTATAAATCGTTTTTTTACTTACATAGCCTGTTTTGGTTCTGGAATGTCGGATATGGTCCACTGCCAGTTTTTTTCCGTTCTTAAAGGTATAGGTGTCGGTTTCCGGATCATAATCCATGTTTTCCATTTTTCCTATGTCATTCCTGTACTTACGCGTCTTTGAGATTTCATAGTTGGCGGGCTTGATATGGGAAAACTGCCCGTTTCCCATGGCGTCTTCCTTCATTCTCATAAATGTGGCATCCGGGTCCGTTTTGGAATAACTGTTCCGCTCCCCGCAGGTGTGTATCTGCTGCGTGTATCTTTTAAGTCTGAACAAATAATCTTCGAGCATCTCAATGTTCTTTTGAAGCGGTGTCTTTCTTTTTCCAATGCCATGCACAAAAACTATATTTTCACTCTGTTTGTGGGCATAAAGTTTTTTACGCAGCTTTTTACATGTTTCATTCTTACGGTATTGCCATAAACGATTTTTAAACCGTAAAGCTGTTCGCATTCTGCAACAAAATCTGCAAGCTTTAACAGGAGTTTTTCCTGATTCTTTGTTACGGCTTTTTCCAGACAAAGGTATATTTATTGGATCAGGCTTCGATTTTTGTACCGTCGATAAAGATGATTTGACCCGAAATCTCACCGAGGTCAAAAAGTGCATGGGACATTTCGGCAAGAATCCGTTTGGAGCAGGGTGCGAAATGGCTGCTCCGGAACCGTGCGAATGTTGCATGGTCAGGAGCCGGTGTGCCTTCCAGAAGGAACATGAAATTGATATCCCTTTTGCAGTTTTGTTCCATGGAGCGGGAGGAATAATCACCATTCATATAAGAATAAAGGACAATCTTCAGAAGTGTTCTTGGCGGTACTGAATTTATTCCTTCGTAAGTAGAATACAGGTCAGTCAGATCCATTGCCTCCACAAACTAACTTAGTAGCCGTACAGAATCATCTTCAGGAATGACCATTTCGATATTCAGCGGAAGTTTTCATTGATATCCGTTTTGATTTAGACTATAATTTTTCTGTAAGTTATCGAGGTCTGGCAGTTATTTTTTCATAGAAAAGGAGCCGCGCACTATTCCCTTAGTGCGACAGCCCCATTTAATATAATCAATGTAAAAAAATTGTCTATGCAAAAAATTTTTTGTCCGATTTGCAAAAAATATTTTTTACCATTCCCCTGTACCCCTCTTCCTTTCTTTCCACTCTCACTCTCTTTTCTAATTCTATCACAACCACCAGCCTAATTCCATAGTCAATTCCGATATCACCCAAAAAATTCATCTTCCTTTCTCCCCATATTTCCCCAATCCAGCATAACCCCTCTACTCTCCCATCCATTCCATTTCAGTGCCTCCAATCGCCCCTCTAACCCCATAAACAGCGACATTCCTACCCCTACGAACATCTCCCAATCCTTACTCCCTCGTATTCTTTTGAAGTAATCTCTATGCACTGTATACCTAAATAACTGCTATATATGGGTTAATACTATATACATCCACACACCCCTATATAACAGTATTCCTCACATATACACTCTATAAGGTATCTACCTAACACATATATCCTTACTACTGTATATACTCACATTTAGGCCTATAAGCCCCTTATATAAGGATTCCTTAATTATCCCCCTATATCGCTTATATAAAGCCAATAAAGCATCATCTAAGGCCGCATACACCCTCTTCTTTTCCTTTTCCTTCCCAAACCCTCCCCATATATAAAAAGCTCACCAATTCCCTTCACCAGAAAAAACATCGAAAGGAGAAAGAAAGGAAGAGGACACAGATATAGTAAAACACCCCGTTTTCAAGGCTTTAAGGTTACAACTCTCCTCTTCCTTTCCTTCTCCCCTCATAACCTTTTCCAGCGAAAAACTATGAATTATTATGGGAGATTTAAAGGCTCTCTGACTACCGAAAATCTAATGGAAGAAGAAGGAAAGGGAAGACATCTGCTACACCTGAAACACCAGTGTTTTCGCCACTTACAGAGCTTTGGAAGGGATACCGGAAGGAGAAAGAAAGGAAGAGGATCTTATGATTAAGATAAAATGTACCCTATAGAGTGGACACGATAGGAAGAAGGGAACCCCAGAAATAGACACTAAACGAGGGTGTAAAATCCCAATAAGTGGACAGCAGAAAAAGGGATTTCTTTCAGTAG
>JAAUZM010000049.1 GCA_014804605.1 Lachnospiraceae bacterium | reverse complement strand
TGAATAATCCGGGGTGAAATCCATCACCTGTCCGGCGTATGGAAATCGCTAATCCGTTTAGTTGGAAATCGCGTTTCCACTAAAAAGGAAATCGCTTTATCTATATATCCTTATAATGGGGCTATGCACCATTTGGTGTAAATTCATTATAAGGAGGTCACGCTTATGACCAAGTACAGAGAAATCATCCGCCTTACCGGCCTGGGATTCTCACAACGCAATATCATGGCAAGCTGTGGTGTCGCACAAAAAACTGTCGTCAAAGTTCAGAAACGTGCCAGGGAATTAAAGCTTTCATGGCCGCTTGATGAAGCAATGACTGACACAGAGCTTCAAAAGATCATGTTCTCTAATGAGAACAAGGTATCGCCTAATAAGCGTATGCCTGACTTTGCTTACATCCACAAGGAGTTGCTCCGCAACGGAGTCAGCAAAAAGCTTCTGTGGACAGAGTACATGGAGGATTGCCGTGCTAACGGTGAAGAACCACTCATGTATTCCCAGTTCTGCTATCACATCCAACAGGATGAGCAGAAACGACGTGCTACCATGCATATCAACCGCAAACCCGGCGAACAGGTTGAAGTAGACTGGGCAGGGGATCCTGCAACAATCATTGACCCGGATACCGGTGAGATCATCAAAGCCTACATATTTGTTGGTGTGATGACATACAGCCAGTATGCATATGTGGAAGCATGTCTGGATATGAAGCAGAAATCATGGATTAACGCTCACATCCATATGTACGAATATTTTGGCGGTGTCGCCAGAATCCTCGTACCGGATAACTGCAAAACAGCAGTTATTCACAATGGTGGATTTAAGGACCAACAAATCAATGAGACCTATCAGGAAATGGCCGAGCACTATGGCACCGCTATTATTCCGGCGCGTGTCAGGGCACCCAGGGATAAGCCGAATGCTGAAGGAACGGTAGGAAACATATCTATCTGGATTACTGCAGCGCTTCGGGATGAACAGTTCTTCTCCCTTGCCGAATTAAACCGGGCAATCAGAGATAAGCTCGAACTGTTCAACCAGAGGCTCTTTCAGAAGAAAGAGGGTAGTCGGCGGAGCTTATTTCTTGGGGAAGAAAAACCATTGCTGGCACCATTACCTGCTACCCGTTTTGAACTGAGTGACTGGAAAACAGCCTCCGTCCAGTTCAATTATCACATATCTGTGGACGGAATGCTATACTCCGTTCCATATGAATACATCAAAAAGAAGGTTGATGTAAAGGTAACTGATACCACTATTGAGATTTTCTATAACCATAACCGCATTGCTTCCCATCGACGTCTGAAAGGACGCACCGGACAGTACAGCACGATTACAGAGCATATGCCGGAAGACCACCAGAAATATCTGGAATGGAACGGCGACCGCTTCCGTAAGTGGGCTGAGCGGATTGGTATAAATACGTACACTGCAGTCAACGCGATATTAACCTCCAAAGGTGTGGAGCAACAGACATATCGAAGTTGTATGGGGCTTCTAAAGCTTGCAGAGAAATACTCAGATGCATTGCTGGAAGCTGCCTGCAAAAAGGCTTTATCCTATACGGCATCACCAAGCTACAAGAGTATTAAAAACATCCTTGTAACCGGTTCTGACAAGCTGGCATCGGAAACAACTGATACCAGGACCACACAGAAAGCACACGGCATCACAAGAGGTGCCGATTACTATCGGAGGTAAATACATATGACCAATCAGAGTACAATTGATAAATTAATTGGAATGCGTCTTACAGCTATGGCAGATGCATTCCGTAACCAGTTGGATGATCCAAAATGCAAGGAGATCCCATTTGAGGATCAGTTCGGTATGCTGGTGGATATCGAATACAGCAGCCGCAAAAATAATCGCCTAAAAAGACTGATCAAGAATGCCGAATTCGACCAGCCGGAAGCAAATATCATGGATATCAACTACACTTCCGGGCGCAAGTTGAACAAGGAACTGATTCGCAGACTTGCCACTTGCGAATATATATCTGAACACCGGAATCTATTTATTACCGGTGCTACAGGCTGTGGAAAAACTTACATGGCCTGTGCCTTTGGCATGGAGGCGTGTAAGCAGTATTTCAATACCAAGTATGTCCGCCTTCCTGATCTGCTTATTGACTTAGAGATGGCACGGACAGATGGCAACTACAAAAAAGTCATGGCTAAGTATGCCAATCCTGTTGTCCTGATTCTGGATGAATGGCTTCTATTGAAACCAACAGATTCAGAACAAAGGGACATTTTCGAACTGCTCCACCGGAGACGTAAGAAATCTTCAACGATTTTCTGCTCCCAGTATGAATTCGAGGAGTGGTATGACCAACTGGGTGGTGATGACAGCCCTCTGGCAGATGCAATCATTGACCGCATTGCCCATGATAGTTATCGCATCAACATCACAAGCATAGATGCCGAGCATGACATCTCAATGCGTGAGGTCTATGGATTAGACAAAACATTACGCGAGTAGACTCGCATAAGATGATTTCCACTTCCCGGACATCTGATTTCCAGATTTCCGGAAGTGCGATTTCATCGCACAAGAATATTCACGGAGGATTGGGATTATACAACGAAAGGGCTTGCATGTATCTGTAAGGATGGCGTGGATTCTATTGGCAGCACACTAAAGGAATTAGAGCAGAATGGCTATCTCACGAGGCAGCGTATCCGCTTTGAGAATGGGAGGCTGGGGGATATTGAGTATACGATACATGAAAGACCAGTAAACCGGATAACGGAAGATGGTCTGCCTGAATGGGGAAATCCAGAACAGATAAAACCTGAACAGGAAAATCCAGAACAGGTAAAACCAATACAGGAAAAACCTGAACAGGTAAATCCAGCACAATTAAATACTGAACAATCAAAGACTGACGGATTAAATACATATCAATCAATCTATCCTGCAGAGCCGGAGGCGGCATCCTGCCATGATGGGATGGATAGGATGGAACTGGCAGACGCTTACCATCAGATTATTTGTGAGAATATCGAGTATGACATTCTGGCAGAGCGGCATGGGAAACAGCGGATGGATGAAGCAGTTGAACTGATGCTGGAAGTTGTTTTGTCAAAACGCCCTTATATCCGCATTGCAGGGGACGATTTCCCAAGGGAGATTGTAAGGAGCAGGTTTATGAAGATCAATTCCAGCCATTTGGAGTATGTCTTTGGCTGCATTGACAGGAATACCACAAAAGTAGGGAACATCAAGGCATATTTATTGACAGCACTGTATAATGCCCCAACAACAATGGACAGCTATTACCGCGCGGAGGTCAACCATGACCTGTACGGTACATGAGCGCAGGAGTGTCCGGCAACTTTTATATTAAAAAAAGCTTAGAAAAAGGAGAAGAAGATTATGGAACAGATTTACAGGATTGGCATTGACCATGGGTATGGGAACATCAAGACCGCACACCACATTTTTCAGTCGGGAGTGGTACAGAAAGGGAGCATCACAGAATTATCCGGTATGACGGTGGAGTATGAAGGGAAATTTTACGAGATTGGCTCCACCCACAAGGAGTACCAGATGGATAAGGTATGGGATGAAGATTATTACGTACTTACCCTTGCGGCACTGGCAAAGGAGTTGCAGGGCAGGGGACTTTGCAATGCGTCCGTTATTCTTGCGGCGGGGCTGCCGATCAAGTGGCTGGAAGAGCAGGCAGGGGCTTTCAGGAAATACCTGTTGCAGAAGAAGGAAGTTGTGTACAGATGCAATGGTACACACTTCCATGTAAAGACTGAGGACGTGGAAGTCTATGCACAGGGATTCGCAGCCATTGCGGAGAATTTAAGAGACTATCAAGGATTCAATATCGTAGTGGATATCGGTAACGGAACAATGAACGTTATTTTTGTTGTAGACGGTGTTCCCGATTCCACACGCTATTATACGGAGCGTTTCGGTGTGGACTGCTGTGTGATAGAGATGCGGAGCGAACTGACAAACAAGGTGCATTCGGTAGTGGATGACGCTATTGTGAAAAAGGTCTTAAAAGACGGAACAGCAGAAATAGGCGAGAAATATTTGAAAGCAATCGGGGAATGCGCTACGGAGTACACTGAAAAGATCATGCGGAAATTACGTGAGTATGGCTACAATGAGGAACTGACGAAGCTCCATTTCCTTGGCGGAGGTGCTATGCTGATGAAGCATTTTGCGAAGCTGGATAAGAACAGGGTGCATTTTATTGAGGATATCAATGCCAACGCCAAAGGCTACGAATACCTTTCCAACCAGCGCAGGCTTAGGAAACTCAGGCAGAGGTAGGAGGCGTAGCACATATGGCAGGAAGGGAAGTCATCAAGAACATAAAACCTGTATTCTGTCGCTTCGACATGGACAACGATCAGGAGCGGCGGGCATGGCAGATCATACAGAAACTCAGCAAGGGACAGGAGAAAGGGAAGAAGCAGAAATATAATGACATCATTGCAAAGGCGGTGGTGGAATACTATGACAGGGCTAACCAGATGCCCATGAAGAACGAGGAACTGCTGGAAAGGATAGAAGAGATTATTGAAAGGAAGATGGAAAAATCCCAGAAAGAAGCGTTGCAGATGCCATATTTGTTTCCTTACCCATACCCCTATCCGTCAGTGATGAACGCACAGCCACCAGTTCCGGCACAGCAACAGCAGGAGGAGATACAGACAAAAACCGAAGAACTGAATGAGACCGCCCTTAGTTTCATGGATGGTCTTATGGGAATCTGACAGGGTGCTTTACGCATCCTGTTTTCTTTCGGAGAAAAATGAGACTAACTATTTTATGATACATGGAGGCAGTATTGGAAGAATACCAGATCAAGAATGTGGATATAAAACAATTCCTGCATTTGGTGATTGGGGCAGACGGAAAGCCGCCCATAGATTTTGATATGCTACAGAAGGAAGGGCATTACATAGTCCATTCCGGACAGGAAAGGAATTTCTGTATGAAAGAACGGGAGATATATCTGAAGGATAGTATGGAGAACCTTATCGCTAAATCTTTCTGCTATTTTTCAGCCGCAGGAATATCCTTTGCCATACACATAAAAGATAAGACAGGGAAAGCTGATATTTCTGTACTGGATAACCGCAGGCTTTCAAGGGAGATTGTAAGGCAACAAATCAGGGGGAAATCCCTTACGATCCACTACAGGGGCGGCAGGACACAAAAATGCAGTCTTTCCACTGACCAGTATATCAGAGGACCTTTCGGGGAAAAGATTAACCTTATCTGTTATGGCTATCTTGCAGACAGCTTGATGCGGATGCGGCGGGATATGTTTTCCGGCAGAGGGGAGATAAGCGCCTTTGCCTACGAAGCGGAAAATGAACGTTCCCTGTCAGCAGTGGCAAGGAAGGCTGTAGCAGAGAGGGAACGGAATTTGAAGGGAAAGACCTTGGAACAGTTTAAGACGTGGTGGGAAGAAAAGCAGCTTTTACAGGCATTAAAAAGGCAGAATTACCGCCCGGAGCTTTCAGATAAAGAAAAGCTGGCAACCGTCCGGCAGCTTATCCATGACGGAGGGTATAGGAGGATATCTACAGAGACAGCAGAAAGAGCAAAGGAATACAATATCCCCTGCTTTGTGCCTGCAAGAGACGGGAACATGGATTTTGTAAAGGATGTAAAGTCACTGGACAAAAGCCTTCCCATATATATAAAAACCGGATGGGATAAGATGCTGGATATCCTTACGAACCAGAAACCAGTTCCCTGCACGAGGAGTATCTTGAGAAGCATGGAAAAAGCGGCGCGGGACGCCTATGGTAGCGCAGCGGCGGCAGACAAGCCGCAACTGGCTGGGCTGGCAATAAAGATAACCTATTTCCTCGAAGCAGTAGACAGACATTCCCTGTCAGGAATTTTGCAGAAGGAAAGGGATAGTGGCAAAGAGAGCAAGGCACCGGATTTTCTGTCAGAGCCGGAAAAAGAAAAGTTCCGGTATCTTTTGGATAAAGAAGAGCAGAGGGTTATGATGGTGGCAGACAGAACAATGGAATATTATGGGAAAACCCGCTGATAGGGTGTGGGAAGTGCGGCGGATGCCGATACCCCCAGATACTTTCCGCTTGGCTGTGATCTATTGGGGAGGGTGGGCGGTGTCAAGCATTTTCGGCTAGGACTAAAATGCTTGACACCGCACGCACTCCCCAATACAATCCAAGGGGCGAAAAGTATCTGGAAGCGGGGCGAAATGATATCGTGGTGGGGAATCTGATTTCCGTAAGGAGAAGAAATGCTATCAGGCAGGAATTTTTGATATCCCCGAAAAATGGCAAAAAATGACTGCTATCATGCTAGAGAATTTGAAATCTGGAAAATGTGGAAATGCAATCGGTAGGCAAAATTTGATATCCGGCACTTTATTTTTGCAATCCCGGCGTAAGAAATGATATCTAAGTGGAAAATATGGGGGTTCGGGGTACTCCCCGACAAGATTTAGCATTTCGTGCCCACGAAATGCGTATCTTGCGGCGTTCTGTAGAACGCCCTCTCTCCGAAAAGAAAGGAGTGGCACATGGCAAGACCAAAAGGCGAAAATACGCTTCGGAAACACTTTAAACTGACAGAAAAAACCGCAAACCTTTTAGCGGAACGTTCAAAAGCTGAAAATATGAATGAATCAGAATACATCCGATATCTTCTATTGAACCAGTCAGAGCATCCAAGGAGCAGGGAGTTGGAACTGGAAGTTATGCGGCTGCGGAATGAGATAAATAAAATCGGTGTAAATGTGAATCAAATAGTTAAAGGTTGTAATTCCCACTTGTATAAGGAAGAAGATAAAGGACAGTTAAAAAAGTATTTGGAAGAGATAGTGCGCTTGCAAAAGATGATATCAGATAGCCTGTTTTCAGACTTGATATAACAAATATGATTTGGAGTAGATTATATCTTTATGCTATAATTTGGTAAGGAATAAATTATAATTGTACATTATTATATCAGGAGGCATATATGGCATCATTATTAAAGAATTTAAATTGGCTAGAAAGCTGGGAGACAAATAAAAAATATAATATTGAAATTGGGTTTGACAATCATGAGTTGCTGAAGGGCTATATACCTGTAACAGAGTATCTATCCCTTGAAGAATTTCCAGATATAGTTTTTTTCAACGAACTGAAAAAATTAAAGCCAAGGCATTATGATTCGCAGGAAGTTATTTATGGAGAGGTAGTTTGTTACTTGAAAGATGAAAAATACCGAGTTGTTTATCATTACGATAATGGATGCTATATGATAATGGATGCTGATGATTCTGTCATAAAAAGACTGAAAATTTAAAGAAGACAGGAGCAGGAACATGGAGTTGATTTTTTTATTCATAAATCAGACAGAACAAGGATTTATAGAAGGACAAGGATTCAATTTCTCACCAAATTATAAATTTGAAGTGATAGTAGAGGAGGACACTTATGTTTTAAGACAAGATAAGTGTAATAAGAAAATTCCTAAATATTTTTTTGATGAGACTGGATGTATTTCTAATGTTACAGCAATTGTTGGGGAAAATGGTTCTGGAAAGAGTACGTTGCTTCATGAATTGAGTCATTTATTTTTTAATGTAAAAGATGAAGATCATGCGCCTGCATATAATGACTATTTTGCAGAAAGATATACAAAAGAGATACGTGCAGCAGTTTTTATGGAGAATGGGGAATTTGTTTGTTACCATAATATTGACCGATTTAAAAATAAGACAAGTATAAGAACTGCATATTTATATCAAGGTTCGCCAATATTTCAAAAAATGTTGGATAATAAAGAAGGTTACGAAAATATCAGTAAAATATACCTTACCAACAGTATGTATTCGATAGAAAATAACTTATCAACCGATGGGTGTATTAACAGAATCCTTCTTAATGTGGAAACTTTGAATACACTAAAAGATAAATTTTATAAAGGTATCATTAAAAAGAATCGTCTTGCAGATGGAGGATATTATTCTTATATAGACTTGTGCCAAAGTCAGAAAAAGGCTAATGATTTTCAGCAGATTCTGGATATTTTATACATTGGGGCTATGTATGGGAGAGAGGATAAGGGGATTTTATCGAAAAATCTTCATCCTGATTTATATGTATCTTTCCAGTTTTACACAAAAGTAATTCAAAATAATTTGAATAGAGTCAAAAGACAATGGAAACAGGATGAAAGTGATGAAGATATTTTGGTTAGAGCACATAACAAGCTAAAAACCATTATAGGGGATTCGTTTATTGAAATATTGAAAACGGACAGTATATGTATTGCCTATTTTAATCTGCTATATGAAATTATGGCATATAAAAGAGGAATTGGATTTTCAGATGTTGGAGTTATACATAGCAAAGATGATTTAAAATCAAGCATAGAATTTATTTTAAAAAGTGATGATAGTATATGGTCATTGTTTGAAGACGCATTTAATGAGATAAAGGAATTTGAAGAGTGCCTTTGGGATTGTCCACAGACAGAGTGTCTGCTTCCAGTAAATGATATGGGTTACGATTCAAAAATAGAAGTTAAATATGGAAGTGACAGTTATAAAAGGTTTTTAAAACTGGTGGAAAAATATACGATATATCAAGAGTATTCTTTTATATTGAAGTATATTTACATTGGAGGTCTACAGTTTTCATCAGGAGAAAGGGCATTGCTGAACTTTTTTTCATGGCTACATTTAGTACCATTCTTTAAATACATTTCGGATGATGTACAGGAGAGCCTGAAAGATAATGTGTTGCTTTTGATTGATGAAATTGATTTATATTGTCATCCCGGATGGCAGCAGAAAATGTTATACTATTTGCTTGATGAGGCAAGAATGCTGTTTCGTGGTAAGAATGTGCAGATTATTTTTACTACCCATAGCCCTATCATATTGTCCGATATGCCTAAGAGCAATGTCATTTATCTTTCTAGGGATGAAGAAAATAGTAAGTGCAGGATTGACGAGCCGAAAAACCATGGTGAAACCTTTGGGGCAAATATTTATAGACTATTCGATGATGCTTTCTTTTTGGAAGAGCAGGGGCAGGTAGGAGAGTTTGCCAAAAGAAAAATAAAGAACTTAATAGACCGTCTAAAACCAGTTCAGGGAGATAATGGAAGGTTTACTTACCAACGCATTAACGAAAATATGACAGAATTGGAACAGGAAATTTCATTGATTGGTGAGCCTATTATCAAAGACAGGCTTTATACCATGCTTTATAAACATAAAATGGAAGTGGGATATGCTGGAGAAGATATAAGGGAAAAGATGATAAAGGTTTATGAAGAAAAAATAAAGCAGTTGCGCAGTGGAGAAAGCAGATGATACCAATACATTTCAAGAATCCGGAAGTAAATACCGTTGAAAGTTTGTATTGTAAGTTGGGGCTTACCAAAAAAGGAAAAGGGAAGCAGGAAGATTTAAGGAAGAAACCGCAAGTGGTTGATGATTGGTGCAAAGCAAATCTTATAATTGATGGGAAGGCTTATTCATTTCCCGAAATAATAAAAGCAGACTTTAATACATTAACCCGTATCAGACAGGAGATAGATGCTAACAATCTTGCCATGCCTGATGATTTAAAGAATTATATGATCAATACACTATATGAAATCAGATTTCCCAGAAAAGAATTTGTAGATGCGCTGGAAGTAACGGTATGCCCATACTGCAATAGGAACTTTGTGAATTCTACTTTTGATAAAACCATGTGTGATCTGGATCATTTTTATGAAAAGAGTGAATATCCGGTTTTGGCAATTTCATTTTATAATTTAATTCCGGTTTGCCATTACTGCAATCATACTAAAAGTACAAACAAAATTACATACTCCTCCCATGATGGTAGGTTTAAAACAGATGAAATGCTGGCTTTTGACTTCCATATAAGAGGAATGGATTTTTTATATGATAAACAGCAGTTGGGAATTGAAATATATGATGCAAAAGAAATAGAGAGCAATATAGATATTTTGAAACTGAGGGAATTATATCAGATTCATACTGATGTAGTGCAGGAATGTATAAAAAAGGCAATGATGTTTGAACCGGGGTATCTTAATTATCTGGCGAGTGAATATAAAGATTTGTTTGCAACTAAAGAGGAATTATATCGGATTGTCTTTGGAAATTATTATGAAGAGGAAGAATATGGTAAAAGACCATTATCCAAGATGACAACGGATATTTTGAGGGATTTAATGCTGTTATGCTATTCAATGGATTTGCGGGATATGTCAGATTGATAAAGCATAATTATTGTAAGCACGAAGCTGTTGTTTTAAGAAATGAGGTAAATTTAGTGGTAGGCATTGTGGAAATCGATGTTCATGGTAAAAATGTAGAAGAGGCAATTAGAGAAATAAAGAAACAACTGGATCATGCAATGACAGGAACTTACAGAATCCGTATCATCCATGGTTATCATGGTGGTACAAGAATCCGGGATAGTATATGGGATGAATTCGGCTATGGGAGAGAAGCTAAAGTAATACGGATTACTATGGGAGAAAATCAGGGAATTACGGAATTGGTATTACGAGAGTTTTAAAGAAGGGCAGTGTTGTAGAGGAAATAGAGCTGCCGCAAAAATAAATTAGTGGAGATATGCTTATGAAAAATATACTTATTATACAGGGAGGCGGCAGACCAAAAGGAAATACCGCACAGTTAGTGGAACATTTTATCAAAGGATCAGAAGAGGCAGGACATAAAGTAGAATTAATATCCCTTCTGAAAAATGAAGTTAAAGGTTGCCTTGGCTGTAATGTCTGTCGGTATGGAAAACCATGTATCCAGAATGATTCTTTTAATGAAACCATTCCTAAAATCAAAAAAGCGGATTGTATTGTCTTTGCATCACCATTATACTTTTGGACTGTTTCAGCCAGAATAAAGGCATTTATTGAGCGGTTCTACTGTATTGCTGAGGAAGATACTGATCCGCCACTTGGAAGGTATGAGAGGTATCCAGTCAAGGACTGTGCTTTGCTTATGACTTCTGCAGATAACTTTTTCTGGACGTTTGAACAGGCGGTTTCCTATTATCAATTTACACTGGTCAATTACATAGGCTTCCATGATAAAGGGATGCTCCTTGCCGGAGGTTGTGGCGATACGAATGGCAGACCGCAGATTGATAAAACTGACTATTTGATCCGGGCATATGAATTTGGGAAGAAAATATATTAGAGTGACAAGTAAAAACATAAGTTGGAATGGTTGAAAACAGCTTATATTTATTTAAACATATTTGTATTATGGGAGGAATGGGGCATGTCAAATATTACTGGTGATGATATAAAAAACTATTTGAAGAAAGGTGGAAAATTTGCAGGAGAAATAGCATTAGAAATATTGGAGAAAGCATAAATCAAGCAGGTGTGAGAGCATTTTCAGATGCAATCGAAATAGGGATTAAAAATACAATTATGGCACTGCTTGATACTGATGTTAGTGATGATGAAACCATTCGAGTTTTAAATAAGTATTGGGGGATTAATCAAAATGAAGCTGAAAAACGTATTGTATTTGAAAAAGGTTCTTTAGCGATTGATGAACTAAAACGTTACTTGAAATTACAGGGGCTTTCGGATGATGAGATTCATCAATTTATGTTATCTAATGGTGCATCAATAAAAATAAGACATAATTCTAATTTGTGGAAATTATGGCATACGCCTGATAGATTAATGAAAGAAATTCAAGGTTTGGAATAGTTAATTTTCATTTTATTTGGCTGGAAAATCGAAAATTGGAGGATATCAGAAATGAGTATAAGTAAAAGCTTACTTTTAATAAAGCAGGAGTTTGATGGCAAAATTATTATAGAAGAGGATATAGAGAATCAGCCTAAAGGCAATAGAGGTATTTATGGATTATTTATAAAGAGAGATGAAAAAGAAGTATGTGCATATATTGGAAGATCCGAAATTGTTAGTTCAAGAATAACCAACCATTTATATAAAATAATAGACGGAAATCATGCTGTTACCAAATTGAATAGGGCTTTTCTTGATGAAGAAACTATAATTATTTGTAGATTTGTGGAGCCGGTGGAATATCAGTTTGATGATTACTACAAGGATGCACAGCGTCTTGCAAGTCGTGAATGCTATTGGATTGATTATTACCAAGAGAGAGATCAATGCATTGAACAAGTCCCAGAGGGTAAGCGTCCTGATAAAAAATGGTGGGATAAAGAAGCTGAGAAAAGGAAGTCAGCTCAAAATGAGTAAATTAATTCATGTTTACTGAACACCTATTCGAATTGTGTTTTTGGTGAGAGTAAATTATAATTTTGGTTATAAATTGGAGGAAAAGACATGAAAGAAATGATCAGCGTTACAGAATACGCACAAATGATTACAGAAGCATTGCCAAGGGGGATTTTGCTTAACACGAAAGACACAAAGTTCAACAGCATGGTCATAGGATGGGGCGGCCTGGGAACGGTATGGGGGAAACCTGTGTTTACGGTATATGTACGGGAACACCGTTATACAAAGGCACAGATTGATTCGACGGGAGAATTTACGATCAGTGTCCCGTTAGATAAACCGGTTCCTTCTATAGCAAAAGTATGTGGAATGCAGTCCGGGCGTGATGTTGATAAAGAAACAGAAGCCCATCTGACATTGGAAGATGCGGAAATCATAAGTGTACCAGGAATAAAGGAATATCCATTGACGCTTGAATGCAGGGTATTGTATTCTCAGAAGCAGGAGCTTGAAAAAATTCCGGATGATATAAGGGAGAAGATGTATCCGCAGGATGTTGACGGGACATACCCTATGGCGAACCGGGATGCCCATACTATGTATATTGGAGAAATAGTTGCGGTGTATATTATCAAATAGCAGTGCGGATCAAGACAGGGAGGTTATCTGATAGCAATCACAAAAATATCCTGCATCCACCAGACAGGAAAAAAGTACATGGCTATGCATCTTGCAAATGCCATTTCCTACATCACAGACGTAGAAAAGACGCAGGATGGCACACTGGTGGGAAGCCATAACTGCAATGTTGATACCGCTTTACAGGAGATGCTTGCTACAAAGCGGAAGTTCGGAAAAATGGATAAGCAGCAGGGCTACCATTTTATCATATCCTTCAAAAAGCAGGAAGTAAGACCGGAAACCGCTATGGAGATTACACAGAAGTTTGTAGAGAGGTATTTTGGTAATAACTTTCAATGCCTGTATGCCACCCATGACAATACAGAACACGTTCACAGCCACATTCTTTTCAACAGTGTATCGTGGCGTACTGGAAAGAAGTACCGATATGAAAAAGGAGATTGGGCAAAAGAAATCCAGCCCATTGTCAATGAACTATGCAAAGAGTACGGTCTTTCCATACAGGACATTGAGATAGGCGCAGAAGAAAAATCACTAAAAAAATGGGATAAAACAAAACAGGGTATTTTCAAATGGAATCGTCAGATCGGTCTTGATGTGGAGGATTCCATTTCTTTTGCCAATGGTTATGAAAATTTCCTGAAATTAGTGGAACTGAAAGGCTATGAGCTAAAGCAGAAGAATGGAGAAACTTTTCTGAAGCCTATGGGCGAAAAGAGATTTATCCGTCTTACCGATATTTCTGGAGATTATACAAAAGAAGCTATTGAATGCAGAATAGAAAATGGCATTAGGCATGAGATTAACAAGGACAAAAACCGCACCCCAAGAATTATCAGGTGTAGAAAGAATTACAGGAAATATATTCCGCCGACATCATATCAAAAGGCTTTTCTTGCAAAGATGTACCGTACCGGGCAGCTAAAGCGTAAGCCCTACAGCCAGATGTGGAAATATAAAGAGGAGGCTGCAAGATTTGAAAAATTGCAGTCACAATACTTGTATCTGTGTAAACACAGCCTCCATTCTGTAGAAGAATTAAAAAATCGGAAAGAAGGTATCAGCATCCGTATGGATGCGCTGGATGAACAAAGGCACCAGATATACAAAAGTCGATACCCATACAAACCAGCCCTTGCGCTGCTCAAAATAATTGAAGAAAATGAAATTCGTGCTTCCTATTACAAAGAGGGAAGCCTTTTTTATGCGTCAAATTATGAGAAGTGGAAAGAAGCGGTGGAAATTCTTGCCCGTAAAGGATATACGGTAAGTCAGATTACGGAAGTGAAAGAAGCATTCCAGAGGGAACTTGCATCAGTTGCAAATTCAAAGCGTCAGCTTAGAAAGGAAGAGAACCTTATAAATGATATTCTCAGTGGAAGCAGCAGGGTACAGGTGGTAGAGAAAATTGTACCAATGTTAGAAGCGAAGGAAAATGCAAAAGCAGCAGATTCCATACAGAATGAAATTTCTATGGAGAAGAAAGATTTGCGGAAAGGGGGTGATGCAGAAAGAGAAGAATTAATCACAGCAGAGATACCAGTCCATATAAGTGTAGATTATATAGAAAATCAGCCAGCCCATAATGCAAAACAGAAACAGCCGGAACGGGCAAGATAATAAATTGTAGAAAGGAAACCAGATGGGAAAAGATTTAAAAGATATGACAAGGCAGGAAGTGCATTCCTATTTCAAATTTAAGGAGTACCGGGGAGACCAGTTTAAGATCGTGATGGATGCCCTTGACTATGGTATTGATGTAAGTTACCTGCGGCTTTTTGATAATATAGCCATCCCCGCAGGTGTCATGGGAAATATGTTTACTGCCATGAAGAAAGATTATGGTGTGGAGGCAGCAGCATTTTTATCCACCATCAGCAATGTTGAGACCGGGCGTATCTTTCTGGAAGCCTTAAAGTCGGGCGTACCGCTGTATGACCTGAAAGGGATATGGAAAGACGGGATGCTCCCCATAGAACTCCGGGAGAGAATCCTTCCGCTTATGCAGGGCAGGGAAGCTATACCAGAGAAGATCGGGGAAAGGATGGAATTCATTACGGAAGCAGTAAGGGAGCTGAAAGAATGTTTCTCAAAGCAGAACAGTTTTATTGAGGGCTTGAAGAAATCCATGGAAGAAAAGGCAGATATTTTTTCAGCACAGGAGAAAGATACAGAAGCAGTTACAGAGAGCATGAGTGATTCCTATTATCTGGAACTGGAAGAGCAGTTCCAGCAGGCAAGGGAAGATGCGGAGCGTCTTTTGGAAGAACGGGAAGAAACTAACAAAAGAATAAGAGAATTAGAAGCAGAGAATAAAAATCTCCATGAACAGCTTTTGATCCAGCAGTCGTATGTTGCAGGATTACAGGAGCAGAGGAAGATACAGGAAAACAGCAGATTATCCGGCAACAGAAATACACAGGGGGACAGGGAAGTACAGGAAGAAGGGCAGAGGGAAATAAAAAACAGCCGGACGGAAAAAGCAGATTGTCAGGGACAAAGCAGGGCAGCAGGTGCAGAAACCGGAAAGCAGACCGGCTTCTTATCTTCATTCAGTTTTCCTTTCATCCGCAAAAAGCCGGATTTGCTGGAAAAGTTAGCCGGAGAACTGGATGCAGGGCAGATTGCGGAGATCCGCCTTGGCATTGAGGACGGTCTTACGGAAGGGCAGCTTACTCTTCTTGCAGATAAGGCTATGGACGCAGAAAAGATTAAGGAACTTCGCATGACGATGAAGATATTGAACAAAAGGGGGCAGAGGACATGACACAGTGTTTACAGGAATTTATCTATGCATCAGAAGATTTTAAGGAAAAAAGTGAAAAGTTAACGCAGTCCATAGAGATTAACAGTGTCCTTTTATCCGACAGCAGTTCGGAAAAGGCAGGTCAGAGAAACGCAGTCCTTGGTAAATTATGCAGGCAGGCGGCACAGGCAAAGGAAGCCGGGAACACTATGGAGATAGCAATGCAGAATCTTGAAAAGGAACTTGTGGCAGATAAAGAACGCCAGTACCAGCGGCAGAAAGAAATACAGCAGTCGAAAGGTCAGGAGAGGGGAGATGGCAGATGAGTAGTGAGATCACAGATGCTGTCCAGATCATCCACGTTCTTTTTGAGGGCGCTGACCTATGCCTGCGCGTTACAGGAAAGTGTTTAAAACCAGTCGCACAGCTTACAAAACTTATCATGGGCATTCTTGCGAAGGAAAAGATGGAAGGGAAAACTTCCATGAAAAATCTCTTAAAGCGCGGCGGCGATATGCATGTCTTCAAGTTTCCGCAGGAGCAGCTTAAGAAAGTGGAGACAATGGCAAAGAAATATGGAATTCTTTACTCCCTTCTCCCAGATTTCAATAAAGACGGTTTGAGGGAAATTGTTTTTCATGCAGAATCCCTTCCCCGGATGAATGCACTGATTGAAAAGCTGAAAGCTGGGCAGGTCATGGGTTTGGAAGAATATTTTCAGAACACTTCCGACAGGGATATTGATAAATTTTTTGAGGAAACCCGACAGGGCAGGACAGCGGAAAAAGGAGCAGGAAAGGAAACAGGAAATATGCAGAAAAATACAGACAGCAGGGGGCAGGAACAGAAACAGCCATGGATGGAGACAGGCTATCTGAAAATGAAGGATATCGAGGCAATTCCCTTAGATCAGAGGTTAAATATTTTAGACCACTACCAGTCAGGGGAATATGACCCTATTACCATTACGAGCAAATTAGTTACCAAACAGACAGAGGATCATGTAATGGTGCGGCTCCCAAGACAGTCAGGTAAATTTATCCACATCCCTATAGAAGACTTTTATTTCCCAGAAGGGAGCAGGACAGCATTGGCGTTCCTTAAGAAAAAAGAGGAAATGAAAGTGTATGCGGAGCTTGGGGAGGAAATGTTTACCATGAAAGGCAGTGATATTTTCCATAATTATTTTGACACCGTCAATGCCAATATCCGCACCGCTGTAGAGCATAGGGCAGATGAAAAAGAGATGGAACAGGGCGGCAGGGAAAGCAAAAAGGCAGAAAGAAGCACTCCGACAGAGACAGAAAAAGCAACATCAAAGGATAAAGCAGGAACAGCCAGAGATACAACAGGAAAAATAAGGAATACAGGAAAAGAAGTAAAACAGCCAGTGAGAGGCAGGTGAGCGTGTGAAAAGATTGAACGTGTTTACCTGTCTTTTTTATGGAACAGTGATTGCGGGATGTATCTATTTAGGATTTTTCCTCGGCAGTATCATTCATCCGGGCATGACGCTCTATACTTTTGTCCCTGCTCTTAAGGAGCAGATGGCACACCCGTTGGAAATAAAAGTGACAGCATATACTCCTTATACCATGGCGGCAGTATTCCTCACAGCACATTTATCTATCATGGTGCAGAAAACGAACCAGAAGAATTACCGTTTCGGGAAGGAGCATGGTTCGGCAAGGTGGGCAGAGGCGGCAATGCTTACAAAGCAGTTAGGGGATAAGGGCGGCTACCACCGTATTCTGTCACAGAACCTTCGACTTTCCATGAACACCAGAAAGACCATGCGGAATAATAACATCTTCTGTATCGGCGGCTCTGGTGCAGGAAAAAGTATGTTCCTGATCAAATGCAATATCATGGAGATGCAGGGCAGTTTTGCCGCCACCGATCCGAAAGGGGAACTGCTGGGAAGTGCAGGGAATTATCTGAAAGAAAATGGTTATCAGATAAAGGTATTCAATCTGATAAATCCCAAGGAGAGCAACAAATACAACCCGTTTTCTTACATAAAGGCAGAGACGGATGTACTTAAACTGATTACCAATCTGATAAAAAATACCACACCAAAAAAAAGCAATAGTAATGACCCGTTTTGGGAGAATGCGGAAAAGCTTTTCCTACAGGCATTATTCTACTATGTGTGGATGGAAATGCCGCCGGGAAGAAAAAACATAGTATCAGTATTGGAACTATTGGCAGAGGCAAAGCGTGAAAAGGACGAACCCAGCAGGCTAGACCGCCGCTTTGAACTTCTTGCAAGAACCAGCCCTTTAGGGGAAGACCACCCGGCAGTGCGCCAGTACAGGAAGGTCATGGACGGTGCGGACAATACCGTAAAGAGTATCATCATCAGCGTAAATGCAAGGCTTGCTTTCCTTGAAAATGAAGCGATCAAGGAACTGTTAGAAATGGATGAACTACATTTCGGGGAATTGGGAATAGGAAAGAACAGTGATAAAAAGACAAAGACAGCCTTATTCATTGTCACGCCGGATTCCGATAAATCCTACGCATTCCTGATAGGGATGCTTTATGAACAGTTGATGCAGGAACTTTATTTTCAGGCAGACACAAAGTATGGCGGCAGGCTTCCAATCCATGTGAGCATGTACTTGGATGAATTTTATAATACGCCCTTGCCCGATTCCTACTTGAATTTCTTAAGTACCATGCGGAGCAGGGAGATTTCCAATGTTATTGTGGTGCAGAATATCGCACAGATCAAGGAACTGTTCAAGGATGGATGGGAGACCATACCGGGCAATGCAGACACCCTTGTATATCTTGGCGGAAATGAACAATCAAGCCATAAATACATCAGCGAATTGTTAGGGAAAAGCACAATAGACAAAAGAAGCAGTGGGGAAACCTTGGGAAAACGTGGCAGTTCCAGCCGGAATTACGATGTCCTTGGCCGGGAGCTTATGACACCGGACGAAGTAAGGAAGTTGGATAACAGGAAATGCATTGTCCTGATCCGGGGCTGTGATCCTGTCATAGATTTCAAGTTTAACACTTTCAAGCATCCTATGTTCAAAAGGAGTGGTGATGGGGAAGGGAAATGGTATGTCCACCACCCAGAGAAGAAAAAGTCAGTAGACATCATAGACAAAGAAACTACGGAACGCTTAAAAAAAGAGGCAGGGGAAGATGGGAATGTCATCATTACCACAATAACCGCGGAAGAATTGATTAGGCTTGGAAGTGTATCATTGGAAAAATAAGCAATTACCACATTTCAGCATAGAAAAGACCAGTCCTAAGTAACAAACAGTATGAGCAAGAAGCAGAAACCAGCCCATGAAACAAATAAGAACAGAGTAACCAATAACCAGAGATTTATTGTAAAAAGAAAGGATTCAATCATTATGAAAAGAGAAAACATAACCGTAACCACATTCAGCAGAAAAGGCAGATTAAAGAAATATATCGTTCCTATGGTGTCCGGTATCATTACCGCAGCCTCTATGTATACCCTGCCCGTTCATGCCACCGGGGTATCGGAAGTCTTAACCCCTATCAATAACTTAAAGACGCTTGTCCTTGCCATTATCGGGGCAGTGGGCGTGATTATCCTTGCAAAAAACGTGATGGAGTTTGCACAGGCATACCAGCAGCAGGATTCCTCTTCCATGAATTCCGCACTTAAGGGGATCGTGGCAGGTCTTATCATGGCAGGCATTTCCGCAGTGATGACCTTCCTTGGATTCTAAAAGGGGGCACATTTATGGAGATATTTAAACTTGGGGATGATATCCTTGCCCTGCTGGAAATGGTGCTTGGATTCTGGAATAACCAGATCAACCTTGTGTTCTCCCTGCTTGGACAGTCACCGGTCTCTTTCAAGGGCGGGGGTCCCTGGGCGGTGGTGGAAAACTTGCAACCTTTATTTGTAGGCGTGGGGAGCGGTCTTGTAGTCCTGTTCTTCGTGATAGGATTCTGTGCAGAAAGCGTGGATATCAAGAGTGAGTTCCGTTTAGAGGCAATGCTACGTATGCTGATACGCCTTGGGATAGCACAGTGGCTTTTGGCGAATAACCTTACGATACTGAAAGCATTTTTCAGCAGTATCGGGGCTATGGTAAGCCACCTTGGGAATACCACCATGGCACAGGCAAGTATCGGTTCAGGGGAAGCGGAGGTCATAGAGAATTTAGGATTTGCAGCCAGCCTTGTGTTCATGATCCTGTCAGTGATACTTTCGCTTATCATCCTGATATGCGGATTTTTCATCATCTACACAGTATACTTCCGGTTTCTGAAGATTATGGTAATCGTGCCATTGGCGGCAATTGCCTTTTCCACCCTTGCAGGAAACCGGACAGTAAGCAGTACCTGTGTCAGATACTTCAAGTATTTCCTGTCTGTCGTAATGGAAGCAGTCACCATGGCATTAGCTATCCTGATCTGCAACGCTTTTATCAGTGCAGGGCTTCCGTCCTTTACAGGAGGCTATGCGGATTGGGCACAGGTGCTTATCTACCTGTGTGAGATTACCTTTACCATAGCTTTAACGGTAGGGGCTTGCAAAGGCGCGCAGTCTTTGACAAGCAGGGCATTGGGATTATAGAAGTATAAGAACATAAAAACAGGACAAGACCGGGGAGCGGTAAGTCTATACAAAATATAATCGCATCCCGGCAGAAAGGAAAAAAATTGATCATTGAGATAAACAAAGACATAGAAAAATATCAGGAGAGTGTGGCAATGGGGCTTACTGCAAAGCAGCTTGTGTATTCCATCCTTGCCCTTGGAAGCGGATGCCTGATCGTATTTTTACTGTATGAAAAGATAGGGCTGACTTTTAGCTGCTACGTGGCAGTCCCCGTTGTTGCTCCTATTGCATTGTGCGGTTTTTATTCCTACAATGGCATGGGATTTCGTGAAGTGTTCACCCGGTACATGAGAAGTATTTTCAGGAATAAGACGCTTGTTTTTAAGTCCAGCGGCTACCGCGACATGGTATCGGAGATCCGGGCAAAGGAAGAAGCGGAAAAAAGGGCGGCAGTAAGGAAAGTGAAAGAGGAACGGAAGCGGGTGCAGAAAGAAAGAGTAAAATGCAGGATAAGATGCTTCTTTAAAAAGAAAAAATAAACTAATATTTTATATTCTATAAACCAGCCTGAATTGCAGCATCTACAGAAGAGATTGCAGTAAACCTATCAGAAACAGCAAACAATTATCAAACCCGGAAGGGAGTGCGGAAAGCCCCTTACCGGGATTTTCTGTATTTGGAAAATAAAAATTTTTCTATCCCTTCCGCAGAAAGGAAGGAGCAGACAGATTGAAATTATTTCAGGACAAATTTTCTATTTATAAAAAGGCAGGGGAGCCTTTATATAAAACCCCGAAAAGTGTGCAGGAATGCATAGAGCTTCTTAAGATTGCACCGGACGGTATCTTTGAAGTGGCAGGCAACCGCTACAGCAAGAGCTACCTGTTTTCGGATGTAAATTATAACACCACCAGTGAAGCGGAGCAGGTGGGGATATTTGAAAGCTACTGCAAGTTTTTAAACGCTATGGATGTGGAGTTCAAGATCACCATCAACAACAAGAACCGGAACATGAAAGCGCTGCGGGAAAAAGTATTGTTCCAGAAAAGGAATGATGGTAATGACGCGGAGCGTGACTGCTACAACAGCATTATGGAAAAGAAGATCATGGAAGGGAAGCAGGGCATTGAGCAGGAACGTTACCTGACTGTTTCCATCATCAGGAAGAACTACGAGGAAGCAAAAGCAGCTTTTGCCAGCCTTGAAGCGGTGTTGCAGAAAGGCTTCGGGGAGCTTGGGAGCAGCCTTATTACCTTAAATGGTGTGGAACGCCTGCGTGTTCTCCACGATTTTTACCGTATGGGAGAAGAAGAGCATTTCTCTTTTGATTTTGATGAGGCGGTAAGGGTATGCAGGGATTATAAGGATGATATCTGTAACGGTATGTTAAAGTTTTACCCCACCTATATGCAGGATGAAAAGAAGTATGCAAAAGCACTCTTTATCAAGAAATACCCAAGTTCCTTATCAGACCGTTTCCTGACAGAGCTTGCAACCGTACCTGCGCACACCATTATCAGTATTGATGTATCCCCTATCCCTAAGGATGTGACAACAAGCACTTTGCAGAAGAAATATATGGGAATCGAGAGCGACATTATCCGCCAGCAGAGGGTACGGAACAAGAACAATGATTTCTCTTCTGATATTTCCTACAACAAACGGACAGAAAAGCAGCAGATTGAGGAGATCATGGATGATGTAAGGGAGAATGACCAGCGGCTCTTTTACGTGGCAGTTACCATTATTATCAAGGCAGACACCAAGGAAGAACTGGAAGCTACGGAAGAAACCCTTGTCACGATTGGGAAAAGAAATTCCTGCCAGATAGAAGCACACTATTTAAAGCAGAGGGAGGCACTGAATACAGCCCTGCCGATCGGAGTGCGTCAGGTAGAAACTATGCGTACTCTCATGACACAATCCCTTGCGGTACTCATGCCTTTTAATGTGCAGGAGCTTTACCTTCCGGGAAAGGGCGGCACTTACTACGGTGTGAATCAGGTCAGCCGGAACATTTTATTTGGCAACCGTAAGCGGCTGGTAAATGGCAATGGATTTATCTTCGGCGTACCCGGATCGGGGAAATCCTTCTTCGCAAAGATGGAGATGGGGAATGTATTTCTTAATACGGATGATGACATTATTGTTATTGATCCCCAGCATGAGTATTTTGATATTGCAAAGCGTTTCGGCGGTCAGGTGGTAGTTCTCTCTACCTATACAGGGAACTACATTAACCCCATGGCACTGCCGGAAGATGTATCTGATATTCAGGGTATCGTGGCAGAGAAAGGCGAATTCATGCTTGGTATCTGTGAGCAGTGTATGGGAGAGGCTTTAAATTCAAGACAGAAGTCCATTATAGACAGATGTGTGCGTCTGCTCTATCAGGAGATCAAAGAGGAATGTATGCGTAACAGGGGCAGGCAGGAAAATGAAAAGATAAAGACTTTATGGAAACAGAAAACACTGCATGATTACTATGATATCCTTGTGTCACAGCCGGAGATGGAGGTAAAGGAGCTTGCACTGTCACTGGAATTATTTATCGGCGGCTCATTAAATATCTTTGCCCATGAAACAAATGTGGATATCGACAACCGTTTTCTGGTCTATGGCATCCGGGATATGGGGAAGGAATTATCTGCTATCTCCATGCTTGTTATGATGGAAAACATCGGCAACCGTATCATGGAAAACGCAAAGAGGGGAAGGGCTACATGGCTCATAATTGATGAATTCCATGTGCTTCTTGATAAAGAGTATTCTGCTAAATATCTGTTCTCTTTATGGAAGAAAGTGCGTAAGCTGGGAGGTCTGTGCAGTGGCATCACTCAGAATGTTTTGGACATGTTGCAGAATTATACCGCCACTACCATGCTTGCCAATTCGGAGTTTGTGGCACTTTTGCGGCAAGCACCCACTGATCTTGAAAAGTTATCGGAGGTAATCAATATCAGCCCGGAGCAGTTAAAATATGTCCGGGGTGCGCAGAGCGGCACAGGCATCTTAAAGCATGGCAACATGATCGTGCCCATGGATATCACTGTTGATAAAGACAGCCCCATCTATAAATTATTTTCTACTAACCCTTTTGAGGAAGATAGAAGGGAGGCTGCCCATGAAGAAAAGCATTGAAAAAGCCCTGATGGAATTTTTAGCGGATATAAGGATTACCGGAGCAGAGAGGAAGAAGGGAATCCCGCTCATTACATTTGTATATAAGGAAGATGACAAGGCAGTGCTCTTAAAGGCGCTGCCTTTGCCAGTGGCGGATATCCAGACAGAAGGAAAGATACCCAAAGGTAAGGAACTTTTATACCGTGTGGATTTTTTCCGGGAAGGGGAAGCGAAAACATCATTCGGAGTACTGCCTGCAAGAAAGGAATCCGCCCTATTCTTAACGCTTCTTGAAAATGCCATAAAGAAAGGTGATAGGAAAGCCGGGTATCAAAGTTTATGTGATTATCTGAAATTCCATAATGCCTTATGCAGTCTGGAAGCCCTTGCTAAAGGGGAATTGTCTTTTTGCGGAAAGATGGAAGGAAAGGCAGGTGCGAAAATGAAGGACAGATATTTCCTTGCCAACACAGCGTATTACAAAGAGATCCTCTCTTATGTGCAGACAGGCAGGGATATCTTAAACGCCTGTCCGTATGGAACGCCCCTTCCCCCATTTCCTGACCGCAGCGTATTCATGACGAAATGGTATAAGGAGAATGGACAGGGAAGCCTATGAGGATAAAAAGGACGGACAGGCGTTTCACAGTCAGGCAGAAAGCAGACAGGAAAATCCATTATGCAGGGCAGGGAAAGAAATATATAGAGAATACTGCAAACTTCTCCCCGAAAGAGAAGCAGGATGCAATCCGGCAGAAAAATCTTCCGGGGACAGGTACAGGAATACAGGCGCAGGTACAGAGCCGATCCAATACTGTCATGGATGCAGGGGATTTTTTTACAGATGAAACAGCAAAATCCTATCAGCAGGAGTATGGAAATGTAAGCGGAATCAGGAACAGAGATTATGCGGCATTAGGAAATCTCCATGTGAAAAGACCACTACAGGAATATCAGAAAGAATCTGTTCCACAGGGGAAACAGCCAGAGCAGCAACATCAGGTACAGAGACCTTCCGCTTACCATGAAAATACCATAAAGACAACAGGATCAGTCCTTCATAGGAAATCAGATGTACCATTCAGCATTAAGAGGGCAGATAATTTTACTCTGAAAGAACGTAAAGGGAAAAAAGAGAAGGAGCAGAAACTTTCATCAGAAAATAAAGCAGAAAATTCTTCTGCCGCCTGCTATGCACCGTCTTTTTCTAGCAGAAGGGATGAACAGATTTCCCAATATAAGAGGAAGAAATTTTTCAAGTCCGGAAAAGAGAAATACAGCCGCCCGAAAGCAGGAGGGGAAAATGCAGGCAGAAAAGCAGATACAGAAAAAAGAGTAGGGACAGCAAAAATATCAGAGGCTTACCGGATTGAAGCAACACCGCTTCAAATACAGGGTGCAGGTGAACCAGTTTTATCACAGATGCAGAATAACCCTCCTGTAGATAATGCCAACACCAGACATATCAAAAAAAGAAATGCCGGGGATTCCATCAGTCAGCGTAACGGAAATATCTCTGGCAGGAAGGACAAGGCAGGCGAGAATGATAAAAAGAGCAAAAAGGACAAAGGAAAAAATAAGGATACGAAAAAGGATAACAGCCGCAGCAACAGCAAGAAAAGGAAGGACAGGGCAGCCGCTTTTAGGCTGCTCTCCTACGCTACGGATAAATTTTCGATGGAAGAGCAGAAAGACAGTCTTTTAAAGGTGGCGAAAGATTTGCTGGTTGGGAAAGTAAAAGCAGCAGTTGCAGGAAAACTTCTTTCCATAGGTGCAACCCTGCTCCCTGCCTTTATCCCGGCGTTTATTATAGTCCTTATCATCACACTCTTATTCAATTCCCCATTCTCCATCCTGCTCCCGAAGCTGACAGAAGAGCCGGGAGCGGTGGAGGTGCTTGCGGAATATACGGAGGATTTCAGGGAAAAGGTGCAGGAAGAGCTTGTCGATCCCGGCAGTGGGGATGAGACGGAGCTTATTTATGAGGACTATGAGGGCGACGGAGAGCCGGATAACATGGCAGATATCCTCATGGTCTACATGGTAAAGCATGGGTTTGGCGATACCGCAACGGTAATGACGGAGAAGAACAGACGGTTATTAAAAGATACTTTTGATGAAATGACTTTTCTGGATATCGCATACCGCACAGAGATCGTGGAACAGTCTTATGAGGAAGAAGATTTTTATGGGAATGTCACCATAAGGACGGAGGAAGTGGAGATAACAATAAAGGAAGTACGCATTACGCTCTTATCCAGTAAGGATATCATCAGCACAGGGATTTTTACGGAGGAAGAAACGGAAATCTTACGATACCTGATGTCACCGGAAATACTGGAAAATATAGAAGGACTTACAGGCGGTTATGGTAGTCCGGGAGCAGGGAGTTTGACACCAGAGGAAGCAGAAAACCTTAACCTTGGCGGTGATGTGGGATCACAGGCAGTAAAGAACGCCCTTGCAAGGCTGGGGAAAACTTACAGTCAGGCAAAGCGTGACAGCGGCGATTATTATGATTGCAGTTCCCTCACTTACTATTCCTATAAAGAGGCAGGCATCACTCTTTCCTATCATGGCTCCAACACTGCCGCATCACAGGGGCAGCTTCTATCTGACAGGGGGTGCGAAGTTGCTTATGAGGATATCCAGCCGGGAGATTTGATTTTCTACAGCTTTACCAGAAATAGCAGATATAAAAATATCTCCCATGTGGCAATCTATGCCGGGAACGGTTATCTTGTGGATGCATCTTCTTCCAAGGGTTATGTGGTATTCCGCCCGGTCTATTCTACAGGAAAGATCGTCATGTGTGGAAGACCGTCATGGTTATAGGAAGATACAGGATCATGGGGCAGAGGAAGGAGGGAAGTGATGAAGGGTATTATTTATACAAAAGATATTTACCGGGAGATCGTTCCCAAGATCATTCAGGATGAAGTATCATGGAGTAATTTTTTAAAGTTTTCGGCAGTCCATTACCAGATGGGATTTGAGAATGCCAGCCTGCTCTACGCCCAGAGACCAGATGCGGAGATGGTAAAGACCTACAGTGAATGGAAAGATAAGGGTAGATATGTACGCAGGGGCAGTAAGGGAATTGCCATTATAGATTCAAACCATTACAGACCATATGTAGACCATGTTTTTGACATTTCAGACACCAACGGAAGAGAAAGACCGGAGATATGGCGGTTGGATAAAGAAAATGAAAAGGAGATACTTGCTCTGCTCCATGCGAAATCAGGCAATGTTCAGGATTATGTGAGGGAAGCAGTGGAGAAAGAAATCTACGGTATTGATAAGAACTATGTAGAAAATATCAGCGACTTATGCCGCTGCCATGATTCCCAGAACCCGGAACATATCTACGACATCACAAAGGCTGTGATCCAGAGTGCACAATATATGGCGGCGGTACGCATTCAGGCAGAACCGCCTCCTGTCTCTTCACTTCTGCCTGTGCTTGCCACCGCACCCAAACTTATGGTGTACGGTCTTTGCAATACTGCTCTTTCCGTAGCAGGGCAGGTGCTTAAAGGGATAGAAAAAGTATTTGATATGAAAAAAGAGAAGCAGAGGGCAGGCTTTGAAACAGGGATAGAAAAGGAGCAGGGAATTGGGAAATCAGACAGGAACACAGAAAAAGAAACTGCCGGGCATGGCATACCAGCCATCCGGCATCAGCTTCACCAAAACACAGACATCATTAAGCGGCAGGGCAATGGAAGCCATAAAGGAATTGAAAAGGCAGGATATGAACAGCTATCTTTATCTTTTGATGGAGGATATGCTTTTTGTGACTGCGGAAGAGCTTTGTAGGAAGCAGGGAGATATGGCGGATGTTGTAGCAGGATATCTGGTGGGATTTTACAAAAGCGAAATGAACGTAAAGAATTCCAAAAACCTTGCAACTTTAAAAACGTAGAGGAGACAAACTCCGGCGGAGCCGGAAAAATGTTTCAGAGAAAATCTGAAATATTTAAAAAACCTGAAAAGCATATGAAAAAAACTTCAGGCGGAAAATGCTGAAAAATAAGAGCGCGAAAATGTATCTATAGATGCAGCAGCGCAGAAAGAGGCAGATATGAAGGAAAATGATAATACTAACACAATCAATGCAGGCGGCATGAGCATTAAAGTAACTGTAAACCCTATGAAGGAACAGGAGGGTTGCCTTAAGGCAAATGCTTCCGTTATCTTAAATGACGTATTTAAAGTGACCGGAATCCGTATCGGCATTTCACAGAAAGGCAATGTATTTGTATCGATGCCGGACTACAAGACTGGGCGGCTGGATGATAACGGAAAAGATGTATATCAGGATATTGCCTATCCTGTAACAAGGCAGTTTCGGCAGGAATTATATGATGAGATTGTGAGAGAGTTCAATGCTGTTATGGAGCAGGAAGAGCAGTGATTTCCACATAAACGAATCTTCAAAGGATATCCGCTATCAGAAGGAATGAATATCTGAAAGAAGAATGCTATGCGGAAGGTTTTAAAAAAAATAATTATATGATTAATGATTTATTGTAGCACAGGCGGCTATTCAAAATTGATGCCATAGGATTTTTGAACGATTTGGCGAAAGTGTAGAGAAATGGCTTGAAATTAAGGGTTTTTAGGATTGGAGGGGTTCACCGGAGTAGTTGGTGGACTCCTCTTTTTGACGTTTTTGGATACCGCTGATAACGTAGCGATTGGGGATAGATGGACACAATTTGGCGAAACTTCCGACTTTTGCCAAAAGGTTTAGTTTTGCCAAATTGTAGGGGTTGCCAGATTGTTTAAAGTTTCGCTAAGAGGTTTGCGAAATTTGTAGTTTATGGTATTTTATATATGAGATAATGAAAAAATTGTTTGTGTGCTACGGTAGCATGTGGTATCCAGAATTTGGCAGTACTTGTGGGGCAGAACGGAATAATTATTTAATGATATGGAGGAGGAAAAGGTATGGGAGAAAAATTGGATGTGTTGGGTAGAGGTGGATTCATAGAGAAATTAAAGAGTTTAGTAAAAATAATTTCTGAGAATAAGCAAGGATGCTGTTTCGGACTAAATGGTTTCTGGGGCAGTGGAAAATCATTTGTTTTAGAAAAATTCGAAGAAGAAATAAAAGAGATACAATCTGAGGAGACAGGTGACAATAGATATTTTGTTTTTCATTATGATTGTTGGAAGTATGATTATTATGAAGAACCAGCCATTGCTATTATTGCCGCTATGTTAGATGCTACAGACAGAGAATTAAATGTTTTCACATCGGAACAAAGAGATGTTGCGAAAAAAATGGCATGGGAAACAACGAAAGAAACTTTGAAGGCAGTTGCAAGTGAATTGTGTAAAAACAAAGTAGGAATTGACTTGGTAGAAATAGCTACGAATACAATAGAAGAAAGAATGGAAGAAGAGGATAATAGTTTTGATTCATTATATGGATTTAAAAGCGCATTAGAAGCGACAAGAAAGGGAATACAAAAAATTGCTGATAGAAAGACAGTTGTAATAATAGTCGATGAGTTGGATAGATGTTTACCAGAGTATACAATAAAAGTGTTGGAGCGTTTACATCATATATTTACAGACTTAAAGAATGTTATCGTAATTGTTTCAATGGATAAGACGCAGATTGAATATTCTATCAAAGAAATATATGGAGAAATTAATGTAGATACATATCTCAGAAAATTTATATCATTTAAGATTAATTTGGATAACGGAAAGGCTGAACAGTATATCAAGAAATATGAGACATATACTTCAATGTTCGAATTTTTGCAGGGAGAAGAACAAGAAGTAGAAAAATTTTCTATGACATAATGTCGGGATTGGATATTAGAACGCAAGAGAGAATTTTCAATAAGGCAGAAACTATCCATAAACTGATTTGGAGTGAAGAAATAAAAGATAGCAGTATTATGACATTTGAAATTTTGTTTTTGACAATAGCATTAAGGACAAAATCTAATAATATACAGTGGTTGATAAATAAGGCACATTATTCCAATTATGAAAAAAGCCTTGAAAAAAGTTATTATGATATGATAAAGGGGTATGAAAAACAGGTAAGTAATGGTCCCCAGTCAGTTAATGGTAATGTATGTATCCGAGATGATATAATGGGAAAAACGTTCTTCTGGATTGCGAGTTTGTATAGTGAGTACCAAGATGGCGCATGTAAACCATATCATTACAGAAAACAAGTTAAAGAGAGAATAGAAATTGTAAGGAGGTTTGCTGTATTCATAGATAATATTGATTGTGACTAATTAGTGTTGAAATGAGAAAAGACCTGGCAAGGTATAATAACATTCTGGGTGACTATACAATATTAAGGTTATAAGAAATTGGAACAATTGAGAAAGTATAAAGATATGGATTGAAATTAAGGAAATTTATTGTAGTTGATTTAGAAACTTTTAATATGCAAAATTATGATATATAAGTTAACCTATTTTTATAGTGAAGATTTTGGTTAATTTAAAACTATTGTAAAGCATCAGGAGGAAGCATATGGGACTTAAATATAATCCTAAAAGTGCAATTGAATATTTATTAAAACTGGCGATATATACTCTATGTACACAAAGTGGTCTTGATCCTGAGTCGGCAGAAATATTTTCTACAATAGGTAGTGGAGCTACAATTGGCGGACTAACGTATGAAAAAGTAGAACAATTACCAGAGACAAAACTATATAAAATGGTTGAAAAAAATCTGAGTAAAATATTAAAAGAAAAAAAGATTTATTATAAGTCCAAAAGGGTAAAGGAATTCCTTTTATATTTTTTGGATATTAATCAATTAGAATCTTTTTTATATGACAATGGCACATTTGATAATCTTGTTGCTACATTTCTAGTATATTTTCCGATAGATATTGTTCAAGCTGAAGATGTAATTAGTACTTTGATAAGAAGTATGGAAAGTGAAGCAAAAAAAGATGCAGATGTATTAGTTTTAGACACAAATTTTGTAGTACATAAATTATGGGATTCCATGAAAATTAATTTTGTAACAAAGAAGGATTTATTGGCAAGACAGAAGTTTTTGTATCAGGAAGCTATATATGGCAATTCAGCACATACTCTTGAAAAATTATTTGTTCCATATGCAATAACATATCAATTTAAAGATCAAAGAGAGGAATATACAAGTTGTTGGGATTTTTTTGATAATTATAACTATTTTGGTGATAATCGATTATTGCTTATGTTAGGAGATTATGGTGCAGGAAAATCTTCAACATTAAAAATGATGATTGGAAGGCAAAAAGAAAGTTTTTTATACATACCTTTAATTGATGTATTGACTTATGCTAATGATATTAAATCAGGGATATGTGAATATTGTAAAAGAAAATACAATCTGCCATTCAGATTAGATCAAGAGGAACACAATGTACGGTATGTATTGCTTTTAGATGGATTTGATGAACTCCAGCAGCTGAGTGAAGAAAAGGAACTGCTGTATTTTAAACAAATCAAGGGGTTGACAGATTATAATAATTTGTCCATTGTTTTATCTTCTAGAAGTACCACTTATATTAAAAGAGTAAATATTACTATATATCCCCAGGTATATTTAAATGATTTTACAGAAGAACAGGTTAGCAAATGGATAAAAAAATGGCAATTAGTAAATGAACACAAGAATGTTAAAATTACGCTAGAAGGCTTGAGGGAGAGAAAACTTATTTCGGTAGCTTCAAATAAACTTATATTATATATGACAGCACGAATTTTTGAGGATGAGTTGGAAGAAGTAAAGCCTTACAGTAAAGCACATATTTATAAATTGTTTATTGATTGGACTATTAGTGGCAAATTTAAAGAAGATAATACCATACAGATAACAGATCCCAAAGAATACCAAAAATATAGGATGATATTAAGGGATATAGCTTTTATTATGACTTCAAAAAATGTTGATATAATTAAATATGATGAGCTGAAAGAGTATATTCAGGAATTTCAAAATGATGAAGTTGATGCGTTCTTATTTGAAATTCAGGTTTATTTGTTTCGACAACATTTTTTTACCTTGGAAAAGAACCGGCAAGATTATATTTCTTTTTCTCATAAATCTTTTCGACAATATTTAGTTGCAGAAAAAATTTATGAATATTATGCAGACTTTTTAAAGTGCGGAGAGGAAAATTTTGCGATATGGTATCAACTTGGGAATTATAAGCGGATTGAAATTGAGACTTTTGAGTTTCTAGAGGATTATCTTGTTTGTATGGATGATAAGGACTTGGAAAAAATTAATAAACAATCCTTAATGAAAACATCATTATTTATGGATAGCAAACAGTTTATGAAATTATTGATACAAAATGAGAACAAGAAAATATTTGACCTAGGTAATAGCTATAAACGTTCTGTAATATTATCAACATTATCTGCAGTAGTAAATGCGATAAGTGCACATGAATTGTTTAAACGTAAAAAAAAATACATGCAAATTAATCCAGATAATATTTTTAAGCTATGTAATATGCATATTAAGGCTTTGGAAAGATTTTTTTTGAGAAATTATTCTGTATTTACGCATTTTACGAAACATATAGAATTTAAAGATTATGAAACTATTAACCTTAGATACCATTTTATGCAAGGAGTATACGTTGTGATGCAATCATGCCTTATCTCTAATGCGTTTTTTTGTGTATTTGAGACTATGAAAATTTTTTTATCGGACACGACTATAAGACATTCTGAAATTTCAGATTGCAAGTTTAAGAACGGTATAATGAGGTGTGTAACATTTAGCTATTGCTCTTTTGCAAAGGTTAGTTTTGAAAATATTACCTTTAAAAATGTTTTATTTGGAATAACAGATAAAGTTGATATTATATTTATAAATTGTAAATTTGAAGAGTGTTATTTTGAAAATATAATCATTGATAAAGCTCTATATAATCATGATTATTTTCATATTAATAGAGTAACTGGGTCTATTCGTGAACTTTTGGTTGAGAATATTTTGGATGACAAATGTGAGAATGTAGAATAGAAAATTGTTTATTTCTATATTCATAGAGCGATAACTGTAGCATTTAATGGTGTCTCCTTTCTTGGTAGATACGGACACGGAAAGCCGAGAAAGCCCGTAAATCCGCCACTTTCGGCAATACATAGCTTTGAAATTTACATTATTTTTGTGTGTTTTTAAGGGAATTTTTACATTAGCAAGGGTGCGAACGGTTATTCTGGGGTTCTTTTGCCTAATAGTTTATACTTGTAGGCAAAAGCCGGATATTATCACGGAAACCCCGATACTTGAATATTCTTGTGCGATGAAATCGCACTTCCGGAAATCTGGAAATCAGATGTCCGGGAAGTGGAAATCATCTTATGCGAGTCTACTCGCGTAATGTTTTGTCTAATCCATAGACCTC
>JAAUZM010000048.1 GCA_014804605.1 Lachnospiraceae bacterium | reverse complement strand
GCGTAGCAGCCTTTACCAATATTCTCATAGAAATTATTATCCAGTATACACAAAAACGAATCTAAAAAGTGATTTCCATACCACCGGACAGATGATGGAAAATCATCCGGAATATTCACCAATCTAATAAACCACGAGAATTCACCCTGCGCATAAGAATAAGAGCCATAAAGAGCGCCGGCAGTTAAATTCTGCTTATATACTGTCATGTATACAATTGGGACCAAAAAAAACCAACATTTTCACAATCATATTACCTCTGATCCCTTCTATTACACCATTCACTTTAATTACATCATGTCCCAAATAATACCCACATACAAAAAATGGAAAAAAAAACAAATGCCCTTGATAACGACATATAATAACCAATCGAATTATCAAATCCTATGCTCACTGAAAGTATTATCGTTGCAATAATAACTCCCACAGCATATTTTCTGCTTTCAGTTGCAATCATCGGTATTAGTAAATAATAAAATGTTAATACAAGCAAATACCATAGCAACCAATATGGTGTACCAAACTGAACACTAAATCCCCCTCTTTCTTCATTAATCACATATATATTAAACAACTGATACAATATCTGAAATAGAATATACGGATATATCAGTTTTAACAGTGTTCTCTTTGACACGCGATTGCAGGGCGCACACCATCCATTTACGAAAAGAAATAATGGCATATGAAAAGAATAAATAATTTTGTATAGATTATCCACTCCCCCAATAGATTCTAGCAAATGTCCAAGAATTACACAAAACATTAATATGATTTTAATATTTTCGATTTTATAGTTTCGCTCGTAAATCATAGTTTTCTCCCTTTGCTAATCAGCCTGCCAAAAAGAGTTAACAGATACAGAATATGCCCTGTTTACAAATCTATCCCCCATAAGTCCATCATACATTTTGTATTGAAATGACAACTTATCATTCACTATAATCCTTTCCTCAATTCTTTCTGGATATAAAGCAGAAATCATGGATCAATGCCCATATCCATATGTATGAATACTTTGGCGGTGTTGCCAGAATTCCAGATTTCCGGAAGTGCGATTCCATCGCATAAGAATATTCATCCCCTAAATATAAGCCGTGCGACTCTGTATATATGTTTTTTTCCAAGCTCCAAATTTATCAAAAAGCCCACAGATGTCTCTCCACGTTCTTAACTGACACTTACAATATGACAAGAAACAAATCATACGATGACCGCTTTAAATCACAACCTTCGTCTTCTAAAATCATCTTTCTAATCATTCAAATAAGATATTTGCATATCTTTCTCCATAAATATAATCGTATTCTAAAAGCTCAAGTTGGCGATACATATCTTTTACACTATTATCTTCCCCCGTGTAAACTTGTCCTGTAGCATCAAGAACCACCTTATGATGTGAAATTCCCATAGAATAATCCTGCAAGTCATTTAGATACTCAAAATACTTTGGCATATCTAAATTATACATTTCCAATACTGAAGGCAAAATTTGAAAAGTACTCCTTGTTTCCAGCACCTGATTTAAACCAAGATAATTATCCCATACAATCATAGGAGTTAAATACATAAAATAATCCGTATTATCATTTTCTTTTATATAGCCTCCTTTATATGCTAATTCATACTTTTTTTCTCCAATATTACACATATGATCTCCCCAATAAATGACTATCGTTGGATCATCGCATGACGAAAAATAATCTATCAGCTTTCCGAGTGCTTCCGAAGACGCATTTACCCCTGCACTAAAATCTTCTAATTCTTTTTCCATTTGTTCACTAAGACTATCACTGGTAAATTCTGACTCTTCATTTTTAAGCACACTATCCGTCCCGTACGGTTGATGATTTTGTATTGTAACTGCAAAAATAAATTGCGGCTCATTGTTCTCTTGCCTGTTTTGAGAATATACTTCAATAATTTTATTTATTACCGCATTGTCGCTTATAAACCAATCCCGAACAGCGTCCTGCTCAAATTGATTACCAAATTCCATTTCTTTAAATCCTAATAATGGATAAACTTTATCTCGTCTATAATACGAACCTGTATTCGGATGCATTGCAACCGTATGATAACCCTTATTTCCCAGATATTGTGCAATTGAAAAAAAATCATTTTGTATCACACCGATATAAGGCATTAAATCATTCTGTATATAATCCATTGAAAATCCTGTCAATGCCTCAAATTCTGCATCACAAGTCCCGCCACCATAAACCGGAGCAAGAACATTTCCATAACAAGCACATTGAGCTAATTCTTTATATCTTCTCATAAACCCATTGTTATATTCCACATTTTCTAAAATTTGAGGGTCCCAAAAAGACTCACTCATAACCATAATTATATTAGGATATTTCTCATCAATTAAATCCGTATTATGCTCTCTGTCATCTTCTAGTATCTTTTCAACTATCTCTTCTATCGCTCCCTCATTGTACCCATCTGGTATACTATTTCCCATGTTTTGACAAAAATAAAGAAAACTAATAATTACACCATTATTATTGTAGGAGTCCTTTAGCGCAAATTGATGGATTGAAAAAATATTATTATCAATTATTTGTCTTTCTCCCCACATAATCACTATTGAACAAATAAACAAAGTTAATACTCTATTTCTCATAGAATTCTTCGAAAAATCCCCCAGTTTAAGTGGACAAATCATTACTAAGGATAAAACCAGCAAACCAACCAATAAGAATATCCATCCATTCCACGGTAAACTTGATAAACTAATTACATCCAATGCTTCTTTAGCAATTTTCATATCCCATGGTACAAAATTTTCTTGTCGTAAAATAATTTTAAAGTAATTTATGCTCTCTAAAAATATAGTTAAAACAATAGTTGAAAATATACCAATTTTAAAATTACTACAATTACCTATTACTAAAATACACAACCATAGAATAATTAAATTCCATATAATTATTTTAATCAAAGAATTTACATCATTATATATCAGACTCCCCAAGCTTTTTCTTTCAAATAGTAATACTGTAAATGTTGTAGTCACCGCTGCAATAAACATAATAACATTTTGTGAAAACTTGTTATAATGAAATGTCGTCTTTTTAGAATAAATAAGATATATTAGATATGTAACACCAATTATCATCAATATTACTACAACAAATTTCAATGTAAAGAATATATCAGGTGAAAAAATACTTGCTACACTTGATAAATCTAAGCACGAAATAGATTGAATACCATTTATATTGTCTAATAAAAGCATTCCGTCTGCGCTCAAATTATTTTCATTTATCTCTATAAAAAGTTCTGCCATGTCCCTTGGCATTATTGTCTTTTTATAATTTGCACCTTTTATTTCTATTTTGCTCACTAAAACATCCGTATCTTGATGTGTGTCAAAATCAAATCTTATTTTATTTTCTGTTCCATTATCTATTATATAACTAAGCTTCTGAATTTCATCCCCTTCCTTTAACGGCAAAACTATGCATGCACCTCCATCACCAAATGGATAACCATCTGAACAATTATCAGCGTACAAAATAACCCCTATACTTGATGTGCTTTTACAATATATAGACACTTCTTTTTCTGATGACATCATCTCGTTTGCAATAAGTGAACCGATAACCACCATTACACCGATAAGTGAAACTAATATAATTTTCATCCTTATGCTTCTATTCATTTATATAACCCTTTCCTATTCTGTCATTATATACACTGTTGTAGCAGTGCACACTTTATCCCAAATTCATAGCACGCCCTTTCAAAAAAAGCAATAAAAGACTTAAGTAATACTACACCATTCCCCATGGTTGTATATATTTGTAATATCAAATATTTCTTTTCGCCATATATTCGGATTTTTTTGCCACTCTACATATATAATTATAGGATTTTTATCCTTCAAATCCTCGTCTATTTCGCTAAAACTATTTATGTAGTCCCAGTTCACTATACCTTTATTACAATACACTGTAAACATACGATTGATAACATCGCAATCTATCACCGTAACTCCATTATCTATATTCTCGATAATTACAACTGGTCTGCTATATATTTCATCTCTATACCCCTCTATAATATCGTATATACTGTTGTATTTATCAAATTCTGCACCCAAATAATTATCCTGCCAATAGTTTCTAAAATAACATTCCATTATCATTACACAGAATAGCAACACACACGAAATAAATCTTTTATAATACTTCAAATTATGTTTTCCAAACTCAATCCTCGACAACATATAAAATACAAGGATCATAAATCCAATATAGGGAACATAAATCCAACGTGTTTCGAGTCTAATTGTAATACATCCGGAAAAAGTTGTCACACATACAAAGAAAAGAATTGCAATTACTACTTTAAGCACACTATATTCTCTATTCTTTCTTGCATCAGTTACAATCCTAATAATCAGTGCAACAAATATCACTAAAATAGCAAACGGCAATATATTATAAATCAGTCGAACTCTTTTCAACGGTATTCCATTTAAATATCCTTCCCCCGCATTCCATCCAAATAGTAGTCGTAATCCGTCCCATAAGAAAGATATCACTCTAAATATATCTAATTGCTCAATTAAATTAGTTCCACCAGTCCCCTGTAATGCCACATCTCCCAAATAAATGATCCTAAATATCCACATTGCAACAGCTGAAGTTATTATTCCCCCATAGTATTTCAAACTATCTCTTTTTAATAAATACTTGATAAATATAACCCCAAATAGAAATCCATATATTGTTATATACCTTTCATGGGAAAAAATACACATTAGAGCAAATATATTCATAAGCAAATATTTTTTCTTTTCATTTTTCTTATCACTTATGACAAAACTTATTCCATAATATAAGGTGAATATTGCATTTATCATTGAAATGCTTTCCATTATCCCAAAATACTGTCCTACTGCATAATATGCAAACCTTGAAATACTCAAGCATATACTTACACACAAGCCAAACCAAATGCTATCCGTAATTCTTATTGCCAAATAACATACTATTCCACAAGATAACGCTCCAAATACCAATATATATATATATGCATTCTTTGTATTAACATCAAATATCTTATATCCAATATATAAAAAGAAATCTGATACAGGTCGAAACTTATTATCATGTCCATGCATTAAATAAGTTAGCATATTCTCTTCCTGAAATTGCACAAGCAATGCAATATCATCCAAAAAAAAACATTTGAGTGGTACATATAAAAAATGTGTCCAAATATTTATGAATAAATATATGATTACGGCAACTGTCTCTGTCCATAGATATTTCTTACTTAAAATACTTTTTTCAAACATACTCTTCCTCCATTTACTGTCAGTCCCTGCTCAATCAAATGATGTTATTGCTTTGTGAATAGTTCAAGTATAATTATTACACATTTCCACTCAATAACATTTACCTTCCTTTCACCCTCTAAAAACCAGCGTCTATCGTCAATACACATGAAAGTCGTCCATCCTCGGAACGTCCACCATTCTCCAATACCCAGTAATTAAACTTTACCTGAACAGTATTGACCGGATACGAATCTAATTCTAACTCTATTGTTGTCCAATTACCTGCCAACTCAAAATCAATCCTATTTTCTCCATTAACAATAATTGTTCCATTTGGTGTGCCCTTAACCTCCCACCCCTCTGGATAATATAACTTCAATGTGGCCTTATCTGCCATGTTACCCATCACATCAAATTCGCAATCCATATCGCACCAGCCATCTTCATATATCCCATATTTTTTGTCCACTCCTAATATTTTATCTGTGATATCCGTATATTGTCTAGCCTTTGAGTCCTCAAATAGTACGATCTTATCTTTGATGTTTCTAATACACTGTTCTGCTTCATATACATTCTCTACATATACAACATTTATTCCATCGCTCTCCACATATGGCGCAAAAAAATTCTTCCACCCTCTCTCTGTTCGAGTTTTCCACACATCGCCTATAATAATAATATTTTTATTTTCAATCTCTGTTCCGTATTTTTCCACCGTTACATTATACAATTCTCTGGATAAATCTTTATCTTGCCAATAATATAAATTGGTATAGTGCATTCTATAAAATTGCTCAGAAATAAGTATGGAAACCACCCACAAAGCAGTGAGCATTATTTTCTTCACATTTATTGGATAATACAATAAAATGCCATGCAGCATATTGATTATCAGTATAAGGTATGCTGCATAAGAAACGTATATCCACCGCATCTCAACTCGAATAGTGATGCTTGAACAAATAATGCACAGGCCTATAAATGATATAAATAAAACAAATATTTTTAGATTTTCACTTCTAAAATCCTCATTCTTTATCAGTAGTCTAATATAAATTAATAAAACACCTAAAATGAACATAATATTAAAAAATATCAGCACATTTATAAAAAGGGGCACATGTTTTGCCTCTATTCCATTTAAATATTCCGGTCCGCAATTAATCCCTAATATATACATCACCTGTGAAAAACAAAACTTTATCGCGGTAAGTAAATCAAATGTATCACTTACTGAGGTGCCGCCAGTTCCATCTATTGCCCTATTTCCAAATAAAGCTATCCTAATTATCCAAAAAAGAATTAATGCCATTATGGGGAAAAAGAACTTCTTCACATTCATTTTTATATTTATATCCCTCTGAAAAAAAAGAGCAACAAAAAATAATATAAATAATACAAAATATCTTTCATGCGTAAAAATTATTAGGAAATACATCACTATTGCACTATAAAAATATTTCTGTCCACCTTTTTCCATATACAAAAATAATAGCAATAGGATCCCTAGTGCAAAGGTAACAGCTAACCCTTCCATTATTCCCCAAAGCTCTGAAATATTATAATAGGCAAAACGCGATGCAATGAATAATATACCACAAACTAATGCCAAACCACACCGACGAATAATTTCTGCATTGCGCTGAACTATATATGCAAAAACAAAAACCAATATTGCATTAATAAAATTTAGTGCCAACAATATTTCATCGATCAGTTCCCAGTTCCCTGCCGACATTTTTAGAGCAGTCCACATCATTGCCTGTGCTATAAAGCGTATTTTATTAGCTCCCGTTGAAAATATAAACTCCCCAGCACTTCTTTTCAAAAATGTATTTACACTTCCTAAATCATCTCGATAAAATACTCTGTTTCCAGCGCAAATCCATCTGTTAAAAAGTATATTTGTGCCAAATAGCACAAATATACTGATAATTAACATCAAGCATACATTTATTCTATTTTCCTTTTTTATTTCAATCAATCGTTTTTCCATTCGCTATTTCTCCTCGTAGAATACAAATATGAAAAGAACTTCATGGCAAATATCTATATATTGCTATATCAATAATTTGTCTGCCGTCATTTTTTCATTCGTTTCAATCTACTACCGTATCTCTATAGCACTTATTAATGCACTGAATATTCTTTGATCCCCATCTGTTTCACTTGGAACTCTCGACCCATCAAATTCTATTCTAATCTCATTTTCCGCATTTTTCTTTACATGCTCTGAAATTAAAATATCATATACAAATCCTTCTCCACTGCTTAAATCTTCTTCTAAAACAATATAATCATTGAAATATATATCAACTCTGCTCATATCCATAATGTTATCCGGAACATATCCCTCCAGATGAAGTTCAGTTTGATTAGTCAAAAAAACTCTAAAAGAAGATGCTTTTTCTACCCACCTATAGTTTTCCCTTTCATCTTGTGGCAACCAGCCATTTTCAAAATCTACCTTTGAGCTGATATCGGGAAAAGTTATCGAAATACTGTTCAACCTCACCATCACATTTTTAGTCAAAAACAAGATAAAGAATACAACTATTACAAGATATATACAATTATATACTCTCTTATCAATCCGCGTCCACACCCCCGCAAATGTATCCCCCAAAAATTCTATTACACTCTCAATATCCTTTCCTAATTTACCATTAATTGTTACTTTCGAGTTGCCTAACAGGAAAGATACAACTTTGATTTTGTTCAATCCCTTCCACAACAACAACGAACAACAGATGGCAAGCACAACAATGATAAACCAATATCGATTTCCAACCTCCGCTGGAGGAGTAAGCAGCCTAAACTCATCTTTTTTCATCCCGCCCTGTAGAATTAAAAAAATATATGCAATTTTGAAACCCACAAAATGAAAGCACATAATCCCCATCGTATTTTTCCCAATATAAGAAAATAATCTATTTGAAATCGGAAATTTTACCAAGAGATTAGCAAACATATATGTAACTGTTATTCCGAATACCGGCAATAAAATGTCCTGCAAAGTTCCATTAAATTGCTTTGATGGCCAGTCAACCCCAATCTTAATGAAATAATTGCTACAAATAATCCACAGACAACAAGTCACTACAGTTAATGACATTATGTATTTAACAGATTTTTCACCTCTATCATATTTCCCTAAAACACGTGACAACAAAATTCCCATAATAAAATAGAACTGAGCAAGTCCGGATAAAACAATGATATATCTATCTGTCGTAAGACTGTTTTCTGAAATAAAAAAAACAATAACACTGAAAACAAACATCCATTTAATTTTCTTCTGTACAATAGCAAAAATAAGTTTCGCCCAAATGTTTGCCCAAAAGAGCACGGGTAAAAACCATATAGCGCCTAACCAGTCGCAATTAAATGCATTCTGGAAAAAAAATGCCAACATAGACTGTTGTGGAGACAACGAATATGTCGTAGTTGACACCTTATCTAATACATTTATTCGACTTAGAATATAAAATATTAAATTGCCGCTCATACCTAAGAAATAATACGGCACCATATTTTTATAAAATTTGTTAAGCACAAAATGAAAGAAATCCCTTTTATCAATACTGCTGGTATATCCGGAAATAACAAAAAAAGCTGCCATATGAAACTGATATATATACCGATTAAATATACCCGTAGCATGACCAATAACTACTAACACCATTAGTAGTCCTTTATATATATCACACCATTCTATTCTTTCTTTATAAATCACTTTTTCTTCCATCTAATATACTCCGCATTATCCTCTCTCAGCTGAGTTATCAATACCTCTAACTTAAATATAAACCTAACACGACTCAATCACTTTAAACTCAACCGCAACATTTCTCTCCGTCTTAACCACTTTACATCCCACCCGCTTGCCAGCTTCCATATCTCTCTCATCATCACCGACCATATAAGATGCTGACAAGTCTATATTGTACTTTTCTGCCGCTTGTAACAGCATACCCGGCTTAGGCTTTCTGCACTCACATTCTACTTTATATTCCACACGTTCTCCCTCAAATCCCTTGTCAGGATGATGGGGACAATAGAATAAATCATCAATATAAGCACCCTCCTGACCTAAAAGTGTTTCCATCTTCTCATGTATTCGCTCCAGTTCTTCTACGGAGCATTCTCCCCGTGCAATAACCGGTTGATTCGTTACTACAATTGCCAGATAACCGCTTTCATTTATTTTTCTAATTTGTTCTGCAATTCCCGGAATCAATTCCATCTCTTCGTGATCATTAATAAAACCCTTATAAATATTGATTGTCCCATCGCGATCAAGAAAAATTGCTTTCTGTTTATTTTTCAAATTCTTCGCATGTACCAAACCACTTTCAATATCTCTTGTAACCATTTCGAAACGATCCGGAGTCCCCATATCCCGTACATATTCTGGAGAATCATATGCTGCCAGAAGTCTGTCCGAAATCAATTTCTTCAAAACATCTCGATCCAAATCAGCTTTCCGCGCCTCCTGAAACATTTCTAATAATTTGACTGATAAAATGTGAATTCCTGCATTTACTCTGTTCTTATAAATGGTTCTCTCATCTTCCTTATGCATCCATATTGTTACAATACCTTCTTGATCTGTTACCACTAACCCACTATCATAAGGATGATTATTAGGATGTGTAAAAATCGTTGCATATGCGCCTTTCATTTTATGATAATCCATAAAACGTACAAAATCTACATCAAAAATAATATCGCCATTCAGCAAGATAAAATCTTCATGCACATCACCTTTTAGGTAATAGAGCGCCCCTGCTGTTCCAAGCGGCTCCCGTTCCTCAATATAGGAAATATTTACATGAAATCTGCTTCCATCACCAAAATACTTTTTGATAATATCCCCAAGATGCCCTATCACCAGAATAATGTCCCTGATATCTTGACTTCTTAAACATTCAATTTGATATTGCAGGATTGGTTTCCCGCAAATTTGTATCATAGGTTTCGGGACATCATTAGCCACACTCGCTATTCTCGTCCCTTTTCCTCCCGCCATGATCACCGCCTGCATATTATCCTCTCCATATAATCAAGTGTTTTTTCAATAAATTCAATACTTTTTGATACCTGTTAATGAATGCTGCTGAGGTTATGGAGTGATCTTTACCTCATACAGGGCAGATATATAGTGTTT
>JAAUZM010000047.1 GCA_014804605.1 Lachnospiraceae bacterium | reverse complement strand
TCTTCCCTAACGACAATAGTTTACAATCCGAAGACCTTCGTCCTATACGCGGCGTCACTGCGTCAGAGTTTCCTCCATTGCGCAATATTCCCGACTGCTGCCTCCCGTAGGAGTCTGGGCCGTATCTCAGTCCCAATGTGGCCGGCCAACCTCTCAGTCCGGCTACTGATCGTCGCCTTGGTGAGCCGTTACCCCGCCAACAAGCTAATCAGACGCGGGTCCATCATATACCACCGGAGTTTTTCACACTGCACCATGCGGTACTGTGCGCTTATGCGGTATTAGCAATGATTTCTCACTGTTATTCCCCTCTAATAGGCAGGTTGCTCACGCGTTACTCACCAGTCCGCCACTAAGCATTCCCTTCCATTGTCCGAAAACTCTTTCAGGGGTGCTCCGTTCGACTTGCATGTGTTAAGCACGCCGCCAGCGTTCATCCTGAGCCAGGATCAAACTCTCGAATAAAATGTCTGATCTCCGGATCAAAACAAGCTTGGCTTTTTTGTATCCGTTCTTCAATACTGTTGTTTGGTTTGTATCTGTCCGATACTCTCTGAAAATTTTCTCTTAGAATTTTCAGGGTTGCATTACTGTTTATTTGTCAAGGTTCTGTGCTGCGTATCTGCTGTTCTTCAAACACGCAACGTTGGTATATTATCATACCGGAAGCCCGCAGTCAATATCTTTTTGAAAAAATTTCTAAATATTTTTTCGGGCCGATATTATTTTTTGCGGTGGACTTTTATTTTATCACTGTTTTTTGTCCTTTGTCAATATCCCAAATTCAAAAATTTGCAGCACTCCCAGCTATAAATTTTTTACAAAATCAAAAACCTGTTTTAATCTCTGTATCCTTCATATTCCATTGAGCGCATTTTACAGCTTCCGTCAAGCTTTTGAAATTCTCCGTACCTCACAAAATGAAGTCCGCACTTTTTCATAACATTACCCAAAGCAAGGTTGGGCTCACAATGACTCGACGCAAATTTTTTCGCCCCAAAGTTTTCATGGGCATAATTAATCATTGCCTCCGCCGCTTCCGTGGCATATCCCATTCCCCAGCAATCGTACCGCAGATTATAGCCAAATCCCCATCTGTCAGATTTCTGGTCCGGTCCAATGTCGCCGCTGCCAATCAGCTTTCCATCCGAAACGCGTTCGAAGCCAAAGTGGTACGTACTCGCCTCTTGACCGATGAACGTCAGCCACTTTCTCACCTGTTCAATCTCTGTATATGTGGTATAAACCATATACCTTGCCACACGTTCGTCACTGACCCATTCAAATACATCATTTGCATCTGAGACCGTAAGCGGACGCAATAATAAACGTTCCGTTTTGATTGTAATGTTATGCACCGTTTTCTCCTCCTTATAGAGCTCACCGTTAAGCGATATCCTTCACACGAAACAATTAATGCCCTTCTATATTATCCGGAAACGGCGCCGTGGTTGCCAGATAAATCGAAAAAGTCCCATTCTCTTCTTTCCTTATAATACAGTATTCATTATCAAAATCGTAATACGCTGCCATCGCTTCTTCTATTTCACTTTCGTTCATTTCGGTTGAAAATATTATCGTAGACATGCATTCCACATGATTCCCTGTTCCCGACGAGTTCCCCGTCTCAGAATTAACATTAATGATCTCAAGATCTGAAATTCCTTCTGTCAAATCAGCCTGCAGTTTCTTCGTCTGCCGATCAGTCGCCGCATGGTTCACGGACATGCCGACAATTTCAAACACTATGACACCCAGTATTAATATGAACGGCAAAAACAAGATTGCCATGCCGATTCTTTTGAACCACTTCATAATTTTCTCCTAAGCTGTCGTGCACTTTTCCTGTCAGATATTCCGGCACGGGCAGCAAAATATGTTCTTTATTCTTTATTCTTTATTATTCGTTTTTCATTTTCCGACAGGCGGCAAGCGCCGCCCCCAAGAACGGATAGCACCCTACACCGGTTCCATTCACAATCACACAAGTATAAAGTACTACCTTCCGGAGCGCCTCAGGAATCAGATGCGGTATGTCGGAAGAGGAAAACGAATCCTGCACTTTCATAGTCTGCTCGAACATATACCACTCCCATGCCAAATCGGCACCCATCCAAAGTGTGATAAAAGTCAGTACTAATAAGCATAAAAGCAAGATATAATATGCAACGCAGGAAATTTTCTTATACTTTACTTTTTCCATCGGTATCTCAAACAGCTCCGTGACTGTCTCCACAGTCCCCCAGCCCAGCAAAGCCAGCGCAATCGGGCGAAATGTCATGTTCAAAAGAAATCCCGGAGCAAGGATCAGCCTCTGCCACGCATAATAATCGGCCACCGGCTTCAATCGCGCTATCACAATCAGCATAATGATAGCTGATGCCAAAACTATGGCAGATACCACCTTTTGTTTTCGACGGTTTTCTTTTTTCTTAAAGCCATAAATCAGGTCGTTGACCTCCACCTCAAGTACACCCGCAATTTCGATTAGAAGATCAATGCCCGGCTCGCTCTTACCGTTCTCGTAGTTGCTGACGGTCTGTCTGGTGCAGTGCAGGTGCTCCGCCAACTCATCCTGCGTAAGATTCTTTTCTTTTCTGATTTTCCTAATATTCTTTCCCACATCAGCCATGTCTTTCTCCTGTCCGCCTCCATTTATGCTATAGGAAATTGCTTTGGAGAAATCATAGCAGTACTCCTGCAAAATGTCACGCAAAGATTCTTTGCAACCGCTTCTTGCCTTCCATAAAATTATATCTCACTAATAATGAGTAAACAAATATATATTCTTTTCCGAAAACAATAAAAACCTATTGACTGTAACGGAACGTCATAGATTATAGTGGTTATATCAAGAACAGGGAGGTCCAACAACATGATGACTGTAAAGGAAATATCAGAACTGACGGGTATCAGCGCGCGAACGCTTCACTATTATGACGAGATCGGATTGTTTACTCCGACGGAAAAAAGTGAGGCAGGATACCGGCTTTATGACGATAAAGCCCTGGAGACATTGCAACAGATCTTGTTCTTCCGCGAGTTTGATATTCCTCTCAAAGAAATCAAGGCTATTATGGAAAATCCTGCTCTTGACAAAAATCAGATTCTGCAAATGCAGAAGAAAATGCTGGTGGCAAAGAAAGAACGTATGGAACGTCTGATTGCCAGCATCGATGACATTCTGAAAGGAGAAAACAAAATGGATTTTGCAATTTTCAGTAAAACTGAAATTGAAGAAATGTTTCAGGCTATGTTGGAGCATATGCCGGAGGATATGAAAGACCTCGCGGTCAAAGAGTTTGGTAGCACCGAACAGTGGAAGCAGCACTATATGGAAGTCGTTTCCTCAGAAAAAATGCAGAAAAGCTATGCCAAAGTGGTTGAATGGTACGGCGGGAAAGACAACTATTTATCTGTCGCGAAAAATCCCGTCAGCAAAGAAGTTGCGGAAAGTTATAATAAGCGGCTGGAAGCGATCTTGGAAAAACTGATCGGCAAGCGTGACTGTTCCGTGGACTCTTTCGAGGTAAAGGAGATCGTCGGCGAATACGGTTTTGCGATGAAGCAGTTCAGCCAGATCAAGAACGAGCGAGAGATGATGCTTGCCGTCGCACGCAGCTACCGAGACGGAGTATGGAAATCAAAAATAGAAGCAAGATACGGAGAGGGTGCCGCCGAATTCTTTGCCCAGGCAATCGAAGCATTTTATAAACAATAAAAAGGTATAAGAAAAACGCTTCCGGCATTTTCAAAGCCGGGAGCGCTTCTTATGGCAAAAGAATCTTCATCACGACCCCGCCGACTGATAATGCCGCATCCCGAACCGCCATGCCGCATAACACAACAGCAGAAACCCGGCTGCTCCCAACGGATATATTCCATAGTACCACTGATCGGTGTGTCCTAACAAGTATTGTAAAGGATAATACTGCACCAGCGTGTACGGAATAATGTATGTGCAGAAGCTCAGCATTTTCTTCCCATAAATATCAATCGGATATTTCCCATGCTCCTGCGCGCCATATGTTAAAATATTAACTAACTCAAGTCCTTCTAATGTAAAAAAAGTAAACGCCGCCCGCAGCAAAAAGAAACTGGTGAAAAGCATTGTACCGCCAAACAGCATGAGAAAGACCGTCAGGCTTCTGCCAAATGTCCATTCAACCGGGCTGACAGCCACACCGTATGCAAACATGACAACCGCCTGAAGAATCAGCCCGATTCTGTCTATCCGAAACTTACCGCCAAGAAGCTGTAGAATCGTGCTGCACGGTCTGAGTAAGATCCGGTCAAATTCCCCCTGTCGCACAGTGCTTGCAAATGTCGCGAATCCGCCGCCGATACATTCTGCCAGCGCAAAATCCATCTGTATGATAGAAAAACAAAGCAGCACTTCCCCGAAAGTATACCCCTTCACTTGCCCGAACCGCGAAAGCATGAAATACACGCCCAATATTCCGTTAAAAGACAGGAGAAACCTCCCGATAACCATCATAAAAAAAGACATTTTATACTGCATCGTACTGCGCAGTGCAACAGATAAATAGTGAAAATATAATTTTGTACTCTTCCTTATTCTCTCGCACATCTTTTCTCACCCTCCCTGCACAACGATTTTCCGCTCCGCAGCCTTGCACAGTACTCTTCCTGACACAACGAGCGTAATCAGCCAGAAACACTGCATACCGATACTGCGAAACATCTCCGTGCCCGCCAGCTCTCCGCTGTAAATCAAAAGCGGTACGTTGAACATTCCCGCAAACGGAAGCAGCTCCACGACCTTCCTGACCGCGTTCGACATAAACGGGAGCGGAATGATTGCGCCGGACAGAAAGTCTATCATAGAGGTAAAAAGCATTCGCAGCCCCTGCGGCGATATCGTAAAGAAAGCCAGAACATAAGTGAACATGCAAAACGCCACCGTTACGCCAAGCCCTAGAAACAGCGTTATCACAAACAGGGCGAAATGCGCCGGACTCTTCGGAAGCATAAGACGCAAAGGCTGCGGCAGAAGAAATGCGACCGTCAACAAAGGTACACATCTCAGTCCGGCACCGGCAACCCGCGCGGCAACCGTTTTCGCAAACCACATATGATAGACGGAAACCGGTCTGCATAATTCATACGCAATCCCTCCGTTTACAATGCTGTCAAAAATATCTTCGTCCGCCTTCCATGTCGTAAATGCAGAAAAGAACGCCTCCCGAAGCCATATGTAGGAAACCGTTGCGGAAAGCGCCATGGGATAAACCTCCGGATCAGACTCCTGAAAAGCCATAAATGCCAGACACTCCATAAGCCCCCACAGAATCTGTGTCGCCGCGCCGCTGACTGCCGCCACGCGATACTGCAATCCCATATTGAAGCGAATGCGGAAGAAGGAAAAGTAGGTCTTGTATTTTTTCATTTAATTATCTCCTATAGAATATCTAACTTCTGATAAAGGCTGGCAACGATGCGCTCAAGACTGTCTGCATTCTGTTTCGCCGCTTCTTCATACACAGTCCCTTCCGCCATACAGCCAAACTGCCCTGTCGTCTGTAACCTCTGATCAGCAACTGCATGCCGCTCCTCTATTGCCTGCCCATGCTCCGCTGCCAGTGTCCGCATATCTTCCAGCGTTCCGTCCATAAGCACCCGCCCTCTTCCGATCAGGATAATACGTTTGGTCAGCGCCTCAATATCCTGCATGTCGTGAGTCGTCAGAATAACGGTAGTCTTATGGTTCTGATTTAACTGCATAATGAATTCCCGCACTGCCAATTTTGACACCGCATCCAAACCGATCGTGGGTTCATCGAGGAACAATATTTTCGGAGAATGCAATAAAGAGGCTGCAATCTCACAGCGCATTCTCTGCCCGAGCGATAACTGTCTCGTCGGCATTTTCAGAAGCTCCTGCAAATGCAGAAGCTCCGTCAATTCTTCCAGATTATTCTGATATTCATATGAGGGGATAGTATAGATATCCTTCAAAAGTTCAAAGGAATCGATCACGGGAACATCCCACCACAACTGTGAGCGTTGGCCGAACACCACACCGATCTGCCGCACATGCTCCGTGCGGTTTTTCCATGGTATACGTCCGTCCACGAGACAATTTCCGCTCTCAGGGGTTAAGATCCCGCTTAGAATTTTGATCGTAGAACTTTTGCCTGCTCCGTTGGGTCCGATATAGCCCACCATCTCTCCGTCCTGAATGGTGAAACTGACATCCGACAATGCGCGAATGATTTCCACATCCCGCCGGAACAGCGCTTTGCAGGCCTCTTTCATGCCCGCGTTTCTTTTTGCTACTCTGTACGATTTACATACATGCTCCATCGTAATCATATAGCTTCCTCCTGGTAGTAATGTTTCTGCTTTCGCAGATGAAAATATCTTGCCAAGTAGGTCTTGCCTCTCCGGTGACAGCCGGAGAATACCTTATTCACTTTACAAGTCCGCGCCTGTCGTTTCCGGAGGCGGACTTTCATTATAGCTCGATGGTGGGTGGGGTGTCAAGGGTGGCGCGTAATCTCCTTATTCGCCTCTAAATATTAAACAATAGGACGCACCCCATTATAATTCTTTTTTGCTAGAACTTCGGTCAAAACTTCGCTCAAACTTCGGTCATTTTTTTGAGCGAAGTTTTCACTTTCAAATGCAAATTCCCTATAAATCCTTAAAGTAATAGTCCTTCTTTTGGGGTAGTAATTACCTTTCTTTGGGGTAGTTTTGGGGTAGTTTTCCCGATTAGTACCCTAAAACTACCCCAAAAAATCATTTTACTCTCCAATAACCTCCGCGAGAAGTCCCTATATGCTCAATCAATCCTTTGTTTTTCAGCTTTTTCAAATGATATTTTACCCCATCTTCCGATATCATTAACATCTTTGATAATTCTTTCCTTGAAATTTTGGGGTTTTTACGTAGAGCATTGAGAAATACCTCTTCAGTACGTTGAACAAATTCTTCAACTCTTTGAGCCGTCTCACCTTCCTCATGTTCACTCTTCATATCATTTCCATAATTCAAATTTTTCAATATAACTGTAAATTCAACTCGAGACGAAATAAATTGCGGTGTCTTGCTTTCATCATAATTATTTGCATTTTGATATGCAGTTATTATTTTTGTAAGTCCGCTGCCTTTACGCTCCATATATCCCAACCGTTGAAATACATCCGCTAAAACAGGGTTTCTTCTCGTTGACGGAATCGCATCAATGACACGATCCTGTACCAAAGTGCCATCCATCATCCCTCCGGGCGAATATATAACCATACGGTCATCAAATATGTCTATATGAACTTCGCTGCCATTGACAAGATAATCCCGATGTACCAATGCATTGACCAAGGCTTCAAAATAGCTTCGTTCGCAATATTCTGGCATATCAATTCTTGAATCGGCTATTTTTTTCCACATAGTTTTCATGTTTCGCTTGATAAATGCTGTCCCTTCATTCAAAAGGCTGATCAAACTGCCTGAATATTCTGCATCGTCAATAGCATCAACCACACCACCACCTTTATCTAAGCCATTCCATCTGGTACAGAAAACTCTCGACCACCTGATAGGAGAGTTATCTGCCATCAACGCTCCTGCATTTGTCAGCGCACCTTTATCATCCACCAAACCAAACGATATCAGCTCTTTATCATCCAAACTTTCTCCAGTCCATGCTTTATATCTCTCGCGCAATTTGCTAAAGGCATAATCTGATGCCTTGTAAGTCGTACTTAGCGCATCATAAGAAGAGTTCCTGCCACGCAATACGAGTCTTTTTAATTCTGTTGCGTCTGCTTTTACGCTCTCATTCCCCAGACGGACATACGCTTCCATTACACCATCTGCTAAATAGTAGTATGGCGTTTCTCCCCCTGCACGAATATTTAGCAAAATTAACTTCTTATCATCTTCCGTTCTATAATAGCTGAGATGGAACTCCGGTATCGGATCAAGGCGTGTTTTTATCTGCTCACTGATAATTTCTGCATCATGTTCTGCATCAGCAAGACCCTTTATTTCATTATCATTTGAAACACCAAAAATCAACAGTCCGCCAACACCATTTGCAAAGTGAATATTCCGGATGATTTTCCATCATCTGTCCGGTGGTATGGAAATCACTTTTTAGATTCGTTTTTGTGTATACTGGATAATAATTTCTATGAGAATATTGGTAAAGGCTGCTACGC
>JAAUZM010000046.1 GCA_014804605.1 Lachnospiraceae bacterium | reverse complement strand
CCTTCCTTTTCTGTTCATTTGCTAACTGCCTGGTCAGCAATGACAGTTTAGTCTAGGTATCTATTTTTGTAAATCCTTTACTGCTTATCTACACTTTGAATTATACAGGAAGCTCCCTAATACAGCCCGTCAAGCAGCTCAAAATAATTTTCAAACGTTTTCCGGCAGCATTCCGGATTCCTAATCGTTATCTTCCCTGTTTTCAAACCGATCAGGCTAAAGGCCATCGCCATGCGGTGATCCTCATAGGTTTCCACGCTGCATTCTTCCACCGTTCCGGGCATAATTCTGATTCCGTCACATTCCGACGCTTCTTCACATTCTATTCCCATGCGGGTAAGTTCTGTTAAAACGGCATGAATTCTATCAGTCTCCTGAAACCGTATATGACCGATATTCCGAATCAGCGTCGGCCCTTTGGCAAAGGGCGAGAGTGCCGCCATTGTCATGGTCTGGTCGGAAAAATCTTTCATGGAAACATCCATTCCCGGATATTCTGTAAGACCGCTGCCTGACATCTTCACGCCATCGGCTTCGTCAGTAAGCACACAGCCCATGTTTTCCAATACCTGCAAAAATTTTATATCGCCCTGTAAAGAATCCATATGAACATTTTTTACTTTGACATCGGTCTGTAATAACGGCGCCATTGCATAGAAATAACATGCTCCGGACACATCCGGCTCTACTTGATATTGTTCCACCCCAAAGGACTCTGTATGCGGAATTCGATATCCGTTCTTAATCTTAACCGACTTGATTCCGAACTGCTCCATCATGGCAAGCGTCATTTTAATATAAGCTCCTTCCGCCCGATCCCCGGACAGAAGCACCGTCACTCCATCCGGAAGAAGTACTCCGGACATGAGAAGTGCACTGGCAAACTGACTGCTGATTCCGGTATCCACCTGAACCTCTTTCATGGAAACCGAATGTGCCTTCATCACAAACGGAAAATGATCTTCTTCCCCGATAAATGCAAATTCAACGCCTGCCTGCTTCAAAATATCCAAAAGCGGTTTCATGGGACGTTTACACATCTGCGGCGAGGCCTGAAGTTCATATTCCCCTCCTGCCAGCGCCAGCATAACCGTCAAAAATCTTGCCGCAGTGCCCGCACTTCTCACATTGATCGAGGCATGATGATTGGGAATCTTACCGCCTAAACCCTGAATCACCACATCCTTGGTCTCCTCATCCGCCTCCACTTCAAATCCTAATTTTTCGAGGCTGTTCAGAAAAGCTCTGGAATCGTCGCTGAATAAAACGCCGTGCAGCGTACATCTGTGCGCGGACAGGGCTGCAAGCAGAAGCGCCCGGTTCGTTATGCTCTTTGACCCCGGCACCTGTACTTCTATTTCTTTTATGTGATCTATCTTTTTTACCCGATACTCATTCATAGTCCTATATCCCTCTATTTTTCGGTTTGCGCCATCCATTTATCGTACGGACAGGAATTCTTCCCTATCGCCGCACGCAATTCCACGAAACAGCCGCATGCCCTGCACATAGCGTCTGTAAGCAAATCACACTGCTTACAAACGGCAAGTCTCTTTTCGTATATTTCCTGATTCACCTTAATGTCGACATCCAGATTTGCTATATAGGCGTGCAGATTCGCAAAATATTCCTTCTCATCCATATCCGCGGTCAGGCATCTTCTGCAAATCCGCTTTGCCCTGATTCGTTCTTCTTTCCCCATCACTGCACACGGAAACTGATTATACTGCATGCCGGTGCAGTAAAGCTGACTTTCCTGCCATCCGTCTTAAAATCGTTAAATGCAGCTTCCCTTACATTTTCCGGCTCCTCAAAGGTATTGTGCGCACACATCGCGCCCGTCAAAATTGCGGCTTCGATACGGGAAGGTGCAAGTTCCGCGAATGAGATCTCTACCGGAACATCTTCCGTTACGGATAAATTACCTACCGTTATATTCACCGTGCCGTCTTCGCTGACAGACACCGATTCACTGAGCGCCGGCACCTGATATTCCGCCTCGCCTATGATCTTATTGCCAACCATGCAGCTTTCAACCAGCTTAGCATCCTGATGATGTCTGTACATATGGAAAACATGGTACGTCGGCGTCAGAATCATCTTCGGTCCTTCCGTCAGAATAACGGACTGCAGCACATTAACCATCTGTGCAATACATGCCATTTTGACACGATCGCAGTGCTTGTTGAAGATATTAAGGGTAATACCCGCCACCAGCGCATCCCGCATGGTATTTTGCTGATATAAGAATCCCGGATTCGTACCCGGCTCCACATCGAACCAGCAGCCCCATTCATCTACCATCATACCGATCTTCTTCTCCGGGTCATATTGATCCATAACGGCGCCGTGACGCCTGATCAAATCTTCCATATAGACCGCCCTGAAAAGTGTCTGATACCAAGTTTTACTGTCAAATTCCGTCGCACTTCCTTTATTTTCCCATACGCCGGGGTGCACATAATAATGCAGCGACAGACCGTTCATAAAGCCCGGATTATCCGCACCGGGACCGGGAGCCGGTGCCGCCGTACAAGTCTTTAAAACACCTTCTGTCCAGAAATAGTCCGTCGCATTGGCGCCGCAGCATATCTTCCGAATCGGCGCGTCACTGCGATACTGCCTTACGTAAGTCTGATATCTTCTGTACAGATTACCGTAATACTCCGGCGTCATGTTACCGCCGCATCCCCAGTTCTCATTTCCGACACCGAAGTAATCGATTTTCCACGGTTTCTCATGACCGTTTGCTTTCCGCAGTTCCGCCATAGGAGAAACGCCATCGAATGTGATATATTCTACCCACTCGCTCATCTCCTGCACCGTGCCGCTTCCGACATTACCGTTTACATAGGTCTTACAGCCGAGCTGTTCACACAGTTCGAAGAACTCATGCGTACCGAAGCTGTTATCCTCAACCACACCGCCCCAGTGCGTATTAATCATTTTCTTTCTGTTTTCTTTCGGTCCGATACCGTCTTTCCAATGATATTCATCAGCAAAACAGCCTCCCGGCCAGCGAAGTACCGGAATTTTCATCTCTTTCAATGCGTCTACAACATCTTTTCGCATACCGTTTACATTCGGTATGTCAGAATTTTCTCCGACATACAGTCCTTCATAAATGCACCTTCCGAGATGCTCCGAAAAATGTCCGTAGATTTCGGGATTAATATGTCCTTTTTTGTTTTTTTCATTAACATACAAAGTTGCCATAGCCTACCCTCTTCGTTTCGTGTGTTTTGCTGTATCTTTTCAAATTTTTATCTCTATCTATAAATCATATTGGATAAATGGTAATAAGGCAACTGATTTTTGTGTTATCTGGTCTTGCACCATTCCACCACCGGAGTGATCGCCTCTTTGTTTGTAATATCAAACGATTGCGCCACCATCTGCCGCATCCGGCTGTCAACATTAGCCTCCTTTAACATGGCTCTGAAAACCGCCATCATAAGTTTATCTCCGATGCCCATTTTTTCATAACACAAACCGCCCGGCAGATAAAATGTTCTGATAGTTTCCCACTCTTGCTGCGTGAAGTTCTTCCGCATGGTCTTCTCCACATCCGGCGCGTCGGAGGGCATTGCGCCTGTTACAAAAACCCCGATTCTTATACTGCTCGTCGCCTTAAGCTTGTTGATTCGTGCTTTGAACCACTTTAAGCCATTGATTTGTCCCGCATGGAAACCGCCGCCGAACAGAATCGTGTCATACTGCCCGAACTGTATCTTTTTGCGTTTCTCATAGGGAACCACGTCACAGAACATATCGGAAACAAGGCTCTCACCGATCCATTCCGCATACTTCTTCGCAAACCCCGTCTTGCTGTAATATACGACTAAAACTTTACTCTCTGCCATTTGTATATATTCCTCCCTCTTTTCTATTCTTCCGTCGCTTGACGCATAAACGCCTGATACGCGATATCCAACTGCTCATAAATCTCCTTCGTCGGAATTCCGAGTCCGGCAGTCGCAAGAATGGCACCGATTCCCACGTTATAGATCATCATGTTTCTATGCAGCATACGTGCCTTGGAAATGTCAATATGCAGACGATCCGCAATCTTCAGTGCCATGTCCGGATAACACTCCGTCTCATACAACGCTTCCAGCGAATCGATCCCTTCCCGCTCATGAAGAACAAACATCTGAAAAATATTCGGCTCCCTCTCAGCCAGATCTACATAAGCATAACCCATCGCCCTGAAAAAATCATCTCCGAATTCCTCGCTGCGCAGTGCAACATATTCCCGCACATACTCCTGCACAAACTGTCGTACCCGAATCGTCAAATCTTTCTTAAGCCCATCCATACTGTTACAATAACTGTAAATCGGCTGTACCGAACAATTAAGTCGAGCGGCGATTTCTTTAACGAGCACACTGTCCCATCCGCTTTTGCGTGCAATCTCAAATGCTGCTTCCACGATCATTTCCTTGGTAATTCGTTGTTTCGGCATTGTTTTCCTTTCTTTAAAATCTGCATTATTATGCATATTTGTTATATAGCAGATTTATATAAACCATTTATATAAGCACATTATATTTGTTTGTTCATACACTGTCAATTGTATTTTCTTAACTATAACCATATAGGAATGAATTGGTTCCGAAAAGCCTACTTCGATCCCAACATGAGAGAACATTTTGTGAAATCTGCCCTCTCAGTCTATTATAAGGACCTTATGACACTCGAATCCTAATAAAACAAAAACAGACTGCACGCGCAATCTGTCTTTGTTCACTGATGATTTTTCTTTTTGCTATACGACTGTCAACTATGTCCTGTAATCAACGCTGTAAACGCCTCTGTACATCCACGGGAAGCTCGTCATATTGCACTTCCTCCCACTTGACCACACCACGCAATGGCTTCACCGTCAGTTGAAGGAACGCACCCTCTCTCAATTCTCTTGACGCTCCGAAAGTTATGTCTGTCCGCCTGCCTTTTTCATCATAACCCGGCAGCGTGTAGGAGTAATCCATTCCTCCCTGGAAGTCGATGACACCTTCCCGCGAATTCCCCTGTTCAATCTTACTGTTGTCAATCTGCACATAATAATAGCCGCTGCCATTTTGGGCAAAAACGTACACAAATAAATTTACCAAACATACAGCAATTACAATAGCAGTTCCGATTCCGATCAATATCTTATTTTTCATCCCAGCCTCCGTTCCGAAGTTTCCCGCAGCATACTGTTTTGTCATTGACTAAACCAGTGGCACTGCCTCTCAAACACATCTAATGCCGGGGCACTTCTTCTTTTTTATTAATCATGATTCTAACAGCGCTACCTTGCGGGAACATTACGGGCAGCTTGCATTTACCTTACAAAACAAAGGACTTTCCATATAGACCGTTTTCTGTCATGATTCCATTTACAAAAAGTCAATCTTACATAATTGTAAGCTACAGCGTATAACTGTAAGGCAAATCAATGGAACCAGACAGCGATATCTGATATTGTAATTTCAGGAAGTCAAACATCCCGCTACACACGGGAAGAAAAAAACAAAAGGAGATATGAATATGAAAAGCATATTAAAAGCGTTAGTGGCAATGTTCGGAATTATCGTGGCACGAATCATTCTGTCAGTTGCCTTTACTGATCAGGTCGGAGAAGTATTTTCCAAAGTATCAGTCGGAATTTTGTTCTATTATTTCATTTGCAAATTCATCAAAAGCAGATCGCTAGCGGCAGACTAAAAAAAGGTGTGGAGGATCAAAAACCCTTCACACCTGTCAACATGTCTATTAAATCGCCCTCACAGTTCCTCCGCCTCTCCGAAATAGAACTTCTCCCTTACGCCGCCCGTATAGTCTGCAATTGCGCCTAAGAAACGTTCCCCGTACCGTTCATATTTATTCTCACCGACTCCGGACACCTCCAGCATGTCGGTCTTGTTAAACGGAACCCTCACGCACATATCCACCAGCGTCTTGTCTGAAAAAATGATGTACGGCGGCACATTCTCCTCTCTGGCAATCTCTGTCCGAAGCAGACGAAGCTGCTCGAAAAGTTCCAATCCTCTGGAATTCAGAATATCCGACTTACGTGACTTCGCCTTACCGCTCTTCTTTCGTCTGCTTCCCTCCGTCTCCTGCCCAGGCTTTTTCTTTGCCCTTCTCAAAATGACACTTGCATCACCTGCCATGACTGCATCTGCCTCGGAAGTAATTTTCAGAATAGCATATTTATCATTGGTCATCAACAGCAGATTCTGCACAAGCATCCGATTAATAATCTCCTTGATTTCCACTTCCCGCATGCCCTGCAAACTACCGAAAGACTCATACGCCATGACACCATATTCCCGCAGTTTCGCACGATTCTCCCCGGCGAGCATTCCCGCAATCACATTGATTCCGTAGCGTTGACGCACTTCCTTGATACCGGTGATAATCTTCACCGCCGCCTCCGTCACATCGATCTGTTCATACTCCCGCAGACAGTTCCGGCAATTACCACAGTGTCCTGCCCCATGTTCCCCGAAATAGCGGAGTATATATTCCCGCAGGCAGTCCGTGGTCAGGCAGTAATAGATCATCATTCGCAGACGCTCCTCATCCCGCTCCGCGATGGCCTCCATTTCCTCCTGCGTATACTCCCCCTTCTGCTCCTTATTCTCCAGCAGAAAACGGTTGATCATGACATCCTGCGCCGAGTAAAGCAGGATACATTCCGCCCGTTCTCCGTCTCTTCCCGCTCTGCCCGCTTCCTGATAATAATTTTCCGGACTCTGGGGCATGTTATAATGAATGACGTACCGTACATTGGACTTATCGATTCCCATACCAAACGCATTCGTCGCAATCATGACCAGGCTCTTGTCGTAGATAAAATCCTCCTGATTCTGTCTGCGCTCCTCGCCGCTTAATCCGGCGTGGTATTTCGTCACCGCAATTCCCTCTGCCCGCAGCTTATCATATAATGTGTCCACGTTTTTTCTAGTTGCACAATAGATAATGCCGCTTTCCGCTTCATGCTCTCCTATGTATTGTAATACATATTTGTCTTTGCCGGCAGGCGTCTCCACCGCAAAATACAGATTCTTACGGTCAAATCCCGTAATCAGCACATAAGGATCATTAAGTCCCAGAACGCAGACAATATCCTCTTTCACATTTTCCGTCGCCGTAGCCGTAAATGCGCTGATCACAGGTCTTTTCTCAAGCTTTCTGATAAACTGCACGATCTTCAAATAGCTGGGACGGAAATCCTGTCCCCACTGGGAAATGCAATGTGCCTCATCTACCGTCACCATAGAGATCTCTGCCTGTCTTGCGAACTGCATAAACTCATAAGTCTCCAAACGCTCCGGCGCGACGTAGATAATCTTGTACTGTCCCGCGGCTGCCAGTCTGAGTGCTTTTGAAATCTGGGATTCGTTCAACGAACTGTTGATATAGGCGGCATGAATGCCTGCCTGATTCAATGCATGTACCTGATCTTTCATGAGGGAGATAAGCGGCGAGATGACCAATGTGATTCCCGATAAAAGAAGTGCGGGGATTTGATAGCAGATAGATTTGCCGGCACCGGTAGGCATGATCCCCAGTACATCCCGCCCCTGTAAGATGTTGTCGATCAGAGCTTCCTGCCCCTCCCGAAAAGCGGAATAGCCGAAATATTTCTTTAGCGTATTTAGTTTGTCCATTCGTGGTCCTTTCTGCGGTAATGTATTTTTCTTAATATAATAGTAATCATATAAATATACGTCAAAATTATATTTCACTCATTATATCTGTTTTACCGGATAGGTTCAATACTCTCCATTCTTTTTTCACAAATTGTAAGTGCAAACCAAATAGCTTCCAGATACAAATTAATCTGGTGTAAACCTTGTGATCACATAAAGAAAACCGCAGAAAAATCTTCCGCGGCTTTCTTTATGTGCATCGTATATCTCCGATACACATTCCCTTTTTACAATTATATAATACTACATTTGTTTATTATTGTGTAGTGTATTGCATCGCGCAATTATCGCGTTATAATTAAACTATTCTATAAAATAAAAAGGAGCCCGCACCAATGCCTACATTACCAAAAGTCCTACTCATCGAAGACGATCCCATAATTCGTGATGAACTCCAACTTCTCCTCTCCAACGCCGGCTACACCGTAGACACCGTCACCGACTTCTCTGATCCCTTAGAGCAAGTCCGCTCCTTTTCCCCTGACCTGATCCTGCTGGACATCAACCTGCCGGGACAGAACGGCTATACTCTCTGCACCTCCATCCGCAGCTTTTCCGCAACACCCATCCTCTTCATCACAGGGCGAAATACCGCGATGGACGAGCTGCAGGCACTGACGCTCGGCGGAGATGATTATATCACGAAGCCTTACAACATCCCCGTTCTGCTGGCGCGGATCAATCGCCTATTATGCCGGTGCGGTACAATGTCTGCGGAAAATTGCCATGCAGAATACAAAGGCATCAAGCTGAACCTTGTCTCCGGAACCCTTTCCTTCGGGACGCAGGAGATCGATCTGACCAAAACGGAGTTAAAGATCATGCACTACTTCTTCACGCGCCCGAACGAGATCGTCACCCGCCTGGAACTGGTGGAATATCTATGGGACAATGAAATCCACATCGACGATAACACTCTGAGCGTAAACATCATGCGGATCAGAGAGAAATTGCGCAGTCTCGGAGCTGATGACTTGATTCAGACAAAACGAGGCATGGGGTATAAAATATGAAATTTTCTGACTATATTAATGATAACAAGAAAATCCTGCTCATCTGCCTTGCCGGCGGTCTGCTCTTTTCCGTTCTCCTTTTTTTCTTCGGGCTCGGTACATCCGAACTGCTTCTGCTATGGCTGTGCTTTGCCGGAATCTTCTTTTTTACTATATGGACTGATTATCTGGGTAAACAAAAGAGAATCCGTTCACTTCTGTCTATTCTGGATTCCTTAGATCAGAAATACCTGTTGGCGGAAATTGCAGACAAGCCGGAAACGGAACTTGAAAAAGTTTATTTCCGACTGCTTAAGACTGCACTGAAAGATATGACGGATGAGATCGCCAACTCCCGGCGGATCAATAACGAATACCGGGATTATATCGAACAGTGGATTCATGAAATTAAAGTTCCCATCACGGGCATTGAACTGATCTGTGAAAACCATAAGACAGATGTCACGCGCAAGATCATAACACAGACGGAGCTGATCGGACAGGAAGTGGAAAAAGTTCTGTTTTATGCCCGTCTCGGCAGCGTGGAAAAAGATTATCTGATCAAAGAAATCTCCCTAAAAGACTGCGTGTTGGAGGTTCTTGCCCGCAACAAACAATTCCTGATTCAGAATAACGTCTGCGTGCATACCAACTCCGTTACGGACACAGTATATTCTGATCAAAAGTGGATCTGCTTCATCTTGAACCAGATCATTATTAACAGTATCAAATACCGCAGCGATCAGCCGCCGGTGCTCCGAATCGCATCACACAATACCGAAACCTGCGTCTCCCTGTCTATTACGGATAACGGCATCGGTATCAAACCAAGTGAAATAAACCGCGTCTTCGATAAAGGCTTCGTCGGCAGCAACGGAAGAGGCGGGGCAAACGCTACCGGAATCGGTTTGTATCTGTGCAAACAGCTCTGTGCCAAGCTGGGAATCGGTATTGATATAGAATCGGAAGTCGGAAAATACACCACTGTTCTGCTGTATTTTCCGAAAAGCGATCACTTAAACATGTGATTTCTGTATGTCGCCTATCAAAGTATACATCCATCCAAGTGCAGCGATTGATTTTATATCCGATGAATGAATGCGCCGCCACTCCATATCTTACAAATTTGTTAGATAAAATCAAAGTACATCTATACCATACCCGTACCCCCGCATGTAAAATACATATCGAACAATTCTAAACAGAAAGGCGGCAGCACAATGACTTCTATACAAAAAACACCTATGAATACAACCCCAACGGCTTCGAAATCTATCAGCCACAACACATCCACCCCTCACCCCACCCCCGTACTCCACGTAGAGCACATCGAAAAATACTACGGCGGCCAAAGCACCGTCACCAAAGCCCTTGACGACATCAGCTTCCAAGTCCGTCCCGGAGAATACGTCAGCATTATGGGTGCTTCCGGCTCCGGCAAGACTACGCTGCTCAACTGTATCTCTACCATCGATACCGTAAGCGCCGGACATATCTTCTTAGACGGAAAAGATATTACTTCCATAGATAATAATGACATAGCGGCATTTCGCCGTGACAATCTCGGTTTCGTTTTTCAGGATTTCAACCTGCTGGACACATTGACATTGGAAGAAAACATTGCCCTGCCCCTGACGATCAGCGGCATTTCACCCAAGGAAATTGATGAGCGTGTGTACAGGATCGCAGAAAAATTACAGATAAGCGATGCACTGCAGAAGTTCCCTTCTCAGGTATCCGGCGGTCAGAAGCAGCGCTGCGCCTTTGCCCGTGCCGTGATCTGTAATCCTAAGCTGGTCATGGCGGATGAACCCACCGGTGCGCTGGACTCCCACTCTTCCCGTATTTTGTTAGAGATCATGTCAGATCTCAATAAAGACCTTAGCGCCACGATCCTCATGGTGACGCACGACGCATTCTGCGCCAGCTACGCAGACCGCATTCTGTTCTTAAAAGACGGGAAGATTTTCAATGAAATACGAAAAGGCGAGAAAACGCGCAGTATTTTCTACCATGAGATCCTAGACGTGCTCTCTCTGTTAGGAGGTGACAGACCATGCTGAGAAAAATATCGATTCGCAACGCCAAGCGTCAGTCCAGAGAGTATTCCCTCTATTTTATCACTCTGGCGTGTACGGTTTCATTTATGTATGCCTTCAATACTCTGGTCTTTTCAGATATGCTCAAAACATTTTCCGGTACAGAGATACTGCCCTACATGATCGTGGCCGCCTCTTTGCTGGTCGTATTTGTCATGGGCTGGATCGTCGGCTATATGACTAATTTTATCCTGAAAAAGCGCAGCCGGGAACTGAGTATCTATATGCTTTCCGGTATTCCGAACCGCTCCGTCAGCAGACTTGTTTTCTATGAAAATACGCTGATCGGCGCTTGCGCATTTGCGCTTGGGCTTCCCGTCGGTATCCTGTTGTCACAGATTCTGGAATCTGTCCTTGATCATATGTTTGGGATAAAGTATACATTCCGCCTTCACTTTTCATGGAACGCCACGGGACTTACGCTCCTGTATTTCCTTGCCATCCTCCTTCATGCGATCCGTAAAAACCGGAAATGGGTACGCAAAGTAAGCGTTCATGACCTGCTGATATATGACCGTCAAAATGAAAAGAGTCCGGTAACATCCAATGCCTCTGCTGCTGTTATATTGATCATATCCGTACTGTCAGGCTGCATGGGCGTATTCCTGATAACGACTCTGCCACTTGGCGACGGCTATGATATTTTGATCGGAATCATCTGCCTTGCACTTTTTTGATTGGTTTTTTCCAAAGCATTCCTGCCTTCCTTGTCACACACTTTGCAGGGCGTACCGAATGGAAGTACCGTCATAACAGACTGGTGATCTTCCGTGAATTTACGGCGAAGATCCGTTCCACTAGCACCGTTTTGGGTGTTCTGTCGGTTCTGTTCATGCTGTCTCTGACTTTTATGGGGATAGGCACATCCGTCTACATGATTGCCGATCAGCATGTGGAACAGCGCGTGTTTGATATACTGATTCTACACCAATCGGAATTGTACGACTTTGCAAGCTATGAAAACGCCTTGCACAGCAATTTCCCGATCCGGTCGTGTCACAGCTACGGCATATACACCGATGAAAAAGATGATTTCCTCACAGTCCGCAACAGAGTCATCACAGACACAGGAAGCGGCGATATCTTCCTATACAAAGAATATAAATACGACACCTATATGCGGCAGAGCGACTATCAGAAGCTGCGTGAAATGCTCGGCTATCAGTCCGTATCGCTTGATCCGTCCCTGTGCTATGTCCACTGTATGCCCGCGCTGGAAAAAGATTTCCGAGCCTTGATTCGGGAAAGAGATGATTTAAACCGTGCCGGATATTCTTTTGCGGCGGACGGTATTTTCTGCGAACCCTTCAACCAGATGGAAACTTACGGAAACGGCTGGGATTATTGCGTAATCGTTCCCGACAAAGCTGTGGGTCGAATGAAGGTTCTGTACAGTCTGCTCGCGGTCATAACAGATGCACCCCTTGACAGCAGTGATCCGAAACGCCTCATGCAGCTCTGCGACGGGCTTGTCCCGCTAGAAAGAAATGTTGCGGTCAGCACAGGGGTTGACGATATAGATCTAGGAGCTACATCCTTGTTGCAGGATGCAGATTACCTCTCCGGCAGATGGGGTGACCAGGATAATTTAGTAATATATTACTCTATGGCAATCTGCCTGTTTTACCTTGCGCTGATCTTCGAAATCATCGGCTCGGCAATCCTCGCAACACAGATTCTCAGTGACAGAGAGAAAACGTGTAGACAGGATCATATTTTGAGCCGACTTGGAATGAATGAAAAACTGATCACACAATTAAACAACCGTCGGTTCATGCTGATCTTTTTGCTTCCTCTCCTGCCGGCGTTTATGATCAGCGGCAGCTTTGTGTATATCATTGCTTTGAAAATGCGATCGGCAGTTTTCCATCTTAACGCTATGGACAATCGCCTATGGATTATGAGAGCACTTGGTATCTCTTATATTTTCTTTATATTGCTGTACGGCATTTACTATATTGCCGTGCAGGAGGCGTCGATCCGCCGCTCCTGACTACTGCAACTTGTCAATATTTTCTGATAATCCATACTTTCTATATTGTAATTGATAGTTTCTGAAAAAACGGCAGCTGATTGTCTGTTAAGATAATCGCTGCCAAAAGGTAAACAATATTCATTTTTTATGTTATATCTTTCTTAACAAACTTAATGTTTCTTTCAGTTTGTTTCTACTTGGGCAGCAAAAATTTTGCTGCATAATTCTGTATATTCATCATATGAAATTATAGTACCATTCAAAGTATATTTCGTTTCAGACTCTGAGTCATTTGGGTCAACAAGTTCCTCACCGAAATTCATTTCTGCAACCAAGTTATCAGCTCCTTCAAATTTTTCCATATGGTAAGCTTCATATCCTGCATTCATGCTATTGCTATACATTATCCATATTGCTCCATTATAATAGGTATAAGAAAGCATTAGAGCATTGCCTTCTCCTGCAGCAAGTTTATAAACCTTGTTATTACGCGCATCAAGGTATATTCCGCCATAAGGACCGCTGATAACCAGTTCATCTTCTCCATCATTGTCAAGATCGACTCTCTCTCCAATAGAATATGAGTCCCATTCTTCAGAGTCCATATTTAAATCAGTAATATAAAATGCCGATGTCAAATCTATGGAATCAACTACGTCTATTGAGCCGTTGATAAATAAATCTAATAATTCTTCTGCTGTCGTTTCCGAATCTGGATTTTCAACCGGCTGTGCACTGTTTTCTGACTGATTTACAGAAGATTCCATTGCATTTATGGTTTCATCTCCTTTTGTTTCTGAATCTGTATTCTCAACTGTCTGCGCATTGCTTTCCTGTTGATTTACAGAAGATTCCTCTACATTTATGATTTCATCTTCTTCCAGCTCTGAATCTGTACTTTCACTCGTCTGTATATCGTTTCCCCGCTGATTTGCAGCAAATTCGCCTTCTTTTGCCTGCCCACAGGCAACAATACACAAAGTCGTTAGAAAAGCACATACCAATATGCTTATCTTTTTATGCGTGTTCATATACATATCTCCCAGAAAGTCATTACTAAATTTTTTGTTGAATTATACAATTTTATTATTTTATCACATATACATACACAACTCCATCTAAATTTTCTTAATCTACCAACGCATGATCATTTTAAAAAGTATTTCAGGCGCTAAATATTGGCTACCTTCTTAGCGCCTGATTTTTCTATTATGCACGTTGTCAATCCCAGCATGCATTTGTATAATATGCAGATTATTTCATATCACAAAATGTTTCTTTCTTCTCTGCTGGTTCCTCTCAGAACCTGCATATCTACATGATTATTTCTCATACAACAATATAGTCAGATTGTTCGTGCCGAAAGTTCTGCTGAAAGTAACATCCTGTGCCTGCTTCACAATCATTTCTATACCTAAACTGTCATCCTCCAACACTTCTCCCCTTTGCAACGCCTCCGCTTTCTTCTCCTTATAATACGTAATGGGATCAAATAGCCCGCCCGCACACCGCATATGTATGATGATCTCCTTATCCATCCGCATGATCCGGACATCCGCATACTGCCCCTCCCGTTCGGAAAGGCAATGCTCAAATATGATGAGCAGCATTTCCTCCACCGCCAGCCCGATGGTCATCGAAATCTTGGACGACATCTCTTTTTCCTTACAGAAAAGAGTGATTTTCTCCGAGGCCTCCGCGGCGGCCGCCGCCGTATTCTCCACTGTAAATGCCAGATACCTCTCCTCTTCCTCATAGCGGTCATCCAACATGAGCATTCCCTTGAGATGTTCGTTCCTCTCACACTTCGTGCAGACCACAGCCATGTTCACAAGAAGCGTCACACCCTCCGCTGCCGCAAAAGACAACCAGATCAGTCCCGGAAGCCGAATATAGGAAAAGCAAAGCGCCGACAACACCAGCACCGCAAAACCTCTCAAAAAAGTGAGCATGTTCGCCAGTCCTATCTTTTCCGTCGTAAAATAGTAAAAAATATAAACATGATTCAGCATCCCCAGTAAAAAGCTGAACGCGAACATAATTACTGCCGGGACGAGCTGCGGCAGATCCGTCACGCCAAGCGCAGACCCGATCAGACGGGCAGACAAACAGATGACTGCCGTCATAATGAGAACGACACCGATTCCTTTACGCACCGCCTCCCGCACTACCGTCCTCATGCTGATGTTATCTTTTTCACCATAAAAGACTCCGATCAGCGGCGTGATCGTCTGGGCAATGCCGGATATCACGGAATTCGAGAAATTATTAATGGTTCCGATTACCGCAAACACCGTCAGCCCGTCCTCGGAAAGTGCCCGCAGAATAATGTAATTTAACACCAGCGTCCGGAAAATATTGCACAGATTATTCAGTGCCATGGAACTTCCCGTCTTCACGATCTGCACGACACTATCCCCCACGCACTTCACTTTTCCGAAGGTAAATCCCGACTGCCTCCCCAGCAGGAGGAACAGACCGAAGAAATCCCCACAGAGTGTGCTTAAGACGAAAGAAAGCGCCACGCCGCGCATAGCCAGCTCCAACACACCCACAAACATAACATTAAACAGCAGATCAAACACAAACATCATAAGGAACATATAAGTTCCCTGCCTGGGACGGCCGTCCACCTTAAGAAAATTGAACGGATAATACATGAGGGAGACAGAGCTGCCGCCAAGCAGCAATATGTAACCATATTCCCGTACATACGGCTCTGTACTCGGAGTCGTGCCTAACGCACGGACAAGCTGTGGGAACAGTGCCAGCCCGATAACAGTTACCAGTACCGAAAGAACAAGCGTCAGCCAGAGAGCAAGGGTGATATAGGAATCCGCCTGATCTTTTTCATTTCTACCGATACACACGGAGGCATTGGTAGACGCACCTACGTTAATCAACGCTCCCAGTGTGGCAAAAGTAAAATAGATCGGGTTTACGATATTCAACGCGGCAAGTCCGCCCGCTCCTATGTAATTGCCTACAATCACGCTGTTGGCAACGATGGTGACTGTGGTGCCGATCAGCGCGATTACAGAGGGCGCCATATACTTCTGCACAGCTGTCCGTACAAATGCGTCGTTGGTCTCGAAATATCCGCTGCTGTCTTGTGGATGTGAGATTATGTCCGGTTGTGTGTTTGTGTTGGTCGGTATATCGATATTGCTCTGTACGTTTATGTTGTTCAGTCTGCCTATATTGCTCGGTACATTCAGGCTGCTATGTATGCCTATATTACTCCGTATGTCCATGTTGGCTTGTTCACCTTCCTCTCTATGATTGTTTAAATTGTGTTTGTAGGTTGTTATGAAATTATATATTGTTATATTTAATATGTCAATTCTATTTTATATATAACACATGTAACATTCTTTATTATTCTATATCTGGTTGATTCACTCTGAAAATATTTAACTTCACATTGACATATAATTACAGTATAATTACAATATATTTATGGAAAGCATAATATTTGAATGGGATGAAAATAAAAATCGAATTAACAAAGTCAAACATGGAATTGATTTTGAAGAAGCCAAAACAGTATTTTATGACGATGATGCAATTATGTTCGATGATCCGGAACACTCTGTAAATGAAGAACGCTTTCTGATACTTGGCATTACCGAACATGAAAATTTATGTATTGTAAGCCACTGCTATCGCGGTGAGGATAATATCATCCGAATCATTTCCGCAAGGAAAGCAACCACAAATGAAACAAATACTTATATCAAATATGCAGGAGGTGGCATTCTATGAGAGAAGAATATGATATTGAAAACCTGAATCCCCGAAAGAATCCCTATTCTAAAAAGTTAAAAAAGCAGATTACTATCAATATTGACATCGATACCATTGATTTCTTTAAAGAACAAAGTAAAAATTCCGGTATCCCTTATCAAACACTTATCAACCTATATCTTACAGACTGTGCAAAACAGAAGAAACAATTGCAGCTTTCTTGGAATTGATGATTCGTAATATATAAAAATCATATACATTACGCATCTGACTTACCTCTTTCCCTTTTGAAACAGAAAAAGCCCTGCTTTCGCAGCGCTTTTTCTGACGTTTTCTTTCAACTGCATATACAGTCTAGCCAAGATGCGGTAAACGTCAAACCCATTCAAAGCTCGTAAGGCACTGCCCTCTGGCACAACGCCTTATGTCAACGCTTTGACTGACACTCAAGTTGCCCGTCCATATTATTACATTATAATGGGCATAAAAATATGTCAATCAGAACTTCCGAAAAGAGCCACCCATCACATATCCTCCATCCAGCAGGAAATCCGTCAGCCGCACGATCTTGATCCCATCCTGCGTCACCGGGTTCAGGCACTCATTTGCGATAACAATTTTCTCATAATTGTCCCGTATCTTACGAAGCGGCGCAAGCTCCCGCTCCCTCGTGGATGATTCGTTCATCGACTCTGTCACCTGGATATAACGCTTCGTTTCCGCATCCGTAGCTATGAAGTCCACCTCTCTTTCGCCAATCTTACCTATCGCCACGTCATAGCCTCTACGGAGCAGTTCAAAATAAACGATATTTTCCAGCACATGTCCCGTATCCATATCCCGAAAACCAAGCAGATAATTGCGTAGTCCGATATCCACAATATAATATTTACCCAGCGTCCTGAGATATTCTCTGCCCTTCACGTCATACCGCTTAATCTCATAGAACACATAGGATTCCAAAAGCGCACCCACATAAGCCTGAATCGTCTGTACTGCTGGTTTGCCTTTTCTCTCTGAAATATCAAGAAGTTTCTCATTTACAAGCGTGTTCCCTATCGATGTAATCGACGTATTGTTGCCAATATTGTCCGCAAGAAACATAATAATCTTCCTGAGCAGATCAGGATCTGTAATTTGCCTCTGCCCTCTGCGCTTCTCCCGCTCAAGGATATCTCTGACCACAACCGTAGAGTATATGCCATCAAGCAGCGTCATTGCCATATCCATATTTAGTCCCACATTTGCAATCCCCGGCATACCACCGAATTTCACATATGCCTCAAGAAGCTCCTGCGGTTCATAGCTTTCCCCATCGGCATCATAGATACGTTTACTCCCGCCAAGCGCCCCCTGACTCTCTTTGACCGTATACCCGTAGAAATCAATAAATTCAGCAAAAGATAAGGGCAGCATTTTGATTTCAATATATCTGCCGGCCAGATAGGTTGCATATTCTCCCGACAGCAGGTATGCATTGGAACCCGTAATATATATATCACAGTCAAAATCCACCCTGAAAGAATTAATCGCATCCTGCCACTGTGTAATACGCTGGATCTCATCAAAAAAAAGATAGACTCTTTTATTTTGCGGAATGCGATCTTTCACATAGTTATAGATATCCTGTACCGTCATCTCTCGATATTCCATGGATTCAAAGTTCATCTCTATGATCTGCTCCTCCGAAATACCGCTGTCTCTTAAATATTGTATCATCAACTTCATCAGGCTTGATTTACCACACCGCCGAATACCCGTTATGATCTTAACAGGCTCAGTATCCTGAAAAGCGATCAGCTTCCGCAAATATAAATCTCTTCTTTTGAGCGCAGATTCTTTCCTAAGCATATGACACCACCCTTCAATCAATTTCCTCCTTTATAGTATGACACAAACTTTATAAAATAACAAGTTTTTAAACATTCATGCTATAAATTTTATAATGTAAATAATTTATAACATAAATGTTAAAAATTTTCTATCCATGTGTTAAGTATATCATCGGATAAGCAATAAAGAAAACATGGTAAATCAGTTTTAAACTGACTAATTCTCTGCTTTTTGTACACCAAATTACAGGAAAGAACACAGAAAAGCAGAGCTGCGTCATCACCTGACCACCGCTCTGCTTTTTACATGATATTTGAAAAAGTAAAGTTTCCGGAAACTAATTGCTACTTTTCCCCTTCTCATAACATTCCCATATAGCAAAGAAATCCGGACATCTCCTTTTATAATGAGGATAAAACGCCAAAGTCAGCTCGTCATATGTTAAAGCAGCGCAATACAACCTGTCCGCAATGATATTAAACGTATCATTTTCAGTCTTTATAGGACACAGATTTCTGTTTTTCATATAAGCAAGTTCTTCTTCATATCCGTACCTATGATGATTCGTTCCGTACCGTATATCCCGCAGTACCATCTGCTGCACAAGTGTTTCATTGAGATTGACATTAGCAAGATGACTACTGATCAGAAAATCTTTGCGATAGAGTTTCCCCAGTGCCTGAATCTGAACAAACCAAAACCGATTCACATTTTCAACCGGCCAGTCAGGGTTACTATATTCATCTTCTTTCGGCGGCATATTGATGAAATCCGCGTTATCGTCGTATGCGAATTCAAATCCAAAATCATATCTTATTCCGCTTTTGAAAATAATACGATACATATTATTTTCATCAATAAAACACCACCCCAAGCTGCTGTCCGCATTCACACCAAACCGGTCTATACGCTTCATATATTCAGCCGGTGTCATTACATCCCGATCCGAAATCCTCACTACAACAGACAAGTCCACATCACTGTAACAATCATGATAACTCTTATCCATTGCTTCCCGCAATTTTTTGCTCTTTTCCTCGTTTCTATTAATGATCACATCTCTGATTTTGATACAATCTACTTCCGGAAGCAGGAATATATTGTCTATAAAATTATTCAACTCCATTGTTACAATATCTTTATCAATCCTCATATCTCCACTCCCGTCTGCTCCGATTCAGCCACCCCAATTCCTAATGCACCACTCTCACATCATCCTCATTCTTTGGATTGACCATCACAGCCACTTCCTCCAATTCCACAGTGTCAAAAGAAGCAATTTTACCTTCTTTCAGGTTCTTCAACAGAATATCTTTCGCCTCCATCATCAGCTCCGTATCGTCATTGTTATTCCTCCAATACCAAGAGAATTCAATCCTGTTAGTCTGTTCGTCCAGATATACAAAAGGCTTAGCACGTTTCGCATTATAAGTCACATGAAACCTTACGGTGTTCTCCGGAATACTACGATCCGTCTGAATTTCCCCCATTCCGGCAACATATGCCCCGCCGGCGCCTATGAGCGTCCATCGATCCTCTGCCGGCACAAACGTCACATCAAAATCCTCCGTCTGCATATCCGTTTCACCTAAGATATACTTCCCGCCATATTCAAATCCGCTAAACTCCGTAAATGCCACACCTGTGCCGATCCCGCACAGTAACACCCCTAAACAAAATACACCGATCAATATTTTATGCTGTCTGTTCATACGCTGCCTCCTTATCGGACTTCTCCGTCATTTCATCTTTACCGCATTGATTGCCACTGCCATCTCCATTATCATCTTTCTTCCTGATCAACAGGCTGAATGCCCCGAAGGAAAGGGAACACAAACAGAGAAGCCCGCCCAGACAGATCAGGAAAATCCCTACCAACGGATATCCCTGCGCCAAAAGAACAGGTATCGCACCGACTCCCATCAATACGATCATCGCCATACACGCGCAGAATACGCCAAACAGCAGCCACGCCGCATTCCACATAAGCTTCAGCCAAAAGACACACAATCCGACAAACCATCTCCATGCCATTAACATTCCCCGTCCTACTACCCTGAAAAAAATACCGATACGCCCTTCCATCTCTTCCGTTCCTTTCCGTTTGCCCAGGCTCTCCTGCAAAGCCTCGCCTGTTTCTGCTTTTCTTCTTGTAAAAGGCCTGCTGCACCAACCGGCAAAAGCACGGCACTTTCGGCCCAGCCATCGGAATCCCTGCCCGATTCCCCGCACGGCTCCTGCCAGTACTTCTTTCACACGCCTGCCTGTCCGTCGCCATACAGTCTCTCCGCCATTCGCAGGATCTGTTTCCGGATTCAGACTTCCCGTTGTATTGTCATCTTCCGAAGCTGAAGTGCCTGCAATGCCTGCTTTTAACCCCTGAATGGTACGCCCTGTACCTGCTCTCAGCTTGGGCATCCTAATCGAAATACCTTTCTTGCGAAATTCCGGATTGACATGATAAGCCTCCAGAATTTCCGCCGCAAGTTCTTCGACCGCGCCAAAATCCCGAATGGCCTCTTCCTCACTCAGCCCCTTCTGAATCTTCATATCAATATGCTGGGCATACTCCGCCAGAATATCTTCCTGCTCCTGATTTTCCAATATACTGAGGTACTCTCTCAGTTCCGATAAAAATTTTTCTTTATTCATGTCCGCTCTTCCCCTTCAAAAATCCGTTGACTCTTGTTTGAAATTCTTCCCATTCCGCCGACAAAGAATCCCGATACAAGATCCCCGCCGCCGTCAGATGATAATATTTCCTCGGCGGTCCCTCAGAGGATTCCCGCAGATAAGTCTCGAAATACCGCTCATTGGTAAGCCGCTTCAACAGAGGATAAATAGTTCCCTCGTTCACGTCAATCACCTGTGAGACTTCTTCTACAAGCTCATACCCGTACATATCTCTCTGGTACACAGATTCTAAGACGATGAGTTCCAGTACTCCTTTTTTAAATTGTGGATTCATGATGATCCTCCTCTTATTCTAGTATCAGATTAAACCCACTACTATGTAATGTCAAGTACTAATTTATTTAAGATAGTATTAAAATAATCTTAAGTTGAAACATAAGTCATATAATATACTGATAAATTTTCATATAATAACCTAATGGTTTTATAAACACATCATATAAATTGTTCCTGAAGTTATCCTTTACAAGCTAATTTTAAATCTTTTGTTATCTGAATTCTATGAGATCAAAAAGAGCCACTTACCGCACAACTCTCGTGCTGTAAATGGCTCAAATTCACATCTTATACCATTCATAAGCGCCTCTATATCCTAGCCTCCATCAGATTACTGGAAGAATACCTCCTAAGTCCCCTATAGAATACGAAAACCGCCACCGCCCAAATACAAAAAGTATATCCTAATACCCAAAGAAACGTTCCTGCATCAAACGCAACCATAATATGCACCGGATGATAGACCGCCATACCCACAGGGATGATATAATAAAGCAGGAATCTCGCTTTTCCCCGGAAAATACCGTCCGGATATGTGGCAAAACTGATCATACAGTTGAACATGTGAACACCGAACATTTCCGTTCTCACAAACCAGAAAGACATACTTCCCACCAGCAGCCCAAATGCCGTAATGATCAACGCTCCCGTTACCGTAAACAGGAGAAACAAAAACAATCGACCGATACTGAAACTGAAAACACACAGGAGTACTATTCCATACAGGAAATCACCGATTGCCGAAGTTACGGTGACGGAAGTCATGACACTTAACAGGACATTCTTCGGCTGTACCAGATAGGCATCCAGTTTACCGCTGACGATCAGTTCATGCAACGTAAACACTCTTGCAAACAAAATACGCGACAGTCCGAAGCTGCTGGCAGTCAGCCCCCACAACAGCATGACCTCCCTCATGGAATATCCGCCGATATCCTCCCTCAGACTGAACAAAATGCTCCACTGTATGATAAATGCCGCATTGTTCAGCATCATAAAAAGAATATTCGTAAGGAAAGTAACCTTATTGACCATCTCTTTCATAATATTGTATTTGACAGAAAGCAGACAAACCCGCAATTGATTTTTAACCACCGTTGACATACAGTTTCTTAACCCCCTTTCGATAGATCCAGAACATCAGCACACTCCCGGCTGCCAGGTACATGACCTGTGCCGACAGGATTTCCACACACTTTTGTGTACTGAAATCCACGATCAGTTTTGCCGGCCCGTAGCATACTGTATAAATCGGTGTCATTTTAAATAATACCTGTAACCTGGCCGGAAATATTTCAACCGGAAATAATGTTCCCACCACCAGAATCAATTTGTCGTACAGCCACTGAAAAGGGGACGCATCCTCGATCCAGAAAGCCAGCAGACTGATACAAAGTTTGAAAGTCGCATTGATCATAATGCCCATTACAGTGCATAGAACAATTGCCGGAAGTGTAATTGCCCTAAAGCGCGGCAGTCCGCCCACCATTGTCATGCCCATCACTAGGGCAAGAGCCATGTACATGGGCATCTGCACACTCCACTCTCCCATGTATTTTGCCAAAATATACAACGGATAATAGTATGGTTTATTCATCATATAAGCGATATTCCCGCCACGGATATCCATTGACGCCTGCCTCGCTATCGTAGCCGAGCGGGCTCCAAACCAGATCATCTCTGTCATCATGACATACCAGATCATCTGCTCTTTCGTATAACCTGCAATTAATTCCCCGGAAGCGCCGTACATATAATCCCAGAGATTCACAAATACGAAATTAATAATAAAATAGCTGACAAACCCCATAGCAATATTAGCTGCATATTGTAAATTCTCCATCAACACAGATCGATAAATAACTGCGTATTTTCTCATGATTCTAATGTCACCTTCCCCTCCGACCTATATATCTCCACGATAATATCTTCCAAAGGCATATCTCCATATTTCAAATGTTCTATGGAGTCATCCAACACGATCCGCCCGTCATTGACAATAATGACACGTTTACAGAGCTTCTCAATGTCTCCCACATCGTGACTTGTCAGAAAAATAGTAGTATGAAGTTCCCTGTTCATCTGCCTGATCAACGAGCGGACCGTCTCTTTGACTACCGGATCGAGTCCAATCGTCGGCTCATCAAGGAATAAGACCTTCGGCTTGTGAATCAGGGATGCCGCAATCTCACAGCGGATACGCTGGCCAAGCGAGAGATTTCTGACCGGTGTATTGATAAAAGCGTCCAGCTCAAAAAGCTCTCCAAGCTCCCCTATGCGCTCTTCCGTCTCTTTATCCGGAATATCATAGATTGCACCGAAGAATCGGAAATTATCATAGGGCGTCAAATGTGTCCAGAGCTGCTCCTTCTGCCCGAATACAGTTCCGATCTGATAAGCGAGCCGCTTCCTTTTTTTCGTCGGATCAAGCCCCATCACTTCCACGCTTCCGCCATCCGGATAGAGAATTCCTGTCAGCATCTTGATAGTGGTACTCTTCCCCGCACCGTTCGGCCCGATGAAAGCCAGCATCTCTCCCTCTTCCACCTCAAAAGAAATCCCGTCTACCGCCTTGATTTCTTCCGTCCTCGGACTGAGGATCGCCTTGATGCTGCCACGCATTCCCTTTTCCTTCTGCCTTACCCGGAATGATTTTGATAAATCTTCTACTTTGATTGCCTGCATTGTTGTCTCCTCCCTCGTAGTCTTATGCTTATGGTATGCGTATGAGCAGACTCGTAAGGCTTCGCCTTACTCGTTCGCGTTGCTCATCGTAAGACATATCAGCCCTACGCTCGTGCAAGCATGGCTTCGGTCTTATATATCTTCCGACTCTGCTCATACGCGCAAAAAAGAACCGCTCTGCTACATACACCTTTGTGTATATACCATGCGGTTCTCCTATCTTCTATCCTGATTACCGCATAGCCAAATAAGACTTTCCGTCTTACGGCCATGCGCTTTGTCGGCTTTCCGCCGCCCTCAGGCTGTGACCGTAATCTGAAAAATCTGCTGCACTCGAATAATCATTGTAAATAGGACTTTATTAATTTCAAACATATTCTTATCTCCGCTTCAAGTTTTCAGATAATGTATCACAGTCTTTTTTAAATGTCAAGCAGTTTTTTAATCAAATTTTTATGCAGGTAGCGTAAGCGCCTACTCCTTATCATGAATCTCACTATGCAGCTCCTGCAGCGATTTCACTTCACTGCTGTTATGCGTCTTCAGATAATGGATTCCCTCAGCAGTCACTTTTGCAGCGGCAACCGTCGTGATATACGCCGCTTTTGCCTTGATCGCCGCTTTCCGCAGATAGCTGTCGTCATGCACGCTGTCTTTTCCTACGGGCGAATTGATGATCAGGTCAAAATCGCCATTGGTGATCATATCTCCCACGTTCGGGCGGCCTTCGTACAGCTTCTTCGCCTTCGTTGCCGGAATGCCCGCCGCCGTGATCAGATTATAGGTTCCTTCCGTAGCCACGATCTTAAAACCGTCCTCCGCAAGGCTCTTCGCCACCTCCACGACTTCATCCTTATCTTTTTTATTAACAGAAATCAGCACTGTTCCCTCAAGCGGCAGCTTCGACTGTACCGCCTCCTGTGCCTTGAAGAACGCTTCGCCATAAGAACGTGACAGACCAAGCACCTCTCCGGTGGAGCGCATTTCCGGTCCCAGAATGGGGTCCACTTCCGGGAACATATTGAAGGGGAACGCTGCCTCCTTCACACCGTAATTAGGGATCACCTGCTCCTTCAATTCCCTTATCGGCGAAGGACGATCGGTAATTTCCGAAGTAATGATATCTGTTGCAAGGGGCACCATACGGATATTGCAGACCTTGGACACTAACGGCACCGTACGGGATGCTCTCGGATTGGCCTCCAAAACGAAAACCTTACCATTCTCAATAGCATACTGCATGTTCATCAGTCCCTTGACATGCATCTCCTCCGCAATCTTTCTGGTGTATTCCTTGATTGTCTCCACACTTTCCTCCGGAATATGTACGGAAGGAATGATACACGCCGAATCTCCGGAATGAATACCGGCAAGCTCGATATGCTCCATCACCGCAGGCACAAAAGCATGGGTGCCGTCGCTGATGGCATCCGCCTCGCATTCCAGCGCATGATTCAGGAAACGGTCGATGAGAATCGGCCGGTCAGGCGTCACGCCCACCGCGGCATTCATATATTCCGTCATACTCTCATCATCGTAAACCACTTCCATTCCCCTACCGCCAAGCACATAGGAAGGGCGAACCATCACCGGATAGCCGATTCTCGCCGCGATGGCAAGAGCCTCTTCTACCGTGGTTGCCATTCCCGATTCCGGCATGGGAATTTCCAGTTTCTCCATCATGGCGCGGAACTGGTCACGGTCCTCCGCCAAGTCAATGACAGAAGGTGATGTTCCCAGAATCCTGACACCGTTCTTCTCCAGTTCAGACGCAAGATTAAGAGGCGTCTGCCCGCCGAACTGCGCGATCACGCCGAGAGGTTTTTCTTTCTTATATATGCTCAGAACATCCTCTAAGGTAAGAGGCTCAAAATACAGCTTATCTGAGGTGTCGTAATCGGTTGACACCGTCTCCGGGTTACAGTTCACAATAATCGTCTCGAAGCCCAGCTTTTTCAGCGCCATGGCCGCATGTACACAACAATAATCAAACTCAATTCCCTGTCCGATACGGTTCGGTCCACCGCCAAGAATCATGATCTTCGGCTTGTCCTCATTGATCGGATTTTTGTCCGGTGCGTTATAGGTTGAATAGAAATATGCGCTGTCCTGCGTTCCGCTGACATGAACGCCTTCCCAAGCCTCTTCCACGCCCAGCTCCAAACGGCGGTTACGGATATCCTCCTCGGGAATCTCCAGAAGCTGACTTAAATATTTATCAGAAAAACCATCTTTCTTGGCTGTGATCAGCATTTCATCCCGCAGCATGCTGCCCTTGCATTGCAGAATCGCTTCCTCTTCCTCCACCAGTTCCTTCATCTGTTCGATAAAGTAAGCCTTCACCTTAGTGATCTCATGGATTTCCTCTATCGTTGCGCCTTTGCGAAGCGCCTCATACATCAGGAAATGGCGCTCACTGGAAGGTGTGATCAGCCTTCTGAGCAGTTCTTCCTTGGACAAAGTATCAAAATCCTTCGCATGTCCCAATCCGTAACGACCCGTCTCCAGAGAACGAATTGCCTTCTGGAAAGCTTCTTTGTAGGTCTTACCAATACTCATGACCTCACCCACAGCACGCATCTGCGTTCCCAGCTTGTCCTCTACGCCTTTAAACTTTTCAAATGCCCAGCGGGCAAACTTAATAACCACATAATCGCCGTCAGGCACATATTTATCCAATGTACCGTACTTACCACAGGGAATATCCTTGAGAGTAAGACCCGCCGCCAGCATGGACGATACAAGCGCAATAGGGAATCCCGTCGCTTTAGAAGCCAATGCCGAGGAACGCGAAGTACGGGGATTGATCTCTATAACAATGATCCTGTCCGTCACCGGATCATGGGCAAACTGCACGTTCGTACCGCCGATCACCTGCACGGATTCTACGATCCTATAGGCCTGCTCCTGCAGCTTCTTCTGACACTCTTCTGAAATGGTCAGCATCGGGGCGGAACAGAAAGAGTCTCCCGTATGTACACCCAGAGGATCTATATTCTCTATAAAGCACACTGTGATAATGTTATTGTCCGCATCACGCACTACTTCCAGTTCCAGCTCTTCCCAGCCGAGAATGGATTCCTCTACCAGAACCTGTCCTACCAGACTGGCCTGCAGACCTCTGGCACATACCACCTGCAGTTCTTCCTTGTTGTATACCAGACCGCCGCCGGCACCGCCCATCGTATAAGCGGGGCGCAAAACTACCGGATAGCCCAGCTTCTCCGCGATAGCAAGCGCTTCCTCCACAGAGTACGCCACCTCACTGCGGGCCATCTCGATACCGAGCGCATTCATTGTCTTCTTAAATTCAATACGGTCTTCTCCACGCTCGATGGCATCCACCTGTACGCCTATGACCTTCACATTATATTTATCAAGAATACCCGCCTTATTCAATTCGGCACACAAATTAAGCCCGGATTGCCCTCCCAGATTGGGAAGCAGCGCATCGGGGCGTTCCTTTGCAATAATCTGCTCTAAACGTTCTACATTAAGCGGCTCAATATAGGTCACATCAGCCGTCTCCGGGTCCGTCATGATCGTTGCCGGGTTAGAATTGACGAGTACGATCTCATATCCCAGCTTCCGAAGCGCCTTGCACGCCTGCGTTCCCGAATAGTCAAACTCACAGGCCTGTCCGATAATGATCGGCCCCGAACCAATGATCAACACTTTGTGAATATCTGTTCTGCGTGGCATAACTTTCCTCCAATCTTACTGAAACTGCGAATCCACTCGTATGCACAGATCCGCCTGTGAAAATTTTCACAGTATTTTCCTGTCTTTTGTCACATTTCGCTACCGTTCACTATTCTATCATTAGATTAGTAGAGGTGTCAATTCGATATAATCCCTAATTGCCATTATATCAAATTCATGCTATAGTAATCCTACTTACCAAATTACTGAATAGGGGATGATATACAATGGATTTATTACAGGATTGGCATGTGCAGGAGACACTGGACAGTGAAGAGGAAATATTCCACCGCTCGACCAATGAAGAAAATTTATTTTTTCATGCGGTATGCTCCGGAGATATTGATTTCGTATATCAAAACTGCAAAGAAAAGCGTTTTACCGAATCCGAAGGTGTCGGAATACTCTCGCGCGATCCGGTGACCAATCTGAAATATCATTTTGTGATCACAACCGCATTCATTACGAGGTTGTGTGTGGAATCCGGCATGGAAAATGAACTGGCTTTTCGTCTCAGTGATTTCTATATTCTGAAGCTTGACAATCTCCACACCACGCAGGCGGTGACCGATCTTCACGACCGCATGGTACTGGATTTCACCGGCAAAATGCGGCTTTTAGTCAGAAATATCGGCACATCCAAATCAACCGGGGATTGTATTGATTACATATACACCCATATCAAAGAGCGTATCACAATAGAGGACCTTGCCGACTATACGGGATTATCCACAAGCTACTTGTCCCGTCTTTTTAAGAAGGAAACCGGTATATCGATCAGCGACTATATCCGTGAGAAAAAGATTGAAAAGGCACAAAATCTCCTGAAGTACTGCGATTACAGCCTGATCGAGATAACAAATTATCTGTCTTTCTCATCACAAAGCCACTTTATACAGTTATTTAAGAGCTATACCGGCATGACTCCCCTTAAATATCGTAATCTACACGCCCATTCCAGTTGGAATGTCGCCGAAGAAAAGAAAACGGATACTGTCTAATCTAAATGACAGTATCCGTTTTCCCGATAGGGAGTATCGTATAATCTATTATCTACTATCTATCTGACTATCACGGCTCTACTTCTCCATCCTCCGCAATTCCGGATTTATTCTGACTTCCGCTGTCGTTTTGGTCATCTGGTGTTTCCGCATCTCCGCTGTCGTTCTGTGAATCGGATGTCTCCTTTTCTTCCGGGTCCGTCTCTTCATCATCTGACGTGTCATCGGAAATCTCATCCGGATTCTCGGTATTCTGATCTTCCTGTACTTCCGCTGCTTTACCGGAATCGTCGCTGGCATTGTCATCGGAGTTATCTGCCGGAGGTGTTGTCGTTTCGTCATCCGAATCATCGAGTCCTACCGACGCTTCGCTGATTGTTTCCGATGTCTCAACCGTGCCGCTACCTTTTACAACACTGACATTATCAATCTCGATAGTGGATATCGGAGTGTTGTCTCCAATCTTACCCATGGATATCTGGAATGCAATAGTATCACTAGTTGCTAATGGATTTCCCTCATTGTCATTACCTACAGTAAAACTATACTCCACTTGTGTTTCT
>JAAUZM010000045.1 GCA_014804605.1 Lachnospiraceae bacterium | reverse complement strand
GCGATTAAAGGTTTTTTGCTGATATACCGGCTGTCTATCACGTTGTAGACCTGCTCAAGCCCGTATTCCGTCCCCCTCTCCATGCCGAAATCGTCAAGGATAAGCAGGGGATAGGAACAAAGCCTTATGATGTACTCATTCCTGTTTTCCGAGCCATAGAACAGGTTGTTCAGAATTGTTGCAAAATTCGTCATGCAGACGGGTATTTCCTTCTCCATGAGGGCGTTGGCGATACAGCCTGCAAAATAGCTTTTCCCCGATCCGACATTCCCCCACAGCAGGTAGCCGAGGTTTTCAGACTGTACCGTTTCCCACTTCTCCACATAGGAGTACGCTTTCCCTATCTGCGGGCATTTCCCGTTGTCATTCTCAAAAGTCCATTGCCGCATAGCCGGATTGGAAAAGCCCTCCCGTTTCAGGCGTTCCACTTCGGCATTATGCTTTTCATCCGCATCCTTTTTCTCCTGCCTTTCACGCTCTGCCCTGCGGCAGTCACACTCCGACGGGTGGCGGTCACGCCCGAACAATGCTTTCCCTTGCGGAAAATAAGCTTCTTTCGGTTTATGGCATTTCCCACAGTACAGTAACCCGTCCTCCCCTTTGTAATCCTCCGGCTCCTGCGTGGTGTCCATCATTTTCAGAACCGTATCAGTTAAACCGTTCATAAGCTGTCCTCCTCACTGTATGAATAATCAGGTATCCCTTTCTTTGGTGCTGCCTTTCCAATGTCCTCCTGCGCCCATTTGTAAATTGTGGCGGCATGGTTATTGTACTTTCTTCCGCTTGAAGCGATATGTACGGATAAGCGATCAATGTAATATTCCCATTTGTCGGGCAGCTCCGATTTCAGGCTGTCAAGCTCCGCATCAGAAAGGAAAACATTACAGAATTTCCCATAAGCGGCGGGGCGGGTGTTCCTTTCTCTCCCTCTCCCTCTTTCTCTAACTCTTTATCTCTCTCTATCTCTAACTCTCTCTCTACGCGGCAAATCTGTTTCAGATTGTTGCAACCTGTTTCATTTGTGTTGCATTGCAACGCTTCCTGTCCAAGCGCAAGCTGTTTTTTCCGTTCCCTGCACTCCCTTGAACGTATGGTTGACGCTGTTTCCGAGCCAATGATTGACGGCACTTCCGTAAGCTGGTACTCATCATCGTCACAGATTTCTATCAGCCCATGCCGCTGTAAAAATGCAAGTGTCAGCTTCACGTTCTCTGCATCCTCGTCAAGCGCAAGGGCAATCTCCGAAGCGAAGTTATCCTCAACGCCCTCAAAGTAAAGTTTCCCCTCATCCTTTAGCGACAAAAGCATCATTTTCAGGTAGATAATCGTATGCGTATCGCCGCCCGCTATGGAGCGTAGCTTTTTAATGCGCTTGTCTGAAAACCAGTCTGCTTTCAGTTTCAGCCAGTAATATCTCTTTGCCATAAATGCCTCCTTAAACGCACAAAAAGGACAGCCCAGACTTTTCCCATAAGTCTGTGACTGCCCTTGCGCTGTGTAATAGCAAATTGCTATAGTTAATTTTGAGTGCCGCCCGCACTCTGTATTAACAAAAATCCCTTAAAAACTTTCTGCAAACAGTTGGGAAGAATTGCAGAATCATATGTGGGATTATGTATTCAATTTTTGATATGTCTGTCCTATATTTTTAGCTTGTCCGCACCATATTTGTGAATGATACGGAACAGTATTTCTTTCTCTTTTCCCTCTGATTTTCCGTACAGCCTGCAAAGCGTTTCAAGCTCCGTCTGCGTGAGTGTATTGGTATAAGGCTTGTAATTTTCTGTGATAAATGCCCCGCCGCCCTCGCCCGGCTTTGTGTAAACCGGGTAATCAAAAGACAATGCGATAATGTCATTCATTATCGTGCGCCTTGAAACGTCTAATTCCCATGCAAGCTCCCTCATTGTCATGTGCCCTTTGGCGGATAAAATGCTGATGATTTCCATTCTCCGGTGTGCAGTGTCCATGCCAAACCTCCCGTCATTTTCTATGTAAAACTTTCGCAGTACGGTCCAAATTCATGTATGATTGACAGGACTATCTTTCTGTCCTCTGAATCACAGGTTACAGCCACTTTCTCCAAGCATTCCAACTGTTCCTGCGTGAGCGAGTTCTGGTGTTGCCCCACACCATCCACAAGGAAATAGCCGCCGTCATATCCCTGTCTTGTGACTACGGGAAGTTCTTCCCCTATGATGTCAAAATCCCTGCGTATTGCGTTCTTCCCGACACCAAACATCTTCATCATCTGCGATGTGGTCAGCTTTTTCCCCGACAGCAGCATACGCTCAATATCACGCCGCCGCTGGAATGCATTGTCCTTCATGTTTCACCTCCTTCCGCTGTTTGATTCCCTGTGGCTATTATAGAAAAAGTAATATCCTCTCTACGGGTACGTTCCTCAAAAAAATGATTATTTATTCAAAAATAGTAAAAGTTATACCGACTTTTTTCTGAAAGAATCCTGTATTTATCAGTGCTGCCAAAAAAAGTCGGGATAAGGAATAGCAAGCACTGCCTGTGTTCCCTCACAGGCTGAATTTTTCCAATTTCCCAAAAGACGGAAACTTGAAAAAATTGCTTGTAGGGGGAAGTTTCCCCCTAGCCCCCTCTGCGCCCAAAAATCACGAAATGTCCCGCTGGAATTTCTGATTTTTTTCACTCATTTTTTTCACGAATATCCCCCGTAACGGGACAGAAGCTTGTGTAAAATACTTTCAATTCATTACAGAAAGGACGTAAAAAATGGCAAACAGAGAACGCAAAAACGAGCTGAAAATATATCTAAGTGATGATGAGCAATATATACTGGAGCAGAAAGTAAAAGCCTCCGGCATGAAAAGCAAATCTGCTTTCCTGCGCCGCCAAATTCTGTACGGTTTTGTTTACGACATTGATTATTCCGAACTTCGGGAATACAATGCTTCGCTTGCCAAAATCGGGAATAATCTGAACCAGATAGCAAAGCGCATGAATGCCACAGGAAACGTCTATGCCGCCGATGTAAAGCAAGTAAAAGAGCTGATAAAACAGGTGTGGGATACTCAAAAATCCATGCTCTCAAAACAGCCTTACATGAAGCAGTAAAATAAAACGGAGTCTCTGCTAAAGAGTAGGACAGTGCCAATCAAATCTCTTTCACAATTCTGTAAGTGTAAAAACACAATAAAATCTATGATCAGACAAATTTCGCACCATTAAAAAAGGTGTACCGCAGTGAAGTTTTGTTCTCCCTTGCAGTACACCTTAATATGTGCAATATGTCGTTGTTCTTAATAAACGTCTTTATCCAGCCCTTATACATTTTTCGTCTTATTCTCATTATGCCGCATCTCCTTTTCTTTTAATACATTGTGCCGCATCTCCCCTCTTAGACTTGTCAATCAAACAAACAGCTCAAAGCTATCGTCTATCTTTCCATTTACCAATTTCACCAAGAACCTGTTTCTACTTCATTTCGAAAATAATTTAAGAAAATAGTCAAAAAACAGCAGCCTTAACTTTTCAAAGTCGCAGCATAAAAGCACTAAAATATGTCTGCCGCACAACGGCTTTTCTCTTTTGCCGTTGTGCGGCAGATTTAGTCTATGATCATCTGTTTGTTACATTTTGTATTTAAAGATTTATTCCCATTTGAAACATTTTACAGAGATACTGAAACAAATCAGTGTAACAGCACCCATAACAATAATGGGGATCAGCGCATTATCAACCGGCAATCCAAGAAAGGTTGCTTTCATTAGTTGAATACCCTGTGTTAATGGAAAGATACTAATAATTTTCTGCATGACAACGGGCATAACCTCAAATGGAAGTGTTGCGCCCGAAAAAATCAGCATGGGAAAATATAAGATACAAGCAATCACACTCGCACTTTTCATATTTTTAGCAATTCCCCCGACTAACAGCCCAATGCTTAAAGTTGACACCATAGTTAAAAGCCAGCTTCCCAAGAATAAAAGAATAGAACCATGTATTTTGATTTTCCAAAACAGCATAGCAACAGGAAACAATGTCAACATTGATATAACGCAATATATAACGTAGATTGTAAATTCAACGACAAGTAATTTTGCCGGACTAACAGGAGTAACTTGAAAACGCTTCAAAATCTTTCGTTCTCGATATTCCGACACCACAAGGGGCAATCCCATAAGCCCGCCTGCGCAAATAGAAATACAACAAAGTGCGCCAAGGGATTGTTCCATAAAAGTATATGCTACCTCCTCTGCGGCGGGTTTTGTTCCGTAAATAAAGCCAAGAATAATTAAAACAACCAATGGAATAATAATGGCAAAAATAACCATATTCATATTTCTAATGTTGAGCTTTAGCTCATTTTTCAAAAGTGTAATAAATGATTTCATCCCTCAACCTCCTCGCCGGAAAGCACAAGATAAGCGTCCTCCAATTTTTCACAGCCGCTTGATTGTTTTGCCTGTTCAATTGTTCCATAAAACACAGCCTTTCCTTTTTTCAAAATACATATCTCGTCGCATAGGTTTTCTACTTCGTCCATAAAATGAGAAGTCAAAAAGATAGTTAATCCCTTGCTTTTCAATTCTGATAAGATTTTCCATACATCACGTCGGGCTTTTGCGTCAAGCCCAGTAGTAAGTTCGTCAAGAAAAACAAGCTCCGGATTTGGAATTAAAGCAAGCACAATGAATAATCGTTGCCGCTCACCGCCGGACAGACTTTTTACCGCACTACCAAACTTGTCACCTATTCCAAATTGTTCACAAAGTTTTTTCCAGTCAGCGGGAGCTTCATAAAGACAAGCAGTTTCTTCACAAAGCTCTGAAACTTTTATTTCCGGCTGATAATCACCCTCTTGAAACTGAACACCGACATTTTGAAATAAGTGGCGTCTATCCTTTTTAGGATTGCACCCCAAGACTGATACCGTTCCACTGTCAGCATTTTTTGTACCTAAGATACATTCAATTGTCGTGCTTTTTCCTGCACCGTTTGCGCCAAGCAGCCCATAAACAGTGCCGCATTTCACCGACAGACTGATTTTGTCTACCGCAAGCAGATTTTCATAACTTTTTGACAACTGCTCAACTTTGATTACTGTTTGCATAATAAGACCTCCTATTTGTTTTTCGCTAAATAAGAATACCACCAATGAAAACATTGGTGGCAAAATGTAGGGTTATGAAAATTGTTCTTTCATATCATATAGCATATCAGTTAGAGCATCTGCATTTTTTTCTGCTTCTGAAAGTGAAATGATAAGACGATCACAAACTGAAATAATGTCATCAGTTTGTTTCGGTATATTTAAGACAATGCGAATATCCGCATTAGGATTTTCTGATAATTGCTGCAACAGTCGCAAAATTGATTCTAAGGAATAATTGGCACATCTTAGTGAACGAATGATTTTTAGGCGCTGTATATCTTCGTCAGTATAAACACGATACCCATTATCCTTTCGCTTTGCAGTGAGTAAACCATTCATTTCCCAATTTCGTAGTGTGTCCATAGAAATATCAAGTAGCTCTGATACATCTTTTCTTTTAAGTTCCTTTGAATTTTCCCGAACTCCACCGGACAAAATTTGTTGCACAATTTCAATCGCTTCTTCGGCGTTTTGGCGTTCTTGCTTAATCTGCTTTAGGTATTCATGCGTAATTGTAATTGCAGTATCAAAATCCCCTGTTGCAGATACCATAATCATTTGTACAATTTTCTTTCGTAAACCATTTTGTAATACTTCTATCTGAAACGCAAGACGTATTAATTTGCATTGCTTTATATGAAACTCTGTAAATACACGATATCCATTTGGTAGACGTTCTGGCTTAGGTATCAATTTCAGCTTTTCATATAATCGTACTGTATTTGGGTGTATTCCGATTATTGCGGCAACTTCCGCAGTTTTATAAGTATTCATTGTTTTCCGCCTCCATTCTCCCTAAAATATACCATAACTGAAAAGTCTGGTGTTAAAGTGTAGGGTTTATTATAACATGAGCATATGAACCTTTCAATAAACAACATGAGCAGGATAAATATAGCAACTCATGACGGCATCTTGCCATATAAATAATACAAGATGTGAAAAGCCCTGCCATTGACAGAGCCTTCTCACGTTCAATTTAATCGACTATTCTTTCTGTAAAATGATTTTACAAGCTTGTCTCCGCCATTCTTTTAAAATCAGCTTTCCGTCTGATAAGTTCCGACTTTTATAAAATTTTACCATATCCATTTTATAAGAATCACTTGCACACCAGCTTTTTATTCCATTTGTTTTAGCAAACCCCACTTTACTAACAATTCACTTCTATCAATGAATATGTCTATACATAACTCATCAAAATGTTGACTTTTCTGTTTAATGTATCTACAATCTATGTCATGGAAGTGCGTATAATTAGTTACTCCACCGATGAGATATCAGACGAAGACATAAGAAAAAGTTGATATATCTTTAAAATGTGGAATTGGGCAATTAGGAGAGAATAATAATGACTCGTGACACATTCAAAATGATACACAGTGAACTTATTCAACAAGTACAATGTATAGAAAATAATCTGAGAGTGATATATGCTGCTATGTGTAAAGGAAATTTTAAATCCAATCTTCAATCGCTCAATAAAGCCAATTTAGGAAAAATTGCAAGAGAACTTGAAGAATTAGATTATAGTGATGGTTTTCCCGAATTATCCCAGGACGATTATGAGGTTATTGACGATATTAGAATTATAAGAAATTATTGGTGTCATCAATGTTACTTAGATTTTGTTTACATACAGGATAACCAACAACGAGAGCATGAATTTCAAAGAATTGCCCAGCGATTGCAATATGATGAGAACCGAACTTATGCCCTATTTCAAAAAACCGAAAAAATGAGAATTGTCATGCTAAATAAATATAGATAGGCAGTATATTCTTATGTTTAAAAAATTAAAGAATTCCATCAAGAAAAATGGTAAGTAACACTTACAACATATCCAAACTGTAACTTGGTTAATCTCGTATATTGTATATTCATAATATTTCTGCTACAATCAACTCAGAAGAAATTTAGTACTACTTTAAATATATCTCTACATTTTTAAATTATAGTATATTTCAACAATAAGGTGGCTTCCATGGATAGTAAACAGCGAAAAGATTTTTGGGATACTCTTTGTTCTCTTGAGGGATATGATATTCAAAATGACAGCAAACTTTTAATGAATAAAGTCGTTTTCCCTCATTATCTTTATAGATATCGTGATGTAACTTTTAATAATTTGGAGGCACTTAGAACAAACCGCCTTTATTTTTCGTCTGCTAATTATTATGATGATCCTTTTGATACATTCCTTCATATTGATATTGAGAAAATTCGAGCAGAATTCGAAACTAATTTCTCATGCGAAGAAAATATTTATCGTTTAGCAAGCGCAATGAAATCCATTATAGAAAATTGCAATGTACAGCCTCCCGCCGAGTTTGTATCATTAGTATCTAATCCACAAAATCTAAAAAAATTATACCAAAATGGCTTGACCAATGAATTCCTCTCTAATGCTTTAAAATTACGAAATGAAATTAGAAAAGATACATGGTCTGTTTGCTTTTGCGAAAATGGACTAAATGAAACCTTATGGCTTAAATACGCAAATCAATATAAAGGCTTTGCTTTAATATATGATTTAGGCAATGCTGAAAATTTTCATTGCGGCAAAATGGATAAATGTAAAAATTGTGGTATATTTAATTATGGCACTCCTTTATACCCTATGTATTATTCAGACGAACCTTATGATGCAACTAATTTTGCAAAATATATCATGGGACAAATAGCAACAAAACAAATGAATATTGAAATTCCTCAATTTATAATAAATGAATTTGGTAAAATTGTATGGGAACGAGAACGTACAACTCTTATCAAGAAAAAATGTCACCAATACGATGAAGAATGGCGAATGATTACCGGTTGTCAAATGAACCCTCCTATTATGATGGAATGGATTCCTGACGGTATAATTCTTGGATTAAGAATGAATCAAACAGAAGAGAACTTAGTTATATCCCTTGCCAAACAAGCTGGTATCAAAAAAATTTATAAATCTATCATTGATAAAAATAATAAACTTGATGCGTATCTCATACATGAAGAACACACATAGTTTAGACCATACAAAAAAAGCGGAACTACGGGCTATCCCAAAGTTTATGTAAACCTTCAAACTGATGTAAGATAAATTACTCCAGTTTGAAGGTTTACGCAACATTCTCATAATGCAGTCATTAGAAAATAGGCTAATAGTTCCTATCTTATCATTTCTCTTCGAACTGATTCTTTGTTATATGTGAATATTTACAACCTTTTTTACACTCTTGACCATCATACACTAAAAATTCTTTCAATTTTAATGAACTACTTTCTTCGCCAATTTTATTCAAAAACTCAGATATGATTTGGAGAGTATTATTAAATTCAAAATTATCTATGTTATTCAAAATACTATATCCTTTAAGAACCGAAACATATAATGCTCTAATTTTTTCAATATCTATTTTCTTAAAGGGCTCTTTTAACATAAATACAAGCGTATTTGCTAATGCAAATTCTGTTTTTATTAAACTATGTGTATAATCTTTTTCATTTCTTTTAATATGTTGAGCTTTTTCAAAATAGAGAGCTGCATTTTTGTAGTCCGACGCAATAAAATAATTTTTTCCAATATTATGGTATACATCTGCAACATGCATTGAACTTTCACCATAATATTTTTTCTCTAATTCTAAGGCTTTAGTAAAAAATTGATTGGCTTTTTCGAAATCCAATCCAATATGTGCCAGTCCCATATTGCAATACCAACTTGAAAATATTTTTTCATTATTGAATATTCTTGTGCGATGAAATCGCACTTCCGGAAATCTGGAAATCAGATGTCCGGGAAGTGGAAATCATCTTATGCGAGTCTACTCGCGTAATGTTTTGTCTAATCCATAGACCTC
>JAAUZM010000044.1 GCA_014804605.1 Lachnospiraceae bacterium | reverse complement strand
GGAATATATCCTTTGAAAGGAATTAAGGGCGCAGAAAAGGAACAATAAATATAGAAGCATCTATTGAAGAACATATTTTCCCTTTTTTCAAAAATGTCCTTGACAAGGGGTACACTTCAGGCTGACACAGCTTTTGCTGGAGCAGAACAGAACGGAGGATTTGAAACGTGCTTTGGAAGATTCCGGGTATCAGGATATGTTGTTTCGGGAGTATGATTTATAGATAAATTTTTTTATACATTGTACGGCTCCCGAATTGTATGTAATATTCACAGGTAATAGAGGCAGAAAACTCGATACAATATAATATTAAAATAACACGCACCTGCGGATGCGTTGGTAAAGGCGTATGGAACAGTAATATGAACCATATGTCTTTTTTTGCGTCCAAAAGGAGGAGCATGAGCTAAAGCGTGTCATTCTCCATGACTTAAAGCATGGAAAACAGGTCAAAACGGAAGAAATTGATGCAAAAATGATGCAAAAACGATACAGGATTGATGTAAGTTTGCTTTATAATGTAAATGATGAAGAAAATGTATGAGAGATATCAATTATAAATGAAAACAGGTAGTTGTTGTCAGAAATCAATGAAAGCGGTAAGGATCTATGTTTTATAAAATTAATAAAGCACTTAACATATTTATACTATTTGGCATACTGCTCCTACCCGGCTGTGGCGCATCAGACGCTCCGATACAATATGGAGATTCCAGTGTTTCCATAGAGGAGCCGAAAGAAAACAGCGAAATAATGGATGAGACTAAGTTTGAAGAAGGTGATTTGCCTATAGAAGAAACAGAGTCTGCACATGACCCCGAGGCCGTAAGCGATGATGAACAGTGGAACAACAGGATTTATGTGACCGCGGATGAAATGAAGGGCAACATTTTAGGGTATAGTCTGATCAGAATGCCGCCAAATCCGGAAAATATGTATTATGAGCAGGACATGCCGTATCTGCTGGATGAAGATATTGTTGGTAAAGGGATCTATGTTTCGGATTATATATGTGAGACAGAAGTATTCCTTGGAAATATCTTACAAGAAGTTTTGACGGGCCGTGGAGCAGTCAGTACTGAAAACAGACAGTATTTTGCAGAATATGCGCTACAACAGTTAGCGGATACGGGCTGGGAATCATTAGATGAAGAGTGGGAGCCCGATCCATATGCATATGACAGAGAGTATTGCATGAATCCGGTATTTGGTGGCAGCGGATATCGGTTTTTTTATTCTTTTTATCCGGATAAAGAAAAAGCAGCCACAGAAGAGATGAACAAAGTAGATATTACGCTCTATGTTGACGGTGATGGAAAGATCCGTGATATAAAGACAAGTATCAGTACGATATCAACAGAAGAAAACAGGATGGAAAAGTGGATCAGCATGGAGGGATTGTTTGATGATACTTATGGTGAGCAGGTGATCCGGGATGGTAGTCCGTGTAAAGAAGAAATGGTGTGGGACTTTGAACGGCATTTCAGAAGGTTCATGGCTCCCGATGAGGTCTACGAGCAGGATAATGAAGGGTTGTTGGAATCTGGAAAGGTCTGTGCAAGTGCGGAGAAGCTGGCGGATGTTTTTCTTCATGTCATGGAAAGCAGAGGAACGGATGTGGAGAAATATGCAGAGTGGTTTGGATATGGTAAGGATTTCTCGGACTTTGCGGATACGGATTGGGAATCGCTGGGAGAGAAATGGATTGCGAAGGAGGAATATGACTGCTTTTTTATAGATAAAATATATTTTTCCGGATATGCGGGATTCCGATTCTATTTTTTCCCCGACTTTAAGACCATGTGTGTGGATACGGCGAACATGGTTGTGATAGACTGTAACGTCGATGTTTATGAGGGTATGCTGTGCTATACCAATATAGACATTTTCGCTGTAACAGAGGAAGAGTATCTGGCGATGAAGCGGAATCAGGCGGAGAGCAGGGTGCCTGTGGTTGAAAAAGGAGCTGTCCTGTTGGAGAAAGCAATGGTAGCAATACCTGTGATCAACAGACCGGTGAGGTATATGCCGATTAGTGAATTTGATCCTGCTGCTGTAGCTGAGAATCATAGCAGAAGAAAAGTGAAGAATGAGATATGGGGATTTACTGATGCGGCAGAGGCAGGCGATTATTTGGGGAAAAAGTTTCTGCAAGATTTTGCTGAAGACAATGTGGAATCAGGGGAAATATATGAGCTTGCCAAGGACAAGGAAGACATATATTCGGTTTTATATGCTATAGACGGATTCACGGATGATGGATGGAAAGCGGACAAGCAATTTGATTGTTTCTATGTAAAGCCCAATGAAGCGGAAGAGTGTATGCATCTGCAATATTACTTTTATCCTGAGAGAGTCGGTGAGGAGCAGACGAAGAGCAGAACGCTGGTTGTAGATATGTATTTGTCGGAGTCGGGGATTGAGCATATGGGAATGGGGAATGAATAGTTTTGCTTGGGAAATTATAAAGTTCGGATGCAACATTTTTTGTAAAATGACCGACTAAGAACTTGATATAATGTGGACTTTAGAATATACTATAAACTAATTTACAGTAAATTAATTAATAGTATGGAGGTCAAGGTATGCCAAGCAGTCCCAAAATTCCAAAAGAATTGATTCTGGAGTATGCTCTCAAAATGCTTATTCGTGATGGATATGCCGCCTTAAACATAAAAGCATTAGCAAAAGAAATCGGTTGTTCTACACAACCAATTTCATGGCATTTTGGAAATATGGACGGATTCCGAAATGAACTGACAAAATACACATTAGAGTATGCAAACAAAAAAATGCTTTCCTCCGCAAGTCATGGGATGGAAGCTTTCGCAGGCATTGGAATAGCTTATGTCAGTCTTGCCTTTGATGAACCAAACCTTTTTAAATATCTTTACATGGGTGGAGAAAGTGGTTATCAGGCGGGTGGATTTGATGTTCTGGTAAACGCTGGTGAGAATGCGATTATGGTAGGTCAAATTGCAGACTATTTGAAAATACCAATAGAAAATGTTAACAAGTTTTTTCAAAACACAATGATTTATACGCATGGACTTGCCTGTTTCGTTGCATCGGGGGTTATTACATCGTCGAAAGAAGAGGTTATCGAGATGGTTAACCAAGCCGCTCTCACTTTCTTATCAAAAGCAGGAGCCAAAATAGACAGGGAGAGCAATTATGAAAGCAAATAATATTACTTTACATCATGTTGAGTTAAAAAGGATTTTTATTTATTTAGCGATTGTTTTTGGTGTTTATTATGGTTTGTGGTTCATAGCGGTTATTTTACCATCAAATGCCGGAAAAGGTATTTATTCCCTTTTAAGTTTTCCGGCGGTATTTATGGGAACTCCCGCTTTTGCTGTATTTATAACGAGGAAAATCACATCTGATAAATCACCTTTAAAATTTAGTGCAAAGGTTTGGAAAAATAAAAAGGCTTTGCTCTTCTCGGCATTTGTCCCCACTGCCGCCATTTTTTGTGGAATTGCTATTTTTTATCTTATTTTTCCAAACGATTTAGACTTCAGCGGAAAGTACATTTCACAAACTTATGGAGCCTTTGGCGCACCATCAGATATCAGTTTCACAGTTTTCTCTATGTTGAGAATGGGAACGATTATCTACATAATTTCAGCAGTATGTTTTCCTGTTTGGTTTATTGCGTTGGGGGAAGATATTGGGTGGCAAGGCTATTTGCTGCCATTATTGTGCAAGAGATTTCCTGTCAGATGTGCTGTTCTCCTAAATGGTGCTTTGTGGGGAATGGCACACGCACCATTGATTTATTTTGGCATGAACTATGGCGATGATTACATCGGCGCTCCGATTTCCGGAATTGCCATGATGGTGCTTGTCTGCGTTGTGCTGGGCATTTGGTCGTCCTATGTAACATTAAAATACAATAACTGCATGTATGCTGCAATTATCCACGGTGCTTCAGATATTATCGGAGAAGCAGGCGTATGGATATCCTTATCCACAAAAAGTACTTTACTTGGTCCAAACCCGACAGGAATAATCGGTATGAGTGCACTTTTATTAGGCGCCACTATATTGTTGGTAAAGTTGCCAAATGATAAATTACATTGAAAAGCAAACATTGTGAGATGAATTAAATGTTTGATGGGGATTTAATATCTATTCCTGCATAATATGCCTTAATTTTTACATAATGCGAAAGGAATACTTTATGCTACAACTGAAATATTTCACGTCTATCATTGTTATAATCTGCCTTGGATTGCAAACAATAAGTAGCCAAGCTGATCTGGATGTATCCGCATATCAAGCTGAAAATAAAGCAATAGATCATGTGTGGCATGAATGCAATCTGCTGCAGGAGGAATGGCCGGATTATGATTATTTTATAAACGCACGGCAGGGACACTATAATCTAACGCTGGAGAATGTGGCAGCCTTTGTGGTCAAGGATTATGCACTTGATTCGGGAATGGACAAGGAGGAATGGGAATTAAAAAGGATATGCTATTACGAAGAGGCATATCAGGTTTATGTTGAGTCAAAGACGGGCAATGAACTGTATATACTTCTCTCGGAAGGACAAGGTATACAGCCCGATTATATTATAATGGCCGATATTCGGAAGGGAAATGGCGCAGACATCAGTTTGTATGAAGGGGAATATTCTTATAATTCTATGTTGGAATGGCATTCTTATATGGACTGGTTCGATGGAAAGAATACTATGGAAGAACGTCCCGAATTAGATGATATAGGTGATTTATATGACTCGGTCTATAGTAATGGAATCTTCTATGCAATATATGATTATCTGGATATAACGGACGGGGATAAGAAGGGTCATTGGGAAATAGACGGTAATTATATGTACATAGGACGGAATGGATATATTGTATGTGTTAATTGCAGTAATGGAGTTAAAAATGTAGTAGTTCTTATTGATGTGTGGAATAAAAATTATGCTGTGTTGGAGTGAGTGTGAAAATAGAAGAGGTAATTACAAAGAACTAATGAAAGAGATATGATAGACATGTGTGAGGGAGGAAAGGAATTTGGAAAAAAGCATGTAGTAATTGTAGGGGTTTTTCTATGCTTTTTTATAGCCTTTATTATCGGTGAGAAATTTGATGAATCTGGTAAATCGGAGATTGCAAAAAGCGTAGAGTTAATGGAAACTGTCGAGCAAACGCCATCGAATAAAAGCCTTATGGAACAAAGCCTTATATCCCCAGATGAGACTTTCGGATTACAGGAAAATAGTGGAGAGACAGAGGAAGATGAAGAAGAGAAAACGCCTAAAACGGCTATTAACATACATGATTCTTTTGTTCAAATTGAGACGAATAGTATACACAAGCGAATCGCTTTTCCAAGTATCGATATAGCGGATGCGGAAGACGTAACCAATTCCATAAACGAACAGATTTATCATGAAATTATGCCGGAGGATTTTTTGGAATATGGACATGGTCGAGAGGAAACAGAAGTTCAATATGAAATAGAATCTGTCGGTGAAGAAATAGTTAGTATTCATTTTCATGGCTATCAATCTTACATGGGGTCTTATGCAGAGTATAATAAGGGAATGAATTTCGATTTGCGCGCGGGCAAGATTATATCTTTAAAAGATTATTATACGTTATCTGATATAAAGGCGATCATATTTATTTCATAGCGCCGCCACCTGAATCGATGAGACAAAGCATTTATATGGAACTGAGTTTGGATAAATTTAGTAAACTCCAATGAGTACAATATTGAAGGGTATAGGATAAGTGTATGAATAATAAAGTAAGCACAATAACAAAAAGAATCTTATGTGTATGTATGGTTGTGATTTTGCTATATGGAGTTTGCGGATGTACGGCTCCAAGTGAAGAACGCGCGGAGATAGATACAGAAGACAGTCAGGAAAATGAGATTCCGCAGGATTCCAGCAGCGATATTGTGGAGAAAGACAGTGACAGCAGAACTGAAAATCCGGAAGTTAACGAGAGCATTCCGGATTCTGCCGAAGAGATGGTAGGCGAAGATGATTCCTATGTGCTCAGCGAGGAAGAAAAGAAAGTTCTTCTGGCATACGCGGAATACCTCCGAAAATTTTATGAGGAGTGCCCATATGAAACAGACGGGATAAAATATGATCTGGTGTTCATTGACAGTGATAATATTCCGGAACTGGCGATCATTCCTTCTGCCGCCCATGCGTTCGGTGTGATCATATGTGTATACAATGACGGAAACGTAGTGGAAACAGGAGAATTTGGGAGCTTTGGAAAGTGCAGGTTTAATCCTTATGAAAACCTGATTTTCAGCACACATATGGGGCAGGGGGAAGAAGAATCTTTTTTTTATCGGATCGAAGGGACTGAAAGCGTAGAACTGTTGGCGCTCCACAGGACTCCGCAATATGAAGGGCTTCAGTATATCGGGGAATCTTATGAGGTAGACGGAACTGCGGTATCTGAGGAAGTATATAAGCAAGTCTGTGAAGAGTGGGACTGGGAAGAACTGAATGTATGGGGATATGATGACGCTATATTTGTGAACTATTATGATATGTACAGAGAATTGTGCAAGCACTTCTCTTTTTTGAAAGAGCAGGGCCGTATAGAGCAGGACGATTCCTGTCTGGAGGAGTGGAAGCAGGCTTATCTTAATTATCTGGAGGAAGATAATTATGCGGATGCCTGTACATACAGTCTGATTTATGTGGATGATGACAACATTCCAGAAATGGTGATTGACACCGGATTTGAAGCGGGAGGATGTCGGTTTCTGACGTTTCATGATCATGTTCTGGATGTGTGGCAGTCTGCCCGCCTTAATGTCACTTATATTGAGAGGGGAAACCTGATCTGCAATTCGGATGGCAATATGGGGTACTATTATGATAATATCTATACCATTCAGGACGGGAAATGGGTCTATGTTGACGGCGGCGTATGGGGTGATGGACCGGATGGGGTGCAGATTGGCGAAAATGGTGACTATGACTATCTTGAGTTCTTTTACTGGACCGGAGAGGAACCTTGGAACAGGGGGGAATATTGGTTCGGAGAGGAAATAACGGAAGAGGAATATGAGGCCCGATTAAATGCCATATATCCTATGAAACAGAGCATGTATCCACAGAAATATTATATTCTGGATGAGATCAAATCGATGTTAAGGACGGGGGATGTGGCCTCTGCGAAGCACCGGTATGAACTGATCGTGAAAGATGTCACATGGAAGGAAGCGGAAACGCTTTGTCATGAGAAGGGCGGTTATCTGGCAACCATTACTTCCCATGAGGAGTATGAACGGCTTCAGGAACAGATGATTTCCGAGCATAAAGAGGATATCACCTTTTTTGTGGGAGCAACTAACGAGAGGGTTGAGGGAACTCCTTTTGGCTATCGCTGGCTGGAACCGGGAATTAAATATGGTTACTATATGCTGGATTTGTCTAACGCATTATTCAGATTCTGGTTGGAAGGAGAACCCAGCTATACAGGGTTTACGGAGAGCGGCGTGGAAGTCAGTGAGGATTATGTGGTTCTTTTTTACCGGGGAAAAGATGGTCGATGTTATCTCAATGATGTGCCAAATGACATTTTAGAGGCGGCGCCCTCTTATGCGGGTAGGGTAGGATATATCTGTGAGTATGAATAATAATATCAGATAGTGGCGCGGGAAAGGCGGGAACTGTGAGAGGACAGTAGGAGGCTTCCGCAAGCCTTGAAATCTCCATGGAAATGCTGACAGATCGTAATGTGGCGGATGCAGGCAAAAATGGACAGCCGGCGAGAAAGAAACAGGGATTTCTGCGGGGCATAAATGCGCCCATTTTTAGGGATTCCCTTAAGGAAATTGAAATTTAGAAAGGCATCTGCAGTGTATTGATGTCCCTAACACACTATAAAACATACCCGACAGGGTAATTGGGAGTGTTGGCTAATTCATTAATCAGCGTTTCCCTAGATATGATGGGTCAATAGATGACTTATTATTTTATTCAGTAAGGAAGTATGATGAAGGATATAGAGGATATATATCGCCAAGAAAAATACCGCCCTCTGCCCGACAACAAGTTTTTCTACTTAAGGCTATAATAGAAATTTTCACAAACGCAGAAGGAAAAAGTATCGTTTTTGTTCCAGTGTTTAGCGGTTTTTCTGCTCATAAAGTACTGGGAATTTGTACGTCGACGTGTGGGAGAATGGCTGGAGGAGATATTGGGAGTTAAGAAAGAGACAGAAGAGTAGTGTTCTGTCATATTATATTCTCTATGGGCGGGTTTCCATTAGGAGGAAACAGAAAAAATGGACAATATTATTTTTAAAAAAATATGGCAGGATGATAATCTGATCGAATTGGAAATTTCGGCTAATTGTGAATTTGCTTCAGCTTATCAGAATTGTTACGTTGAAGATAAAGCGTTATTGAAAATTTCGAAGAGAATTCAAAAGTATATAGATAACTGCAATGAGTCATGTTATTTGGAGTTTGGGAAAAAGGAAGGAAATTATACACCGGCATTCTCTATGTGCATATTACCTGTGGATACATCTGGGCATATGCAAGTAGAAGTAGATATTAAAATAGCAGATAATGATACACGTTCGCATAGATGTTGTTTTTATGTAAAAAGTGAATTAGGATTAATAGAGCGCTTGGGAATATCGCTAAAAAATTTGGTTACTGCTTTGGAGGGAGAAACAGTGCTATTAAATTCTTCAAGCTCACATATGAAAAAGTCATAGAGGGATTTTACTCCCTCTATAACCGTTGCTTTATCTGTGATTCAACTCCCTGTAAGTGCGGGCAACAAGAATAACCGTAATAATAAATGTCAGAATATCCGATACCGGCATGGAGAATAATACACCGTCTAAGCCCCAAAACACGGGAAGAACAATAGCGAAACCAACGCCGAACACCACTTCACGAATCATGGAAAGAACGGTCGATTCCACTGCTTTACCCATTGCCTGTAAGAAAATGAAACAAGCCTTGTTTACGCAGGCCATGACAATCATACACAAATAAATCCGAAATGCCTTGAGCGCAAACGCTGTGTAATAACTGCTTTCGTTAGCGGCTCCGAAGACGGAGATCAACTGCTTCGGGAAAATCTCAACCAGAATCAAGGCGACGGCGCCTACTAATGCTTCGCCGATCAGCAACTTCGTAAACAGCTCTTTGACCCGCGATCTATTGCCGGCTCCTATATTATAGCCTACAACCGGAATGCAGCCGGCGGCCATTCCCACCACAATCGAAATGACGATCTGGAAAAATTTCATAACGATGCCGACAACGGCCATCGGAATCTGAGCATACTGAGGCTGTCCGAATATTTCATCCAGCGCTCCGTATTTTCGGAGCATATTGTTGATTGCCGCCATTGCTGCAACTAAAGAAATCTGGGATAGGAAACTTGTAATTCCCAAAAGCAGCGTCCGACAGCAAATTTTCTGATTTATTTTCAAATCCTCTAAGGAGGGTTTGATCGTTTTCATATGAAAGATATACCATACTGCCAAAATGGCGGTAATAATTTGTCCGAATACAGTCGCAACGGCTGCGCCCATCATTCCCCATTTGAATACAAAAATAAAAACCGGATCAAGAATAATGTTGGCAACGGCACCAGCAAGTGTAGAAGCCATAGCAAACTTAGGGTTTCCGTCCGCGCGGATCACGGGATTCATTGCCTGCCCAAACATATAAAAGGGAATTCCGAAACTGATGTAAAGAAAATATTCCTTTGAGTGGTGAAATGTCTCTTCGTTTACCGTTCCACCGAACATAGCAATAATTTGATCCTGAAAAACCAAGTAAATAATAGTTAACAACAAACTGCCGGCGATAATCATAATGACTGCATTACCGACGCTTCTTTTCGCGGTGTCTTTCTCTCCCTTGCCGAGGCAGATACTGACAAATGCACAGCAACCGTCACCGATCATAACTGCAATAGCAAGGGCGACCACTGTAAGTGGAAATACAACTGTATTTGCTGCGTTGCCGTAAGAGCCAAGATAACTGGCATTTGCAATAAAGATTTGGTCCACAATATTATAAAGCGCTCCGACCAAAAGTGAGATAATACACGGGATTGCATATTTTCTCATTAGCTTCCCAATAGGTTCCGTTCCTAAAAACTGATTAGACTGCTCCATTTCATACACCATTCCTTTCATGAAAAAAGCGCATAGCTTGACGTTTGCTGGATTTACGCCACGGGCTACACGCTTTTCTTGTATTTCATTAAAATAAGCGTGCAACTTATACGCAACTGGAATTACGCATAAATGCTACACGCTGTATCTATATTATACAGAATCAAAAAAATTTTTCAAAGGATTTTTTTACAAAATTTATAAAGAATAAAAATCAGTTTGATTTCCGTAATAATCATGCTAATCTATAATTGAATGAAAGTATATCTGTTCATACGGAATCATGAATATATACCTTTATTGGTAAGATTTTAACGAAAGATTATTCTATGAGATAAGGGGGCAGCTGATGGTTATAGGAGTTGATTATTATCCTGAGCACTGGGACAGTTCAATGTGGATTTCCGACGCTGAATTTATGGCAAAAACAGGAGTAAAGCTCGTCAGGCTGGGAGAGTTTGCATGGTGCAGATTAGAGCCCGAGGATGGTCGGTTTGACTTCACATGGTTGGACGAGGTCATCAGCATTTTCTCAGAGCGTGGGATAGATGTTGTGCTGGGCACGCCGACAAACTGTCCACCCAGATGGCTGTGTGAAAAGTATCCGAGTGTCGTGCCGACAGGGCGGGACGGAAGACCTAATCCAATTGGAATCCGAGGGCACCGCTGCGTTAATGATCCTATTTTTTTCAACTATGCAAAAAGGATAGTGACTGAGATGGCGGTGCATTATAAGGATAATGAATCGGTGGCAGCGTGGCAGATTGACAATGAACTGGAGGCAAATTTCTGCTTTTGTCCCACATGTAATGAGAAGCATCGCGAATGGCTCAGAGAGAAATACGGCACCCTCGCAGCGCTTAACAAAGCATACGGCAATGTAGTGTGGAGCGGGGAATACTCTTCATGGGCACAGATAGTCCCGCCCTACGGTGATTATAACATAGCATGGCTAAATCCGGCTTACATGCTGGATTTTAACCGACGGGCGTCGGAGGATACGGTACGTTTCTGTAATATGCTGGCAGAACTGATTCGAAGCTATATTCCCCATGCCAAAATCACCACAAATACATGGTTCTGCGAAAACATGGCAGATTTCTACAGGATTTTTGAAAAGCTTGATTTTGTTTCCTACGATAACTATCCCACAACTGACATCCCCAATGATGCGGAGGACATTTATACCCATGCGATACATTTGGACCTAATGCGTGGTATAAAGCGGCAGAATTTTTGGATTATGGAACAGCTGAGCGGCGGCATGGGATGCTGGGCACCTATGGCAAAGACTCCGCGTCCCGGAATGATCAAGGGTTATGCATTACAAGCTTTTGCGCATGGAGCGGATACGGTGGTTCATTTTAGGTGGAGGACTGCAGCGATCGGTGCGGAAATGCATTGGCATGGTCTTATTGACCATTCAAACGTGCCGGGCAGAAGATTTGCTGAGTTCGCGGAGCTTTGCGGTGAAGCAGAAAAGCTGGCGCAGCTACGGGGAACAAGTCTGCGTTCTGACGTGGCTATACTTTATTCATCCGATAACGAGTATGCGTTTAAAATTCAACCGCAAACCTATGGTATGTATTATATGGAGCAGATTAAGTTACTCCACGCGGCCTTTGCTGGTTGTGGATTGAACGTTGATATAATCGGGCAGCACGAGGAGTTGTCGGATTACAGAATAGTTTGCGCACCCGAAATGTATGTGACGGATGAGAGCGTTGTTCGCAGACTTTATGATTTTGCGGAGGCGGGTGGAACGGTTATACTTACTAATCGCAGCGGCGTTAAAGATGAAAACAATAATTGTATTCAGGCTCCGCTCCCGACCGTATACGCCAAGCTGGCGGGCTGTCATGTGGAGGAATATGACCCCATCGGTAATGACAGCGTGCAGATTCAATTCGGCGACGGACATGTCTTTACGGGGAAGCGGTGGTGCGACGTTCTGACGACGGATACAGCAGAGGTCGTTGCAGTGTATGATAGTAATTTTTACAAAGGCAGTGCTGCAATAACCGAAAATAGTTACGGGAACGGCAGGGTATATTACATAGGCACAGTGGGTGAAAAGAAGCTGTATCGGGAAATCGCCTTGAAAATACTTAAGGATCTGGGTATATCTTATATGGATAGTCTCCCCGATAATGTAGAAGTAACCACCCGGGAAGGTGAGGGAGTCTCTGCGCGTTTTATCTTCAATAACACCGATGTGTCACAGGACTTCATGCTCGACGGCCGGGAATTGTCTCTTATGCCTTTTGAGATGAAAATCGAGGTGTCTGAGAAATAAAAAAGCCGAAACAAACGCTTCGGCTTCTGAGCGGAGTTGGAGGGATTCGAACCCTCGTGCCCCGGAGGGCTAACGCATTTCGAGTGCGCCCCGTTATGACCACTTCGATACAACTCCGTGCGCATATGATTATAAATGGAATTGAGCGGAATGTCCATAGTTTTTTTACAATTGTGTGAACAGTAATGCACATATGGAGAGTATAGGATTATGACACAGGATGAGAAATACATGAAGGAAGCCTTAAAACAGGCAAGGAAGGCATACGCGCTGGGCGAAGTTCCGATCGGCTGTGTGATCGTCTATCAGGATAAGATCATCGGCAGAGGATATAACAGACGCAACACCGACAAGAACACACTCGCCCATGCGGAGATCACGGCGATCAATAAAGCAAGTAAGAAGATGGGTGATTGGCGTCTGGAAGACTGCACGCTGTATGTGACCTTAGAACCCTGCCAGATGTGCGCCGGCGCCATTGTGCAGGCACGCATTACCGAAGTCGTCATGGGCAGCATGAACCCCAAAGCCGGATGCGGCGGTTCCATCTTAAATATCCTGGAAATGCCCGAGTTTAATCATCAGGTGCAAGTACGCAGAGGCATACTCGCAGAGGAATGCACCGACATGCTGACCACCTTTTTCAAAGAACTCCGCATCCGCAATAAGCTGGAAAAAGACGCATTAAAATCAGGGGAGAGTGTAGACAAGAAACCGTGACAGATTTGCTTCCCCTAAGGAATAATTAGTTGAGAACCCAACGGAAATAAGGTATAATGTTCACGTAGGCAATGAGCGCTGCCACGATGTAAGATGACAAATCGGCTGCTCGCAGACGAATTTGTCAGATTGCATCGTGATAGGGCGAAGCCCGTGAGCGAGATGGAGCAAAGCGGAATCGAGCGTGCAGCGCGGGGTAAATCAAGGCAAAAACAAGCAAAAGCGAGAGCGAGCGCAGCAAGATCGAGCCAGTAGCGCAAAGCGGAATCGAGTGGCAGCGCGGAGTAAACCAAGCCAAAAGCAAGAGCCGAGCGCAGCAAGATCGAGCGACAAAGCAAAAATCAAGCAAAGAATCAAACCAGTTAAGGAGGAATCACAATGAAAAGAATAGGTATGTTGACCAGCGGTGGAGATTGTCAGGCATTAAATGCGGCTATGCGCGGCGTAGTCAAATGTTTATCATGCAGCGGAGAAGACGTTGAGATTTACGGATTTTTGGATGGATACAAAGGACTGATCTACGGAGATTTCCGTATGCTGACAGGCCATGATTTCGCAGGAATCCTGACGAAGGGCGGCACGATTCTCGGCAGTTCCAGAACTCCTTTTAAGCTGATGCGGGAACCGGATGAGAACGGCCTTGATAAAGTAGAGGCAATGAAACAGAACTATTATAAATTAAAGCTGGACTGCATGGTGATTTTGGGCGGCAACGGCACACATAAGACTGCTAACATGCTTCGCGAGGAAGGACTTAATGTGATTACCCTTCCGAAGACAATCGACAACGATCTGTGGGGCACGGATATGACCTTCGGTTTCCAGAGCGCGGTGGATATCGCGACAGACTGTATCGACTGCATCCATACTACGGCTTCTTCCCACGGACGTATCTTTATCGTGGAGGTTATGGGCCACAAGGTTGGCTGGCTTACTCTGAATGCCGGAATGGCAGGCGGCGCAGACATCATTCTGATTCCTGAGATTCCTTATGATATTGATAAAGTGATCAAGGCCATCAATGAGCGTGAGGCGAGAGGGTCCAGATTTACGATCATGGCAGTGGCGGAGGGCGCCATCTCTAAAGAAGATGCGAAGCTTTCCAAGAAAGAATATAAAGAAAAGATGAAGAATTATCCGTATCCTTCCGTTTCTTATGAAATTGCAGATAAGATTCAGAAGAAGAGCGGTAAGGAAGTGCGCGTTACCGTACCGGGACATACCCAGCGTGGCGGAAGTCCCTGTCCGTATGACCGTGTGTTTGCTACCAGATTGGGTGCAGAGGCAGGCAGATTGATTCTGCAGGGTGAGTATGGATTTATGGTAGGTTATAAGAACAGAGAGATCGTCAGAGTGCCTCTTGAGGAAGTGGCAGGCAAGCTGAAGATGGTATCACCGGATGCGACCATCGTACAGGAAGCGAAGATGGTAGGTATCAGCTTCGGTGATTAATAGGAGAAGTAATGTCTTATACAGCTCTTTATCGTAAGTTCCGCCCGGATTGTTTCGAGGATGTAAAAGGGCAGGAGCATATTGTTACAACATTAAAGAACCAAATAAAGGCGGAGCGGATCGGTCATGCTTACCTGTTCTGTGGTACACGCGGAACAGGTAAAACTACGATCGCGAAGATCTTTGCGAAAGCAGTCAATTGTGAGCAGCCGGTGGATGGCAGCCCGTGCGGGGAGTGCCGGGCATGTAAGACGATCGCGTCAGGGGCGAGCATGAACGTGATCGAGATCGATGCGGCTTCCAATAACGGTGTGGATAATATCCGTGAGATCGTGGAGGAAGTGTCCTATTCGCCGGCGGAGGGCAAGTATAAAGTTTATATCATAGATGAGGTTCACATGCTTTCTATAGGGGCTTTCAATGCGCTTCTTAAGACGTTGGAAGAACCGCCTTCCTATGTGATATTCATTCTTGCGACCACAGAGGTGCACAAGATACCGATTACCATTCTGTCCCGCTGCCAGCGATATGATTTCAGACGTATCACGATCGACACGATCACCGGCAGACTGCGGGAATTGATGGACACAGAACAGATTCAGGTCGAAGAGAAGGCGCTTCGCTATGTGGCGAAGACGGCGGACGGTTCTATGAGGGATGCCTTAAGTCTGTTAGACCAGTGCATTGCTTTTCACTTCGGACAGGAACTGACTTATGATAAAGTGTTGGATGTGTTGGGGGCCGTGGACACGGAAGTGTTCGGCAGACTGCTTAGGCATGTGCTGGAACGGAATGTGACAGGTTGCATTGAACTTTTGGAAGAGATCGTTATGCAGGGCAGAGAGCTTACCCAGTTTGTGACAGATTTTACATGGTATCTGCGTAATCTTCTGCTGGTAAAATCTTCCGATGACATAGAGGATGTGATTGACGTTTCTACGGATAATCTTGCCAGATTGCGGGAAGAAGCGGATATGACAGAGGCGGATGCGATCATGCGCTATATCCGTATTTTTTCCGAACTGTCGGGGCAGATCAAGTATGCGGCGCAGAAGCGCATTCTGATAGAGATCGCCTTGATCAAGCTGTGCCGTCCGGATATGGAGAAAGACTACGAATCCATAGTGGAGCGTGTCAGAGCAGTGGAGGAAAAGATCGAGAACGGGATCGCGGTCGTACCGGAGGGCGGAGGATATCCTGCCGAGGGCGGTACACACGGCAACGGGAATCAGATGACGGTGGGTACGCCGGTGGAGAGACCTCCGCTTCCGAAAGCAATTCCGGAGGATGTGCAGGCAGTAGTCGATAAGTGGGCAACGATCGTAGGGCAGACCTCCATGCCCATGAAACAGTATCTGAAAGATGCGGGTCTTAGCCTTGGCGGAGATAATAAACTGATGATCGTGGTAGAAGACGGGCTTGCGTCGGACTACTTTTTAAAGCAGGAGGGGCATAAGGAACTGCTTGTGCAGACGTTATCCGAGGCTGTGGGCAGAGAGATTGAGGTTACGATACAGAGTGTACCGAATCGAAATGCTTTTTTGCAGAATTATGTGGATTTAAGTCAGGTGATCCATATGGATATAGAAGTAGAAGAAGAGGATTAGAAAAAGAACAGATAAGGAGCAGGAAGACATTATGGCAAAACGTGGAGGATTTCCGGGCGGTATGCCGGGGAACATGAACAATCTGATGAAGCAGGCGCAGCGGATGCAGCGGCAGATGGAAGAAAGCCAGAAAGAGCTGGAGACGAAAGAATTTGTTGCTAAGGCAGGCGGCGGTGCGGTGGAAGTGACCGTGACGGGCGGAAAAGAGATCACGAAGGTGAAACTGTCCGAGGAAGTGGTAGACCCCGATGATATCGAGATGTTAGAGGATCTCGTGATGGCGGCGGCTAACGAGGCGCTGCGTATGGCTGATGAGGCGAACAATGAACTGATGAGTAAGATGACCGGCGGTCTTGGCGGAGGATTTCCGTTCTGATGGAACTGTACAGCGGTCATATCAATAAGTTAATAGAAGAGTTGGCAGGGCTTCCGGGCATTGGTTCTAAATCTGCTCAGAGGCTTGCTTTTCATCTGATCAATATGCCGCAGGCAAAAGTGGAAAGACTGGCGCATGCGATCGTGGATGCCAAGGAAAACGTGCGGTATTGCCGAGAATGCTATACGCTGACGGATCAGGATATATGTCCGGTATGTGCCAACGTCAACAGGGACCACGGCACCATCATGGTGGTGGAGAATGCCAGAGATTTGGCGGCATATGAGAAGACGGGTAAATACGGTGGTGTCTATCACGTGCTCCACGGAGCGATTTCCCCCATGCTGGGGATCGGACCGAATGATATCAAGCTTAAGGAACTCATGCACCGTCTGGAAGGTGATGTGGGCGAGGTGATTATCGCTACGAATTCCAGTCTGGAAGGTGAAACGACAGCTATGTATATCAGTAAGCTGATCAAACCTACGGGGATCAAAGTGACAAGGATCGCCAGTGGCGTGCCGGTGGGCGGCGATCTGGAATATATAGACGAAGTTACGCTGCTGCGTGCATTGGAAGGCAGAGTGGAACTGTAGGAAGCGGAGGGAAAATAAATATGCAGATAGTAAAAGAGAAGTTCGGAACAACAAAATGCGGTAAGGATGTGTATGCGTACACTTTATCCAATGCCGGTGGTATGCAGGCGAAAATCATTAATTTCGGGGCAAATCTTATAAGTCTGCTTGTGCCGGATCGGAATGGCAATCTGGAAGATGTAGTTTTGGGATATGATAAGTTGGAAGACTATTACGGAAATGGCAGTTTCTTCGGGGCGACGGTTGGACCGAGTGCCAACCGGATTGCGGGTGCATGCTTTGAGATAGACGGTCAGCGCTATCAGATCGATGCGAATGATGGTGAGAATAATCTGCACAGTCATATAGAAGAGGGATACCATAAGCGTGTTTGGGATGTAACGGAGACGGAGAACGGATTGGTGCTCTCTGTGGAAGGCAAAGACGGGGAGATGGGTTTCCCGGGCAATAAGAAGGTCACTGTGACGTTTAGCCTATCTGATGATAATGCGTTGAAACTGAGTTATCACGTGACGTCGGATGCCAATACGATCGTGAATATGACAAATCACACATATTTCAATTTAGCGGGACACAAAGCAGGCAGGATCGAGGATCATCTGTTGAAAATTAATGCTTCCCATTACACACCGGTGGTGCCGGGGGCAATTCCTACGGGAAAGATTGCGCCGGTAGAAGGAACGCCCATGGACTTTACGAAGATGAAACCGATCGGGCAGGATATCAATGCCGATTGTGAACAGTTGAAGATCGGACAGGGATACGACCATAATTTTGTAATCGACGGCGCCGACGGCACGCTTCGGGAGATTGCAGAGGCTGAAGACCCTAAGAGTGGCAGGAAGATGAAAGTATTTACCGATCTGCCCGGAGTACAGTTCTATGCGGGCAACTGTATCGGAGAGGAGACCGGCAAAGAGAATACCGCATACGGACCGCGCAAAGGATTCTGTCTGGAGACGCAGTTCTATCCGGATAACATTCATCATCCGAATTTCCCGCAGGCAGTGTTTGGACCGGGAAAGGATTATGATTCTGTGACAATTTATCAGTTCGTGTAAATGCTTGTTGTTTTATTGCGGTTATTGCAAATAAGGGATACGGAAATTGTGGTGCAGGGGAGATATTACTGCATGATGATTTCCGTATTTTTGTTTGTTCTATTAGAAATTGCTCGTTTATGTACGAGTTCGCGAAGCGAATCTCGCAATCAAGTGCAGCTCGATTTATTCATTGCAGATGTTAATTACCGCGCCTTTTGCCATATTTTTCACATAAGACATGCTATAGTTATTTCATAGAGTGATACAGTGCGCGGGGACGATCTGATTATTGATCCCCGGAATGGAGTGAATACAATGAGACAGTCATCAATCATTATTCACAAAGGAGGAAAAGAAGAAAAGTACGAGATCTACGTGGAAGATTACGTGCTGTCTTTTTTAAAAGAGGAAACGGGAACATTGGAGCTGTCGGAATTCTTTTTCTACGGATTCAAAGAAAAGTTTGGCAGAAAATATACGATATATGGCGTGGGAAGGGATAGACATCTGGAAGTATTTGATAAATACAGTCTGTTGGAAGAGATCGGTTGTCGTCTGACACAGGCGGGCCCTGTGTTTCTGGTCAGAGAAGGAACGGAAAACTATGAGGTGAAGGGATACGAGGTTTTCTATCAGGATAATGCGCCGATGCAGACTTATCTGATAGAGCGGAAAAACGGAAACGGCGGGAAAGACAGGGACAGCGATCCTGTCGAAGCAGATAGAAGCAGCGGGACAGACCAAAGGAAATGGCAGAGTGCGCAGCCGCAGGCCGTGCAGGGGCAGACGCCCCGCAGACAGATATCGCCCAGCACGATTTCCGCCCAGCTTAGTATTATTCTTATGATATTGGTCGCCATTGTGGTCAATTCTACAAACAGCTATGATGAGATGCAGCAGTTGAATCAGTCGGCTACAGAAGTTTTTTTTGCCATGGAGAATCAGGAGGCAGAAAAAACGGGTGAGGCAGGAGAAGGTCGGGGAGAGGTCGTAGTGCAGCGGGAACCTTCGCAGGAAGAGGATATTCTGAAGCTGGCAGCGCTTGAAAATAGGGAACAGGCAGGCGAACCGGAGGAGGCAGCGGGTGAAGAGAACTCTGAAGAAACAGAGGAGGAATCTTTGAACGAGAATGACAAAAACACGGCAGAGCCTTCCGTGGATTCACAAGATGATGTGGGCAATGACAATGCAGAAGCAGGCCGGAACAATGACGGAGAAGAAACAGGCGAGTCTGAAACCTCTGAGGAAAACTCCGATCAAGACGAAGAAGAGGTGGAGGCGCTTTCCCGCAATGTGGCAAGATACTATAAAGTGGAGCCCGGTGATACCCTATATATGATCAGCCAGAAAATCTACGGAGATACCTCCCATGTACAGAGAATCTGCGAACTGAACCAGATCACCGACCCGGATCGTATCCGAGACGGACAAAAAATAATACTTCCCTGACCAGATTCATGTTATAATGTACGCGACACCAATGAGCAGTGCCACGAAGTAAACAGACAAAATGGCAGCTTGCTGACAGTTTTGTCTATTTACGGAGTGATAGGGCGAAGCCCGCGAGCGAGATGGAGCGAAGCGGAATCGAGCGTGCACTGCGGAGTAAAACAGAGCAATGTGGCAGCTTGCTGACAGCTATGCCTGCTTACGGAGTAAAGCCTTACTATTTAGGGAAGAGGAACACCAATGACCAACGTTAGGGACTACCTGAAAAAGAAAAAAGAAAGAGAGACGGAAAAGCCGAGAGTCAGTTATCGTGAGCGAATCAAAAGCCACAAATTTACGATTTTCTATAGGTCGATTCTGGTGCTTGTTTTGATTGCGGCGGTCATAGCGGCACTTTATATTCAATGGAGTAACAAAATCTATACGCAGGCAGCCGAGGTATCTTCCGTGGAGATCAATATCACGCAGGGTTCCCAACTGCTTCCGTTTGCAGGATATCTTTTGACTTACAGTAAGGACGGAGCAGGGTGTATGGATATTAAAGGCAACGCGGTCTGGAATCAGACATTTGAGATGCAGAATCCGATAGTGGATGTATGCCAGAATGTAGTTGCGATAGGTGATTATAACGGCAGGAACATATATGTCATGAATACCAGCGGTGTTATGGGCAGCATCACGACTAATAAACCGATGAGAGATTTCTGCGTGGCGTCCAACGGTGTTGTTGCTGCGGTTTTGGATGATACGGATACCACATGGATTTATCTGTATGATTCTCAGGGAAAAGAGCTGGCATATTTTCGTACGACGATGAAGGACAGCGGCTATCCGGTGAAGGTCGCCATTTCGCCGAGCGGGGAGCTTGTCTGCGTATCTTATCTGTTTGTTGACAGCGGACAGATGAAATCCAGCGTGGCTTTCTACAATTTTGGCGCTGTAGGACAAAACAATACCAATAATTATGTCAGCGGCTATGATTATTTGGATACTGTAGTGCCGTTTGTGAGATTTCTGGATAACAGATCGCTGTTTGCGGTGGCGGACAATCGGGTCATGTTATATGGCGGAGCTCAGAAGCCGGTCAGTGTGTTGGAAAATTTGATTGATGACAGTGTCCTAAGTGTATATTATGGTGGAGAATATGTCGGCTTGGTATTTAACAGTACCGAGGAAGGCAGCAGGTATCGGATGGATGTATATCATAAATCGGGAGTGCTGAAACAATCCATTAATTTTAACATAGAATATAGCGATATTATATTTTATGAGGATCAGATCATCATATATAATGAGGCGGAGTGCTGTATCTATAACAGTAATGGGATGGAGAAGTACAGCGGCAGATTTAATAAGTCAACGCTGGTGCTGATTCCTCAGAATTCAGCATATCGTTATATGGCGGTGACACCGGACTCTATTGATACGATTGAACTGCAATAGCTGTGCGGCGTATGATGTCATGAACAAAAGATATTGAGAACGGGAAAGTTGTGGCTTACATGACAAAATTCATTTTTGCATTTATCATATTCCTATTATTTGTCTGGAGAATAAAAAGAGGATTTCACAACGGAATAATGAAAGAAGTTGTGACACTCCTGTCGGGTGTGATTTCATTGGTATGTGTGGCACTTGTTTTTTTTGCAATCTCCAGTTATCTGGCGAGAGCAATGAGCACATTGACTGTGTGTGTGATCGGACTGATTCTGATGGGCACTGTTTTCAGGGTGTGCAGTCTGATATTCCGACCGATTTTGGCTCTGAGCAATATTTCTGTGATAGGCGGATTAGATAAGGTAATGGGGGCCGCCATGGGAATTGTGGAAGCCTGCGTGCTCTCCTATCTGGTATATTATGTGCTTAACTATATGGGAATATATGTGCTGTGAATGCGATTTGGGTCACTGTTCACACGCAAAGTAAAAGATTCAAGAAAGCCGACCTTTTCTTGAATCTTTTACTTTGTCATGGTAGACTGTCAATAAAAGGGATATTTGATCAACATATTACGGGAATAAAATATGCTGTTGCGAATGAGCAAGTATTATAAAGGGGAAGTAGTGTGAAAAATAAATTTTTCACACGCAAGTTTGTGCTTGCGCCCAAACTCGCAGGTTGAGCAAGAATGGAGGATTACTATGAAGTACAAAGTTCTATTAACGGGGAAAAATGATTCTGCAATCGACGACTTCTTTATGCAGATGGGTGATAATTTTGAGGTTATGACAACTTCCGCAAGATATGAGGATATCGCCAGACATATGACTTATTTTATGCCCGATATTTTTGTATACTGCTTATATAATGAGTCCAGAGATGATATCGTTCAGATAGCAAACCTTAAATTAAGATTGTCAAAGGCGAATATTCCGCTTGTCATCATCGGATTGAAGGAAGACTGTGATGAATTTGAAAAGATTGCTGTGAATGCGGCAAATCTGACATTGTACAGACCGATGGCTGTGGGCGTTATTCAGGAGAAGATAATCTCACTTCTGAAGGAAAGACGATTCATGGAAGTGGTCGATATACAGAGCGCAAATGCGGCAGCCGCGCGGAAAGCCGCGGAACAACAAGCAGCACAACAAACAGCACGTACGAAAGAGCCTGTCCAGCGCAAGCATGTGCTGGTAGTGGATGATAATGCTATGATGCTTAAGGTGATCAAAGAGCATCTGCATGATAAATATGATGTGGCGACAGCCGCAAGCGGCAAAATTGCTTTGAAATTCCTGGAGAGGAAGAAGACAGATCTGATTCTTCTTGATTATGAGATGCCGGACGAAAGCGGTCCGGCTGTTTTGGAAAAGCTGCGTGCTTCCGATGAGACGAAGGATATACCGGTAATCTTTTTGACCGGGGTTACAGAGAGCAAGAAAATAAAGGAGGCTCTGGTACTGAAGCCGCAGAGTTACCTGCTGAAGCCCGTTGATCGTGAGAAATTGATGGCTGCGATTGCAAAAGAGATCGGTTAGAGTATGAAAGGAACACTTGTGCCGAAGGTGACAGTGGGCACAAGTATGACAATCGGGTTGTGGCATATACATAGAGAAGGGATTAGCTTATGGACATGAATCGCGAATTAACACTGACAGATTTGATTGACGTTAAGATGCTGCAAAAAATACAGGATAGTTTTGCGAAAATGACCGGTATGGCGGCTCTTACGACAGATGCAGACGGTGTAGCTGTAACAGAGGGTTCTAATTTCTCCGATTTTTGTATGAAGTATACGAGAACCTCCAAGATCGGCTGTACACGCTGTGAGCAGTGTGACAAGCGGGGAGCGGAGATGGCGCTTGAAAGTGGCAGGTCCGTTATATATGCCTGCCATGCGGGGCTCATGGATTATGCGGCACCGATCATGGCGGATGGTAAGCTTGTGGGCTGCTTTATCGGCGGTCAGGTACTTGTAGAGCCGCCCGATTATGATCAGGTAAGAGGGATTGCAGCGGAACTCGGTGTAGATGAGGAGAAGTATATAGAAGCGGCAGGCAGGATTCGCGTGTTGGAGCAGGATACGGTGGATAAGGCTGCCGAATTTCTCTATACGATCGCAGATGTTCTGTCTGAAATGGCGTACAATAAATATCGTGTCTATCAGGCTAATGATATTATGAAGGCTAATTTGGATCTTGTTAATAAATCTTATGAGCGATTGGAAAAGTCAGAGAACATGAAATCGGACTTCCTTGCCAATATGAGTCATGAGATCAGAACGCCCATGAATGCAGTTATCGGTATGGCTGAGATGGCGCTTCGAGAGGATCTGCCGCCTGTGGCAAGAGATTACATAGGTCAGATCAAAGAAGCAGGCAGATCGCTGCTGACTATTATCAATGACATTCTGGATTTTTCCAAGATAGAATCCGGCAAAATGGATATCACTGAAGTAGCCTACGAACCAATGTCTTTGTTGTATGATGTATCCAATATCATTATGACGAGATTAAAAGATAAGGATGTGGAACTGATTCTTGACGTTGCACCGAATCTTCCGAATAAGCTGTGGGGAGACAATATCAGAATTAAGCAGGTGTTGCTGAATCTTGCAAATAATGCGGCGAAGTTTACCAATCAGGGCAAAGTTACCATGCGAATGGGGTACTACAAGACGACTCCTGATGAGATTCGCCTGCAGATTACCGTGGAAGATACGGGAATCGGTATTAAGAAGGAAGATATGGGCAAACTGTTTGAATCTTTTCAACAGGTGGACAGTAAGAGAAACCGTAATATTGAGGGAACGGGTCTTGGCCTTGCAATCACTAAAAATCTGTTGACGCTGATGAACGGAAGTATCTGGGTTGACAGCGAGTACGGAAAGGGGAGTAGATTCAGTTGCGTGCTTCCGCAAAGAATCGTGGATGACACGCCCAGCATCGGGATTGGTGAAGCGTCATCTATAGTCGTGGCAGGATTGATCTCCAATCCGTATGTCAAAGAGAGTTTATGCAATGATGCCGCAAAACTTGGGATAGAAGATATAAGGCTGCTGTCGCTGAATGAGCGTACCGAATTTCCTGATGATAAAAGGATTTTTATTTTTATAGAATATCCGCTGTTTACGGATAAGGTCGAGGAGTACGTTCACAATCATCCACAGATCACTGCTGTGCTGATGCTTGATTTTGATGATCATGTGGATTATGACATTCCTAATCTGCTTATACTGAGGAAACCGCTTTTTGCTTTAAATATTGCGATGATATTAAACGGAGAGGAACTGCATTTTGATGATGAAGCGGACGAAAAGGAATTTGACTTTATAGCTCCGGACGCCAAGATCCTTATCGTAGATGATAATGCAGTAAATCTGACAGTGGCAGAGGGACTTTTGGAGCCGCTTAAGATGAATGTTGATACGGCGGCTGGAGGAAAAGAGGCTATTGAGATGATCTCCCGAGAACATTACGACATCATATTTATGGATCATATGATGCCGGAACTGGACGGTGTGGAGGCAACACGTATTATCAGGGGTTTTCATCCGGAGTATAACGATGTGCCGATCATAGCGCTCACTGCCAATGCCGTGGAAGGAACAAAGGAGCGTTTTTGCAGGGAAGGCATGAATGATTTCGTGGCAAAGCCCATAGAACTGCGTATGCTTGTCGCTAAGGTGCGTCAATGGCTGCCGGTTGAGAAAATTCAGAAGGCATATAATACAATGACCTTCGACCCGGGAATAGAAGAGGAAGAACAGATCGTTGTAGGTGACCTGAATGTGAAGTTTGCCATGGAGTTTCTTGTCAGCGAAGAACTGTTCTGGAAGGTTCTTAATGTATTCTATTTAAGCATAGACAAAAAAGTGAAGTTGATCAAGTCTATGGAGAAAGAGGAAGACTGGGCGAATTTTACGGTAGAGGTTCATGCGTTAAAGAATTGCGCCAAACAAATCGGTGCCATCTCCTTATCTGAAAAGGCGGCTTTCCTTGAAAAAGCAGGTAATGCGAGAGATGCGGACACCATACATAAGTATACGGACGAGATGCTGGAACAATATGCAGGTTACCAGGGGATGTTGGCGCCTTTCTGTCAGAATGAAGAGGAAGAGGCAGAGAAAACAGATGTTTCCGATATTGAGCTGAACAGCTGTTTTGCCAAGATAAGAGAGGCAGTAGAATATCTGGATATGGATCAGATGGAGGAAGTAATCCTTGAGATGGATCAATATCATTATGATGAATGGCAGCAGGAATTGTTCAGTCAGTTAAAAGAGGCTGCGGGTGAGATGGATGTGGACAGATGTGAGACAATTTTGGAAGACTGGGAGAGTCAATTAGCGAGACGCTAAATAAGAGGATAGAATGTAATTTCGGATTACGGCCACCCTTCGCAAATTTTTGGATTTAGGATATTGACAAAGGACAAAAAACAGTGATAAAATAAAAATCTACCGCCCGAAATAATATCGGCCTGAAAAAATAATTAGAAATTTTTTCAAAAAGATATTGACTGTGGGCTTCCGGTATGATAATATACCAACGTTGCGTGTTTGAAAAACAACAGATACGCAGCACAGAACCTTGACAAATAAACAGTAATGCAACCCTGAAAATTCTAAGAGAAAATTTTCAGAGAGTATCGGACGATACAACCAAGTAATTATGATTGAAGAATGCGGAGCATTCTTCAGAAGTTAGTTCCGAAGGAACTTACTTCACGGATATCAAAAAAGCCAAGCTTGTTTTGATCCGGAGATCAGACATTTTTTATTCGAGAGTTTGATCCTGGCTCAGGATGAACGCTGGCGGCGTGCTTAACACATGCAAGTCGAACGGGGTTATGATGTGAGCGGAGTTAGCTTGCTAATGACAATCTTTTCATAACCTAGTGGCGGACGGGTGAGTAACGCGTGGGTAACCTGCCATATACAGGGGGATAACACTTAGAAATAGGTGCTAATACCGCATAAGCGCACAGTACCGCATGGTGCAGTGTGAAAAACTCCGGTGGTACAGGATGGACCCGCGTCTGATTAGCTTGTTGGCGGGGTAACGGCCCACCAAGGCGACGATCAGTAGCCGGCCTGAGAGGGTGAACGGCCACATTGGGACTGAGTCACGGCCCAAACTCCTACGGGAGGCAGCAGTG
>JAAUZM010000043.1 GCA_014804605.1 Lachnospiraceae bacterium | reverse complement strand
TACGGTTTTATCCATGATGACAAAGAAAACCGGAAAATCAGCCTGCATCCACTGATAAGGGAAATTGTTGCACTGGAAACTTTGCCATCCGTATCAAACTGCCATACACTGCTTGACAGTCTGCACTGCATCTGCCTTGTGCATGGACTGGAAGTTAAAAGACCGCAGAATGTGATTGATTCACTTATCAGCATTACAGAAAATATTTTAGCAGACATACCAAAGGATTATCTGTTGTTCCTTCAGGATATGTTCCCGTATCTTGAAAAATATCTTGTGGCGGACTATCTGCCAAAACTTGTAGAACGGATAGAGTATGTAATGAAACAGGATACGCATTCCTACTGCGACAGAGCATTGCTTCTTGACTATAAGGCAGAACTGTTTCTTATCAAAAACGATCATAAAAACGCCTTGAAGAAACGGTTAAAAGCTGTCAGTATCTTAGAACCGTACCATACGAAAGATGCTGACCAGCGGACAGCAAATCTGCTTTCAAACCTGTACAACAATCTTTCCAATACATACCTGTTGATGAAAAAAACAAAAGAGGCTGCTGAAATGCTCCATACTGCTTTAACAATCCGTCAGGAATATGCACATCTTGGGCTGACAGAATCACATGATATGCTGCAACAGCTGCTGAATCTTACCAATATGCTTATTCTCTCCAAAAATACAGATATGGCAAAACAGGTTCTTTCCACCTATGAGAATCTTGTTTTGGAACATGAGGGAATGCAAACTTTAGATAACGGAGTCTGCCAGATGATGTATGGCGCGATTGCGCTTTCTGAGGGCAATGCTAAAGAAGCTGAACTTCATCTTTTATCTGCGGAGAATATTATTTCGGATGTCATGGGAACCGATAATGATTATGTCAAAACGGTTTATTTGTACCTGAATAACCTGTATTCCCGATGGCAGAAACCGGAACAGGCTTTGGTGTATAAAAATAAATATCTTGAATGTTCCAAATAAAATTGGTACCATGCTTTATTACTATGAAAATTAGCGAAAGTTAAAAGAACTATAAAATCCCCAAAATTATGAAAAGCAATGTCAAAAACCGCAAAATATCAGGCTTTTGACATTTCTCTTACCGTTGCAAATCGCAAATATATTATTTCGTGAAAGTTAGCGAAAGTTAAACAGAGTAAAATTTTTGATTCTTGCTTCGCGGCTTATCCGGTATTGTCATTGCAATTTTACCTTCATCCAGTAAGGGATTCAGGTAATCGCTTCTGAATGTGGTTCTGTGTTTTATACCAAGAAACTTCATCATTTCATCTCTGTCTCTCGGTTCTTTGCAATATTCAAGCAGCGCATTGATCCTTTCTTCCTTTTGAGCGGTTTTTTGAGCGGTCTTTTCTTCTTTTTGAGCGGTACCGCTCAATTATTAAGTCTATGTCCAATAATTACAATTCATTCTAATCACTAAACTCAATATCCAGAACATCCTCCTGAATAATAATTATCACTTTTTATAGCTGTTTTCATCATAGAAAATATTTTACTCACTGCCTCTGCATAATCCGATGCTAACACAAGTCCTATTCCATCAAACATAATTGACATTTCTGGATTTTTCTCCTCTGTTGCCCTAGCAGCAATGTCCAGCATCTGCTTAAAAAGCTCTCTGATTTTCTGTCTGTCATTTTCTCTCTGTCCTTCATTGTCCAAAAAAGGCTTATCGTTTCTTATTAATTCGCAATTATGTATATCATAGTATCGTACTAATTCCTCTTGAACAGACCAGTAATTTGCATTCCATAGTCTCTTTTGTTCTTGATACGAAAAACTTGTGTTGAGAACATTTGCCAAGAAAATCTGCACCGGTTCACTGTATTTTTGCATAGATATGTGTTGTAGGAAACATACATTTCTGTATCCGCATTGATTACATACTGATAAATTTAATAAACTTTTATATTGCCCGTTCATATTTACACCCTTTCCATAATTTCAAAATTTTATACATAGTCTGTTTAATCCTAGATATTAATGCACTCTAAATTCATCCAAGATAACAGCAGCTTCTTCGTAATTCAAATCAATTAATATTTCAAGGATATCCTGATATGCCGTAATCAATCCTTGATCTTCTTTAATCTTATCACTACATTGAACAAAAGATTTTAATATAATCATATTTATTATGCTCTTATGTTCTTGTATATCTTTAGACAATTTGTCATTTTTTGCTTTTGCATCTTGAAAACTATTTCTGATAGAAACTAAAATTTCCGGCAATAATTCGTCAATACGCAACTGATATATCGTTTCCAACAGCTTTCCTACATGATATTTTCCATATTTTGAGAACTGTTGATTCAAAAACTTCTTATCTCTAAAAGAATAACTTGTCCTACATTTGCTCCAATCTCCACCGCAATATCTTGTTACAGAAAACATAAGGGATTGGTATAATTGCGTACGAACATATTCCACAGGTATTGATTCTACTTTCTGTTCTATATATAAAATTTTCTTTTTACACCTATCTCTTCTTTTCGGATCAATGTAGGCATCAAAAAACTCTGGCAAAAAATTTCCAAAAATATCTTTGTAAAATTCAACAGCCTCTAAAGTAAATTTTGAAAAATCTATGCCATTAAACAACGTATCTATAACTGCTTTTGCATCGCTTGAAGCCTGAACCATCTCTCTCTGATACAATTCTACTAATTCCTCTTCTTGAAATGTATCTACAATTTTATGGCTATCATAATCGCCGTCGTAATATTTCCATATATCAACTAGGCATGTTAACACATTGTGAATCACTTTTTCAAAAAGTTCATTATCAAAATTCAAACCACAATTAGCCACATAAAATAAAGTGGATATGTCATAATTACTTATGTCAAATTCTTCTATCTGCAATTCCTCTTCTCCAAATAAATACTTCATAAATATTGTCTCTTTTTGACTGCTATAATTTTCCTTACCTCCATTCTTTATATCCCGATCTGCCCATGTTAATTTGGATTGCATATTAGGCACATATACAAACTCCTTACCTTTACCATACATTTTAATGTAATCTGCATTATATTTTTGATGGTTCATTTCATCCTCTGCCAGCTTAATAATTGTATAAAACACTTTTTGAGCAAGTTCTTTGTTATCAAGCAGATATTTTTTGATACTTTTTTTCAGCTTATCTACCGAACCATCCTCTCCTGTGTACATCAGGCACCTTATTACCAACATTTTCAGCTCATTTTTTACCTCAGAACTTATATCAAAATTCAATTGTGTAAGCAAACATGGAAAAAAATTCAAGTTGAAAATAAATCCTTCATGCGAAATAAATTTATTTACTCCATCAATCCACATTTTACATAATACAGTTCTCTCTTGTGATTTTAATTTTTTGCTATTCAATGCAATCGCTATCAATCTAATCAAAGTATCATCATATTGGACTGGCAAATTCGAGGCATTCATTATATTTAATACTGTTTCAATTGCAGCAAAAACCAGATTTAAATCAACTTCACCATCTGAAATGCTTTCATCACATTCCTTAATAATCTGCTCCAGCTTTTCCAATGGTTCATCTGCCTTTTTCTGTTCCTGAACAATTTCTTCTGCTGCACCTGTTATATTAGGTTCCAATGCAGTGATAGAATCACTTACCCATACTTCCTTAGCGCCTCTTAAGTCCATTTTTTGAATTTGTAAATAATCAACGGCATTTTCCGCATCATTCGCTGTTATAGAATATAAATAATCAAGTATCTTATAGCACTTATCTTTCACATCAGCATTAAAATACATCTGAACATTAGAAACATATTGCTGGACACTTACACTGCACTTCTTATCTAAATCATACCTCTTTTTAATATTTGGTAACCCAACACTTAAAAGGATTTGCCTTTCAAGCATATCCTTTACAGGATTTTTTAAATATAGCATATATCTTGGTACATCCCAATGTATAATCGACATGCTTGTAATTAAGTCTAATGAGTACCCTGGCAAATCCCATTCAAAATGAAACCCTATCGCTTCAATAATAGATAACAATGCTATATTATTTGAATCAGAATATAAGGTTTTCTTTATATAATTTGCAAATTTAACCATTAATTCCTTATTCTGTTTAAAAGTTTCCAAACAATTTATTATTTCATCTCTGAGACAAAAAATAATATCTCCTATCAAAGCAGGTACGCTATTTTCCATAATGCCTGCCATCCACATATTCCCATTTCCCAAATATTCATGTTCTGTCAGATCGTCTACAAACAGAATCTTAATACTAATTGTATCGTTTGGTTTATTTGTAGCATATTCCGTCATTGTTTTATTAACAAATTGAATTGCCCATTGAAATCCCTCTTTGAAATTTGTTCTAAATAAATTCCACAAAAATACATTCTGATAAACATATCTATATACGTTGCCATGATTTTTGGCACTTTCGCTTAGTCCATATTCCCTATCCCTATTCCACCTATCAGAATAAAAATGATAACCCTCGCTTTCTTTTTTACTACCCAGCCAAAATTCATCTGCTAATAAACAAATTTCTTTTGTCATTTTTTTAACTAAAGCAGGATAGGCATTCTGAAATGTCCATTTAATTGTATCTTCTGACATTCGTTTTCTTTCGTCACTGCTTTTATAGTCCTTAATTAAAAGCTTCCAAAACTCTTTAATCCAGTCATTTGATACATCCGCCATCCGATAAACAGCCTCAAGGCATAGTTTTGCTTCATCTATGAATTTATAATATTTTACAGTTTCCTTTGCATTCTCTATATAATACTCCACTATGGTACAAGCAGCAAAAGCGGTCCGACTTTCCCTGTTGTTCTGTCTTGAATAATCTAAACATAATTTTATAATATCATCTTTCTTAATAATATCTTTTTCGTATATATGTTCACTCTCAATTATCTGTATCATACAAGGCCGACCATTACCAATGGGTAACAAAAGCATTTGCGGTATTTCCTCATAAGATACAATTCTAGCTTCAAAAGCAAACAAATTTATAATTTTTACAAATTCTATCAGAACATTAGAATCTACAATATCCATCCCATATTCTTCAAAAAATTCGTTACAAAATCTCGATTTCGCAATTCCTATTTCTGTCTGCTTTTTCCATTCCTGTGGGATATCTCCTGAAAAAATGAGATGATACAAAAACCTATCACGATTTGATTTTATAAACAATTTATTAGAAACCCAAATTTGATAACGTCTATATACACATCTCTCAAGCTTCCCTATCTCATCATAGAATAGCTGATATTTTCCTCTACACTCATCAAATTTTCCATCAAAATAATGTTCAAAACAGATATCTTCAAAAATGTCATACTTTAGCCTTATATACCCCTTATCTTCCAGTCTATAAACAATATCTTCTGAAATCAGCGTTTTTACAACATTGCTATCTACTTCTTCCTCCGGAATCCCAACCGAAAAACGTTTAGCCCTTTCAAATACAATTCTCTTTATTGCTTCTGATGCCTGAGTATATGTAATTTTATGCTTTTTTGATGTTTCCTGTAAGCAAATTATATTTTTCCAAATATATTCCCTAAAAGAACTTTCATCTCCTATATTATCAATGTCCACCATTCGACTGACAATCAGATTAATATAAAAAGGCGACTTTAATAAATCTCTATATGATTTCATCTCATACATTTTTTTAATTATGGGATATTTCCCTCCGATTGCTTCCAGTTCTATTGTTAAATCTTCAACCTCATAAGGCTTTATATCAAAATTTGATTCTAATTTGATAAATGCACTTTTATCGTTTGTTCTACATGATGTTAATACATGTGCATTTTCATACTCACGCACAATCTCGTATAAATGCTGCAACCGTTCAATTTTTGTATCTGATGAATCAGCTATAAACTCCAATGCATCAATAAAGAAAATAATTCTTTTACCATTCAAGTATTCTAGTACTAGTTTAACATCGCACTTCCATATATCATTAATATCAATTGTCTCTACAAAGCTTTCAGCACGTGCATACAAAATGACATCTTCATCTTCGAGAATTTTCTTACATAATGCTGATTTCCCACTTCCGGCATTTCCCAAAATAGTAACATATTTTTCATTATCTTTCTTTATTTTTTTTACAAGCAAACTCCTATCAATCTCATATTCCCCATTTATCAATCCAATAATATTTTTTAAGCCAACACTTTTACTGAATCGTATCGCTTCATTCAACTTTTCTACACATTCATTAAACCGTTCAAATTCTAATTTTAATACACTATATAAGTCATTTAGAAAAGCGATGTCACTTTTTGCTTTATTAATAACATCTTTCGTTGTGATCAGATTGTCATTCTTCGTAAATAATATGCTTCCAATCTGCTTATCGCCATTATAGTCTTGTACTTTTTCAAGACTATCATTAGTAAGTACAAAAAATATAACTTTATTTATAACAGAAAATCTCTCATCCTTAGTATCTCTTATATTTTCCAACGTCGTCTTAATTTTCCGAGGCACGTCTTCCGCAGTGGTTACCTGAACAAAAAGCTGCATATCACCTGATATCAAGTCTACAAATGGGTATGTGGATTTTTCTTTATTTAAATTTGTAAAGTCCTGTCCAAACCATAACCTGCATACTTCAATAGCAAACAATTCAAACATTTTTGCCGAATCAAATAAACCATATTTATTTGCCATTTTGATTTTTTCTTCATACGCATTCATATATTCAATGATAAAACTTATCTTTTCGTTTGAACTTATCATATTCATATTCCCCTTAAAATAGTTGAAAGAAAATATTACATTCTATTCCACTGCCCATTCCGTCTCATCCCCACAAATATTACGAATTTTTATTCTCAATGGTTTCTCCCTGCTACATATTCTTGCATCCCAAAAGTCCTTTGTTTTTATGCCATCTTTTATGACATATCCATTTTTATCAATCTTAATTTCACTGTCAGAATGCCATTCACCTTCAGACGCAGTACAATCAAGGCTCAAAAATTCAATAAGTTCTAAGCCATCCTCGCTGATTTCAATTGGTTTATATGGTTTCTTGCTGGTAGAATTAAGAAACGCTTTTTGGTTAAACTCCATGACTTTCTGTATCACGCGGTCACTGACAAATCTGTCTATAGTAATGGCATATCCACCAAATAAATCCTCCTGTATCGGCTCACAATGAAACTCTGCATAATCCCCAATCACAACATCATCCAGAATGTTTTTCAAATCNCGCANTTCTATCTCAACNGTTGTACTGTCATCNTTCTTGATAAATTCTTCAATTTCTTTCNNATCTGCAAGGTCNATATAATATACAATNACNTTNTTNACATTNCTNTCNANNTCCGGTATTGCCTGATGNATAATGCGGTTCATTTGAACCGTATCCAGNAGNTTTGANGTNCTNTCNTCNAANTTTGGAATATACACAGGAATTGTNCCAATCTTNCTGTCAGANATTGANCCNGCCCAAAAAGNATCTAAGGCATCATCCTGTTTTAATCCCTGAATCAGAGATTTTATTNTATCCATTGTCTGCACAGGATTCCGNTAAAGCTGTACTCCATCTTTAATTTCAAGTACATCAAATTGCGCCTCATCNGCAACAAGACGGTCACGAGTCGTCTGAATAGAATTGATACCTATATCACAATGGATAAACTTTCTGCTAAGTTTATGTGCAACCGCCGAGGTTACACCACTACCACCAAAAAAATCTGCAACTANCATATTTTGATTTGAAGATGCATTAATAATACGTTCNAATAATGCTTCNGGTTTTTGAGTTGCATAATCAGNTTTNTCATTTGCCTGTGAATTAATAGGATTGATATCTAACCACATTGATTGCGCAGGCATTCCCTGTAATTCATCTAAATAGACTTTAGAACGAATCCCTCCTGTTTTGGTAATATGTAATCTACCTTCTTTATCCATTTTTTCCATTGTTTCAAGCGGCATACGCCATAATGAGCGNTATCCTTTGTACTCATAATCATAACCACCACCTTGTAATCCTTTGGCTGTAAGATTTCCACTATCCCACTTTCGACCATCTGGATCAGAACGATTAAATCTGGCAATATACGCATCATCGTATGGCTGATATACAGTATTAAAAATATAATCTGACTGAGATTTTGTATAAAAATATATACAGTCAAAATTATTTCCATAGAATTCTGCATCACTATGNGCAGTAGCTCTTTTCCAAATAATTTCGTTTCTAAAATTATCCTCCCCAAAAATCTCATCCATCAAAATCTTCACATAATGCCCTATATGATAATCCAAATGCACATAAATAGANGCCGTTTCACTCATAACNCTCTTAATNGCCATAAGATTTTCATACATCCAATTAAGATATTTCTCNTTATCCCAAATNTCTCCATACATCTTTTCCTCAAATGCTTTCAGNTCATCAATNTCAAGTTCNTCNTCNGCCTGCNGNATNGCNTNNGCAATCTTCGGATTGCGGCGGACATAGACTTTTTTTGCATAGTCCGCTCCGCTCGCAAATGGNGGNTCAATATACACAAGNTCAACCTGTATGCCTTNNTCTTTTAGATAAGCGCATGCCGATACACATTCACCCCGAATNACCATATTACCGCTGTCACCCTTGCCAACAATCTCTTTCTTTTCCATCTCATAAAGCGGCATCCCCCGCTGCAAAACCATAGATACATCATCTGCGCCGCGGTATTTCAGTATTCTGTTAAANTTNCCAAGAACNGCCTGNCCTTCAATCGGCTCCGNCACAAAAGGNACATACTTAATTGGCATTNTNCTTTTCCTCCTCAAAAAAATCTNTTATTTTTTTGCGTGTTATTGANAGTCTTTCATTTTCCGANAACACNTCCTCAAGATACAGATAATCAAAACGNTCATAGCCAAATGCCNTGTTATTCTGCTTTGTAAACNNTGTTTCCATAAAAANNCGCTTGTCCNTAAATCTNTCTTTATANATTTCACCCTTGGTTTCTACTATGACNGCCTTATGAATNTGTCCNCTCTGNCGNTGTATNATNANAAAATCNGGNGTNTAAATTCCTATATATACCCANTTNCTNNNTNNNNTNTTGTANCACTTAATCTTGAACTCTGTCATNGCGTTATCTCCATTATAATAAACCTCAAGATTAAGACTNTCTATTTCCGNCAATGTNAGNACTTCCGTTAAAAATGTCCGTTCAAATNCNCTNTCCATATGATAAGGCAGATAATGAAANGANCGATCCTTTTGCGGATGAGAACNTATCTGCTGACGCAATAAAGCTGCTGTCATCGTATTCGCTGAATTTCCTGTGCTCTCCAACGCTTCTATCGCATCGACAAGCTTCGGTTCAACCTCTAGTTTCCCCTCATCATCCAATATTATATTTTTAACAACTTTCTGTTCCGGATAATAATCTTTTACATGCTCTGTATGTATTTCCTTTGTAAAGTTTACAATGTTCAATAATCCCGATTGCTGTGGTATCACTTCTTCATAAGAAGTAAAATCGCGTTTTCCGGTAAAAGCTTTACGGATATTAGCATTTACAACTGAAATATCATACTTGGAACTATAATACCGAACACCTTCTTTTTGATATGTTACCGTCAGATATACTTCCAGCAACAGTTCTTTATATTTTAGCAGTTCTTCTACTTGCAATGTATCAAAACTTTCTTTCGATATCTCATAAAGCCATGAAAGAAACGTTGCCTGTTTTTCACCCCGTTCCGTATCATCAAATTCCCTGCCTGATATCTTCATAGAAAAGTCCGTGACTTTCGTCATATCCAGATCTTTTTTCGCATATTCCGCTGATAACGGTATTTTCGTTTCAGGCATTGCTTCACAAGCAACAATCGTATCATACTTTATACAGAGCTGATAAAAATCAATCTTCGGAAGTTTCAGATATTTTGTGCGGTCATATCTTTGCAATGTAATACTGTTGCCACTCCCCTTGATAAATTCCTGTAAAGAAATATGATGCTGTTGTTGTAATTGGGATTCTAACTTTTCCGCATTATCTTGATTTAGATAAATAATCGCCGTTTCCGCATTGTATTTCACAACTTGACGCAGACACCTGCAGGATGTCTGTAAAACCATATTCTTCGGGCAATCGCCCTCTTGAGAAAGGATAATACCTGTCAAGCTCCTGCAATCCCAACCCTCTTTTCCAATCTGGACTAAAAGAACAATCCGTATTTTTGACAAAGGTGTGTCAAGCGTGTCAAACTGCATCTGACTATCGGCGGCTTGCGGATATTGTTTATTCCCTTTATGAAATTTTAAGATTGCATCACTATGTATTCCATATTCCGTTGCAATACGAGATACAAGAGGATATACTGTCTCTTCCAGTTTTTCAATACTTCCACAATAAATACCCAGTTTCGCTGTAAGACCGCCATCATACACTGTATCCTTATAATGATCCAGAAATTCCCGTACCCCTTTTTCAATAATTCTGCCACTATTGGCAATTTCTGAAATTTTCACTATCGGAGATTTCAAAAAATTTCCGATACCCTTCACTAAGGGATAATAATATACAATATTCGTAATTTCAGCAGTGGCAACAGACAGCTTTTCTGAGACAGATATCTTTTCCGCTTTCTCCAGATATGGCGTACCGGAAAAGCCGATTACTGAATTTATCGTATTGTTTTCCACCCATTTATTGACCACTGCCCTTAGCTTGATTTCGTCCTTAACGGCATGATGAACTTCATCAATAAAAATCGACAGAGAAGGAAGCTTTCCAATCAGATTCCGGAGTTCATTTGCCTGCCTGTCCTTGTCATCATCACTCTCATCAAACAATGAAATCTGTCCGTCTTTTTCCTGTATACGGTCAAGAATCACTTTTTCCGCATTTGTAACAGCTACGAACCCAAATAACTCTGACAGTGGCTGATGGTTCGCAATTTTCTGTACATTGGGATTTTTCGTCTTATTTGATTTTTTAGACGTTTTACTCTGGTCAAGTACTTCAAACGTCACCATTCTTTTGATCTCAGATGCCGCCGGTTCCGGAAGCACCCATGACGGATCAAACTTTTGTATTGTCCTTAAACTTGGAACTACAGAAGATTTCAACCCTGACGGTGCAAATATAATAAAATTATGGGCAAATGCCGAATTCAAAGGTTCGTTCCGCGCAAAATACAAGTCCAGATAAATAAATGCCGCCATTAAATACGTCTTTCCCGCTCCCATCGGCAGACTAAAAAGGTAATCCGTATAAGAAACGCCATAAAATGCATCCCGGAAAAATTTCTTGTAATCAATATCTTCCGGTGTCTTTTTTATGAACTCTTCTAATTTCTTTGAAACCTGTTCACCCTTCTCGTTTTTTAGACAAGAATATTCAAACAATGCCGCTGCGGCTGTATTTCGCTGCAAATACATACGGACGTTATTAGATATCTCTGCACTGTCTAAATCAAGAGTATTAAATTTACCCTCGCAGAATAAATCTGCAATGGGTTTGCTCTCACAACAAATCTTTAAATAAAGATATGTTTTGATTGCATCAATTTGCGCATCCCTCAGCATGCCTTTTGATTCTATGTAATCAATCATTGATGTTATCGTGCATTCACAAGATGTGTACCATCTGTTCCGCGCGTTTTCAATCATTTTGTAAAACATGATATTTCCTTTCCATGTCACTGTTTTTCAAAATCTATTATCCTAATACTATTTGAATTTTGTCAATTTATAATTTTGTATCCATCCTGAACAACAATTTCCATTTTCGTCTTCCCAGTCAATCTTTACCCATTTTTTATATTTCTCCGACACCACTACAACTTGCCCTATATTAAGGTGGCCCATTACACGGGATGAACAATCTGGCTTAATACGTGGCATCGCATTATTTTTTGCAACAATACGATATGACATTGCATTTAGCATTTCTGCGCTTATTTCCAAATCATTCACATAATAATTATTTACTTCAATAGTTGTATAATATGTGTTAGATGGTTTAGTGCTTACCAATGAATAAACAGAAATACAAAAACTTATAATTCCAATACAGAACCCAATCCAATCTCTTATATTTTTAATATGTTCCCTTCTATCTTTTGCCTCAATATTTTCACTTTTTTCAGTTGATTCAGCTTCTTCTTCAGCAATATATGCCTCTGTAATTTGTTCTGTTATGACATTAACATCAAATGGATTGTTATAATCATATGCTTTTAATGTATCCTGCATAATCTTAGTCAATTTTGTATAGTCATATTGTTGCCAAATTTTGCAGAAATCTCTATATGATACATCCATTTCCTTCGCAAATTTCACCAGATTGTTTGATATTTCTGACAAATCTCCAAAGTCTTTTATTATTACTTTTGAATCTCGTAATTGATTTGCTATTTGCGATGACATTTCTATAAACTCTCGTTGATTCTCCATCAACAAAGTCGAATCATAGACTTTTACAATATTTCTAAGCTGATCATTAACTCTTGTTAACGACTCCCTAGCTTCAGCAGTTATATCAAAACTTAAAAAGGCATTTCTCATAATATCTGCAATTTTCATAAATGAATCATTTAAATTTGACACAAATATAACCTCCTTCAATACACATAAGGGTATTTTGAGCAGTCGCCTATAATACTCTCATATTTCCCATATCCATTTCACTGTTCCTTTATTCTTAAACGGTACTCTTCCTCCGCCAAATCGATCCTCTGCTGAATCTGCTCTGCGGTAGGCAGTTGCGCTTGGATTTCCTGTAATTTAACCTTGTCGTAAGAAGCTACCCCCATTGGTGTCTGAATTCCTTGAAATGCCCATTGTACTTCAGTCTGATCCTTATCCTTGCAAATCAACAATCCAATTGTAGGATTCTCATCAGGTGTCCTAATCAATTCATTGACGGCATTGACATAAAAATTCAATTTCCCTGCAAACTCCGGCTCAAAAGAAGTTGCTTTTAATTCTATCACCACATAACATTTCAGATGAATATGATAAAACAGCATATCAATCTTTCTTGTTTTTCCGGAAACAACAATTTCTTTCTGTCTTCCGACAAATGCAAAACCTGTTCCAAGTTCTAGCAGAAATTGTGTTATATTCTTTTCTAAAGCATCTTCTAACGCATTTTCATCATAACCCTGAGGTAATGACACAAAACTCAAATCATATGTGTCCTTAATAATCTGCTGTGCCAGTTTTCCTTGAATTGTCGGCAGTTTTTCAGAAAAATTCGTTACAGCAGTCCCAGCAGTATGATATAAATCTGCTTTCAAAATATCAATCAAAGCATTTCTACTCAATCCATTCTCTATGGTTTTCTTGATATAAAACAATGCCTCATCTACTGATTTGCATCTGTTTACGATTTCTACATGATGTCTCCACGGAACAAACCCAAACAAAGTCGGAAAACGCATTTCTGCACCAACTTGGTGCAGTTTTTCATCATTTGTAATTTCTTCTATTTCTGCACCAATCTGGTGCAGTTTTATACTTCCTAAATCAAGCTGATCAGTCAAATTTTGAAGCAAATGTTCAGCCTCTGACACACTGGAATAAAAAGAATACCATTTTTTCATATTCCAAAGATTTCTGGCTGAAAATCCTTTTGTCAGCGGAAATTCATTTTGCAAATCAAGGCTTACCTGTTCAACAATACCTGCGCCCCATGTATCTTCTGCTTTTCGAACAACCAAATCTCTTCCCATCTGCCAGTTAAAAAGCAATTGCTCAGAGTTTACTTTTACAGCAGCCTTAATCTGTGTATTACGAAAACGCTGCTTAACATCACAAATCCATTTCACATAATCAGAGTCAAGCTGAATATCATGAGAACTTACCACAATCGTCGTTTTATTTTCTTTATTCATAAAATTCCCTTCCGTATTTTTACATTGCTCCCCATATTTGCAAATCAACGCATATTCCCCCTATTTTCTTAGTATATCCAACCATCCGAACAATATCAAGCCAAAGATTTCTACTTTATACACTCTTTACTATCGTTCCCTATCCCTCCGCTTTTTCTGAATATTATCCCGCACCCCATAATGCTTATCGTTGTCAACCGGATGAAAGGAAATCGACATCTTGTGTGCCAGAATGTCTTTCTGCTTGTAACGCGAATATTTTTTATCGTGCATCTTCCTTGTTATCAGCAGACTGTTAGCATTTCATCTGCTTCTTCATTTATTTCCACCGCTTTTTGCTTCAACTGCCCTAAACGAACCAGATAATAATATCTTTCCGGTTGGTTTTCTTTCATGTACTTTTTCCATAAATCTCCGTACTTTCCTGCAAACACATCCTGCATTGTTTCTGTTTGCTCTTCATCAATATGGATGTTGGGATATAAGATACCATCTTTCTCAGTGTAAGTACCTCCCATCTGTTCAAATATTGATTTTTCTCTGCTCATTTTCGCATCCTCCGTTTCCGCTATCCAATTTACAAGTTTCATTAAAAATGACAGACACTTGTATGCCTGCCACTACATCAGATAATTCCTCTCCATAAATTGTGCTTCCTGTGAATAACAATTTTAATTTGATTCTTCACACAAATACATCATTTCGTCAGTCAGATTTGTACACCATTTTTGACACCAATTTTTCTTCAAACTACACCATTCTGCGATAAGTTATGATACTTCTCCTAAAAATCAAAAGTTGCTTAAACCCTTGTAAATTCACTATTTTTCAAGATTTCAAGCAACTTTCTTTTCCCTGTTTAACATTTGTTTCTGAAATGTTAATTCGGCTGCTATTTCAACAGAACAATATCATCTCAGCGCACTCAAGTTATTCACCTATTAGTTCGCGTCCATGACGCACAACAAAAGAAGCACCCAAACTCACGCTTGGGTGCAGACCTATTCCCATGCAGCCCCACCAGACCATGACTGGCAGATCGGCTGTGCACTTCATTATTTTCATACCTCTCACTCAGACCGGTTTTCTGACCACACAATGCAGACGGAACCCTTTTCTCACTTCATACCGCTCCAATTTCAGTCCGCTTGCATCACAAAGCCTCTGGATATCAGTCCTTGAGTAGGACATCCCCTTTATGTAAGGCTCTGTTGGCTATCGGGATTTCAATATGGTTGATAAACCACATCACCAGCCTGTTTCCTGATGCCATATCCCTTAAAATAAATCTGCCGCCTGGGCGTAAAACCCGGTGCAGGCTCATAAAGAATTTTTCGGGATTTGGATAATGGTGAAAACATATGGAACAGGTTACCACGTCAAAGCTACCGTCAGAAAACGGCTTTTCATTTTTCATGGCCGCCACCCTTCCTGCACCGGAAAGCCGCCATACCCTCCACAGTCTTCACTTGTGCCTTTTTATACATAGCTTTCAGCCGCTTCTCCAGGCTCTCCGCCGTTTCATAGGGCGGTGTAAAAAATCCCTTTGGTGTATATATTTTTTCAATAAACCAGTCTGTCCGTCTGTTTCCACCCTTCACATAAAAGCAGCCGCAGAAAATCCCGCCCGGCTTCAGGACACGGAAAATCTCATTGTATGCCGCCTCCTTATCGGGAAAGGCATGGAAACCGTTCAGTGACATAACCAAATCAAAGCTCTCGTCTTCAAAGGGCAGCTTCCCCACATCACCCTGCATAAAGCGGACATTTCTGATCTGCCGCTTTTCCGCCTGTCTCTTTGCTCTCTCCATCATATCCGGGGAATAATCAAGGCAGATAATATCTGCTTCCTGCATCATCTCATACACAGGCATACTTAGCACTCCCGTCCCGACAGGCACTTCCAGCATTTTGCCGTTAAAATTCTTCGGAATACCAGACATCGCCAGCTCTAAATAGTGGTCATTCTTTCTTTTATCCATGTTCCACACCAGCTTACAAACTGCTTTTCCCGGCAGGGTGGAGCAGGTAATCATCCCGTCATAAAATGTCGCATCCCCTCCAAGACTCTTGTAAGCATTTTTAATTTCTTCATGTCTTCCTTCCACAGGCATACTTTTCCTGAGGGAATCCCATACAGGAAGGGCTATGTCCGGCTTTTGTGCGTGCAATTCCTCCCATGCACTGTCAAGCATGGTCATTTCACTGACGGCATGGGCGCAGTGGTCGGTGGCAGCCAGACGCCCCAGCGGGGTTTTGCACATCACATATATGATCGCGCTCCACAGCTTTCTTTTCGGACCGCCTGAAAAAAAACCCTCATCTTTTGCAGGTCTTATGGGATAGCCCAGCGCTTTCAGCAGCGTAAAGCCCTCCGCTGTGGCATCCACCATTGCTTTCCGCTGTACTCCCGATGCTTTTGGCAGGCTGCAGCCGACAGCATAGGATACATATCCTATCGGAAGAATCTCCGCCATATGGCATTTCAGCCATGCATCCATCCTGTTTTCCCATGACAGCCTGCACCCTGCTCCTGAAAACGCCTCCGATAAACAATTCTTGAAAATGGAAGATAATTCTCCATCCCTTCCGCCTATTGTCAAATGGGTTCCTGCATGAATACTGATGACCTGCCCGTTCTCGCGCCTGCCTCCTGCCGTCATAAAACCAAAAGCAATCTCCTTATTGACAGGGGAGCCGGCCTGCGCTGCTGCTTCCGTTTTTCCCGCCCACGGATTGTTGCCTATGAAAACAACATAGCGGCTCACATTTGCGGCAATCGTCGGAAGGACATCCGGGACTTGGTCTGCCTGCATAACAACAAAGATGATGCCATATTCATCATCAGAATTCAGGCAGCCTGTAACCTTAATTATGTCTGTCGTAGTTTTCCTTTGCAGATAATGCCGGATCACAAGCCCTTGCTTTTCAAGAGTATCCTTCCAATCCCCTCTGGCAAGCAGCGTCACGTCATTCCCGCCTTTTTTCAGCACATGGGCCAATTCACAGCCAATCACGCCTGCACCATAAACCAATATTTTCATATTCCTAAACCTCCTCGTTCTATAATTCAAGTCTTCCGCCAGAAACTGCATCTTTCGACTCCTGTTCCGGGATATCTTTCTCCGCAATGATGAATGTTCTCCTCACTTTCACATTTTTTCATTTTTAGTTAGTATATGCTAACCTATATCTTTAAGAAAAGCGGTTGCTCGATGTTAGTAACCGCTAACTCACGTTAAATATACTCCATTTTCTATTCTCTTGTCAATGATATTCGAGCTTATTCTATATCAGATCCATTTTCCTCCCGCTGCATTCCATACAATCGCTCGAAATTATTTACCGATGCTTTCAGCCAGAAGCGCCTCCACAGTCTCTCTCCGCTCAAAGAGAACACACCCGCCGCTGTGTTCTTCCATCAGAACATTCTGTTCACGCAATGCCGTAAACAACGGGGATTCCAACGCTTTCCGCAGGGATGTATTTTTCACATTTGTGTCCGAATATGGCGAAAAAGGACACGGCTCGGCTCCACCATGTGAATTAATATGGAAAAATCCTCTGCCTGCCGCAATACAACCGCCGGAGCTCTTCTCATCTCCCGGAAAAGATACAAAGACCATCTCCGAATATTCCTCACGCAGCCGTCCTATTCCATCTTTTAAGAGCTTCCTTTCTTCCTCTCCGGGTGCCAGTTCTTTGCTTTCTTCTGTAACCGGTACGAATTCAACAAAAACTACGAGTTTACACCCGCGCTGTGCAAGACTGCCTATAAAGGCATCGGAAACGACCTCTTTCACATTCTCTGTAGTTACTGTGACAGACGCCCCAAACAGCAGACCCTTTTCATAAATACTGTCCATGGTGGAAATCAGTTTGTCATAAATTCCCTGTCCACGACGCATATCTGTTTCTTCTTTTCCGCCCTCTATACTTATAACTGGAATCAGGTTGCGGCATTTATCAAAAAGATTCAGGTACTTTTCATCTATGTAGGTCCCGTTTGTAAATATCGGAAAGATAATATTCTGCATTTTGCCTGCCGCTTCTATAATATCCCGCCTAAGCAGCGGCTCGCCGCCTGCAAGCAGAATATAGCTTACCCCGATTTCATCAGCCTCTTGGAAAATAGAGAGCCATTCCTCACTGGTAAGCTGGCTTACCGGTTCCGAATCC
>JAAUZM010000042.1 GCA_014804605.1 Lachnospiraceae bacterium | reverse complement strand
TTTATCGTGAAAACAAAAATATCAAAAATATATATGTGGATTTCTTTTCAGAAACCGCCTTCGAAGAACGCAGACATTTTATTATAGATTTTTATGCAAAGGGTGTCGCAAATATTGTAGAACATGACACCTATCTATCAAGAGAGGATTTGGATATATTCGTCACCTCCGCAGCGAACAAAATCACTGAGCAGATTTTGACATTAGAACAAAACAATAATGATGAACATTTCCTTTCTTGAAGACATGATTTAGTTATACTAAGGCGGCATTCTATGTCGCCTTAGTATAACTTCATGTCTTTTTATACTACGAAACCTTCCGACACCTTCTTAAGTTCCACCGCTGTCTGCGCATTCTGGCGTGTTTCCTGATAAATATCGTTGGTTGCCTCAGAGAGATCCAAGACATTTCCAGCTACACTCTGAATGCCCAAAGCGCTTTCCTCGACAGACGATGAGACCCCGCTGATATTCTGAACAACCGAAGAAATCTGCCTGTTTATGGAATCAACACTGCCCTGTATCCTGCTCATAATACCAGAAACATTATCTGCATCATTTAAGTACTGCTCTGACATCGTCTCAAACTTTTTATAATCTTCCATGATATCCGCATCAACAAAATCCAACATCTTCTTGCTGCACGCGCTCAAAGATTGTACAACAGATATAATCTTGTTGTTTAATTCCTGTATTGCGGCAACATTTGTCTTACTGTTATCCGCCAGATTACGAATTTCCTCCGCCACGACAGCAAATCCTCTGCCGGATTCTCCTGCCCTTGCCGCTTCAATAGCTGCATTTAATGCCAAAAGATTCGTTTGGTCGGCGATGCTTAAGATCGTTGCTGTCAACTCATTTACTTTATCAATGCTTCGGCTTTCTTCTATGTCTCTCGACATTGTGCCTTTGATCGACTCAACCATCTTTTCCGATTTTTGTCTGCTCTCCGTGGTTTGTATACGAATGTATCCGGCTCTCTCCTTTAAATCGGCTGCGAATTCTGTTCCCTCATCTACCTTCACCGTAATATCATCTGTTTCTCCGGAAATCCCCTGCATTTCACCCTTCATCTGATTGACCAGTGACGAAACCTCCTCGCTTCCTGCGGAAAGTTCTTCCATCACTGACGACAAATCAGTGATTTTATCATTGGAGGCTGCGCACTGCACTTCTGTTCTATTGGCTGCTTCTTCCATATATGTAGTGGTTTTCTGAATTCTCAACGTAATTTTCCGGAAAGATTCTAACAATTGATTCATACTGTCCATCAACTGACCGATCTCATCTTTGCGCTTAACCTCAAACCTTTCGGTCAAATCACCTCTTCCTTCCGATATCTCCAAGGCAATCTGCTGCATTTTCCGGCTTGTCTGCTTAATAGGCCGAAGCATTTCCCTGTAAATGATGAAAATAGAAATAACAGTGCTTAATATACAGATGATTGATACGGCCCAATTACTCCTGTTCGCTGCCTGAATGCGGTCTTCCAAATCAACTTGCGCCTCTGCAATACACCGGTCAAAGATTTCCTCCAGATCCACGCATACTTGCTCCTGTGAGAGAATCGCAGTCAGGGCATCCGTTCCCATATACATCTTTGCTCCGACAAAATCATTGTCCTTTCTCAGACCGCTGACCGTCTGCATACTATTAAGCATAGCATTGCACCCGATATCGTATTGATCAAATATTGCTATCAATTCTTCGTTTTCCGTCATCGCGCAATATGTTTTCAGTTCCGTAAGCAGTCCCTTTACCGCTTCCACCTCGGCATCCAGATTCCCATAGATATCTCCGGCAATTGCAAGATCCTCATCGGAACTGCCTATCAGAATATTGGCATATTTCTGTGTGGTTTCTACCCTTTTACCGACTTTGCCGTACAGCTCCTGAATCCGGATGTAAACTTCATTCATTTGGGATGCGGATTTTTCGATTTTCTTAAAGTCACTATCTGAAAACAAAGTGTTGAATAACACTGCAGCTAAAATGACTAACAAACTGATTAAAACTTTTAACTGAATTGATACACTCTTTTGCATATTCACCTCATCCTCGCGTTTTCTTCATACTATACATTTCCTGATCGGCCTGTTTCATAAGCTGGTCCAGTTGGAAGTCCTGTGTCATCGAAACCGACTGAAACCCTATACTCACGCTCATCTCATAAGGTTTCTCATTCTGCCGTCTGCACTCTTCAAGCCGCAGATTCAGGTTTTCCGTCAGCCCTGCAAATTCATCGCCCTTCGTATACGGCCCCAAAACTACAAATTCATCGCCGCCGTAACGCATGAGAAGCTGATCCTCATTCCTGAGCTTTTTCATGTAATCGGCCACCGTCTTAATATAGAAATCGCCTTCCTCATGCCCGTATCCGTCATTTACACGCTTCAACTTATTGATGTCCACAAACAACATACCAATCGGCGTATTATGCTGCTTACACTCTTTTAGGAGCTTATCTGCGAAGTGAAAAAAACCGGCCCTGTTATAGATCTGTGTCAGACTGTCCAACATCCAGACGTCCTTGAGTTTCTTTACCAGACGTTTCAGTTCTCCCTGCTTACGCATACTTTCTAAAGCATTTGAGATATTCATAAGCCATACTTGGAACTGTGTACTGTTATACGGAAGTTCGCTGCCACACATAACCAGATATCCAAGACAGTTTTTTCTGAAATGTACAGGTGCAACAATACACATGCGGTTAGCGATCTTTTCCATACACTCCTTTGGCAGAAGTTCTTTACACTCAAAATACGGATATTCCGTAAAACTTCCGTTTTCATATGCAACCGGAATATATATTTTCTCGGAATAATCTTCTTTGATCCGATAATCATACTCGATCGTATCCCCCGATACACTGTCCTCGCAGAGACACAGATACACAAAAGCAAAATCCAGTTGTGCAATATATTCCTTTAAACATTTATAGAAATCCTGCATATTATCACAATCATTCAGATCGGATACCATGTTCTTATTAATTTCTGCCATGTTGACGACTGCAAGCTTATTGCTCACATTTTTTAACTGTACTTCCGAAAGATTGCGTATCTTGTGCTCCTGACATCCGCAGCTTCCTCTGTAGTGGTATTTCACCTTAAATTCCCGGCTTACTGTCTGCCTTCCTTCTGCCAGAGCCTTACAGGCTTCATAACCAATCTGGCTCTGAGGTTTCTCTACCGTTGTAATCTTCGGTGTCAGGTTAGAGGCATCCGATGTATGGTCAAAGCCTGTAATTAATATATCTTTGCCCACCTGAACGCCACGACTGCAAAACTCTAAATAAGCGCCCAATGCCATATCATCATTGGCACAGATCAACGCGTCCGGCAGTTTTTCACCGGATTCCATCAGACGCTCAACAAGCATTTTGCCACCATATATCCAAAAATCACCATAATGTATCTTATCCTCTCCCAACGTCAAGCCATGCTCCTTTATGGCATCCATAGCGCCTTCTAATCGTTCAACACTTTCCAGGTTCTGCTCCGGTCCGGATAAATAGCAGATGTCCTGTACTCCGTGCACTTCTATCAAATGAGATACAATCCCCCGCATAGCTTCCCGATTATCTACATGGAATGTCGGCATTTCCGGAATATGGCTTTCAATACTGATAACAGGCGTGCCGGACTCTATGATCTTCTGTGTGATTTCAGCCGCAAACTGTTCATTCTGTATGGTATCTCTCGCAAAAATAATTCCGTCATATTGCGTAAGATCCGGTAAAAATAAGATCTGAAATTCCCCGATTCCATACTCCGACTGCCTGTACATATCGCCATTGCAGGTGAATACGAAAATATTAACATTTTCTTCATCTGCATATTTTCTGATTCCTTCCATAAGGCGGCTCTGGGCTTCATATGCAATACCGCCGACAAACACAGCAATTTTCATAGGCTTTCTCCATTATTGTCAAAACAATATGTTCCGCATTCCAGCAGACAGCTCTTGCCGTTCGGAAATACTATTTTGGCATTTGCATTAAATGGTATTTCTATATAATACTGAAATCCGGTTTCTTCATTGTAGCTCCAATTGCTTATATACGTGCCGAATACGGATTCCCATTTTCCTTTGGCATAAGAAAATCTCTTATCCGGCATAGGCTTGATTATCATTTTGACTTCTTTACCCATATCCGGATGAAATCCGCACATATAACGGTACATCCAGTCCGCAATGCTTCCGTATGCATAATGGTTTAAGCTGTTCATTCCCGTCCCGCTTATCACACCATTTTCATCTAAGGAATTCCAGCGTTCCCAAACTGTCGTTGCACCAAGATTCACCTCGTGAAGCCACCCCGGATACTCTTCATTTAAAAGTAAATCGTAGGCTAAAGAATTCAATCCATTATCCGATAATGCAGGACATAATACGGGAGTCCCCGCAAATCCCGTATTCAGATGCCCGTTATTTCTCTCTATAAGCTGTCTCAAATCTTCCTTGATATTCTCTTTGGCATGATCTGGATACAGCCCGATCGATAGCAGAAATGCACATGCTGTCTGGGTCGGTTCTATATTCAGCCTGCCCTCTTGTGTAAAATAAAANNNANTNAATGCNTTCNTNATATNCTCTGCAAGTTCCGAATANTCCNGCTTCTCNTCNAGTCCCAGAACCTCTGCTGCCNTTGCCACCGTCAACGTTGACTGATAATAGCATGCAGANGCCAGAAACTGNGNNTCCGTCTTTCCNATCGGATTATGGATATTCCCGTTATCCAGTGCGAGCCAGTCTCCTAAATGCCGGTCNTTNTGCCACAGATACGGCACTTCATTTTCCTGCGACCGCATACGNATATATTCCACCCATGACCGCATCATNGGATACTGTTCCCTTANCAAAGANACATCTCCGTAATANCCNTATAAAGTCCACGGAAGNATTGTCGCNACATCNCTCCAGATNCAGGCTCCNCCATCCAGATAAAATGGATTTGTATTCTCTCTTACCGGAACCTTCGGTCTTGGTGCAAAGAACGGAACTGCTCCGTTCATCAATTTTTGTTCCAGATACAGGCTCCTTGCATAATGTCTGAAAAATGCGTTACTNTCCATATGAAAACATGCTGTGTTCGCAAAAATATTCGCATCTCCGGTCCANCCCATGCGCTCGTCTCTCTGGGGACAGTCCGTCGGAATATCCAGAAAGTTGCATTTCTGGGAACGTATCGTATTCTCAAACAACTTATTCACTTTTGGATTTGAAGTCTCAATACTTCCGGTTTCCTCAAGATCGGACATAANCCTATATGCANGGAAAGTCAGCTTCTGATTNTTTTTNAANCCTTCCACTTTGACNTACCGAAANCCATAATATGTAAAATGNGGACGAACNATTTTCTCTTTTCCATCAGAAGTATANNCAAATTCCGCCTTCGCCGTCCTTAAATTCTCCCTGTAAAACTCTTGNTTCTGCANCACTTCACCATACTGAAGCCTNANCTGCTGTCCCTGCTCCAATAAACCGNTAAATTCTACCCANCCGGTAATGCTCTCGCCAAAATCCAGNAACAAATATCCGTCCGNATGCACTTCTTCCGAAACCGGANNGAATTCTTCNGTCTTCCGNATGGGAGGATTCGTTCTGGCCGTCAACAGGGATTTATCATCCTGTAATACNTCAACGGCAAGCTGNGCNGATTTCAGCGTATCNTCCTGCCACTCTCCGTCATAAATCCCGTTTTCCAGAATATTGCTTTCCTGTGCCTTCCAGCTTGCATCCGTANTAATNCANGCGGTTNCACCGGACTCATATTCCAGATGTAATTCCGCAATACANTTCTTCCTGNCTCCATAAAGNTCCAGATATACATCGTCAAATCCGAACCTNCCNTTATACCAGCCNTCTCCCAGAAGNACACTGATNCGGTTATCACCNTTTTCTAACATTTCGGTGACATCAAAGGTCTGATATTCCATTAANAGATCATACGAATGATANCCCGGNAGGAGATATTCATCNCCNGCCTTTGTACCATTGATNTCCACCTCATAAAGNCCGGCGCCNAAAATNTANANTCTCGCTTTTTTCAGCTTGTTTTCTACTGCAAAATCNCGGTACAATACCGGCATCCGTGTTTTATCTTCCGGCACCGAAATCCAGTCAGCCGTCCACTTCTCTTCTAATTTGGCTGTCTCAAACCATGCNGTTTCGCTTTCTGCGCTCTCGGCCGGCTGCAGCCCNGCATTATGTACTTCAACNAAAACCTTCCAAAAATAACGCGTACGTGGTTTCAGATTCATCTGCACTTCCAGCCTGCACTGTCTGAAGTCATGCAGAATACCGCTGTCATAAACNGNNTCNCTCATATCTTCTGTCTCAGATATGATTAACCGCACCTCGTCTGAATANTTTGCAGCAGTCTCCTCTACTTTCCAAGAAAGTGTCAGATATGAGAAATCATACCCTATCGGCTTTTCTAAATGATTGACTCTCAGATGTTTTATTCTCATATTCTTATCCTTCCCACACTCGTTTTATAGTTGTCAGGTGNCCCTGTTAATACGAAAGATCTTTTCTTCCACAGAACGGATCCACAGGGTTCTTCCCTTTGAATTCGCTGTTACCGGTTATCTTCTCTACCACGGCTTCTATCACATACTCGTTGTTGGAATAGCAATTGATNTAAGTTTTTATCATCGGTACATCCAATAAATGATACGGATTGGCTACACTGATGAATAAAACCGGAATCTCATTTGCAAACCACGGTACATTGTTGCCCTGTCCCCAGAATGTGTACCAGTTCAATCGATTGGTAGTCTGGTTGCTGGCATTTTCAACGTTACCGATATAGATAACCAAATCATATTTTTCCTTAAAAGTTTTTACGTTATCAACGCCTANTTCGAAATTCTCTTTNTCATANACAAAGACCTGAAANTTCTTCTTTTCCAGTTCTTCCTTTACCTGCTTTAAAACACGTTCATTGGAAGGAAAACCNCCCATAATTTCAAGCAGAACTTTAGGATACCGCTCTGCGCTGACAGGCAATAATTTCTGTGTATCCTTAACCAGTGTAATTGATCTGTCCGCCAGTTCTTTTGCCCACTCTNNATGNTGCCTGCTCTTTAACACCTGCAGACTGTCCTCNGGCGGAACCANNGTTCCCGNAGCCTTCTTCTCATGAAGCTTAAGCGCCGCCTTTAATGCCAGAATNCTTTTGTTAGCTTCCAGCANACGTTTTTCCGAGAGAACGCCGCTCTTGTATCCATCCATCATAAACTGATAGTCTTCCGCCAGATCTTTATTAAACAGAAACATATCACACCCGCTTTCGATTGCAAGCGGTACGGATTTTTCCCTTGCCATCGCCGACGTGAATCCAACCATCGGCGTCGCATCGGTAATAACCAAACCGTTAAAGCCCAATTTATCCCGCAGCAGGTTATTTAATAATTCTCTGGANAGCGANGCAGGAATCGTACTTCCTGCNGTCTGCGGATTATAATGCTCCTGATACGCCGGCANCGCAATATGCCCTGCCATAACAGTCAGCGCTCCGTCTTCAATCAACCGCCGGTATATCTTTCCGTAAGTTTCATCCCATTCNTCCATCGATAANCTGTTGACGGAAGTAACCAAATGTTGATCCCGTTCATCTACTCCGTCGCCGGGAAAATGCTTTACGGAAACTGCCACATTACATTCTTTTGCGGCACGCATATATTCTTTTGCATATGTATACACAGTATCCGGATCATCACCATAAGTCCTNANATTGGTAATCGGATTATGATAATTCCTGTCAATATCNACCACCGGTGCAAACGCCCAGTTAATCCCAAGCGCNGCCGCCTCCGTACATGCAATTTTNCCNAGNCGGTAAGCATATTTCTTNTCTCCCGCNGCCGCGCATGCCATCTGCTTACCATAGGGAGTTCCGTTAGTGGCGGCACCGTCTCCTCCCGCTTCNAGATTGGANGGAATCAACAACGGAATACGGGAATGACTTTGCGCATATTCAAAAGTCTTTCTCATTTCNTCNCCGACNCCGTCACGGAAGAACAGTCCGCCTATATGAAATCCTAACATCATATCCAGGTATTCCGGTTCTGTAGAATATCCGATCGGACANAAGAGNGCCCCGATCTTTTCTTCTAAAGTCATCTGCTCCAANGTTTTTTCTACCCATTCAACCTCTGCATCGTTTAAACAAAAAGGCTTCTTTTTTAAGTCCATAGTCTTCCTCTCATTCTATCACTTCTAACTTCTACAGTGCAATTCCAATCAAGTCACTAAAANAATTCATTGCATGCGTAACCGCTTCACTCTCTGCCGCTTCTCCCAGCCCNGCGCTGTCAAATCCTCCNGCTTTTGCAGCCTCTACTCCGGCCTTTGCATCNTCNACNACGAGGCAGTCNNCCGGTGCCATATGTANAAATTCCGCTGCCTTTATAAAGACTTCCGGGTCNGGTTTCGATTTGGAAATATTGGTNCCGTCACTGACNGCATCNAAATAATCTTTTAANCCCAATCGTTCCAGAATAAATTTTGCATTTTTGCTNGATGAGCCTATTGCAAGTTTCAGTCCACTTTTCCGAAGCGAATCTAAAGTCTCTTTNACTTCCGAAGACAAGTCTTTCTCTGTCATTTGTCCCAGCAGTTCCACATACGTTTTGTTTTTNTCTTCCGCCAGAGCCTGTTTTTCTTCCTGAGTAAGNTCTTTATNGCACCGCTCCAGAATNATCTCNANACTTTCCATGCGGCTNACACCCCTCAAGCGGTTGTTGATCGTTTCATCAAAATATATTCCCATGCCATCTGCCATTTTCTTCCATGCCAGATAATGNTACTTATCTGTAAAACAAATTACACCATCCAAATCAAAAATCACTGCTTTATANTTCATNGNGCCCTCCNGGGAAACTTACTTCTCTTTTCCCGCTATATATTTTTTGAAAGTGACTAATTCAATCACCTTATTTTCGTTGTTCAAGTAAATCAGGAAGCATACTAATATCAATGCTGTCACAATCTGCTGTATGGAAGCATCCACATTCAGCCTTGCATACATCAGGGAAATAAACGCAGTCGTAACNGCCCCTAACAGATACCCGATTTTTTCATTACAGAATCTTCCGATAAAGCCTCCGATNAACATCGGAAGAAACGCCGTAAACATTACTCCGATCGATCCGAAGTTCAAAGCCATCTGTATGGTTCCCGTATTGGTTGCACTGATAAATCCAACCACGCCCATCAGCGCTCCGGCAATCGTATAGCAGCCNACTGCATTGGGAACCTCTTTGATTCCCGTATTCACCGATACCTTCTGNCCNGAGACAAGAGACTTATATTCATAACCAAACTGCGTATGATCAAAAAGAAAGATAAATATTAACAATCCGAATATAATTACAAGTGCATAATTTAAAACACTGGGGAAACTTGTCAGTTCCGTATTAGCCACAAACGATACGCCATACCCGGATGTAATCGCAAACGCCAGACCTTCGTAAAACAGTGCCACACCGAGAGATACGATGATGGGCGGAAGTTTCACAATAACATAAATCAATCCTGACACCAGCCCAAGTACTGCTCCTGCTATAATAGAAATGATAAGCATCGGNACCGTAGGCAATCCNAGTGATGTGCATATGGATGCGCTGATTACTGACGATAACAATGACACCGAACCAATAGAAAAATCAAATCTGCCGCTGTTGAGATTGAGTGACAGAGCAAACGTTGTGAGCATTACGGATGCTGTTGCCCTGAAAAACAATACCCAATTTCCTTCTGTTTCAAATAATTTCACGCCTTTTGCACTGCACAGTATGAGTACAATCAGAAAGGTCGCTACGGGAATTGCCGCTGTCCCTGCTATTNTTTTATAAATATTCATATTATTCGTTTTCATATCATCAATCCTTATTATTGTTATTNTGCTGCAGGGCAGCGGTGGACANNNTGNCCACCCGCCTCCTGCGTAACTTCCTTTGCTTCCAATAGTAATCGTTAACTACATACCCTGAATCTCTTCAAAACTGTACTTGCTTACAAAGTTCTCGAATGTTGCATAGTCTGCTGTCAGTAAAGTGTCCAGCATATCCTTCGTATAAGCCGGTGCCTCAACGCTGCTGTCTACCGCATAGTATGTGTTAAACTCATCTGCACCCGTTGCTACCCAATAACCCTGACTTAAAGCAAGTGCATTTCCGTCTGTTGTGCGAATCGGTGAGCCTAAAGCTGCTCTGTATGTTGCAATAAAGATCGGTCCAATGCTGGCTGAAAACTTTCCTGCAAGATAATCAAGCATTCCTGCTTCCATCGCTTCGCCATAGCTGCTCGCATAGGCATCCACACTGGCAATCTTAACATCAGTACCTGAAATAGCCGTTCCAAAGAAATCTGAGCCGTTTCCTACTGCAAGAATTACTTCCAAATCTGCTGTCTGCGCCATCTGTGCACATTTTCCGAACCAAGCGTCGTCCATATCATATCCGCCGACATAACCTAAGATATTAACATCTCCGATGGCACCTGTCTTCACTTCACCATCTGCAAAAATCTGTCCGAGAATAGCTCCCTGATCAGTTGCGCCCTGATAGTTCGCACCGTCACCGCCTGCATCCACCATTGCAGTCAACATACCCGCTGCACGATAAATATGCATTTCGGTATAGTAAGGAATTGCGCCGCCGAAAATAGCAAAGTTCTTCATACCCTGATCCAGATAATGTTTCGCCATGTTATAACCGGTCTCAAACTCTACATCAAGAGAGGGCCCGATNGCGCCTACATAATGCTCATATCCCTTATAGGTTTCATACTCTTCCTCTGTCAGAGTACCTGTTGCAACCGCGTAGTACACACCTGCCTCATCACACTGTTCAAGCTGTGCTGCACGGTCAAAAGATGAAAATGAGATNATGGCTTTACAATTATTTGTAATAAATGTATCGATCGCCGAAGTTTCGCCGGCTGCATCCGTAAGCTCATCAGAATAAATCATCTCAACATTGTACTGTTTCTGAATATACTCTGTGTAATAGTTACGGAATGCAAGCGCTTCCGCCGATGTCGCATCTGACACCAAAATACCCATTTTTACGGTCTGGCTCATATCGAGATCTGCCGCTGCGCTTCCACTTTCATCTGCTGTCGCAGAATCTGCGGATTGATCCTCCTGTGCCTCACTTCCCGTGCTGCTTGTGTTACTTCCTGTGTCTGAATTGTTGTTACCACAGCCTGCTAACATTGATACTGTCATAGCCGCCGTAAGCAATAATGCCCAAAACTTTTTCATAGATATTTCCTCCTTATTTGTCATTTTTATGTATTAAGTGTCCCCACGAAATACCAACCCNTTATCTCGGCAGCATNTTTCCTCTCTGATCNCTGGTTGCCAAGAATACAACCAGAATGAAGATTGCCGCCTTTACCATTTGTCCGATTCCTGAATTCAGGTTGAACATCACCATAATCTGGCTCAGCAGCGTCATGGAAAAAGCTCCGATTACTGCCGCATAAATCTTACTTCTTGCACCACCGGAAACCGGCATGCCGCCNAACACGATAGCGATAATAACATCCATACCTACACTGGAAGCTGTGTTTCTCGTCAGCGTAGGCGCATATATNATGGACAGAAATGCTCCGAGTCCTACGCCGATACCTGACATTACAAACGCGATGATCGCCATTTTCTTTTCCGAAATNCCGCTCAGCTTTGCACAGACCGGATTACCACCCTGAAACTTCTGCATTCTGCCGATTTTGGTAAAGCTGAAAATAAATATACTGAGAAGAACAAAAACCAGGAGAACAACTATTTTAAACGTCGTATTGTTTAACGGTTTTACCGCCGCGGCCGGNACTGCAATTTCCGAACCTGTTCCGTTTACACTGATTAAAACCAATACCAGCGCATTNAGCACACTCAGCATTGCAATTGTCGTGACAAATACCGGCAGATTAAATACCGAGGCAAGTACCGAATTAAACAATCCTACCAAAACCGCAACCCCGACACAGACAAGCGTCATAAGAAACAAATTCTCGGTTTTGATATATACCATTCCGCCGATCAGTGCGCTTACTGCGGTAGAAGCTCCGAGACTGATATCAAAAGACCCCAGTGTGTATATGAATATGGCNCCTGTCGCAACCACTGCCACCACAACGGATTGATTGATAATACTTTTCAGTCCATAGGAAACATTGATATCCCGCATCGTACCAATGATCAGAAAAGCGACAAACAATGCAATTAATCCGAACAGAGGAGTCAAATTCATAATGTATTTTTTTATTTTGTTTTTACTCATTTTGCTTTCCTCCTAAATCATGTATTGAATGATATCCGATTCACTTAGAGTTTCACTTCTTGGAAATTCNTTCTTGATCTCCCCGTCNTTCATGACGATCAAGCGGTCAGCCATTCCTATTAACTCCGTCATTTCCTCGGAAATGATAATGATGGACTTTCCTTCTTTTTTCATTCGATACATCAGTTGGTACATTGCCTGTTTTACACCGATGTCAACGCCTCTGGTCGGACAATCCAGAATCAGTATCTCGCTTCCTCTTCCGATCCATTTACCGAAAACAACCTTCTGTTTATTTCCGCCGGACAATGCAGATACATATTGATTCATTTCTGCACATTTCACGCTCAAATCATTGATTTGCTTTTGTACATATTTCTTTTCTCTTCCGGGCAGAATCAGGAAATTATGTAATGCAAANCGGTCTAATCCACCGATTGCAATATTGTCGCGAATACTTGCATTTAAGCACAAAGACTCAACATCTCTGTCTTTTGCGGCATATCCGATCTGCTCTTTCATGGCATCCGCTTCACCTCTCAGCTCCCGGCCTCTTATCAGCACCCTGCCTGTCGCCGGCTTACATGCTCCGAACAAAACCTTGCCAAGTGTATGCATTCCACAGTGAGACAATCCGCCGATCCCGAGTATTTCACCCTTATGGATCTGTAAATTAAAGTTCTTTAACTGATCTCCNAGATTCGCATCCTTTACTTCTAATACNACTTCNTTGCCGTAGCTTCCGTCATAATCGCTGCGATAATAATCGCCTTGCATTTCCCGTCCTATCATGCTNGTCTTAATCANTTCCTCATCAAACTCTTCCTTGGNGAAGGTTATGATGATCTTGCCGTCCCTNAGNACCGTGAGCGAATCGCAGACATTCATGATTTCATCCAGATCATGGGAGATAAAGATNACTGCCTTNTTTTCTTCTTTCATCCGATTCATAATCTTGTAGATGATGTCACGGCCGATCTGGGATAATGCCGTCGTTGTTTCGTCTACCACCAGGACTTCCGGATTCTTGATCATGATCTTTGCAATCTCAACCAATTTCCGATCCTGCATATCCAGACTCGCTGTAATCTGTCCCGCCTTAATGTGAGAAGCCCCGATTGCATCCAGCGCTTTCTGCGCTTCCTTCATCATTTCTTTCCTGTTAACTGTTCCCCATCTCTTCCCTTCATTTCCAAAAGACTTGAATCGATTGGTCTCGCCAAGAAAGATGTTCTCTGCAACGCTGATTCCCGGAACCGTTCCNTTTTCNTGTACGATCATGCCTATACCCTTTTCCAACGCCCAGAGCATGGAAACCGGTTCCCACTTCTCTCCCTTATAGGCCATTTCTCCGCTATCAGCTTTCTGCATACCGGATATAATGGATGTTACGGTAGATTTCCCCGATCCGTTTTCGCCGATCAGCCCNTGAATCTCTCCGCGCCTNACTTCAATGCTGACATCATTNAGCGCAATCGTGGANCCGAACCGCTTATCCATATGCTTTACTTCAACAATGACTTCTTTTCCCATATGCCCATGTCCTTTCTTCTTTTATCGCTGCCCCATAAAGCCTACGATCTTCGTGATATCTTCCTTAACACCGATCAATCGCTTTGAAGAATTCATCAATATTTTTTTCTTCATGTTGGCTCTCCCTTTCTGTTATACTTACATTATAATTTGCTAGATTTCTTTTCCAATGGTTATAAAAAACCAGATTTATTGACTATTTTTGATATTAATGTTATAATCTGCATAATCAACTATCTTTTTTTGACATTTATAAATTCCTGGTGATTTTTATTATCATATCAATTTATAAGAGGGGAATTATTCATGGATTATGAAACACTGAAGAGTGAAATATATAAACTGAATGAAGATGAAGTTTTTTATAGGAAATATTATTATGCCAGACAGCAGGAATATTCTCTTAACAAATTCCTTACAGAGTTGGACATGTCGAAAGTATATGAAAAACATTATTTGATACCGGAAATACCGAACACGATTCCTCCCCGCTTTGAGGATTCATTTTATCTTGATGCGGACAAGCGTGCTTCTCTGATCACCCTGCGTCATAACAGATACAGTCCGGCAATTATACACGATCATACCTTTTTTGAATTGATTTATGTCTATGAGGGAGTATGCGAGCAGGTGATCAGCAACAACAAGAAAAATCTGTCTATGGGTGATGTCTGCATTATTCCGCCTGGAATCAAACATTCTATCGGCGTATTTGACGACAGTATCGTTTTTAACTGTCTTATACGCAAAAGCACCCTGCATAATATCTTTTTTAACTTTTTGAACAATCCAAACATCCTATCCGCTTTCTTCATCAATAATATTTATTCCGAAAANGGAAATGATTATATCATTTTCCATACAGGTAATGATTATGAAATTCATCGCGGAGTAATATATATGTATAAAGAATCTCTGGAGAAAACTCTCTATTGGGATCAGATGATTTCCTATATGCTGATGCTGATATTTGGAACATTGATTCGTAATTACGAAAAAAGCATTGAATTACCTACCTTTATGCAAAAGNCAGATGTTCAACGCTTTGCTTTACTGCAATATGTTCAGGATAATTTCTCGACAATAACCCTAAATCAGGTCGCCGAAAAATTTCACTATACCCCNGANTATACNTCCCGNTTGTTTAAGTCCACCACNGGAAGATCCTTTACGCANATTCTGCAGCAGGTCCGNCTGGAGAGAGCCCAGGTACTGCTNCAGGATACAAATNTNTCTGTTGCAAATATNGCCAATCAGATCGGCTATGAAACAACAGAACATTTTATCCGCATTTTTAAGAAACAAATGCACATGACGCCGACCGAATATCGGAGGAAGGGGATTGTTATNTGATCTNTGGCNGNANCACAATAGCNNCAGATTAACAAACATTNCTCATGCCTGAATCATCCCGCCATGAAAATANCACTCNTAGATCCGNTCTTCCATATAGAAAATTTCCTCATANCCCTGATACCATGTGAATTCGCCTTCNGTCTTGCAATGATAGCGGTANTCCCCGTTGGTATAGATATCCGGTCCGCGGAAAGGCCGCTCCATCGGNACATGACTCAGNACTTCTTTCAGAAAATCTCCGCTGAAATGTTCCCCGATCACCCTNCCGACATAATTCATNCTCCAAACCGGTTCNCCATGATGCCAGACCGCTTCCTCTCCCGCAAATTTTTCTCCGCCCAGATAAGTNTCGTAATATGAATATTCTTTTTCTTCATANCAGAANTCATGNGACTGCGNNCTNGATGCCTTGACCTCNTGNGCTTTNCCNGCATAAGTATTTTTCTTTGCGCGGATAAGAAAGGGAATGATCTCANCATAATCTAACTCCGTCTTCGCACTCAGGGTAAGGTTGCACTCATCGTCTTCCTTAACCATACGATCGATCGTTATGCCATATAGCTCGCTTAGCAGAATCAACCCGTTCAGCTCCGGAACAGCCTGCCCTGTCTCCCATTTGCTGACGGTCTGTCTTGCAATGCCAAGTTTTTCTGCTAATTCTTCCTGCGAGAGACCGTTTTGTTTTCTCAGTATTTGTAATTTTTCGTGTAATTGCATGTTGGTAATCCTGCTCCTTCCTTTCTTTTAAAACATAACCACAAAAAACAAAATGTGGTTCTTGCATCTCCTATCATTTCATGAGTTCACTTTTCCATGAGAGAAAATACAATGCATAACTATTGTGATATCCAATAAATATAACATACATGAACATTTAGATAAAAACCACCACTTATGAATGGCAAAAATGTCATATAAAACTTACACAAAAATGCCATAATTTATTATAGCGTGTATTCTTCTTATCCACTATTATGTTATATAAGAAACATATTAATCTTGTTTTTGTGTGAAAATCTATTTATAATATTCTTGAATATGTGTTATAATTCTACTATCAATATTCTTGTTTTAGGGCAGGTATAAGAGAGCAACGAAGAAATGAGGTAAATAATGAAACGAAAAATATATGATAATCTTCTCGAATGGAAACAGACATCAAGTGGCAGTACAGCACTTTTAATTGACGGTGCCAGACGTGTCGGCAAGAGTTACATCGTCGAAAAATTTGCTATGGAAAATTACGCTTCATACATCCTGATCGACTTTAACCGTGTCGGCAAGGAAGTTACCGACCTTTTTGTAAATTATCTTGACGACCTTGACAGCCTGTTCATGTATCTTTCCGCATATTACAACCGGAAGCTTGTCAAAGGTGATTCTCTGATTATTTTTGATGAAGTACAGCTATTCCCCCGTGCCAGAGCCGCCATCAAATATCTCGTCGCAGACGGCAGATATGATTATATCGAAACCGGTTCACTGATGTCGATTAAGAAAAATGTGAAAGATATCATGATTCCTTCGGAAGAACGCCATATTAATATGTATCCCATGGATTTTGAGGAATTTCTGTGGGCTTTAGGCAATGACACCCTGATTCCGACCGCAAGGGACTGTTTTGAAAAGAAACGCCCCATGGGACAGGTTCTGCATCGGAAAGCTATGGATTATTTCCGTCAATATATGATCGTTGGAGGAATGCCGCAGGCTGTCAGTTTATATGCCGAGGCAAAAGATTTTGAAGCTGTAGACCGGGTAAAACGTGATATTTTAACTCTTTACAGGCAGGATATCATGAAACATTCCGATGGCAATAAGTTTGAAATCGAAGCTATTTTTGACGAAGTGCCCGCGCAGCTCTCAAAACATGAAAAAAAATTCAAAATCGGTGATCTCAAAAAAGGGGCACGTTCCAGAGATTACAAGCAGTCATTTTTCTGGCTGGCGGACGCTATGATCGTAAATCCATGCTTTAATTCAACTGAACCCAATATCGGCTTAAAGCTCAATATGGAACGAAAAACATTAAAATGCTATATGGCTGATACCGGGTTATTGGTCAGCCATGCCTTTGATGAAAACGGTATTGTCTCCGAGGAGATATATAAAAAACTTCTGTTTGATAAGCTTTCCATAAACAGTGGAATGCTCATGGAAAATATTGTTTCACAAATGCTTGTTGCCGCAGGGCATAAACTATATTTTTTCTCGAAAAACTCACGCGAAAATGCCGCTGACAGAATGGAGATCGATTTCCTTATTGCCAAAAGCAAAGTAACAGGTAAACACAATATTTCTCCTATCGAGGTTAAATCAGGAGAACGCTACACGCTTTCATCACTCAACAAATTCCGCAAAAAATATGCAGAGCAGACTGCAACGCCATACGTACTTCATACAAAAGATCTGAAAGAAGAAGACGGCGTTATGTATCTGCCGCTGTATATGACGATGTTTCTGTAATCCTCCCACATTGACAAATAGCAGTTGTATAATGTCATCGTATAAGCGGCGGGTCACATACCCGCCTAACAGTTTATCATTTTGTTCAAACCGGTTGTCAGAAAAATAAATCAAAAGAAGTATCTAAAAGAGGATGTCGCCTGACACCCTCTTACCTGATAACTTCTATTCACTTTTAAGTGGCGGTTGTTGGTAAAGTTTACGCTCTACCTGTTTACGCTTTTTGCTGATTAATTTTAATGTTTCCGTAGCATTTTCTTTTTCTGCCACTTCTTGCAGATCATCTAAAATAGTTAACTGATCAAATAAATAGCCATTGTATTCCTTTTCATTTGTAGGCATACCACTTCACCTCCTCATATAAAAGAAAAATGTTTTGTTGTGCCATTATTATAACATGCTTTTGTTTTTATTTCTATATACATTCATTTTTAGCACATAGACGTTAAAACATACTAGCGTCGGATCACACACTCGCCGCTGCTTTTAGCAATTCCAGTCTCCGCCTAAACATTTCATAATACTGCGGCAGATTTACAAACACTTCCTGCTTTACTTCTTTTATCTGGTTCAGACCAATCTCTTTCACCGCCAGAACAGCCGCTTCTTGTTGCGTCACGCCCGAGCGAAACACCGTCTGACAATTGGCACCTTCCAAATCATCATAGGCATGAAACGCCTGATTAAAGTCCATCAGCTTATGTAGGCATTTTGCCTTGTTATTTGTATTGTCAACCAGAACGCCCCAATTACCCCAATGCCTGTCCGTATTTCCCACCAGATAATCAATTATGTTCATCATATAGTAATTATGCTTATCGAGCCTTATGATATGCTTTTCAATATCTTTTCCGTGATTCTGCAAAAAAATTTCATAGGCTTCCATGGACTCAATAGAATAATCTTTGGACGTAATATTATCACTTACCGTAACTTTCTCACCGTCAAAATAATCTTCTTCGTACAAAACCTGTGAGACATTAAAGCATCTGCTGATCCGGCTTGCAAGCAGTTCTCTTTCCACAGCATCTTCTTCACCGTCCTTTAACAGCCTGAATCCCCGGTCAGTGCGCTGCCACGCTTTCGGGAAACATCCGTTTGTTGACAAATCTCTTGCCAGATATTGATTCTCGACGGTATACTGCTTTCCACGCAATGCAATATCTATAAATATTTTGTCGAGATGATTGTCATATAGATTAATATCCTCATATTTCGTCGTTTCCCCTTCTTTTCTCACCCAGAAGACATCCGTCAGGGATGTGCAACGATAAGACAGCGCAATTCTCGCCCTGTCCCGGTCAGTTACGGCCTGCGGCATTCCGATACTGTTTAAGATCTCTTTCGCATACTTTCTGTCCAGAGTCAAAACTCTGGAAGCACACCAATAATGGAAATTGGTTATGTTATTTACCAGAGAATCTATGTCTTCCTTTTCTTCCAGATATAAGTTATACGGCAGGAATGATTTAAAATATATCCTGCAATGTCCGGCANCATCTATGTCAGCTACTCTTCTGTTCATATGCATGATTTCATATATGGTCTTCTGCATCCGGACACCTCCTTGTTGAAACAGATTCTATCATAAAATGAAGAGCATTCTTACCCTACTATAAGTGAATCATCCTTAAGAATACTTTCGTATTTCCGCAACTGTATATGCAGCGTAACCTCTGTCATAATATTTTTTTGTGTACCTATGCTGCTGCCGGACACCATGACCATAGCTTCCGGAGATAAGATATCATTTGTCATTTTCGCCATCTGACATTCTCCCATTCAAGCTCTTCGCCGTCAAACTTGATCCATAAATCGTCTCCGCCAAAAGGCTGGATAAGTGAATCGGGAACTATCTTCTCAATCCTGACATTCATATGATCATCAGAAATCCAGACCTGTGCTACCGTTTCATTTCGGTGCATTACCGTAAAATTATACATAATTTGTTCCCACTCTGCTGATATCTCTTAACAAGTCCATCATAATGTAAATTAAAAAATTTGTAAACTGCCTATCAATTATGGAGCTGCAATTCATTTGTTGACTTTACCATACCGCTGCCTTAAAATGAAATAGGTTTTTATCATAGGAACATTACTATTTCCTAATCAACCCAGAAAGGAACATTTATCAAAATGAATTTTCGCCCCAAAAACGAACTCGTAGACAATCAAACTTTTAGAAATACCCCCCCCCGATTTATTTATCAAACATCTAATTGCCCAATCGGTTCCCTTCCTTTTAGTTCTTTTCACAATCATGATCGTTTCCCTGTGTTTTCAGGACACCATCAACTACGATGAATATTTCAGTATGCAATGGTGTCGTCTTAGCTGGAAAGACTTGATGCAGACGCTAATTGCCGATGTCCATCCGCCATTATATTATCTTATTTTAAAACCCATTTCAGACCTGACCAATGAAAATATGTTCTGCGCACGCATATTGTCTGCCTCCGCCGGAATTGTGGCATTATGGTCCGGCACCCTTTTTTTATCTCGTCATTTCGGCAAAAAATCTGCCCTGTTTTATGCCTGCTTTCTTTATCTGAATCCATTTATGATCCAGAAGACAACAGAGATTCGCATGTATATGCTGGCAAGCATGTTTACGATTATAAGCGGAATCTGCTCATATCATATTCTTAGCAAAGCGAATTCCCTACAAAATAATAAAGTCTGCGGAGCAACTCCGCAAACTCATAATCCGTCCGGAAAATATTGGATCTGTTTCACGCTTTCCAGCCTGTTGGCTGCCTATACACATTATTACGCCCTGCTGGTAATGTGTTTCCTATACGCCGGACTAATCGTCCATTTCTTATATACTAAGAACAAAAAACAAATCGCCTCATGGCTGATCTGCGCAGCGTGCACGATTATCATATATCTTCCCTGGCTCCCTGTCGCATTAAGACAGGTAACTGCGGTAAATCAGGCCTATTGGATCAGTATGCCCACCTCCAGGCTGGCACCGTTACGCGAACTGTTCTACAGCGCTATTCCTTATTCGGAGCATATATATCTGGGCGTGATCTTTGTCCTCATCATTTTTGCATTCATCCGATTTATCAAGGACAGAATTGTTGATAGTTATTGGGCATTAATATGCAGCAGCGCGCTGTGCGGAATTATGCTTTTTGCCGTATGGTACGCTTCGCATATCCGCCCGATCCTGGTCAGTCGTTACCTGATCATGGCGGTATGTCTCTGCATACTTGGAATCAGTAATATGGTTCGTTTTCTCAATAAATATATTGTAATGCTCCTGTGCCTCTTTTGTTTCCTTATCGGCGGAATACGTTATCGTTCTGCATTCCTCACGCAAGCTGACCATATTACGACAGAAACAGTCGATTTTATTACAGAAAACAGCACCTCAAATGCCCGCATCGTATATGTAAATGACGGATATGGTTATCTTGCTCATTGTGTAGAGTATTATTTCCCCAGCACGGAATATATCGGTATAGAAAAAGAAAATCTGTCTGAATTAGCTATGCTGCTTTCTGAAACTAATGGGACTGTGTGGTTTCTGGATGATAATGAATACGTGAATGATACACCTATCAATATCACCGGCTATACCATGATAGATTGTGGAACTTACGGATTTGGCACGACCGGATTCAGGATTTATGAACTGTCAAAAAACTAATATGGATCTTCATACCTTGCAATGCGCACTGATTTCTGCTTACATTTATTAGATGAACCATAACATCAATCGGTCGCATTGAAAAAATATTTTTCTAAGTTGTAAAGGGAGTATAACATTATCCTTAAATGCGGAAAAGCGTTCATTGGTTTTTCCAACAAACGCTTTCGCTTACCTATTCTACGCGTATTTCCTTTGCAATGACTGCCTTGTCGGCAACACTGCTGTTCATTCCTTCCGATTCCATTTGATCCCAATCATCAAAATTGTCATAAATGAAGATATGCAGAGTTTTTATTTCTTTTTCCTGAACAGCAAACCCCGCCCAGCCTGCCATTTCCATATCCGGGTGAAGAATTTCCCCATCCTGATTAAATACGATTGTATAACAGGGTTCATAAGTCCACCCGATTATCTCGAACATCTCTGCATCTGTCATATCAGGATCTTTTGAAAGCAGCTTCTCTCTCCAGTCATCTGTTAATTCGCGATGCTCTCCCGGTGTTGTTGCATGGACAATCACCTGATATGGAGATACCACTATATTATCAAGCGTAATATTCCCTTTCTTCTCACCTACTTCAATAACCTTTACATCTGTNCCATTCACCTCAAATGGAATGACAATATTCCAGCTGCCGTCCGTCCAATGGGATGCGGATATTTCTTCGCTGTCGAGCATCCTGTCATCGTCATAACCAAGACCGTCTACATTTAGGTTAAGTTCGCCGNTGCCTGAAACTTTTTCCTCAAAGTCCATCTTCAACATGCCTGCAAATGTATGGTTGTCGATTACTTCTCCCTCAAATGTATTTTTTAGCATCTCAGGTGAGCTTCCATCAACACTCCATGTCCCGCCTATATAAAATCCTGCGGCTGTCCGGTTATCTGCAACATTCATACCTGTATAATGCTCCGGAATATGAGTAAAATCTGCATCTTCTGNNTCAATATTNACCGTAAGGAATATGGAATATCCATCACAGTANACNTCCGATGCAGTCAGTGTNATTCCTTGATCAGATACGGAGTAGTCCNAAGTATCCAAATTGCCTNCATGATCCTCATTNGTCANGACAGTTCCCTTATCCGTATANTCACCNGAATATGTGACNTCATCCTCAACNTTCTCGAAAATTTTGCCAATCANNGGAATCTTTGCTGCAAGNACCGGATTAACATAACCCAGTCCACCGATTCCAATAACTGCCACTGCCACTGCCGCGGCTACGCCTGTTCCTATTTTACCAGATTTTCTCATTTTNCCCTTCCTCCTTCTNCGTACNCGGATTTCCCTGTCATTAATTTCAGGAGCAAGGGCNTGCTTTAAGATTTGATCCAATTTTTCATCTGTCATATCCTATCGCCTCCAATTTTTCCTTTAACTGNTTCTTTGCTTTCCGCATCCGGCTCTTGACGGTTCCTTCCGGCAGTCCAAGAATCTCAGAAACCTCTTTTATCTGCATATCCGCCGAATAGTACAAATAGATTGGTATTCTGTACTTCTCAGGCAAAGATGCAACTAATCCCTGGACCATATCTACCTCATTTTGCTGCAAAATAATATGTTCCGGCGAGACTTCCATATCATGACCGGAAATCTCGTAACCCTCTTCGGACATCTCATCCATACTGTCCATCGGAACCAGTCTCATCCGGTTTGCATATTTTTTCTTTCTATTCTTCCAAAGATAAATTGAAGTGGATAAAGCGTAACTCTTTGTATTCTGCATGGAGTCCAGCCTTTTCTTTTTCTCCAGCAGTTTGAGCATTGTGTCCTGATATAGTTCGTCCCCATTTTCTGCGTCTCCGGCTGTCATCCGGCAGAACCGCAGGATATCCCTTCCAAACTTCAGGACAAACCGCTCAAATTCATCATTATTCATAGCAGCCATCCTCCTTCTTCTTTCAAGTCGACTTGCAAAGATTTGCCCTTGCATCTATATATTGTCGTGACTTAGGAAAAAAGTTTTCAAATTTCAGAATTTCAAAGGATTTTACCATTTATGAATATTGCAGAATATGTAAAAAAACCAACCATCCCAAAAGATGATTGGTCTCTATGTGCTTACAGCCCTGCTTTTCCTCGAAGATACTCGACCCACTCTTTTCTCTTCATG
>JAAUZM010000041.1 GCA_014804605.1 Lachnospiraceae bacterium | reverse complement strand
CAACCTTTGGCTGCCTGCGTAAGATCCTCTCGAACCACTTAATATCATTCTTTGTTCCCATCAGTCGAATTTTTAGCACGTTTTCTCTCCATTTCCGCAAGGATTTCTTCAATGGACTTAGGTTTCCGGCAGTATTCCGGATAACGGAGTTTGATCCCCTCCCAAAAGTACATTGCATAGCTACAGCAGAAGATATTGCTTATGGAATACTCCCTGCACTCGCTTATTTGCTCGTCCTTGCTCTCATAATCGTCAACAGTTGGCGTTCCGTCAGTGTAAAGGTTAAAAGCAAGCCTTACCACCCGTACACTGCCGCTGGTCTGCCAGCCTTGATGTAGACACTCTGGCTTGATGTACCCTGACTTAATATCATAGATCTGGCTGAAATGATTCCTTGTATCCTCTGATATACCGAGAGTGTAGATCAAAGCCTTGTGATAGCAGTCCTGATACCTCGCCTGTTTCAATTTCTCATAATAAAACGTCTCATGTTCATCGTTTGCAAAAACCATGTGCGTGTTGTTGGCGCTCTGCGCCTCTGCTCTTAACGCTGTGTTGTTCATAATCTTTCCTCCATAATATAAATTTTTTGATTCATTTTTCCCAAACAAAAAGACATCCTTTTTGGGGGATGCCTTTTCTTGCAAACTCATAAGCTGTTATATAAAAGTACCATTCAGTATTATTCGGTACTGTTCAAAACAAAAATTGTTGTCAATTTGTTGTCAACAAACTCTAAAAGTGCTAAAATATCCAGTAAATATGCGGCTTTCCGGCTCCATACTTCTTTGTCATGCACAAGACAAGCCCTCACTTGGACGGCGCTTATGCGGCGTTTGGAAAGGTGATAGAAGGTATGGAAAATGTCAATAAGATAGCCGAGACAGCTACCGATTACAACGACCGTCCTTTAGAAGATCAGCGGATTAAAACGGTTACGGTTGATACTTTCGGTGTAGAGTATCCGGAACCGGAGAAGCTCTAAGAAATGAAATTCATCATAGGCTATGATACGNGNATCTGTNNGTACAACCNCGTTCATGATTTGTTCATATTTAATTTAAAAAAACTTCATTCAGGAATCATTTTTTAGACATTTCTCTTGCGTATACTAANACCATAAGATCACAACAGAGAACACATCAANNTNACTGATTAATTAAAACTTTTTCATAATAAATGCCAAGTANAGATTTTCTNTACTTGGCATCCTCCCTTTTNAGGGGTATTTTTTCCTCTATAACATATGAAGACAACGATTCAGTCTGTGTGTTTATTATTGTATATTGCAATATGCAAATATCCATGTATACAATTTTNCCTTGCTATAGCATTNATTCTATGNTATACTTTGTAGNGTGTAGACTTACATATAGTATATCAATAAGTGATTTCCGAATGTCAGCGTAGACATACTTATCATGTCTGCGCTTTTTTACGGAAGCAGATGAAGGAGGAGACTATTATGAACGAATTCTTTACCGGTCTCGTTGATACCATTACAACGGTCAACGGCGCGGTCAACAATTTTGTCTGGGGTATTCCGATGCTGATACTCCTTGTCGGTACAGGTATTCTGATGACCGTACTTACTAAATTCTTNCAGTTGTCCCATATCGGACATTGGTTTAAAAACACCATAGGCGGCATCTTCAGTGATAAGCACATCACGAAGCATACCGACAAGGACGACAAATCTATNTCCCAGTTTCAGTCCTTATGTACAGCGCTCGCGGCTACGATCGGTACCGGTAATATTGTAGGTGTCGCCAGCGCACTGATCGCAGGCGGTCCCGGTGCGATCTTCTGGATGTGGATCGTTGCCTTCTTCGGTATGATGACGAACTATTCCGAAAATGTCCTCGGTATCTACTATCGTCGTAAGAATTCTAACGACGAATGGTGCGGCGGTGCCATGTATTACTTAAAAGACGGTCTCGGCTCCTACAAAGGCTGTAAACAGATCGGTGCGGTACTTGCGGTGCTGTTCTCTGCATTCTGCCTGCTTGCTTCCTTTGGTATCGGCAACATGAGTCAGGTAAACTCTATCTCCGCTAACATGGAGGCGGCATTCTCGATTCCGACTGTTGTNACGGGTATCGCATTGATGATCTTAGCAGCGCTTGTTATTGTCGGCGGTCTGAAGAGAATCGCATCCGTTACCGAGAAACTGGTTCCTTTCATGGCAATCGCATATATCCTCGGNGCNCTGGTAATCTTCTTCGCTAACATCGGTCAGGTNGGNGCCGTATTNGCCGCTATCTTNAAAGGCGCGTTCGGCTTAAAAGCNGTAGGCGGCGGTATCGTCGGCTCCNGTGTCAAGATGGCTCTGACATGGGGTATGAAGCGTGGCGTGTTCTCCAACGAAGCCGGACTCGGTTCCTCCGTTATGGTACACTCCAACTCCAACGTAAAAGAACCTGTTCGTCAGGGTATGTGGGGTATCTTCGAAGTATTTGCGGACACTATCGTTGTCTGCACGCTGACAGCATTTGCCGTTCTCTCTTCCGGTCTTGTTGATCTGGAAACCGGTGCAGTCTTAAGCGAGTCCTCCGGTTCCGCACTGGTAGGAGAAGCGTTTGCAACTATATTCGGTTCCTTCGGACCTATGTTCATCGCTCTTGCGATCCTGTTGTTTGCATTCTCCACAGTTCTTGGATGGAGTCATTATGGTTCCAAGGCATGGGAGTACTTATTCGGCACAAAGTCCACAATCGCCTATAAGATTGTATTCGTTCTGATGATCTTTATCGGAGCAACCATGAATCTGAGTCTTGCATGGGATCTCTCCGATACATTTAACGGCTTGATGGCTATGCCTAACCTGATCGGTGTACTATGCCTCTCTCCGCTTGTGATGAAGATTACGAAAAACTATGTAGACCGCATAATCCGCAAGAAAGATGTGAAACCGATGTTGTCTGTATTCCCGGATATCAACGAGGAGCATGCGGAGTAAGCAATACATATACGGCACTTTTACTTAAATCACCAGATTTGAGNAAAGTACATACTACTATGGATATATCTACCGTAATATACAAAAAGTAACAGAAAAATAAATACGGCACGTCTGGCAGGACCCGACGATTTATAGTACAATAAAAAAAGTAAATTCCTTCGGAATTAACTTTGCGAGATTTGCTTCGCGAACTCGAATCTAAAAAAGNTGCNGATCATTTTGAAAAAAAAGCGCAAACTCTTTATTGTTCTGTTAATCATAATACTCCTGCTGGCCGTGCTGTATTTTATTCTGGTGAATTTCCTTGTAAGCGCCGCGCTGGTGCCTTCCTTTATGCGGAAGCTGGAATCCTTTCAGCGAATCACTGATGAGAGTTATGCCGCACAGGTACAGACATCGGATATTCAGGTAAACCGTCAGCTCGCCCTAAACCATACGAATGAATGGCTGGAGACAGTAGACTCAAACAAGATTTCCGTCGTAAGCTCAGACGGTTATACANTGATTGCAACTGAATTTCATGCGCAGAATCCGGAGGATAACACACATCTGTGGGCACTCGTGCTTCACGGCTATACGGGCTGGAAAGAAGAGATGTATCCCTTCGCCTGTTGGTATCATGAATCAGGATATCACGTTATCGTGCCCGATCTGCGATGTCAAGGCGAGAGCGAGGGTGATTTCATCGGAATGGGATGGACAGATCATTACGACTGTAATCTCTGGATCGACTATATCCTGTCGCAGGATCCGGAAGCGCAGATCATCATACACGGACAATCCATGGGGGCCTCCACGGCGTTAATCATGACCGGGGAAGAAACTCTGTCAGATCATGTAGCCGCTGTCATCTCAGACTGTGCCTACACGGATGCTTACTCCATGTTCGGTGACAAGGTGACGGAATGGTTCTACCTGCCCGCTTTTCCACTGGTGGATTCCGCCCGCGTCGTGCTTAAGCTTCGCGGCGGGTACGACCTGATGGATGCCTCGGCAATCGATGCCGTAGCTAAGAGCACTACACCGACCCTCTTTATACACGGCGCTTCGGATGCCATGATATCTGTCCGAATGTCAGAAGATTTATACGAAGCTGCATCCTGTCCCAAAGATCTGTTGATCGTGGAAGGCGCGGGACATGCGCAGGCACAGGATAAAGACCCGGAAGCATATTATGACACGATTTCGGAATTTTTGCAGAAATATATTGGCAAGTAAGAAAGTACCGCTTCATAACCACTTTCCGGTTATGTCGCGGCACTTTTTTTCATTGATGTTACGTTCTCTGATTAAATCAGATTACGTTCTGTCTGCTTCTTACGCCTTACCGTCAGAACCAAGAACGTTCTTAATCTTATGAGCAACCATATCTTTAACAGCCTGACGAGCCGGTTTCAGATACTGACGAGGATCGAAGTGATCCGGATGCTCTGCGAAGTATTTACGGATGTTACCTGTCATTGCAAGACGGATATCGGAGTCGATATTGATCTTACATACTGCAAGCTCAGCTGCTTTACGAAGCTGCTCTTCCGGAATACCTACTGCATCGGGCATATCGCCGCCGTACTGGTTAACCATCTTAACGAACTCCTGCGGAACGGAAGAAGAACCGTGCAGAACGATCGGGAAACCGGGCAGACGCTTGATGCACTCCTCTAATACGTCGAAACGAAGCGGCGGGGGAACAAGAATACCATCGGCATTTCTTGTACACTGCGCTGCCGTAAACTTGTACGCACCATGGGAAGTACCGATTGCGATCGCAAGAGAGTCACATCCTGTTCTGGAAACGAACTCTTCTACTTCCTCCGGACGTGTATAGGATTCTTTACCTGCCTCTACGACAACTTCATCCTCAACACCTGCCAATGTACCAAGCTCAGCCTCAACAACTACGCCCTTATCATGAGCATACTCTACAACCTGCTTCGTTAAAGCGATGTTATCCTCAAAAGATTTGGATGATGCATCGATCATAACGGAAGTAAATCCGCCGTCGATACAGGATTTACACAATTCAAAAGTATCGCCGTGATCCAGATGAAGCGCGATCGGGATCTCAGGATTCTCTGCAACTGCTGCCTCTACTAACTTAACCAGATAAGTATGGTTAGCATAAGCACGAGCTCCCTTGGAAACCTGAAGAATAACAGGGCTCTTCAGCTCGCCGGCTGCCTCTGTAATACCCTGAACGATCTCCATGTTGTTGACATTGAACGCACCAACCGCATAGCCGCCATTGTATGCCTTCTCGAACATTTCCTTTGTTGTAACTAATGGCATTGTCATTACCACCTTTCTTAATATTTTTATTATTATGACCGGCTGTCGCGCCGGATATTAACTATCGTACTTATTATAACCCAAAGCTTGACCTTACGCAAACATATTCTGGAAAATATTAGTTTTGATTACTCTTCCGGAACCCTGATGTACAGCACTCTCTGTCTGTTCTCGATCACCGCCTTGCAGTGTTCCCCTCCAAACTCTCCGTCCAGAGTCCATGAGACAGGCTCCTCGCTCTCCACAACCAGCCGGGATGTCTTAAACGTATGAATATGCTCTGATTTCACACGCTTATCTACCAGCGCCAGAATAATATTATTCAGGTCCAACGGATTAGACGGCTTGCGAATCATCGTCACCTCAAAGAGCCCGTCATCCAACAGAATATCCTGCCCCGTTATTCCGCGAAATCCGCCTACGGAATAAGAATTCGTAACCATACCGTAAAGAAACTCTCCCTCAATCACCTGATCATTACAGGTGATCTTAAGCGGATAAGAGCGCACTGACGGTAACCGCTTAACCCCTTCCAGCAGATATGCGGCATGTCCCAGAACATTCTTGACATCCTGCTTCGTCTCATAGGATACATCCGTAAAAATACCGAATGCAGCCACATAGATAAAAGTATCGTTGTTAAAAGCACCGATATCACAGGCGTAATCTCTGCCGCCGACCACTACGTCAGCCGCCTTGATCATGCTCTTGGGAATCTTCAGACTATTGGCAAAATCGTTGGTGCTGCCAGCCGGAATATATCCGATCGGAAGTTTTTCCTCACACTGCATCATACCGCTTACCACTTCGTCCAGCGTCCCGTCTCCGCCGCTGCACGCCACAATATCATACCCTTCATGCCGAGCTTTAACAGCCTTAATCGCGTCTCCGGCAGCCTGCGTCGGGTAGGCGGTCACTTCATATCCCGCTTTCACAAATATATCTATAATATCCAGCAGATTACTGCGAATCTGCGCCTTGCCCGCTCTGGGATTATAAACAAACAGCATTTTTCGATCCATATCTGCCTCCGTTCTTCATGCATATCTATATATTACTTATACCCTATTCTATCATTACGATATAATGGGTGCAAATCATTTTTAGGAATTTCCATAACACAAAAAGAGACTCCCCCTCCGGAAATCTCCCTTATATTATGCCTTATCTAAATGTCAAATACGAAGTCTGTGGCTATTATCTGCCGCTTAAGAATTTCTCAATCTCCTCAACCGCAGCCCCTTCATCATTGCCCTCCGCAACGACCACAACTTCTTCACCGCTGGCAAGTCCCAGACTCATCATACCCATAATGCTCTTTGCATTGACTTTTCTGTCATCCGCATTGATGTAGACTGTGCTCTCAAACTGACTCGCCACCTGTACAAGCATAGCAACCGGTCTGGCTTCCAAGCCTGTCTCCAGCTTGATCTGGATAGATTTTTGTATCATAATGTTCTCCTCCTTTTACGGTTTGATCCCACCGGCTATTTCACTCAATCTACGTAATCTGTGATTGACACCTGATTTACCCACAGGCGGTTCCAGATATCCGCCCAATTCCTTGAGCGCGGCATCCGGATACTCCAATCGAATCTCCGCCATCTGTCTTAAATTGTCCGGCAGATTCTCGAATCCATATTTATCTCTGATCAGTAATATGTCCTCGATCTGCTTGGACGCTGCGGTAACGGTTTTGGAGATATTCGCCGTCTCGCAGTTCACACGCCTGTTAATGGAATTACGCATCTCCTTGACGATTCTGAGATTTTCCAGATTCATCAGTGACACATGCGCTCCCATAACATTCAGAAGATCAACGATCCCTGCGCCTTCTTTTAAGTACACCACTTCATACTTCTTGCGTTTAATGGTTTTCGCGTCGATCTGGAATTCCCGCATCATATCGCAAAGCTGCCTCGCCTGTACGCTGTCTGTACATACATATTCCAGATGATAACCCTTCGCAGGATCGCTCATGGAGCCGATACATAAAAACGCTCCCCGCAAATACGCCCTTGCGCAACAGGAGTTCTTGATCAAAAGAGAACTGACCGGCATCTCAAGCGCAATCAGCTCGCCGTCCTTCCCCGTAAGGTGAAGGGCCTGTATCACTTTTCTCTCCATCTCGTCGTCGGGCAGTAATCTGCTCTTTTCTTTCATCACAACATTATCTATATTATATGTTTTTTTGAATAATGTAAAGCACTTTCTGGCAACTGCTTCATTTTCCGTATGAAAACATAGGTGTGTCCCGTTCTCACAAGTGCTTCCGGCAAAATGAATCAGTGCCGCCAGTTCCGCAAGCTGGCAATGTCTCGCCGCGCCGATCTGTGCCGCCAGTTCTTCTTTCACTGTTCCGGAAAAAGACATTCTACACTCCCTGTTTGATATCTCTATGATACAGCTTAATGCCGTAATTTCCATGATCCTTCATGCCCGCATAAAGCTCATTCGCCAAAGTAACGCTCCTGTGCTTGCCGCCGGTACAGCCTATGCCGATCACCAGCTGATGCTTCCCTTCTTTGATATAATTAGGGATCAGGAAATCCAACATCCCCATCAGCTTCTCCAAGAATACGGAGGCTTCGGGAAAGCTCATCACGTAATCCTGTACTTCCGTGTCATTACCGGTTTTATGCTTCAGTTCATCGATATAGAACGGATTCGGAAGAAATCTGACATCAAACACCAGATCAGCATCTGCCGGTATGCCATTCTTGAAGCCGAAAGACAGAATCGAGATCATCAGAGAACTATACTCTTCATTGCGCACAAAAATATGATCGATCTCTTCTTTTAATTCTCTCGTCAGAAGATTGGACGTATCAATGACGTAGTCGGCCTTCTGCTTAGTTTCCCGCAGGATCTCCCGCTCCTTATTAATACCCTCTTCCACTCTGCCGTCCGGTGACAGCGGATGCATCCGCCTTGTCTCCTTATAACGCTTGAGCAGCACCGAGTCGCCCGCATCCATAAAGAGGATCTCAAACAGATAACCATTCTTCCGCATCTTATTCAGAACGCTCTGTGCCTCACCAAAAGGCTGATCGGCGCGTACATCCAATCCTAAAGCAACTTTACTGATCTCACCGTTAGGCGTCGCGACCAACTCCACAAACTTCTCAATCAGCGGCACCGGCAGATTATCCACGCAGTAAAACCCTACGTCCTCCAACATCTTCATGGCCGTTCTCTTCCCGGCACCACTCATGCCGGTCACCACCACAAATCTCATAGCGTCATCTCCTTGTATGCTGTAATCCGGCCACCGGATATGCCGATCTCATTAAAAATCTCCCAAGAAAACCACTTCCGGCTCCAGCGAAACATGAAATCTTTCCTTGACCCGTTCCTGCACTTCCTCTATCACTTCCTTGATATCCGCCGCAGTCGCCCTGCCTGTATTAATGATAAACCCGCAATGTTTATTCGAAACCTGCGCACCGCCGATCCGGTAACCTCTCATACCAGCCTCCATAATCAGCTTGCCTGCATAATATCCCTCCGGTCTCTTAAAGGTACTGCCCGCGCTGGCATACTCCAAGGGCTGTTTATTTCTCCGCAGCTGCGCCAGCTCCTCCATCTTTGCACCGATCTGATCCGGATCGCCTTCCGCAAGCCGTAACACAACCTCCAGCACAATATACGGTCTGTTCTTAATAATGCTGGTACGGTATCCGAACTCCATCGTATCATTATCCAGTGTCGTGATCTCTCCTTCACGGTTGATCACACGGACTGCTTCCACCACCTGTTTCATTTCTCCGTCATACGCGCCGGCGTTCATCACCACACCGCCGCCGATCGTCCCCGGTATGCCTGCCGCGAACTCCAGTCCCGTGAGTCCGTTCTCCTTAGCTGCCACCGCCACCTTAGCAAGCGGAGCACCCGCCTTCGCCGTGATGCGTGTGCCGTCTGTCCGAATCTGTTCCATCGGACCATCAAACTTAAGCACGATTCCCCGATATCCCTTATCTCCCACCAGCAGATTACTGCCGTTTCCTAAAATAAAGTAATCCTGCTCTATCTGATTCAGATAAGGAATCAGTTTTACCAGCTCTTCCTCCTGCTGTATGGCAAAAAAACATTCCGCCTCTCCGCCCACGCGGAAAGTGGTGTGCTGATTCATGGGCTCATGAAACAATATGCGCTCCCTCGGAATGATCGTTTTGATGTAATCATACATTGATGTGTTCAATCTCTATACCGTCCGTTTCGCAGATTTACTTCTTAATTTATTTATATTCCGGCAGACTGCCGGCCGCTACAGCCAATATCGGTCTGCCTGCATTCTATCTTAGAATAATCCGATACCGTGCGAATTATGTATCGCTTAGTCCAATACCATCTTAGCTGCACCGTATATACCGGCATCATTGCCCAATGTAGCCAGCGCAAATTTTGTGTCCTTGCAGCCGTGGAATACCGTCTTATCAAAAGCAGGTCTGATATAATCAAACAATACTTCCCCCGCCTTAGACACACCGCCACCGATCACGAATATCTCTGGATTAATAACACCTGCTATTACCGCCAGACCCTTACCGAGATAATCACCGAATTGCTGTGCGACCTCAATGGCAAGCTCGTCCCCTGCCTTCACCGCGTCAAATACGGTCTTCGCGGATACCTCGCCCTGTCTGAGCACGCTGTCCTTATCACTTGCCTGCAGCTTCCGATTGGCAAGTCTGGTAATGCCCGTAGCGGAAGCATACTCTTCAAGGCAGCCGTAATTACCGCAGCCGCACGCCTCTGACTCTTCGTCCTCCACATGGATATGCCCGATCTCGCCACCGGACCCGGTAGCGCCTGTCATGATCTTACCGTTAATGATGATTCCGCCGCCGACACCTGTTCCGAGCGTGACCGCCACCAGATTACCGTAGCCTTGTCCACCGCCTTTCCACATCTCGCCGAGCGCCGCTACATTCGCATCGTTGCCGCCCTCTACTCGCATGCCGCTTAAGAGTGTACTAAGCTCCTGCTTCAGATTCATCTCGTTCCACCCTAAGTTGACCGCCTTGTGAATGATCCCCGCGCCGTCCACCGGTCCCGGAGCGCCGACACCGACACCAGCCACATTCTCCTTGTCAATATTTTTCTCCGACATCTTATCCTGAATGCTCTGCGCGATGTCAGGCAGGATATTCGTCCCGCCGTTCTCGGTTCTGGTGGGAATCTCCCATTTATCCAGTACATTGCCGCTATTGTCAAAAAGTCCAAGCTTAACCGTCGTGCCGCCTATATCTACCCCAAATACATATTCTGCCATGATACTCTTCCTCCTCTTCTCTTCTCTACTCTTCCTCATCTCTCTTGCCTGCCAAAGATTTCTGTACTCGCTTGTACAGCTCCTGCGCCGCATTGTAACCCATCTTCTTCTGACGATGATTAACCGCCGCCGATTCACAGATAATCGCCAGATTACGCCCCGGTCTGATCGGTATGCTGTGGCAGACTACTTTATTGCCCAGATATTCCGTATATTCCTCCTCCAATCCGAGACGGTCGTACTCTTTCTCTTTATCCCAGTCTTCCAGCCTGATGACCAGATCAATGTTCTGCGTATCTTTGACACTGGACGCACCGAATAACGCCTTCACATCCACAATACCGATACCTCTCAGTTCGATAAAGTGTTTAGTAATATCGGGTGCGGAACCTACCAGCGTATCCTCGCTGACTCTTCGCAGTTCCACCACATCATCAGTGACAAGACGATGACCTCTCTTGATCAGTTCCAGAGCCGCCTCGGATTTACCGATACCGCTCTCACCCGTAATCAGCACACCCTCGCCGTATACGTCCACCAGAACGCCGTGCACGGAAATACACGGAGCAAGCTTTACATTAAGCCATCTGATCACCTCAGCCATGCATGCCGACGTCGCCTTCTTCGTCATTAACAGCGGCACCCCGTACTTCACTGCCGTCTTCTTAAACAAATCATTCGGATGCAGTTCTCTGCAGAAAATAATTCCGGGAATCGGATTATTAAGCAGCTTCTCATATATTTCGATCTGTCTCTCTTCGTCCAGTCCGTTCATGTATGAGTATTCCACAAATCCCACCACCTGTAAGCGCGTGGTTTCAAAATGTTCGAAATAGCCTGCGATCTGCAGCGCCGGTCTGTTAATATCCGGCTGCGTCACGTTAATCTTGGAAATGTCGATCTCCGGTGTGAGGTTCTCCAACCTGAATTTCTCGATGACTTTCGTCAAACTGATGCTTGCCATATCCTTCTCCTTATAATTGATGTAAAATAGTGTTACCGAATTACGATGTACTAACCCCTGTATCATACAATATAGTACAAGACCGGACATCCGTATCATATACGGATGTCGAAACCCTTGTATATTGTAGCATACAAAAGAAGTGTTCGCAATTATAAGTACTTTATCAAATGGTTTTAATTTCCTTTTATTTTATGTTTCAGCGTTATTCATTAACGATCTTGCCATCCTTCACTACAATTACGCGATTGCAGCTCTTAGTCAGTTCCATATTATGAGTGACAAAAAGAATCGTTTTGTTCATGCGGTCAGAAAAATGCTTCAAGAGCTTTACCACCACCTGCGTGTTCCTGCTGTCCAGATTCCCCGTAGGCTCATCCGCCAGAATAATGTCCGGCTCACTGAGTAGCGACCTTAGCACTGCTGCCCTCTGCTGCTCCCCACCGGATAACTGCATGGGGAAAGCATTTTTCTTCTCCTTCAACTTCAGCATATCCAAAAACCCGTCAATAAGTTTCTCATCTATCTTTTTTCCTTTTAATTGAAAAGGCAGGATAATATTCTCGTATACGGTCAGTTCGTTAATCAGATTGTAATCCTGAAAAATAAATCCCACCCGCCTGCGCCTGTATAATGTCCTCTGCCTGTCGTCAAAATCAGATATCACATCCCCCGCAACGGTAATCGTTCCCTCACTGACGCAGTCCATTCCGCCCACCAGATTAAGAAGCGTTGTCTTACCACTGCCCGAATCTCCCACGATTCCCACAAACTCACCCTTCTTAATGCTGACATTCACCCGATCCAGAACGCGGCTCCTTCCGGACTGACTCTCATAAATTTTACTCACATCCTTCACATCAACCACAACTTCTCTTTCCATATTCTCTTTCTTCATATTTCCTTTTTCCATATTTTCCTTCCCCCTTATTTTACTTTCCCTTATTTCCTTTTATTTCCCTTTATCTCTCTCCATTTTCCCTCCGCCTATGCAGCTCTGCTACAAACCTTCATCCGGTAAACTTAGATAGGCAGGCGGCATATAATGTTCTCTCGTGTCCTGCGCAGTCATATGAGATTTTCTTAATATTCCGCCGATATAACAGCGATTGAGGGACATGGATGTCCCGAAAAGTCCGAACTGCGCATGGATGCGCATTGAGGACGGTCGCGTCCACCATCTCAATCTCCCCGGAATATTTAGAAAATCCATATGACGGAGCCCGACACGAGAGAACATTATGTGCAGCCTGCCCTCTCAGCCTACCACACCTCTCTCTATTCCCTACACGCCCGTATCCTATACAGAAAATCCTCCTTCCGATCCATCACCCTATACGCCACCCACGGCACCAAAACTGCCACCGCGCACCCCAGCACCGCAAACATCAGATAGACAACCGGGTAAAAATGATATTCTATGTACGGCGCCATCAAAAGCCTCTCAATCAGCACCCGGACACTGGGAACCGTGACCAGAACTCCCGGCACGAATCCCCCTGCCATATACAACATTCCCTCTTTGGCAAGGCTCTTCCGGATCTCCTGCTCCTCCATCCCCATACTCTGCAGGATCGCAAACTCTTTCCTCCTGTTGTAAACACTTCCCACCATACAATTGACAAAGTTCAAAATCCCCATAGACAGTAAAATCATGCTCAGGACAACCCCCGCCAGCTTTAACCCTCTTACATATCCTTTTGCCTCCGCGCCCGCTGTCTTGGCTGACCGATAGGCAAGCCGGTCGTCTTTTCCCTTTATGCTGCTCTCTAAGGCGTCGTCCCATACCTCATGAAACTCCTCCTCCACATCAAAAGCGTATAGGTAATAACCATTCCGTTTTTCCCTTTCCTGCCACTCTTCCATCGGAAGATATATCTGGCTCGCCGGGTACCTTCCCGGAAATGCCAGCGAATAATGCAGGTCTTCCACAACCGCCATAACCGTATAAGTCTTTTCTTCCCCGCTCCTGAACGGAATCGTCACCTCATCTCCCGGTTCATAACACGCCGCATTTTCCTCATTGTTATCACTTATAATAGGGTCTAACAGCACATAATTGCCCGTGTGAAACAGCTCTAAATCTAATTCACCTTTTATGGGCTTTAACTTTCTTAACATCATATCATCCATCCCGTAAGCCGCTGTCCACATCTCACCCGGGGTAGAATAACAATCCTCACCTGCGATCCTGACAAAATTGTCCCATACCTGCTCAGATGCATAAATACATATATGAGACAGCGTTGCGCCGCCCTCCTCAATAATTCCGGGAAGGTCACTGTATTCTGCAATCTCTTCTTGTGTAGTACGCAGATAGGAAATAGAATTCACATTCGGACTCGAAAATATGGGATCTTTTGCAATGATAAAATCTGCATCCAAATCACTCTTTACATATTCCTCCTCATCAAATCCTGCTGCCACGGCATAGAAGGCATTAGCAAGCAGAATGCTGAGTGCAACCGATATGCATACCTTTAATACTTTTGCCTTATCGCTCTTAAAATTTCTCACCACAAACTTTCTCAGACAGTCCTTGTTGTCGGCTGTTTTCACCCGCCTGAATTTCCCCATATACCGCTTCATTTCTATCGGAGAGGCATTCTTCGCGAGTCTGACTGACTTTCGCTCACTGACCTTCACCGATGCATAGGAAAACGCCAGAGAGAAAACGAAGATCATCGCATTACCACTTCTTTCGATCTGAATAGTGGCATAAGCGCTTAAAATACTGGGCAGTATGGCAGCCGAAAAAACATAGCCCACAAGCAGCGCCGGAATGGCGGAAATCAGGAAAAGAATATTATTTTTCCGCTGGACGATCTTCTTAATCTCCTTTTTCGTCACCCCGTTAGTGGACAGTTTCCCGTAAAACCGCGCATCCCCGGATATGGAAATCTGAAAAATGTTTGAGATAAACAGATACCCGATCATCATCACAAAGAGAAGCAGACTCAAAATCGCCGCCCACGTCCCTATACCCATACCGTCAAGCAGAGAAATATCATTTAAAATGATCTCGTCCTCTTCCAGACCAAGCTCTTCCTCCGCAATCAGCATGGACACGAGCCTTCTCACATTCCCGCGGGACGAGAACATAATGCCTGCTATTTGATAAGTTGCGTCTTCAATCTTAATTCCGCGCTGCTCTAACCGTTCACAGACTTCCCTGTAGAAGTCATCTGATGTCAGCACGACATGCAGAGGCTGTCCGGCCATCTCATACTTTCCCACTATCGTAAAAGTGTCTCTATACTCTTCCTCCTCAACATAATACTTCAGCTCTATCTGCTCATCTGCCTTGTATGTAAGCCCGCGGTCTTTCAGATACTGGTCGGATACCACGATCTCATTACCCTTTTCGGGCATACGTCCCTCTACAGGGTAATACTTCATCCACTGTGCCATCTTATCCTCAAAGTTAAACAACGGGATTCCTCCGACGCCCGAAGGTTCCATCATAATGCCGAAGCGGATTCCCCTGCCCGCTTCCGCCACGTGCTTACTCTGACAGATTCTTTCGTATTCTTCCTCCGTTACGCTAAATGCCGCATCCGACAGTATAGGCGAAGCCGCCTTCATCATCTCTTCCGCCGCGTCCATCACAAAGAACAAGGTAGAAAAAACCGTGACAAACAATACGGTCGTAAAAAAAACTGCCGACATGACGCAGAGACTTTTTCCCTTTTCCCTGATCGCTTTTCTTATGGGAATTTTCTTTAATGTACTTACCATAAAGCAGACCTCCTCATTTTTAAACAATGTTATGTTACTTCATTTGCCTTCATTGCTGTGTCCTGTGTCTGTCATAGTCAATCTGCATTTATACAAAATATAACTATGTATAAACTCAACAATAATCGTATAAAATGGCGATACAACAGCACCTGCCAAGAACGGTCCTATCACTTCAAAATGCGTATAATTAATGCTGATTGCCATAACGTTGATCATAAAAATAGCAAAACCGATCGTCCATGTCAGCTTTCTCACATATTCTAATGTGCATACAATTTTACACATCTCATTTTGATTGTATTTTCTTATGTTGAACAAACATTTGTACCCGGCTATATATTTGGGGAACGCCCCTGTAACACCCAATATAAAAAGGAAAAGTCCGACCATGTAGAATATTGTAGGGACATTAAAAAAATATACGATGTTTGTCGCGCCAACCACATGCACCAATGTTAATGCCAGCGCACAAATCATGATCGGGATACTGCATAATACTCCCAGAATCCCGCCCTTTTTCGTCTCTTTTATTTCGTTTACCTCCTGCATGAGCACGATTACATTATCCTCGGCTTTTTTCATATATTCCTTCTCTGAATATTCTGAAAAATCCTCTCCTGCCAATAATTCATTGATCGTTATTTTCAGTACATCGCATACATCCTGTAATATTGCTACGTCAGGCATTCTTAATCCGGTTTCCCATTTGGAAACGGTCTTATTTGACACCCCGACAACTTCCGCAAACTGCATCTGCGTCAGTTCCTGTTCTTTCCTTTTCCGCGCTATAAACTCACCAATCTTGATCTGATCCATCTGCGAACATCCCTTTCCTTACGCCTTTATTGATTTTGCCCGTGGTCATATTCATATTCTGTCCACTTATATAGCTTACATTATACCCTGCACGTCTTGTATATTCATTTGTATTTGCGGAGAACAGTTCTCCGTTTTGTAGAATTCCCGATATCCGGTACAAACGATATAATGTCTAAGAAATTTTTGTGGAAAAAATTATAACAAAGGTTCTATACTTTTACATTTTTGATTATGCTAAAAAATGTGGAATTCATAGAATCAGGTAGAAGGAAATCAACGTTTGACAGATACCACCCCTCATGCTATACTTTTACTAAATATCTGCCCATGAGGGAGTAGCAAGCGTATATCGTAGCAAGTCAACATACTGACCGTCCGGTCTGGCTTGTTTTAAATTGCGAGACTCATGTATAGCCGAAACTATACATGGAGTCTGTATATTTCCGAATATATAACCAAGTATAGTCTGAAGGCTGTACTTGGTTTTTTGTTGATAACAGGGAGGGACAAAAGATGGAATGGAATTTGTTATTTTTCTTTAACAGCGCATTGCTCGGCGTCGGACTGGCGATGGATGCCTTCTCGGTATCTCTCGCAAACGGACTGAATGAACCGGATATGAAAAAGAAAAAGATGTGTGGAATCGCCGGTGTATTTGCACTTTTTCAAGCAGTCATGCCTCTGACCGGCTGGATCTGCGTGCATACTATATCACAGTATTTTAGAACATTTGAAAAATTCATTCCTTGGATAGCACTGGGTCTGCTCCTTTTTATCGGCGGCAAAATGCTAATCGAAGGAATCCGAAACAAGCCTGAAGAAACACAGCCCCCTAAAGTCGGCATGGCTGCTCTTCTCGTACAGGGTGTGGCAACCTCCATAGACGCGCTGTCTGTCGGATTCACAATCGCGGAATACGGTTTCCTTATGGCGCTCGTGTGCGCGCTGATCATTGCGGCGGTCACTTTCGTCATCTGTATGGCGGGTTTGGTGATCGGTAAGAAATTCGGAATGCAGTTTTCCCATAAAGCATCTATACTGGGCGGGGTGATCCTGATCGTGATCGGAATTGAAATTTTTGTGAAAGGGGTGTTTTAAAACAGTTGATAGTTGTCCCTTCCTCAATATACGGATAGAATATTCGAAAAATAATCCAGTTTTTTCGCATATTGATCATAATCAATATAATAAACTCTTCCCCAGCTTACCACTTGCAGGATATATTTATATTTCTGAGGCCGCTCGTCCGGACACTTGTACAATCCTATTATTGTCATATAATGGGAATCTGCATTTGCCGGGTTATCTCTTTTTGAAACATTTTCTTTAGCTTCTTGTATACTGTCATATAATATAATTCTTTTCTTAGCAAAACTATGATATGAAAATACTACCGGAATATCCTCATTCAGCATCCTTTCAATTTCATGCAATATCTTCTGTTTTCTTGTGATACCGGCAACCTTGCCGTATCTCGCCCATTTAACATTTGTACGGGAGCTGTTATTTGCCCTTAGAAAATCACGGAATCCGCCTGTCATTTTCCATGGATACAGTCCGGCCATAGTATTCACAAAACTACCGGTAATTGTATATTTTGTGTGATACATCCGTTCTATATAGTCTCTGTAGGCATCTATTTTACACAATCCGGTCTGCCGGGTATTTTCATCAAACATGCCGGAAACACCCAGACTGTACCCGTTATTTTGAAGCGTCAAATATAACTCCGCGTCACTCATTGCGATTATTCCGCAACCGATCTTCCATAAACGGTAATATGCATCCTTTTTCAGTCTTCTTATATGTCCCACATCATCGCCGGTTGTCACCCTATCCTGCCACCAGCCCTGATTTCCGCCATGATAAGTCGAGCCATCGTTTCCCGCGACATTAAGATAATGATCCGAGAACTTACTGTTCAGTTTTGCAACTTCATACATTTTATTGACCTCTTTTCTGCGGTTCCGGTAATCTTATGTTTATTATATGGACTAATTTAGTGCAACGTTTATTTGAAAATCTTCCTTCTCCTAGGAATCATATACCTTTCATCATACGTGTGGACATGAGGCAGGACTCCCCATTAACAAAATAAATAATCCTATTCTTTGTATCCACCTCTTTGATGTTGTTCCTGTTCGCAAGAAAGGAACGGTGACAACGCACGAAACTGTCATCCAGCGTGTTCTCCAAATCTTTCATTGTTCCGGTAAATTCTATCTGGCGGTCTTTGGCGTGTAAAACGACCTTGTGAATATTGCTGGAGGTTTCAAAAAAGAGAATATCCTGATAATCGACACTGATTTTTCGCTCTCCGATCTCAATCGTATAAGTTTTACGAACCTTATTCGTCTGCAGGGTATGGCGTTCCCACGCGTGAAGCAGACACTCTCTGATTTTTACCTTTGCCTCGGCGGGATTGTCCTTCAGTACGAAATCCATCGCCTCTACCCGGTACTGGAATGTCATATAGCTCAATTCCGAATGAGCGGTTATAAATATGATAAAACAGCGGGGATCGAACTTCCTGATCTGCTGGGCCAGCTTCATGCCATTCATGTCACAGTTCAAATCAATGTCGAGAAAATAAATTCCCGTATTCTGACTGGTCTTAACCGCCTCTAACAACTCATAAGGATCAGCGGTATCCAGAACAAGCTGCATATCCAATTCTTCCATCATCACCGTATTATGAATGGTCTGCACAACATTCTTCCGCTGCGCGTCATCATCTTCGCATACAAAAATATGAAGCATTCTACTCCTCCATTCTTACTCAGCTTGCGAGTTTGGACTTTCCCCCTGCAATCTCCAAATACTGCGTAAAGCAGCCGTCCTTCGTGGTGGTTTCCCAAAGTATGTTGTCATACGACCGAATCATTCTTTGCGCATTCGCAAGACCGATTCCCGTATGCCCTGCTTTTGTGGTAAATCCCTGTTGTTTCAGTTTATGCAGGGCTATGCCGCCATCTTGCAGGCTATTACGGATAATGACTGCAACTGTGTCCGGATTCTGTATGATATTCAATCCGACTTCAGGATGTACTGCCTCCAGAGCAGCTTCCACGGCATTGTCCAGGAAAATTCCGAGAATCCGGGCTAAATCTACCGTATCCATAGGAAAGCCGGAGATGTGATCCGGAATATCAATGGTGACATTGATTCCCATTTCATGTGCATGAATCATTTTGGCGAAAAGCAGGCTCTTGATCTCCAATACAGCAATATTGCTAAGCTGATTCAGCTTATAATCCCCCTGCATAATCAGATTTTCGGTGGGGAGAATTTTTTCCTCAAAAAAGTCCTTCAACTCCGCCATATCTCCGTTCTCAATATAACCGGACAGCGAAGTTAGTATATTGATGTAATCGTGCTTAAAGGATCGCAGTCCATCATACATGGCTTCTAAGTTGCGTGTGTAATCTTGTAGATCCTGAAATTCCCTTTGCTTGGTTTCTGTCTGTATCTTTTCGCGATAGGTTCTGAACATCGAGAGAGACAGGAAAACCGCCACCATGGAATAGCCCACAAAGGGCAGCACATTATAATAAACCAAGCCGGCAGTCGAAGCTGCACCCTTCCCGACTCCTGTAAAGAAAAACAGAATAACAAACAAAAGCAATGCCGCATCCATCAGATACCACACCTGCTGTATCTGCAATAAGCCCTTTCTGTTTTGCAGTCCGCGCCGGATTGCCTTGCCGCAAAGCAGCGTAATGATATAGTAAAACATCACTTGGAGAACCACCTCACAAACCTCTGTAAAGAGATTCTCCTGCAAAGGCTCGAAAAGCAACGACCTCCGGAAAGCCGCAAGCACATTCTCCAGAATAATTGCAAGTGCGCATCCGAAAAGCCCCATGCAAATATTTTTAGGGCGGGTATCCCGATAGGTAATCAATCCATATAAACAAACAGCCAGCATAACATTGAAAAACCCATACTGCTTGAATGTCAACAGCGGTGTGGGCAGTGCGGCACAAAACATCATAGCATAAAGCGCCGCAAAGGCTTTTAACCCCATTTTTTGCGGCCAGACATTACGAATCGTAATTGCAATGAAAAATATGGAAAATAACAGAGAAAGATAAGGTTCCATCCGGCTTCTCCCTTCGAGTTTCACAAGCGTATATTATTATACTGAATGAAGAACCCAATAGCAAGCATCATGCGAAAATGATGAATAACCGTTGTTTTCGGTGGCATGGAAAAGCGTTTATTCACAAAATCCGGCATTTTACGACAGTTTTGAAGGAACCGCTGCTTTTTCTGCTATGCTGTATTCGCGAGAAAGCCGTGAACACGGCACAACAGAAATATGCTTATTAATAGTTTATATTTGGTTTTGAAAGGAGATTCGAAATGATGAAGCATTTTATAAAAGGAGCTGCCGCAATAGCGATAACAATGATTGTTAATATAATAGTTCATGTAATCTGCAATATGCGTGGCATTGACTTGAATTCGATAGTAACAACCGTAGTGTCAACGATTTGTGCTATCCTGATTTATCAAGGATTGACCAGAAATGAAAATATAAACGCTGAGAAATGAGGTGTTTTACATGAAGTTGAGAAAATTTTTAAGTGCCAGTCTGACACTAATAACCTGCCTGACTTTATTTACTGGATGTGGCAATTCCACATCGTCTGCCCCGGCAGATATGTCTTATACGCAAGCCGACATTGACATGATTCCCATATCCTCTGATGTACAGGTAGTGGGGCTGGGAGAGGCAAGTCATGGCGTGGCACAGTATCATCAAATGAAAGCCGATGTATTCAAGTCATTAGTAAACAACAATGGCTGCCGGACTTTCATTATCGAAGGAGATTTCGGCGGTGCGCTGAAAGTAGACAATTATATCAATGGCGGCGCCGGTTCTGCCGAAGAAGCCGCTTCTGAAATCGGTTTTGCCATTTACCGGACTCAGGAAATGGCTGATTTGATAGAATGGATGCGGTCTTATAATGAAACTGTTGCACCGGAGGAAGCATTGCATTTCTATGGCATGGACGTGCAGCGCTTTGACAACAACAAAGAATATCTGTTTTCCGTTCTAGACCAGACTGTTCCGGAATTAAACGCGGAATATACGGAAAGTTTTGCCCAGCTTACGGATGAAAACGGATATTCTTTAGATAAGACCACGCTAAACAATGCAAAAGAAGCTGCCGCAGAATTAATTAATCAAATGGATACTGCCCGTGCCGACATTGTAGAGCTTTCCGGAGAATATGCTTTTGATTTTGCAAGAGAATGTGCGAATACAATTTATGCGAATTGTGATGTGCAGTTGAGCAATGACTATAATATGACACGCGACCAATATATGTATGAAAAAATAGAATGGTTCTTACAGCATGGAGACGGCAGTATTCTGTTTATCAATGGTCATAACGGACATATCGGAAAAACATCTGTTGCCAAATACACATGTTTAGGAGAGCTATTGTCAGAAAATCTTGGAAACGGATACTATGCGATCGGAACAGACGCGCAGAAAACACGATTTAATTCACAGAAAGACAATGGAGGGTTTGAGGTTGTTGAAGTCAGCAATTCAAATGAACTGAACAAACAGCTTGTTGATATCGACAACAATTACTATTTCATTGACTTTATAAGCGCGCAGTCTGATGAAACATGGAACCAAATTTTAAGTAACGAGCAGACAATTACCACACTTAATGTCGGTTTGTCCGGTATGCTGAAAATGCTAAAATCTGCATATACAGCAATTATCATTCCACAATCCACATTCGATGGCATGATTGTCTTCCATACAGTTACACCGTCAACGTTTATCGAATGATGGGATAAATGTCCGGCAGGGTGGTATAGGCTGACACCTTGCTATATGGACCGAAACTATGAAGCGCTTCATATGACACGGAAGCGCTTCATAGTGTTCAAATCTATTTTTCGTACTATAAATATTCCTGAAGCAACTCAAGCTGGTCATCCGTAAGTACTGTCGCTTTTTGTTTGCTATAATCATAATACATATATCTGCCCTCATACAGAAAAATTTCACCTATATACTTCCCAACAGCTTCATCTCCATATTTGACGTAAATCTTCGTCCCCTTGTTTTGTGCATCTATAAATTCATCGCTGTCATCAATAAACTCATCATTATTTGTTAATGAAAAAACACAGTCAATGATTCTTCCATCAGAAATATAGTTATCTTTCTCCATCCAGAAATAAACCGTCTCCCCTGCTATATGCCTCATGTCTATGAGTGCAGCCATACAAAATACATGCTGACAGAACTAATATTCCAAATATCTTTCCACGTGATAACTTCATCTTTGCATCCTCAAAGCATGATTTACGCAACTTCAATATGCTACTTATCACCTTCATGCATTGCGTCTATTCCCCATAGTCATTGTTCAACACAATCACAAACGATCCATATTTTTCTGCAGGAAATCACTGTCAAGCGCTGCGTTATGCCCGATGACGCAGTTAAGCAGACTGTTCGTATCCGTTCGGACAACAATATCAAACTTCTTTATGATAATTATCCGGACAGCATAATCATTTGCCAAACAAATCACTGTGTGACCCAGTGCGGGATAAGGTCAGTACTAATACGTCACCATCAACGCGGTAGATCAGCAGCCAATTTGGCTGGACATGGCACTCACGGTATCCTGCCCAGTTACCAGTCAAGGCGTGATCTCTGTTTTTCTCCGAAAGAGGAGTCCCCATGGCGAGGTCAGCAATCACGCTCTCCAACAATCTGATATCCAGCCCGCGCTTCATTGCAAGCTTATAATCTTTTTTGAATTGCGTAGTGAGTTTGACTGTGTACTTTGTATTCCTCATGCTTTTAGGTCTGCGAAAAGTTCATCTAGGTTAGTATACCCTTTTACCGATGTGTCTTTCGCAATCCTTTCGGCCTCCAGCATAGCGGCAACGGTCTCGCTGTTAGGCTGATTTAAAGAAATGTCAAAGGGAATCCGCCCTTCACGTAGAGACTGACGGACAAAAATGTTAAACGCCGTTGTCAGATTCATACCAAGTTCCCCGAACAACCTGTCAGCCTGTGCTTTCAAATCTGAATCCATGCGGATGCTAATGTTTGTAGTAGTGCCAGCCATATAATCATCTCCCTTCTTCTGATAACTACAGTATATGTCATTTGCACGAAAAATACAATGTACTGCACGAAAAAATAATAGATAATTTCTTTTAAAGGGTGATTAGCTGTAGGAATCTCCTATACCATAAATAAACTGCCGCTTCACGAATATTCATTCGCTAAAGCGGCAGTCTCTATAACTAATTCTCCTTAACTTCATACCACTCCAAGTCCGGCCAGATCTCGTACCAGTCGATTCCTTCCTCTTCTGCATCTTGTGCTATCTCCTTAATGACACATAATCTTCTGATGTCCGGCAAGGTAGTGTAGGTTGATGCCTTGCTGTAAGGACTGGAATCAAAAATGGTTTCACCGATATACAAGCACTGAAGGGTTTCATATTGTTCATATCCATCCTCTTCCGCATGGTAATAGTAATTACGTATGCTTGTTGCCGCCCTATATGCTCCCGATACAAATTCTTCCTCAATAACCAAATCTATTTTTTGAATTACCCTTTTTTCTTTTATGACTGCATTGGCAGCTTCTACCATATCCGTCAGCAAGTTCGCGTCTTCATGGTCACGTATTTTATATGTATATGTGACAATTTCACCTGACACACCAAGATTACCCGGTTTAGAATATTGTTTGCCACAATACCGTACTTTCTTGCTGCCTACCGCTTCATAGATTGCTTCTGTAATAATATCATCCGGTTTATAGTTTTTTTCATAAGACTTAGCCGCAACAATAAGACAGCCGATTGCTATTAATGCCATTCTGGCTACTAACAGCGATATAAAGATTGATACGCATATTTTAATTACTTTTTTCACAACTGTCTCTTCATCAGTATACGGATAGAATATTAGATTTGTAATTCCACGTTTGCCTGCTGGGACATTCTTTTTCTGAAAACTCTATACCGCTTTTACCTACGTGATGTTTCGTAATATAAGTATTCCTGAAGCAACTCAAGCTGGTCATCCGTAAGTACTGTCGCTATTTGTTTGCTATCATTATAATACATAATTTTGTCTTTATACGGAAAAATATCACCTATATACTTTCCAACAGCCACATCTCCATATTTCACATAAATCTCTCTTCCATGGATTCGGGCTTTCTTAAGCTCTTCACTGTCATCAACAAGCTCTTCATTGTCTGCCAAAGTTAAAACGCAGTCGATGATTTTTTCATCATAAATATAGTTATCCTTCTTGTTTCCAATGCTGATCGCGCTTACGATGGTTTCGTCGGGAGTATAGGATTCTTTCACAAATAATCCTGCCTCCCAAAAGCTACGGCATACTACATAATTATATTCCTTATCTCCTTCCACTTCATAAATAATACTTCCATCCTCTGCTTTGCATATTCTTTTATTTGATTCCTTATAAAGATAATCACTTCCCGATATTCCGATATATCTTTCTCCGTCCAGATATAGATTATCTCCCCTGCTATATGCCTCATGTCTATGAGTGCAGCCATACAAAATACATGCTGACAGAATTAATATTCCAAATATCTTTCCACGTGATAACTTCATCTTTGCATCCTCAAAGCATGATTAAAGCAATTACAACATTCTACTTATGGTCAATTGCAATCCGACTTTCCCGTTTCGTGAACGAATTTCACATTTTGAAATCGATCTTCCATTAGTCAAACATTCTTAGTTACAAACAGGCATTCCATCTAACGTCTCCACAAAGATTTTCCCCAATACATCCTGCAAAACATCCTGTTTCAAATATATTTGTAACATGCCCTTGGGCGTAATCTTATAGCCGCCCAGTTCCTCCCTATGAGCCAAAACTGCTGCTGCCTCAACGTTAACGTGATCCTTAAACGGAATAAGCCGCACAAAGGACTCTCCCACATAATAACTTGGTATTTTCGCCCATAACTTTTCTTCAATTTCATACGAAACACTGTCGTAAATTATTGTTCTTAATCTTATGTACAGCTCTTTCACTTCATCCGGATATTTATCAATATACTCTTGTACGCTTTCGTTCATATTTTTCGCCGCTCCTTTTTCTATATATAGTATCACATCCACATATTGCAATCATATATTCTTCTGCACTTACACATCTATGGCGTATAAATACATCATTTGACCGTGCAACCTGAAAAGATAGATTTCGGGTTCGTAAAGCAACCTCAATGTTTCGGATAAGGGTTCATCTCAAATACCTCATTCAAAAAAGCCCCACCGGGTTGCGCATAGTAAAACCAGAGACGTGGCGGGTTCTGTTACAATCAATATAGGGAATAAAAGTTTGAAAGTCAAGAGTTCCTTAACCACAAGACAGTAATCCGAATGACTCCGCCGTCCAGTACCCCGAAAGTGCAAATATCACCTTAAAATTCTCACCGTCATAAACCAATTGAGGCGTTAATCCGATAACAGAAAATATCACCGAATTCGCGCCTCAACCAATTCCATTTTCATTTATTAGCGAATCACTATCACACGCCTTATCTATTCCTCATAGTCTTTGCTCAACACCGCCACAAACCGATCCATATTCTTCTGCAGGAAATCACTGTCAAGCGCCGTGTTCTGTCCGATGACGCTGTTAAGCAGACTGTCCGTATCCGTCCGGTCAATGTTATCAAATTTCTTTACGGTAATCTTGCTCAATTCCTTCTGCCATGCCGTATAGCGGGATTTGATCTCATTGACCTCTTTTTTGCGGTTCTGGTAAGCCCATTTCTCCCAATCACGGAAAAACCAGTATATTTCCATATTCATACCTCTGCCTTCCGTCTCCTTAGCCCGCCGGCACATTTCCTGATATGTTTTCCATTTCTCCGGTGAAATCTCCTGCATCAGTTCACTCGTGCTCACATGATCATCCGGCCATCCGGGAGGCGGTCCCCATTGTATGTCGTATGTGACTTTTCCGGATGAGTCCGCTTTGCCGCTCATGCCATACTTTGCAACCTCTTCCATAGCCTCAAGGAACAATGACCCTTTGTCTCCCATTTTCCCAGCAAGATATCGCGCCTTCTCCATGCCAAAAGAAATAAGATCCTGACGCTGCTGCTCTGTCATATTTCCAATGTCATGTGGAAGGAGATCAGTCTCAATGATGGAAAAGGCTGATTTCACGATGTTTTTATCCATTCCTTCCAGACTCTCCTGCAGCTTCAAGTCGGTTCGTATGTTTCCGATCCATCGCCACAATTCCTGTGCCGGTTTGACGAATTCCGCCAGCTTCGCAGCCTTCTCTTCCATTTGTTTGATCGCTTCATCATTCAGCATGGAATACTGTCCTTTAATGTCACTCTGCAGAATATCTAAAGCGTCACCGGAAAACTGTACCTGCACATTGTCCCCATACTGTCTGCTTACGCTGTTCATCAGTTCCATTGTTTCCGCGCGGCTTAATTTGTCCATGACTTTATTGCCACTCTGATCCGTTGTATTAAATTCATACTTTACAAGTGTATCCTTGTAATAATTTAATTCTTCGTCGCGACTGGTCATCGTCAGTGGTTCGGTGCCGACATAGAATGGTTGATAGTTGTTAATTTGTAAACTCACGGATGATTCCCTCCCTACTATTATTTTAGCATAAACATTAAACTCATATCCATAGACATAATCAAAAAGACTTACTTTAAATTTTTATATATTAAGAACAAATATAGCATGATGAAATCGAACCCCAAATCACGAGATTCAATTTCACCATGCGCGTACTATATTTAATTAAAGCTAGACATACTATAATGAATTATAATATCATCATATTTTATATTCTCCTGCTCTGTTAAATATGTATTAAATATACACATATCAAAATATTGCGTAGAAATACCGTTTGAATATGTTTCTGCTCCCATAGCATCCGGAAGTTGCATTTGAATATAAAAATCTCCTACACTATCTGTTACTGTTGTACCTGTAACAACTGCTTTATGCGGGGTATGATTTGCATCCCAGTACGGATTAAAATACATCGAGGTCACAGAATAACCTGATATTCCATATTTCACACCCGTATCTTTATCTATAGCTACAACAGCTCCCTTTACGCTAATCCAGCTCTTTGTTCTAAAATATCCTCTGGTAAATCCCGGATACTTAACGTAATGATTTACCCCTTCATTACCATCATATTCCAAAAGCAGTATTTGCTCTGGTTTTAATTTTGGTATCATCGACAAGGTATAATTTTGTACATCCTGATCATTATAATTTGCCATAGGTTTATTACTACATACTCTAATATAGTATGTTCCTGTCCCCACAGGCAATGACATGCTCCTATCTGACGCTAAAATTCTTTCCATTTTGTAGCCGTTTGCTATAATATTTCTATATACTTCGACTCTACATGTGTTACTTGATTCCGAAGAGATTCCTATCGATAAACGATCATAAATCCTATTCTCTGGTATATCTATTATATACCAATCATTATCAAGTGGAGAACTGATTGATCTTACATTCAAAATCACACCATCAGAGCCAATTGTAAGCGGCCATGCCTGCATTGGGTTTTCATCAATTTCAAATTGGTCATATATATCGCTTACCGTAAACTCTAATTTAAACATTTCATCTGCACTTCCACCAGCCATTGACATAACCGCAAGGTGATATGTCGCCGCAGCAGTACCTGTTGTTATATACCCTACAGATTCCTGTAAAGTTCCATCCGCTCCATTAACATAAGTATACATATCAGATCCACATAATATATTTCCTTCATTATCCAAAACATATAAATCATAATCAATTTCTGAATTATTAGGCTGAGTTAATCGTACTTGTAAATATACTCCCGGATTTAGAGATAACGCCAAGGACTTCACATCTCCTGCTTGAAGTAAATAATCCGATGCTTCACCTGCCAACACCTGCCGCGCAAGTGGTGTATTCATTACTTTTTCATCCTCAATATAAATCTTCTCTCCCGCTTTGTACTCTATGTTTGCTATATCTTCTCTTTCAGAAAAGTTTTCTATTTTCTTCGGCTGCTGCTCCACAACTTCGATTTCATTATTATATTCAACTGATAATTCACTTACTTCTTCATCAAGTTGATTTTTTTCTTCCGAATTTTCTTCCTCAAACCAACTGTTCTCCGTTGCATGAACTTCATATTTATTTAAGCATAAACTACTCACAAATATAATTGCACTCCAGAACGCTATAAATCTCTTTTTATTTTTTGTTAATCTCATAATTATAATCTCCTCTGCTTTTTTAATATGTTTCTTACATCATTTGGACTTTATAACAATAAACACTTATTTGTATTTTCCACCTCCCCACAAACACGGAACCTGTAGCCCTCCCGTCAAAATAAATATCTTCTCAGAATCTTCAGCCCTTATTTCATAAGGCTTACAGACTCTGTCTTTCAAAAATCACCCACTTTTTTATCAAAATCACTTGCCAATCCCTTCAAAAAATGCGGCGCTTCGCGCCCTTGATCAATAAGTACATTTTTTTGATTGGAGGCGATCTTCGATGTTACCTTATAACTCTGGCGGACATGCCGCCTTTCAGGATACTTTCGTATCCGGTTTCCTTAAATTTTATCCTGATCCCTTTTCCCTGCCCAAAACCACCTGGGATTATATCATCCAGTTCTGGTGCCTTGACCTGTCCCTGACCGATTCCATCATGCAGGACTGCTATTCTGTCTTTGGTCCCGCACCGCGGCTTCCCTTTTGGTGATACTCCCGGTGTCGGCACTTTTTATGATTTCTTTTCCGCCTCTGGCAGGATGATTCCAATAACCTTTCCCTCAAAGACCGGTTCCCTAAACTGAAACCGCCTAAAGACAGAATGAAAGGTGACAAGACTCCCTGTGATTCTTCCAGTATTGCTTCCAGGCTTCTTCCCTTACTGGAACGCTTACAGCTGGAGCCCCGGAATCCCTTCTGGCTGGTCTTTAGCTGTAACGCCACCAGTTCCTTGGTAAATCCATGGAACGCGGGCTGGTCGATCCGGCACATCTTTCCCTCGCCGGTGACAGCACCCCTGTCCGTACCGCTGCCCTGCAGTGTAAAAAGAGGCTCTGTAACTGTCTGGAAGAGGGCTGCCGCAGCTGTAACTGCAGACGCCGTTACTCACAGCCGGACTGTAACTGGGGCTGGGATTCCCACCGGGAATGCTATTTCTTCGGTTACCATCTCTACATGTATGTGGCTTCCGATTCCCATAGTGACCTTCCCGTTTTCCCTCTTTTGGAACGGGCTTCCAGGCATGACATGCTTTCCTTCCTGCATTCTTTTTTCACCATGAAAGCGTATCTTCCGGAATTCCACATTGAAAAACTCTTTCTGGATTCTGCACATGATGCCTATCCTGTCTACGAATACTGCAGACGCGAAGACATCACTCCTTTTATTGACCTCAATCTGGGGCATACAGGGCACTTCACTTATAAGGATGACTTCACCATTGATGATGACGGTGTCCCTGTCTGTAAAATGGGCTTACGTATGCACAGGGATGGATATGAGGCTGCGAAGCACCGTGCAAAATACCACTGCCCTAAAGCAAACCGCAGACAGGGCTGTTTCTGTGAACATCCCTGTTCGCCTGCCAGATATGGCAGGACAGTACATATTTATACCGGCGATAACCCAAGACTGTTTAACACACCGCCAAGGGATTCTAAAGCATGGAAAAAGGAATATGACGCAAGAACTTCCGTGGAACGTTCCAACAAACGTGAGAAGGAGGACTATAAATTAGAAGACGGCAGGCACCGTTCTACAAATATGTGGTACTGCCGCCTCTACGGCATCATGATGCTCCAACATCTTGATGCCTGGGAAATGCCACCGACTGAGGCATTTCAAGAATCATTATTAAGTTTAGCCGCTTAATAATGTTATCTTACCCTTACACAGGATATTTTTCAAGGCATAGTACCATCTATGTCCAATGTTTATGTCCGTTTTTTCAAATTTCCTTTCCGGCACGATATTCAGTTGTCAAATTTCAAGTGAAACCTCATTTATTGAGATTCCGAGAAGTTATAAAATATATTTAGGGTTAGATACCTTACAGCTAGTAAGGATCGTTTCCGTCTTGTTGCTTCATCTGTCGGAAAATTAGTAATGTGTACATTTTGTTGATGTCTCTGTATGAGAATAATCTTTCATTACTATCTCGTTGCATTTTTTACACTTGTCTGCTGTGTAATAGTCCGTCTTACAGGTACCATCTGAATATTTATAATGTACTTTACAATACCCACTCTCATAAGAGTGTATGCAGCCAGCTCTGGCACCGGCATTTTTCTGTAACTCTGACAGGTCGTAGCATACGCCGTCATCTCCTACAAACTCTGTTTTGGTCAGTACATCTTCTGTCGAAAACCTTATTTCTTCGGTATCAACAAAGTCTACCATAATCTGCGCATCCTTCGATGCATCTACAACCGGCTTACCTACGTCTCTTATTACTTGGGGATTTTCGTAAGCACAGACTGTCAGGGAACCCCCAAACAGGATCATTACTCCCAGCAACAAGGAAAACATTTTCTCGATTCTTTTCTTTCTTTCAACTTTCAGCATGTTTGTCAACCTCCATTTGATCATTTTTTTGCTTCTGCTCAAATAAGCCTGATATTTCCATCCGCCGGATTCTTCCTCCATGGACATTTTGATGATCAATTCTCCGTATTTCTTTCGTTCCGGCTTATCAAGGTTTTG
>JAAUZM010000040.1 GCA_014804605.1 Lachnospiraceae bacterium | reverse complement strand
GGAATATATCCTTTGAAAGGAATTAAGGGCGCAGAAAAGGAACAATAAATATAGAAGCATCTATTGAAGAACATATTTTCCCTTTTTTCAAAAATGTCCTTGACAAGGGGTACACTTCATTTTTATTCGCCGATTTATTTCTCCGTTGCTTACGGCGAGGCATTGAAGAGGGGCTTAATATTTAGATTATTGTATGTGACAAAAGTGTAAGATTAGGGGGAAGAAATGTAAGCCGAATGTATGGCAGCACATTTCTTCTTTTCATATAATTGTCTTGTACGAAAGGGGTATGGCTATAGAAATATTAAAAATGGACATTTTCCTTTTAAATACAAACAGACATTGGTAGAGAGGAGTTGACATAACATGTCATTGTTAGAAGTTAAAAACGTGAAGAAAGTATATACCACAAGATTCGGAGCCGCCAAAGTACAGGCGCTCAGCGATGTAAATTTCTCCGTGGAGAAAGGGGAGTATGTGGCGGTCATGGGAGAATCAGGTTCCGGTAAGACGACGCTTTTAAATATCCTTGCTTCTTTAGATAAGGCGACAAGCGGTCAGGTGCTTTTAAACGGAAAGGATCTGACGCAGATCAAACAAAGAGAAATATGTGCCTTCAGAAGAGAACATCTGGGGTTTGTGTTTCAGGATTTTAATCTGTTAGATACCTTGTCATTAAAGGACAATATTTATCTGCCGCTTGTGCTGGCAGGAGCGGATTATAAGAAGATGGAGGAGAAACTGCGTCCGCTTGCGAAGAAACTTGATATTTCGGATATTTTGGAAAAGTTCCCTTATGAGGTATCGGGTGGACAGAAGCAGCGTGCAGCAGCATGTCGGGCGCTGATTACGGAGCCGGATATTATTCTCGCGGATGAGCCTACCGGTGCGCTGGATTCCAGAGCAGCAGGCAAACTGCTGAAGTTGTTCGGCGAGGTGAACAGAGAAGGGCAGACAATTTTGATGGTGACGCATAGTGTTCAGGCGGCGAGCCATGCGGGGCGGGTGCTTTTTATTAAGGATGGCTGCGTGTTTCATCAGATCTATAGAGGGAATCAGAGTAATGAGGCCATGTATAAAATGATATCGGATGCGTTGACGGTATTGCAGACACAGGTACAGGAGGTGCAGTCAGCATGAAAGAGACATATAAGACAACAAATACATTGCGGATAAAATTGCTGCCTCAGTTGGCATGGAAGGGCATCACGACCAACGGAAATGTGTATTATCCATATCTTGCAGCGGGAATTTTTGCAGTATTTACTTATTTTGTATTTGCCTCGATTCTTCAGAATGATATACGTGACCTGTTCCCGAAAAGAGAGTATGCATGGATTATGCTGTATTTGGGAAAATGGCTGCTTTCTGTTATCCTGCTTTTCTTTCTGATTTATGCCAATGGATTCTTGGTAAAAAGGCGTAAGAAAGAATTTGGGCTGTATCATATCTTAGGATTAGAGAAAAAACATATCGGCGCAATGATGTTTGTGGAATCTTTTCTGCTCTATGTTGCTGCACTATGTGGCGGTATCATATTTGGGCTGGTGCTCTCCAAGCTGTTGTTTTTGTTGCTGCTTCGGATATGCGGAATGCCGACGGATATACGTTTGGTTTTTGAGCCGAAGGCTTTTAAAGAGACAATAGTCTATTTCGGTTACGTGTACCTGATCAATTATGGTGGGAGTCTGCGACAGGTCGGCAAGGCAAGGCCGGTAGAGCTTATGAGCGGCAGCAGGAAAGGCGAGAAAGAACCGAAGTTTCTGTGGCTCCATGCATTTCTTGGAATGGCAGCCTTGGGTGTTGGTTATTTCTGTTCGATTACCTCACAAATTGATGAAATGATTTTTATGAACTTTTTTCTGGCGGTCTTCCTCGTAGTTATAGGAACTTATCTTCTGTTTACTTCGGGAAGTATCGCATTCCTAAAATGGATGAAGACAAGGAAGAGGACTTACTATCAACCGGAGAACTTTATCACCGTTTCGGGAATGCTTTACCGTATGAAAAAGAGTGCCGCAAGCCTTTCCAATATCTGCATTTTTTCTACCATGGTACTCATTACCCTCATATGTACCTTATCACTCTGGATTGGCATGGATGGGTGTCTGCATTTTACATGTCCGTACGATATGACAATGTCTTACTGTGATGAAAAAGTGTCACAGTCAGATGTTATGCAAGAAATCGATAGTCTGGAAGAAAAGTATGGTCTTGCCGCGCAGAGAGTGGACGTGTATGACAAGGTGGAGCTTTCTGTGAAAAAGATTGAGAACAGATTTGAAATACAGGACGGAAAAAATTATGCGGAGTGGTACGCCGTGGATATTGTTACTCAGGATGATTATAACAGTGTACAGAACAGTTCGGTTAGTCTTGCGGAGGATGAGGCGCTTATTTACAGCAGCGGCAGAGATTTTGCTTATGATACTATTGATTTCTTCGGCAGAGAGCTTCAAGTACAAGAGGAGATCGACGAATTCTTCCCTCATCCCAAGGCAGAAGGAAATATATTTGAGGCGCGTTATATGATAGTCGTCAGAGATGAACAGGTGCGGGATACATGTGTCAGAGCATGGTGTGCGACGGTCGGTGTGGAGGACGTAGACGGATTCCTGCAAAGTGATGAAACCAGGCGTGTTTTACTTCTTTTGGATGGCATGGATGAAGAAAAGTCCGCATTTTTAGAGGAATTCAGTGTATGGGGACAAAGTCAGCCGGGATTTACAAGTCTCCAAAACGGCGTGGATCGGAGAGAAAACGATCATATCATGTATGGTTCACTTCTGTTCATCGGTGTCCTGTTTGGGCTGATATTTTTCATGTGTCTGATCCTAATCATGTACTATAAACAGATCGCGGAAGGATATGAGGACAGAGATAATTTCGGCATTATGCAGAAGGTGGGAATGAGTGATCAGGAGATTCACCAAACGGTACACAGACAGATCCTTATGGTATTCGGACTGCCGCTTGTCGGAGCGCTTCTGCACACTATGGCAGGGATGTTTATGGTAAAAGGGTTATTAGGGGTATTATCATTCTTTGACATGAAAGTGTTTGTTGGCAGCATAGTAGGGGTGTCGGTGTTGTTTGCGGCAGTGTACAGGGCAAGTTACCTGTTTACTGCGAAGACTTATTATCGGATTGTGAGGCAGGGGTGAATCCGAGGGAAATGCAAAGATGAGACAGGCTGCTTTTGGTAACAATGGAGTGCTTTGATTAAGTGCTTAACAGGTGTTTTATCGAATAGAAATTAAATAAAAAAGAAAAAATAAAAGTGTAATATGCAGTTGACACGGCATGTTAATTGCAATATTATAATTATAGAGAGGTCTCCATTAACCTTCGGTAATCAATCCGTAAAGAGATGAACATTAACGAGTGGGAAGCTTCGCCTTCCCACATTTTTTCTATTTAAAATACAAAGGAACTGCATTATGTTTACGCTGGAAGGAAAGTTGACATTTATCAATATTGATCAGAATTATCTCAAAAAACTGCATAGTGCATGCTCTGAAGTGTATTACAAGGTTAACGGATATGAAAACAAGCCGTATATAGGAATTCTGATAAACAAGAATGATAAAAAATATGTTATCCCGTTATCATCGGCCAAAGAGAAGCACAAGACATGGAAAAATGTTGATAAAGAGTGCTTTTTAGTTTATGAAACAACAAAACAATCTTGTATGAGAAAAGATGATATTTGGGTGACAATAAATCAGGATAATGTAAAGCATATTCTTGCGGTTATGGATATCAAGAAAATGATACCGGTTGTTGATGGTGTTTACAGTAGAGTAAATATCAATCCGGATAAAGACGATACAGATGAGGTTAAGAAATATAAGGATCTGTTGAATAAGGAATATTCCTTTTGCCTGAAGATAATCAATGAGGTTATCGGGCGGGCAAACAGGCTGTACGACAAGCAGATGGAAACCGGAAAAGTAGCTAAGTTTTGTTGCGATTTCAAAGCTTTAGAGGAGGTAGCAGGTACATAGAAATTTGTAATTTTCCACATAATTGCATAAACGGCGGAGAGCACTCCCCGCCGCAAAATCATAATTATTCGATTTTACCTCATTTCCCTTATTCATACTCCGCAATATCATAGATCAGCCGCTCGGATGCCTCCCATCCCAGACAAGGGTCAGTAATGGATTTTCCATAGATACCTTCCCCGATTTTCTGGCAGCCTTCCTCAATATAACTCTCCACCATAACGCCCTTGACCATACTGTGAATATCGCTGTTTAATTTCCTGCTGTGCATGACTTCCTTGACGATACGAACCTGCTGCTCGTACTGTTTGTTAGAGTTATTGTGATTGGCATCAATGATACATGCCGGATTCACAAGATCAAACTCTTGGTATAAGGAGAAGAGCATGGCGAGATCCTCATAGTGATAGTTGGGCAGGCTCCTGCCGTGTTTGTTGACGGAACCGCGCAGTACGGCGTGTGCCAGCGGATTACCGCCTGTTTTTACCTCGTAACCTCTGTAGATAAAATCATGAGGATGCTGTGCCGCATAGATAGAGTTCAGCATGACCGAGAGAGTACCGCTGGTGGGATTTTTCATGCCCGCGGGAACGTCAAAACCGCTGACCGTCATACGGTGCTGCTGGTCTTCCACGGAACGCGCGCCGATAGCTACATAGGAGAGGATGTCCTCCACATAACCCCAGTTGTCGGGGTAGAGCATCTCGTCGGCGGCAGTTAGCCCGGATTCTTCGATGGCCCGGATATGCATTTTGCGCATGGCAATCAGACCGCTTGTAAAGTCGGGCTTCTTCTCGGGGTCGGGCTGACTGACGATTCCCTTATAGCCTTCCCCGGTGGTGCGGGGCTTGTTGGTATAGATTCTCGGAATGAGAATTAATTTATCTTTGACTTTTTCGTTGACACGTGCAAGTCGGTTTACATAATCACATACAGCCTCCTCATTGTCTGCCGAGCAGGGGCCGATGATGACAAGAAATTTTTTGCTTTTACCGGTGATAACATCACTGATTTCGGCATCGCGCGCTGCTTTCAGTCTGACAAGATGTTCAGGCATCGGAAACTCTTTGCGGATATCATCCGGCGTTGGTAATTTTGCTACATAATGAAAAGACATTGTTCTATACTCCTTAATTGTTCTTTAGTAACCATTCAAAGATTTCTCTGGCAAAAACACATACATTATAGTATATTAAGCTAAGAATCGCAAGTAAAATGCGAAGGAATGATTCGGGTCAACAGTCATGCCCCTGCGCCTTCTTCGAAATGCGCAATGCGGATACCGTACATAGGAATGTCTGCAGCATCTGGCTTGCCAGCATACCCCACAGGTATCCTTTGATCCCGTATACTGGGATGGCAAAGAAGACGAACAGCAGGCGCAGTAAGAGGCTTACCACACTGAACAGGAATGTCTGGGCAGTCTTACCGAGTCCGTTTAAGATGCTGCCCAGTGTACTTGCAATATACATAAAAGGACAGATAAAACTGAGCGTCAGGATAAAGCTGCCGGCCAATTCCGAATGGAACAGCAGGCGGCCGGCGCTTCGGCCCAGAAGAAGAAACATAGCGGTACATCCGCAGCCGAGCAGCAGGCAGTATCGTATGGAGGTCATGATGGCTCGCCTGACGGCAGTCTGATTGCCGCTTGCGTCCGCTTCGGAGACGATGGGCAGCAGCAGTACGGAGATCGAGTTGGTGATGGCGGAGGGGAACAGGATGAGCGGAAGACTCATTCCCGTCAATACACCGTAGACTCCCAAAGCATCCGCATTATTCAGGCCATAGGCCATGAGACGGTTCGGGATATAGATTGCTTCAACGCTCTGCAGCAGGTTGATGACCAGCCGGTTGGCGGACAGCGGCACGGCGAGCTGTAACAGCTGTCCCATGATATGGCGGTAGGCAGCGGGCACATTGTCGGAGGCAGAGAATTGTGATTTGCGGCGCTGTGTGCCGTGGGCAGGCAGCTGGCTCCGCGTCCTGTGGTAATCCTGATTATCGACGGCAGGGAAAACCTGATGTGCGCGGTACATAATCGCGATGACGGAGACGATCATGGATGCGCTCTCACCGATCACCAGACCGACTACGGCGAAACTGATCGTCGGTTCCATGTTATGCTGTCTACAGATATGGTAGATCAGATAAACGGAGCCTACGCGGCAGATTTGTTCGGCTAATTGTGATATGGCCGGAATTGCGGTTTTGCGGATGCCATAGAAATATCCGTTGATACAGGAATGCACGGTTGCCATGGGAATAGAGAGGGCAATGATGCGAAGGAGAGGCGCAGTCCGCGCTTCCAGTAAGAGGGTGACGGCGATCGTATCCGCGTACAGATAGATATACAGGGCACAGACGACGGAAATTGCCATTGCCATAAGGAAGCCTGCCCACAGTGTTCGGAAAGATGTCCGATAGTCCCGTGTGCTTGTTTCGCTGGCCACGTATTTCGAGATGGCAGTCTGTATGCCGGAGACAGTGAGCGCAAAGGAGAGGGCGAGTACAGGGGCAATCAGCTGATAGATTCCCATGCCCTCGGCACCGAACACATTGGATAGGAAAATACGATAGAAAAAGCCGATAAACCGACTGAGGAGTCCTGTCAGAGTGAGGATGACGGTTCCGGTTACTAATGGATGATTTAACTTTTGCAGCTTCATAGAACACCATCTTTATATGGGATATGGTTTAAATGTATGCGCAAGCGTCAGACGGAAGAACCGGGCGGATCATTTTTCCCAAATGCTAAAAAGAAAAAGAATTATAGTATTTTATAGAAGGAATCTGTTATGGAAAAGAAAAAAGTCGTAGTAGGCATGTCTGGCGGAGTGGATTCTTCCGTGGCTGCTTACCTGTTAAAAGAGCAAGGGTATGACGTGATCGGGGCGACCATGCAGATCTGGCAGGACGAGGATCGGGATGTGCAGGAAGAAAACGGCGGCTGTTGCGGGCTCAGCGCCGTAGACGACGCGAGAAGAGTGGCACAGATATTGGATATTCCATATTATGTGATGAATTTCAAGGAAGAATTCAAATGCCGTGTCATGGATTATTTCGTGGAGGAATATCTGGCGGGCAGAACCCCCAATCCCTGTATTGCATGCAACCGCTATGTGAAGTGGGAGGCTATGCTTAAGAGGAGTCTGGAGATCGGCGCGGATTATATCGCCACAGGACACTATGCGAGAATTGCCCGGCTGCCAAACGGCAGATACGCCGTCAGGAATTCCGTGACGGCAAGGAAAGATCAGACTTATGCTTTATATAATCTGACGCAGGAGCAGCTGGCACACACGCTTATGCCGGTCGGGGAGTATACGAAGGAGGAGATCAGGGAGATCGCCGGGAAGGCAGGACTTCCCGTAGCACATAAGCCGGACAGTCAGGAGATCTGCTTTATACCGGATCATGATTATGCGGCATACATTGAAAAGGCGGCGGGAGGTCGTGCTCCGAAAGAGGGGAATTTTGTAACCGAAGACGGAGAGGTTCTGGGACGGCACCGCGGTATTACGCATTACACGGTGGGGCAGCGGAAAGGATTAAATCTTGCCATGGGGCACCCTGTGTTTGTGACACAGATCAGACCTGAGACTGATGAGGTAGTGATCGGTGAAGCCGGGGATGTGTTCGGAGACGTGCTGCTTTGTGATCATATTAACTATATGGGAATGGAAGATTTCTCACAGCCCAGAGAGGTGTTGGCGAAGATACGTTATGCCCACGCGGGAGAACGGTGTGTGATAGAGCGCGTGGCGGAGGATATGATCAAATGTACTTTCCGCAAGCCGGTGCGCGCCATTACGCCGGGACAGGCGGTGGTCTTCTATGAGGACGGATATGTGCTTGGCGGCGGAAGTATAAGGGCGTAAATGGAACATCCCGTAAGAAAATCTTAAGAAATTCTACCGATTTCCTTCACGACATTTTCACAGCCTCTGTGATAGGATGGGTACTTGGAGGAGAGATTATTATGGTAGAATCTAAGTTGAGCAAGGTAAAAGTGAATAATGAGATCGCACTGTGCGAAGTATATGATAATGCAACGAAAGAAAGGATCAAGAAAGTTTTCTTCCGGGAAGGAATATCCTTCTTTATTAAGTTCAAGAAGAAGTTCGGAATGGCGGGATTCGCGACGATGAAGCTGGCGGATTCGGAGGTACAGGACAGACATGAGACCATGCCGGAGTGTAAGGAGGGGATCTATATGATCAGTGTGAACCGAAGTCAGGAACAGCTTGCAAAGAGCTGTATTAAGCGGGTGGTGCCGGACTATCGTGACAGAATCATCTTTTATGATGAACCGAATCAGAAAAGAGGAGAACAGTCCCCTTCTTGGAATCTATACCTGTCGGGTATATTATAGTATTCTATATAAGTATTTGCTATATAGTTAAAGATACGATATAGTATAAAAAATTGAGCTTTGCTTAAAAAGCATATTATGAGGGAGGAAGGCGAATGATTTACAAAGAATTTCAGGATTTAAAGTTGTCTGCGCTCGGTATGGGAGCTATGAGGCTGCCGACAGGAGCAACTGAAGCAGATGTTGATGAAGCTGTGACAGAAGAGATGGTTGCATATGCCATGGAAAACGGCGTAAACTATTATGATACGGCGTGGGGATATCATGCTGGACATTCAGAGACGGTCATGGGTCGTGTGCTCGGCAAGTATCCTCGTGACAGCTTCTATTTGGCAACTAAGTTTCCGGGCTATGACCTTTCCAACATGGATAAGGTAGAAGAAATATTTGAAAAGCAGCTTGAAAAATGCGGTGTGGAATACTTTGATTTCTATTTGTTCCACAACGTATGCGAGATGAATATCGATGCGTACCTTGATCCGAAATACGGTATCTATGACTATCTGTTAAAGCAGAAGGAGAACGGCAGGATCAGACATCTCGGATTCTCGTCTCATGGCAGTTATGATGTTATGAAGCGGTTCCTCGAGGCATACGGCGAGACGATGGAGTTTTGTCAGATTCAGTTGAATTGGATGGACTGGTTCTTCCAGAATGCTAAGGCAAAAGTAGAATTATTAAAGGAATATCATATTCCAGTGTGGGTCATGGAGCCTCTGCGCGGCGGCAAGCTGGCGTCTCTTCCGGAAGAATATGCAAAGAAGCTGACCGGGTTGCGACCCGAAGAGGAGCTCCCCGCTTGGGCATTCCGGTTCCTGCAGAGTATAGATAGTGTGACGATGGTTCTCTCCGGTATGTCCAACATGGAGCAGCTTCAGAAAAACATTAAAACATTTGAGACGGAGAAGAAGCTGAATCAGGAGGAGATGGCGACGTTACTTGGTATTGCGGAAGATATGCTGAATCAGAAGAAACTGCCGTGTACAGCGTGCCGGTACTGTACAAGCCACTGTCCGAAGGGATTGAACATACCGTCTCTGATTGAATTGTACAATGAACATAATGTCTCGGGAGGCGGATTCATCGCGCCCATGGCGCTTATGGCAGTTCCGCAGGACAAACAGCCCTCAGCCTGTGTAGGCTGCCGGAGCTGTGAAGCGGTGTGTCCACAGCAGATTAAGATTTCTGAAGTGATGGCGGATTTCTGTTCTAAATTGCAATAGACATAAAAAATGGACCGGTAGAGTTTGTCTACCGGTTCTCTTTTTTCATCTGTTTTTTGTTTTCATACATGCGGTTATCGGCAAGCTGATATGCTTTTTCGATATTGGAATCCATGGCGGAGCAGGAGGCATATCCGCATGCGATGGACATATTTAAATCAGGGATTTCTACATTTTTCTTATGGATATCTTCTCGAAAATGTTCCATAAGAGAAGTGATTTTGGCAGAGTCTGTTGTCTCGGCAATGGCAATAAATTCATCGCCGCCCATTCGTGCAACGACTCCGTGAGATTCGAAAGAATCCGCGATAACTTCTGCGGCGCTTCTGATCAGAATATCGCCCTTGGCATGCCCATATGTATCATTGACGAATTTTAGATTATTCAAATCAAAACAGAAGACAGTATAATTTAATCCTTCGTCGGCTTTGATTTTATTCATATATTCCATGCAATACCGGCGGTTGTGAATCTGAGTCAGCTCATCGGTGTAGGCGCTTTTGATCAGAAAGTTACGTTCGGTTTCTTGCATCATTTTGCGTGTCAGATTGATATAGAAGGAGACAAACAGAATGAAAATAAAAATTACCATGCCAAGAGACGATACGCCTTTGAGCGTAGCGACAGTTTCTCCTTGATACCGGCTGGCATGGTATGAGATTAAATCGTAGGCGATGCAGCCGGAAAGTATCAGCATCCCGACCAAAAAGAGTCTGTGAACGAACTGCCGGCTGGTTTTCAGATTGAGAATTTCAATGATAATAAAATAAATCAAATTACACACAATCAATGCCTGCATATATTTCAGGGTTGTCGCGAAGTGAACAATATCCAGAGAGTGAAGTACGATCATACATATTGTGGCGGCAATCTGTATCGTGAGCAGTATACGGTATAGCACTTTCAGAAATTTTTTGTTCATCGCGGTGACGTCCTCGCCCATATAGATCATCAAGGGGATCGGAGCCAGATAGAGCGTAATATATTCTAACAAGCATACGGAATACAAAGGAATGGAAAAAATCATGATTACATTATAATAGCACAGTGTCCATAATCCCATGCAGATGGAGAAGACAGACACACACAGGATTCTAAGGAACTTCCGGGAAAATATCAATGCATAAACAGTTATACAGCATGTAACAGTTCCGAAAATCGTCAGGAAACAACCTAAGAATAAGGGGAGACGGTTTTCTGTCAGGAGTACCCGGTACACATTTGACCAGTCGTATATCCGAATCGTGTTAAGCTGGGTAAAAGCTTTATTCTCAGACACGTCTAATATGATTTTCAGAGTTTTGCCCTGATATTCTCTGGGGAAATTGATAAACAGCGGACCACTGCCGACAGTTTTATTCTTTGCGATCCGGTCATGACCGTATTCATAAATCATTTCATCGTCAATATACATGCTGACAGCAGCTTGATTGATATGAAGCCGCAAGGTGCCTTCCGCGAAATCCAGATGTGCAGGCAGTATGCGCTGCATAGTGAGTGTATCCCCTTTATTGACAATTTCAAATTTAAAACTATCCAGGGAAATATCGTGATAGGAAATATCATTAATGGTGACATCCCATGAATCATTTAGCAACATATGTTGCNATATGGNNNAATAGTCNTTAGAAAATAATCGGTCCACGAGGAANAGAGTGATACANATACTTAAAAACGCATAGACNCCCCAGAAGACTTTTANGAATGTTTTACTTGAAAACTTATTGGAATGCTTCATGTGGAGGCTCCTTCTGTTCCGNNGGAGATACAACAGGTTTCATTTGTATAATTCTTCTNTATTATACATATATAAGAATTGAAATACAAGCATTTCAGANCAGGCCATTGGNGGCATTCGTTCTGGAAACAGCAGGATTAATGTGATATGATAAATAGTATCAAAAGTAATANATAATACNGGGAAAGGATTGAGAAAAATGAANGTATTGATGATTAACGGAAGTCCCAGAGCAAACGGAAATACTTATGTGGCGCTTCATGAGATGCAGCAGATTTTTGAAAAAGAAGGAATCGAGACAGAAATGATTCATGTNGGNAATAAAGACATCAGGGGNTGTATTGCCTGCGGNACATGNGNCGGCAAAGGNAAGTGTGTNTTTGATGANATTGTCAACGAGACGGCGGCAAAGTTCGAGGCTTGTGACGGTCTGGTGATCGGCAGTCCGGTATATTATGCATCNGCGAATGCAACGCTGGTTGCTTTTTTGACGAGACTCTTTTACAGTACGCATTTTGACAAGACAATGAAGGTCGGCGCGAGCGTTGTGGCGGCACGAAGAGGCGGATTGTCAGCAACCTTTGACGAACTGAACAAGTTCTTCACGATTTGCGGCATGCCGGTGGCATCAGGGCAGTACTGGAACAGCATTCACGGCAGGGAAGCCGGCGAGGCAGTGCAGGATGCGGAAGGGCTGCAGAGTATGCGGACCCTTGCCAGAAACATGACGTTCCTCATGAAGAGTATCGCCCTTGGCAGGAAAGAATACGGGCTCCCGGAGAAAGAGCCGTTCGAGAGGACGAATTTTATACGTTAGCTTGTTTATACGACCCATTTGATTTCACCGCAGCCTATTTTGGCACCGGCATTTCCGGCGGGCTGGGAGGTGAAGTCGTCGGGTTTTTCGTGTATGATGACGGATCTTCCTATGATTTCCGGGATTGTAAATCTTTTATCATAGAAAACTGCAAAGGCATACCCCTGATTACCGAGCAGAGGCGGCATATCACCGGCATGATTCGGGTGTTGTGTATCCTGCGGGTTATAGTGCATTCCCGTATGATCGAGGTTATCGCTGCAATCTCCCGACTCGTGTATGTGCATGGCATAGAAACTGCTCGANTCGGGAAGATCAGCATGAGGAAGTCCGAAAATCTGTGCTTCCACCAATACGCCGCCGTAGGTGGTATGGTAGAATTTAACCATGCCGCNTAGGGCGGGATTCTGTGTGTTTCCGTTGATCCACGCGGCCGCATCCGGTTGATCACGCAGAAGANGTTCCGTAAAAAGAGTTCGAGGTGTGATTTGATAATTGAGCATGAGAAAAGCTCCGGGATGATTTTAGATTATTATATGTTTCGGATTGGGTTCCGTGCGGATTTATATTATTTTCTAATGTGGNTTTTTTTATCCGGAAATGATTTTACGAAATGTTATTTCTGTAAAAAAGTATTTGACTTAATGAAAATTCATATGATAGAATCTTAAAGCAAATTAAAAATANATTAAATTAAGAAAACATACATGATGACACAGGTAGTGCCCGGCACGTAAATCTGATTACGGAACATGGTTTGGAATCCGTAATAGATTACGCGAGAGACTGCCTGTGTTTTTTGTATGTNATNAGGAGGAAAAGTTATGCCTAAAAATCAGTTTCAGAGGATGGTGTTTGCCTTCCTGACCGTTGTGGTGACGGTTCACGCGTATGTGTTTTACAGTCTTTATGTAGTCAATGGTTCCACTTTGATGGAGGTTACGGGGGCCGATTCCGTGATTCATGCGATTAACGAGCAGGGTGGTGTTTACATGTTTGGAAGAATGTTTCCGATATGGGCGGTGGTTCTGGTTGAGTTTATTTTTGCATACGGGCTGGAGTGTGTCATGGGAAGCCCGCTTTCTTTTAAGTTTGCCTGCATGAACTTTGAACTTGGCAAAACCCATCCGGTTATTTTTGAAAGCGCGATCATTTGTGCCACCGTCGGGCTTATGTGTCCGGCGATGAGTTTTCTGGCGGCATGTTTCTATTATCCGTATTATGCGGGGTTCAATATTTTCACGCTGTTGGCTAACTGGTTGAAACTGGTATGCTTCAATTTTCCGTTTGCGTTTTTTACGCAGTTATTCTTTATTCAGCCGTTGATCAGAACAGTATTTAAGTGTTTGTTCCGGAATAATGAAGCATAAATTGTGCATTATTTGTGAATTTTCATCTGCCTATTTCATTTATTGTCCAAATGTGATAAATTAATTCATTGTGAAGATAAATATTTTTTGAAAGCGAAGGGCATATAAAATGGNAAAGAAAACAGCAAANGTTGATGAAAGCACAGAGGTAAGTAAGAGTAAGGCAAAGCGTGAGGCGCGCAGAAAGCAGGTCGAAAAGGAAAAACGGCAGAAGCTTATTTCCAGAACGATCGGGATCATTGTAAGTGCGGTGGTCATATTGGCCATTGTGGCAGTGGTGGGAAGACAGCTTTATATACTGGCGATCCGCACGACACCGGGCACAGACTACAGTGCAGGTCTTACGGAAGACGGGAAGATCGCGAATGCCGATATGAGCACGGCGGTTACATTGGCTGACTATAAGAATATTTCTATTCCGGAAGANGAGGTTGCCGCCACAGCGGAAGAGGTGGATGACGAGATCAATACGACACTTGAGTCTTACAAAGAGCTTAGTTCGGACACGAATCTTGTGATTGCCGACGGCGATGAGGTCAACATTGATTATGTAGGAACGGTTGACGGCGTTGAGTTTGACGGCGGCAACAGCGGCGGGGCCGGCTATGATNTGACTATCGGTTCGGGTTCTTTTGTGGATGACTTCGAGCAGCAGTTGATCGGGCACAAACCGGGCGAGGATGTAACGGTGGAAGTTACTTTCCCGGAAAACTATAGTGAAGAACTGGCAGGTAAAGACGCCAGCTTTGCGGTGANGATCAACGGCATTCAGAAGGCNCCGGAGCTTACCGATGAGTTTGTGGCAGAGAATCTGTCCGAATCCGAAGGTGTATCCACTGCAGCGGAATATCGCGCTAAGGTAGAGCAGGATTTCCGGGAAGAGCACTTAAATGACTATCTGACNGAATATGTAACGGAGAATTCTACGGTNAATACTTATCCTAAGAAATATGTGAAAGCAGTGAAGTCTCTTCTCAAGAACAGCGATGGTCAGGGTGAGGATATTGACGATGAGATCGAGTACGAGAAAGAATTGACGCAGCGTGCCGAAGAAGACGTGAAAGAGTCAATGGTTTATCAGGCAATTTTTGAAGATGCCGGACTTGCATTCGATGCGGAGGCGCATTTTGCCGAGATGGCGGAAGAAAGCGGCGAAGAGTATGTAGAAAACATTAANGAGCGGTACGGCGCACCGTATTTGGCGCAGAGCGAGATGCGGCAGATGGNGATTGATTATCTGGTAGATCTGTATAAGTAAAAAAGGTAAATCTGCTTCGCAGATTNACCTTGCGAGATTTGCTTCGCAAACTCGGAATATACTCGGGAAATTTGCTTTATAATTTAAAAAAGGATGGATATCACTTGNNGATGTCCATCCTTTTTAANCATGNTTAATTTATGAAATNTTAGAATCCNGCCATCATCAGTCCGATCANCTGATCGCGCTGTACGGCGTCCTGCTTGCCCTTTACGCCGGAGGATATGCTGTCGAGTTCTATTTTGCTGGCGGCAGCCCGCTGCAGTTTTTCCTGAAAGTCCCGCTTCTGTGCTTCGGCTTCTTCGGCNCGGCGCTCGGCTCTTGCCTGACTGCGCAGCCGCACAACATCTTCCATAGAATCNAATACTTGTTTCATCGCTGTGATTTCATCCATAACNGATACTCCTGTTCNTAAAATAAGTNGTTTNCAGACAANCATTCGGAAACTGTTCATTTTATTTATCGGAATNAATACTTAAATTCTAAAGGCATAACCGTTATAATTTATGAAACGAAGGACTGCGCTTTTCAAAGGTTGTATAGTACCGGAANCCGCACTCTTTCAATATATCCGCGGCGCGGTTGAAGGCGTGGGCGATCTGTTCGGGTTTATGCGCATCGGAACCGACAGTGATGATCTCTCCTCCTAATTCGCGGTAGCGTTTTAGTACGCCGATGCATGGGTTCGCGCTGCGAAGACCTTTGGCGAGTCCTGCNGTGTTGATCTCAATGCCTTTTTCCATAGAGATAATCTTTTCAAGTATCCGGTCAAAGATATCGNGGTACGCTTCGTAGGAGTATCCCTCATCTTTGGTCGGACCATAGCGTACTACATAATCCAGATGGCCATACACATCGAAATNGCTGTATGATTTCAGATTATCGAGAATCGATTCAAAATATTCCTGATATGCTTCGAACTGTGTTCTTCCCTCATAGAAGGAAGGGTAGTAGGGGTCTTTTCCGTTACAGATGTGGGAGGAAGCGATGATAAAATCATAGTCGTGTTCCTTGGCAAAGGCAGCGTTTCTGCGGGATAGGTGGGGCTGCATTCCCAATTCCACGCCGAAGCAGAGCGTGATCTGACCGGAGTATTTTTCTCTGAGTTTCAGAAAATCATACAGATAGGCATCAGGGTTTAACTCCCAAAAACCGGNCGGNGATGACTCTGATACAGGAAAATCAAAGTCGTTATGTTCTGTAAAGCACATATGGGTCAGNCCGGCTTTGATTCCCTGTTTGATCATCTCTTCCATGGGCGTATCGGAATCGGCNGAGAAAGAGGAATGTANATGATANTCTGCTGTGATCGGCATAGNNACCTCCTTNTAATCGTNCNTTGTAATNGTATGGGTGTATAGGATTCAAGNGCNTTCCGATACTCGAATCCNNACAGAAAAAATTTCNNAATTTNCGGTATGATCTGATCGGTTCANNCATANCCTCATTTACTATAACTNATTTCGGNGNTAAAAACAATTNTGTTTTNTGATANGATTAANTNGGTGCTGNCGATATGGNNTTTCATNTTTTTGNAGNNAGAACTNAATGCNGTAANNTAATTTACAATTATTCTCAATTATTTTNGAATTACATCTTGAATTTTTGGGACAAATTAGGTAAAATAANCNTGCTGACTAAATTTTACCAATNCNATGTGAATGNTGNGCATNCGGAAGGGTAAAATTATATAAAAAAACATTATTTAGGAGGGACTAAAAAATGGCAGTAAGAGTAGCAATTAATGGTTTTGGCCGTATCGGTCGTCTTGCATTCAGACAGATGTTTGGTGCAGAAGGATATGAAGTAGTAGCAATCAATGATTTAACAAGCCCTAAGATGTTGGCGCACTTGTTAAAGTATGATTCTTCTCAGGGTAAATATGCTCTGGCAGATACCGTATCCGCAGGCGAAGATACCATCACAGTTGATGGCAAGACACTTAAGATCTACAAAGAGCCCGATGCAAATAACTGCCCTTGGGGTGAGCTTAAGGTAGACGTTGTATTAGAATGTTCCGGTTTCTATACAAGCAAAGAGAAAGCACAGGCACATATCAATGCAGGCGCTAGAAAAGTTGTTATTTCTGCTCCTGCAGGTAACGACCTTCCTACAATCGTTTACAATGTAAACCATGAGACACTGAAGGCTGAAGATACAATCATTTCTGCAGCTTCCTGTACAACAAACTGCTTGGCTCCTATGGCTAAGGCACTGAATGATCTGGCAGGCATTAAGTCCGGTATCATGAGCACGATCCATGCATACACAGGCGATCAGATGATCCTTGACGGTCCTCAGAGAAAGGGTGACCTTAGAAGATCCCGCGCAGGCGCTGTAAATATCGTTCCTAACAGCACAGGTGCTGCTAAAGCTATCGGTCTGGTTATTCCTGAGCTGAACGGCAAATTGATCGGTTCCGCACAGCGTGTTCCTACTCCTACAGGTTCTACAACAATCCTTGTAGCAACTGTTGAGAAGTCCGTAACCAAGGAAGAGATCAATGCAGCTATGAAAGCAGCAGCTACAGAGTCCTTCGGATACAATGAGGACGAGATCGTATCTTCTGATATCGTTGGAAGCACATACGGATCTATCTTTGACGCAACACAGACCATGGTTGGCGAAGACAATCTGGTACAGGTTGTTTCCTGGTATGACAACGAGAACAGCTACACATCCCAGATGGTTCGTACAATCAAGTACTTCTCTGAGTTAGCATAGAAGTAAATTCCTAGCGGAATTAACTTCGCGAGGTTTGCTTCGCAAACTCGAAAGTATATAAGAGGTAAATGATAGAGGCTCGGCCGTTGGGCCGGGTCTCTTTTTTCAAAAAAATATATTAGGAGGGTTATACAAATGGCATTAAATAAGAAAACTGTAGACGACATTAATGTTAAAGGAAAACGCGTTCTTGTAAGATGCGACTTTAACGTACCTTTAAAGGAAGGCAAGATCACCGACGAGACACGTATCGTTGCTGCGCTTCCTACGATCAATAAGCTGATCGCTGACGGCGGTAAGGTTATTCTTTGCTCTCACTTAGGTAAGGTTAAGAACGGCCCGAACGAGGGCGAGTCCCTTGCACCTGTTGCAGAGAGACTTTCCGAGAAATTGGGTAAGCCTGTTAATTTCGTAGCAGATTACAATGTAACAGGTGAGGCAGCTACAGCAGCAGTGGCAGCTATGAACGAAGGTGATGTTGTACTTCTTCAGAATACCCGTTTCCGTGGCAAAGAAGAGACCAAGCCTGCAGATGCCGGAGAGGCTTTCGCTAAGGAACTGGCAGATCTGGCAGATGTTTATGTATGCGACGCTTTCGGTTCTGCACATAGAGCGCATGCATCCGTAGCTGTTGTTACAAAATATATCTCCGAAAAAGGCGGCGAGAACGCAGTAGGTTACTTAATGCAGAAAGAGATCGATTTCTTAGGAAATGCAGTTGAAAATCCGGTAAGACCTTTCGTAGCGATCCTCGGCGGCGCTAAAGTGGCTGATAAGTTGAATGTTATCAACAACCTGCTTGAGAAATGTGATACGCTGATCATCGGCGGCGGTATGGCGTTCACGTTCTTAAAAGCGCAGGGAATGGAGATCGGTAACTCCTTGGTAGACGATGAGAAACTTGATTACTGTAAAGAGATGATGGCTAAGGCTGAGAAGCTGGGCAAGAAGCTGCTTCTTCCGATCGATACAACAGTAGCAGCAGCTTTCCCGAACCCGATCGACGCTGAGATCGAAGTAGAAGTAGTAGATGCTGATAAGATTCCGGCTGATAAGGAAGGTCTGGATATCGGTACGAAGACGGCTGAGCTGTATGCGGATGCTGTAAAGTCCGCTAAAACAGTAGTATGGAACGGACCGATGGGCGTATTCGAGAACCCGATTCTTGCAAAAGGTACGATCGCGGTAGCGAAATCTTTGGCTGAGACTTCCGCAACAACAATCATCGGTGGCGGCGACAGTGCAGCAGCTGTTAACCAGTTAGGTTTTGCTGACAAGATGTCCCACATCTCCACAGGCGGCGGCGCTTCCCTTGAGTTCTTAGAGGGTAAGGCACTTCCCGGCGTAGTGGCTGCGGATGACAAATAAGCAGACGATAACGTGGAAGCAGCAACAACGCCTGTTGTTCTGCTGCGGATGACAAATAAAACAGAATAAAATATAAGGAGAACAACACAATGGCAAGAAAGAAAATTGTAGCCGGTAACTGGAAGATGAATATGACTCCCAGCGAGGCGGTAAAGTTATGTGATGAGTTGAAAGATCTGGTAAAATCCGAAGATGTAGATGTTGTATACTGCGTACCCGCAATTGATATCGTACCGGTTGTAGAGGCTGTTAAAGGCACTAACGTGGAAGTTGGCGCAGAGAATATGTACTTCGAGGAGAAGGGCGCATATACGGGTGAGATTTCCGCAGCTATGATCAAAGATGCCGGCGCTAAGTATGTTATCATCGGACACTCCGAGAGACGTGACTATTTCAAGGAGGATGACGCTTTACTGAACAAGAAAGTAAAGAAGGCTTTCGAGGCAGGTCTTACACCGATTCTTTGCTGTGGTGAGACATTAGAGCAGAGAGAGATGGGCGTTACCATGGACTGGATCAGACTGCAGATCAAATCTGACCTCACAGAGATCACAGCAGATCAGGTGAAGAGCATGGTGATCGCATACGAGCCTATCTGGGCGATCGGCACAGGTAAGACAGCTACTACAGAGCAGGCTGAGGAAGTATGTAAGGGTATCCGCGAGTGTATCGCAGAGATTTACGATGCAGCTACGGCTGATGCAGTTCGTATCCAGTACGGCGGTTCCGTGAATGCCGGCAATGCGGCTGAGCTGTTTGCACAGCCCGATATCGACGGCGGACTGGTAGGCGGCGCTTCCTTGAAGGCTGACTTTGGTAAGATCGTTAATTATAAATAAATAATCTGATTGTTAAAAAATGCGATGAAACAGGGGTATCAAGGAAAGTAAGTTCCTTTGATATCCCTTTTCACATACGGACAAAATGTTTTGGCGGTCTATTTGAACATAATGTACCTTTTTGTACCTTCACAAGTGAAAAAATATTTGTTAGAATAGTACTGTAAACCTAAGATATCAAGCCGAATGTATGTTGCGGAGAGGGTAGACGGACATTCCGGCTGGAAATGGGGTATTATATGACACACAAAGAGAAGGCGGAGCAGTTATTGCATCAACAATACCACTGCTCACAGGCGTTATTCGGGGCGTATGCGGAGGAGCTTGGTCTGGACTTAAAGACGGCTTTTAAGATCAGTACATGTTTCGGCGGCGGTATGCGTCAGGGTGGCACTTGCGGTTGTATCACGGCAGGGCTGCTTGTGCTGGGGCTTGCCATGGGATTTTATGACGCGCAGGACAAAGAGCGGGAAATCTATGGCAATAAGAAGACGGCGGAGTTTACCAGAATGTTTGAAGAGCGGATGCAGGGGGATGTATTCTGTAGGGATATTCTGGGTAAGGATATATCCAAGCCGGAAGATATGGCTGTCATCCGTAAGGAAGGTCTGATCCTGCAGAAGTGTCCCAGAGCTCTTAATATCGCGATCGATATACTGGATGAACTGCTGGAAGAGTACTGTGGCGATATGGCAAAGAACAGTATTGATTTGCAGGATATACCGGAGAATGACGAGATGGAGAACGTGCTTAAGAGTATCGGCAAACTCAGGAGGTTTCGGCGCAATGCCAATCATCTCGTGTACTCCGCAACAAAGAATGTGGGATTCATTCAATTTGATATTCGCAAATTCAAGATCGTAAATGATTTGTACGGTGAGAAATTCGGAGATGAGATTCTGGATTTTATAGCGGACAGGCTCGGAGAAATCTGTCGTGCTGATCAGTTTTTTATTAATCTGCGAAGCGATGTGTTCATGGTAGTAACAGAATATGACAAAGAAGATGAACTGGAAGAATTTATAAGGAAGCTGGATGCTGCGATCTGCAACTACAAGAATGTAAAGATTCAGATGTCCTACGGTGTATATACAGTAGAAGATAAGGAGATGGAACTGCGGCAGATGGAGGACCGTGCCGCGATGGCGAGGAAGGCGGCCAAGAACAGTATAGTGACTAATATTTTATTCTATAAGGAGCAGTTTAAGGAGTCACTGTACAACAGGAAATTTATTGAGGAGAACATGCAGACGGCGATTACGGAGCGGCAGTTCATGATGTATCTCCAGCCTAAGTATAGCATTGCCAAGAATGAGATCATCGGTGCGGAGGCTCTGGTGCGGTGGAAACATCCGGAACGCGGCATGATCTTTCCGGATCAATTTATTCCGATTATTGAGGAAAATGGATTTATCAGAAAAGTTGATTATTACATATGGGAAGAGGCGTGTCGGTTCATTAAGAAATGTGAGGAATTATCGATTACCACATGTCCGATCTCGGTCAATGTGTCACGGATGCATTTGGGTGATGATGAGTGCATCAAGGTGCTGTCTGATCTGATCAGAAATACCGGAATTCCTAAGAAGCTGTTGGAGTTAGAGATTACGGAGACAGTGGATGATCAGCAGGTGAGCATGAAGGCGTTCCAGTTGAAAGAAGAAGGTTATACGTTGCTGATGGATGATTTCGGAAGCGGGTATTCCTCTCTGAATATCCTGCTGGAGACTCCCTTTGACGTGATTAAGCTGGATAAGAGATTCATGGAGAATATGATGCTGTCAGGCAAGGGAAGAATGATTCTGGAGCAGGTGGTTTCCATGTCCGAGAAGCTGGGGCTGGGACTGTTGGCCGAGGGTGTGGAGACGAAAGAGCAGGTAGATCTGCTGCAAAGCATCGGATGTGATCAGGTACAGGGATATTATTATGCGAAGCCCATGCCGCAGGAAGAATTTTTTGAACTTCTGAAAAAGCAGAACAGCACAGTATAGCAGCCCAAAATTAATCGGATTTATAACAGTCAGTTTTGAATTGATTATTATTGGCATCTTTGTAATTAAAGAGGGCTTATACAGGGAGTATAAGCCCTTTTCTGAATACTAAAGCATATTTCGGGTTTGGGAAGCAAGTCTCGCAACCCTGCGAAGCTCAATTTATGCACAATGGAAATAAAGAGGTTGGGAAAATGGGAAGAAAGAAAAAATGGGTGGTCTTATTTCTGATTCTGCTTATTCTGGCGGCGGGTGGCATCGCCTTCTATGTATGGTTTCAAAATGAAACACAGAAGAAGACAGATGAGGTGGAAAAAGAAATTCTTGAGATGACAGACTACTCGGCCGCAGAGGAGATTGCGGCGGCAAAACAGAAATTAGAGGAAGATCCCGAGATACCTAAGGTCGTCACAGACATCAATACCGTTGACAAGAAGGTGGCGCTTTGTTTTGAGGGCGCTGCGGATAATCTCGTATTGGAACAGATCATGGAGTATCTGGATGCGCATGATATGACGGCAACCTTTTTTATCTCAGCGGTAGATGCGGGAGAAGATCAGGAGATAATAGATGAGATCATCAATGCCGGGCATGACATAGAAAGTTATACATTGTACGGCACGAGCCATATGGAGAAGATGAGCACGGATGAGCTTATCACGGATTTCTGTCGTGCTCAGATAGTCTATGAGGATAAAATATCTAAGAGGCCGGAGCTTCTTAAATGTAATGCCACGGAGTATACGGATGAGCTGCTGAAGACGGCGGATGCCTGCGGATATAAGAGCATCGTGTATCCGACACAGTATTTGAACTATCAGAGTTTCGGCGCAAAAGAGGTGGCTGAAAATTATGTGGCGGGACTGGATAAAGGGACGGTAGTTTCCATAAAGCTAAGCGGATATCTGGATGAGCTTGAGTATGAAGAAGAGGTGAAAGAGGAAGATCCGGCGAAGGATAAAAAACCCGGCTTAGAGCTGCATGATCTGGAAGCGGAGGAACTGACTGAGACGGAGCGGCTTCTCAGAGTGGTGGAATGGTTCCTTGAATGTTTAGATGAAGAGGAATATGAGACTGTCAGGTTACAGGAATTCCCGGCGCAGGATATGGGAGATCTTGTGCTGGAGTATAATGAGATCGAGGATCAGTACAGAGAGGCGATGGTAGAGCCGATTACGGCGGCTCATACCACTGACCGGGAGATGTCTTTTACATTCAGAGGATTGGGAAACGAGAAGGAACTTACGAATCTTCTTGATGTGCTACAGAATATTGAGGCAAAAGTAACATTTTTTGTGACCGGTCAGGAAATCGAAAAATATCCGGAACAGGTGCAGAAGATCATAGATGCGGGACATGAGATCGGGAGCGGCGGATATCTGGGTAAATTCATGGGCGAGATGAGTTTTGCACAGATCTGCGAAGATATCTATAAAAACGATATAATGCTGGAGAAGATGGGCGTCAAGACAGATCTGTTTATGCCGCCGTCGGGTGCCGTTACAGAGGAAATACAGATGGCAGCAGCAGCAATGGGTAAGCAGATCATTACTTACAATTCATCGCCTACAAGGACGGATTATGTGGAGGAGAACTACACTGCGCAGGAAGCGATACAGAAATATTACAAGAACGGCAAGCTGGTTTTCTGCAGAGGCGATATTGTCTATTTTAATATGGGGCTTTATGATGACGATACCTCCATCGCGGATCTGGTTAATACCGCATGGGAGATGAAAATCAAACCGACGCTGTACGGCACGAGGGAAGATAATATTCTGAGAGTGACTACCATATCGGAACTTCTTGATCACACATGGAATTATCCGGCAGTTACAAACGCCTCTTATCATCAGATTGAAATGTCGGGTAAGATGCAGGGCTCATGGAATGAGATGCTGCGGCACGGATACATCGGCAATCCGTATCTGGCTGCACCCGGATTTACGGAGGAAGAAAAAAATGTTTTTGACTGGACGGGAAGAGTTAATACCGGTGGAACAAATACGGTATTTCTGACTTTTGACGATTGGGGTAATGAGCAGACGATCGGGAAAATATTGTATGTGCTGCGCAAGCATAAGATCAAAGCAACCTTTTTCATCAGATCCGAATATGTGATAGACGGCACCAGCGAAAATCTTCTGCGGGCGATCGCGGAGGAGGGGCATGATGTGGCATCGCATACACATACGCACATGCCGATCGATATTACGCCGGATCAGGTTACGGCACTGCAGCAGGATCTGGTGAAGTCCAACAGAACGCTTGCTAATGTGGTGGGTGATACGAGAATGCTGACAGACTACTTCAGACCGCCCACGCTTGCGGTTAATAAGACAGGACTTCAGACGATCTATGACTGCGGATACGGGTATATTATAAGCGGGGATGTGAGTACGGCGGACTACCATGCTTCAAGCGTGGATGATCTGTACGATATTCTTTTAAACGGTGCCCGGATGGACAGCGGAGATCGGGTGCCGATACAGGACGGAAGCGTGGTCGTCATGCACATTAATACGAATGCGGTTTATACGGCACAGGGACTGGACCGATACTTGAATTATATAGAGAGTCTGCCGGATGGAGATCCTAATAAATTCAATTTTGCCAAGCTGAGCGCATACTTGTATTAGTGTGGATATGGAATAAAAGGGGTTGTGTAATAAATGGGGATTGGATTATTTCACAGGAAAGACAAGCGAAAGAAAGACAAGAATGTCGAGGATATTCTGTTGCAGCAGAAGCCTGATAGGCGTATGCTGTCCTACGTGCCGGATAAACAGCAGGTGCGTAACAATGTGGACAGGCGCGGAGGCAAGACGCTGGAGAGCTTTGAAGGTAAGGCTGACGATTATATTAGGAGCATTCAGTCGGGCATTCGGTATCAGGTGCAATACAGCGTGAAAGTGTATGCCAAGGTTGCGGGGATGGGCACACAAAGGTTTACCTGTCAGGGGATTGATATTTCCACTACCGGTATCCTTCTGCGCGTGAAGGATCAAAGACAGCAGTTGATTCTCCAGAAGGCAGCGAAGATAAGGTTAAAGTTCGAGATCACGCCCGGTTCCATGCCGGAAGGATACGAGATGCTGGTCAAACAGCCTGCACATCTTGTGCGGGCGATTAAGACGCAGGATGATCAATATCTGTGTGGTATGGAATTTGACCAGACGCTGGCTCAGTATGCGACCAGACGTAAAGACGGATATATGCTGACTATTGCCAGCACAATGATTTTCTTCATTTCGGCTTTCATCATGCTGATGAGAGCGGAGAGCGTGATTTATTTTAAGTTTAACAAATGGCTGTATCTGTACAGTATCATCGCCGCGGCATTTCTTCTCAGCCGTTATCTGTTCGGGGCGCTCTATCGGGCGGTGCCGATTGACAAAGATTATACGCCGGGTGTCACGGTCATTATTCCGTGTTTTAACGAGGAAGAATGGATACACAGAACCATCCTAAGCTGTGTGAATCAGGATTATCCGATCGACAAATTGGAGGTTATTGTGGTGGATGACCATTCCAATGACCATTCCGTGGAAAAAATAAAAGAGACGATAGAGAAGCTGAAGCAGGAAGATGAACACTATGAGATTGCAAAACGTGTCTCTTATATCGTTCAACCCCAGAATAAGGGCAAGCGGGATGCACTCTGTGAAGGGGTGAAGGTGGCGCAGCATGAACTGGTTGTTTTCGTGGATTCGGACAGTTTCCTTGATCCTTTTGCCATCCGTAATCTGGTGCAGCCCTTTGTAGATCCGAAGATGGGAGGCGTAGCGGGGCGGACGGATGTGGCAAACACATACACCAATTCCCTGACCAAGATGCAGTCAGTGCGTTATTATATTGCGTTCCGTGTCATGAAGGCGGCGGAAGCATACTTCGATGGTGTGACATGTCTGTCAGGTCCGCTTTCCTGCTACCGCAAGCAGATTATCATCGATCATATGGATGACTGGCTCAACCAGAAATTCCTAGGTCAGAAGGCAACTTTTGGTGACGACAGGGCTATGACGAATTTTGTGCTTCGACATCATAGGACAAGTTATCAGGATACGGCGATCTGTTCCACGATCGTGCCAAACAGACATAAAGTGTTCCTTAAGCAGCAGATGCGCTGGAAACGTTCATGGCTTCGAGAGTCTATTATGGCGGGGAAATTTATGTGGCGTAAGGAACCGTTCATGGCGGTATTTTTCTATATCGGACTGATCGTGCCGGTAGCTGCGCCGGTGGTAGTGGTCTACAATCTGATCTATGTGCCAATTACACAGAGAATATTTCCCACTACGTTTCTCGTGGGCCTGCTTTTGATGTCGCTTATTATGAGTGTGGTACAGCTACTGCTCAGGCGCAGCAGTACGTGGATATACGGAATGTTGTTCTGTATCTATTATGAAGCGGTACTGTTGTGGCAGATGCCGGTGGCATGGGTGACATTCTGGAAATCTACATGGGGTACCAGAATGACGCCGGAGGATCTGAAGGAGCAGGAGAAGAAAAAGAATAAAGGAGAACGAAAAAGAGCAAAGAAGGGAGGCACATTAGATGAGCAAGCGCACGCAAAAGCCTAAAAACATGGTGCGGCGCAAAAACATCCGCAAGGTTGTGCGAAGCATTATGGAAGAAGCCATTCTGATTTTGCTGCTCATCACCGTGATCCGCGCTTTGTTTACGTTTGACAAATATGAGCCGTATGATGAGACAAAGGTAGAGATGGCACAGCCCGATGAGGATACGGGGTTTATTGCGCTTTCCTATTTCGGAGTAGACAGAAATGAAACAAAGACGCTGATCAGCACGGAGCGGCTTAAGGAACATATCGACGCTCTTGCAAAGTCCGGGTATGTGACGATCACACAGCAGGACATTCTGGATTATTATCGTGACGGCAAGGCTTTGCCGAAAAAATCCATGTTCCTGATGTTTGAGGACGGCCGCCGGGATACGGCGATTTTTGCACAGAAGGTAACAGAAGAATATAATTATATCTCTACGATTATGACATATGCCAGTAAGTTTGAGGAAAAGGATGCTAAGTTCCTGATGCCTGATGATTTGCTGGATTTGGAGAAAGGAACTTTCTGCGAACTGGGAACGAACGGCTATCGGTTGGAGTATATCAATGCATTTGATCGATATGACCGCTTCCTTGGCAGGCTTAATACGCTGGAATATGCGCATGTGCAGCCGTATCTTGGGAGAGATTACAATCATTATTTGATGGACTATATCAGAGATGAATATGGTATCCCGAGGGAATCTTACGGTCAGATGAAAGAGCGTATTGATTTTGATTATGATGAGATAGACCGCATCTATACGGAAGAGATGGGACAACTGCCCCAGATGTATGTACTGATGCATTCCAATACAGGAATGTTTGGTGAAAACGATAGAGTCAGTGCGGTCAATCAGGCGCGTATCTTTGATATGTTTGACATGAATTTTAACAGAGAGGGGTATGTGCTCAATACACGGGAGTCTTCGCTGTATGATCTGACGAGAATGCAACCGCAGGCTTATTGGCATACCAATCATCTGCTCATGCGCATATGGGATGATACCGATCAGGATATGGCATGGGTGGACGGTGACATAAAGAGAAAGTCCCAGTGGGATGAACTGAACGGCAAAGCGGAATTTCAGGACAATGCGATCTATCTGACCTGTGAGCCGGAGGCAGTCGGGACACTCAGACTGCGTGACAGCGAGACATACAAAGACGTTATCGTAAATACGCGCCTGACTGGTAATAAGCTGGGAGTGCAGAGTGTGTATGTAAGAGCCGATGAGCAGCATGACAGCGGTATCTGTGTCCGGGTCGAGAACAATGAGCTATATATTCTGGACAACAATAAGGAAATCTATCATGAGAATCTGGATAAGCTGACGCAGGCGGAGTCGGTGTCTGTGGATGAAGATGACCTTGCGGCGCAGATCGCGGAGAAGGAGCTGGAAGTGCAGTATGCTGCCACCGTGGATAAGAGTAAAGATGCGGCAGTGGAACTTGCCATGCTGAACAATGAGGATGTCGCTACCGTAGAAGAGGGGGCCGAGGAATATATAGAGGATATCAATATTAATGATCCGGCGGACAGACAGCTTCACATAGAAGTCAAAGACGATAGATTAAGTGTTGCCGTGGACGGTTATTATGCCCTGCAGGAGGAACAGATCGGATCTGTGGATGCGGGATACATTTTTGTCTTGTCAGGGTGGGGCGGAAATGCCTACAGTCAAAGAAATCTGGCAGACGATGTTTATGACGGCGTGTTTGTGGATTTCGAAGTGACGCAGAATACAGGTGCGGAGGAAGAAGCGGTTCTGTATGATAATAAACTGCACGGTTTGGACTGGCTCTTATGGAAGGGCGGCTATATATGGAAGACGGTGATCAACTGGTTTATCAATACATTCTAGTGCACCGGGAAATGTCGGAGGAACGTAATGAGGATTGGAAAAAAGAAAAGCTGTACGGCGGGCATTCTGATGGCGGCGCTTCTGTTAGCCGGATGCGGTGTAGGTGCAGGGCAGGCACAGGCGGAGGAAGAAAGGCCGGGTGAAGCCGTAATCAATACTCCGGTGAAGGAAGAAGAACCGGGGAGGGAAGTGAGCTATTCGCTGTGGAATGCATACTGGAATCTGGAAGGCGTGGAGGCGCAGACGGATGAACTGGCTGCATATGTGAAGAATGTGAACTTTTTTGCGGCCTATTATGACAAAGATGATACGGCTTTTATCCCGCAGGCGACGACAGATTTCTTTGCGGCAAACGGAGAGGACTATAAAAAGCGCGGATGGAACAGGTATCTTACTGTCGTAAATGATAAGATCAATGAGGATGGTTCTTCATCTTTAAAATCTCCTGATCTGCTGTACCGACTGTTTGAGAAAGAGGAAGTATACAAGGCGCATGCGGACAGTCTGATTACGCTTGCGAAAGAGGCGGGATATGACGGTCTGGAGATAGATTACGAGAATATTCGCAAGGACAATAAGCTCTGGGAATACTATATGAATTTCATCGCGTACCTCTATGACAGGTGCACAGCGGAAGGGCTGCTGTTACGGATCGTTATCGAAACAAATATTAATGCGGATAAGATTCCGTGGGTGAAAGGACCGGTCTACAGTGTGATGTGCTATAATCTCTACGGCAGTCACAGCGGTCCGGGACCAAAAGCTGATCATGAGTTTTTGCAGACTGTCATGAATAAGATGAAATATGTACCGGGGACGGTAGACTATGCGCTTGCCAACGGAGGATTTGACTGGGGTAAGGACGGCAGTGTCGTGTCGCTTACCACGAAGCAGGCGGAAATGCTGATGGCAGAGCACGAGGTTTCGTACAAGGTTGATGAGAGCGGTGCAAAGCACTATAGTTATCAGGATGAGAGCGGCGTATCCCATGAAGTGTGGTATGGGGATCAGGAGACCTTGGAGCAATGGATGAAGTGGCTGCAGGATGGCGGTAATTGGGACTATTCCATCTGGAGGCTTGGCGAATAAAGGATGAATATAGAACGGGAACGGAGCAGAAAAACCGTCGGCGTTATACTGGACAAAAACCTGTAAAAAAGTTATACTGAATTATACTCTCGATTCATTCTAAATGATAGAGAAAAGGGGACAGGAGAGATTACCGGATATGGATTATAAGGCAATTCCTTTCGAGAAGAGGATCAAGGAAAATATCAGAAATTATTCGCTGGACAATTTATATACGCTGGATGTGCTGACAGAATACTGTAAAGCGCTCTGCATGGCCACGGGAGCGGCGCTTCTGATTACGGAGCGGCATGGCGAGAAAGTGGTGTCGGTAGGCGGATTCGCCGGATTTACGCCGGACGTGGTTGGTAATCCCGGACGTAAGGTAAGAGTGTACGGCAGGACGATTGCGCATCTGTACGCAGAGACGGATCAGGTGCCGGAAGAGCGAAGACAATCAGTGGAGCATTTGCTGGACGGCTTTGCCGATATACTTTCCGAATGGGGTGAAGAAGCTTATCTGCATACGGAATCTTCTATTTATATGGATGAGCTGGAAGATAAAGTGGGTGTGCAGCATGTGCAGACTGCCAAGGGAGAGAAAGAGGATGCCCTGACGGGTGTATACCACAAGCTCTATTTCGAGGAGCGGATGCAGATCATTGATCGCGCCGAGGTGGTTCCCGTGGCGGTGATCAATGTCAATATTAACGATTGGAAATTCGCCAATGATCATTTCGGCGATGAAGAGAGTGACCGGTTGATTAAAACGATTGCCGATATCCTGAAACAGCATGCGAAGCCGGATTATGTTATTGGCCGGGTGGACGGGGATGTGTTTATAGTTTTGATTCCCGTGGCTGATGACGGGGAGGCACAGGAGTATTGCGACAATATACAGGCAGCGTGCCTGAATTATGAAGATCCGATTCTGGCGCCGTCAGTGGCATGCGGCATCGTTCACAAGACGAATGTGGAGGAAGCGCTCAAGGATAAACTGCCGGATGCGGAATACGAGATGTTTAATAACAAGTTTGAGATCAAGAATGCACCCGGTTATCGGGAGCGGTTAGAGCATGGCGTACAGAAGTAACAGGATATAGATGTTATATAAATTGAAATATTGTATGATACGGGAGCTGCATTTGAGTAAAGCGGCTCCCGTTCTTTTTATTATATAGGAAACTGCTTGGTAAACTTCGAGCTCTCAGAGTAATTTACTTTTTATGTTATGCAAAAATGAACTAATTCTAAAATAAAAATTAAATCCCTTATTATGGAAGAAAACGAGAAATAAAAAGGAAATAAGAGTATAAAAGAGATTATGATAGTATAAAAGAGAAATAAATAGATAAACCGGTTTGCAAACGTGTGCATATAAAGATAATATATGTTTTAGCAATTAGCACTCAACAATACAGAGTGCTAATAATACAAAATAAAAAGGAAAAAATAAAAGTTATTAATAAGGAGGCAGCAAACATGAAATTAACACCACTTGGCGACAGAGTTGTATTGAAACAGTTAGTTGCAGAAGAGACAACAAAATCCGGTATTGTATTACCCGGTCAGAGCAAAGAGAAACCCCAGCAGGCTGAGGTGATTGCAGTCGGCCCCGGCGGTATGATAGACGGCAAAGAAGTGAAGATGGAAGTTAAGGTCGGCGATCAGGTGATCTATTCCAAGTATGCAGGCACGGAAGTAAAGCTGGATGATGAAGAATATATCATCGTTAGACAGAGTGATATTCTGGCAGTGGTTCAGTAAGTATAATAAATAAACATGAAACGCGTTAAGGCGATAAAACAGGAGGACATATTATCATGGCAAAGGAAATTAAGTATGGCGCAGAAGCCAGAGCAGCATTGGAATCAGGCGTAAATCAGTTGACAGATACGGTCAGAGTTACTCTCGGACCGAAAGGAAGAAACGTAGTATTGGATAAATCTTACGGCGCTCCGTTGATCACAAATGACGGTGTTACCATCGCGAAAGAGATCGAGCTTGCGGACGCATTTGAGAATATGGGCGCACAGCTTGTGAAAGAGGTAGCAACCAAGACAAACGATGTAGCAGGTGACGGTACCACGACCGCAACCGTATTGGCACAGGCTATGGTCAATGCAGGTATGAAGAATCTGGCAGCAGGCGCTAATCCGATTATTTTGAGAAAAGGTATGAAGAAGGCTACGGATTGCGCAGTGGAAGCAATCGCTAAGATGAGCTCTAAAGTAAACGGCAAAGAGCACATTGCAAGAGTTGCCGCTGTTTCTTCCGGAGATGAGGAAGTAGGACAGTTGGTGGCAGACGCTATGGAGAAAGTATCCGGCGACGGTGTTATCACCATCGAAGAGAGCAAGACCATGCTGACAGAGCTGGATCTGGTAGAAGGCATGCAGTTTGACAGAGGCTATATCTCCGCATATATGGCAACAGATATGGATAAGATGGAAGCGGTTCTTGAAAATCCTTATATCTTGATCACGGATAAGAAGATCGCCAATATTCAGGAGATCCTGCCGCTCTTAGAGCAGATCGTACAGTCTGGTGCGAAGTTACTCATCATCGCAGAGGATGTGGAGGGCGAAGCGCTTACCACATTGATCGTCAACAAGCTGCGCGGTACTTTCAATGTAGTAGCTGTTAAGGCACCCGGCTATGGCGATAGAAGAAAAGATATGCTGCAGGATATCGCGATTCTGACCGGCGGTCAGGTTATCAGTTCCGAACTTGGTCTGGAATTAAAGGATGCTACGCTGGATCAGCTCGGTCGTGCAAAATCCGTTAAGGTTCAGAAGGAGAACACAGTCATCGTGGACGGTGAAGGCAATAAAGAAGAGATTCAGGCAAGAATCGGTCAGATCAAGAAGCAGATCGAGGAGACTACTTCAGATTTCGATAGAGAGAAGCTTCAGGAGCGTCTTGCAAAACTGGCAGGCGGTGTAGCAGTGATCCGTGTAGGTGCAGCTACGGAGACAGAGATGAAGGAAGCGAAGCTTCGTCTGGAAGATGCGCTGGCAGCAACCAGAGCAGCCGTAGAGGAAGGTATTATTTCCGGCGGCGGTTCCGCATATATCCACGCATCCAAGGAGGTATCTAAGCTGGCAGATTCATTGGAGGGTGACGAGAAGACAGGAGCACAGATCGTATTAAAGGCATTGGAAGCTCCGTTATTCCACATCGCGGCCAATGCTGGTCTGGAAGGCTCCGTGATCATCAACAAGGTAAGAGAGTCCGAGGTTGGTATCGGCTTCGACGCTCTGAAAGAAGAGTATGTAAATATGGTGGATGCCGGCATTCTTGATCCTGCCAAGGTGACAAGAAGCGCACTGCAGAATGCAACAAGCGTTGCGTCTACTCTGCTTACTACAGAATCTGTTGTCGCTAACATCAAAGAGGCAGAACCTGCTATGCCGGCAGGCGGCGCAGGCATGGGCATGATGTAAGGCGCTAAGGAAAATCTACTGAATTAACCGGACAGCCGGGCTCATTACGAGTCCGGCTGTTCTTGTCGTGCGGACGAAAGACTATTTGCATTCTAGTGGGATGTCTGCAATAATTAAAAGCGAACAATATTGATCATGAACGAAATGAGGGCAATAGAGATGGCGGACTACATTCTCATCGTGGAGGATAATAATGAGATCAATCATATGCTGACCGAGCTGCTACAAAATAACGGCTATGTAACACAGTCGGCATATTCGGGTACGGAGGCGATATTGTATCTGGAGCGGCAGATACCGCGGGCAGTCATATTGGATCTGATGCTGCCCGGTATGACAGGGGAAGAACTTCTTGCTAAGATCAAGGAAATGGATTCTGACATAGCTGTCATTATCGCTTCAGCCAAAGAGGATGTACATACAAGGGTAGATTTGCTTCGGGCAGGGGCCGATGACTATGTGGTGAAACCGTTTGACACGGAAGAGTTATTGGCGAGACTGGAGGTAGCGCTTCGCAGAAACGGCAGAAATGTACAGACCGAGAGCAGGAGTGCAACGATCACCTTTAAGGATATCGTCATGGAGCCGGACCGGTTCCGGGTCACGGTGTCAGGACAGGAGATCGCACTCACCAGAAGAGAATATCTGATCTTAGAACTGCTCATGTCGAATCCGAATAAAGTTTTTACCAAAAACAACATATATGAGTCTGTGTGGAATGAGGAATTTGTGGGAGAGGATAATGCCGTCAATGTGCATATCAGCAACATCAGACAGAAGCTTGCGAGAGTAAACAGCGAAGAGACTTATATACAGACAGTCTGGGGAATCGGATTTAAGATGAAAACTTTATGATTTCTTTAAACTTTTCCTAATGTTTCTAAAAGTCTGCCTGTTAGACTTAAGTACAGTAACAGAGTTATGGAACACAACACAAATACGGGAGGCAGAATGAAATGGGATCGGAAGAAACAAGGGAATATGTTTTGAGAACAACGAAACTTACCAAGATCTACGGAAAGCATAAAGCGGTAAACGCCGTAGACATGCATGTAAGAAAAGGTGATATCTATGGATTTATCGGCAAGAACGGCGCGGGCAAATCTACCTTTATGAAGATGGTGGCCGGGCTTGCTTCGCCGGATGAAGGTGAGATTGAACTTTTCGGCAGTCATGATGTGGAGAAGCAGCGTATGCGCGTCGGTTCTCTGATCGAGACACCGGGATTGTATAATGAGATGACGGCGGCGGAGAATCTGGAAGTCCTGCGGCGCGCATATGGCATCACCGATAAGGGGATCGTAGAGCAGATGTTAGTTCTGATGGGCTTGGAGGATACCGGCAAGAAGAAAGTCGGTAAGTTTTCCATGGGAATGAAACAGCGTCTCGGCATTGCTGCCGCACTGTTAAGAAGTCCGGATTTTCTCATTCTGGATGAGCCGATCAACGGTTTAGACCCACAGGGAATACGGCAGATCAGGGAACTGTTAGTTCGCCTGAACAGAGAGAAAAATATTACAATGATGATATCCAGCCATATCTTAGGCGAATTGTCCAAAATCGCGACGGCATACGGCGTTATCCGGGATGGAGAACTGGTAGAAGAGTTTGACACGGCGGAACTGGACAGAAGGTGCCGCAGATGCCGGAAACTCGTGGTGGACAATGTGGAGAAGGCGGTCAACGTACTGGAGGAAGAACTTCACATGAAAGAGTTCGATGTACCGGACCCGTCCGTGATACGCATCTTTGAGCGGCTGGATGATATTTCGGAGATTAATCATCGACTGCTGTCTGCGGGAGTTGAGATTAACGAGAGTTATCTGGTGGGACAGGATCTGGAGAGCTATTTTATGGAATTGACGGGTGACGATCAGACATCGCGGCGCGGACAGACGCTATGACGCGGATAAATCTGTGTTGCATTTATGAGCTGTTTTATGAATAGAGAGAAGAAAGGATGGATATGGTCATGATCAATTTGTTAAGTTCTGAAATATATAAATTAAAGAAAGGCATGTTGTTTCGCTTGATGGCAGTATTAACGGTATTGCTGACACTGTCGCAATACGGATTCTATATGGTCTTTGAGGTGATTATGAAGGGAGAGCCGGCCGAGGAGCAGGCTGCTATGATGGAAAGAGTGAGAAATATGGACATGCTGGATATACTTCATTCGATGTTCGGGAGTTGTAATGCCATTATTTTAGTCACGATTTTTGTCTGTTGTTTTGTAATCAATGATTATAGCAGCGGAATGGTTACAAATTATGTGGGTAAGGGGTATAGGCGTGAAGAAGTGTTCCTTGCAAAATTTTTGGCAGTCCAATTCGGCGCGGTGATGTTGTATCTGCTGACAGCTCTGACTGTGTTTGCGGGCGGAATTGTGTTTATGGGGACGGATGGATTAAATGCAGTTTTTTTCCATGATTTCGGAAATTATCTTGCCCTGCACATTCTGTATCTGACCGGGTATACCGCAGTTATCATTCTGGTCTGTACGATGGCAAGAAATATGGCAGCAGGGATATTGATCTCAATTCTGGGAATCATGCTGTTTTCAAATATTATTGCGCAGGGAATCGATCTGGTGCTGAGTTCTCTTAAGGTAGAGATCGGGATATCGCAGTATTGGATCGTGACAGTGATCGAGAGCTGTCCGGTCAGGGACATTCCCTCCGGGTTCGTCACCACTTCTGGCATAGTGACGGGGATGTGGCTGGTAGTTTCCATGATTGCCGCCATGCTGTGGTTTGAAAAACGGGATGTCAGGTAGGAGAGAGGATTCACAATAGGAGGACTGCCGTATGGGATATGGATTGGCGGGTATATTTGCTATAGCGGCGCTTGCGTTCGGAATACGGTTATGGCAATACAGGCAGCAGATCAATTATCTGCTGAGTCAGATGGAATTGTTGGAACAGGAGGATACGAATTATCGGCTATCCTCCTATTGCCGTGTCGGAAAGACAGAGCAGTTGATTTGTGAGCTTAACCGCATAATACAGTTTGACCGTGACCGGATGACAGCGTTGAAAAAGGGGAACAGGAGCTATCGGGAGAGCATTATAAGCATTTCCCATGATATCCGCACGCCGCTTACCAGTGCGAAGGGATATATTCAGATGCTTCTTAAGGAAAANAANCCGGATNNAGAAAAACANCGGAANTANATGGAGAATATAGANCGGCGNNTTGANGANGTNACGGATATGCTGACGCNGCTCTTTGAATATGCAAGNATCGANGCGGATGAAATCGTNTTTGACAGTGAGCGGATCAATCTGTGTAATCTGATGNCAGACGTACTGTCTGTGTTCTATGAAGATTTTACCGGGAGAGGTTGCGAACCGGTGATCACGNTCAGTGAGACGCCGTGTTATATCTATGCGGACAGACACGGGATGAAGAGGATTTTAGAGAATCTTATTAAGAATGCCTTAGTGCACGGAACCGGCGATTATATGTTTTCTTTGGAAAAAAGAGGGGATGCTGTAGAAATGGCGGTATCGAACAGGACAGACAGCATAGAAGAGGCGGATATGGAGCGGATTTTTGACAGATTCTATACGACAGATCAGTCTCGTACACGTAAAACTACGGGGCTGGGACTTGCGATTGTGAAGCGTTTTTCGGAAAAGATGGGCGGCAGGGTAAGTGCAGAACTTCAAGAAGGTATTTTTACGATAAAGCTAACTTTCTCGGAATATCATGGGATTTAAAGTGATAACCAGTCAGATAGTAACCCTGTTAGCATAATTTACATAAATNCGGGCAAGAATATTTTGACTTGCTTATGATTTGCGATTATAATAAGGGGTAAAAGGTGTATATGGTTACGGTTTATGAAGCGGGATGTATGGTAATCATATATTCACAATTCAGACAGAGCGGCTGGTGAAGCTATGACAGAAGAAAAGAGAGAAGTCATTATTGATGACGGAAGAATCGAATCTATAGAGGAATTTCAGACTCCTGAGACGTTATACGAGGAGCTTATTACCCGTGTGCGTAAATACCATCCTTCCGACGATATCTCTCTGATCGAGCGGGCTTATCAGACCGCCTATGACGCGCATAAGGACCAAGTGCGTAAATCCGGTGAGCCGTATATTATTCATCCGCTCTATGTGGCGATCATCCTCGCTGATCTGGAGCTGGATAANGAGACNATCGTGGCGGGACTCTTGCATGATGTGGTGGAAGACACCATTATGACCGATGAACAGATCGGGGAAGAGTTCGGCGCAGATGTGGCGCTTCTGGTGGATGGCGTCACAAAATTAGAGAAATTGAATTTTCACGGAGAGAATCCGGCGGATCGGGACAGGGATGCGGAGAAACTGGAACGACAGGCNGAGAACCTGCGTAAGATGTTTCTNGCCATGGCGAAGGACATCCGAGTCATATTGATCAAACTGGCGGACAGACTGCACAATATGCGGACGCTGCAGCACATGCGCCCGGAGAAGCAGCAGGAGATTGCCAGAGAAACGCTGGATATCTATTCCCCTATCGCCCAGAGACTNGGTATCTCTAAGATTAAGGTAGAATTGGACGATCTTTCTTTAAAATATCTGGAGCCGGANGCTTANTANGATCTGGTAGATAAAATTNCNATTCGNAANANNGTNCGNGAACAGTANATTCAGACNATNGTNGATGAAGTCAGCGAGCATATTGAAAGAGCGGGCATCAAAGCGCAGATCGATGGCCGTATCAAACATTTTTTCAGCATATATAAGAAAATGAAAAATCAGAATAAGACCATAGATCAAATCTATGATCTGTTCGCAGTTCGTATTATCGTGGACACTGTGAAGGACTGCTATGCGGCGCTGGGTGTGATCCATGAGATGTATAAGCCGATTCCGGGACGTTTCAAGGATTANATCGCAATGCCTAAGGCAAATATGTATCAGTCTCTGCACACGACGTTGATCGGCAGTACAGGACAGCCTTTTGAGATACAGATCAGAACTTATGAGATGCATAANGCGGCCGAGTACGGTATCGCCGCGCACTGGAAATACAAGGAAGCCTCCGACGGTAAGAAGGTGGAGACTCAGGAAGAAGAGAAATTAGTATGGCTGCGCCAGATTCTGGAATGGCAGAGAGACCTGTCGGACAATAAAGAATTTATGAACCTCTTAAAGAGTGATCTGAATCTTTTCTCTGACAGTGTATACTGTTTTACGCCTACGGGGGACGTGAAGAACCTGCCGGCAGGCTCCACNACCATTGATTTCGCATACAGCATTCACAGTGCGGTGGGGAATCGTATGATCGGCGCCAGAGTCAACGGCAAGCTGGTGACCATCGATTATGAAATCAAGAACGGTGACCGCGTGGAGATCCTGACTTCTCAGAACTCCAAGGGACCGAGCCGCGACTGGCTGAACGTGGTTAAGAGCACACAGGCGAAGAATAAGATCAATCAGTGGTTTAAACATGAACTGAAAGACGATAANATTGTNAANGGTAAGGANCTGATCGCTAACTACTGNAAGGCAAAATCNATCAATCNGTNGGATGTGCTGATTCCGAAATATCAGGAAGCNATCATGAAGAAATANGGTTTNCAGGATTGGGATTCNGTGCTGGCAGCNATAGGGCACGGCGGACTNAAAGAGGGTCAGATCATCAACCGCATGCAGGAAATGTATGAGAATGACCACCGNAAAGAGATGACNGATGCGGAAGTCATGGCNGANGTGGCGGAGAGNGCCCAGATTAACAGAGACCGGACNCAGAAGGNCACCAGCGGTATCATCGTTAANGGGATACACGATGTGGCGGTGCGTTTCTCCAAGTGCTGCAGTCCTGTGCCGGGGGATGAGATCGTCGGTTTCGTNACCAGAGGCAGNGGAATCTCCATCCATAGGACGGATTGCATGAATATCATGAATCTGCCGGAGATCGACCGTAACAGGCTGATCGATGCGGAATGGCAGCAGACGGAAGCGGCNGATGGAAGATATTTTGCGGAGATCAGTATATTCGCGAATAACAGAAACGGNCTTCTGGCGGATATCTCCAAGGCTCTCACCGAGAAGGAGATTGATATTCTGTCATTAAATACGAGGGTGAGNAAGCAGGGTACGGCNACGATCATGGTNAGCTTCGAGATTCGCAGCCGTGAGGANCTGCAGCGTATNATTGATAAGATCAGGACGATAGAAAGNATTATTGATATTGAGAGNACGACGGGGTAATAAGANATGGCTGANTTGAAAATTGGCAGACTGATGTTAGGAATCTGTCAGACGAATTGTTATTTTGTGTATAAGGANGGGACTAAGGATGTGATCTTTTTTGATCCGGCGGATAAGGGNGATTATATTTATGAGACGCTTNAGNNTAANGGGTTNCAGGTTAAGGGAATNCTGCTGACTCACGGNCATTTCGATCATATCTGGGGAACCAATAAGCTTAGGGAATTATCGGGTGCCCCGATCTATGCNTATGAAGAGGAAAAGGCGCTTTGCGAGGATGCGGTNACGAATGTGTCGGATCAGGTNGGNAGACCNTATACGGTGATTCCGGATCGNTATTTAAAGGACGGNGAAGAGATCACCATTGCGGATATGACCTGTAAGCTGATTGCCACGCCGGGACANACGGGCGGAAGCTGNTGTTATTATTTTGAGGAAGCGGGAATACTGNTCGCGGGAGATACTCTTTTCTTAGAGTCGGTNGGCAGNACGGATCTTGCTACGGGCAGTATGAGCGCACTGGTCAGATCNGTCAANGAAANNCTGTTTGAACTGCCGGATGAGACGAAGGTCTATCCGGGNCANGGGGATNTTACCACCATTGGGCATGAGAAGAANTATAATCCTTTTGTATAGTAANAAATCNAACAAGTTNGATTGCGAGATTNGCTTCGCAAACCCGATGNAAACTTAAATGATATGGGATGGTAANAATGGGCGATTGCAGGAATTTGTGTTAATCGCCTATCTCAATGTAGCGGAAGATGAAGNGATGGAGGATTAACATTCGTTATATTNGTATAGGAATANTANCGCAGACGAAAGGATGGGAATCAACCAATGGAAAAAGAAANAGCTTNCGGCANAAAGTTACAGNTTTTNAATCGGGACACAATCAAGTACATAGCCATGTTTACCATGCTGTTAAACCACATAGCNCATACACTGCTTACGCATGGTACGCCTTTGTACGAGATCTTTGAGGATATCGGCTATTTTACGGCACCGGTAATGTGTTATTTTATGGTGGAAGGGTACGACTATACGCGATCCAAGATGAAATACGGACTGCGGCTTTTTCTCTTCGCCATAATCTCGCAGGTTCCGTATACGATGGCGTTTCATTNNNGTAATTTGAATATGATTTATACGCTGTTNTGTTGTTTTATGATATTGGTGGTCATGGAAAAGGTTCANAATACGTGGCTTAGAGCGGGNTTGTGCACGNTNCTTCTGCTTGTTACNGTGGTCGGTGACTGGGCGCTTCTGGCAGCNTTTTTTACAATTTTGTTTCACAACAGCAAGGGGAANAGGAAGAAGACAATCATCAGTTTCGGTGTGGCATATGTGGTTTTTGTAGTATTTAACGTACAGAGCTATATGTACGGTGTGCAGGGTAACTGGACATCGTATGCAGTGGCGCATGCGATGTTGTCCGGGCTGGGGATCATAGCCGCGGGAGTGNCTGTGNTGGTGNTGTATAATGGGCGCCGTGCCGAGAANGCCAGAAATTTTTCGAAATGGTTTTTCTATCTGTTTTATCCGGCACATCTGTTGATTCTGGCTCTTATAGCNAATTGAAGNNTGAGAGAAGGGCATGGCATTGGTTATGAGTCAAATNAGCCAAACGGATCGACAACTTCAAATACGAAAGCTCGCAGAAGAGATCATGCGTCTTGCACACGACGGCATCTTAGTCAATATGCGGTTTCTGGATGTGGCCCTGTCTAAGTNCAAGGTGGAGTGCAGGGAGCAGACCGGCGCACACCTTTTCGACGGTGCGAAGCTGTACTATGATCCCGTGCTGCTGCTTGGACAGTATAAGACGGCGCAGGGCTATGCGGCAAGGCTGTATCTGCATACGCTTCTGCATTGTATTTTCTATCATAGTTTCGAGACGGATAAAATGAACCGGCAGTATTGGGATATGGCGACGGATATTGCGGTGGAGCATACGATTCTGGACATGAATCTGCACTTGACGGCGCTGCCTTCCGATGACATGCTGCGAAGCCGGTTGGAGATTTTAGAGAAGCAGGCGNGCGGACTGACNGCGGAGAAGCTTTACNGGCATTTTCGGATCGAAGAACCGTCCGAGAANGCGAAGANGGANTGGNATAAGCTTTGTCATTATGACGAGCATATTTNTTGGGACAGACGGGAAGANCTGGAACTGTCNCAGGCAGAGTGGCGTAAAGTAAGCGAGCGGATCAGAGCCGACTTAAAGAGCTTCAGTAAAGATAAAAATAACGCNGAAAGCGTGGAACAGAATCTGAAAGAAGCNATGCGGGAGCGGTACGATTACACGGANTTTCTGAAGAAATTTATGGTCATGGGAGAATCGATCCGGGTCAANGACGATGANTTTGACTATATATATTATACGTACGGACTTCATACCTATGGCAACATGCCGCTGGTGGAGCCGCTTGAATACAAGGACAGTAATAAAATCAAGGACTTCGTGATTGCCNTGGATACCTCCGCGTCNTGCAGNGGTAAGGTGGTGCAGNCTTTCTTGCAGAAGACCTACAATATCATGCAGGAGGGNGAGAACTTCTTTCATAAGATCAATGTGCATATCATCCAGTGCGACAGCGAAGTGCGNCAGGATACTAAGATTACGAAACGGGAACAGTTCGATGATTTTATGGAAAANGGAAAGCTGACTGGCTTCGGGTCCACGGATTTCAGACCGGTGTTCGAGTANGTGGAAAAGTTAAGGGAAGAACAGGAGTTTGACAATCTNAAGGGNTTACTCTATTTCACNGANGGTTANGGNATCTATCCGGAACAGATGCCGGANTACGACGTGGCTTTCGTATTTCTTCATGAGGATGATAATGCGCCGAAGGTGCCGCCGTGGGCGATTAAGCTTGTGCTGGATGAAGAAGAGCTGGAGGAGCCGGANGAAGTGTAAGCAGGGCATGGCACATTGAAACAGGGATAGTGCAATGTAAAAAAAGTGTGGATAGTGTAAAGAAAGCCAGAAACAGTGCTGTACAAAATAAAGTGTGANTAATGCGTGACAGGAGAATCGGGTAACAGAGAATGAATATTAAAGAGGCNAAGAACTANATNAAGGATTCNGTAAAAATATATTTGAAAAANGACGAGGANGGGGAGTATCGGATTCCCATNGTCAGACAGCGGCCCATATTTCTGCTCGGTGCGCCGGGCATCGGGAAGACGGCGATTATGGANCAGATTGCCCANGANNTGGGGATCGCCCTTGTGTCCTACTCCATGACNCATCANACNAGACAGTCTGCNTTNGGNCTTCCCTTTATTGTGCATAAAGAGTACNACGGCAAATCCTATGACGTATCGGAGTATACGATGAGCGAGATCATNGCNTCNGTTTATGATGTGATGGCACAGAGCGGTATTAAGGANGGNATNCTNTTTCTGGATGAGATNAACTGCGTGTCGGAGACNCTGGCGCCNTCNATGCTGCAATTCTTACAGTATAAAGTGTTCGGCAGGCATCAGGTGCCGGAAGGNTGGGTCATCGTGACGGCCGGTAATCCGCCGGAGTATAACAAATCGGTGCGGGAATTTGATGTGGTGACCATGGACCGGCTGAAGATTCTGGAGATCGAGGCGGATTATGGGATCTGGAAAGAGTATGCCAGAGAGCGCGGTGTGCACACGGCGATCCTGAATTATCTGGATATGAAAAAAGAAGATTTCTATCAGGTGGAGACCACCGTGAAAGGCAGAAGCTATATTACAGCCAGAGGGTGGGAGGATCTGTCCGAAATGCTGACGCTCTACGAGGAGGAAGGGATCACGGTGGAGGAATCCTTCGTGGGGCAGTATTTGCGCAATGAACGGGTGGTGAAAGAATTCACCGCATACTATGATCTGTATCAGAAATATAAGAATGACTATAAAGTGGAAGAGATCCTGTCCGGCACTGTCAGAGAGCAGGCTAAGGATAAGGCACGCAAAGCCGACTTCGATGAACGGCTATCTTTGATGGGCATGCTGATCGACAGAATGCAGCAGGATATCAAAGAGAATATGCTGAGTGCGGAGATTCTAAATGAAGTAATGAATCCGCTCAGAGCGTTAAAGGCGAAGGCGGAGTCCGGGGCGGGTGCGCAGGAGCTGCTGCAGCAGATTGGGCAGCAGGCCGAAGGCAGACGTAAGTCCATGGATTCTCTGCAGAAAGCAGGAGCGCTGGCGGTGCGTGATAAACGTAAGAACAGGGCAATTATCAAGTTCTTAAGCGAATGTGAGAAGCGCATGAGAGTTCAGGAGACCGAAAGCGGCTCAGAGACCTTTGCGCAGGTGAAGGACAGCTTCGAGGCGGAAGTGGCGGATTATAAACAGAAAACAGGAGAAGTGAAGGAAAAACTGCACAATCTTTTTCAGTTCGTTGAGGATACGTTCGGTTCCGGTAATGAGATGCTGATTCTCTTAACGGAGTGCACGGTACAGACAGATTGTGCGAAATTTATCAGTACGTATGGCTGTGAGGACTATCAGCGCCACAATGAGGAACTGATGTTGACGGAGCGAAGCGGCGGGCTGCTTGAACAGATTGAGGCGCTGGGAGAATTGACGATTTGAGACAGGAATATTTAAATGAATCAAAATGCGGGAGTTCGCATCGATAGAAATGACAGGATAGAATAATATGCAGTATAAGGAAGAAACTACGGAGCATGGCTCCATACAATATGGACTAAACGGGGAGACTGCAGCGGTGATCGGCTATTGCGGTAAGGACATGGAAGTAGTGATCCCTGCGTCGGTTGAAGGTTATAAAGTAACGCAGATCGGTAAGAAGGCATTCCTAAGCAACAAGGTGCTCAGACAGATCACCCTTCCGGAATCGGTGGTGCGGATAGACGACTGGGCGTTTGCCTATTGTGCCAAGCTGGCGAAGATTATCCTGCCTTATCACCGTATGGAGATCGGGCAGGGGATTTTTAAGGACTGTTTTTGTCTGGAACAGATCGTGGACGAAGGAGCGGATGAGAGCGAAAAAAGGACAGCGGACATCGCGTGGCTGCTGGCTGCAACCATGAGCAGACTGGACGCATTCTATCTGTTTGATTTCGAGAATGCAGGGACAGAAGAGTGGATCAGACAGTGGGACAGCAGGATGGAGTCATTGATGCGAAAGGCGGATTCGGAAGGCTTTTCCAAGATGCTGCTGTGCGGAGAGGAAGATTACGGAAGCCGGGAGAATAATCGGGATTACTATATGGAACAGCGAAGGCGGGAGAAGGTCAAGTTGGCGATGTTAAGACTTATGCATGATTACGGACTGGAGCAGTCTGTGCGTGCGGAACTGGAGTCATATCTTCTGGCACATATCAAGGGTCAGCAGACCGAGGAAACATGGAAGGTCGTGCTGGAAGAATACGGGGATGACCTGCGATATTATCAGTTTCTTACCAATCTGGGCGGCGTGAACGAGGATAATTTCCAAGCGATCATGGATGACTTGGGAGAGTCGCATACGGAGATGAAAGCCTATCTGATGAAGTATCACAGTGAGCGGCATAAGGAAGAGGATGCGTTTGGCGCGTTTGTGTTATAAAGCGAAAAACTAAAAATTCCTATTGACTGCGACACGATGTCGCACTTTATACTCGAGTGCAGGAGGTGAGGAAATGAATCAAATGACAATCGGGGAGGTTTCTTCCGCGTTTCAGATTTCCACCAGAATGCTACGGTATTATGAAAAAATAGGTTTGATTGAGAGTACAAGAAAGGAGGGCTATGCCTATCGCGTATATGATGCGAAGACTGTCAGAAAAGTACAGCAGATCATTATATTGCGCAAGCTGCAAATACCATTAAAGCATATCCGATGCATGATGGAAGGAAACAGGGAGGAGACGATTCGAATCCTGGAGACACGGATTCAGGATATGAATGAAAACGTGCAATCTGTTCATGCAATGAAGAAAGCTTTGGAAAAATTGTTGGAAATGCTTCGTGAAGATACTTCTGACAAAGACTATATGGATTTCGTGCAAGAGGATACGATTGTGGAATTGACGGAATTTCTCCCTCTGGCAAAACATCATCTGAAGGGAGCACATAAAATGAGTATGGCAAAAGAAATGGTAGAAAAAGGGAACTGTGTCCGGATCGTGCTTTTACCTCCTTGTACGGTTGCGGCTTTTCAGTTTGAAGGGGATGACCCGGAAGAAAAAGTAGGAGAAACAATGAATGAGTTTATCCGTTCCACAGGGTTATATGAAATAAAACCGGATGCCCGTTTGTTCGGCTTTAATAATCCGGAACCGGAGCCGGGAAATGACCATCATGGCTATGAAGACTGGGTGACAATACCGGACGATATGGATGTACCGGAGCCTTTGGTGAAGAAGCACTTTGACGGCGGACTGTATGCGGCTTATACGATCAACTTCCCGGATTTTTATGAATGGAGTTTCCTGCAGGAATGGGTTAGGAATAACGAAAAGTATGAGGAGGATTACCGGGATTATTTGGAGGAACANNTAAACTGGGTATATTCTTCCCATATGGGATGGCCGGAGAATGGTATTGACGGAAAGATTGATCTGTTACTGCCGATTAAGCCGAGATAAAACCGGGTAATGTAAAAGAATATGTAAGTATAAAACCTTCAAGTCTGAAAAGATTTGAGGGTTTTCATTATATNCGGGTANCATTCGTAGTGGAACNGTAAGTGCANTATCTCGGCAGNTGAGCANCATTTATAAAATTTGATTGTGCGAAAAGTATTCGGAGGAGTATAATATTTTTGTACCAATCACGAGAAGANAACTCAGAAATTATGTGTCAGCCATTTGAAGCAANNNCAGAAANGGTANGGATTCTAAAGATGGACTATCAGCAGCNCAANTGGATAAACAAATATTTAATGCCCGGCGAATATGTTGTCTGGAANGGCAGACCGGGCAAGGGGANTCTNCTNGCTCCATATGATATTTTTTTGGTTCCGCTCAGTATTTTGTGGTGCGGTTTTGNTATTGTATGGGAAACAACTGCGNTTATTATGCNCNCGCCTTTTTTCTTCAAGCTGTGGGGNATCCCGTTTGTCTGTTTCGGATTGTTNATNGTATTCGGAAGATTCATCCTGAAATCGTACATAAGAAAAAAGACTATTTATGTAATTACCAACAAAAGAATCTTTTCTTTCAGGAAAAACCATATANANACTTTAGATTATCATATGAACCCGACAAGAAATGTAACACTGTGTCAGGACGGCACCGGAAGCATTCGGTTCTATTCAACTCTAATGTTGAATTCTCTGCTCTCGGAGCTGGATACGTTNACGGATTTTTTCACCCCAACGCAAACATTCAGTCAAAACAGTCAGCATTTTGAATTGGAGAATATTCCTGACGTTNAACGTGTTCTCAAAATACTTTCAAATTAGCTATTTTTCTGTCTGACAGCAAACATTTTCCAGNNGCCAATTTCCATTTCCCAGGTGCTTTACNTGGGCAGATATCACATANCCCGGATAGTCGTTGNTGNNATATNCTCCTGATGTGCATATGCCNTCTANCTCTGCCNTGATTTCTATTCCATCCGGCGTGTACNCAAACNCTATNTGATNACCCACATCATATCTGTAGGAAACACCCTGCTCAAACAATTCAGGAGCTCCTATAAGCGATCCATCAAAGACGAAGCCAATATCATCTCCATCNNTAACGGTATCAAAGTGCTCTCGTAACTGNAAGCAGTAATCNGATTCNNGNAATTCATACATNTCCCANTNGCCTGCCTCATTTTGATCTGTCATATATAANGATTCCACCCAAAGNCCTGTACCATGTTTGACATATGTNATCATAGCAAGTTCATTTATGCCGTCTCCGTCAAAATCAGCCTCTTTCCAATCAGGGGAGATCATATAATTTGAGGTGTACCATAGATCTGCATATAGNTATTCTTTGTCCGCCGTTTCAATGATAACGCCCGCATGTCCTATTACATATGTTGTAAAATGTTCCGTTGTATTGACTAATCCCANGCCATCCAGTTTTTCGGACCAATATGAATATCCGGAACACAGTTCATAATCGTCTTCCCTGTAATCTTTTGCATTTGCCATGCGTTCCATCAAATCCGCATCCGGAGTAAATTCATTTCCCACNACAGCCTTTTCTGTCCGGGTTCTCTCTATCGGATTCTGCCGTTTGGCCAGTCCGTCTTCAACAATATAAACAGCCTGTAAAGGATAAATATCCCGCTTGTAATCAAAAGATATGTTTGTTTTTCCGTTGGCTTTATCGTAAGACGGTTCTTTTCCAATAAAAACGCTGATCTCCAACAACTGTATTTCCCAATCGCTTACAAAGTAGAGATTTCCGAATAGATAATCTTTGGTATCGCCNGTTTTTTGTCCGATTGCAACGAACGCTTCTTTGCTTCCATTTCCATCATAGTCATCTTCGTAGATATATGTGCTATACTGATATCCGTATTCATTCTCATAATCGAGATAATCATAGTCCATGCTGTTATTTATTTTATCCATATACCTTTTAGTGGGAGAAGATACTTCCGGATTTTCNGNTAATCTTACCATATCGGGTATATGTTTCTGGGAGTGAATACTGTCTGCCGGCAGCGGAGAGGCATAGTCCGAGTCGGCATTGCCTTCATGCATATCTTGTTCAGTGGGAGAAAGGGAATCCGGNTTGNCCCANACANTTACCTGTATGATAANCCAAAGAATACAAAATACACTGAGTACTGATAGCAGTCGTTTCATAACAGTTTTACCNTTTCTTGNTTTTTGTGATTATTATAAAACAGGCTTGCATCATTTTTGCATCATNTCACGCTATATTTATAATTTTTTTGAAAAATAAAANTTATCAAAAACTCTCTCTCAAATGAAAAGTCTATCCTTTTGGCTAGTTTACTTCTNATGCCTTNGTCGAGTATATTATTATGGATTGTGAGAAATAAAGTGTGTTTTCGTTGCNGGATGNAAGCTGTCGGATTGCAGCAAAAAGAAGTTAACTGAGAGCATGAAAAGGAAGGCGGATTCCATGTCAGGGAAAAGAATAAATAAACATTCCGTAGATGAGCACTATGTGCGCCCACAGGCGGCNTGGGAGCAGATGAAGGCCGCACGGAATACCGGACAGACCGTATATATCTACGGCACAACAGGAACCGGGAAGACTTCCTTTGTGGTGGATTTCCTTGCCAGAAAACAATACTGTTATCTGTCTGTGGCTGATACTGATGTTGTTGATGAGCGGATGGCAGGTTTTTATCCGGCATATCTGAAGTAAAAGCAGGAAGGGGATGTTTTACTGAGTGTGTTCACACCTTCGCTTGCAGTTCTGGTCATTCTGTTTTCCATGGAGACGCCAGATTACCAGTTGCTGATGAAAACACTTGCAGAGCTTGATGATCTTCGAAAGAACTTACAGATTGAAGTAAAGAAACAGACAAAGAAAGTGGAAGACAGAAGAGAAAAAGTGGAACGCTTGTCTGAGCAGGTAATCCTGACGCTCGCAAAAACAATTGATGCGAAGGATAAGTATACAAACGGACATTCGGAAAGGGTTGCGGCTTATTCGAGGGAGATCGCGAAAAGAATGGGAATGTCCGAACAGGAACAGCATGAAATTTATCACATGGGGATTTTGCATGATATTGGGAAAATAGGAGTATCAGATGATATCACCAATAAGCTGGGAAAACTGACAGATGACGAGTACCGGATGATACAGAAACAACCGGAAATCGGCGGAGAAATTCTTGCAATCATATCGGAACTTCCGGATATCTCAATCGGAGCGAAGTATCATCATGAAAAATATGACGGAACCGGCTATCCGTACAAAATCGCGGGAGAGGATATACCGTTTTATGCAAGGATTATCAGAATTGCGGATGCCTATGATGCGATGACTTCCAGACGAAGTTACCGTGATGTCCTGCCGCAACAGGTGGTTCGTGCGGAAATTTTTTAACAGATAGAATTTATTGGAATAAGACTGATTATCATTGACAAATGAATAGGTAGAGGAGTATATTAAATACGAGTTAGTGATTACTAACTACAAGTAACCGCTTTTCTCTAAGGCATACGTTAGTTTCTACTAACTATAAAAAGTAATAAATGAGAAAGCGAGGAGAGTGAGCATGATTAAACTTACAGTTGGAATAGATGGAATGGCCTGTGGGATGTGCGAAGCGTATATAAGCGGAAATAAAGACCGTGGAGGGCATGGCGGCTTTCCGGTACAGGAAGTGAGGTGATTTTTATGATACTTTTGGCAGAATGCGTTGCAGCGTGCATCCTGTTTACACTGGTGGTCGTGGCAGTAAGTTTGAAAGACCCGTTGGCGCAGGTGAATAACTGGCCTCCCGCCATCCAGCAAAGGGCGCGGGAATTGGGACTGATCCGGGAAGATGGGCTGTTGGTGTGAAAGGAGAAGTATATGACAGATAAAAAGAAACATCTTCCCATGATGGGAGTGGGACCAATTTATGGTGCAGTGATTATTGCCGTTACGGTAATCGCTGTTATAGCAGGAAAAAGTCCAGCGTTTGAAACCGGTAGGGTTATTTTTCTGAAAATTCCGCTGCTCATTATAGGGATACTGTTGATTATTTTGGGAGTGTATCTGTGGGCAGGAGCGCTGTTCCAGTCAAAGATAGACAGACATATTGAGGAGAACAGGCTGGCAACTACCGGCGTTTATGCATTGGTGAGGAATCCGATTTACTCGGCTTTTATGTTCTTCTGCACGGGCGCGCTTATGATTGCTGGCAACCTGTTTTTCCTGTCGCTATTCTTTTTCTATTGGATATTTATGACTGTGCTTATGAAATACACAGAGGAAAAGTGGCTGAAAAATTTGTACGGCAGGGAATATGAGGAATATTGCAGGCGGGTAAATCGTTGTATTCCGTGGCCGCAAAGAAGCGGGAGGTAATCTGTATATGAAATACATCGGAATGCCCATGGGGATGTGGGTGTTATTTAGAAAATCCTTTGAACATAATCTGATCACGGAGTTTGGACTGGACAGAGAAGCGGCAAAAACAGTCGCTGTAAAAGCAAAACCGCGGTATAAAGAGATAATTGCCGGACTACCGGAATTTGAAAAGGAAGACCGATTCAAAATGAATGTCGTCAACTGTGCCCTGCTTGCGGCCTTTGTACTGAATATGCCGGAGCGACCTGATGTAAAGCGGCTGACAACATATTATGCCGGCTCCATGATGACTCCTGCTATGAAGTGGTTCTGCCGTAAGAGCGGGAAATCCAAGTTTTCTGATAAGGACATCTCCTCCATGAAAGCCACTGAGCGGCTGAAGGCTGCAGACAGAAATCCTTATTCGTGGAACATGGAATTTTATCCTTATCCAGACGGCAGCGGCTATGAAGCCCGCTTTAGCGCCTGCGGCATCTGCACCCTGATGCGGGAGCTGGGGCTGTACGACCTTGTCCCTGCCATGTGCCAGCTGGATTACACCATGAGCGAAGCGGGCGGTACAGCAGACTTCGTCCGGGAGTATACATTGGCTTCCGGCGGACCGTACTGTGACTGCGGCTATAAAAAGAAGCAGAGAAAAGGGGGCCGAGGATACTTACGAACGGCATGATACCTTTAGGCGGCTATCTGCAGGTTTCCGGCAGGACAGTATTTCCAAAATGGATGGCATTTACGGAATGGCAATCCGGATAAAAAATAGTTTGAAGGAGCATAAAAATTATTCTGAAATTACAGAATTCAATTCAATTTATTGGAATAAGACTGATTATCATTGACAAATGAATAGGAAGAGGAGTATATTAAATGTAAGTTAGCGGTTACTAACTACAAGCAACCGCTTTTTTCTAAGGCACAGGTTAGTTTACGCTAACTATAAAGGATGATAAATGAGAAAGTGAGGAGAGTGGGTATGATAAAACTTATAGTTGGAATAGAAGGAATGGCCTGCGGGATGTGCGAGGCACATATAAATGAGGCGGTGAGGAACGCCTTTCAGGTGAAAAAGGTAACAAGCTCACATACAAAGAAGCAGACGGTCATCATTGCGGAGAAGGATATCACGGAACAGGATTTGAAAGACGTGATTGCAAAAACCGGTTATGAAGTTATAGCAATAAGCAGTGAACCTTACGAAAAGAAGGGTCTGTTCTCTGCGTTCAGGGGGTAACAAGAATGAAATTTTGAGAAAGTCATTCCGCCTACGGCTGTTCTTTAGGAAACAGTTTTGCGGTACTTTCCGATGCAGGGAAGGGGCGCTGGATTCCCGGCAAGCTATGAGGCATTGAAGATGTTGGCAGAAAAGCAAAAGGAGAAAGTGTGAGGTAGTATGTGATACGCTAAGACAATCAAAAGGCTTTTCCTGCTGGCCTGCTATATGGGATTGCGCTGTTTACCACTGTCGGATTTGTAAAACAGGAAAAGAACAGGAAAATATACCATTACCTGACAGCATTCGGGCTGACACCATGGCTGTGTCTTCATCTGTTTTATGTCATGATTCTGTATATATTTGCATGGCTTAACGGGAATGGTTATGAAGCGGTGGCGCTGCCTGCGGCGGAGGCTTTGGTTTCCCAGCTTTCGTGGATTGTGGTATTAAGCGAGGCATTCATGCTGCCGCCATTTTTATATTGGTTCTATCTGCAGGTTTCCGGCAGGACAATATTCCCGGAATGGATGGCATTGTAAGTTTGCCGAGGAGCAAGGAGCTTCCCGGATTCTGGGAATTGATTTGAGCAGGAAAATGATTGTTCAGGACCTTGAAATCCGGGGAGTATTCCTGCTTAATATGGAGCATCCGGTTTTCACTTGAAGCAGTTGAGGAGGACAAACCGCCAAAAGAAATGATGGGTATTCCGGGGATGGAAGAGGAGAGTTGCTATGTAATATTTTGACTTTGGACAGGAACATCCTGAGACATGGTGCTTTTTCATGGAGGCGGGGTGTGTTACAAAGGTTCAGTAAATAATTTCTTGTATCACCTGTAGGATATCTCCATCGCATAGACAAGTGATTGTGCCTTGACCCGTCAGATAAATCTTTGTTCCCAGATTTTCCAACGTCACGTAAATATCTTCCTCCACCTTCATATTCTCCGGGCAGGTGAACACTGCTATTCTGGGGGATACAGCATTTAGAAAATCCAATGTATTTTTCTCTTTGCTCCCGTGATGAGGCACTTTTAAAACATCATGGGAAAGACCAAATTCCGCCTGACTCAAAAGCTCCTCCAGACGTTCTTCCTCACAATCCCCCGCGAATAGGAAACTTCTGATCCCATACGTCATACTGATGACAAGGGAAAAATCGTTATCCTCTGTCTCATATTCTGACTGCTGTGGCGGATAAATCAGCAAATCAACCCCGTCCAGATTAAGACGCTCTGTTTTGACCACAAGATGCGCCCGCATATCTTTATCTTTCATGGTTTCCAGAAATTCCAGATATTGTTTGCTGTCAGACTCATAATCCGGTTGGAAAACACAAGCCACATCCACTGCTTCCAGAATCCAATCTGCCCCTCCCACATGATCTTTGTCAAAATGAGTAAGTATCATATAATCCAGCCGCTGAATCTTCCGCTCTGCCAAATAATCCAGAATAATCTCTGGCGTATCTCATAACCAGAATCAATAAGCACACTATGTCTCTCTGTCTCAATCAAAATAGCATCGCCTTTTCCTACGTCAAAAAAAGTTACTCTGATTTCTGTACTATCCGATGTTTGTATTCCACATCCGTTTAGCAAAAACAACACGCACGCCAATAGCAGGCTCCCAAATCCTGTTCTTCGCTTTTCCATACGCAATATCCATTTTCTTTCATTATATTTTTCTCCAAAAAGAATATTCTTCATTTCCATAAAGATAACCTNATTGGCAGGTTCCATCAGCATACACAAAAAANTCACGATGTTTCCATTATTTTATTACAACTTTCTCTTGGTTTGGTAGTAGTATATAGATTGTTACAAAGCGCGGGTCTGTGCGCGTTTGTGATTGNTTGAATGTAAAAATAGTATAAGGAGCTGGGTGATAATGATTAAAAAAGATAAAATGAGTAAAGTACTCTGNACATTGCTGATAAGTGGGCTTATTTTTACAGGCTGTGGTAATACAAGTCAGGGAAGTGTTGAAACGACTGAAACAAATCAGGAAAATGTGGAAACAAGTGATGAGCAGGCCACAGATACGATAACGGGACGGATAAAGGAGATAAATGATAAAACCATTACGCTGATTGCTATGGGCGGAGAAATTCCGNATGGGCAGCCGGGTGGCGGTAACGCACCGGAGAAACCAGAGGGAGAAGCCCCGGATGAGCGGCCTGGTGGCGGTGCACTGGAGAAACCAGAGGGAGAAGCCCCGGATGAGCGGCCTGGTGGCGGTGCACTGGAGNAACCAGAGGGAGAAGCNCCGGATGGGCAGCCGGGTGGCGGTAATGCACCGGATATGCCGNAAGGAGAAGCACTGGGCGGACAGTCGGAGGAAATGGAAACAATAGAGNTTACGGTCAATGATAATACGGTTATAAAAGATACTTCNGGNGAGGAAGCGGATTTTGNTATATTGACCGAAGGAGTCATGATAACGGCAGANCTGGATNCATCNGGAAACGCATTGACAATAAGTCTTGCTGACATGGGAGAAATAGATATGCAGGGTGGACCTGGTCCTCAAGGTGGTCCTGGAGGAATGGGCGGCTCGAATGGAGCACCGGAATCTTATGAGGCGGTAACTGTNTATGCAGAGGATGCAGAAAGTGTTGGAGAAANTTTTGTTTCCGAAGGAATGGATGAAAATGCTGTTCTTGTGGAATCCGGCGCCAATGTATTGCTTTCTGAAAGTATGGTCAGCCGTATTTCTTCCGATAGTACAGGTGGTGATGATTCCAGCTTTTATGGAATCGGTGCGGCATTACTGGTGACAGATGGTACATTAACAATTACGGATAGTACAATAGAAACGGATGCGTCAGGAGGTGCAGGTGTATTCAGTTATGGAGACGGAATTGTGAAGGTATCAGATACAACTATCACNACGAAACAGNATACTTCCGGAGGTATTCATGTTGCCGGNGGCGGAACGTTATACGCAGAAAATTTGCAGATAGAGACAGACGGTGAATCGGCAGCGGCTATACGNAGNGACCGGGGNGGCGGCACAATGTATGTAAGCGGCGGAAGNTATACCTCAAACGGNCTGGGTTCTCCNGCNGTCTATTGTACAGCAGATATTGANATTGAAAATGCCGTGCTGACAGCAACCNGTTCGGANGCAGTCTGCATTGAAGGGCTNAATTCACTTTCTTTAGCGNATTGTGAACTCTCAGGTGATATGCAGGATTTAGAGCAGAATGATTGCACATGGACAGTAATATTGTATCAGAGTATGTCGGGGGATTCNGAAATCGGCAACAGCANTTTTTCCATGAATGGCGGAAGCCTGACTTCCCATAATGGCGGTTTGTTTTATACAACAAATACGGAAAGCACGTTTTCTTTGTCTGATGTAGATATAAAATGTAATGATGAAAATGAATTCTTTTTGAAGTGTACCGGAAACAGCAATGCAAGAGGCTGGGGAGCGAGCGGCGCCAATGGGGCGGATTGTATCTTTAGCGTGGTAAAACAGCTTATGGAGGGTGATATTATTTGGGATAGTATCAGTACGCTGGAGTTTGAGATGGCAGAGAACAGCACGCTGACAGGAGCCTTTGTNCAGGANGAAAGCAATGCAGGGGCAGGCGGTGACGGCTATGCGAATTTAACCATAGATGAGACTTCCAAATGGGTTGTGACAAGTGACAGTACATTATCAGAACTTGTATGTAAGGGAAGCATTGAAGATGAAAACGGTAATGCGGTAACAATTGTTGACTTTGATGGAAATGTTTTGGAGAGCGGAGACAGTTCCTATACAATTAAAGTGGAATCATATCAAAAATAAAAATGCAGTCCTTTCCCTGTAAGGAAACCATGACCTTACAGGGATTTTCTTGGTAAAAATTCATTTCATTTTATTGACAAAAGCGTTGTTGCATGTTATATTGTAACAGTGTTATATAACACTGTTACAACGGAAGGGTGGAAGAGTGAGTGAATCAGAAAAAAGCACATTGGAGCTGATCCATGCGGCAGCCATAGCCGAATTTATGGAAAAAGGATTTCAGTCTGCTTCTTTGAGAAATATTGTCAAAACAGCGGGTGTTACAACAGGCGCGTTTTATGGTTACTATGACAGTAAAGAAGATTTATTTGCGGCATTGGTAGGTGAACAATACAACTATTTTATGAATTGCTTCTGCAAGGCACAACAGGAGTTTGCAGATATGCCGCCGGAGGAACAACCTGATAATCTCAGCACCACTTCCGGCGAATGTATGCACGAAATGCTCTTATATGCTTATAAGCATTTGAATGAATTTAAGTTGATTCTCTGCCATTCAGAAGGAACACGTTTTTCAAAGCTCATTGATGAGATGGTGGAAATTGAAACTAAAGGAACGCATGACTATCTGGAAGTGCTTGAAANGNTGGGCAGACCGTCACCNCCTATTGATGAACGNTTAGANCATATATTGATTACGGGAATGTTTAACACTTTTTTTGAATTGATCATACATGAAATGCCGCTTGAAGAAGCGGAGCATTATCTGAAAGAGATGAGAGCTTTTTATACTGCCGGGTGGATGAAAATTATGGGGCAGATGTAATAACGAAAAGAGCAGGATTTCCATTTTATTAACACAAGGGCAGCTCATAATACGTGCTGTCCGTTATTCATGACAATAGAATTCTCGCGAAGCGTGAATTCTATTGTTTGAAACACTGGTTAGTCAAAACTAACCACAAACTGTAAAATTATATATTTAATGATAAAACAAAAAGGAGGTTTCTTAATGAAAAATGATGCAACAAAAAAACAGTCTAATTTATCAAGATTAATGGGCTATGCCGGATCCAAAAGGATATTGACCTATCTTTCCTGGGTACTGTCTGTAGTGAGTGCGCTGTTAGCTCTTGTGCCTTTTTGGTATATATGGCGTATCATTCGCGACATACTGGAAGTTTCCCCGGACTTTTCACAGGCGGGGAATGTCACGCGCTACGGCTGGTCTGCCGTATTGTTTGCGGTTATATCTATTGTCGTTTATATAGCTGCCTTGATGTGTTCGCACATGAGCGCATTCCGGGTTGCCGCTAATATCCGGAAAGAACTGATGCGGCATATTACTTCCCTGCCGCTTGGCGTGACAGAAAAATATGGAAGCGGAAAACTGCGGAGAATCGTAAATACTTCCAGTACCGCAACTGAAAACTATCTTGCACACAGGCTGCCTGATAAAGCGGGTGCGATTGCAACGCCCATAGGATTACTTTTTTTACTATTTATGTTTGACTGGCGGTTAGGGCTGTTAAGTCTTGTTCCCGTTGTACTTGGATTTTTGATTATGATGAAAATGACCGGGAAAAGTATGGAACAGAAAATGAAAGAATATCAAAATGCACTTGCTGATATGTCGAATGAAGCTGTTGAATATGTGAGGGGCGTACCCGTTGTAAAAACTTTCGGGCAGACGATCTTCTCTTTCAAACGCTTCAAGGGTGCGATTGATAATTACGAAAAATGGGTAATTGAATACACAAAAGCATTACGACAGCCTATGATGTTCTATACGACTGCAATCAATGGCGTGTTTGCGTTCCTGATTGCCGGGGGCATCATCTTTACAAGGGGCGGTGTGACGAATGAATTACTGTTAAATCTTATCTTTTACATTGTAATTACTCCTGTTATCGGAACAACATTGACGAAGATCATGTTTATGAGTGAGGATTCCATGATTGTGAATGACGCAATCAGCAGGATTGATGAAGTGTTAAATGAAAGCCCGCTTCCGGAAAGCATGACAGCAAATGTGCCGATGGATAACTCTATTACATTAGAACACGTTACTTATAGTTATGATGGAAATAAAAACGCACTGAATGATATTTCCCTGTCAATCCAATCGGGACAGACCGTCGCATTAGTAGGAGCGTCCGGTGGCGGCAAGACTACGCTTGCCAATATTGTAACACGGTTTTTTGATCCGGGAGAGGGGCGTGTGCTGATCGGAAATACCGACATACGGGATATTCCAAAAGAAACGCTGATGAATAAAGTGTCCTTTGTGTTTCAGAACAGCCGCCTGATAAAAACGTCTATACTGGAAAATGTGCGTATGGGGAAACCGACAGCGACACGGGAGGAAGTAGCCGGCGCACTAAAAGCGGCGCAGTGCATGGATATTATCGAAAAGCTGCCAGACGGAGTAGATACGGTTGTCGGTACGAATGGTGTATATTTATCCGGCGGGGAGCAGCAGAGGATAGCCATTGCCCGTGCTATTTTGAAAAATGCGCCTATCCTGATTCTTGATGAAGCTACCGCATTTGCCGATCCCGATAATGAAGTGCGTGTCCAGCAGGCGTTATCTG
>JAAUZM010000039.1 GCA_014804605.1 Lachnospiraceae bacterium | reverse complement strand
GCTTCATATCGTTCAACGAATCTGCCCGCATTTTGTTCTTTTGATAAAACGCTTTTTTTCAACATCTCTTCCTTCATTTCCTCTTCTTCCAGCTGATCTTTCAGATACTCTTTCTCTGCTAATCGTTCTTCAAACTGTTCTCTTATGAGCTTTCTCTTTTCATAATGATCCTGCGGTGAAGGCTTTTTCTTCTGGCTATTTTTCTCAGATATTTTATCCTCAACGCTGCTATCTGATGATGGTTTACTGTTCGTAATATATGTATTAGGACTGCCGCAACAATTCCCGTTTTCGTCAAAAATCAATTCGTCATTCACAACTCTTGCTCCCTGTGCACTCCAAAATGCAGTCTCCATCTGCTTGCTGACCGGTATATGTGCCAGATTTTTTTCCAACAGTTCAGCCTTTTCAGGATCTCTTATACATTTTTCCAAATATGCTGGTGATATCGTCACCTTATAATTAGGAGCTGTCAAACAAGGGTACTTATCCTTCAAGTATGCCTGATATGCGGATACACTGGCGTATTTCCCCTCTGATTTTTTCGGGGTATTCTTATTATCTACTCTCTCCATCACATTGCTGTTCCCAAACTGGTAATTATTTAATCCTACCTGCATCATACTTTCTCCTCTCACTTCACAAAAATTATCTCCCAAAATCTATTGCATGGAACGCTTTGGAAACTTTACATCCGTTGACGTAAATGTATCATCCGCTGAAACGTGGATGTGTCCGTTGCTGTCTATGGCATACTCATTGCCATAAATGGAAAACGTGTCCCCCTCTTTATAGCCGATCTCTATCCAATTCATGTTATTCCACCGTGTAATGTTCTTACTCACATTTATTACGCTTCCGGATTCCTGCAGAATATAGGTATGTCTCCCGGCGCCTGCATCTATGGAAAAGAAACCCGGCGTAATTCCGACTTTCTCACAGGTCGATAAAACTTCCTTCCTGCTGTATAGTTCTCCCCACAGACTCCTTCCCTGTGCCAATGCAGATAAAATGTCACCTGCTTTTCCCATTTCCGCCTCATAAATTCTACTGTTATCTTCTGCTAATAATTTCTCTGACTGTGCATACCCGATCATTCCGTTATTAACTGTCCATGTGTACCTGCCGCCATTCGACGCTGTCCACCCATAATAGCTTTTATTATTTAGAACCAGAGAATTGTTTACAGCTTGGATTCCCGCCAAAGAACCCGCGTTCATTTTGGGCACGGCATAATTTGGTATGACCTGCCTACTCCCGTTATAATCAAACGACAAGATACCATAATCTTTAAACTCAGGATTATACCCACAGTAAACATTCTCACCAAAATTGATTGCATCCAGAATCGCCCTACTGTCATTATAATGATTGAAATAATAGGATAGCTCTCCTTTAGATACATTTGCACTTTTGTCAACCAAAGCCACTATGCTTTCTCTTGAAAACTTCCTTGCTTCACTGGAAATACTCAGGCTGTCCCTATTTTTGCCCTTACCTGTTCCCGACAAAAGTTGGAGCACCGCCTGCTGCCTTGCTATTTTGTTTGTATTTTTAGAATGTAACAATGACTGACGAACTCCATTTGCGCCCGTAAAAGCTGTTTCTATCATCTTATCCTCCCATCTTTGTCCTAGGGTTCTCTAAAAATTATACTTTGATTTATAAAAATACCATTAATCCTTAGTGTACCTATATTAAAATACTTTTCCCAGTACACTAAGGATCATTTGCATATGGATATGCTTTACGGTATATCAGGTGCAACATATCTAAGTGTCATGGTTGGCGTAAATGAATGACTGGATGTACTTGTGGATTCCATTTTTGCCTCCCATCTCTGTTGCATTTTTGATTTGTCTGTAACCGCTAAATTATATGAAAAGGTTGTTTTTGTTGCCGTCCACCCCAACGTATTCTCATTTCTAAAATACCTTTTTGAACTCACAGATGATGTACACCCACCAATAGTTATTTCATACGCTATTGAATCCTTGGGTACATCTGGCATTATTCTTAAATCTATGAAATCCTCCCATGTACCTCTAGCCGGTAACGTAGTTCTACCAAAATCATGTACATAAGTCCCCAATGTATATTGTGGATTTCCGATAGTAAAATAATATGTTGCAGATATACTTGTTGTGGCATGATATACCCTTAAATAGTATGTTCCGTCTTCCGAAATAGGAACTTCGTAAACATTTGTATCCCCATACTTTTGAAACTCATAAGTATCCAACGGTACAGTAAGATTCGAAGAATCGTATACATCCACATATATTGTGCCTGCTCCGGGATTCAAATCAAGATAAACCGGATTACTTGTATACAAGCCGACCATATACCAATCTTCATCATCATTGGATAATGTCCCTGTCACATAACGATATACGGATGTCTGATTGGAAACATACTGCGCCGGTGTCTGCGCATTTCTTGCAATAAGCTGTGCTTCCTCATAAGAATTATTGGGTTCTACGTCCTTATAGGCTGTTGCAGCATAGGCTGTCTGCCCGCTAAGACAGAGGCCTATACATAATGCTCCTGCAAGAGCCAAAGATGCCCCAACACATTTCTTAATCCATTTTGCAAATTTTGTTCTCATGTTTATTACCTCCTTAGATACTTTTTTTCTTACTTAGTTTTATCGTATAGATATTTAATTTAACAAGGTGCCCTACAGAATGTGTCCAATATTTGCAGAAAATGACCCAAAATCCCCTGAACCAAGGCCTTATCTTAAATCTTTTCTGATAAAAATTTTTATAATCAGCTTCGCATATTCCTCTATTCAACACCTGCAGATACCGCATAAAAAATTTGCTATCCCCTTTTCCAATAAACAAAATTATGTGATACTAATTATACCAACGGCAAAAAAGAGATTATTGATTGATAATAAAAATATATTTACAATTCCGTTCAAAACATGTTATAGTAGTAAAAAGCATATTTTCTATCATGAACAAATCAGTTATTTCTTTTATATTCTAAGTTTCAGAAAATCCATGCTTTGAACTCAATTTACATTCACACAAAGCAGGAGGATCCGGAGTGCAACTACAAAGACACCGTATTTAGGATGCTTTTTGGAGAAAAGAAAAACCTACTAAGCCTGTACAATGCACTGAATAGCACTGCTTACACGGACATAACTGATCTTGAAATCACCACGCTGGAAAATGCAGTCTACATGAATTATAAGAATGACATTTCTTTTGTGTTTGATTTCGAACTGCTGCTCTATGAACATCAGTCCACTTTGAACCCAAACATGCCGTTACGGGATCTGCTCTATGTGACCAAAGTAATACAGAACCGGATAAAGGGCGAAAATTTGTACAGTAAGTCGCTCGTTAAAATCCCGGCACCCAGATTCAATGTATTTTGTAATGGAACGGATTTACAGCCCGAGCAGCAGATATTACACCTGTCAGACGCTTTTGAAAAGGGGCAGGACCATCCGTCGTTGGAACTGACTGTGATTGTCTATAACATCAATTTGGGGCATAATCCAGAGCTTTTAAATGCGTGCCGCCTGTTAAAAGAATACGCACAGTACGTTGTGCAGGTCAGAACCTACGCAAAAGAAATGGCTTTTTCGGAAGCCGTCGAACGGGCGGTGAATTATTGTATCAGAAACGGAATACTTTCAGACTTTTTATCAAGGAATCGCGCGGAGGTGATTGCGGTGAGTATCTTTGAGTATGATGAAGAGAAGCATATGAAGAGCGAGCGGGAAGAAGGACTTAAAATCGGTCTTGACAATCTTTCCCTGCTGCTCAAATCTCTTATGGAAGCCGGAAAAACCGAAGAATTGCAGCGTGTTCTTTCCGACAAGGAGTACCGGGAACAGTTGTATTGGGAGTATTTCCCGAAAAATGAATAAAATACATAGTTAATCTTATACCACATAAAGGCAGGCGGGTCTTTTATCTGTTAAAGCCCGCCCTCATTTATTCTGAAATCATTTCAAGCAATTCAAGAATATCATATACGCTTGCAAAAAGGGGGATTTCGGCATGATTCGAACCCGAAACGCCTTGAATCGACCGTCGCGAAATGAGAGCATATGTAAATACATAAAATAATGAATTGCTGGCAAATATTGAAAGCGCTGCTTCTTCCATCTTATGATACAATGTAACTGACATTAGTTAACATAAAATATTATTTGTGGAGGTACTTATGAGCAGCAGAGTCATTAATATCATAATAGGCATATTATTTTGGATATCAGGTCTTATCACGTTACTGGAAGGTATCTTCCATACGAGAGCATCCAACTTATGCATCGGGATTGGTTTCGTCATAGTTGGTCTTTTATATTTTATGAGAAAAGAAAATAACAAACATGGAATTACGAAATAAACCATATAGGCTACTTAATCACCCTCCGATCCCGATACTGCGCATACATCATCATAATCCCGGATACGGCTCCCAGAAAGATAAAGGACTGGATAAACGGCATAAAGTTATATGTGCCACCCTGCCAAAAATCTGCAAAATCATTGCTGATATATGTCATTGGCAGCGTTAACGCTATTTTCTGTAATACTTTCGGGAGTTGTTCCGTGGATATTCCCATCATACCCGTCAACATCATCAGAACAAAATAAACAAACATGGTAATGCCAAAAGTAATGCCAAACTTTCGAAAAATATTAGCAATTGAATGCGCAATCACTAAAAGTATTACCCCAATCAGGTATAAGGATATCATCAGGCAGATTACCGAAGAAAATACCGGCTTCGGAATGTCCATCGTAAACATCTGAAAAATAGCATAGATTACAAAGGCTATTGTCATGAAAATCAAATGCGCAATGATCTTCGCAGTCAGCAGACTTCTTTCATGAAAACCGAAAAGATGCATTCTTAAGGGCACCTCGTTCTCCACTTCCTGAGAATACAGCGCACCGTATCCGATAAACATAATGGACATTGGGATGACTAACATCATACTAAGCATAATGGAGACCATGGCATTCTGCCGCACTGCCGCCGGCACCTGACTACCTATTGTTCTTGAAAAGATCATAGTCATCATATTCGGGAATACAATTCCGAAGAAATGAGGCATAAGGTTGCCATTAATATTCCGCAGTTCATATAAAACCATATTTATATTGCATTTTTTCTTATTCATGATCATTATCCTTTCTTAGTAAATGTACTCAAGTTATTGACTATAAAACATTCTTTTTCGCTTTTATTTTCCGCCCGATTTCTGTTCATGCAGGTTGTAAACCGGAATTTATATTCCTAGCATTCGCATAAAACTGCCCTCTGGCATTGATGGACATAATCTCGATATCCGAATTGCTTCTCTTAAAATTCACATTATTATCTACCAAAAGTGACAGCAATCTTTTTTCCTCTTCCTTGTCACGACAGGATAAGGCAATCAGATGATTGGGAGATTGTAAAGTGCGGAATCCATCTGTCAAATTTTTGTTCGTATGGGTATTTTCCAGAATAAAAATCGCATCTCCACAGTAAGTCTTAAATAACTCCTCTGTTTTTCCATAAGCAACTACTTTTCCTTGATCTAACAAAAGAATCTTATCCGCTAATTGCTCCAATTCCTCATAGTAGTGAGACACAATGATCAATGAGTCATCTTTATCCTGATACCACTCTACCAATTTTTCCATCAACTTCTGTCTTGTCTCAAAATCCAATCCCGATGTAACTTCATCATAAAAAGTCAGCTCCGCTTTCTGCATCATAATCATTATGATGGTAAATTTTTGTTTCTGTCCTCCCGAAAGAGCTTTATATCTTTTTGACAAACATTGCTCAAACTCAAAAAACTCGATCAGCCCCTGCAGTTCTTTATTATCTTTGATCTTCGTATTCAGGATCGTTTCCATAATACACTTCACCGGCATAGTCGTCACATACGCGTTACTCTGCATATGCGCTGCCATCTGTTCCGGCTTTAGCTGTGTTGCGATCCTTCCCTCATAATTTGTCAGACCGAGAATCGACTTGACGAGGGTGGTTTTCCCCGCACCGTTAGAGCCGATCACTCCGATGCGCTCCCCTTTCTCGAAACAGATCGGACTGTTAATCTGCAATGCGGTCTGCTTCCCGTATTTTACCTGTAATTGTTTGATTGTAAGTAACATATTGTGCTCCTCTTTTTTCTCTCTTTTTATTATCACTTCACCGCTGTTTTCAGGCTGCAATGTTTCTTCTCTGTTACTGTCTTATAAGTATCCGCTTTCTATGGCTTCTTCACTGCAACACACTTACTTCTGCTTTTGGATTGCCTGTTTACTGTGCCGTAACTTTTCTAAAATACAGTTCTGTCCGCACACCGTTTTCTATATTTTCAATCTTCAACTTATACCCTGCCAGCTTACTGTAATACTTCGCTACATACAGACCCAGTCCTCTCCCCTTCCTGCTGCCGTCGCTGCTGACAAAAGGCTCGAAAACATTCGGAAGCAGCTCTTCATCTATTGTCACTCCATAGTTTGTCATGCATAACTTCGTATCATTAATTTCAATCACGATCTTCTGCTGTTCCGGTGTATACTGCACTGCATTGGAAAGAAGATTGTCCGCAATCTTTTTCAACATTTCCCTGTCTGTTTGGACAATGCCTTTTCCATCTATTATCACCTGCAGTTTCTTATCTTCCGCCTGCACGGCATAAGCCCTTACAAGCTCCTGCGCCAGCACCTCGACTGCCACATCCTCCTGCTGCATATCCTTCGCATGATAATTCAGGTACAAAATATCCTCCACGATCTTTCTCATGGACAGAAGCTGCTGCTTTACCTCCGGCAAATATATTTTCGTGTCTTTATATTTTCCGACTTCGTTTAGCATCCCTTCCACCAGAAGGAGCGCTGCGGCAATGGGTGTCTTAAGCTGATGAGATGATGCCCGCAGGAATACCTCCCGCCTCTCGTTTTCTTCTTCCAGCATATGATTTTTACAAGCCAAATCCTCATAACTGTCACGAAGTCTTGTATACAGTTCCTGCAGATTTCGCTCCAAAGTACCGATCTCATCTTTTCTGTCTGATACGAACGCAAATTCATCCGTCTTAAAATGCCCCGCTATCCCCGCACTCTCCGCATGATTGGCGAGCCGGATAATAGGATTAACGATCCTGCCGGCAAAGAACCCCGAAGAAACCAACACTACCAGAAAGATCACTGAAACGATCATCGGCAGACTGCCCATAACAATCGGCGTAATCTCCTCCATCTGCGGAGTCATAGTGGGCAGAACAGTAATAATAAGAGCATCCTGCGTTCGTCCCATGGCAACATAAGTAGTATAGCTGTAATTACCGCCCGACACACCCGCCTCATACACGATAACATCGCCGGACATCATATGCACCTTGGAATACTCTCCGGAATAAACCTGTTCGTTGTCTCTCTGCTCCAACTTGACCTCAATGGGAAAATCCTCGGAGATCAGATTCTGCCCTGCAAATATTTCTTTCAATTTGTCCTGCCACTTACTGACAAACTCCTTGAAGTCTTCCTGCCCTAAACCGTCGGTCGTATCTTCCCTATCCGCAGTCCACAAATCATCCATATTCTCCAACTGCTCCAAACTTTCCACTTTCCCCATTATCTGTCTGGTACGATTCAGGAGACTTTGCAACTCTTCATCCCGGACCACCACCGTCAACCTGTAAAATTTCCCCGCAAGATAAACTTCATCCCCTGTATTCGGAATTTCCATGGTAAAAACCGACGACGGATTCTTAACTGTCAGATGATCATAGCTCCTCTCCTCCATGTATCTTATTTGAATCTGCGCCGCGGATTGTAAATTACTGTTCATCACATAGTCCACATACAACGACGGCAGCATCAACACAAAATACCCTATGACAAAGACGATCATAATCAATGCAAGTACAACACTGTATAGAAATGTCTTTTTCCTAAGCCCCATGATTTCCTCCGTTCCGCGCCACTCTGATATTTTTCCGCATATATCTGCAAAGCGGCTGACTATTCCGTCTGCTGTTCCCGAAACTGATATCCCACTCCGATCACCGTCTTGATACAATCCTCCGGCAGTTTCTTGCGTAGGTTCTTGACATGCGCATCGATAATTCTGTCGTTGCCCACATAATCCTCGTTAAAAATCCGAAGGATCAACTGTTCTCTCGTAAACACCCGCTTCGGCTCCCTCATGAGAATCTGCAGCAGTAAAAATTCACTCAGCGTAAGCCCCAGAGACTTCCCGTCATAATATGCCTGATATGAATCATCATGGATCACCAGCCCTTTCTTCTGCTGCGTTCCTGTCCTCTTCACACGGCGTAAGATCGTCTCCATTCTTTTTAATAAAATAATGGGAGAAACCGGCTTGATTACGTAATCATCCGCATAGAAATTAAATGCCTGCACCTGAGTCTTCTCGTCATCTAACGCCGTGAGCATGATCGTCGCCATATCAGGGTGCTGCTCTTTAATGTACTGCAGAACTTCCAGTCCGCTCACTTTCGGCACCATGATATCCAGCACCGCCATATCAAATTTCTGTGTCCGGAGCAGCTTAAGCGCTTCTTCACCGTCCTCGGCACAGGTAACGCTGTAGTTCTGCATTTTCATATACTCGGTCAGAACCTCCCGTATGGTCGGCTCGTCTTCCAAAAATAAAATATTCATGTTTCTGATTCCGCTCCTATCCGGTTTCTGTCTTGTTTCAGTTTTCTGTAAGATTTCATTAAGAGTACTCCCTGCGCGCGTCATGTATCTTACTTTGCCTATTGTAACATAGTGGTATGAATTTCGTATGAAGATGATGTGCTTTTATATAGACGGAACCTGTCTGCACAGAAATTCCCGGTCTACAAAACAAAAAAATCCATATTTATTGTTACAGATTTTAATACAAATCAAAACAACTGTAACAATAAATACGGATTTCATGATGCCAAAGAAAATCTTCTAAAGAGTAATATCGCAAGAACAATCGGTTTTCATTACACGCATATATTTTCTCCTATCACAATTCCTTCAAGAAATACAACACCAAGTCATCATCGTTGCAACACGCCCCATACGGCTCACATACCTTATCACAATACCATACACCACTGCCATCAGGGATATAGCCGCGTTTTACATACATTCGCTGAGCGCTGCCGTAGCCGCTGTGTAACCCTACTCCTAAATATACCTTATCATGGTACTCTCCTGCAATCTGCTCCGCAACATCCATTAACTTACTGCCTATCCCATGTCGCCTATACTTTTCTAAAACACCGAAGTCCACAATTTCCGGATATCCCATATTAGCATAAGCTCCCCATGTGGAATCAGGATAAACATTAATATATCCCGCAACTTTACCCTGATACTCCGCCACTAGCACAACCGCCTTCTTTGCCTGCTGATCACGCAGCCGCATCTCGTATTTATCTACAGTGGCATCCCATCCTTGTGCAATCTCCTCCTGCGTGATAATTGGTGCGTCTTCTTCTCTCATGTCACGAATTGTTATCACGTCGTCCCTATAATATATTCTGCTCTGTTGTTCTGTCATCCTGCTTTCTCCTTCAATAACTTTTTCTATTATTTTTAAATCAGATTACACGGGATAAAAAAATTACTTTTATCAATCGGAATAACTTCCTCGCACATGCACACAATCCCACCATCCCCGCGTACTGCTTCTACACGGTCCAGCACCTCAAATTTTTTTATTTCCCGTCTGTCCGGATTCGCAGATTTTTTAATCTCCAACGGATGAATCACTCCGTTTTCTTCCACAAAAATATCTATCTCCTTTGCGTTGGAATCCCGATAGTATGTTAAACATGCTTTAGAAGACGCGTAAGTATAATTCTTCAATAATTCAATCACCACATAATTTTCAAAATAATGTCCGCTTGCCGCTCCATTCATCAGAGTATCTCTGGTCAGCCACATAGATAAATAAGCGCATAAGCCGGTATCACAGAAATACAGTTTCGGGGTTTTTGTAAGCCGCTTCAACTCATTATTTGCATAGGGCTGTAAAAGATAGATAATGCCTAATCCCTGCAAAAGACGCAGCCATTCTTTTGCCGTCGGCTGAGAGATTTCCGCAGCGTCTGCCAAAGTCTTGTAATTAACCTGCTGTGCAGTCAGGGCAGCACATGCATTTAAGAATTTGCGGAACCGAATCGAATCAGTAATACCTCCCTCCTCCGAAACATCCCGCATAAGATATGTTTCAATATAAGAATTAAAGTACTCCTGCCGTTGTTCCGCATCCGCCCGCAATGCATCCGGCATCCCGCCCCGCCAGATATGTTCAAACACATCTTCAATATCATTTTTTTTCACAAGCGGTTGTCTCGCCAGCAGACAATCTAAAGAAAAATCCAATTCATTCGGAAAAATCAATCCTTCCGTTTCATTCTTTGATAAGCTGTACAGCTCTAAAATTCCAATCCTTCCTGCCAGTGTTTCGCGGATATTTTTCATCATATGATACTGTTGTGAGCCGGTCAGCCAGAATAGTCCCCGCTCATCACTCTCATCACACATAATCTTAATCTGCTCAAACAACTCCGGCGCTTTCTGTATCTCATCAATAATAATCGGCGGTTTATATGTTTGAAAGAACAATACCGGATCTGATTTCGCAAGCGCTCTCACCATAGTGTGGTCCATGGAAACATAGGTACGATTCTGCTCTGCCGCCAGATGTTTCAACAATGTAGTCTTTCCCACCTGTCTTGCGCCAGTCACGAGTACTGCTTTAAAAAAAGAATTCATATGCAAAAATTTGCGTTCCAATGTACGTTCTATATACTGCATCGATTTTTTCCTTTTCATAAATTTAGGATAAAATAAAGTATACTTTATTTTATCCTAAATTATTCTTGGCTGTCAATATACGAATATATTAACCCTCTGTTACTCCCTCTGTTACACGGAAAAGAATTTTTCCAGCATACTCATATTCAAAGTCTTCCCATGTTTCATTTTCCTATTCCCCAATCATCCCCCAATACTCCTGCGATCCCACATTGCGCCCATTTCTAACTTGTAGCCGCTGTTATGAATCCGTCCTAATCCCAAATCCGTCAGAAAATATTTATCCAATGTTGTAAGCAATTGTTTTCCGCGAATATCATAACGCTGCGCTTTGCTTACAATCAATGATGTATATGGTTGAGATAATTTAATTGTACAATGGAATAAATCATCTGCTCTGATTAATTTCTCCTGTCAATTAAATTTAATAGGCATTAATCATCTTTAGGGGTCAACTCAACGCTTCCCACATGCCACTTTGCGTAAAACAGCATTGTGTAGGTTCCCTCCTTATTAATATCAACGGTATATTGCCCATTCGGATTCATTTCATCAAAATACGTCTCTTCTAAAGTATCATTATTGACAATCTTAAGCCTTAATTCTCCTCTTCTCGTCACGCAGGAAAGGGAGAGTGTCATGGGCGCATCAACCTGAAATTGAACACTCATCGGGTCCGCATACACACCGTCGCCGTCATAACGGATACTCTCCGGCCAGTTATCTTCTATCTGATCTAAGCCACCGACTTCTATGTCTTTATCAATATCATCCATATTTGCTTTTATATTCTCCGCACTTTCGTCTCTATCCTCGAACTTTCCAATCCCTTCCGGCCTCTCCGGTTTCTCTGGCTTTTCAAGTTCTTCCCGAATTTCCGGGATTTCCATGTCCTCTATATCCTCCGCACTGTCATTTTCCATAATACTCGCAAACGTTACACCGCCCTTCGCCGCCATCTTGATTCTGAAATCACATACAGCGCTTTCCCCGTCACCAACGAATCCAATGCTACCTTCGCCTTCCGTTACATCCACCCGCACATCAATGGCCTTGGCGCTACCGTCTGCAATCAGGGTCTCCGTCCCGTCTGGCGCTGTATATACCAGTCGAAGATTGCCCCGCGAACAGTCCATATTACCAGTGATATTTACGCTGCCGTCTCCATCCTCCGCCGTCATATACGTGATGATACAGTTATCATCGTCCGCTGCCTGATGCAGCCGCCCTTTCGCCTCACAGCTGTCTTCATTTTTATCAATACTGTAACGATCAAAATAACTCGTACGAACATTAAAGATCCCCACCGACGATTCCATGTTCGTATTCTCATCCGACATAGNTATTCCGACCCTGCATCCGGAGATCAGCATGCAGGTAATGAGTGACAAAAATATTATCCTTTTCATTTCTTCCTCCTGTTCTAATCCGTTACTCACAATATACACATACANCGCAACAAACATATAATTCTGTTTGCAATGACTGCGCCTATAGTTGTTATACTTATATTTATAACGAANCAAAACCGGAAATATCTTCAACAACTTTTTATTTTGNACAATTTAAAACCAGTCTTCTCAAAAACGGTCAACGGAGTTATCATTGGTATTAACCGCAGCGGTTAATATAAAGGAGTATTATGAACGATAAATTTTTTTCATTGCCGAAGGCAAAACAGGAAGCAATCATCAACGCNGGATTTCGTGTATTTTCAGAAAATTGCTACAAGAAAAGTCCNATGAGCGAGATCGCGGCTGCCGCAGGAATAAGCAAGTCCCTGCTCTTTCATTATTTTTATAACAAAAGGGAACTGTACTTTTTCCTCTGGGATCAATGTATGAAGGCCACTACAGAAGCCCTCGAAAAGAATCTTTCTTTTGTCCCGAATGATCTCTTTGAAATGATGTACAAGGGACTAAAAATAAAAGCGGACGTTATGCGCCGCTATCCCGACTTGGGGGCTTTCGTTGTCAAATCATACTATGAAAAAGATCCCGACGTATGTGAAGACCTTCAAAAATTAATTGCAAAATATACCGATTTCAAGGCGAGTCCTGTCTTAGCAGCGCTGGACCCCGAACAATTTATTCCGGGGCTCGATCTGCAGATGATGTATCGGACTATGTACTGGGCCTCGGAAGGTTATCTGTGGGAAAAAGTCCAGCAGGGCGGCGTAAACGCCGATGAAATGGAAGCGGACTTTATTAAAATCATTGACTTCTGGAAGACAGTCTACACCAAACAATAAATTGACATGCAGAAAAGGGGAGCTTTATGAATGCAATCCAAATTTCAAACTTAACAAAATATTACGGAAAGTCCAGAGGAATCATTGACCTGAGCCTGACGGTGCAGGAAGGGGAATTCTTCGGCTTCATCGGACCCAACGGTGCGGGTAAATCCACAACGATCCGCACGCTGCTGGGGTTGATCTCCCCCGATTCCGGCTCCGCACAGATTNTCGGCATGGACATCCGTAATGATCGGAAGGCNGTCTTATCCAAGGTCGGCTATCTCCCCTCAGAGGCAATATTTTATTCGGGCGCAAAAGTCAAAGATATCCTGAAACTGTCCGCCGACCTGCGGAAAAAAGATTGTTCAAGAGAGGCTGCCGTCCTATGTGACCGCCTGCAGCTNAANNTNTCCCGCANNGTATCGGAATTATCCTTNGGNAACCGCAAGAAAGTGGCAATCGTCTGTGCNCTCCAACACNCACCGNANCTCTTAATCTTAGACGAGCCTACCAGCGGTCTTGATCCCNTNATGCANCACGAATTTTTTNCCATTCTGGAAGAAAGAAACCGACAGGGCACAGCTATATTTCTCTCNAGCCATATCCTGTCTGAAATTCANCACAACTGNACAAGAGCTGCCATTATCCGNGAAGGNCACATCATTGCCTGCGACAGCGTGGANGCCTTATCTAAGACCAATGCCAAACGGNTTACGGTTCAGGGAAATGTATCGNTTNATCCATCCGAATTCATCCGCAATCTTGANGAGTCAAACNGTACTACAAGCTTTCTCTACAGCGGCGATATCAAACAACTACTTAAGATACTCAGCGAAGGAGAAATAACCGATCTTTCCATATCGGAACCGGATCTGGAAGAAATCTTTATGCACTANTATGAATCTCCCCAAGGTNAGAAAGGAACCGTGAANTTATGACATTNATAAAACATGAATTAAAGCAAGGGTGGAAATCCCTGTTGATCTGGACGNTCTCCATCGGATTTTTTGTCGCTATATGTGTATTTATGTATCCGGANATGGAGAGCGAAATGGAAGGNGTAAACGACATGTTTTCTTCCATGGGCTCATTTACNGCCGCNTTTGGCATGGATCGGCTGAACTTCGGCACANTGATCGGCTTNTACGCCGTGGAATGCGGCAATATCTTAGGTCTGGGCGGAGCTTTNTTCGCCGCGCTGCTGGGAATCAACNCACTTGCTAAAGAAGAAAAAGAGANNACGGCGGAATATCTGCTGACCCANCCGGTGAGCAGGATATGCATNATCACTGGNAAACTGGCATCTGTTGTGCTGCAGATACTGATCATGAGTATCGNTNTATTTATACTGGCNATCATNTCCATAGCNGNANTCGGTGAAGATATTCCTTGGAATGAAATCGGATTGCTGCATCTGTCTTATTTNTTAGTGCAGATTGAATTNGCNTGTATCTGCTTCGGAATTTCCTCTTTTATGAGACATGGNGGTCTTGGNATCGGACTTGGAATCGCCACAGTCATGTATTTTCTGAATATTGTNGCTAATATTTCGGAGAATGCAGAGTTTTTAAAATATATCACTCCCTTCGGATATGCCGAGGGAGCCGATCTTATTGCCGATATGAGTCTGGATNNCGGAAAAGTCATATTCGGAATGGCATTTGCCATAATCGGAATTATCTTNGCNTATGTNAAATACAGNCGTAAAGACATTTACTGATATCTCTATANATTNCCCAAAATAAAAAGACCTAANTCCAATGGATTTAAGTCTTTTTATACATATCCNGAAATANCNTACNCAAANTGCAGAAAANTCTTAAGTATATGGTCTTCATGCCGCAGGATAATCGCCGAAGTCGCNGGCANCGTCACCGTAACNTTACCAGATACNACCGGATACTCNTTCTCCTCCGTCGAATACCCCTCTGNGGTAGTCAGCATAAGCTGCTTCATCGTGCANTCCCTNGGAACACCCAGATACCATACCGTCAANTCCTTNGTNATNTCATGATCATTGTTNTTGATCAGGATCACCGACTGTCCCTGTCTCGTGAATCTGCCATAGCCGATCACGTTGTAATCTCCCTCTATATATTTCAAAGATCCTGTCAGAAACTCCTTGTGCTCCTTATGAATCTTGATGATCTCTTTGTGGAACTCTATCAGTTCATGATCTTCATGTCCCCAAGGATAAGTACGTCTGTTATCGGGATCCGTGAACCCGCATACGCCTGCCTCGTCACCGTAATACACTGTGGGCGCTCCGGGCCACGTCATCTGGATCACCACCGCTTCCCGCATGACCGCTTTATTAACCCCGGCATTCGCTGCCTCCGGGCCCAGCGTATTTGTTCTGCCGACCTTACGATTCGTTCTGGTCAGAAACCGGGAATGATCATGATTGGATAACTCATTCATGGCTACTTGTAGGGACGGCGTCGTGAAACTGGCACTGTGATGCTGCATTGCGCCCCAGAAACTGTCCGCGTTGCCTCTTAAGTCTTCTCTATAGTCATCGCTGTGCTTCTGCATGCCCGTCAGGAACCATGTCACCGGCTCCATAAAAGCATCATAGTTCATGACCGTATCCCACTCGTCTCCCTGCAGCCAATTAAGCGGACTGCCGTAATGCTCCGCCAGAATAATGGCATCGGGATTCACCATTTTGACTGTTTTGCGGAATTCCTTCCAGAAATAATGGTTGAATTCCGGAGAATGCCCCAGATCAGCCGCCACATCCAGTCTCCACCCGTCCACGTTATACGGCGGAGAAAGCCATTTTCTCGCAATATATAATACATAGTCTACCAGATGCTTGGAATTCTCATAATTAAGCTTCGGAAGTGTATCATGCCCCCACCAGCCGTCATAAGAACCGTTATATGGCCATCTGTGATTGTCATGAAACTGGAAATAATCATGATATTCACTATCCTGCGTGATATAGGCACCTTTTTCGTATCCTTCCGCATGTTCGTAGATCCGCTCTCTGTCCATCCATTTATTAAAGGAGCCACAGTGATTGAATACTCCGTCCAAAATAACCTTCATGCCTCTTCTGTGCGCTTCTTTCACTACTTCCGCAAAAAGAGCATTGCTTGCCTCCAGATTATCCTTATTGGATATTCGGTCTATATATCTTGTGGCAAAACGGTTCTCATGCTGATCGTGAGCAAGCAGCTCTCCTTCGTCATGAACGATCCTGCCGAAATGAGGATCAATATAGTCATAATCCTGAATATCATACTTATGATTGGAAGGAGAGACAAACAACGGATTAAAATATATGACATCCACACCGAGATCCTGCAGATAATCCATCTTATCTAACACTCCCTGAAGATCGCCGCCGTAGAACTCTCTGACACCCATTGTTGCGGGATATTTATTCCAATCTTCCACTCTGACCGTCTTATCGCCGATATACTGATACTCGTTGGTCAGCACATCATTTGTGGGGTCTCCGTTATAAAAACGATCCACATAGATCTGATAAAATACCGCACCCTTAGCCCAATCCGGTGTCTTAAATCCGGGAATCAGCCGGAAATGATAGTACTCGTTAATATCCTTGCAGACGCCTCTCGTATCATAATAACAGGTGATTTTCCCTGCCTGTACTTCAAAATAGTAGACCAGTTTCTCATTTTCTAATTGGATGGAATGAGAGTAATAATCGAAATTATTATCCGACTCGGTCTTAAGCATCAGATGTTTCTCACCCTTGCTTACGATAAATACACGATCAATATTATTCTTAGCGGACCGGAAATGTATATTGACCTCTCCATATGCACTTGGTTCCGGCGGACACACATAATCCTCCGTCATATCCGAGAACAAAGCCTTCCTGTTAAATACCGGACGCATGGTGGAAATATACTGCTGATTCTTCTCCGCTTTTTGAAATTGACTGATATCCATAATCGCCGCGCCTTCCTGTAAAAACACTATATACATTTTATTTTATACTATATATTGTGGATATTCAAGGATTTTAAATGACTTACAGCAATCGGTCGGGTTTGATCCGGATTTTGCCTCACAAACTCAAAATGCAACAAGGAATTTCTAAATCGAGTAGGAGGCTAACCATTAGTTGATTAGCCGACCTCTCACACCACCGTACGTACGGTTCCGTATACGGCGGTTCTTTAGTTTTCACAAACTGTTAGATAATAGTCAAGCATGG
>JAAUZM010000038.1 GCA_014804605.1 Lachnospiraceae bacterium | reverse complement strand
GACCAATATCCTCACAGAAATGTATACATGGTCAAGCACAAAAAAGGCGATTTCTGAGTACCGGAACTCCGATTTCCAAATTTCCGGATTTGTGATTTCGAGTCGCAAGAATATTCACTGTCCCTCTTGGCTACCGCATGTAGCGAAAAAAGAATCCAAACTGGAGCTTACCGCTACCATGATCCGGCAGATGATGCCGGAATTCAACAATAAGAAAAATGTCATCATCCTTTATGACAGCTGGTATGTAAAACAGAACATGGTGTCCATAGTAAACGAATATGAAAACCTTGACCTGATCAGCAACGCAAGGTCTGACTCTGTCATCCACGACCTTCCGCCTGCCCCTGGCAGGAAAAGGCACCCTGAACCGCACCGGAAGTGACTGGATGCAGTATATCCCCCTGTTCCATTACTCATTCAGATGGAACATTGAAGTAAGTTATTATGAGCAGAAGACATTCTGATCCTTATGCGGATACATGGTACACAGCCGGAAAGGGATTGAAATGATGCTCAACCTTATCAATATCAGCTATTGTGCGATGAAACTGCTTTCATATAAGGAAGAAACATTTTCACAGTACCGGGATGTCAGTATACAAGAAAAGTTGTAAAGTGGTGAAATTTCAGTATAATCGACTATTTTTTAACACATTTATCACCTGCTCCACATTTTTTAAATCCTGATTTGGACCGCTCGGCAAAGAAAGCAACTTCTTCTGCATGTTATCAGCATACCGGTAATCGGCTTGTGCTTCCAAAAATGGAGCTGTATGCAATGGACTTCCTAGGGGTCTGCTAATAATATCATGCTCTTTCAATACTTTTCTAACTTGATCTCTGTCCCTACAAACAATATCCGACATCCACATAAACTCATGCTGCCTTTTGGGTATAAAATCTATACCTTCAATATGCTTTAATTCACTACGATACATTTCATCAATCATTGTCATATGACGAATCTTATCATCAAGTCTCTCAAGTTGCTCTAATCCAATTGCTGCCAAGCCATCCACCAACTTGAAATTGAATCCAGGATATCGATATGAATCTCCCTCAAACACCGACTCCATTCCTTGTGTTTTCATAATTTTCATCTTCTCATACAACTCTTTATTATTGGTAACCACTAATCCACCATTTATTGTTGAAAGTGTTTTTGTAATCCCAAACGAAAAACACCCTATATCCGCTTGTGTTCCTGCTCTTTCATCAGTACTTCCTGACATAAATGCCTGGCAAGCATCATCAACAATATAAATGCCTTGTTTTCCGTATTTTTCTTTTAATTCTCTACTCCAAGAAATACGGCCGTTCAAATCAACTGTTATAATTGCCTTTGTTTTATCAGTAATGAGCTTGTCTACCAAGTCCAAGTCAATAATTGGGCGCTCCTTCTCCGTAGGTGCAAGTACCACTTTCGCTCCTAAAAGATATGCCGCATTAGCTGTAGCTATAAAAGTTAAATCAGGAACAATTACCTCATCATTGGGTTTAATACCAATTCCCATCAAAGCTAATGCTAAAGCTGCACTTCCGCTTGTAACCCCTATCGCATACTTAACACCTAATATATCTCTTAGCCTATTCTGAAACTCTATCAACACTGGCCCTTCCATGATATATTGGTTCCAAAACGCTTTCTCAAAATTTCTCAATTCTTTTTCCTGTAAAAAATTATTCCATACCTGAATCATATACTCTACCTTTCACATGATCTTCTTAATCATATCCACAGTCTTTCTATTATCACCATATCCATTTACAATCCTATATTGATCTAACAACATATCATAAGTAATGAACTCATACCCTGTCGCTTTCCTAAACTTTGAATTGTCCAAACCGATATTTAATGGTCGCGCATCGCTAAAGCCAAATTTTTCTAGTTCTAACTCTACAATCTTTTTATAATCTACTCCAATTGACATAAAAAACTTTTCTGCCAATTGCTTTCTACTATACTGTTCTCCACAAGAAAGATTATAAAGTCCATGCATTTTCTGTTTGGAAGAAATCAAACATGCTTGATACAAATCTTCTTTGGCAATGATAGAGATGCAGTTGTTCTTAATACATCTGACTTCTTCACCATTTAATTTGCTTTCAAAATCGGTCAATAAGTTTTGTTTTTCTCTTTCTGCACTCAGCACCTTAGGAATTCTAAAAATACAAACCTCTGGAAATTTCTCCAGAAAGCATTCTTCAACTTCCTGCTTCATTTTCCCATATTGATTAATTGCATTTGGTTTATCACTCTCAGAATAATTCCCTCTCATTCCATCAAAAACATTATCTGTTGAAAAATAGATAACATGGAATCCTTCCTGTAACAATTTCTCTGTTGCACTCTGGACAAATGTTACATTGACTTGTCTGGACAAATCATAGTCAAGCTTACATTGATCTATATTGGTCTGCGCAATGCAAATAATTGCTGTTTTTTCCCTTTCAGTTACTAATTTCACAACATTAGTGATAGAATCATGCAACGCATCAAAACATACCAGATCTTTTTCCCCTTCACGGCAATGTCCAGTACCAATAACTTTCAAATTATCCTTCTTCATATGCCTGTAGATATAACTTCCTACATAGCCATTCGCTCCTAAAATTATATATTGCATTCTTTGAGTACCACCTAATTTACTATTTCTTTAAACTCCCTGCTCCAATGATCACAGCCTTGACATATTTCAATATTATTCCTATTAGCATGGGCATGCCAATCTCTGATCATTTCAAATCTTTCACCCTGCCAAATCTCTTGTATAGATTTTTCTCTTATATCTCCTACAATCTCCTTCTGTTCCACGTCTGAATCACATAATTGTACGATTCCATTGTAATTAATTGCAAATGAAGAATAAACAGACACACATGGTTTATCAGAATAATACTCTATCCTCTCCTTCTTTTCATCAACGACTGTTCCTGACCACGTGTGCATAGGCATTAACTGCACTTTATCATTTTCATTAACCTGAGATTTCCAATATCGCATCCATTCTTCTCTTTCCCCTATATTTTCTTCCAATTCTACCATTCGCATTCGAATAGTCATGCTGCTCTTCGCCTTATTACGCATTTGAATCAAATTCAACGTGTTCTCTTTAACAATATCGTAATCCAAACCTTGTCTAATTTTCTCGTAGACTTGTTTTGAATATCCGTCTAAAGATATTCTTATATCATCTAAACCACTATCTAACAATTCCCGAATTTTCTCCCTTGATAACAACTGTGCATTGGTCGATATCTGCACATGCTTGATTCCTATATGCTTTAATCGGAAAATTTTGTGTGCAATATCTTTATCTAATAATGGTTCACCATCCGAATTCAAACAAATCATTTCAATCCAGTTACTATATCCTTGTACTTCTTCCACTATCTTTTTGAATAATGTCTCATCCATCAATTGTACACTATTTGTACTCTTTTGTCCTTTAGGGCACATAATACATCTTGCATTACAATTATTACATGTTTCGATTGTAATATATTTGGGAAAATAGTAACAGTCTTCCAAATCCTCCAAAAAAATTCTTTGTGCCAATTCTTTACAATAATCATTTTTATATCTATTCATCTCTCCTACATCCTTTAACTGATAGAAATTACTTTTTTATCTCTATTTACGATTATAATACACTGCATAGTCTGCAATTTTCAAAATAAAATCATCCATTTCCACAGTTCTGTCAAAGTTATAAATCCTGTCAAATTCACATTCAAAACAGTAATCCTCAGAAATCAATTGATTTTGTCTGTGTTTTTGCCGAAGCATTTCCATTTTCTCGCCATTCCATATCTGCATAATTCCTTCTTCAAAGACATTGCCCAAATATGTGATGCCAAATGCATCATACTGACAGGAACGAACCTCTCCACCAGCATCAATCACCATTGTTTCCTGCAAGTAAGGACATACTATACTTTTTTTATTAACTGCTTCTTTCTTATAAATCGTAGGTATTTTTCTCTGTGAATTCAATGCAACATTTATACGGACAACATCTACTTTGTATTTCCATTTATCCAAAAACACATTTATTTCACTGTAGTTATCTTCTTCATAAACAAAATTAACGCCAACTCGAGGTCCGCTATTACCACGATTCTCCATCATATATTCTATCTTTTTTTCAAGTTCATCCAATCTATAATTTCCCCGAACCTTTTCATATACTTCTTGGCTTACAGCATCAAGACTAAATGAAATAACCGAATCACGTCCAAGGTATTGAATTAATAAATTTAACCATGCTTCATCTAGCAATATTCCATTTGTAATAATATTAAGTGGAATTTGCATGTTACAACAATACGGAATAATCTCGCATAAATCTCTATTGGCAAATGGTTCCGTAAAAATACTTGGTTGTATAGAAGGAATTTTCTCCATTCTTGAAATTTCATCAATCAGTATTTTTGCATTGTCTAATGACATCTTCTGTACTTTCTTTTTATCCTTAGCATACTCACTAAATGCTAAACACTTTCTACATTTCAAAGGACATGTTCCCTCTTGAAACCCTATATTAATTTTTCTAGGATACCGTAAATGTGTTCTTTCTTCCATATACATCTTCTCCATACTATTTTTACATTTTCACAAATTACTGAAAAAAATAAAGCTAAAATCTCCAGTATATCCCTACTGTTTGTACAACCATTCCCATTCATCTACAGCATAATAACTTGCACAAGTAAGCTGCCAGTAAAGCATATTGACAGCTTCCCTTTCATTGCGGAAATATCTCAAATTTCTTCTCTGGCATTTTCTAAGGCATATTGCGATATATCAATTCCATAGACGCGCAACCCGGCACAACTTGTGTCGTTTCATAAAGCAAATGTGCCATGCCACACCCCACATCAAGCACTTTCTGACCTGCCTCTAACTGATCATAATCTGTTAAAAAGTTGTAACTAATATAATTTCTTTTTGTGCTCTTATGCAATTCTGACATAAAATCAATATATGCCACTTTCTTCTTACTCCATTCTTTATAAAATAGATTAGGGTTTAAGTGGTTCTACATTGCAAATTCCGCTAGATCATTGTTCGAGAATTGTTCAATCCAAGCATTTCAAAATTTTTAATGATTGTAGAACCACATTTTAACGGGAACTAAGGTTAATCTAAAAGTGAATTCCTAGGCTTCTACGTGTTTTCATGCGATGCTCCTTTAACTGTTCTTCCGTGATTTCCATAATCCTACATGCGCGTTTTCTCTTTTCTGGCGTCGAAAAATTAATACGATCCCACTCATACGCGCGCAATACAATCAATTCATCAGGCGTAAACTCATCTGTGCTAATATTTCCTTTGCAATATCCAAAATTTACCCTCTCATTATAAAAAGAAAAATCTTCTGGCAGTAAATTCTGCTCCTTACAAATCTTGTATAAATCAGTCTTAGGCAGTACCGTAGCTATATGGAACATGCACAAGTCAATATCACAACTTTCTGCAAAACGAAAAGTCTCCCGTATATCTTCCCATGTTTCACCCGGAATACCAATAATAAAATCTGCAGTCATCAGAATATCATATTTTTTAAACAACTTTACCAATGGCGGGATTATTTCTAGCTTTAACGGTTTTCTTATAATCTGATGAAGCACCCTTTCGCATCCTGATTCAATGGCAATGCCTATACGTGAAAATCCTGCTCTTTTCATTAACTTTAGAATATCTTCATCCAAATGCCATGCTGCCAATGTTGTAACTCTCAACTCCAGATTATATTTTCTGTCAATAATTCCTTGAAAAATAGCCTCCGCTCGTTTTCTATCAGTTAAAATGCAATCATCCACAAAGGTAATGCAATTAATATGATATTTTTCTACAAGGAAATCTATTTCTTCTAATACATCCACTGGTCTGCGAAACGCTGTCTTCCGTCCACTTATCGTTCTTGTTGCACAAAAAAGACAGTTATTTGGACAACCATAGGAAGTAATCACTGTTGCATTCCTTTTATTTGACGATACCGTAAAATTAGCACAATTCACGTTCTGGTAACTTATATATTTTTCTAAATCTACCAAACTGTAATCCGGTTTTACCATCTCTTCAACATCACCAATGTATGAATCTATTGGATGCAATATTTCTTGACTATTTTCTCGATATGCAAGTCCTGGAAATTTACTGATCTCCTCCAATTGATTTCTAAGAATATATGTCACCAACTTGTCCAAACGATCTTCCGCATAGCCAATCATAGCATAATCCACATTCGTGTCCTTAATAACATCCTCCGCCAAAACAGTCGGATAAACCCCACCCATTACGACTTTACATGATGGATTAATTTCCTTTGCAATACGGGCCAGTGTGTGATATGCCTTGTGGTATTCTGCTGACAGTGCTGTAATCAACACAATTTCAGGGTTGATTCCGGCTATCCTAATTTTTGTTTCTTCTATAGAAAGCCTATCAGCATTGGCATCAACCAAAGATAAATTCACAATTGGTTTCAAAATCCTTGTTAATATTGGTACTGAAAGTGTCGGCTCATCCCAAGGTCTCATATCAAACCATGCATAATGTGCTACTACAATCGTTACTTTTCTTTCTTTTAACATCATACCACCCTCCATTTAATTCTATATACTCTCGGAATCTTCAGTTCTTATTTCACAGGGCTTTCAGACCCCATCTTTCAAAAATCATCCACTTTTTCTTAAAAACTTTTGACAAACTTCTCAAAAAATGCGGTGCTTCGTGCCCTTTGTCAAAAAGTTCATTTTTGATTGTAAATGATTTTTGATATTAACTTCATGTTTTATAAAAAACACACCATAAAAATACTATTCAAAAAAAATAAATTCATAATCCCCTGTATACCCCCACTCCTGATACAACCACTCCCATTCCTCAACAGAATAGTAACTTGCGCAAGTCAGTTGCCAATACAGCATATTGACCTCTTCTTGATCGTTTCTGAAGGATTCAACAACAATATAGCTACTCCCCTTACTAACGCGCTCAATTTCCTGTACTGCCTTTTTCAAATCGAATACTTTCAAATTATGTAAGGTTGTCAGGGAAATTACCAAGTCAAACTCATTATCACCAAATGGAATTTCTTGCGCCTGACCGAATTGCAGCCTATCACGTATTTCTTCTTTTGCATGATCTAAGGCATATTGTGATACATCGATTCCATAAACAAGCAACCCTGGGACAATCTGCGTCAACTCATATAGCAAATGTGCCATACCGCATCCAACATCCAATACTTTCTGCCCTGATTCTAAATGGTAATAATCCGTCAGTTTCTGCGCAATTTTTTTCCATCTTCCATCATATCGGTAACCGCCATATCCATACTTTCTATCCCCATCCCAATAATCAAAATCATACTGTTTAGCAACTTTCGCACACTCTGCCTTATTATCGCTAACTACTCGCCCAATATAATCTCTTTTCGTTGCCTGATGAATCTCTGATATAAAATCAAGATACGACATATTTTCTTCACTCCTTAAACCCATCCTCTTATTTGTTTTACAATCTCTTTTAAACCGATACCATTCAATTCCTTCACCTGGACATATGATCCGTACCCTTTGGAAAAATCATGCAAACCTAAACGCCTAAATCTTATTCCCTGTCCTGACTCCGCAATTATTTCTGCTACTGCACTGCCTAAACCGCCAATAACATTATGATCCTCTATCGTAATAATTTTTCCGGTCTCTCTAATTTCTTGAATTATTATTTCTTGATCAACCGGTTTAATTGTGTGCATATTAACCACACCTGCGCTAATACCTTCGTTTTGCAATAGCTCTGCCACATCTAAAGCATCTTTCACCATACTGCCTGAACTTATTAAAGAAACATCTTTTCCATCTCGCAACTTTATACCCTTACCTATTTTAAACGAATAATCCCCATCATATATTTCCGGCTCTTTATTGGTTCCTAGCCGTAAATAAACTGGTCCCTCATGTTCGTAAGCTGCAATCGTTGCTTTTTTTACTTCTAACGGGCTTGCGGGACACAAAATTGTCAAATTAGGAAGTCCTCGTAATCCCCCTAAGTCTTCCGTTGAATGATGTGTCGGTCCCAATGCACTATAAACCATTCCTGCGCCCGTCCCCACTATCTTTACATTCTGATTCTGTAAGCATACATCATTCCTTATAAACTCAAATGCGCGATATGCGAGAAACGCACCAATCGTATAGGTAAATGGTATCTTTCCGCGACTTGCCATCCCCGCTGCCATACCTATCATGTTTGCTTCCGATATTCCAAGATTCAAATATTGATCTGGCAAGTCCTTACGGTATTTATCATATACAATTGCACCATTATCTGAAATCAAAGCATATACTCTTCTATCATTTTCCGCAAGTTCATATAATGTATCTAAATATGCTGTCCTCATCTAAAATCCTCTTCTGTTAACCCAAGCTCTTCCATCAACACTGGCAATTCCTGTTCATTTGGCATTCTATAATGCCATATTGGCACATTCTCCATAAAAGAAACCCCTTTACCCTTTATTGTATTTGCAATAATCATGGTAGGTTTTCTTTCTACCCTTGAAACAATCGCCTTTCTGATTTCATCATAATTATGCCCGTCTATTTCCAGTACATTCCATCCAAACGACTTCCATTTTTCTGCAAACGGCTGCATCTGTACTATTCTTTCCAGTTCATCCATTGCCTGTAGCTTATTATGATCTACAATCACAGTCAAATTATCCAATTCAAGCGTCGGTGCCGACAGAGCACCTTCCCAAATCGACCCTTCCTGACATTCTCCATCTCCAAGAATAACATATGTATGGTTATTCTTCTGGTCAACTTTATTTGCATAGGCAATTCCAATTCCAAAAGACAAACCGTGACCAAGTGCTCCAGTTGATGCTTCTACGCCCGGAATTTCATGAATTTTAGGGTGCCCACCAAAGCTGGAGCCTGGTCTGCCAACATTCCATAATTCTTCTATTGAAAAGAAACCTGCTAATGCAAGCGCTGCATATAAAGCATAACAAGCATGCCCTTTACTTAAAATAAAAAAATCTCTCTTCTCCCAATCAGGATTATGTATATCATACTTTAATACGCCATCAAAATATAATACACTTATAATATCAGTTACTGAAAACGCTGCTCCCATATGACCGCCGCCGGCGAAATGTGCTATCTTATATATTATTTTCCTCATTTCTTTTGCAGTCGCCTGTACTGTCTCCATATCATTACTCCTCATCCTGTTTAATCACATACTATCATATAAAGTTAATATGATTTTCATCCAAACCATAAAATAAATTTAATAAATTATTTCTGTCATCATACACACAATGATGGCTACAAACATCCTGTGGATTAAACTGTCGAAACTTGTCTGTAACTTCCTGTGAAAACCAAACTTCCCTAAATGTTTTCTCTGATACATCGCCTATTTCACCAGCGCTCAAATACGCTTTATCATGACAATAATATATTTTTGAATTTGCCGCTATAACTGTAACAAAATCCTTAATCCCACAAAAATCATAGTTTCTTCCAAATACAGCTCTTTGATCAAAATCGCTTTCATACATATTAATTACTCTAAATTCAGATACTTTTTCTTCATCTTCTAACCTATGAATCTGTTCAATCACATTTTCCTTAAAAGACGCGTGCACGCTTTCAACATCATTACTCATCAGCGCAGTGTATTTGACATGATTAACTCCCAATTCTTTCATTAATTTTCCCGCTTGATATACCTCGCCCCAGTTATTGGGACCTATAACATAATTAATTCCCAATTCGCAGTTCGGATTTTTAATCCTTGCAAAATTCTGTATGTTGTTACATAGTTGCTTAAACTCCTCCTGTCTTACTCCTCTTATCTTTGCATAAGTTTCTCCAGTACCTGATTCTTGGGAAATTCTTACCCATTTTGCTTTTGCTAACAATTCCGCTCTTCTACCGTTCAACAAGCTGCCATTTGTGATAACAGATAAATCAATTCCCACAGACAATACTTTTTCAAAACTCTCTTCTATATAAGGATAGAGAAGAGGCTCCCCTCCGCCACTGAATGTAACTGCTTTTACTCCAATCTGTGCAAAGTCCGAAATTATTTCCAACATTTTCTGTCTGGGTATTTCATCCTGAGGACTATATTGATCCAAGTCAAGATAAGGATTCTTATAATGACAGTAATAACAGTTCTGATTACAACGATTTGTAGGTTTAATTCGCACATAAACCGGAGCAACTCTTTCTCCATTTCTTACTTTTTTGAGTTCCTCCGTATGAGCAAATATTTTTATATTACTATATGGTGTCGCTTTTGTCTGCATAATCATACACTCCTAAATAAAATTTACATGTTCTCCCGGATGTTTTAACTCATGCAGGTATTTATTTATTTCGTCCAACCTGCAAGCTTCCCTACAAACTTTATTAATATCCATTCCACTCAACCGTTCATTAATTTCTTGTCTTCTACTGCTTTCCCAAATCTGTTCGAACGGCCGTTCATTAATATTTCCATAACACAATTCTTCTGAGCCTATATGTGCAACACAGGGCCATACATTCCCTTTTGCATCTATATGTGTCATGAAGGGCAACCCATAACACCGCTTATAACACTTCTCGTGGTGCATTTTTTTCATTGCAGATGCTCTGAAGTATATGGCAAAATCATCTGTGACATATTCTTTGAGCTGTTTCTCCAGATTCAACATTACTTCATAGTCGATTTCAAACTTATTTTTGCTATGCAAATGCTGTGAATATGGCTTTATGGTCAAATAATCCACACCAATCTCTCTCAATGTCTTTGCCATATAAGGAAGCTGCCCTACATTGTCTGGCAGTAAAAGACATTGAACCCCCAGTGTTGTCATTAATTTCTTATCTCTTTTAAAGCGCACCGCTTCACTTAGATTAATTTTTACTTTGTCAAGGTCATCGGCTTTCCCCTGTTGTATTTTGTTGTAAGAATCCTTATCCATGCTGGCAACACTGTAACGTACCCAACTAAACGCACCTAAACATTCTTTTATTTTTTCCTTTGTAAAGAGTACACCATTTGTACTCATTGCTACATCCACACCACAAGACTTTATGCCATTAGCTATATCCGGCATATTCTGATTTAATAGCGGTTCTCCCTCCCCTGAACAGATAACACTTTTTAATCCTCTTTTGCTCATATAACTGATATCACGGAGTATTATACTCTTTTCAAGGAAATTCGGCTGGTATCCTATATAGTCAACCGCACAGAATACACATCGATGGTTACAGGTACCACTAGGTGAAATCTCAATCTCTATCGGATAAATATTCTCACCCTTAAGCCAGCGCGACACTGTTTCCGGATGATAAATTAGCTTGTGAGAATCCATTCTGATATTTTCTGCCATGCCTGTCTTTCCCTTTCATTCACCTGCTTATATTCAAATATACCCTATTCATAAAGCACGGTCATTCTCCAAATCTATATATTCAACAAAGTACTCGCATATTTCAATACGTTTACCTTCTCTACCGACTCTTTATTTCCTACAATATTTGCCCCTAGCGCACCTGCAATATTTCCCATAAAAGTTCCAATCTCTATCGGTGCCCCTGTCGCTGCATACAGTCCGGCAACAGAATAAAACGCATCCCCCGCACCTACGGTATCTTTGACCGACAACGTAAATGCCGGACACTCATGGATTGTCTGACCTTCTATACCATATGCCCCCTCCGAACCTCTTGTAAGCCATCCATTTCCATTCAAATGCCTGCTTAACTTCTCAAGCGACACATATTCATTAGATATATGTGCGGGAAAGGCTAATCTTAATTCTTTTTGATCCAATGTAAATACATCTGCCCTGCTATACTTTGTGATAATATTCATTCCATAATTAGATGAGTTTGTCTGGCAATTCAGCACTAAATACTTCGCCTTTTCCTGTATCAGTTCCTTCACCTTTTCATCAATCAATCCATGTCCAAAATCACAGAGAAACACAACATCAAACTCATCCATCTTCTCTGCGAGACCTCTGTAAAACTCTTCCCTTGCTTCTTCCTCATACACCATGGGATCAGGAATATTATTGATAGAAAAGATTTTCCTGTACTCTTCTCTTTTGGCATTTCTTGTAAGATAACGATGCTTTATGATCGTTGGAAAACTCGTGCTATAAGTAAGCTTTATCCGCATTTTATCCGTAATCTCGTCAAGGAAACGAAGCCGGATATTTTCTTCGTTTCCAATAATTGACATCAGCGTTACATTCTCATTGAAACTGCTCAAATGTCTCGCCACCGCCACTGCCCCGCCAAGATATTCTTCGGAATACTCAAGGCTGGATGAATAACCTGTATCCTTACTCATAAGCCCATGTACATTACAATAAGTATATTTATCAATAATCACATCGCCTACTACAAGCACTTTAAGCTGTTCCGCTTTTTCAGCATACTTTTTAATGTCTTCCATGGAATATTTTGCTACAAATCCTTCCATGTATCTGACAACATCTTCCGGGAGTGCGGACAATGCCGTATTGATAAGCTTTGTAGAACTGAATACCTGTCCTGTCGTGTATGCCACTTTTCCGCCATGCTGTTCTACCAGTTCCCGCTCCGCGGTCATCTTACCTGTGATATCCTCACTCTCTTTCGCGTACTCTTCACCTTTTATATACAAGTCGGGTTCCACACTTTCAACAATATCATCCACTGTGTACCCTTCCGAGAGCATGACATAATCCACACACTCCAACGCTTCCAGTACCTTCAGACGCATCTCGTCATTAAAATACGGTCTTCCCGGACCTTTCCGCACAAACTCCGCCGCCGTAATAGACACCACCAGAATGTCCGCCATCTGCTTTGCCTGCTGCAGGTGTATAATATGCCCCGGATGTATCAGATCAAATACACCATGACAAAGGGCTATAGTTTTTCCTTCATTTTTTAGTTTTGGTCTGATTTCTGTCTTAAATCCAGCCTTGCCTATTATTGTTCCCATTCTGAAATTAATCCTTTACTTCCCCAAATACTTAAACCAATCCTCCGTAGCCACCCCGATACTATCCGGTGTCCACACCGGTGCCTCTCTCCAATAATCGATATTGTCAAGCACCTTCTGCACTCCCTCTTCGAAACTGACCTTCGCTTTCCATCCAAGCCCATTTTCTATTTTGGAAGTATCAGCAAACGTACAGTCCGGCTCTCCCGGTCTCTTAGGAATATGCGTAATCTCTCCGCCCAGCAATTCGCACAATCGATTCACCGAATAAGTCCCGCCGCTGCCTACATTGAAAGTATCCTGCACCACATCCGACATCGCCGCCGTATAGAAAGCATCCGCTATATCTGTTACATAGGTAAAATCTCTCGTCTGATTACCGTCCCCAACAACCGTAAACGGTTTCCCTGCAAGTTTCTGTGCCAGGAACACACCAAACACCGCGCCATAAGTTCCGGAAGTCCTTGATCTTGTCCCATAAACGTTAAAAAGCCGTAACGTCACTACGGGCAACCCATAGACCTGCCCCCAATGCAATACGGTTTCTTCTCCCAGTCTCTTTGTCAAAGCATACGGATACTGCGGCCTGATTTCTGCCGACTCTTTGGTAGGATATTCATCCGGAATGCCGTAGCAAGATGAAGATGCTGCATATACTAATTTCTTGATACCGGCATCTTTAGCGCACTCAACCACATTATACGTTCCCAGAACATTGGAAGAATAATAGTCCCACGGCCTTTGAATCGACGGAACAATATCAGCCAGTGCCGCAAAGTGAAATATATAATCCACCCCTTCAAAAACCGGCTCTATCTCCTCTTTATTGCGAATATCCATATGATATATCGTCAAATCAGGGTTGTCTTTTTGATGATCCAAATTCTCCGGTCTTCCTGTCGTCCAATTATCGATTACCCTTACCGTATGTCCTTCCGCCAGCAATCTGTCTACCATATGGGAACCAATAAATCCACACCCGCCTGTCACTAATGAAACCATGTATTCCTCCAATCTAAAGCATATAAATAAAACACGTATACTTTCTCTGCATAAAATAAAACCTGTCATTGCATAAGAAAACAATAACAGGTCATAATCTATCCTATTTCTGCATCCATGCAATTTTGATTCATTCTTCCTGAAATACTACAGTACATATATCGGCAGAAAAATAGAATACTTTAGACATACAGGGCAATATCCAATTATCTCCAAGTATCATTCTGATAAGCCGGTTCCAATACTCTGAGACTTCTCCCCATCACAGTATATTCATGATATCTCTCAAATCCCAACACATATAATCAGGCTCAACCTCCGCCTCTAATCTCGCCGTTCCGTAACCGGACTCCACTAATATTGTCTTAATACCTGCATTTTGTCCGGCTAAAATATCTCCTGCCCGATCCCCTACCATATAAGAATCTGCCATATCAACATTAAATTCTTTACACGCTTCCCGAAACATCCCAATTCCCGGTTTACGACATCTACATTCCTTCTTGTATTTCTCCATCTTTCCTTCAGGATGGTGTGGACAATAATAGACCGCATCCACACCCGTCTGCTGCATTAGATATCCATTCATTTCCAGCAACGCCTCTTCGGTAAACAGCCCTCTTGCCACACCGCTTTGGTTCGTAATAACGATCGCATAATATCCCTTCTGATGTATCTGCCTCACACACTCCCTGACATAAGGAAAAATATGAAGTTCTTCTATTGAAGCAACGTATCCGTGCTCCTCCGTCAGCACCCCGTCCCGATCTAAAAAAACTGCCGGCCTTCCGGCTTCTGGATTTCGATCTGTCTGCATGCTAGAATTTTACCCCGTCTCTTTCCATGATCACATCCACGATCTGCTGCAGAATCAAATTATGAATCGATTCCACAATACCATATTTTTTACAGGGCACATAGACATTAATTTCTCCCATCTGTTNCACCTTATTATCCGCCTCAAATCCCGTAAATGTAATGATCGAGGCATGCTTTACACAGGCAGTTTCTATTGCATTTATAATATTTTGCGAATTACCGGAACTGCTTATNGCCACAAGCAANTCCCCTTCCCTTGCCAAGAAATCTAAAGGNCTTGAAAAAATATATTCATACCCGTAATCATTTCCCATNCAGGTNGTAACCGCATTGTCATACAAACTATATGTATTCATGCCGCCATTTTTCATATAGTCCGCCGTCATATGGCTCGCTATCGCAGAGCTGCCGCCGTTTCCGATAAAAAATAACTGGGAATTATGTTCCTTATGTTTGGTAAATGTATCTACCAACAACCCAATCCCTTCATCATAGCTTTTACACTGCTTACCTCTATACCAGATCTCTGTAGATTCTAAAGTTGCAATCAGTTCATCCACATACTTGTTCATCATTTCTATAATACACCTTCATCATTCACATAAAGTATTCACAATCGCCATCCATGTTCAGNNCACGAATCTCACATTACAACACTTCCACATTCTGTATCATCACCGGCTTCCCTGTTTGCTGATATACTTGAACTACACTGCTCCGATCCCCATAATACGCATCACTCAACACGACCGCNCGATCCATATCCGCACTCTCATCATAGATCCCCCAGCCTTCTTTCCTGTATTCCTCTANAATTCTCTCATATTCTGCCCATANATTCGGCTTCATACTTTTGATNGTCGAAGCAATNAGCGGATGCGGCCGCCACAGAAGCGCCACCGTGTCCTGCTGTTCNTTGAACANCTGCAGGACAGACTTTATCTTCTCAAGCATCCTCTCGTCATTATTCAAGAGTGCACCGATACTCGTATTATATAATATAATCTTCTTCCATGTCCCATCCGGTTTTTCTATGATCTTCTTCCACGCATCCGGTATATCCAGACTTTCTTTTGCAGTGTTCTGTACCTTATCCAGCTTCGGTGAGCCGAGTCCTAATATTTTATTCTCNAATTTCTTTCTGTCGGTATATTCTGCCGGCAGTCCGCTCTCTTCCGCCGCCTTAATAAATTCATTAATATAAATCTGGCGCATCTTCTCGGACTGAACGATTACCTTATGTGCCCAGATCACTCCCGGCAGNAAACAGAAATGTTTTATGCCATCAATAGCCATCTGGTTATCCGGTTCTATCTCATCCAATATAAAATAGGGGATATATACAAGACAGTCCGTATACTTCCTCAGATTCCTGCTGAAATATCTCTCCGGCACAGAAGTCACAACGTTGCAGTTATCATAAGGATTATGAATGTAAATAGCATCCGGATGCCTCTCTTCCAGNTTGTAGTCTTCATAATACGTGATCTCAATATTGTCCGGATAATCTCCGCCCTCGTAGTGCATTTCACCAAGGCTGTCATCTCCCCGTTTATCATAATAGGGAATGGGCACTACGTAGGCATCACANTCTTCGTCCTCCAGCGCTGCCAGATAAACACTCTCCANNGAATCCCACATNCTTGCCTTATACGGCAGGAAAACCACNTCTTTCCTNACCGGTATATGCNNTNCTGCGTTCTCCGNCTTCACCAGAACTTGNTCCAAANTCTTATACACTTTCTGCGAAGCAGTTTCCTCTAATTGNGTACTGACCAGATACAGCTTTTCACAATATTGTTCCAGACAGGNCACNGCNTCGGTTCCGGCACCTTCCAGGCTCTCAATAAATTCACCCATCTGAATTGCTGCCTCCTGGCAATCGGCGAAGAGATTCCTTACTGTCTNATATTCCTTTTTNGCCAATATATCCCTGCACNGCAGATGAACCGAATGTAATTCCTTGAAAATATCCGTAATCTGCTGCTTCTGAAACTTACGCATAGGACTGCTGCACCCCGTTCAAGTTGATTTTATTATTTCACCCAATCCTCTTTTTCCAATCGGTATAAGGCCTTAAAGATTTCCACATCTTCCATGGTAGTAATCTTAATATTTTTGGCCGATCCCTTAGAAAAATACAATGTTTCACCTAAATCCAGCATCAGGGTATTTGTATAGACCGCATCAGTAATACCCTTCTTCAATGCTTCTTCATGCGCCCCCATAACTCTCTTATACAAATATGCCTGCGGTGTCTGTACACGCATAATATCATTTCTGCTGATCCCTTGATTACCTTTGATCCCGTCATCTGTCCTGATAATCGTCTCCTGACACCGCATGGCAGAAAGCCCGGAGCCATACTGCCTGCATTTTACAATACAGTCAGATATGATATCTGCAGACACCATCGGACGTATCGCATCGTGAATAATAACAACATCGTCCTCCTTGCATACTGTTTTTAGTTCTCTCAGTGCATTTCTTGCCGAAGCTTGTCCGTTCTCTCCGCCCTGTACAATTTTCTGAAGCTTGGTAATACCTGCGTCTCTCGCATAAGCTCGCAGTATTTCCTGCCAGCCGTCCAAGCAGGATACTGTAATTGCGTCAATATCAGGATGTCTCTGAAAAGCCTCCAATGTATATATGATAATCGGCTTTTCATATACATTAAAAAATTGTTTCGGAACATCCTGCTCTGTTCTCGAACCGCTGCCACCCGCTAATAACAATGCTATATTCATTCTCTGCTTCCGCACTTTCCTCAAAACTCTTTATTCTGTGTTTCCTGCTGCATTTTATACAGTGCCTTAAACATTTCCACGTCTTCGATTGTATTAATTTTCATATTCAGGTCAGATCCTTTTGAAAAATAAACAGGTTCTCCCAACCTCGAAACCACACTGTTCGTATCTACTTCTCCCACAATACCGGCTTCGACAGCCTTTTTATGTATATCTAATAAGCGATCCATACGGTAGGCCTGCGGTGTCTGGATGCGGATTATGGAAGAACGCGAGATACTGTCTGTTCCCACCTTACCATCATTCGTCTTCATGATCGTATCCATCGTCCGAACAGCTGCCACACCCATTCCATGCATCCTGCAGACTCTTATGCTGTCCGTTATGATCTCCTCCGAAACAAACGGTCTGATAGAGTCATGCAAAATAATCACGTCATCTGCGCGACAGACATCCTGCAGTGCAAGAATACCTATTCTCGCAGATGCCTGTCCATCACCACCACCGGATACCACCCATTTTAATTTATTGATATTAAACTGCTTTGCATAGGCATTTACCATTTCCTGCCAGCCATTCAGGCATGCGACCATGATAGCATCAATATCTTTGTGGCGCTGAAATGCCTCTAGTGTATAAACGATAATAGGCCGATTAAAAACATTTACAAATTGTTTCGGAACACTCATCTGAAATCTGGGATCCATACCGCCCGCTAAAATCAGTGCTATATTCATAATTTTCCTCTTCTTTCTGTATACTTCACCCAATAAGTATCTTTTTACCTCAAACGCAAATCCAAAACTTCCCTATAATCCTCCCCATTACATAAGCTTATTAATAATCGCCTTTACCGCGATCGGCGCGCCCGCTATAATCATATCTAATGCGTCATTGCCGGACACTTTCAATATCGTTTTGCATTTCTCCCTGTTGTGAAGCTCGGCGGCCGCCGCTATCGCCGCGCATATGGTATGATTTCTTTCATTCGCCGGAAAATCATGCATTCTTTTTAACGCATAATCCTCAAGAGTCTTCCATTCATCATCCAATATCGTTACGGCTCCGGCGTTGCCGATCTTTTTTTCTCCGGACACGGTAGCTGCCGGCTGTTTTGTACTACCAATATGTATATTCCCCGCAGCTGCAATTTTGTCTCCGTAAATTTTGTGTCCTTTGATTACGACNACTCTCTCTATGCCGCTGTATACTGCGCTCCTNTCGCTAATGCAAATCGTCAGCGCACTGCGTATTTCNCTTATAAAATCCAAGTCTANNGCCGTTACATAAAANCANGTTCCNGCATGGTTCTGNATTTTCAACTCATAGCCACCCTGCCCGTTTTTCTCATGCTCTGATATTTCCACCAAAGAAATGGCCNCNAGCGGTATCAGTATATTATCGTCATAGGATATCGCGCCTTTTCCTATTTTAAGCTTCCCTGCATCCATTACATATTTGTTTTCTTTAAATTTTCGCTTATCTGCCAGTCCTTTGAAGTCCGCCATCACATTCTCCCCTTTATGCCTTCCCGCACCGCCGGATATACACTCTCCAACGCAAATATTCTTTCCGTGACCGTGACTTGCCATGCATGTCCGGAAGTTCTTCTCACGCTATTATACCACACCTAAGTCTTTTTGACACAAAAAAAGCATTGATCGATGTACATCCATCGCCAATGCTTTTCCGCTCCTCCATTACCGCCTACAGCCTCTGCAGCAACATAATATGATACTCCTCATCCTGCACGATCCGCTCCAGAAGTGCATTCACATAATCGTCCTCGATCAGGCTCATATGCTGCCGGTACTGCTCAATCGCCGCCTGCTCCGCCTCAAGATTAGCTGCTATGATCTGTTCTTCATGGTTCGCCAGATTCGTATACTCCGGCGTCCACATCTGCCTTCCGGTACGTGTTTTGATTGAAAAATCAATTGTTCCGCCGAGCAGCAGGATCATCTCTCCAAGCAGCTGCAGATGAATCATCTCTGCCACCGCCATTCCTGTAATCGTCTTAGCCATCCCACATTTGTGGCAGCACAGACAGCTTTCTCCGTGGATGTATTGCAGTGCGGCTGTCAGTTCCGACACGGAGCCACAATAGTCCAGAGTTAGCAGATTCGCATAGAATTGATTCTCCTCTCTGACCCGAATCGGCGGATACGGCAGCGGCAGATTCAACGGTGTCACGCCTCCGAAATTACAATTATTCTCTAAAACCTGTTCCATTCCGTCCATACGCAAACTTCCCCCAGCACGATGTGCCGTCTGTCTCGCCTGACACTCCCTGCAGCCGTGCACACCTTATCATTATTATTTATCCTATGCGCACAGCCGTATAATCATGTATACCGCTTCAAAATCGTTGCTCAAGGAATTGAAAAAACGCCCGTGCTCTCACACAGGCGTCTTTTTCCACCACTTTATATATTGATCCTATGCCCGCATGCGAGCGTATGCATTCACGGCTTTTCAGATCATTCCCTCTTTCACCACTCTCTGATCCCGCATTACTTTCTCGATTGCGGTACCCTTGATAAAATGAAGCAGGAGCTTCTTCATGGGATTAAGCGGTCCTAAGTCGATTTCCAGCGGAGACTTCCCGTCCATCAGCTTCACGCTGCTGCTTAGCAGTTCACGTATATCATACACGCTGCCCCATACTTCCGGTACGCCTCTGTCCACGCCGAGCAGACCGTACACAGCCTCCATCGCCGTCCTTACAGAATATTCCGTTGTAAATACGGTATCTCTCGGTGTTTCCGCAAACTGTCCCAAGAACGCAAAGTTTACGCAGCCGTCAGGAATGACATCGGGGCGGTCTCCCTTGGTTCTCGGCATGAAGAATGCGGTGATATAGGGCATCATTGTAGGCACACAGACAGCGCTGTTCTCTGCCAGTTCAGAAATCTCCTCCTCCGGCACGCCCAGATGATAGAGCCATTCCTCCGTAATCTCCTTACCGGTACATTCTTTCATCGGTTTCTTGATATAATCTCCGGGTACATCTGTAAACAGACCATATACCCAAACGCATACTTTATCTTTATCCTGATCCTTGAACTGCCCCTGTCTGTTGATCGTCCAACTCATCAGCCACGAAGAATCCTGACAACTTACGATACCGCCGGTAACGACCTTGCCGCTCTTGGGGTCACGCTTACAAATATTCGTGATATACGGAATAATTTTGTCGTCCAGTGTCGTAACCGTTGCGGATTCCCAGTTGGTCTTGGCAATGTCGGAGCAGAATTTCTCCGGACGTCCGAAAGCCGGGTCCTGCTTTGCGATATTTTTCCACAAGCTCCAGCAACCGCTCGTTCTGACTTCCGCATCGCCGTTCGGTGCATGGTTCTGATCGCCGTAGATCGTCCCTTCCGTGCAGCTTCCGTTGGTGACAAACACGAGGTCATTTTCCGTGAGTACGATGCCTTTCTCGACTCCTTTTACTTTACACTCTATGGCCTTGGCCACCTTTTTCTCCCCGTCGATATCGAAGATCACGTTGGTCACTTCCGTATTAAACTGGAAGTCAACGCCCGCCTCTTCCAGATATTTCTGCATCGGCAGGATCAGGGAATCATACTGGTTATACTTCGTAAATTTCAGTGCGCTGAAATCCGGCAGCCCCGCGATATGATGAATAAATCTCTGGAAATACAGCTTCATCTCCAATGCGCTGTGCCAGTTCTCGAAGGCAAACATAGTCCTCCAATATAACCAGAATGTGGAATCAAATACTTCCTCATCAAACACATCCTCGATCGTCTTATCATACAAGTCTTCGTCCTTGGTCATAAAAAGCTTCATGATCTCCATGCAGCCTTTCTGGCTTAAGTTGAACCTGCCGTCCGTATGCGCATCCTCTCCGCGGTTCACTGTTGCGCGGCATAAGGAATAGTTCGGGTCTTCTTTATTCAGCCAGTAATACTCATCCAGCACAGACACCCCCGGAGTTTCGATGGACGGTATGCTGCGGAACAGATCCCAGAGACACTCGAAATGATTCTCCATCTCGCGGCCGCCCCTCATCACATATCCACGGGCGGGATCATTGATTCCGTCGCAGGCGCCTCCTGCAATGCCCATCGCCTCCAGAATATGAATATGACTGCCGGGCATCTGTCCGTCACGTACCAGGAAGCACGCTGCTGCTAAAGCTGCAAGGCCGCTGCCCACAATATAGGCATTCTTCTCATCCACGCCTTCCGGTTTCTTCGGTCTGGCAAATGCCTCGTAGTTACCGTTCGTATAATAGATACCTTTGCTGTTCTTGTCGTATCTGCCTAACTCTGTATTGCGGTAATCCAGATCCGTGTATGCGCTCTTTTTCCCTGCTGCCTTCTTGTGTACAGCATGCGGTGCATTTCCACCCGCCTCGTTTTTCTTATGGTTCTTAGCCGCATAGGCTGCAGCGCCCGCTCCTGCCGCTACTGCAACGCCGATGCCGATCCCTTTCTTATTTGCCATTTTCTTATCCACCTTTCCTGTCGTTGTGATATCTGCTCATGCCCCTATCATATGCCTATATTCTCCATAATCCCATTTACAAAAAAGACGAAATGATAAAAAACTTATCATTCCGCCTCATTTGATTAAAAACTTTGCTTCCATTCTTCAAAGTTATGTATGGAATTCGCAATGCTCCCGTGTAAGGTAACACTCATCATCTCCACGATCACGCCGTAGTCATCTTTCATCCCCCGCTCGATCCAGTCGAGCATAATCCCGACGAAACCGTATTTATAGAATCCGGCAATAAACTCCTTATCCTCCTGCGGCAGATCTATGCCCTTGCACTTTTCTTCCACCACGTCCGCAATTAACTGATAAGTCAGCTTGTGGAGATAATTCTCAATCTTATCTCTGCCGACAGATCGGTAAACATTCAAAATAAATGCTTTATTCTCCATGACGGCCTCAAAGATCTGATATATGCCTTCCTTCCATGTATCGTAGGTCTTCTTACCCTGAAGCGCCTTGCGTCCGTCCTCGATACAGCACCATTCCACCAGATCATATATATCCTTGAAATGATAATAGAAAGACATCCGACTGATCCCGCAATCCGATGTGAGGTCATTGATTGTTATCTTATCAAGCGGTCTGTTCGTAAGCAGCTTCTTAAGTGACGCCTCCAGCGCATACTTAGTCGTATTGGGCATAATACTCTAACCTTTCTTTTTTCAGTATTCCTTCGGTACCTCGTTTACCCCGTACCGCTCCATGAACTCTCTTAAATCAGCCGCATTCCTGACAAGCATGATCTCCTCAAATTTTCCCGTCTGCAGATTCCGAAAGCCCGCCACCTGTTCACCGTTGCAGATACTGCACTTCAATATCGGCTTGTAGGTTTCCTTATCGTAATGTTGTATCTGCGCTGCTGACTTTCTCTTAAACATATATGTGATTCTCCTATGCGGCACTGAGTCCTGGTTCTGTCCTGCCGCCGGACCGCCTTATTTTCTGCTGCCTCGGAACAGGCACATTACGCCTTCAGCAGCTTGATAAATCTGTCAGGATCGCAGTCTCTGCTCTCTCCGTCGTCCGTATAATATTCATAGGGCTTTACATGATCTCCGTAAAAGTGCAATCTCAGATGATCAAAATCCACCTCCGCGATGCTCTGTCCCCCGTCCGCTAACGGCAGTATGTGGTTTTCCTTGAGGAACACGCACACATCTCCAAGGGGCATTTCCACATAGGAATATCCCTTCGCGCAGACTTCTTCCTCCTGTACTTCCCCACCGCGAAACCGAATCAGTTTCATAGGCTCCGGAAAATACACCGTTCTGCCCACCGCATTCTGCTCATACACGGGCGCAATCATGATCTCATCTCCCAAAAGAAGCTGATCCTCCACATGTCGCGCAATCCTGTCATCACCATAGACAAATCCCAGCGGCTTAAACATCATCTCGTCCCGCAGAGCCGCCTTCATAAATTCACTGTAGAGATAGGGCAGCAGCTTATACCGAACCCCTATCACATCTCTCATCAGATCAATGTTTCCAAATTGATATGCCTCCTGCAGTCTCGTTCCCAACGCTGAATGATTTCTCATCAGAGGTGTGAACACGCCGAAAGATAACCATCTGATCAGCAGATCCTCCGTAGCGTCTGCTCCGAAACCGCCGATATCCGCTCCCGTATACAGGAATCCGCACATATTCAAGGACGGCACCATGCGAATATTCAGCAGAAGATGAGACCACCACGAATTATTGTCTCCCTGCCAGATCCCGCCGTATCTGTGCATTCCGATATAGGATGCTCTGGAAAAAAGCAGAATCCTCTTCTCCGGTGACAGCTCGTCAAACGCCTCTGCCGCCGAACGCGTCATATAATATCCGAACAGGTTATGCACGTCTTCATGGCAATATCTTTTTCCTTTATAATTATGATAAAAAGACGCATAATCTTTCGAATTATTGGAAATGTGCTCCGCCAGATCCCGAAACGCAAAGAAAGAATTGATATCAAGATTACGGCCGCGGTATTGGTCGATCTTCTCAAATACTTCCGCCAATCCCCTCTCCGAGTAAAAGATCGCCGGCTCATTCATATCATTCCAGAATCCGTCTATGCCCTGATCCAGCAATATTTTATACTTACGCCCAAACCATCTTCCCGCTTCCTCGTTCAACATATCCGGCAGGCAGCACCTTCCCGGCCAGACACCGAGCACAAAATCTTTCCCGTTCTCATCCTTACAGAAATATCCCTTTTCCCTGCCTTCTTCGTACACATCGTATCCGGCTTCTTCCTTGACACCGCCGTCGATGATCGGCACGAGGTGGATTTCCTGCCCCTTCATTTCCGCTACAAACTTCTCAAAATCAGGGAAAGTCTCCTCATTCACCGTGAAATCCTTATACCGCTCCATATAGTCAATATCCAGATATACACTGTCTATNGGGATATGATTGTCCCGATAATTCTTTACCACCTGNCTGATGTCCTCGGCCGAACGATATCCCCAGCGNCTCTGTCCGTAACCGAATGCCCACCTCGGCGGAATATAGCTTCTGCCGATTAATCTTCGAAATTCCTTTATGATCCCGCTAAGGCTCTCCCCTTCGATCAGATATAATTCGAAATCCGGCCTCTGCGGAGCGATGCGCATTCGATTATGATCGGTATACCCTATATCGAAGACAACTTTAGAAGGCGTATCTACGAAGATGCCCAACTTTTTCTCCCCGTCAAGCAACACAAAATTGTGCGCCCCATACAGCGAGTGCTTACTCTCGGTATGCTGGGGATCGTCCGTACAGTTGCTCTCATAGATCCAGCCACGCTTGTTGATTCCCCTCACATTCTGTCCCAGACCATACACGATCTCATCTTCTTCCAACCCACATTCCAATGCGTTTTCCCGAAAACATAGTCTGTCATTGCTCCACGNACAGACTTCCGGCTTGCTTAAAACCGCGTCCGTTTCAATGGGATTCCCGAATANGTATCTTTTTATCATACTTATACCCCTGCCCTTCTCTTAGCTTTGCTGCCCTCTTATGCTCCCAGAAATTTTTCCAAATATTCAATGACTACCTGCGCCGCCCTTGCATGGGACTTTTCTCCGGGATGTGCATGGGATCCCACCGTCTCATCCGTCGTATCAGGTAATTGCAGGAATGCGGTATNGGTATCTCCTGNTTGTCTNTGATAAGTATTCATGGCATCNGTNATTGCCAACGTCAGATCATACCCCAGCATNCCATATGCCCACACAATNTGAGAGGTCGGATTGTTTCTGCGTANCATTCCGAGAAAATCAATCACAGCCTGTTTGAAGCGTGCAAGGTCCTCTGCATTATAGGTTCCGTCTGCCTCTTTTCTCTGNTGAAAAGTCTGTCCCGTCACAGGATCTGTCCANGCCGGCTGATTGAANGCGCTGGCNTCATTCGTGCCCAGATTCACAATAATGACATCNGGCACCCAGCTTGTAAANTCATANGGCTTNGCNGCGCCCAGACGCTCATTCATCTCTCCCTCCGCNAGACCNCANATCTTCTCATAGCGGGACGGTATATTGTGACGCGGNTCATTGTCCCAGCCGCACAGCACGCCCCAGCCGCCCTGAGATACCATACGNTACTCCGCACCCAGCGCATCGGAAACCATCCTTGCATAATCCCGGCTGCAGCTCATATACATNGCCAGCCAGTCCGTATCCTCCTTTGCTCCGTATGTTCCCTCTCCAGANGTGATGCTNTCGCCGATAAATTCCAGTNTATAACGCTTAGGNGCCACCGGACGAAATTCACCNTCNCTGCGNAANCCNNTNATCAACAGACGGCAGGTATTGTCCTCCGACATCGCCTGNAATTCTCTGAAAAACNGCACATTCTTNACAGCCTCCGGGCTCATGCNCCTNAAAAGNCACAACGAATACGTGCCTNCNGCCAGCATCTGCCTGCTCATAAATGCNCCGTTAAGCGCCGTCCAGATCCANGGCTCATGCATATCATAATCCACATCAATGTCGATCCACAGCTCTGTTCCCGTTACATTCACTTCAATNCCNCTCCCGTTNAAAAACANCGGCAGCGGGTTCTGTGTCTCGTCGGTTCGTCCGTAGATCTTGTAATGTTCGATTTCCTGCAATGTGTATGTCTTTAAATTCGGATTTGGTGTCATGTTTTTCTCCTGTCTGCNTATGTAATATTTCCTGATTTTGGTATACGCCAATTATAGCAAATCCAACGTTTTATTCCAATCGGAATTTATCTTCTGTTGCATACAAAGTTGCGTGCCTGCCTTGCAATTTTACTGCAGTTTCTCCATCCACTCTGCTTCCCTAAATCCCGTGAGTACCAGATCATCACCCACGATAAGCGGACGTTTCACAAGCATTCCATTAGTCGCAAGAAGCTTTAGCTGTTCTTCTTCACTCATGGTCGGAAGCTTATCTTTCAGATTCATATCTTTATACATGAGACCGCTCGTATTGAAAAACTTCTTAAGTGGCAATCCGCTTTTCTCATACCATTTTTTTAATTCGTCATAAGAAGGATTATTATCTACNATATGACGGTCCGTATATGTAATGTTATGTCCGTCCAGCCACTTCTTGGCCTTCTGGCAGGTAGAACATTTCGGATATTCTATAAAAAGCATTTCTTTTTCTCTCATGTAATTACTCCTCCTTATTGATTATTTTCATTGGGGTAACATTCTTTGCAGGCGCGGTACCTTCCATATATCCATGTTTCTGACTCATCAAATGTATAATAGTCAGCTTTACCTCTCATAAACGAACAATTATTTTTTGAATGATAAAAACCCTTTCTGACATATATAGGCGTCCTCGCAAGAATACTCTCCTCCGGTCCCAGACANGCNCGNTTTAAATCTCTGAACCACGTCTGAAAGTTTCTTCTGGTAAACTGGGTACATTCCTGATCAAAAATACCTTTTTCATTCATTCCCTTTACTTTAATCAGTAATATTTGATCCTCAAACTCCGTACCGCTTTTTGCGTAGTTGACTAAGTACANNGTTCCCNTCAAATCCANNGCGGCNCTCCACAGAGATAAAAATTTACGCNTGTTTNNNTCCCAATATCTGTTAGGGTGACTTGTATATGGAGTAGTATTATGTTTTCGCATTTGCTCTTCCTCGCATAATAAGTACTCCATAATAATAAATCCCTGCTGCGGATGTCTCATCAATCTATCAAAGTTTACTGCCGCAGTCACATCTCCTGCGAGCATTTCCTGTGCAAACAAAAAGCCTGACTCGTCATCATGCCCTAGTGCTTTACTTTGTTCCGCCATCTGCTTCCTCCCACCATTGCCTCTCTCTTTTCCAATTTACCCATAAATGCATCCGCAGTCCAATACTTCCTCCTCGCGGTAATTTATCTTTCTCTTCGTTTTGCTCTTTGCTTTGGCATTTGTTACTAACTGTTCCGTTCATAACTACCCCTTACACAGGCCGCAAATACTCCGCCAGCATTTCATAAACGCAGTCCCTGATATCTCGTGCAATTTTTCCTGCCTGCGCTTCTCTGATACCGATCCCGGCAGCCACCGCTAAGATATCTTCCATGTCCGGATGCAATCCGTTTCCGTTCACGGTCGTGGCATGTTCTCCGTTAAGAGAGTTACTGTAAGTAAGATCATAGGCAGGTGCAAGTATAAAGCGGGATTCCTGTTCATCATACAGATAAGAGAAATTCTTGGAATGATCATCCCTGTTGTGAGCAAACACATTGAAACACATCAAACGATACAGTTTCATCACTTCTGAAAAATCCTTTGTGATTTCCAACGTAAGTTTCATCAAAAGATGATAGTCCAGATTCGGAATCCGATGTGACGTTTCCAAAACAGCGCTGACAGATAACATATGAATTTTAGTCATAACATTTCCGCTGTCTCTTTTCCGGTCAAAACGTTTCGTGCCGAAATATCCTTCACATCTCTCTGACGGAAAAAGCTTGGTTTCTGTCATTTCAATACCGCATTCCTTTGCGCATACCGAATACTCATATTCCTGCTTTCCGATATTCTTTTTGTCATCATAAGACGGGAATTTGATGATCCACTCCTCGTTGTCTATCGCTGTCAATATTTTCGGTCTCGCACCGCCGGAGGAGCCGCCCAATTGAAACAATTGATCCAAATCGGCTGAATATTCCGTCTTCAACACATTCTCACACTCTTCGGCAATCTGATCCAGTCCCATCACCGATGAAGACGCATTTAGCTGAATATCCGGTCTGTAGGAAAGTGCGCCCATTCCCGAATTTCCTACAATCGCAAGCCTGTTCAGGTTCCCGACTCCCACAGGATCTATGTGATTTTTCAGCATAAGACGGTCTACCAGCAGGCGTCCCCATCCGTCGGGAAGACTGTCTGCAAACACACCAAACAGGCCGCCGAAGGGATCCATTTTCGGAAGAAAGATCCGTTTCTCTAAAGGCAAAGAAAACGGGCTGATCGGGAACCCGTTTTCGATCCAGTCTTTATCATATTCAAAGGCCGCCAGCTGCTTCTTATACAGCGCCAGCGTTCCGACCTTTCTCTCATGATAAAACACATTCAACTGCTTAATGTTGTTCACGGATAATCTCCTCTATGGACAATGGAGGAACATCTTCAAATAAATGCTCCAATTCATTGTTGATCCCCAGCGCGGCTGCAATTTTGATAAGAGAGAGAAAAGAGATCTCACCGCTTCGCTCAAATCTTTTTACGGAACCTAAACTTACCCCGGATAATTCACTCAGTCTCTTCTGGGATATTTTCCGTCTTCTGCGGATCGTACGAATACGCTCTGCGATAAGTTTCTGTATCTCTCCCGGTGATTTTGATAAAAAAGAAAAGTTTGTGTTCATAGATAATATTTTAATCTAAACGCTAATAAAATGCAATAAAGAGCTAATATATTATTCATAATTTACCGTTTTTCATACTTTCATGCTTACACACCTATGCTTATCCTCACCACAAGAATGCACTTCTAAATCAATTACAAGTTCAGACCACCATTACCCGCAAATACAAATACGGCTTAAAAAAACAAAACCCTGTATCGGACTGACTCATAAAGCCGTCCGCACAGGGCCATTTTTAAGCAGACAGCAGAAGAGGATTTCTCATCAGAGAAATCCCCCTCTACTTAATCACATGTATTTTCTGTTCTGTATTATTCAGAACAGATGAAAGAGAAAAAAATAACTAGAACAGATTGGAGAAGAATGTAGCTATCTTTTCTGTAACTGCGGTGTACCACTTCATATCAGCGGATACGATAGTGAACTTCAGGCTCTTGGTTCCGCCGTATTCTCCGATTCCGGTAACGGTCACTGTTGCCTTACCCTTATTGGTATGATTAACATAAGATACCACATAATCTGTGCCTGGTTTCAGAGGAGTAGTGTCAGTTCCCTTAGGAGTTACTGTCACCTTCGGCTCAATTTCGTATCCCGTATAGATCGGGTTTCCTTTCTTATCACAGGCTATATCCCCATCCGTTGCCGTCTTATTAGTTACTACTTTAATCTCATACTTCTTAGTATCCGTTATTTTCTTGCTACTGCTATACAGGTTGAAAGCTGCTACCAGACTGCCGGGCGTCTCGCCGGTTCCGGCATAATTGCCCTTCATAACAACTTTTGCATAAACGGTAACCGCACGATCAGCCTCAAGGCCGCTAAGCCATTCACTAAAGTTCTGCNCCGTGATCTCTGATTCCTCAAGACATGTCTTGTTACTGTAATACTTGATGCCTTTATCGTAGTCAGTTCCTGCTTTCAGAGCTTTACCTGTTGACAGCTCAACCACCTTTACGGTCGGCTTTAACTTATTAAACTTAGCAGACTTCACGATATCTGTCGCCTTTACTTCTACATCTGTCTCAGATGCCTTGGTCACTTCATACGTATGCTTGATCTGACCCTTGAAGTTGCCCTTGCCCTTGATGGTCATGGTTGCGGATTCTTTACCGACTACTACCGCTTTGTTTTTCGCATAAGTAACCGTGTAGTCCTGTTTCTCTACCAGATCCGTTCCGTTAAATAACAGTTCTGTGATCTCAGGCTTCGCACCTGTCTTCGTGTATTTCGCTGTACCCTCTGCCTTAAACTTACATCCGTCCGGTATGTTCTCTCCTACGAAGGTCGCCAAGTCAACCGCCGTGATCTTGAATGTCTTATTAATCGAACCGGTGTATGCGTTAATACCGATAATCGTCACAGTAACTGTGCCTACGTTAGTATGCTCATCAAGCTTCTTGCCTGTCTTGTAGGATACTTCGTAGTCTTTGTCTTCCTCCAGCACTACGGATTCCTCAACGCCCTTGCTTCTGGTTACTGTCAGGGTACCGGAATTGCTGCCGTTTTTACTTACATAAATCGGCTNCCCTGTATAATCATATGCTGCATTGATTCCCCCGATCGTCAGGTCTTTGGCTACCAGCTTGGTGCCGTTTACCGTATAAGTTACAGACTTGCTTCCGTAATATACTGAGCCTTCATTCGCAGTAACTGTGACAGTCGCCTTACCGATCTTATTCCAGTTATCATCATCATAGCTTACTGTATACTCTCCTTCGGGAACATCTTTTCCGCCGATCTTAATACTCTTTATTCCAGGCTTCTTCGTTTCAGCGCCGTTCTCGCCGGCATAGTCCACCTTAGTATCTGTCAGCTTTATCACAGCCTTGCTCATCAGCTGCGTGCCGGTTTCGCGCACTGTATACTTAATCTTCNTGCTTCCGGTATAGTTGGCAGAATCAACATATTCACCTTTCTGCTTCTTTACGTCCTTTGTAGTGATGGTAATATCATAAACTCCCACCTTAATATTACCCTCAGCATCCTTGATTACATCATCCTCAGGCCATACCACTTTATAATCATTATTGTTCTTCAGCGTCTTCTTGCCATATTTCACGGTCACCTTCGGATTGGTTACTTTGCCCTTGTTATTGATGATCGCATAGACATCCGCTACGCTGATATCCTCAGCACCGATATCTTTCTTCTCGATCTTAAAGGTCTCCGTATCCTTACCCTTGAAGTTGCCTTTACCGGTAACTGTTACTGTAGCCGTTCCGACATTAGTGTTTTGCTTATATGCTACCGTGTAATCTTTCTTGATCGTCAGCAGCTTACCATCGTGGTAAACTTCAATCTCAGGCTTGATCGCTGCACCAGTGTAAGTCTGTGCGGGAATCGGCCTGATCCAGAGTCCTGGATGGTCCTCCGGTGTCGGATCATCCGGTTTAGAATTCCGATACGCTTCTTCTAAAGCTGCTACTGCATCGTTGATCTCTTCCTGTGTTGCATCCGGATTTTTCAGGGTCTCCTGTGCATGTGCGTAAGCTGCCTTAAAGGCATCATCACCTTCCACATCCTTATATTTCTCTAATAATTCCTCCAGCTGCGTCTTATCCGTCGCCTTCGTCAGCTTCCCTGCCGCACTTTTCAGATTATTAATTGCTTCGGAAATCTGTTCCGCCGTAGCGTTTTCGTCAGCTGCGATATCTCTAGCCGCTTGTAACGCTGCCTGGAATGCTTCCCAATCTTCATCCGAGAAATCTTCACTCTTTTCCAATTGTTCATACTGTGCAATAACAGCAGTTAATTCAGCCTTCAAATCATCTTGGTTTGCTGCAGTTAACACCAACACCGTTTGTGCCGGAACCGTAATAGTAGTTCCTAGATACATCTCCAGCTTTTCTGTGCCCGCGCTCTCCTGATTTACCACACAATTCCATGCGTCCGGTAATTCCACACCGTCTACCGCTTTCAGAGTTACTTGCTGTGATTCTGTATTTGAATTCATCACAACAGCCACCATATCCCATTTTGCACCGGGGCTGTTTATCGTATATGCAATCAGATTCTCATTACCTTCGGAGAATGTCATATTATTAACAGTCGACATATCCGATGCAGTAAATGGTGCATATGCTTTTCTCAATTTCAGCAGTCCTTTATAGTATTCCACCAAATCAGAGAACTTCTCAGATCTTTCCCAGTTAATTGCATTTAATTCATATTCTACGCCACTCTCTGTAAAGAACAATGGAGATTCATAACTGTTATGATCGCCGCCTTTACTTCTTGCCATCTCCTCTCCGGCCTGGAAGAACATCATTCCCTGAGAAGTTGCGAGAACTGCAGCTGCCATCTTATTCATTTTTACAAGATTAGAATCATACTCGTAGTATTTTGGATTCTTGACTCCTTCAACCCCATTCACGGAACGCTGCAGCTTATCGTACAAGCTTAAATCATCATGTACGGATACATAAGATACCACCTGAGAAGGCTGCTTTGCCCATGGTTCATCAGCACCAAGATTTGAATTTGCCTGAATTGATCCAATTAATTTGACATCAGCTGATTTGTCACCTACCTGTTGAGCACCCTGAACAAATCCTTTGTTAAAGCCTTTTTCATCCTGCCATTGCTCGCCTTTTAACGAATCGCGCATATTATTGCTAAATGCGCCAATTCNTTCATCTAACATTGCAAAAGTATTATGATTGGAATNCTTGTCGACCATTTCCACACCTTCAGGCTGATTGGTAGTTCCTGCAGCCCAGGGCTCCCCATAAACCAGAATCTTTTCTCCGCCATCCAACTTATCTAATGCGGCTCTTAACTGATTCATTGTCTCTACATCATGACATCCCATCAGATCAAAGCGAAAACCATCAATGTGNTACTCTTCCGCCCAGTACACAACTGAGTCNATCATATATTTCCGGAACATTTCCGCTTCGCTCGCCGTCTCATTTCCGCAAGCTGTTCCCGAATCCACAAAATTCCCCCACTCATCCTGACGGAAATAATATCCGGGAACCGTACGGTTAAACCAGGACTCTTTTCCATCTCCTCCAACATGGTTAAATACCACGTCCATGACTACACCNATTTCATTTTCATGAAGCGCCTGTACCATTTGCTTGAATTCCTTGATTCTTACATTGCCGTCAGACGGATCTGTAGAAAATATCCCTTCCGGAACATTATAATTTTTAGGAGCATAACCCCAGTTATAGCTACCAGCGGTCTCATCATTTACAAAATCAAAAACCGGAAGCAATTGTACATAGTTAACCCCAAGATCTTTTAAATAGTCGATTCCCGTAGAAAGTTCACTACTACCATTAACGGTTGTCCCTTTTTCTGTAAAGGCAAGATACTTCCCGGAATTTTCTGCTGATATTCCGGAGTTGCCAGCACTTGAAAAATCACTTATATTCACTTCCCACACAATAGCATCTGTAGGCTCATCCACCATCACATGGCTATCCTGTGCCCAACCGGACGGATCAGTGGAATCCAAATCCACCACCATTCCCCTGTCGCCATTTAGTCCGACTGCTTTTGCATAAATATCATTTGTTTCCTTCGTTGTACCGCCTGCCGTTACCGAATATGTATAATAGGTATTTTTCAAATCTCCCNNNACAGTTGTTGTCCAAACGCCATTCCAATCTTCTGCCGTTCCGTCTTTTTCCATCGGAGTAGTACCAAGCGACGGAGTACTTTCTTCACTGATGCTTCCCTTAGCATACCGATTAAGCACTACTTTTGAAGCGGTTGGAGCCCAAACCTTAAACATCGTACTTGAAGGCGTATATACGGCACCAAGATCGCCACCGTCATATGTGGAATAATTTGAATTTAACGTATTCAACCAATTGGTGAGACCTTCTAACTCTTCCAAATCATCTATTGAGTTNTACATTTTGTTGTTTTCGGCATCATACCAAAATGTAACCGCCGTTCTATCGGTTGAGTTAGTTACGTCCCCCTCCAAACTCTGTGTACTTCCCGTCGTACAAGTCCACGAATAAGTCTTGCTTTCTTCTAACAGCACAGTCTTTATAAACGTATGAAAACCGGTCTGTATCATTTCGTAATCANNGNCATCAATGNAAATTTTCACCGGTTCCAATGTTACTTTACCNTTTTCGTTTATGGAATCATAGNTCTCACTGGTGAGTGAGTTTACCCAAAGAGTAATNTCTTTACTCCCTNNAGGGAAAGTCAGCGGCTTATTGCCTNCATTCAGTCCAACGTCACCATGAGCCCAGTCTCCGCNAAAAGCGATTTTATAGCCCGGATCGTCATCACCATTCAACAATTCTTTATCCTCTTCCATTTCTTNAAAAGAGAATGTCCTCTGGAAAACNCCTCCGCCTTTATATTCTAAATCGCCATCCGAATCACTTGGTTGCCAATCNCCAAGATTTAAGNCNGNCAAGTTTGACACGGTTGAAAACTTACCAACCCAGGTTGCCGGGTATTTAAAACCATCGGATTTATCATATGAGGTAACTACTTTATCCTGAAATGACCAATATCTTATCCATGCCNTCCCNCTTGAACTGNCAGCTATNTCTCCTATTNTTGCCAGNTTATCATTCCGATAAATCCGATAAGTACTTTTGCCNGAAGGTATTTTCACNTCTCCTTCGAACATTCCATTGTAGTACGGACTCATCAGAGATTTTGCACCACCATTAATCGAGATTTCCAATNTTTCTCCAAATTTTACGTCTTTCAGATCANTTTCCGGTTNGAATTCAGTTCCCGAATCATTTGATNCCGGATAATTGATAACAGTAGCCAAAGTGGCTGCTTTCATCACAGAATTTAATATAGTACCTTCTTNGTCATCATAGTAAAACGTAACTGCTTTTTCCTCTGACAAGTCAAAACTNCCACTCTTACNTGCAATATTCCACGTATGCTTGCCTGTGCCCAGCTGCACGGTTCCTATAAATGTATGNAANCCAATCTGAACCATATCNTGATCTGTGCCATCAATACCCATCTGCACTGTTTCCGTTGTTGCACTATCCACATCGNTTATCGAATCATAGGTCTCGCTGGTCAATGAATTAACCCAAAGAGTAATTGATTCGGTTCCTTCCGGAAAGTCTATATGCTTATNGNNANTAGGCACCGCGCCATGATNCCAATCCCCGCCAAAAGCAATTTTATAATCAAGTTCNTTGCCGCTTTCCATTGNATCAAAANTAAATNTCTTTTGGAAAACACCTCCGCCTTTATAATCTAAATTAGCATTGGTGTCACCCGGCGACCAATTTTCGAAATACAAATATTTCGTCGTTCCATCNGCTTTTGTCAAACCATCAAACCCGCCGGTCCAGGTTGCCGGATATAANAATCCTTCATCATACCGTGTGACTACCTCATCATTCAGCACNGAATACCTGATCCAGCTNTNCCCNGCANCNGCNNCTTCAATGTCTCCTTCCTTAATCTTTTCCCCNTCAATATAAATCTGATAAGTGTTAGNACCNNNCTTTAGCGATACTTNTCCCTCATACATTCCATCCTTGTATAAGNTCATTAGATTTTTGGCTCCGTCATTGACAGAAACNTGTACCAATCTTCCTAAATCTACCTCGCTTTCTTCCGGGNTTTCTTCCGNNGGTTCTTCGGTTTCACCACTTTCNGGATAGAGTGTAACCTTAATTTCCTTGGTCAGTGAATTTANCCAGATAGTAACAGATTCGCTTCCTTCTGGGAACNTCAGAGTCCTATTGCCNCCACTTCCGTCATCTATAGCGTTATCCCAGCCACCATTAAAAGTAATCTTATATNNAAGNTNTTNCTCNNCTTNCATTGTTGCATNAAAANTAAATGTCTTTTNGAAAATACCTCCGCCTTGATAATCTAANGAAGCNTTTGTGTCANTCGTANTCCANTCANAAAAATNCAAATATTTCGGTGGATTATCTTCATCTTCATTTTCATCTTCTATTGTCAGTNTTGAAAACTNGCCGGTCCAGACTGCCGGGTATAAGAAATCNTNANTATACTGTGTGACTACTCCCTCTTCTCCTTNAAAATACCTGATCCAGATATCCTCGGNCTCCGTTCCTTCAATTTCAATTGTTCCTTCCTCAGCCTTTTCCCCATTAATATAAATTCGATACTTGTTAGTACCACTCGTTAGCGCTACTTTTCCCTCATAAAATGCAGAATAACCTTCCGCTCCCTCGTAGAACTCCATGGAAGTTCTGGCACCTTCAGTAGCAGAATCATCCTCTCCATCTTCTAAAATTACGANCTCCGCTCCTTCTGAAGCAGNCTCTTGTGTCTCAGNCTCTTCTGCCCCAAGCTCTTCTTCCTCAGGCACTTCTGACTCAGACTCTTTTGCCTCAGACTCTTTTGCCTCAGGTTCTTCTGCCTCAAGCCCTTCTGTCTCAGACCCTTCCGCCTCAGGCTCTTCTGCCTCAGACTCCTCTGCCTCAAGTTCTTCTGTCTCAAACTCTACTGCCTCAGGCTCTTCTGTCTCAAACTCTTCTGCCCCAGACTCTACCGNCCCAGGCTCTACTGCCATAACATTTACGGATGGAAATATCAATCCAACCATCATTGTCAGGCATAGCATAATCGCAATTACTCTTTTTTTACGCCCCATAATATTTCATTCTCCTTTGGTTAGTTTTTGATACACTAATTATATAGACTTCATTTCTTACCCAAATATCAATTAATAAACTTGCGATAGCAAAAAATATACCTTATTCCTGCGCTTCAATTTTTTTCAATTCCGCATTCATCTTTTCTATAAACTCCGCATAATCACAATTCCCCTGAATAAATTCCGGAAAAGCTGTATTAAAGAAATCATTTAACAACTGCTCCTCCCACCTGAACTGATAATTGACAAACTGCTCCTGCGCCTGTTGAAATACAGATATATACTCATTTTCCAATTGACCGGCCCGCTCCTCGTCTACTTCNGAGATTTTCTGCCGATATGTCAAAAGCTCTATTGCCCCTTCTATTTCTTCCTCTGAGTAACTTGATATCACTGCCCAGCTTGACATCTGTTCATCGATCATCAGCATATTACCGGGGAACGGCGCAAAGCCAATCTCTTTCTGCTTATCAACTCCAATATCCCCCATCATCCAGTAACCATTTGCAAGAATAGCCGCTTCCCCGTTCATAAAACGGTTCTGTGCCTGATTAAAGTTGATATCCAATGCATCATCAAAAGTATAATTATAAATNGTATCCATACAGANCAGCATGTCCATTACATACTGATTATCATATGATTCCGGAAAATACTCTTCCAGAAACGTTTGTCCGCCCTCCGTNGAACACATATATGCCGTAGAAATCAACATAGGTGACCAGTACTCCCCGCCTCCGTGTAATGCGAGCGGCGTAATTCCTGCGTCCTGCAGCCTGTCAAGGCATTCAAAAAATTCCTCCCATGTTTGAGGAAACTTTTCGATCCCCGCCTTTCGAAATAATTCCTTATTATAATACAGCCCCGCCGAAGAATATAATCCCATGTTCAATGGAACCATATAGATTTTTCCATCCAATGACTTTTCCACTAACTCCTGCCACTCTTCTCTTCCTTCTAAATAAGGATACAGATTAAGATATCTTTCATTTGATACCATCAACTCATGAAAGTCCGGACTGAAAGCGGCATCCGTGATAATAATCGGCAGCCTGTCATAAACATTCAATATCTTTAATCGTTCTCTATATCCTTGCTCCGTGTCCTTAATCCACTGTACATCGATCCTGTACTTNCCGGCATACTCCTTGTTAAATCCCTCTATCAGATCTGTATATTCTTCTTCTCCTGTTTCCGGATCAATTCGTAGCAGAATCGGAACCGCCACAATATTTTCCTCATCCTGCGTCAATACTGTCACCGTATCTTTCTTGCCGCAACCCACCGACAAAATCATAGCTACACACAATATCAGCAATAATTTTAATTTATACATCATAGTATATTCTCCCTGCCAAGTGCATCCAATGCAAATTCAATTCTGCAGATCGTCCTGTCNTTTTCCACAGTATANTTCATTNNTACNNNCTCTTCATACTTNAGCTTCANTCTTCTNGCTANGTTCCCCANTCCNTANCCTCCTCCTGNNTTTGAAGANTTANTNTCCCACTTCGCAGCACCGGANTGCANCANNCTGTTCATCCGCTCNATGGTATCATNCTCCATCANATCNCCATTATTGCNNACNTCAAANACCANNTTTTNACTNTCTTCCCTTATNNTGATNTCAATCNGTCCNCCTTCCGTNATATNTGCAAAACCGTGTTCNATACAGTTNTCNATCANGGGCTGNANAATCATTTTCGGTATGATATANGNNTACANNTCTTCTTTACANNNCACTTCNNATGTAAANAGATCACTGTTTCTCACCTGCTGNATNTTCATNTANGCNCAGNCATGCTCAAGNTCNTGNCTNACNCTNATAACNTCCTTCCCGTTACTCAGCGTTACCCTCAGAAATTTCGACAGGGCATCCACCATNTNCACNATCTGAGTCTGTTGGCTGATCCTTGCCATCATATAAACATTATCCAAAGTATTATATAGAAANTGTGGATTGATCTGATACATTAAAGATTCCATTTCCAGCACACGNGCCTCTTTTTCTTTCTCTTTGACTGTGCTGACCAGCTCTTTTATCTTACCAACCATGACATTATATGCATTACCGATCAGGTCAAGTTCCGTATTAGTATTAATTTCAATGACCTTGTCAAGGCTGTCTTGTCCGAAACTGTCCATAATACCTGCTATCTCTTGTATTGGTTTTGAAATACTGGATGACACATTGATACTCAGCAAAAAGGCGATCAACAGTCCTATCAGCAGTACAACCAGCACGCCTCCGACCGTTTCTCTTAAAAGTTGATTAGCCACACCGCTGGGAACAAAAGTAACAACCGTAAAACCGGTGGCCGCATGATATCCCGCACATAAAATACCTTCTGTCGTCTCAACCATGTACAACGTATCCTGACCGGCTTGGATTCTGTTCTCTGATAATATTTCATATATTGTCTCCTTGGCCTGTTCATCGACCTTTGAACCTGTCCCGCTCTTTTCAAAACATATTTCCCCGTTGTCCGATAAAATCATATAAATTTGCTCCAGACCGTTATTAGCGGGCATAATTTCTTCTATTATTTCTTTATTGACGGGAAAATAAATTTTTGCCTCATCCTGAATTTTTTCCAGACTTTGAATATTACGGCAAACATACAGATTATTTCTACCTGTTCCAAAGACGTCGTCAGCCGACCACACAAAATGTAATTTTGCATAGTCGGCATCAAGTTTTTGATATAATACGCTATTTTTATATTTTTCCTCATTGATTGAAACATTTCGAATAGAATATATTTCTCCGGCACCATTGACGAAATAATACGTCATGGCATTATTATTGTTATATGCAATCGTCTTCTCCAATTGCTCTCTTTCCACTAAGGATAGTTTTGGTTTTGAAAGAATACTCTGCACATAACTGTCAATGATAATATTTTCCGTCATATCATCCATCTTGTCATAAAAGGAATCAAATTTGATCAGTATATTCTCTGTCACGCTGATATATTGGTTCTTTATAGTTTGCTGTTCATTGCCGATCATTTTCCATATGACCACTGCAAATACCACTGCTACTACTACAATAAGCATGGAATAATATCCTAAGAGTTTTTTCTGAATCCCAAAGAAATGCTGCTTCATACTAATAACCATACCCTTCTCTCAGCTCGTGAATTTATGTGTTTTTCTCTTTATAATCACTGGGCAGAATCCCCGCAATCTGTTTAAACAGTTTCGTAAAATAAGAAGCATTGGATATGCCGACTGCACAACTAATCTCCATAATGTTTGCATCCGTTGTGAGAAGCAGCTTCTTCGCCCGCTCCACCTTTTGTTTTAACAGATACTGCTTGAAAGACATATTTTTCACGGACCTAAACACCCTGCCGAAATATACCGGATTCAGATGCACCTCCTCCGCCACCCGTCCGATCGACAGCCCTTCTTCATCCAAATGTTCCTCGATAAACACACATGCCGTATTAACATATTCATTATAAAACTGCTCTTCTCCATAGGGAATACTGTCTTTTCTCACCTTCACCGCATAGAGAAAAATTTCATAACACATATTAAAAAGTTTTGAGGCCGAATACTTAAACAGTGAACCATAAAACTCCTGCAGCCGCGCCTTGACCTCATCATTCAGGCCATATGTTTCTTTTAGCATTATCTCCACATGAACCGCAAGCTGATGGAGAAAAATCTTATCCGTACTCTCGCTCCGTCCCAATGCAGTCAAAAACTCTATAAAAGCCTCTTTCAATAATTCCTCATCATTTTTCCGTATTGCCGAAATGATACGGCGTTCTCTTTCATACGGATAACGGTTCTCTTCTTCCTCCCGCTCTTCCACCGCGTTATATTCCAGATCCGTTTCCAGCTCGCATGCCAGCGAATACAACTGCATGCACTGGCTGTACGCCTTTTTCATTCCTTCAAATCCCACAAACGCCTTGGATATGGATGAGATGATATCAAACCCTAATTCATGATGGACATTATTAACCAGCATCTTAAGATTATACAACTTGTCATGGTCTTCCAGATCTACAATAAAGATTCCGGCTCCGTCAGGGATTTTGTATGTCCACATATGATATTTTTCTTTTATTTTTTTCTCCATATAGGAAAACAGCGCAAATCGTTTTGCACTAAACTCACTATATTCCTTTATCTTATACACAATATCCACATCTACACACAAAACAGTATAGTTATGCCTTTCCACTTCATCCTTCGTAAACGTGGCATAATTTCCCCTGATATCATCCAATGTAAGCTCATCCGCCAGATAATGCTCGATCATATAGGATCCAAAACTCTCCTTATTATCCACCAGCAGTTCTTTCCACTGGTCAAAAACAGCCTGCTTTTGTTTCTCTGCAATACAATGATCATATACTTTTTTCATTGTCACAAGCATCTCATCATTAACCGGCTTAACAATATATCCAAGCGCACCCAGCGCACAGGCTCTTTGGGCATATTCAAAATCCTTATATGCACTCAAAACAACAAACTGCGTATTCGGAGAAATGCTTTTTGCCCGCTCCATAAGCGTTATTCCATCCATCTTCTTCATGCGGATATCTGTCAAAACGACATCGGGAATTTCCTCCTCAACCAGCTTCAAAGCATCCTCACCGTTCAACGCTGTTCCCACAACGCTGAATCCGATGGAATTCCAGTCAAATGTTGTTGTCATTCCTTGAAGTATGATCTTTTCATCATCAACAATAATCAGCTTGAGCAGTTGCATTCCACATTCCTCCATACATAATTTTATCACAGACTCGGTAATATATCCCGGGTTTTTCACGTATCCTTTCTCTACATCTTAAATTTTGCAATGGCATTCGTTAAAAACTCTGCACGTCTTGATAATCGTGTCGCTGATTCCGACAATTCTTTGACAGTATTGACCTGCTGTTTTGTTATTTCCGATACGTTGGATATACTTGCCGTCGTCTCCTCAGATATCGCCGAGATACTTGATACAGCCTCTAAAGCTTCCTTTCTCTCAAATTCCATTTCTTCTACATTTTTGTCTATGGAATCTAATGTTTCAACCAAAACATTCATGCTCTGCTGTATATCAACAAATGCCTGATTTGACTCCTTTACGGCATCCATCTGTACATGTACCTTTTCATCAGCTTTCTGTACGCATTCCACTGCAATCTTTGTACTATTCACTATATCATCAACAATCAGTTTTATTTCATTTGCAGAACCCAATGACTGCTCCGCCAAATGACGGATTTCTTCCGCGACAACAGCAAATCCTCTGCCCGCTGTCCCTGCTCTGGCTGCTTCAATTGAAGCATTCAACGATAATAAATTAGTCTGTTCCGCAATCTCATTGATGACATCTATAAATTCAAAGATTTCTCCTGATTTTTCCGCCATACTGTTTACGTTTTCATGTACAAGAACTGTTGATTCAGAAACTTCCTTTGCACTTTTGATGAGATTCTGCATCAAATCCATTCCTAAAGAAACTTTTTTCTCAGTCTTTTCTGCATTCCCTCTCAACAAATTGACATCACCTGAAACTTTGCACATTTTTTCAGAGAGGTTTTCCATTTGTCCGAGTGTGTTCGACGCATCCCGATCTAATACTTCGGTACCACTTTTCACTTCCAAAACAGCCTGATTAGTACCTTCTGACAATTCGAAGAAAGACGTTGTGGATTCTTCAACAGTATTGGACGAAGCCAAAATCTCATCAGATGCCTGCGAAATATGCCCAATAAGTTCCTGCATCTCTGCGATCATATCGTTTATACCATCTGCCAGAAGAATAAATTCATCTTTTCCTTTTAGCTCTACTTTTGCGGAAAGTTCGCCTTGGGATATCTTCCCGGTTACCTTTAGGATTTCCCTGTTCGCCGTCTTAAACCTTCTGGCAAACACCATTTCTAATACTCCCGTAAACATGCAGGATATGGCTACCAATATAATTGTAATGATCTTAATTGCCTGTGTCTGGGATGTAAGGTATTCTTCCGGGACCAGAGTACAGATTACAGCATTTATGTCAGGCAATCTTGAATATATAAACAGATATGTCTCATCATTAAAAGTGACATAAGATACTTCCTGCTCTGCTTCTGACTCCATTGCCTGCCGATAAAATTCCTGTTCTGTAAATATAGCAGTTTCCGCATTTTCATCATGGCTTCTTACTAATCCAATCTCATTCCCAGCTATCATCCCAACATAACTATTGCCGCTTATATTGATCTGGTCCAATATGGACTCAATCATTTTCCTATCTAAGTCCAGCATTAACACGGCATTTGCATTATAAAACTTTCTTGCCAGGCGAAACGCATACTGGCTGCTATCCGTTCCAAGGGCTTCGTCTGCTGCCGAAATATTTCCAAATAAATAATAGGAATACGCATCCTCTGATATTGTTTTACCTTCCGGCGTATCCATATATTTAGAATACAATTTTTCTTCCTCATTAGTAATCGTGGTAGTTAATGATTCAGATTCATCCGTCAGTAAATAGATATCCTTTAATACAGAGTCAGCTACTTTTGCATCTGATAATTCTTTTAGGCGCTGGCTTTTAATAACATTCTTATTTGCATTGTTATCACTTAAAAAACCGTTTAAATAATTTATCAGGTCATTATCATTCAGGTATTTGGAATATATTTTTTGTTCTTTATTGATGATATATGAGACATAATCATTCATCATCTTTAATGTTTGTCCGGCAGACTCTTCATAACTTTTAATGATTGCATCTGATGCACGCTGGTAAGAGATTATCCCTAACATCACAATGAACACAATCGGTACCATGAATCCGATCATAAGCTTTGTTGTCAGCCGCCTGCTCCACTTTAGTCCTTTGGTTTTATCAACTGTTCTCTTATTAGTTTTCACGCTTGATCTCCTACCTCTTTACAAGAAACATACAGCTTACCGGTGAAACAGTTACACTGCCTTTAACTTCTCCGAGGCCTTCGGTTCCGGCCTTGTTACCCGACACATGAATCTCCCAATTCCCTTCCGGAAGGAAAATCTCTTTCTCTTCCTCATCCGGATTAAAGATCATGCATAACTGCTTAGCAGATTCTCCTTCTATTCCTTCACAGTCAATCAGACAAATGACTGCCTCGCCTTTTTGAATGTCATAAAAAGTAAATCTGTCACGTATTTCTCCGATATCCCCTATCCGTAATGACGGATGATTTTTCCGAAAGGCAATCAATCCTTTGTAATAGTCCCTCATTTCGCGACAGTCTGCACTTTGTAAACAATCCCATGCAATCGCATTAATATCATCCCCTGCATCATAGCTGTTGGAATTCAACGTTCCGTCCGCATTTACTTTTCTTCGTATCAGTTCCTCTCCGGCCTGAATAAACGGAATTCCCGCCGCAGCAAATACAATTCCCGCTGCCAGTCTGTTATAGCAAAGCAGCGCCGCCCTGTCTGCTGTCGGTTCAGCTGCCTGCAGCTTGTCATATAATGTCAAATCATCGTGGCAGCTTGCATAATTCACTACCTGCTCCGGTGAAGAGGCCCAGTACGGTATTCCCATCAAGTTGCTTTTCAACCCGTCAGCTCTTCCGGTTCCGCCGTTCACATAGCCTTTTTCTCCTGTATCGGAATTCCTTCCTCTGAGCAAATTCCTGATGGTGTCATTAAAGTATGCAAAATCCGGCGTCAGATAGGAGTTTTTCTGGGTTGCCATTTTGACCCCTGTTTTTGTCACATTTGTCGGCATTGCCCAGCCTTCTCCGTAAAACAGAACTTCCGGTCTTACCGCATGGACACGTTCCACGATTTCATTGATCGTCCCGATATCCAAAAGCCCGACCAGATCAAACCGAAATCCGTCTATGTGATATTCCCTGGCCCAATATAAAACGTTCTGCACAATATATTCCCTGACCATGGAACGCTCGCTTGCAGTATCATTTCCGCAGATCGACCCGTTGCTGTAAACACCATCACTGTCGATCCGTGAAAAATATCCCGGAACAATATTGTTAAAGCAGAACTTCTCCGCATTGTGAACATGGTTAAACACCACATCCATGATCACGCCGATCCCTTTTTGATGAAATGCGGCAATCATTTCCTTCGCCTCACGGATTCGCGTCTCCCCATGATAAGGATCTGTTGCATAAGACCCTTCCGGAACAAAGAAGTTCTCCGGATCATACCCCCAGTTGTACTCTCCCTCCTGTGACTCATCGACGCTTGCATAGTCAAAAAAGGGCAGCAAATGAATATGCGTCACTCCCAGATCCGCGATATAATCAAGTCCGGTAATGTCTCCGCTGCCGTTTACGGTTCCCTCTTCCGTCAAACCCAGAAACTTTCCTTTATTCTTTATTCCTGACTCCTTATGTACTGTCAGATCCCTGATATGCGCTTCATAAATAACCGCATCTGTTGCGTTCCGATTCTGAAAAGGGCTTTTGTCCATATCCCATCCCCTCGGATCGGTGGAAGACAGATCAACAACCATCGCACGCTCTCCGTTTACACCGACTGCTTTTGCATACGGATCGCAGGCTTCCTGTTCCTCACCATCAACCAAGACTGAATAGGTGTAAAATGTGCCGTGTAAATCACCGTCTTTTATGACCGTCCAGACTCCGTTTTGATACGGTCTCATTGCAATGCGCTCTATCGGTTCTTTTTCACTAATCAATCCATTTGAATATAAATTCACATATACTTCTTCTGCAGTCGGCGCCCAGACGCGGAATGTTGTTTTATCCTTCGTCCATTCCGCTCCCAGATTCCCTTCCGGATATGTATATAATGCTTCAAACTCTTCCGAAGAGTACCATGCTCCCAGTTTGCTTTTTTCGATCGTCTTCATATTTATACCCATACCTTTCTCTTAACGTCATTTCCACGTTATTGCACAAATCCCTCAATTAAAATTTCTATTTTTCAGTCTTTACAGCTCTGTTATGCTCTTTACTCGATGTATACGCACATACGGCCTATCACATAAAATGTATAGACCGTATCTCTATGCCACATTATAACTCTATTATCCTTTTGATGCCCCGCTTGCAATTCCCTCAACATAATACCTCTGCAGGCAGATGAAGAGAATAGATATCGGTATGGATACCAATACACATCCCGCCGCAAACTGCGTAAAATACTCTGTGATAAACTCACGCTCAAGCATCTTGGCCAATCCCAGCGCAACAGTATAATTATTATAGTTATCTCCCATGATTACACTGGAAAAAATGTAATCCATCCATGGTGCCAGGAAAGAGGTAAGCACCGTATACACCGCGATCGGCTTCGACAGCGGCAGCACAATCTTGGTAAACACCTGCAGCTTCGTCGCTCCTTCCAGAAAAGCTGCTTCCTCAATCCCTTTCGGAATCGTATCAAAGAAGCCTTTTGCCACGAAAAATCCTGCACCGGAACCCCCGGAATACACAAGGATCAACGCCAACAGGGACTGACTGATTCCGATACCCTTCAAAATATAGTAAACTGCAATCATTGACATAAATCCCGGAAACATACCCAGTATCATCGCTATATTCATCATGGGTTTTCTCATTTTAAAACGCAGCCTTGACATTACAAAAGATACCGATAGCACAAAAACCGTTGATATCAGGCAGGAGCATACAGCGACCAAAAAGGTATTGCTAAACCATTTCATAAAGTAAAACTGTGTGTTTTCCGTAAGCAGCCGCACGTAATTATTCGTCGTGTACCCCTTCGGGAAGAAATAGGACGTGTAAGAACCTCTTTCTTCACGAAAGGATGCCAGAACAACCCAAAAAATCGGAAATACCCAGATAATTGACAGGATCGACAATCCTGTATATGATAAAACAACTTTTATTTTTTTCTTGATTTTCCCATATTCTGACACTTTCATCATTGAAATCCCTCCTCATTATTGTAAGACGGCGTCTGTCTATATGTAAGAAGAGAAATGACAGCCGAAATAATAAACACCAGAATACCTATAACAGATGCATAACTATAGTCCTTACTTCCCGTGGTCAGTTTGTACAGCCATGTCACCAACAGATCCGTCTTTCCTGCCTGATAATATTCAAGCGTACTCGGACCGCCGCCGGTCAACAGGAAAATCACATTAAAGTTATTTACATTCCCGATAAACTGTGTGATCAGAGACGGTGTCATCACGAACATTATATACGGAAGTGTTATCTTCCTGAAAATTGTCGCCGCGTTCGCCCCGTCAATCTGCGCCGCCTCATACAGTTCAGTCGGTATGTTCATCAGGATACCTGTCGATATCAACATTGTGTACGGCGCACCCAGCCAAAGATTGATGACAATGACAGTCACTCTCGCCCACGTTGCATTTGTTAAAAAAGGAAGGCTTCCTTCAATTACACCCGTATTTCTTAACAGCACATTCAATGCGCCCTCCGGCTGCAACATCGTCTTCATGACAAGTAACGAAACAAACTGCGGTACAGCAACCGAAAAAACAAACATTGTTCTCCAGAATTTCTTTCCCTTCACTATTTTGGAATTGATCCACAACGCCAAAATAATTCCGGCCAAAAAACATGTAACCGTCGCTACGACTGCCCAGATAAGCGTCCATCCAAGGATTGGCCAGAAACTCGCTCCCAACGGACTATCACTGCGTAACAGTGTCGTAAAGTTCTGGAACCCTACCCAATCAAAAAGTTTTCCAGGAGGCTGGTGTGTGCTGTCATAGTTGGTAAAAGCCACCAGGATCATATAGATCAACGGCAGCACCGTAAATATAAATATCCCCATAACCGGCAAAAGCAACAGTGTGATATGCGCTTTCTTATCCATCAGTATACCGATCTCATCGCGCAGCTGCGGTATTTTCTGTCCCTTCTCCACCATCTTCTGCGTATCGTATGCCGACCTGATATTCATCCGCCAGATCACTACAAAACATACGATTATGATCAAACTGATAATTCCGTAAAGCAAAAGAAGCATGGAATTATCGCCGGCTGCCATGACTTCTATACCTTTTTTCTCATCAAACACCCATCCCTGCTCCACAGTTCCGAGTGTTATAAATCCTCTGACAGCCTCTACTCCCAACGTAACCATATAAAATATAAAGCCAATTTCCAACAACAGAAAAACCAAACCTTTCACGATCTGACCGCGAAACAGGTTTCCTGCCCCAAATATAATAAATGCTAATCTGGTAAAAATATCTCCATGCAGTAACGCTTGCGGATATAACGAAAAGTGTTTGCGGACTGCCTGACCAATTTTCCCCATGTTACCTCCTCCATTCATGACTATGTATATCTATGGAAAGAGGATTCTGCCCGAAGGCAGAATCCGTAATTACCAACAATCTGCTACCCTATTGTAGCTAAGATACTCTGTACCAATACATCAAGTACATCCTGCATGTTACTTTCTGAAACCGCTCCCGCAATACAATCCTGCCCGAACGCCTCCATCGGTGACCAGAAATTCGCGATCTGCGGAATGGATGACTGCACGGTAGACGCCAGCTCTGTCTGTGCTGCTAAAGTAGCAACCGCCGGACTTGCCGCCAATAAATCTTTATTTCCTACCAGGTTCTTGTTAACCGGTGTGGAATTTCTCTCTGTAAATCTTAACTCCTGAATCTTTTCACTTGTCAGATAATTTGCAAGAAGCATTGCTTCCAACGGGTACTGGGTCTGTGCGTTCACACCGTAAATGTTAAAGTTAACGATCGGACTTGGCTGTACAACAGAACCATCGCTATATGTAACTGTCGGGAATGTAGTTACTCCAAAATCCTCACCCAGAGATTCCTCAATCGCTGTTGCATTCCATGTCCCGGTGATTGTCGCACCCAGTGTACGATCTGCAAAACCGCTTAACAGTAAGGTATCATCATAATTTCCCACTTTAGGATTCTGTGTCAGACCAAGGATATAATTACCTGCCAGAACACCGCCTGCGTTGTTAAAGGAACATTCTGTCGGATCCTGTCCGTCCGGGCCGAACAGAGTGCAGCCTGCGCCAAAGAAGAATGATGCCATATACCAACCGTTATCCAAGTCCATTGCAAAGTTTGTTGCATTTTCTAAATCCTTTTCCAGCATTGTATCCAGGCTCTTTACTTCATCTTCGGTATACATGCTCTTATCATAGTACATAAAGTAAGAATTTGAAGTGCTCGGATATCCATATAAATCCGCTCCGATACAGGCCGCTGCCACTGCATTTTCAATGTTATCCGCCTCTACGGTTGCTCTGTCTGTCGTGATCCTGTACAATGTGCCTGCATCTACAAGTGACGCCAACTGGTCGGAAGCAAATTCAAATACATCAGCCGCTGCTGCCGGATCTTTCAGTACCTCATCCTTTGCATCGGCAGAACTGATAACCGCCGTCTCAATCGTCCAGCCCGCTGCCTCCGGGTGATCCTCTTTAAACATTCCGATCGCTTCCTGCAGATAATTCTGGTCGTCCTGTGAGCCCCACAATTTAAGCACAGCATCTGTTGCATATAAAGACTCGTCCTCTGCTCCTTCCGACTGCTCTGTCTCTGTCGCCTGTGTCGTCTGTTCTGCCTGCACAGATCCTGTTCCTTCTGTGTTTGTTGTCTGCGTTGTGCTTGTTCCCTGCCCCGACTGTCCACAGCCTGTCATACTGGCTACTAAAGCGGTGGATAATAAAACACTGATTAACTTTTTCTTCATAACTTTGATTTCCTCCGTTTTTAAAAAATATTTGTTGTTTGGTTATCTTTGACAGGCTCATTATAGGTCTTTCCTCTGTCTTTCCTCTATCAACTTTTAAACTTGCAATAGCAAAAAATATACCATGTGTCAGTACACCAGCATAGAGGCACTGATCGCATCAAGCGTAATTGCTCCGCTGACGCTTTCAATCACATTAGTCCCTGCCTGCTCCCCATTTACGTACACATTCCATACCCCTGCCGGCAAATCTATTTCTACCGAATATTTATTGGGATTAAATGCGATCAATATCTTATCCGAAACTTCTCCTTCTATATCCGTACCGTCAAACATGTATGCAACAACGTTCTGAGGAAGGTCGTCTATGTATTGTATAGTCTCTGTTATCTCATCGGCGGTATTCATTCTCAGTGCTTTATGTGCTTTTCTAAACGCAATGAGCCCCTGATAATACTCTTTTACGTTCTTTATTTCCTCCTTAGATAAACCGCCCCACTTGATACTGTTCACATCATCCGGCGATTCATAGCTGTCATACACTGTCTTTCCATTCTCATCCACCTTTGTCCGCAGTAATTCATCCCCGGCATGTATGAAGCTGATTCCCTGTGAGGATAGAATAATTGCTGATGCCAGATTATTCTGCTTAATCTGTTCTTCATATGTTCCGTCTGCACAAGCCCTAACTTTATCCCATAATGTCGCGTCATCATGACAGCTCACATAATTGATAATCTGCTGCGGATTATTGCTCCACCCTGCGTCTGCCCTGATACTGCGTTTTATCTGCTCCGCATTATCCGCACCCGTAATATATCCCGCGGTATTATCATTCGCATTTCCTTTAATGCCGGAACGGATCCTGTCATCAAAATAACCGAATCCTTCCGTTTGTGCCGCACTTGTCTGTACTGCAAATTTGGTGCCATGCTTCGTTGCAATTGTGGACATATTCCAGCCTTCCCCATATAAAATAATCGAAGGATCAATTTCATGCACTCTTCTCACAATTTCATTGACGGTTTCTACATCCAAAATACCTGCCAGATCAAACCGGAATCCGTCCACATGGTACTCTTCAATCCAATATACAACAGAATCAACGATATATTTACGCACCATGCTTCTCTCAGATGCCGTATCATTGCCGCACAGAGAACCGTTTGAATATTCTCCTCTTGAATTAATGCGCGTAAAATAATCCGGTACGATCTGATTAAAGCAGTATTCTGATGCATCATATACATGGTTGTAGACCACATCCATAACAACACTCATTCCGTTATTATGCAGTGCCTGTATCATTTGCTTTGTTTCCCTGATCCTTACTTCACCATTGTAAGGGTCTGATGCGTATGCACCCTCCGGAACATTAAAGTTTTTTGTTGCATATCCCCAGTTATAGGAAGGATTCTGCTCATCCACATACCCAAAATCCTGTATAGGCATTATCTGTACATGTGTTACGCCAAGGGATTTCAGATAATCAATTCCCGTAACCTCATCGTCTGCATTTTTTGTTCCGGCCTCCGTAAATGCCAGATACTTTCCACGATTTTGTTCTGAGACACCCGAACTGCTGTCTATTGAAAAATCCCTTACTCCCAATTCATAGACAATGGCATCGGTTAAATCCGCTCCTTTATTCGGATTGACATCTGTTTCCCATCCTTCCGGATTTGTAGACGCCAGATCTATAACCATTGCCCTGTCACCATTGACACCTGTTGCACGCGCATAGGGATCGCAGGTTTCAACCTCTTCATGATTCACTTTTACTTTGTAAGTATAATAGACACCGTTTTGGTCTCCTTGTTTTTCTAATGTCCATATTCCTGCAGTGCTTTTTATCATTTCTGTTTCTTCTGCCCTGTCATCCGCACCGCCTATACCATTTTCATAAAAGCATACTGATACGGAATCCGCTGTCGGAGCCCATACTTTAAATACTGTTTTTTCCCGCGTCCAATTTGCCCCTAAGTCATTACCTGTATAAGTGTATTCCGCTTCAAATTCTTCCGTAGAATAAATATTGGGCATATCGACTACATAGCTTGCGTCTTTATATACCAGACTGTAGCTTTGGATCGGCATCAACGGCTCTTCCAGATAAATTGTGTACTGGTTTTCCTCATTTATAACAGAATCAACTGCCACTTCGCCGCCTACGGTACTGTATACTTTCACTTCATTAAAACTGCTTATAGTATCAAATGTCTTAACTTCTATTCCATACTCACCGTCATAAACAGCCTCTATGAGCTTGACCCCTTGAACGGTATCTTTTCCTTTTACAATCTCCGCCTCTTCTTCTCCCTGGGTGAGATATATGTCTATTGTTCCACCGGTTATTTCTGATAGATCTATACTCCGGTCAACGGCTACGTCTTTCTCCCACGCTTCCGTATGTATGATATATCCGACTGTTGCGACTTTATTGTCTACGGTCACATAAGAATATGCTCCTGTTTTGTCAGATTTCGTAAAAGAATAGTCTTTCCCCTCTTTGCTATCTTCCCAGATCCACAAGTTCCATTTATCATATTCATCATCGCTGCGTGAGTAGTGAAACTGCAGCGTGATTTTGCCGTCGAGTACACTGCTTTTCGCATTGTGCTTCATCCATAGGCCACAGCAGATCATTACGAGAGTGGTAAACAATATCAAGCCTGTTATATATTTTTTGCTGAATATGCTTTTCATTGTCGGGCTCATATGCTCGTCTCCTTTTTTAATTTTATATAATTGAGTTATGGACTATCTTACATAAAAATTGTTTTTTCTGTTATGAAAAAAAATACTTGTTATGTTCAGAATTAAACATTTTATATGTTAAATCAGACAAAAAAATAGAGCAAAAACCAGTCCTTTTTCGGCCCGACTTTTGCTCATAATCAACTCTTTTTACTCACCAGCACCAATGCTATATTACACAAATAACACAAACATAGCATTACGCCTCATCGCTTTTCCCTGTTTATCCATAAATACACCCACAATCCGGTATCTCTTCTTCACGATAATTTACTTTTCTCTTCACCGTACTCCCTGCATTCCCTACTATACTGTCATCTGTATCTTTTCTCACAAGCTGACTCACAGATTCTGTATGCACACTATGCCCAAACTGATCCACCGCCCGCACTCTCTTCAACTCATACCCACCTTCACACAGTACTTTCACATCTCTCGCCAGTGTCGCCGAGTCACAGCTCACATACACGATTCTCTCCGGTTTCATCGCAAGCATTGTCTCCAGACACTTCTCGTCACATCCCTTACGCGGCGGATCTACCACGATCACGTCGGGATGCCGCATTTGCTCGTCCGTTAATCCTATTTCCTTGCCGGTTCCCTCTCCCGACACACCATATGCATTCAATTTCCCCTCATAAAATGCCGGCAGTACTTCTTCCGCCTTTCCAACGAAGAACTGCACGTTACTGATCCCATTATCACGGGCATTCTCTCCGGCATCCGCAATCGCCTCCGGAACTACTTCCACGCCGTACACCTGTTTCGCCTTCTTCGCCATAAAGAGGGATATCGTTCCGATTCCACAGTACAAGTCCCAGACGGTCTCTTTCCCTGTCAATCCGGCATAATCCAGTGCGAGAGCATACAATTTCTCTGTCTGCACGGGATTGACCTGATAAAATGACAGCGGAGAAATCGCAAAAGATATTCCACCCAGAGTATCATGAATCCGATCCGGCCCCCAGATCACTCTAATTTCCTTCCCCATAATTACATTCGTCTTCTCAGTGTTGATGCTGACAGAGATACTTGTCATTCTTCCTTCACCATACGAGAATCTAAGCCCTGTCAACCTCGCAACCAGCCGCTCCTCTGCCGGCAGCTTCCTCCCGTTAATCACAATACACACCATGATTTCCCCCGACTGAAATCCCGTCCGGATCAGCACATGACGCACCAGCCCGGTGCTCTCTGCCTCGCGGTACGCGGTTACATGTTTTTCCCGCATATAGTCTAAAACCGCCTCAAGAATGGCCTGATTCTCAGGCGCACCTAACGCGCAGTCAGTGTTTGCTATAATGTCATGTGTCCTGCCCGCATAGAAACCGGTGACAAGATTACCGTCCTTATCATATCCTACCGGATACTGCGCCTTATTGCGGTAGTGCCACGGCTCCTCCATGCCGACGATCGGTTCCGTCACAGCATCCACCAGCTCCGGCGTAAATCCGCCGATGCGGATCAGATTTCCCCGTACTTTATCCTGTTTATAGATTAACTGCCGGTCATAGCTCATAGCCTGAATCTGGCAGCCGCCGCACTGTCTGTGAAATCTGCACTTAGGTTCCACACGAAAAGAAGAAGGCGTTACCACCTTCTCTACTCTCGCATAACCATAATTCTTCTTACATTTGGTGATTCTCGCCTCCACCACATCACCGATAACCGCATCTTTTACGAAAAGCGTATATCCTTCCGCCTTGCCGATTCCTTCACCGTCATTACCGATATCCTCTATCGTGACCGTGACAATATCATTTTTCTGATACTTTCCGTAATCCATAGGTCGTCATACCTCTTTCGCTATCCTACTCTACCTTCGTCCCTCTCACATTAGACTCAAACAGCCTGTTATATCCAAGCCACCCCGTCTCATTCGTACTTTCCAGAAGTTCCGTGAAGGTCTCCATCTTCGCATCGGTATTATCCGCAAAGGTCAGCGCGACCGCCTCCACGATAGCGGGTTTCTTGGGAGACCCGAACTCATACTCCCCGTGATGCGCCAGTATGCAATGTTTCAGCTCCCCTGCAAGCAACGCCGGGAATCCGTCTATCATCCTGATCTTTTCCCCGATCATCTCACTGCCGATTACAATATGCCCGAGGAACTGTCCGTCGTCCGTATAATCATTCTGCGGGAAAAGGGACAACTCTTTCGTCTTGCCGATATCATGACAGATCGCCGCCGTCAGCAGAAGATCTCTGTTCAAAACGGCATATTGACTGCTGAAATAATCGCACAGCCTCGCCACTGCAAGCGTGTGCTGCAGCAGTCCGCCCACAAAACCATGGTGCACCGTCTTCGCCGCAGAGGATTGTTTAAATACCTTCACAAATGCCTCATCTTCCACGAAAAAAGCCTGCAGCAATTTCTTCAGATATGGATTCCCGATGCTGTCGATCAGCGCAAGCAGCTCTTTCATCATATCCTCGATCGGATATTTGCTTACAGGAAGATAATCTGCGGGATCATATTCACCCTCATTGCACTTGCGGATGCGTTTCACATTAACCTGATTGGCTCCTTGAAAGCTGGTTACATCCCCATACACTTCTATGTAATCTAATGTATCGAAATCCTCGATTCCTGCATTATTAGGATCCCATATTTTAGCATCCACGGTTCCTGTCTTATCCTGCAGGATCACGTTGTCATATGGTTTGCCGTTCTTCGTAACCGCGGACTGCTTATGTTTGCACAGATAGATATCAAATACTCTGTCGCCCTCTTTATAATCCTTAATATACTTCATCCTATCCTCATTTCTACGCATAATTTTTATTCTATCGAAGCGCCTCATAATACAGGCTTGTGTCAAATGCGCGCAGACACAACCTATGCGGAGTCTCCGATTGCCGATGGCATAAGCACACCTCGGCATAACTGTACAGCCTATCTCGTTCCCAATGTTACTGTTGCGTTCATCTCTCGTCCCTGCCGCATCAGCATGAAAGTCAGCGTATCCTCCGGATTGGCATTATACAGAACCGTAAGCAGGTCGTTATAAGTGTTTACCGGTGTCTCATTGATCTGCACCACCACGTCACCGCTCTGAATCCCTGCTGCCATTGCGGGAGAATCCATTTCGATCCCTTTAATATACGCGCCCTGCGGGATATTCAGTTCCTCGCTTGCCTCTTTCGGCACATCAGCGCCACGGATGCCAAGATAAGCTCTTTCCTTATCATTGGACATCTTCTCAATCGTTCTCTTCAACTCGGATATTCCGTATGCAGTCAACAGATTTCCCATATCATTGCTTGTGTTGACATTGTCAATAATACCGATGACCATCCCTTTCAGATTGACGAGCACCCCCGTCGCATTACGGCTGGCATATATATCCGTTGTAATCGTCTTATATGCGGAATCAGGTTGATCTAACACTGTTCCCGCAGAAGTCACTACACCGTAACAGACCGACCCGCTTATCCCCATCGGACTGCCCAGCGCCATAACAGGCATACCAAGAAGATTGCTGTTATTGGAGCTGCCCAGATTCGCAATATCTATAACGTCCATCGTCTCTTCCTCTATGCTCATAAGCGGCACAGAGAGGACTGCCAGTCCCGTCGTGACATCTTTCTGTACAAGTTCCGCATTGACTTTCGCCTGATCGCAGAATGTCACAATAATACTATCCACATTATTCAGCGTTCCGCCGCTGACTAAGATCAAAATAGACTTACCNTTATTCGCTACAATAATTCCCGAAGCAGAAGCCTCNTTTTCATAAATATCNTTGAACCAGTCNACGTCCGACACGACCCCGGTTACGGTCACAATGGACCGNCCTGCCGTCTGNGCCAGCTCCGCCANNTCCCCGTANAGCGCCTGATAATCNTCCATTCCNAACTGTACCTGTGACAGCAGTTTTTCGATCTGCTCATCTTCCAGCTCCGCCTGCACGATCTCCACCTCAGGNTCTTTCTCTTCCTCNACCAGCATATCCTCAGGCNTCATCTCTTCCGTCACCGTCTCTTCCGGAAACTGCACTTCCTNTGCTTCCTCNTCCGGGTACANACGATTGCTGATAACAGGCTCAAGTACCAGNAACGTCACACATGCCACCAGACCGAANACGACTGCCATCACTACCGTGATCACAGTTCTTCTGATCAGCTTCTTCTTATTGACCGGCTTCTGTTTTATCGTTTCACGCAGAAAATCCGGCTGNACAGGCGGCGTATATTCNGCCTGTTCCTTGACCGNNCNCTGCTCTATGCCGCTTTGNTCTTTATCCTGCTCTCCCATCGACCTGATTCCTCTTANTCATGAACAGTAGTAACTTTTGCACTGCTCTTTCAGTATATCTTTTTTCCTCCCCNTTGTAAAGAAGCCTTAAGCGCGAAAGCNCGGCTCCGTGGATATTAACTTCTATATGTGCGNACGATTNAGATANCCNGCGAACTGTAACAACTCATAGTAATTCCGCCCACTTTATGATAGAATAATACCTAACACAATTATNAAGATCATAAAGGAAANTATAAAACTATGAACAACAAAGTNCTNCATGTTTTAGAATACAATAANATCATCGACCAATTAACAGACAAAGCCACCTCGGAGCAGGGCAAAAAGCTGACNCGTGCGCTTGTTCCCATGACNGATCAGGCAAAAATCGCNGCAGCACAGACGGANACCGCNGATGCNCTGGGGCGTCTGTTCCGCAAAGGCTCAACCTCTTTTGGCGGCAACAAGGACTTAGGCATGTGCATCAAGTCTCTGGAGATCGGCAGTGTCCTCTCCATTGCAGAACTTCTGCGCATAGCGTCCTTTCTGGAAAATGTGAACCGCATCAAGACTTACGGNNGGAANGATCGGGAAGATACACCNGCCGACTCGCTGGATGANTATTTCGACATACTGGAGCCNCTCACACCGCTGGTAAATGAAATCCGCAGGTGTATCCTGTCGGAAGANGAGATCGCAGACGATGCCAGCCCGACATTAAANCACATCCGGCGCAGCATGTCTATCACCAANGACCGGATTCACTCCCANCTCAGCTCNATGATCAANGGCTCCTGCCGCACCTATCTNCAGGATGCCGTCGTNACTATGCGNAATAACCGTTACTGCATTCCGGTGAAATCCGAATACAANGGACAGGTGCCCGGCATGGTACANGACCAGTCTTCCACCGGTTCCACCTTCTTNATAGAACCNGCGGCNGTTGTCANTCTGAACAACGAACTGCGGGAACTGGAAATCAAGGAACAGGAAGAGATCGCNGTCATTCTCGCGGACTTNAGNGCACAGACGGGTACNCATACNGANACGNTGGCAGNTAANCAGAAAGCCATGACCGCTCTCGACTTTATCTTTGCCAAAGCCTCTCTCGCCATGGANCAGAATGCCACCATGCCGATTTTTAACACNGANCATCGGATNCGCATCCGNCAGGGACGCCATCCNCTTCTGGATAAAAAGAAAGTTGTACCCATCGACATTTCNCTGGGTACGGACTTTGACCTTCTGGTCATTACNGGACCCAATACCGGCGGTAAGACCGTTTCCTTAAAAACAGTNGGACTGCTTACCTTAATGGGACAGGCGGGACTGCACATTCCGGCNTTAGACCGNTCTGAGCTGTCCGTTTTTGAAGAGGTCTACGCAGACATTGGTGACGANCAGAGCATTGANCAGAGTCTCAGCACCTTTTCTTCCCANATGACAAATATCGTGTCCATTCTGCAGACGGCNGATGCCGATTCGCTTTGTCTGTTTGACGAACTGGGTGCCGGCACCGATCCTACGGAAGGCGCCGCCCTCGCCATCGCNGTGCTTGACTATCTGCACAGCCGGGGAATACGGACGATGGCCACAACACATTANAGTGAATTGAAGGTCTATGCACTGTCTACGAGTTTCGTGGAAAATGCAAGCTGCGAATTCAGTGTGGAGACATTGCGACCCACCTACCGTCTGTTGATCGGTATTCCCGGTAAGAGCAACGCATTCGCCATCTCATCCAAGCTGGGACTTCCGGATCACATTATCGAGGAAGCCAAGCGACATATCACGGAGGATAAGGAAAGTTTCGAAGATCTTCTGGCAGACTTGGAGAACAGCAGGCTTACCATTGAAAAAGAGCGGGCGGAAGTAGCGTCCTACAAGGAAGAGGTCCAGACATTAAAGAAACAGTTGGAAGCCAAACAGGAGAAAATCGATCAGGCGAAAGCGCGCATTCTGCGAGAGGCAAATGAGGAAGCTCGTGAGATCCTGCAAAACGCTAAGGAGCTCGCCGACGAGACGATCCGCACTTTCCAGAAGGCAGGCGCCGGGTCTTCCATCAAAGAGTTGGAGAAATCCCGCCAGAAGGTGCGTGACAAGATTTCCGAGAAAAATGATAAACTGTCACTGAAAAATGACAAACCTACTCACAAGCTCCTAAAGCCGAGCCAGATCAAACTGGGGGAAAGTGTAAAGATCATTTCTATGGGATTAAAAGGTACCGTCAGTTCCCTTCCGGACAAGAACGGCAAACTCTTTGTCCAGTGCGGNATCATCCGCTCGCAAGTATCCTTAGACGATCTTGTTCTCGCGGAAGAGGAAACGATCAACACCGGCCGGATGCAGCGCAGCTCCTCCGGCAAACTTAAGATGTCCAAGTCCTACTCCGTCTCCACCGAGATCAATCTGCTGGGCAAAACGGTAGACGAGGCTTTATCGGAGCTGGACAAATATTTAGATGATGCTTATCTGGCACACCTGCCNAGTGTCCGCATCGTTCACGGCAAAGGCACCGGGGCGCTGCGAAATGCGGTACACAATTACCTGCGCAAGAATAAGGTAGTAAAAAGTTACCGGCTGGGAGAGTTCGGTGAAGGTGACGCAGGTGTCACAATTGCTGAGTTTAAAGATTGATTAGCCAGTTTTCGATTGCCTGCGTGAGAAGAAACTGTTGCCGTAAAACCGCCTTGCCTGTTTCAGGAATATCAGGGCGGTTTTCTTTTGCGCGGAGATTTTCCGCAAATAAAATCAAGCAGATTTATTTCCACCTCCGTATAATAAATACAGGACGGTCGGGACGAGGTTAAACAGATGTACGAATGGCAGAAGCAGATACAAATTATGGTTGAAGAGATAGACAGATGTATTAGAAGGAANGATGATGANGCATTGTCACTGAGATGTCTTTCTGATAAATTAGGGTATTCTGAATGTCATATCTCAAGAAAATTCAGAGAAATCTCGGGTATGCAGTTTAGAGATTATCTGCGGAATCGAAGATTAGCTTTTGCGCTGAAGGAACTCAGAGATACTGAAAATTCGATATTGGATATTGCTTTGAAGTATGGGTTTTCTTCCCATGAAGCTTTTACGCGTGCATTTAAGGCAGCCTATAGCATTACCCCAAGTGAATATCGCCATAATCCAAGACCTGTCGCGCTTCGTACAATCATAAAACCCTTCGACTGTTACTTATTAAGCATTGGAGGATGCGGTATGGAAAAATCTGCAAAGGATGTAAAAACTTATTTTGTAACGATTCCGGCACACAAATTTTTGCATATTAAAAATTATGAGAGCATTGGATACTGGGACTTTTGGCAGAAACAGAGTCTTATTCCGGGACAGGATTGTGAAACGATCTGTGGTTTACTTGACAGTATCAAGGGCAAATTGGACGATATGGGAGACAGTGANGCGAACAGCGGNAGCGGTCAGATTATGGCATATATAAATGAGCCGACCGGNAGNATCTGCAGCTGGGGNATTCCTCTNGCNGAATGCTANGGNGTACGCCTTCCGATTGANTATAGCGGNGATGTACCTGANCAAATGCTTATGGTCGATNTTCCNGAAGCTGANTATATCGTTTTNGAGCACGGNCCCTTTGACTTAGNGANAGAGAACAGCAGCGTGGAAGAAAAGATCGAAGCAGCCATGAAAACATTTGATTATGCCGCCGCAGGTTATTGTCTTGATACCACCCCGGGCAGAGTGTTTTACTTTTATCATGATCCGGAACGCTTTTGGAAATATGTCAGACCGGTGCGGAAGGTATAGCGCTGGATTGCTATAAGGGGTTAAGGATTCTGCAAATAGTCAGAAACCACCCTTATAGCTATTTCTCTCGCCTTGGCACTGGACACATTTTTATCCTCCGTCTCACCTAAATACACGCAGAAGTAAATCCTTTCTTCAGCGGTATCAGCAAATCCTGTAAACCATGAGTCAACAACAATACCATTAGCCTTACCCATTCCGGTCTTCCCATAAATTGAAATATCTGCTTCGCTTTGGTCTGACAGCAGCATGACCTGTTTTAACTGGTTTAACGTATTTTCTGAATAATCTGTATGATCGCCAAAAATTCGTTCTATTACTTCTACCTGTTCTTTGGGCGAAATCAGCAGTGACGATTCGATCCAGAATCCAGTTAAAACGGGATTGTTATTATTCGTATTCAAATGTCCTTCCCAATCTGAAATGTTACAGTTACCGTATTGAAGTTTATCTAATTCTTCCTGTATCATATCCTTTCCGATTTCATCAATAACCTCTCGAAAGTACCAAACACAGGAGGTATGAAACGCATCAGAAAAATCTATATCCTTATTCCAGTCCTCATTCCAAAATATTTCTCCGCTCCATGTACGGGTAGAGTTATTTGGATCAATTATTCCNTTTTCCAAAGCAACTAAAGAAGAAATTATTTTAAATGTAGAACATGGCGAACGCTGAGTGAGAGCCAATTCCGGATTATATATCTGATAACAGTTTTCAGACGGATCATAAATAACAGCAGCGCCGTTTATTCCATCAAAATAACCTGACCAATCCACATCAGTTATCGCCGGTTCGATAATTTCTTCTTGAATTTNGTCGGTTATTNTTTCTACTGTTTCAGGTGATTCNTTTGTTGTTGACTNTTCCGTTTCTGAAATTTCCTCTAATGTTGATTCTTTTTCTTGAGTAATCTCATCTGTTGCCTGTGTTTCTACCGTTTGTGTTTCCTCTGTCAGCTTATCACGTTCATTTGAACACCCCGCTAATGCTAACAGAGTAAATATTAAAACAAAACTGAAAATTTTATATGATATATCTATCTTTTTCATTGATATGCCCCATGACAACTTCAGCNAATTCGCAATCGCCCGTTGAAAACACTTTTTTCAAAATCTCTCAATAAATATTAATCAATTTAGCTACAGGCTCCCTTTGGAGACGCTTTTGTTATTATATCACTATCACGTTTCCGTTTCTATCACATTTGAATTCGACGCATGTTTATGTATTTGCAGTAAAAATATAGCGATGGAACTGTTGCAGTTGACGTTTGGACATCCCAGCGCATATAATTTTATATATACCGCAGAATTTCCTATACAAAATCGAGCTACGCTCGATTGCGAGATTTGCTTCGCAAACTCAAGCAAGAATAAGCAATTTCTCATAAAAATAAAGAAAGGGAACATGATGTTTTGCTTCTGCAAATATCATACAAGGNAAATATGGTAAACAAACAGAAAATTTTAATTGTAGANGANGACAACAATATCGCGGAGTTAATTTCCCTCTACCTNACGAAGGAGTGTTTCGAGACGATGATCGTCAACGACGGAGAATCGGCACTCACCGCAGTGGACAGCTTCGAGCCGAATCTGATGCTTCTTGATCTGATGCTTCCCGGCATCGACGGTTATCAGGTCTGCCGTGAGATTCGCTCCAAATCCACACTGCCCATTATTATGCTGTCCGCCAAAGGCGAGGTCTTTGATAAAGTGCTCGGACTGGAACTGGGCGCGGACGATTACATGGAGAAGCCCTTTGACTCCAAAGAGCTGGTTGCCAGAGTCAAAGCCGTTCTGCGCCGGTACAAGCCTGCCGCTACGGAACCGAAAGCTTCCGACATAAAGAGCGTGGAATATCCCGATCTTGTCATTAACCAGACAAACTATTCCGTTGTCTATATGGGTAAAACAATCGAGATGCCACCCAAAGAACTGGAGCTGCTATATTTTCTGGCTTCCTCGCCGAATCATGTATTTACGAGAGAGCAGCTCCTTGATCAGATCTGGGGTTATGAATATATCGGCGANACGCGTACCGTTGACGTACATATTAAGCGTCTCCGCGAGAAGATCAATGACCATGAAAGGTGGCGTATCGCCACAATCTGGGGTATTGGCTACAAATTTGAATCCAGATAGGAAAATATTATATGAGGAAAACACTATATCTCAAATTAATACTTGCCTACATCATTTTTGGTCTGTTTGGTTTCGTAGTTGTGGCGACCTTTGTGTCCAATATGAATATGGATCATCTGAAGAAGCAGCAGGCAGACTCTCTCTACCGGGAGGCAACACTGATTGCCAACACCTATGCAAGCGGACTGTACAATAATGAAGTATCTCTTGANGTCGTCAAGTCACAGTTGGACGCATTGGATACTTACCTAAACGCTACGTTATGGATCATCAATCCATCCGGTCGTCTGATCTTAGACTCCTCCGCTCCTCTGGATGTGGAAAATGAGATCATGATCGAAAACTTTGACCCCACCGTTACGGCAGGTTCCTACTATACAATCGGCAACTTTTTTAATACCTTCGACGAAGATATGCTGAGCGTGTTCGCGCCTATCACCTCCGACTATAAAGTCAAAGGATATGTGGTGATTCACAGTTCCATATCAGGTATACTTAAAGAGGCCGATAACTTGCTTACGATTTCCTATATCATGCTGGTCATTCTGTTTCTGTTATCACTCATTATCCTGATCTTCTTCACGGAGATCGTCTACATTCCGCTTCGTAAGATCACGGAAGCAACAGAGCAGTATGCCAGCGGCAATATGCATTATGAATTCAGTGTAGAAAGCGAAGATGAGATGGGATATCTGGCAGCAACGCTGTCCTATATGGCCAGTGAAATCGCCCGCTCCGAGGACGACCAGAAGAAATTCGTTGCCAATGTTTCCCACGACTTCCGCTCCCCGCTGACTTCCATCAAGGGATATCTGGAAGCGATGATCGACGGCACGATCCCACCGGAAATGCACGAGAAATATCTTACGATCCTTTTAAACGAAACAGAACGCCTGCGGAAACTGACTAACAGTCTTCTGACACTTAATAATCTGAATACAAAAGGGATTATGCTGAATAAGGTTGATTTCGATATTAACAGGACGATCCGCAACGTAGCGGCTTCTTTCGAAGGCACATGCCGTGCCAAGACGATAGCTATCGAACTGGTACTGACCGGCGATGAAATGTATGTGGTAGCCGATGTGGACAAGATTCAGCAGGTGCTCTACAATCTACTGGATAACGCCATCAAGTTCAGCCATCACGATTCCGTAATCAAGATAGAAACGACAGAGAAGCACAACAAGGTATTCGTCAGCGTCAAGGATTCCGGCATCGGTATCCCGAAGGACGATCTGAAGCTGATCTGGGACAGATTCTATAAATCCGATCTCTCCCGCGGTAAAGATAAAAAAGGCACAGGACTGGGATTGTCCATTACGAAAGAAATCATCCGTTCTCACGGCGAAAATATCAACGTGATCAGCACTGAGGGCGTAGGAACCGAATTCATCTTCTCTCTGTCAAAATCAGACGTGGAGGACGATGACTGATTGCTAATTTTTCCAGTGCAGGCGGTGCAACTCCCCTGCCTTTAGCATACCGTCGAACTGATTCTGGCGAAGCGCTTCATACAGCACGATCGCCACAGAATTAGACAAGTTTAGAGACCTGATCTGCTCCAACATAGGAATGCGGATACAGGTCTCTTCATTTTCTACCAGAATTTCCTCTGGGATGCCGCCACTCTCCTTACCGAACATAATATAGTCATTCGGAGCAAATGCGACATCTGTATAAACGTGCTTCGCTTTCGTGGTAGCCATCCAGATCTTGGCATCGGGGTGCTTCTCCCGAAATTCCTGATAATTCATGTATCTGGTAACATCCAGATGCTCCCAATAATCCATACCGGACCGTTTGATCGATTTCTCATCCAAGCGGAAACCCAGTGGCTCAATCAAGTGAAGGCTCGTACCTGTGGCAACACAGGTACGGCCGATATTGCCGGTATTAGCCGGGATTTCGGGCTGATGCAGTATAATATGCATGATATTCTCTCCATCTGCAACTTTAAGTAAAATCGCCACGAGGGCATATTAATACCCCTCTTGCAGTTAATCTATCAAATAACTATTTTGCTTCGCTTCGCAGTCTCTGTACAAAATCCGCCAGTTTTCCAATGGCCAGCTTGAGATTATCCAGCGAATACGCATAGGATATCCGCAGATACCCCTCCCCGCAGTCACCGAATGCCGTGCCGGGTACTACGGCAACCTTCTCTTCCGTCAGAAATCTATTGGCAAATTCTTCGCTTGTCATGCCGAATTCCTTAATGCATGGGAACACATAGAAAGCACCGAAGGGCTCGAAGCATTCCAGCTTCATCTCACGGAAGGCATTCATCAGATATCGCCNTCTCTGATTATATGCCGTGCGCATTTCCTGCACATCGTCATCTCCGTTTCGGAGCGCTTCCACCGCAGCATACTGGCTTGTAGTGGGCGCACACATGATNGCAAACTGATGAAGCTTCACCATCTGCTCGATAATCTCCCTNGGNCCGCAGGCATAACCNAGNCTCCACCCGGTCATGGCGAATGCCTTGGAGAAACCGTTGATCAGGATCGTTCTCTCCCGCATACCTTCAATCTCTATAATGGATACATGTTTCTCTTTATAAGTCAGCTCCGCATAGATCTCATCAGACATGACAAGTATGTCATGTTTTCGGATCACCTCTGCAATGGCTTCCAGATCTTCCCGCTCCATAATAGCGCCGGTGGGGTTGTTCGGGAAAGGAAGAACCAACATCTTCGTCTTATCCGTAATGGCGCTTTCCAATTCCTGTGCCGTCAGGCGAAATTCATTCTCCGCTTTCAACTCAATAATGACCGGCACAGCACCCGCCATAATCGCGCATGGCTCATAGGATACGAAGCTGGGCTGCGGAATCAGTACCTCGTCACCGGGATTGACAACCGCACGCAGACCGATATCGATCGCCTCGGAGCCTCCCACGGTAACCAGCACCTCGTGCGCCGGGTCATATGTAACACCTTGTTTCCTCTTGGTATAATGACAGATCTCTTCTTTCAATTCCTTCAGTCCTGCATTGGAAGTGTAGAAAGTACGCCCTTTCTCCAGCGAATAGATGCCCTCGTCCCTGATATGCCACGGGGTATCAAAATCCGGCTCACCTACACCGAGAGAGATCGCATCGTCCATCTCGCTCACAATGTCAAAAAATTTTCGGATACCGGAAGGCTTCAGCGCTACTGCTTTATCTGATAACATATTTCTCACGGTGTCACCTTCTCTCTTGTATCTTCATACTTCCTAGCCAATATTGTGCCATGATCCTTATATTTTTTTAATATAAAATGGGTCGCCGTGCTCAGGACAGATTCCAGCGTCGATAACTTATCAGACACAAAGCCCGAGATTTCTTTTAAGGATTTGCCTTCTAATGTAACCAGCAGATCATAACCGCCGGAAATAAGATATACGGAAGTTACCTCCGGATATTTATAGATCCGCTCGGCAATATTGTCAAATCCCTGTCCACGCTGCGGTGTCACCCGCACCTCGATCAATGCGGAAACTTTCTCGATGGAAGTCTTCTCCCAGTCGATCATCGTATGATAACCACAGATAATACCCTCTGCTTCCAATGCTGCCAGCTCATTGACTACATCAATCTCCTCCACACCTAATATAACTGCCAGCTCTTTTAAATCAATACGGCTGTTCCTCTCTACGATCGCTAATAATTCTTCTCTCATTTTGATCATATCCTCCTTATATTCCCATTATAAATTTCAACCCACCATATAGATCTGATCCTCTTTCGGTTTATCCAGATAGCGTTTTTCCTCTTCGTTATAGATCACGCGGTCGTTGCCATCCGTCGTTCTTCCCACGACCACTGCCGGAATACCCTCTCCGGCCAGTGCCTTCACAAGCGCTGTGCCGTCCTCTGCCGTCATGATCAGGCTCCCGCCCGATAACAGTTCGTAGGGATTCAAACCGTAAAATTCACATATCTCTATCGTTTCCTGCTTCACCGGTATCTTCTTCAAGTCTATTTCCAGTCCAACGCCTGCCCGCTGCGCCATCTCCCACAAGGCGCCGAATATACCGCCTCTGGATACATCGTGCATGCCGCAAACGCCGGACTTCACGGCGGTGGCGGCCTCCGGTATGATGGACAGATACTTGTCAAAGGCGGCCGCTTCCTCGATCATGCGCGCCGGATATCTCGTACACAGTTCTTCCCTGTGTTCCTTTGCCAGCCGTATCGTTCCTTCCAGTCCGATCCATTTACTCACCACAATATCCTGACCGGAACCGACTCCCGGCAACAATTTCGCTCGGGAAATATGCCTTTTTCCCACTCCGGTCACCACCATGACCGGCCGGCACACGACCGGAGTCACCTCCGTATGTCCGCCGATAATCTCTGTGCCGCACACACTGCAGACGGTTTCTGCCCTCTCCATCAGTTCCTGCAAGTCGCACTCCGCAGTCTCTTCCGGCAGCAGAATCGCAAGCAGCACGCCAATCGGCTCTGCACCTGACACGGCCACATTATTAAGCGCCATGGAGATGGCGTAGGTGCCAAGATCCTCGATCGGCGCCGACACGGGCGTAGTCGCAAGCACAGTCTCATACTCTTCCCGCAACGATAAAACAGCGCAGTCTGTCCCTACACCTGCGCCATTTATCACTTCTTCTCTATGTGCTTTTATCTTTTTCAATACAGAACGTTTCAACACGCTCTCCGATATTTTTCCTCTTCTCATGACTCTGTGCCTAACATCTGATTGTGATGGGTCTGGTCTACTGTGCCGGTGGTGCCTCCTGTGCTGCTGCGTCTGCCGCCGCTTGAGCCGCTGCCGCATCCGCTGCGGCTTTATATGCACCCGCCACCGCTTTCACTTCGTCTATACTGTTAGTCGCTACTGCAGCCATGATGGCATTACGCGCCCCTTCATCAGGTGAAGCAACACCAACCGTCGCACTTCTGGGCGCTTTCATATAGGAGCTGCTGTTGACCTGCTCCCTGCTGACCTCAACACCGTTCTCACGCACTACTTTCCATAACTGCGCCTTATATCCTATGTGCGCCGACTGCACAGAGCAATATCCTACAGGCAGAGATTCATTTGTATAGATAACCTCCGTATCCGGTACGGTACGCTCCAGAACGACACTTTCGTAGATGACTTCACGATTGCTGTCTCTCGTCTCCACACCATAGATCGTAAAAGTGATCTGTTTGTCCGGNGTNGTAACACCTTCTATATAAATNGGATAGTCCANNTTGTTTTTAAANTTAAAATCCTTACCGGANGANTCTGCAATCGCAGCATCCGCNGAAGGNTCCACNTAGGTAACGATCATGGANTGNTTGTAACGCTCNGTCACTTCCAGTTCNGACANCAANACAGCATTATACAGCGTCGTGGACACCTGACAGATTCCTCCGCCGAGNCTGTCTACCACCTGTCCGTTCAAATANGAGCCAGCCATATAATATCCNTTTGCCTCNGTAAAAGGAGACACCGCCTCATAAGCGGAAAACTCNTCGCCCGGANACATAGTTGTACCNTTNATCAGATTGCAGCCATTGGCTACATTTGCNCTTCTCGANCCNCCGGAAGTNGANTAACTGGTCGTAAAAGTTCCGAGTACATCTNTGACCTTTGCAAGATCCTCAGCATTCCCCTTNGGCTCTTCCACGGTAATCACCAAGTCGATCNCGCAGCTTGTACCGTCCCAATCGTTTGTGAGATAATCGTATACCGTATCCACAGAAGCTGCCGTATCCACCATGACACCGGACTGTCCCTCGGTAATATCGAATCCTTCTTCCGTCTTAGTCAGTGTCGCATTGACTGCTTCTCTGTTGTACTGTGTAGCATTCTCTTCGATTAACGTCCTGATTTTATTTTTATCAAAATCAAATTTTACATGATATACTTTATTCTGGTATTCCAAATCCTTCAATTCTTTATAGCAGCGCAGAATATCACCGTCCCGGCCGAAGTTCGCCGCTTCCTTAAGGATTGCTTCATTGCCCCATTTGAGCCCCAGCTCGGAAGCCGTCGTAATGATGGTGCCGCCTTCAACTGCATTCATCGTGATCTCCGCCTCGCCGAAAGAATTGACATACGCTTCTATCTGATCCTCCGCTTCCTGCAGCGTCATACCGGACAGATTCATATCATCCACATAAATTCCTGATTCAAATTTATCTTCCCGGGCATTGACCGGCAGCGTAGAAACCGTCAACGCTGTTATCATCATCAGACCCGCCATGGACAATCTTTTCATGAAATAACCAAACCTTTCTCACATGTAAAATTGCTCAAACATAAAATTAGTGGTACAATTTATACTGCAGATAATATCATCGGAATAATCATTGCCAACACGACAATTATTATGATGATTGAAGATATAATCTTCCTTTGTTTTCTGTTAAACATAGATGAATCCTCCCCACTTTCTGAAAGGATATTATATATGAATTTTATAATTAATGCAAGCGTTCTCATACTTTCCGCCGCAATCTTCTTCTACCTCAAATCCCATAAAAAATCCGACGCTTCTTCTCGGGAAGCCTTCTGGGAAAGAGAGCTTGCGGCTAACAGCACAAGGCGTAAACCGCTGGACGATCTTGACTACATTACGATTCCCGTAGAAGAGTTTCCGATGTCGCTTCTTGAGGATGTCCCGAAGGTTGACGACTATAAACAGATCATTCTCTCTTTGAGTGAACTGCCTATCGTCAATTTCACCGGCCTTACCAACACGGAGCTCAAGCTGTGCTACGGCGCTCCCAATCTTGATCTTCTGATCCGTTATGATCAGAACTATACCCTTTTAGTCCGCACGCTGCAACAGTGGGCACAGCTTCTCTATGATTCGGGATATATCGAGGAAGCTTGTCACATGCTGGAGTTCTCCGTTTCCACAGGCACAGACGTAAGCTCCACATACCGCCTGCTCTGTCAGATCTATCAGGAACAGCACACACCGGAAAAAATACAAAGTCTGTACCCGATTGCCGAAATGTTAAACTCTGCCATGCAGAAGACTATCGTCCGTATTCTGCAAGAATCCGATCAATCTTCCTGCTAGCCTCGCTACGGGTAAGCTTTTCAATGTCATAATCTATTATCAGTTTATGCCTGTCTGTCAATTTATATAACTGTTCTTTCTGCGGCTTCGTGGCCGGTGTATCCCGTTTCACATTATGCCGCAGTTTTTTCGGCAGAAACAAGCTTTTATTTCCTTCTGCTGCTTCCATATCATAGTACAGCTCTGCCAGCTTCCGATACAACTCCACGGTAGCCCGTGCATCACAAAGCGCCCTGTGGGCACTGTGGTTGATACCGAAATATTCGCACAAATATCCGAGACTACGACTTTCCAGATTCGGCAGATATTTGCGAGCAATCTTAAGCGTATCAATACCATTTCTTTCAAAAGAAAGCTTCTGTCCCACTGCCGCCCTTTTGATAAAAGAATAGTCAAATGTCACACTGTGCCCCAGCAGCACACGATCGCCTATCACCTCAAGCAGCCTAGGCAGCACCTGATCGATCGTCGGCGCCGATATCAGCTGCTCGTCATGTATTCCTGTAAGTTCAATGATTCGTTCGTCCAGTTGTCTGTCCGGATTCACGAATGTTTCCCACTCTTCTACGATTACATGATTCTCAACCCTGATTGCACCGATCTCAATGATCTTATCTGCCTTTGGGTTCAGTCCTGTCGTCTCCAAGTCAATACATACATATGAACCTGTCGGTTTCTCTCCCATTGTGAATCCTCCCTGTTATAGAGCAGTATATCACATTCTGCGGGTGAAAAATGCACTTGTGTTGCATTTTAGTATAACTTAATTATCAACCCCCTAATATCTCTATATTTAAGACACTGCATATTCGTCAATATATTGTACTATTATCGTAATTCCGCACAACATATTGTATTTATTTTTCTCTTATACCACTTTTCCTACTGCCTTTATCCAAAAATATTCTGTACAGAATATCCTTATTAAAAATTGGAATTTTTTCCTCGATGAAATCGCCTAAAATAACACAAAGGATACTCGCATGAAAACAAGAATCAAAGAATTACGATTGGAAAAAAAATTATCACAACAGACGCTCGCAAACTATCTGGGTGTCAATCAGACCACATTGAGCAAACTGGAATGCGGGTTATCTACTCCCGATGCCATGCTTGTGATCAGTGTATCACGTTTTTTTCAGGTCTCTACGGATTATGTTCTGTATCTTTCTGAGGAACGTCTGAGTGCAGATTTGTTATTGGCAGACAACATGCATCTTCTTAAGAAGTATCAACATATGATCTCCATGTTCCAAAAATTGACACCGCGCCAACAGAAAGACTTCTATAACCTTTTTTGCAGCATACTGGATGTTAACGAGAACCTTTGAAAAATATTCTAATAAATGTCGTATGTAATATACACAAACACATGCCCAGCAACATCTGTCGGCTTTATACATAATAGCATCGCATTTCTAACAGAATGACAGATCATCCCTATAAACCGAAACACCACCTTACTCTGTCATTTCTGATCTTCACACTGCTATTTGCAGGCGTGTCTAAAAGGCGGAATCTAACGATTCCGCCTCATTTCTTTTCATAATACACTATCGATTACTTATGTTTATACTCTGCAATAGTCCGGTATGCGTGTCCCTATTTGTTCAGGCTCTGCACAAACCGGTCAAATGCTGCCTGTCCTTCCTCCGTCCTCTTATAGACGCCGGCATCCTCCAGCACCTGCATAAACACGTTACCAATCTCCTTATGCAGAATATCCATTATATTATCCTTGGTAACGTCCTGATACTTAGGCATAAACTCTTCTACCCAGTCAGCATGCTTCTCAAGCACTTCATCTTTACGAATGTCTGCACCGGAAACAATTGCCTCTGCCAGACGCTCCATCTCGTCCTTTAATCTGGCCGGCAGTACCGCTAATCCCATTACTTCGATCAGTCCGATATTCTCTTTTTTGATATGATGCAGATTTGCATGCGGATGATATACGCCAAGCGGATGCTCCTGTGTGGTAATATTGTTGCGCAGCACCAGATCCAACTCGTATAGATCGCCTCTCTTTCTGGCAATCGGCGTAATGGTATTATGAGGTTCTCCATCCGTCTCAGCGTAGATGAACACCGCTTCATCCGTATAACCTCTCCACGCTGCCAGAATCACATCCGCTAAAGCAATCAGCCTGTCTGTATCCTGTGATGCAATACGGATTACCGACATCGGCCAGTTTACGATTCCGGCTTTTACGTCTTCGAATCCTTTCACGGTAAATGTTCTCTCTACATCGGCTCTGGCCATGGCAAACTCATAATGTCCGCCCTGAAAATGATCATGGCTCAAAATCGAACCTCCAACGATCGGCAGATCAGCATTGGAACCCACGAAATAGTGCGGAAACTGTTTTACAAAGTCAAACAACTTACAAAACGTATCGTGTTCGATCTTCATCGGAATATGCTTTGAGTTAAACACAATACAGTGCTCATTATAGTACACGTAGGGAGAATACTGGAATCCCCACTTGCTTCCGTTAATCGTAACCGGAATGATCCTGTGATTCTGCCTTGCGGGATGATTCACACGACCTGCATATCCCTCGTTCTCGATACAGAGCAGACATTTCGGATAGCCGCTCTGCTTCGCATTCTTGGCTGCGGCAATCGCTTTCGGGTCTTTCTCCGGCTTGGACAAATTGATCGTGATATCCAGATCTCCGTACTTCGTCGAAGCTACCCACTTCTGATCCTTCTTGATGCGGTATCTTCTGATATAGTCCGTGTCCTGACTCAATTTATAGAAATAATCCGTGGCTTCCTTGGGATCATTCTTATACTTCGCTTCAAAAACAGAGATCACCTCACTGGGTCTGGGCACCAGCATACTCATGATCTTCGTGTCAAACAAATCACGGTACACGATACTGTTCTCCGTCATGATGCCCTGCTCATAAGCATAGTCCATCATAGATGTAAGTACATCTTCCAGTTCCTCTTCGCTCATTGTGACATCCGTGTCATCTTCTTCCAGCTCATCCAGCCGAAACAGCTCCAGCAATCTGTTGGTCGTATAAATTTTATCCGCTTCCGTAATTAAACCGGTCTGCAATCCGTATTGCACCAGTTTCTTAATATTCTGTTGAATCATAATTTCTCCTTCCCGCCAATTTGTCATCCTATCGCCTGCAACACTTCCGGTTTTTCTTCACAATGCATCCGGACGCATGTCGTTCATATTATTTAAATGTCAAATCAGAGTCTGCTCGGTCCGTCACCGATCTCTACCACATAGAAATCCGCTATCTTACCTACACGCTCCTGATACGCCGCACCGACTTTCTCCCTGAAAGCATCCACCGCTTCATCGCATACGATACTGACCGTACAGCCGCCGAATCCGCCGCCGGTAATGCGGGAACCAATCACACCGTCAATCTTCCACGCTTCTTCCACCAATACATCGATCTCCTCACAGGAAACCTCATAATCGTCTCTTAACGATACATGGGAAGCATTCATTAACTCGCCGAACAGCTTCAGGTCATTCTTCTTAAGCGCTCCCACCGCACGAATTGTTCTCTGATTCTCATACACCGCATGCTTCGCTCTTCTGACACGCACCTCGTCCTTGATGGCCGATTTGTTTGCTTCAAACTGCTCCTCGGTGAGATCGCCCAGCCCCTTGATATCGATCACGGCCTGTAACTCCTCCAGCGCCTTCTCACACTCACTTCTTCTCTCGTTGTACGCGGAATTGACAAGCGAATGCTTCACGTTACTGTTGGTTACCACGATCTTCGCACCATTCAGGACAAGGGGTGCATACTCGTAAGACAGATCTGCCGTATCCAAGAAAATTGCGTTATCTTTCTTGCCCATGGCAGAGGCAAATTGATCCATAATGCCACAGTTCATGCCGTTAAAATTATTCTCGGAATACTGACCGATCTTCGCCAGATCAATATTCGTCACCTCAAATCCGTACAGATCTTTCAGCATGTAACCGGTAAGAACCTCCAGTGAAGCCGAGGAGGATAACCCTGAACCGTTCGGGATATTGCCGTTAAGTACCATGTCCAGCCCACAGTCCATCTCCATGCCTCTGCCCGCAAAAGCCCACATAACACCCTTCGGATAGTTAGTCCATCCCGCCTTATCAGAAGGATTTAAATCTTCCAGACTGCTCTCGATTACACCCAGCTCTTCAAAATTCATAGAATAGAAATTCAGCTTTTTGTCCGCTCTCTTTCTGACTGCGGCATAGGTGCCGATAGTAAGTGCACACGGGAAGACATGTCCTCCGTTATAATCCGTATGCTCACCGATCAGGTTTACACGTCCCGGTGCAAAATAGACATTCACACCCTGTGTATCCCCATACAGTTCCTCAAATTTCTTTAATACTGTTTCTTTCATGCCCATTCTCCTTCTCTCTTAATTTTATTTTGCTAAGCGCTCCCAAGCACCTCTTCTTCTCTGTCCGTCCGCCGCCGTCTTTCAAATCGTCTTTAGCTTTTTGTTATAAATCCCATATGCGCATCTCTTTTATTCAGGGTCATATGCGCACACGGTTGCTCTCCCTTGTTTATATGCTTTAATGATATAAAATATCGAGCCGTTTTAAAATATCTCTTTGTTAAATAAATCTGTCAAAATGTTATCTGAGTTACTATCCCGTCGGCACCATACCCTTGCCGCATTATGTCGGTGACAACGTATCGTTCAGGCTGTTGATCTGATTAATGAAATCCTCCACCTGCTTCAAATATTCTTTATTACGGCGTGTTCCGCCTTCCTGCATCTGTCTGCGGTAGCCCGTAGGCGACATCTTCTTCATCTGTTTAAATGCCTTGGTAAATACAAGCGGATCGTGATAGCCGCAGGAAAGTGCAATACTCTCGATCGGCAGCTCCGTAACTGACAACAGCTGCGCCGCCCTTGTGATGCGGAATGTCGTCAGAAACTGCTGCGGCGACATACCCATGGAATTTATAAAAAGCGTATACAGATAACTTCTGTTAATGCAGACATAATCCGCCACATCGGTCACCTTGATCGGATTGTAATAATTACTCTGTATGAAGGAAACCGCCTTGCGCACATATGTGTTGGCCCGATCCTCTTCATTCTTTTCTTCCGGTCTGGTTCCCTCGGCTATGATTGACAAGAAAATGCCAAGCTGTCCGTTACGGCGCAGATCATTGGAAAGCCCGAAAGTATTATGCTCCATCATATCTTTAACAATCCGGTAAATTTCTTCCGATGCATCCGATCTGAAAACGGGCTGCCTGACAGACAGCCCGATATGATTAATATATTCCTCGGCTAATGTACCGCTGAAACCGACCCAGACATAAGTCCACGGATCATGCTCGTCCGCCTGATAAAAAGCCAGCTCGTCCGGCGTAATCAGAAAACCGTATCCTGCTTCCAGCGGATAATCTTTGCCGCCGATAGAAAACCTGCCCTTACCGCTCAGTATATAGTGTACCAGATAATGTGGTTTTAATGCCGGACCGAAGCTGTGCAGTCCCTCTGTTTTAGAAAGTCCGCAGCAGTTCACATACAGACTGCCTATCTGTTCTCCGGCAAATTCCAGTTTATATGCTTTTTCCATATATTAATCTGCTGCCTCCCGCAGTTTCGTCTTCAATTCATTCCTCCACAAAATGACTTGCTGCTTACAGATATCATAATCAAACCGCCCCATCGCTTCTGTAACGGTCTGCAGATAACCGCTCCAATTATCCGGATAAGCATACTTGGATAATTCGGCTATGATCTCTTCCGCGCGGATAGAGTCGTACATACTCACACTGTCTAACAACCGTCCCAACAACTGTACAAGCTCTCTGTCATCCAGAGCTTCTTTCTCCTGCCCTTCCTCTTCTTTAATCGTATGATAGGGCATAATGATATCGTATAGTTCCCTATATAAGAACAACAGCGCCGGCGTCCTCGCAATAATCGGTTCCCACTCTTTATTCTTGCCGCTCTCTTCCAGATCTTTAGCCAGCTCCGACAGTTCCAGCGCTCCTATGGCTTTTGACGTACTCTTCAGAGAATGTACCTCGATCGTGTATGTCTCAAGATCTCTTTCCTCGACCGCCTTTTCTATAAGATCAGCCTTCTCCTCTATCGTATCCATATAATCTGACAGGACTTCTCTGTAAAGATTTGCATCATCGCCGGAGTATTTTATCCCGACAGCCACGTCTATGCCATTCATCTGCCACAGCATAGGGTTGATTTTCATCCCGCTGTCATATTCTTCCTGATGCGCTGTTTCTGCTGCATTTCGATTCGAGATCACCTTATCAGCCGGCAGCCATCTGCGCAATGTTCTGTCCATAATACGCATCTCAATGGGCTTCGCCACGAAATCATTCATACCGGCTTCCAGAAACATCTCCTTCGCCCCACGCACAGCATTCGCCGAAAGCGCTATAATCGGTACGGTGCGGAAACGTTCTTCCTCCATGGCCCGGATAACTTTGGTCGTTTCCACGCCATCCATCTCCGGCATCATATGATCCATAAAAATAAGATCATAGACACGGTTTTGTACCATCTCTATCGCCTGTTTACCGCTGTAGGCCATCTCGATACACATCTTATAAGGCCGCAGCAGCCCCTCTGCTACCCTCAGATTCACCTTATTATCATCCACAAGTAATATTCTGACAGTGGGTGCCGTAAAAGTCGTCTGCCGTCCTTCTTTCTTGCGCTGCTCCCTATGTACTGCATCCTCTTCCGGTGGCAGGGGCAACGGCAGTACTATCTGCGGGTCGCTCTCAATACACGGCCTGTCATCTACCACTTCCTGCCTGACCGTAAACATGAATTCCGATCCTTTGCCCGGTTCACTCTTCGCCTGAAGCGTGCCCTCCATCAATTCCACCAGTCTCTTAGAGATCGCAAGTCCCAGACCGCTTCCGCCTCTGGTTCGGTTCATGCCGCTGTCCGCCTGCTTGAATTTCATAAACAGATCCTGNAGCTGCTCCTCGGAAATACCGATACCGGTGTCCGTCACACAGACCTTCAGATCAGTCTTATTATTCTCCCCGTCAATCGGGATTGCCGTCACTTCCAGATGAATGCTGCCTCTCTCCGTATATTTCACCGCATTATTGAGTAGATTCAGCATGATCTGCTTAATGCGTACACCGTCCCCTTTTAATCGGGCAGGAATGTCCGGACTCACATCTACCATGAGCACTACCGGTTTCTCCCCAAGTATAACCTGTGCCACATTCACGACATCATGTACAATTGATGTGATCTCATATTCTTCCTCTGTAATCTCAAGATTACCGGAGTCTATTTTTGTAATATCCAGAATATCGTCGATGATGGCCAGCAGGTCTTCCCCAGCCGCCCGTATGTTATACAGATACTCTTTATCCTGATTCGGCAACGCGTCATTGCGCAGCGCCAGCTCCACCATACCCGTAATTGCATTCATCGGTGTCCTGATCTCATGGCTCATATTCGCCAGAAATTCTTCCTTGGCCTGTGCCGCCGACTCTGCTTCCCGTGCCTTCTGCTCCACCATCCTCTGCTGCTCCTGTTGCTTTCTAATCAGAAGGATCAGCAGCCCCTGCACCAGATACACACTGAAAATTCGGATCGTGACTGCGATGGAACTGTCATGCAACAGAAAACTCTGCCACTCTCCCTGAAAGACCAGTTCATACAGGATGAAAACCGTGCTCAAACCAAGCATCAGATAATTAACCTGAAGAATATGATAAAAAGATATCAGACAGACAGCCGCACAAAAAACGGTAAAGACCTCAGTGAACTCCTGAAGCATTACACTGTATGCAACAATATTAATAAAAGTAAATATTGATATCGTGTACGCCTGAATCTCAGTCTTACTGCCGCCGGTTCTCACAATCAGAAGACTTAAGAAGAAACTCGCCAAGGGTACGACAATCCATCTTCGATCCATATCGAGATAAATAATGACAAATATAAAGTATACTAAATAGAGACAAAAAGCCCCAAATAAATATCTTGGAACTCTGTCTTTGTCAATTCCATGCATAGCAATTCCTCTTTATTTACTCGGCAAACGCTTCCGCCATTTTGGCAAGCAGCGCCTCCTTCGCAACAGGCTTAATGATATAGCCCGCCGGCTTTAAGGAAAGGCACTCCATGACCGTCGTTTTATCCGTCTGCCCCGTGAGAAAATAGACCGGAATATCTTTGGTAGCTTCTCTGCTCTTAATGATTTTTAGAACCGCGGCGCCGTTAAACATGGGCATCATATAATCCAAAAGAATCAAATCCGGCGTATATTTTAACAGGAAATCAACCGCCACCTTGCCGGAATTGACAACTGTTACTTTATAAGTGTCCTGTAAATAATAACGCAAAAGCTTTAACATATTCAGATCGTCATCTACAATCAGAATATGTTTCCTGTGCGACATATCACCTGCCTGCTCTAATACGATCTTCTCCTTCTTCTCCTCCATGCGCACTTCACCGCCTTCCCCTGTTACCGAATGTGCATAGTTTATCGCTATCTGTATTATAACATTAAATGTATATTCTTTCCATGTCTTTATACCGGAGTCGGGGCAAAAAGGAATGCCGGATCATTTATTGATCCGACATTGCTGTATCCGCCTGTTTGGCATTGTTCCTATAAATTTTTACATCTTGCAGAAGCTGATCCCACGCTTCCTCATGCTCCACATAATAGAGCGGGCACATCTTGCCGCCGCAATCATAGTGGCGCAGGATATCCTCCGTGGACAGATCATATTTATCGATCAGCCATGCCAGAGTACGTACCAGTGTATCATACGTCTCCCACGTAAACGAACCATCCTCCGACAGATAGCAGCACTCTATAGATATGGAATCCTCATTCCTCGTCATGACCGCGTATGCCTGCTCATCAAAAGGAATGCACTGAATCAACTCCCCTTCATAGCCAATGATCAGATGCGCGCTCGCCGAGCGTTCTTGTGTCAGTGCCAGATTTGCAAAGTAACTCCTGTTCTGCGCCGCTGATGTACGAGGATTTGCCGTGTAGTGTACAAAAATATTTTTTACCTTCTTAAGCTCTGTTCCCGGTCTCGAGAAGTCATTGACTTCCAGAAGATCCTCTATAATTTCCGGCGGCGCAATCCCTTTGTCAATATCAGTTATTTTCTCCGACATTTTCTGTAAGGCACTTTTGCCGCTGTGTTCTTGCGTAGACCGGTAGATTTTCCCTGTCATGAAATAAATCATAATCAGGCACGTCACGGCAATCAGTACCGACACCGTTCGGACGATGTACGCCTTCCTTTTTCTTNCNCTGCGNCTTTTGATCGACTGNACCGGACGCGCGCTGCCNNTATAGGNNCTTCTCGTGTTGATCCGGTCTTCCNCNCGNGTNCCCTGATATCGNCTGATATCCTGNACCTGTAATTCACGCTGCGGGCTTCGCTGTCTCGTCTGCCTCGNCTGACCGCTGCTCTGTTCNCGTCGCCGCTCATACGTCTGNNGGCTNCTGCNNGTGCGGCCTGCGTAATNNCNGNTGCCTNTGCCGCTTTCTGTCCGGCTCCTGCTGCCCGCATAACCGCTGCGGCTCCTGCCGTTGTTGTTTCTTCGATTCCTGTTTCCGTAGCTCTCCTGTTCCTCATCTGCGTCCAGTTCCCACAATTCCAGTTCTACTTCCTGATACCGGACACCCTGCTGTCTTTTTCTCTGTGCCTGTCCCACTCGTCTTCCCCTCTTTTGTGTATCAACCGTGTGTACTATTGTATCTAGTACACTCCCCTTTTTATATTAGAGTCCACAAGTTAAGAAAAAGTTTCATAAATCTTAATTTTTTATGAAAAAAAAACCTCACGGGGTTGCAAGTTTGCTTCAAAAACTCGAAGTATGCCAAAACTTTACTATGACAGATAATCGGCAACACGGGAATATAAATCATCCAGCCACCGGGCATAGCTTTCGTCACTGTCTGCCGCTTCATCCGACCATAATGTCCCCACTGCCTCCTCTAACTCTGTTCTGCTATAGGTCAGTCTTCCTGTGGACACCGGCTTCACAGCCTCTTCGGAATCTTTTTCCCCGGATATTGTACCCGGTTCATACCGCTCCAGAATAAAATTGCATTCATCCAGATTCTTAATCGTTGCAAAAAGCATGGCTGCATTAAAAAACAAAAGGTCCGCATCCGTATCTGTCATATACATGTTTTCATTTTCTGACGGAAACTCATACCGAATATCAAGAGATAAAGCAGTTTCCGGTTCTGTTTCCAGTGTATGAAGCGTAATGTCCTTATAGGTTAACCCGTCTGTCTGCGGCAAAGTATTTACAAGAGCGCCCGTTTTAGACGCATTCCCCAGATACTCTGTTCTGTTTCCGGCCAATGCAGCACATATCTCGGTGCGAAATCTCTGACCGACGCTGACCACGATCCCTTGCTCCGCCGCCGTCTCCAGCTCGGTGTTAATATACTCCATCTCGCTTAGATATTTCTCTTTTATGCCGGAATAATCCGCCTTCACATAGACGTAGCATTTCTGTGGGAAACCCCCGACAGCCCCGCTCACTGTTACGATCTGCTCGTTGGGAAGATAGTCTCTTGATCCTTCTGTTGCGATTTGTTCAGGCTCATCTGTGTAAAAGATATCCTCATGTGCCAGTGCTCCATATGTCTGCTCCTCCGCCGGCGTATATTGGTGCATCGTTACATGTTCCAAATTCTCGGTTATTATGATCTGTTCATTCGGCAAATAATCTCTTGATTCCTCGGCAGGAGTCGCTGTACTGCTGCCGTCATCATCTATCACATAAGTCGTATCATCATTGACATCCGTACCCGGCACGCCGTTCGCAGAATCCGGCTCATCTTTGTAAAAAATATCTTCATGTTCCAGTGCTCCATATGTCTGTCCCTCCGCCGGCGTATATTGGTGCATCGTTACATGCTCCAAATTCTCGGTTGTTATGATCTGTTCATTTGGCAGATAATCTCTTGATTCCTCGGCTGCGATCTGTTCATTCGGCAAGTAATCTCTTGATTCTTCTGCGGGAGTCGCTGTGCTGCTGCCGCCATCATCTATCATGTAGGTCGTGTCGTCACCGATATCCGTGCCCGGTACGCCATCCGCCGGTTCGTAAACATGCGTGGTCCATCCTTCGGCCGTATAGGAATGCCTCGAAAAACCGTATGATTTCAAGTAAGGATTTAAACCATAATTTCCTACCGGAACAATCCTGTTGCCGCTATCCATCAATGCAACAGCCTCCTCGTAAGAAAGCTCACGGAACCTGCCCGCCTCTTTGCCGGATGCGGCCTGATAAATAATCAAATCAGTGCCCTCTTCATCCGTGTCATAACTACTGATCCCGGCAATCGTTTCCGGCAGGCTGATCTGCATATCCCCCGCAACGAGAGTGATTTCTCCCTCCCATGTGTGTCCGGCAAACAAAGGCTGCTTCGTAAACGCTGCCACCGATATAATCATGATCAGGGTAAGCACCGCCACTACAGCCGCCCCCAAAACCCTGGGCTTCTCGGCAATAAATCTGATCCGCTCCTTCACACTCTTACCGCTCCCCTTCATCGTTGTCGCCGTGCACGCAATATCCGACAGCTTATTTTTACCGCTAATAATAGACAGCAGTGTCTCCCCGTAAGGAATCCGCTCTTCCTCCCCCAGAATCAGAAGAGCCGCTTCATCGCAGGCAAGCTCGCAATCCCGCTTGGATAGCACCGCAGCCACCCACACGAGCGGATTCATCCAATAAACAGCCAGCAATATGCTGCGAAGAATAGACCAGAAACTATCCCCGTGCTTTCTATGACACATCTCATGAGTCACCACATGCCGGAGTTTGTTCTGATCCTCTGTAATATCCGGTGTCAGATAGATAGCTTCCCGCCCCGGCAATCCGTACAGACATGAAGAGGTCAGACAGTCTGTTGTATAAAACTTGACTTTTCCTGCTTTTCTGACACGCTCATGCCCCGTTCTGTCTGACGGTTTTTTGTCGCAGATGCTCTCCAATTCCTTCGGCAGCACGAACTCTTTACGGTTTCTATGCAGCCTGCGGGAGAAAATAATATTCGTGATAATCATCCACAGAGCAACGATAACCATACCGCCGCCCCATATCCCGCGCAGAATATCCAGCCAACTGGCTCCGATCCTTCCCGCTAAGAAAACACTTGTGGGTCCATCCGCCGCATAGGAAGAAATACCCGTATCGTCTCCCAGCATAAACCCCGCCACCTGTCCGACAAGCGGACTGTTAAACGACATGGCAAATCGTGCCGGCTGCTCCAACTGCTCCGTCACGTCACCGAATCTCTCTTCCAAAGCCTCTACCAGATCCATAATGCGGAATTCCTCTATGGAGCCGATCGCCATATGAATCTGTGCCGATGACGGAACGATCAATCGGAGCGCTACCAGAAACCACAGCGCATACTGCAATCTACTGCTGATCTTTCCCCTAAAAATGGCCCGTATCAGCATAATACAAAGTATCAAAACCGAAGATGTTATAACAATTTCTTTCATTCTATAACCATGCCTTTCCTATCGTCCGCAACCATACTGTCATTTGCAATGGCTTATGCCGATCTGTTTACGATAATGTACTCCTTACTTCCTTCGTTTTGCCTGCTCCAAGATATCATACAACTCCTGTATCTCGTCCCTCGACAGCGCCTGATCTTCCACCATGGCATTGACCATCATGCCGAGACTGCCCCTGTATACTTTCTGCAAAAAACCGCGTGTCTCCTGCATGGACACTTCCCCCTGCGGCACGATCGGATAAAACACTTTCGCCCGTCCGTCTTTGCGATGCGCAATCGCCTCTTTTTTCTCCATGCGATTAAGCATCGTGATAATAATGTGTTTATCCCAGCCCGTCTCCTCCTGCAATGCCGCCGTGAGCTCTGTGATAGTACTTCCTCCACTCTCCCAAAGCCGATTCATGATCTTCCATTCTCCGTCCGATAAATTTACCATATATGATATCCGTCCTTTCTTGCTGTGCATACGATCTGGTACCTCAGCCTACAAATTTACAACTATACAGGAGTGAGTCACTCGCATGGCTTGCTCAAGTATTGGTATATTTTGGTATACACTCGTTTACCTTTATGCGTCTATGATATACTTAAGGTATACGCCTGTCAACCTTTTTTTGTATTGCAAATGAAGAATTGACAAAGGCAAGAAGGCATCAAAACAGCCGCCACTACCGGAAATAGTGACGGCCGCTGCCATAAAGCATTATGTTATTGTATTTCTTTCATTGGACATTAACCTCCTAAATTTATCCGCCATATATCCCTGATTTATTCAAATAGTTTTTGAATTCTATTCCTAAAACTTTCTTAAACTATGTAGTTTTTGGAATACCATCTTTCGCTTTCGACGTATATTCTTTTACCAGCTTAGACTTTGCTTCGGTATATCCGTCTCTATCATGCTCATATGGTTTCCACAAACTAAGCTTCAGTTTTTCATATTCTTTCGCGGCATCAGGATGTGCGATCAGATAATCGCGGAAATACAGTTCATCGTTATCGCCCGATCTGCGCAAGTGCAAGTGAAATACCCGCTCCGCAAAACCATCTTCCGTATATCCCTTATTAAAAGACAAACGCTGGTCATTTTCTGACATACACAAATATCCTGCTTCAACCAAATTTTTTTTAAAAGCTTGAAAATCGCTGTCCTCTGTTATTTCAACAAGAATATCAATGATCGGTTTCGCCCATATCCCTTCTATTGCCGTACTCCCGATATGACTGATACGAACCACTTGGCTGACCGGAAGAACTTCTTTCAGCCTGTCTGCCTCCTCTGCATACCATTCACTCCAGTAGGGCTTATGCTCGCTCAGTATAATCGGAAACAACTGCCACAACTCTTCAAGGCTCATCTCTGATAATTTTTTACCCATACAGTTAGGTCTCCTTCCAGCACATGACTTTCTCTTTAATAATTTTCCCCAACCAGCCATTCTAACGCGTTAATTCTTCGTATCCCCTCGTAATCTGCCTCCGGGTCATTGTCCAACGTCAAAATATATTTCGGATAATTATCCGAAAGCTGTTGCAACGGTGCCAGTTCCCGATGAAGCACTTCTTCATTGCGAACAGTTGCCGACACCTGAAAATAAACCTGTCCTCGCTCATTGCTTGCAACAAAATCGATTTCCAAATCACTTACTTTCCCAACATATACATTATATCCCCGTCGAAGCAGTTCGAGATAAACTATATTTTCCAATATATGCCCTACATCCACGGCTTTCGAACCAAGCAGGACTCTTCTTAATCCAATATCCACGACATAATATTTTTCCAGCGTTTTCAGATACTGCTTTCCTTTTATGTCATATCTCCTTGCCTGATATAGAACATAACTTTCCAGCGAGGCAGCAATATATTTTTCAACCGTCTTTGTGTCAATTTTCCTGCCATCGGATGTCATCGCATCGGCTATCTTTTTGGTAGAAAGATAGTTTCCTATATTGTCAAAGGTAAATCGGACAACACTCTCCAACATCATTGGATCACTGATCCTCTTTCTTGCTGCAACATCTTTTAGCACAATCGTACTATATACCCCGTTTAAATAATCATTCAGTTCTCTTGCGTTATCTTTCAAATCTAACGCATAGGGCAAAGAACTTAATTCAATATACTGCCTGTAGGATTCCTCTAGGCGGTTTCTGCCACCTGTGGCATCCACATACTCTTTAAAGGATAGCGGCAGCATCTTAATTTCAACATATCGACCGGATATAAAAGTTGCAATTTCACTGGAAAGCATATAGGCATTGGAACCGGTTAAATACAAATCAATATCTTTCTTAATAAATAGGCTGTTCACAACATCCGGAAAATCTTTTACATTCTGAATTTCATCTAAAAACACATATAATTTTTGCCCTTGAATCATATGTTCTTTAATAAAGCGATAAAGCTTTTGCGGATCACGCAATTCATAGAAATCATAATCCTCCAGATTAACAGCTATAATCTGGTTATCAGGGATACCTTCGCTCTTTAAATAATCTTGAAAGATTTCCATTATAGTAGATTTGCCGCATCGTCTGACTCCGGTAATAACCTTAATCAGTTGCTTATCTTTCAACGCTATCAATTTATTTAAATATTCTTTTCTTTCTATTCTGTCCATACACAGTCCTCCTGTGCATAGTATATTCCTTTTTTATATAATTATCAAATAGTTTTTGGATTATATTCCAAAAACATTTTTATTTATTTAGTTTTTGGAATATAATCTTTTTCTTTCGACGTATATTCTTTTATCAATCCCGCCTTTACCTCTGTATATCCGTTCCTGCAACGAGAATATCATTTGTCGGTAAATTCTATATTCTGCTTCATCCTAACCGTCAGCTTCTCCATCAACCTACTGCTCCGGCATTCGTAACAATGTTCCCTGAAAAATCCAGTATCCATCGCCGGTATCTTCTTTCCCCTTATTCTGTGCCGTTTCTTCGATCGTCGCTTTGTTAAGTTCATAGATCTCTGCATACCTGAATGAAGATCCTAACATTTCTTCAGCGATTTTCCAAAGGGTATCACCTTTCTTTACAACATATTCTTCCGCCCCTGCTTCATCCTCCGCCATAATTCCGATACCGCAATATGCAAGAAAATCCCACTTTTTGTCCTCCTTCATAATCGCGGAGATTCTGGCCTTCATCATCCGTTTTCCATGATAAAATACGTTGAGTACGCCCGTCCCCTCACCCGCTCCATTTTTAAACATTCCAGCAGCGCATATCCGTACTCTTTTCTAGCCGACATATCTTTNCCTTCCACTACCGCCTCGTCACAGGCCACCTCCACATCCTGATAACTGATTGCTCTTATCAGATAAATTAGCGGCTGAAACCATAAAAGCGATTGTATGAACAGCATAAATAACTTATAGAGCATATCCCTATGCCGCATATGATAGCATTCATGTAAAAAAATGAAATGCAGANCCTGCGCNCTGTATTCTCTGTCCGGTAATATCAGCACCGGCTCTCTGAAACCGATCAAAAACGGTTCTCTGGCTTCTTGACTCCGATAAAGAAAAGAGCTTTCACCTCTTCTTCCATGCAATCCCGTTTCCAGAACAGCCGNCTCAAGGTTCTCTCTGATATCTGNTTCCGAAACGATGCTTAACTGATTGATGCAGTGCCTGCGAAACCGTATATAATTCCANTAATGTAATGCCATTACGAGTACTGCCGATATGAGCCAGATTAATACCGNCAGCTTTTTCCNGTAAAGATACAGCACATAAGGCAGACCNAAATGATTTACGANCCGGTTCACNAAATAATCCGGCCACATATTATTTCCCAGAAAAANAANATGCCACAATAAAAGCTGNAGTGCCAGAATTGCCCATATNGCCTTTCTCCATTTTGCCCTCATNAATTCAAAAATCCTCCNTNTTTACTTATCCTACGGNCNACGGATTTCTCTATNNTATTCCGTCCGCNTATTCGGGCTCTTCTCTTCAATAAATGCCTTCANATCCTCTATGTCCTGCGAGGAGAGTCCCTCTCCGTCATATAATGCAGTCACAAAGTTTTTCANAGAATTCTGGTACATTCTCCGCAAAATATTCCTGCTTTCTCTTTGCAGATATTCCTCTTCTTTTACNAAAGGNGTATACCAATTGATTTTCCCNATCTTCTCNACACTGACGAAACCTTTTGCNTCTAAACGGTTCAGAAAAGATAAAATAGTCGGNGCAGCTACATCNTTNTTTAGACGCTCCTCAATTTCCATTCTGTTGACCGGTCTGTTATATTCCCATATGATCATCATAATTTCCAGTTCGGATTCCGGTAGTCTTTTCATGTATTTNCTTCTNTCTCCCTCATTTTTTACGTTTGCCTAAATTGAATTTATACTTATTNTACAATTGCCTAAAATATATGTCAATANNGAAATTTNGAATTTAAACCAAAATCCAAAANAGCCGCCACTACTGGNATAGAGACGGCTGATACAANCTATTAGTTTTAAAATTAATGCAATAAGGTACTGACAAATGNTTTTTAATTTATCTCATCCTTATACTTCTCATACAATTCCTGCAGCTTATCTACATCCTCATCAGACACAGTGTTTTTCAAATACTGCTCAACTTGGGAGATCGACTCACTGTTGACACCGTCTCCCACAATATCCATGACGTCGGATATCGTATCACCGTCGGCATATTTCTCGATAATCGCCTCGGCTTCCTTCTTATCCGATTCATCCATNTTATTGACNATCTCTTTCGCCTTAGNNGCNGCCTGNGGATCGCCNNCACTCTCCAGAGCCTTCTNGAATNCCTGCTCCATGACCTGCTCTGTCACCTTCTCAGTCACNGCNGATTTNATNCCATCCNCCAGNTTTNCCCGNACCAGNCCGATCANAACNACTGCNCACACTACTATNACAAGGCTTAGNAAGATGACNATTCCCATGCCTTTCTTCTTTTTCTTTCCACGNTTACNCATAACGTCTCCTTTAATCAAAACTTACATTCTTCCTTAAAACNCATCTCGCANGANNAGTTTTCNCTTAAACTNATTNATGTTAATTATACCCAANAAGTCATTTCCTGCAATCAGTTTCTCAATCTTGTTTTTCGCTCGTGGTAGTCAGAAGAGTGCGCACATTCTGCGAAGAGAATCCGAACAAGATCGTCATTGTGAGGTTTGTCTTCTTTGATTCAAGGACCCTTGTAGCATATGACCGTGCAATTAAGGAAACGGTCTGATTCGAAACCCTTATATAAAACTTTTAGAATCAAAATAAAACAACAAACAATATGAAACGCCGGAAANTCAATCCCGGCGTTTCATCATCTGATNNNAATTCTATGCTTNNACNAATCTCACGGTCTCCCTTGCAATGGCAAGCTCTTCATTGGTGGGAATCACCATTGTGGTCACTCTAGAGCCCTCATCGGAGATAATCACTTCTTCACCCCGGATCTGATTCTTCTCCGGATTAATATTCGTTCCGAGGAAACCGATATATTCCCCGATCTGCGCCCTCGCCGCAGCATTGTTCTCACCCACTCCGGCAGTAAACACGATTACGTCTACTCCGTTCATCGCCGCAGCGTACGCGCCAATATATTTCGCTACCCGATAGGCAAATGTTTCCAATGCAGTCTTAGCCGCCTCATTTCCCTGTGATTCCGCCTCTGCCAGATCACGGAAATCGCTGGAAACGCCGCCGGATAAACCGAGTACACCGGATTTCTTATTACAGATATTGATAACCTCCGCCGCGCTGATTCCTTCTTTTTCGGCGATAAAAGTAATGATCGCGGGATCTAAATCTCCTGAGCGGGTTCCCATGATCAGACCCTCTAACGGAGTAAGCCCCATGGAAGTATCTACAGACTCACCATATTTTACCGCAGATACGGAAGCGCCGTTACCGAGATGACACACAATGATTTTCAAATCCTTAATATCTTTTCCCAAAATCTGTGCAGCACGCTTAGATACGAAATCATGACTTGTGCCATGAAACCCATAGCGACGTACTTTATATTTCTCATAGTAAGCCAATGGCAGCCCGTACAGATATGCCTTCTTCGGCATGGTCTGGTGAAATGCCGTATCAAACACACCAACCATCGGCACATTCGGCATGATCTCTTTACAGGAATTAATGCCAATCAGATTCGCCGGATTGTGAAGCGGCGCCAGATCGTTACACTGTTCGATCACTGCCAGCACTTCGTCATTCAGCACAACAGATGTTGCAAACTTCTCTCCGCCATGAACGATACGATGTCCTACCGCGTCGATCTCGTCAAGAGATTTTATCACACCCACCTGCGGATCGGTCAGCTTCTCAATCACAAGCTGTACCGCCGCTGTATGATTCGGCATATCAGCCTCTGTCTTTACTTTTTCTCCGCCTGCCGGTTGATGGACAATAGCGCTGCCATCGATGCCGATTCTCTCACACAGTCCCTTTGCAAGCACCTCCTCTGTATCGCTGTTGATCAGCTGATATTTTAAGGAAGATGAACCACAGTTAATAACTAATACATTCATTGCTTTACCCTCTCTCTCTTTATTATTTTGACAATCAATCGGTTCCTGCCATTAATACGCCCTGCCCCAGTAAACCATCTTCTTCGCAGGTTTTCCGCAGCATACGCACGTATCCCCGATGTTCTCCTGCTCAAAGGGCATACAGCGGCTTGTAACGGCAAGTTCTTCTTTGATCTTATCCTCGCAGTCCTGCTCTCCGCACCACATCGCCTTGACAAAACCGGACTTCTCCGTAAACAGCTTGCGGAACTCATCCATATCCTTAGCCACATAAGTATGCTCATCTCTGTGTGCTCTTGCGCGCTCCAGCATTTCCGTCTGCATTTTGTCAAGAATTTCTCCCGCCTTAACTTCTAATTCATCCAGAGAAACTTCTATCTTCTCCCTCGTATCGCGACGGCAGATCACGCATTTATTCGCCTCAATATCCTTAGGCCCGATCTCCACACGGATGGGAATACCGCGCATCTCCTGCTCAGAGAATTTCCAGCCGGGACTCTTATCCGCATCATCTACTTTCACGCGGAAGTTACTTAACTTATCTTTTAACTCATAAGCTTTATCCAGCACACCCTCCTTCTTCTGCTGAATCGGAATGACCATGATCTGGGTAGGTGCGATTCTGGGAGGCAGAACAAGTCCGGAATTATCACCGTGCACCATAATAACCGCTCCGATCAAACGGGTAGTCGTACCCCATGAAGTCTGATGTACATATTTTAAAGTATTATCCTTGTCCGTGAACTGAATATCGAATGCCTTGGCAAAACCGTCACCGAAGTTATGGCTGGTTCCGGACTGCAATGCCTTGCCGTCATGCATTAATGCCTCAATAGTGTAAGTTGCCGTGGCACCCGCAAATTTTTCCTTATCCGTCTTACGGCCTTTGATCACGGGAATCGCTAACACCTGCTCGCAGAAATCGGCGTACACATTAAGCATCTGTATCGTTCTCTCTTCTGCTTCCTCCGCTGTCGCATGTGCGGTATGACCTTCCTGCCATAAAAACTCACGACTCCGAAGGAAAGGTCTGGTTTCTTTCTCCCAACGCACCACGGAACACCACTGGTTGCATACCTGAGGCAGATCACGATATGACTGTATCGCATTCTTATAATAATCGCAGAACAGTGTCTCAGAGGTAGGTCTGACACACAATCTCTCCTGCAGGGGCTGCATACCGCCGTGTGTTACCCATGCTACTTCCGGCGCAAATCCCTCCACATGATCTTTCTCCTTATTCAGAAGACTTTCGGGAATAAACATAGGCAGGTATACATTCTGTACCCCCGTCGCCTTAAACATCGCGTCCATCTGCTGCTGAATCAGCTCCCAGATCGCATACCCGGCAGGCTTGAACACCATGCACCCCTTAATGCTGGTGTAGTCTAACAGCTCTGCCTTTTTCACTACATCAGTGTACCATTGCGCGAAATCATCTTCCATGGAAGTGATCGCTTCTACTAATTTTTTGTCAGCCATTTTTCCTCATTCCTTTCCTACTGTTTCATTTACGAAATTCCGGCACGCATATGATATACTAAGCCATCCTTTCTCCTTCGCGGGCTGCATATAAAAACCGCCAAGGTTTCCATCCCGTAAGGGACCGAAATCTCGGCGGTACCACCCTAATTAACATGTCTTCTCATGCTCTGCTTCTCATACCGTTATCGCCGGTGTTACGCTGTGCTTATCACACAGGACTCCGAGGCCGGTTCCGAATATTTTCCGTAAGAACCTTCCACCCACGGTTCTCTCTCTGAAACGTTTCCTATCCGTACTATTCTCTTCTTCGTCACGTTTGATCGTATGGTAACTGTTTCGGCTCTGTATCATTTCGGTCTGCCCGAATCAACTACGTTTTTATTCATTCTAGCCGCACAACCGTATTTTGTCAACTGTCAGCGGCTTGAAAACTTGTCGTTGCTTAAAGGTTATATTCCTGAAACAACTGCTCGCGATATTCCCGATCAGACATGGCACGGTTCAATTCTTCGGTCTTACCACTATCTGTGAGATACTGCATAAGCCGGAATGCCCTGTCCTCACCTTCTATGCGGCTGATGTTCCGCTCTTGTTTCATATGTTTCTCTTCATCGTACTCAAATATACACACAGCTATCGCCTCCGCTCGATTCTTAGACAAAAACTCCGATAAAATCTCATTCTCAATACAATAATCTACTGCATGCTCCACCGCTTCGGAAAAAGATTCTTCCCTTGCAAATATCCTTACCTGCTCTACATATTGTGCATATTCCTTTAACAAGCGGCACGCCTCTAAGAGTACAGGATTATGTCCCCAGTTGATATTATACACAGTCACTGTCAGTTCCAATTCCGGCTCTTCCTGTCTCTTCTCATAAGCGTCTGACAACCTCAATATCTGTTGTTCCGGCTGAAAATCCGTTCCATTATAAAATACCACAAATTTAGGCGCCGGTATTTTAATATACGACTTGCCATACAGATTTTCATCCTTTATCCTGCTCTGGATTACTCTGCTCACATAGATCAGATCACGAAGCGGCATATTAGGATTCACCGTAGACTGATGCTCATAAAGCATTAAATCAAAATCAAANACAAANGAAATGTCATTCTTATAATTCATNTAAATCGCATTTTCCANTGTTGTAATCTCAAGATCGTNCACATTCGTGTATGCTGTATGATTCAGTGCATTATAAAGGCTGAGCAGATTCTCCTTTTCCCGAAACAGCATACGGAATACCGTGTCNTTGTAGTTACGTTGTGTGNTTGTTTCACTCATCTAATGTCCTCCTTTGTNGATTTCGGTATATCCTCCCTATCTGGGATAGATTACCGGCACAGGAGAACCGTTCCAGACTCTCCTGCTTTATNGAATGTTGATTGGGTTCAAAGCATGGATTTTCTGAAACTTAGAANTATAGAATGGANCTGATCTGTTATTNATAGAAAATATGCTTTTTGATATCATAGCATATTTTTGACGGAATTGTAAATATATTTGTTCGTGANTTTTTCATTATGCTAGTTGTCAGATTTGTAATCATAAGTCTGCCTCTCTAGTATCTGCCACCCACCATCCTGATAGCCCACCAATACTCTTTTATCTGCATAGGTCACCATATTCTCTTTCACATAAGATTCCATCATAAGTACAGGCATATCATACTCTTCCTTTAAAAAATCCGCATCTATTACATTCCATACATCATCTGCCAGTTCCTCAAGTTCTAACTCGGGTGATATCTCTGTCACTCTATTTTCTTCTATCTGAAAGAAATTTATTAATGTATATTCCGTTGCCGTATTTGCGAAATATCTATAAATAAGTACTTCATCCGTTCCGTCCCCTGTAATATCCGCATAATCAACTTTTTTAACCATACTCATGTATGGCAGTTCTTTGTCAACCACCGTACCGTCGCTGAAACAAAAATACAGCCATGTCTCCCATACATTCCCACTGTTGTAATCGTCCCATGCAATATCTGATAGTGCAATTTCAGACTGAATCTCCTGCTCCACTTCTTCCCCATTCCTGCCGTTACAAGCTGCCAGAAAAATTCCTGCCCTGATAATGGCAATCATAATACGCCGAAAATCATTCATGAAATTTTCGTTCACTTCCTTTACTATATTCTGCAACCACGTCGTCACCCAGACTTATTATCGCGAATCCTCTCACAACCGCATCCGCTCCCACTTCCGTTCCATATCCGCCACAAGCGCAAGCTGTGTCCGACAGCGGTCCAGATTCTGTCCCTCACGTTCCGTATGGTAATAGACGTCCCCTTGCAAATAGTCCGTCAGGAAACGCATGCCCTGCTCCAGCGTAATGATCTTAGCACCCATGGGAAGCGTCTCGATCTCTTTCTCCGTCAGACTGGTACCGCACCCTGCCAGATAGCCCTGTGCATACGCTTCGTACAATTCCAGCGAAAGAGACACTTTACTCACATCCGGCTCATCTTCTGCCGCGGTACTGGCCCCGAAACGGATCGCATCCCCGAAGTCATAGGCGCACAATCCCGGCATAATCGTATCCAGATCCACGATNCAGACNGCNGCATGGGTCTGCTCATCCAGCAAAATATTGTTGAGCTTCGTNTCATTGTGCGTAATTCTAAGCGGCANCTCGCCCCGTTTCTGCATATCCGTAAGAACGGACATCTCATCCCTATGCGCNCTGATAAAACTGATCTCCTCCGCCACACTGTCCGCTCTGCGGCACACATCCTGTTCCACCGCCCGCTCAAAATCCTGATAGCGTTTCGGCGTATTGTGAAANTCNGGAATCGTCTCATGCAGCGTTTCNGCAGGATANTCNGCCAGCATCGCCTGAAAANTTCCGAAAGCGCGGCCGTTCTCGTAGAAGTCTTCTTTCCGCTCTACCCGGTCTAANGTCGTTATATGNTCNATGCAGAGATAGACCCGCCANTCCTGTCCCTGNTCATCNGTGTAGTANGATGTACCNGCCNCGGTNGGAATCACGGTCATAGTCTCCCGCTCGGGATCACCGCCCGCNCGAATNATTTTCTCNCGAAGATANGCNGTCACATTCACAATATTTTCCATCAGNTCNTCCGTATTGCGGAAGATCTCCGTATTNATTTTCTGNAGNATATACNTACGCCCNTCTNCCGTTGTCACGAGAAAAGTATGATTAATATGCCCGCTGCCGTGCGGTTTGATCGACAGAATCTCACGTTCCGGCAGGAAATGTGCGAANATNTCCTTTTTCTCCACGATCTCAATATAATAATCGATCANCTCATAGATCCAGTCATGCAGTCTTGTAAACTGAAATCCCAGCTTCTGTGCCCGATCCGTNTTGATACTNTAGNNCGGNTCGCCGTTATAGGGCGCANGATCTCCCGCGCTGTCCAGAACCGCCCGCGTGTGCGTTTTCTNTTCCACATAATCAATAATCTCNCGAAGTGAGATCGTACCGGCGGAACANCCGTTGACTGCTTTTANCGAAGATCGCGTCACCGGNTCCGCAGNCCCNTNANNANNGGACAGATCAGNNNCGCATNCCATATCATCNATNCCNGCCAGATAAGCCAGAAACTCTCCCGCCTCATCGGAGCGTATATAACCCATCTGCGCATCAATATTGTCAATATACATGGGCTGCGACTTCATGACATGTTCNACATAGAACAACATGCGGTTCGTATAGTCATCCCTGCCGATCACGAAAGGATATCGCACGGCAATCCAATTTCTGTCATCATAGCACATACGCAGCGCACACTCCGCCTGTCTCTTAATCTNGTCATACGGAAAGTCCGCCCTGTTGCACCAGATCAGATTCTCATCNGCCCCGTCGTAATCTTCCTCCACCGTGTCCATATGCTTCGTCCGATATACCGCCGTTGTTGACATATAGAGATAGCAGCCGCAGTGGATCACTTCCATAATTGACCTGATGTCATTGGANCAGTANGCGATNTTATCTATNACAACATCAAAATACTTNCCCGCAAGCGCCCTGCGCATACTCTCTGCATCTGAACGGTCCATGATAATCCGCTCTACCGAATCACCGAAGTCATCTCCGCTCCTGCCGCGGGTCGCTATCGTCACATGATGACCGTCCGCCAAAAGTCTATGAACCATCGGAATCCCGAAAAACCTTGTGCCGCCGATAACCAGAATTTTCTTTTTCATAGTTTTCCTCATTTCTGCGCTGCTTTTTGCGTATAACGAGTTTTCGGCAAGCAACGCATAGCCGCAAATCTCTCTACTTTTTCTTTGCCTGTCTCATGATATACTCCCCGATTCCCATACAGATAAAAACAAACGGCGTACAGAGCACTTGCTGATAACAGAAGAAGTTATAGCACATATACGCCACTATCGCCGCCGCGATGCCCGCCGCCATAACCTCCTGCCGATGCGCGTACATAAGCCGTCTGATCTCCGTCACATAAATGCCCAGATATGCCGCCGCCCCGAGAATTCCGCCGTTAATGAGAATATTCAGCCACTCATTATGAGCATTCGTCAGCTGCTTCGTACCCCACAGCAATTCCTCTTCCTCATTATAATGCGCTTCGACATAAGCATGAAAGCAGTCGGGTCCCACGCCGAAGAGCTTATGCCCGATGTTTTCCTCTGCAAAAAGCTTCGCACTGAAGCGCCATATCCTGCCCCTGCCATTTCCCCAATCGTCATTCCAGTTAAAATATGAGACATCCGCCAGCCGGTCGGATACCGCCTGCGGCAGCACACCTCGCGCCTGCAGACCGATCACAAGCACAATGCCCAAAACTGCGGCCGCGGCTGCAACCGGTACAATCCGACCCAATTTTCTCATTAAGTCCGACGGATAACGTCGATCCATATCCTGTATCCCCATAACATACAGCAGAACCGTAACAGCCAGACAAATCCCAAACAGAATCCATGTAATCCACGAATCCCACATCAGTCTCGTCACAAAATCCACCTTCATCTCCGGATTTGGACGAATTCCTACAAGAAACGCCATAATCTTTCCCGAAGCAAAGAAGAGCGTAAGCGCCCCCATAAACCGGCACATCTTATCCCGCTCTCCGACCACCGTCACAAGCAGCAGAATCAGCGCGCCCGCCAGTGCAAAATAAGCGCTGTCGCTGTTCTGGGTCACCAGCGTACAGAATCCGAGCGCGGTAAACCAACCGCTTGCCCACAGCCATTCTTTCCGGTCCGTGTGCAGAAATACACCGATACCGACCGGCAGCGTCACGCCGAGAAAACTCCCGTACCATGATGCCTGCCCCAGAGTGGATAAGAACTGTGCTTTCTGTCCATAAGATAATCCGTCATAGAAACCGATAGGATCAATCAGCAATCTGTGCAAGATTCCGATCCCGTAGACAATACCGGCCGCCATACATAACACAGTCAATATCAGGCGGTAATATCTGCCGAATCGGGATAGCATAAAATAGAGCAGCACAAAGCTGATCTGCGACATCAACCCCATGTTCCACCCGGTATATCCCCACAGGGCATCCTGATAAAATCCTCCGGAAATTACAGATATTCCCGATAATATCAAATAAACAAACACAAACCCGTCCGTGACGGATATTTGCGGCTTTCTATGCTCTTTTACCCGAAAAATACCGTATGGTATCATTGCCGTAAGCAAAACCGCACCGCCGCCGATCATGACAGCTCTNTATGCCGCAAATTTGGCGTTGCCGATCTGATGATAACCATCCGAAGCATAGAAGGGCACAGCGATGCACAGAATAATCAATACTATGGCCAGCAAATACTCTATGATCTGCCCTGTGACTTGAACTCCGTCGCCCGCAGATTCTTTCTTCTGATTATTCTTTACAATCTTATTGCTCATACATCACTTTTCCCACGTTTCTGTTATCCCGTCTTCCGCACGCTTGTTATACGACAGAATCGTTCCCCGATCCCCATGACGATAAAAATATAAGGCGTATTGAGTACCTGCTGAAAACTGACCATGCCGTGCGCCGCATATGCCAATATGCCCACCGCGTACATATACAGAACCGGTTGTTTATCCGCCCTACCCATACATCGTAGGAACGCGCTCATAAAGAGCCCCATATAGCACAGAAAACCAATCGCTCCCACANCGACAAGCTGTGTAAGCAGCTCATTATGCGCGTTGGTGAGCCGCTGATTGGTAAAGCTGTCTGCCAGCTTCTCCGCCAGCTTAGGCACGTCATACACATAATCCGCAAAACAATCCGGTCCTATGCCCACAGCCTTATGTAATATATCCATGTTCCGGTACGCATCGATGCCGCAATTCCACGCGGCTCCTCTGCCATTTCCCCAGTCATCGCTAAAGATAAGTAGGAACCCGCTCTCTTCCTCCGCTGTCTCTGCCGCTTCCCTGACATAAAGGATCCCGTTTTGAAAAAGATAAGCAGTTACAACACAGAGTAACACAACACTCACACCTACCGCGACAATACCCTTCTGCCAGTGCTTTCTCATATAAGATCCTCGCAACCGACGCCAAATACTTGTGCTGGCAGAACCGTCCGCCTTGCTGCCCGTAATAATATAAGAAGACCTGTCCAATCCACGAAGCAGTCCATAACACAGTATAAGAATTGCAAGTCCCCACAGTGTGCCATTGCCGTCAAGCAGCGCCGCCGTAATACGTGATCCCCCGTCTGCCGGTCCGTAATTATACTCCAGCGCCGGAATATATCGCAGAACCCGCCCTAACCGGCAGCTAATGGCAAACATCATGCACAGCTCCAGAAAGCGGTACATCTTATGACCGTTATGAAACGACAACAGAAACAAAACAATAAATATGGCAGCAAAAACAAGATACGCGCTGTCACTGCCCTGCGTCACGCCGCTGAGCATGGCAATCATACTATAAATACCTGCCGGCAGACGAACCCACCCGCCGGCACTGCACCAATACCATGTAATTCCGATCGACGCCGCCACAGACCAGTAACCGCAGAACCAGTTAATGTTACCAAGCGTAGAAATAAATGTATCTGTCTGTCCCTCCATCACGATCGGATAGACAGAATACCGGTTGCAGATTCCCAACAGAAATACCACAGCCGATGCCACCAGCCATACCTCGATCCAACCTCTGCTATGATAAAAATAACGGGAGAAAAAGAAATAGAGCAGCACAAATATCATCTGCGTGACGGTTCCCATGTACCATCCCTCCACTCCCCAGAGCGCATCCTCCTTATAAGCAGAGCCAAGGTACGACAGCATCACCGCAATAAAATACCCGTAGGCAAACCAGTCCGTGACAGACATATTCTGATAATATTTTACCAGCCAGTGCCTGTCCCGCCGGCACAGAATCGCTGCCAAAATGACGACTGCCATCACCGCAATCGTCGTCAGGCTGATGTTTCGGAAAACCTCGTACTTCACGTCACCGATCAGCGTATAGCCGCCCGGCGCATAGAAAGGGTATATTAACGCCATCACAAGGAAATATGCCATCACAATCCCCCGGCAGATATCCGTGTGCCAATCGCCCTCTTCACCCTCCGGCATCATCACGTTCGACTCCGATAAATCTTCCGCTAATTGTTTCGCATTTATTTGTTCTGATTCAATGTAATTTCGTTCCGTTCTTTTCATCCGATTTTAAAATCTGTCTTGTTCAATGCATGTCACAATAAAACTCCATTTTTTTAATCATAATCCAACACCTCTGTTTCGTCAAACTCTCTCCGTTTCGCATTCATAATTTTCCATATTTCCACGACTACAATAAGCGCCAACGGTCCTTTAATAATTCCGCCGACGCCAAACAGTCTTATACCCGCATAGACCGCTAACAGCATAAAGACGGGCGCTACACCGATCTGCCTGCCGATCAGCTTCGGCTCTAACAGCTCTCTTGTCAGAATACATATCCCATACAGAACCAGACATACCGTCATCCTCCCATACTGTCCGTTCAGCATCTGCCACAAGGATAACGGCACCAACACAATGCCTGTCCCGATAAAGGGCAGTACATCCATCACTCCCGCCAGAATCCCAAACATGATTCCCCCGGCTACCCCTGCCACACTCAGCACGATACTGCACAACACACTGATAATCAATAAGATTACTCCCTGCGCCTTAATAAAAGTAATGATATAAGACATAACACCCTCTATTACCGCCCNGACTAGCCGCAGTTCTTCCGATCCTTTCAGTGTCCCGACAATGTCGGCATATTCCTTTTCCAATAAGAAGGCTGCAATACATGTAATTGCGAGAAAACCNATTGCTGCAAAGATNCCCTTAAAGCAGTTATAAGAAGAAGATATAATCTGTGGCATTACCTGTATCTGCACATTCTCCATGACAACCGTCATCTGCTCGATCACAAACTGTTCAATCTGCTGCCCGTCCCAACCGAATTTGCCGTCCAGTCCGCAGCAGCACTGATGGAAGAAAAGCTCCAGCTTCTCCCCCACCTGTGTACANAATGCCGGAAGTCCCTCCAACTGTCTGCCGCCCAATATCATGACCACCCACAAGATTCCCATAAGCAGCAGAAGTAACGGCAGTATGATTCCCACCGCCAGAAATTTCTTCTTGATCGGAATCCGCCGNTGTATGCGCTGTAACAGCGGATAACAAAAAGTAATCAGAAGAAACGCCAGCACAAAAGGTGCGACTAATGTAAAAATATATCGGAAGAAAAACCAGACCCCTGCAAGAATGATACATACCCTGATCAGTTTGTGATTCCAAATAGATTGTAGATTCATAATGATCGATACACCTTCCTGTAACGTAAAAAGAAACAGAGATTTTGTTCTCTGTTTCTCTTGTTTCCTACTACTATATTATATAATATTTTCAATATGTTATACGGCTGTTATATGCTTGCCTGATTACCGATCGCGCATAACTCTCAGTACAACTTGATGTTTTTACAGATAATAGGGCGCAAATTCTTCCGTCTGAAAAATCTTCCCCTCCGGTCTGATCTTAAAATCCATCCTTTTCCCTGTCCGCGGATGTTGAAAAGATAATTGACAGGCACATAGCGCAACTTCTTTGACTCGCATCTGTTCGGACATTCTTATCATCTGCGCATCAGCATATTTGTAATCACCCAGAAGGCTCATCCCTGCATGACTCATCTGCACTCTAATCTGATGATGCCTGCCGGTGTAGAGACGGATCTTCGCAAGAGCAATCTCTGCTTTCCGAGTCAAAATCTCATATTCCAGAACTGCCTTCTTAGCGCCCTTAACCTCCGGCGGCACAATACGGGAAATATTCGTCCGATTATCTTTTACCAGATAGTCTTCCAGCCTGCCGCCGCCAGTCCGCTCCTTCCCACAGATTACCGCATAATAATATTTCTCCATGCGGTTCTCCGCAACTTGTCTGCTCAGTTCAGCGGCTGCCCGCTTGTTTGCGGCAAATACCAGAATGCCTTCCACCGGCTGATCAAGGCGGTGGACGACACCCACATAGGGGATTATTTGTGAAACATTGTCCTGCTGACTTGCACCCTCACTTTGCCGCCCGTCATCCTCCCGCAATCTTCCTCTGCCATGCTCCGGGCGTAGCAGATAGTTTGTAATCTCACTTACCATATCAGCCTGTCCGACTCTGGCAGTCTGCGTCGCGATCCCCGCCGGCTTATGGCACACGATTATATCTTTATCCTCGTAAAGGATTCTCTCCGTATTCATGCTAATATACATGCCTTTCTCTCAGCCTGCTGCGCAATATTAGTATGATTCACTTTAAGCGTGAAACATTAAGGCACTTAAAGTGGATCATACTAGATCTTAAAACGATATCCCACACCCCAGATCGTCTCGATATACTGCGGCTTCGCGGTATCAAACTCAATCTTCTCGCGAATCTTCTTAATGTGCACCGTGACCGTAGCGATATCCCCGATGGAATCCATATCCCAGATCTCGCGGAACAGTTCCTCCTTAGAATATACATGGTTCGGATTCTCCGCTAGGAAAGTCAGGAGATCGAATTCCTTCGTGGTGAAAATTCTCTCCTCACCGTCCACATAAACTCTTCTTGCCGTCTTATCAATCTTAAGCCCTCTGATCTCAATGATATCGTTGATTTTCTGGTTGCTGCCCACCAGTCTGTCATAGCGAGCCATATGTGCCTTGACTCTCGCCACCAGCTCGGAGGGGCTGAAAGGTTTCGTCATGTAATCATCCGCACCCAGACCCAGACCTCTGATCTTGTCGATGTCATCTTTTTTGGCAGATACCATAATAATCGGTATATTCTTCTCCTCGCGGATCTTCTTACATACCTCAAATCCGTCTATACCCGGCAACATCAGATCTAAGATCACCAGATCGAAATCTCCGCCCAGCGCAGTCTCAAGTCCTTTATCCCCGGCGTTCTCGATCGTCACCTCGAAATCACTCAGCTCCAAATAATCTTTCTCTAAGTCTGCAATCGCCTCTTCATCTTCTATGATCAATATTTTGCTCATAATCTCCGTCCTTTCTCTACCTTCCTTCTGCCATATGATTCCGGCAAGAATCACCCGGCAATGTCTCTGTCTATTGTACTGTTCCGCCCACATCTTCCTCCGGCGCCTGATATTTCCGGATCACGAAATGCATACAGGTTCCCTCGTCCTCCTTGCTGGTCGCCCATATATATCCGCCGTGATCTTCAATGATCTTTTTGACAATGGACAGCCCAATCCCGCTGCCGCCCTTGGAAGAATTGCGGGAAGCGTCCGTGCGATAGAATCTCTCAAAAATGTTCGGCAGATCCTTCGCCGCTATGCCCATGCCGTTATCCTCGATCTCCACCCGTATGGCATCCAACTCATCCAGAATACGGATATCGATAACGCCCTTGTCCTTGTTTATATATTTTACACTGTTACTGATAATATTATTGATCACGCGCTTAAGCTGCTCCGGATCTGCAATGATCTGCGTAGACGGTTCAATCAGCGCTTCATAATTCAACTGAATGTTCTTGGATTCCAGATCCAATCCGACCTCTTCAATACAATCTCCGAAATAATCGGCCACATTGATGCGGCGGAATGTATAGGGAATCCGGTTATTATCAATTCCGGAATAAGTCGTCAACTCATTAATCAGGCGGTCCATATCATTCGCCTTATCATAAATGGTCTTAATGTACTTATTCATCTTCTCCGGTGTATCGGCAACACCGTCCATAATGCCTTCTACATATCCCTTGATTGATGTAATCGGCGTTTTCAGATCATGAGAAATATTGCTGACCAATTCCTTATTCTTCTGCTCATGTTCAAATTTCTCATCTGTAGATTCCTTCAATCGAAGCCTCATATCCTCGTAGTTACGATAGAGCTCACCGATTTCCCCCTTTTCCTCAGTAGGCAGCATGTATTCCAAATTGCCTTCCGCAATATTCTGCATGGCGGTATTTAACTGATTAATCGGAGTAAAGATACCTCTTTGAATCCAATGCGTGAGCAGGATACTGGTCAGACACAGTACTAAAATAAACGCATAGATCATCTTCGTCAGCGCATTTTTGGAAATAAGCGAATTGACGCTGGTCACAATGAAGAAACTTCCTTCACTCCCGTCCGTAAACTGAAAATCAACCTGCTTCACCAGCTTCCTTCTGTCATTGTAATAGTAGCCTGTCTCCGAATCCGGTACCTCATTGCCGTATTCCGGCAACATTTCAAATATTCTCTCCGCCGCCTGCTCATTACCTGTATAGTAAAGTCTGTCTTTTTTCCTTACAATAATGTAAGAGATTCTGTTGTTGAGCTCCCCGCTGATCTCGTTTAAATATTCCTTATCTTCCAACCTTGAAGAATCCCGCGCAATCTGATCCTTAACCGCCTTTAACACTTCCTCCGTGACATGGCTGTAATTCTCTATCGTATAGGAAATAGAAAGATTATTTCCATCTAAAATGCCAAACTCTTCTTCCGCATCTTCCACATGCCCTCCTACGAAGAGGAACGCAATGCTTGTCAGCAAAAGAGGCACCAGCACAATGGTCAGCGACGTGACCAGAAGCCTTGTTCTAAACTTCACTGAAATATCTCCTTTCTTTCCACATCCTTCCGTATTGCCCGTAATTGAGCGTAGCTCGATTTTTTATAATTAATATATCACATTTTGACAGGATAGAAATAAAACATATTTGATAATCTTATAAAAAATTTATTAAAAAATAACTTCCGGGTTTAAGTTGACATGCCACGGCTTGTCTGCTATATTAATTTCAGAAATAGTAATCATTACTGTTTTTGAAAAAGGGGAACCGCAATGGCGCTAAAATACAGCAGACAAAGGCAAGTCATAAAGGACTTCCTGATGACCCGCAAAGATCATCCCACTGCCGATGTGGTATACATGAATGTCAGACATGAATACCCGAATATCAGCCTTGGCACCGTATACCGTAACCTCTCACTGTTAGCCGATCTGGGAGAAATCAAGCGGCTTCGGGTAGGAGACGGCGTTGACCATTTTGACGCAGACACTTCCGATCATTATCATTTCGTCTGTACGGAATGCGGATGCGTGATTGACCTTAAGGGCGATGGCCTCGAACGAATTGCAGAGACGGTGGAAGCCTCCAATGCAGAGTTTGACGGAGAGATTATCGGCCATGTCACATACTTCTATGGCGTGTGCGGTGATTGTCGTAAAAAAACTTTATCTTAAATTTTTTTCATGTTACAATAATTGCAGGTTATTGCAAATTTACCATAAATTGCCAATGAACGTTAAGACGTGCATTTTTTCAGCAACGTCTTACAATATAATTTATCAAGAGAAAAGGAGAACACGACTATGAAATTTGTATGTCAAGTATGCGGCTATGTTCACGAAGGTGATTCCGCTCCGGAGAAGTGTCCGGTATGTAACGCACCGGCTGAGAAGTTTACGGCACAGGCAGGTGAAAGAGAATGGGCGGCCGAGCACGTTGTAGGCGTTGCTAAAGGCGTCAGCGAGGATATCATGGCTGATCTTCGCGCTAACTTCAACGGCGAATGTACAGAAGTAGGCATGTATCTTGCTATGGCAAGAGTTGCTCACAGAGAAGGCTATCCCGAGATCGGCTTATACTGGGAGAAAGCTGCTTGGGAAGAGGCTGAGCACGCTGCTAAATTTGCCGAGCTGCTCGGTGAAGTTGTAACAGATTCCACGAAGAAGAATCTGGAAATGAGAATCGATGCAGAGAACGGCGCTACTGCAGGTAAGTTTGATCTGGCTAAGCGCGCTAAAGCAGCTAACCTTGACGCAATCCATGACACCGTTCACGAGATGGCAAGAGATGAAGCTAGACATGGTAAGGCGTTTGAGGGTCTGCTGAAGAGATACTTCGGCTAAAAAAACGCTCTGGCAATATGCTGACAGAGTACCCATCTTGCAGGACAATAAAGTCTCTGCAGATGATACATATTATTCCGTACACATTGTGCATTATCGCACTATAACTATACTATAGATTGGAGATAAAACATTATGAAGAAATATTTTTGCAATCCTTGCGGATATACTTATGATCCTGAGAAAGGTGATCCGGAGCACGGAATTGCTCCCGGCACTGCATTTGAAGATCTTCCGGCTGACTGGTGCTGCCCTCTGTGCGGTGTAACCAAGGATATGTTCCAGCCTTGCATTGATAACTATAACTAAAAATTAAATACGGAAAACTATTATAAAGAGCAGGATGTGCCGAAATGCATACCCTGCTCTTTTTTTGACAAAAGTTTTGCTTCTTTCGCGCAATGATTCCATATCAGAGAAAAAGGAACTTACTCAATCCCAACCAGCCGCATATGCCATTTTAATTTTCCAACCCATCTCTTCTGCAAATGACACAGCCATACTTTTTTGCACATTCATATCTTGATCCGAAGCATAACACACCAGTGCATCGGCGATCAGCGCAGAATCATTTATTTGCAAGTGCTCCATTGCCCATTTGCCGCCCTCTTCTTTGGAAAGATACAATCCATCTTCTAAGAAGGCTATCACTCTGCACAGATTCAATATTATATAAACCGGATTATCTATAATCTCCTCCTTCGCATTTTCAACGTCAGCACAAATACTGTCAGCATAATCCTTCCGCGGTACTTCTGCAAATACCTTTTCGACCGCTTCCCCAAACAACACGTTTCCATAATGATTGATCATAGTAAAGTGTGCCGCCAAATCTATATCCACACCTTTCATATTCTCTATATATCCCTGCGGATCATCATGAAACCACTGTAAATGTGCCGACGAAAAGTGCAGTTCAAAGGGTGTCGGATAGATAAAAGGATTACAATATTCTCTTTTTACAATACTTACTTCCAAACCCTTAGAGGGAGCCTGCTTGTTCAAGCTTACAATCCGCTCCATAAACTGCATTTTCTGCGTATCCGAAATGCTGTTCTCCACAATAACGATCAAATCGATATCGCTTTTCTTCGGATTAAAACATCCCATCGCCATAGAACCGTGAAGATAGACTCCGGTTAGTTTCTCCCCGAATATCTGTCGCGTAAAATCGACCAATTCATCAAGTATATTTTGATATGGCATGCTTTAATAATCCTCCAATTTAAACATCTCCTGCGGCATATATTTGATCAAATCATGAATATGATATTTATCCTTTATTACATCCGGAAGATTCGGGTAAAAAGTTCTGGCCGCATATTCCGAAACACGATTTCCCCACAAATTTACGGTCATAAGAATATATTCGCAATCATCTTCATCATAGTGAAGGTGCCATGACAATTCCCTGATCAGCCGTAAACCGAGCACACTCTCCGATGTTATATCTTCTTTGTACAGAATCATATCATACTCTGTATCGAGTATCATAGCCGCGACTTCCGGCGGCTGCCCGTCTATAATCAATTCAACGGCAAGATTCAGGAAATTATTAATCGGCTTCGGAAAAGAGTGCTCCAGCGGAAGATCCTCTATGCCGCTCTTCTGAAGATGCAGAATAGTCCGCATAAAGTATATGATGATATCATCCATCACATTACTCTGGTATCTTTGTTTTATACTTTTGGTAAAGACATCTGTTTTTGTTTCCCCGTGCTGCATACGATCTCCTCCGAATCATCCATGACTTTATATTCCTCTGTGCTTGCCTGTATTATATACTAAATTAGGGTATTTTTGAATATGTTAGCCTCTGCTATGTTATTTAGCTGGCAAACAGATATTACTATTCATCATTCTTTCTATTGGTTCTATTGGTTCTATTGGCTATTGGTCTTTATTTTTCAAAAATACTTGTACCGCTATGTCAAATGATATATAATAAACTCACATCGCACCGGAAACATTTCCAAGGTGCATCTTAAATATTCCGTCAGGAATAACAGCCGTATAATCTGATACGGTCTGTACAATCCATTAACAAATTAATCTGGCAGACAATGAATTAAGTTTCAGATTATGTTCGTTTTGTTCTTTCTGTTGCAGTTTAAAGTCAAACATATATGTAATCTTTGTCTGGATTACTGCTTACAGAAATAACCCGACACTTTTCTTATTCACATCTTTTATTCTTATCAGTTCTGCCACTGTCCACATCGAAAGGAGAATCCTAATGACAGACAAAGAAAGACAATCCCAACCAAAGAAAAAGAACACCCAGCTCTTCAACAGCAAACCCCGCGACAGCAGTAGCAAGCTTATCTTCGGCAACGCGGAACTCTGCTCTCAATTCTTGAGAAATTATATGGATATACCTATTTTGAAAAATGTTAGGGCAGAAGATATCGAAGATGTAACCGAGCGATATGTTCCGATGTTTACGGAAGAGCGAAACTCTGATACGGTAAAACGTATAAAATTATCAGAAAATAATACATTATTTTTCGTATCGCTTATTGAACATAAAACCAAAGTAGATTATAATGTGAGTATGCAATTGCTCCGTTACATGGTCTACATATGGGAAGATTATGAAAAAGAGATGGAGCGACAGCATAAGGGGATCAGCAGAACAAAAGGCTTCAAATATCCGCCCATTCTCCCTATCGTATACTATGAAGGAACCGGCAGGTGGACTGCTGCCCGTAATCTGCAGAATAGGATATTATTTGATAAAGCATTCGAACCATTTACACCTAAACTTTCTTATAAGCTGGTCGAATTAAATTCCTACAGCATAGGGCAACTGGTGGAAAAGAATGATGAACTTTCTTTAGTAATGCTGATTAACCGTCTGCAAAGTTCAACAGAATTTCGGAAATTAAATTTACCCGAAGACTACATTAAAAACCTGTCGGAACATTCCACGGATGAACTTCTCGGCATTATAGCAAAGGTAACGGCATCGATGTTAAGACATCTGAATCTGCCCGAAGACGAAGTGGCAGAGTTCACAGGACAGGTAAAGGAGCGTAAAATGGCAGAACTGTTTGAAAATTTTAAAGATGTAGATATACCCGCCGCCCGAAAGAAAGCCCGAGAAGAAGGCTGGAAAGAGGGACATACGGACGGATTTGCTGTGGGACATGCTAAAGGACATGCCGATAAAATGTACCCTATAGAGTGGACACGATAGGAAGAAGGGAACCCCAGAAATAGACACTAAACGAGGGTGTAAAATCCCAATAAGTGGACAGCAGAAAAAGGGATTTCTTTCAGTAG
>JAAUZM010000037.1:14165-237218 GCA_014804605.1 Lachnospiraceae bacterium | reverse complement strand
TGACCAATATCCTCACAGAAATGTATACATGGTCAAGCACAAAAAAGGCGATTTCTGAGTACCGGAACTCCGATTTCCAAATTTCCGGATTTGTGATTTCGAGTCGCAAGAATATTCACAAAGGCACTGACACTTTTACACCAGCTCTTTGGTTTCTTTACTTCTAATGCGACTTTTTTATCATAATCTGTAGCCTCACCGATAATCTCATTAAGATTCATCCATTCACCTCCATTGCTGGTTTCTAATCTCTTTATATAATAGACTTCACTTTCCAACTACACAATTTCTAGCACATCATAAATTGCACTTAGACAATCTTCCACTGTCAGAGCGTTCCCATTCTCAAAATATATAGAGGTAATGTTAAGGTTCTTGCTTTGTGCTTGACTAATAACCGCTTCATCCAAAATATCTTCGAGTTGCTGTTTATCCGTCATTGCAATATGCAATGCTCTTCTCCAATATTTCACAAAGTGATCTTTAAAATTCGAATAATCTGCATATAATCCACTAGGATTTCCATTGGCATCAAATCTCGTTGGTTGTTGGATACACGAACCCAAATTTTTTATATATTCATAAACTAAGTTTTCTTTTTCTCTAATACTTGGTGTAATTGCTGATGTTGAAAAGAGAGCCGAGTTAAATTTAATACCCATATCTCTTTGAAACTGATTCCCTATGTTGATATATTGCATATCGATTCCTTCTTTCTATATTCTATTTTTCACTATCTTGAAACCCTAATTTAAACATTTGCTATATTTGTTTTTGTCACCCAATATGTTCCACAATGCTCACTATAATTCTGACCGGAATAGCATTGTAGTAATTGATCATTAATCTACATATGTTTACAAACATTCTAATGGGGTACTCTTGATAATTTGTCCAATGAATGTTTCAAACTTTCCCCGTCTATACCAGCCTCTTTTAATATCATCATATATACAATGGCTCTTAGCAACTCAGCATCCCAATACTCATTGTTGCTCAATCTTTTTTCTCTATCACCATGATCCAATGCATTTCGAGAGTTTTTTATTCTTTCAGGCATTTCCTCATAGTTAGTCAAGAAATTATATTTTACATTTTCTGAACCATATATCTCTATAAATTCATTTAGCGCCAATTCAATCCTTTGCTTCAACGTATCTTTATATTTATTAAAGCCTTCAATTATATCATCAAAATATTCCAATTCATTTTCAGCAAATTCACTTCTTAAATCTTTTAGTTTTTTAACCATTTTACGACGCACATTTTTCTGTTCATTGCCTGCAAAATCAGGAGCTTGAGATTCAAAAGCAGCACATATATTCATAATATCACTGTAAAAAATCATTTCTTTATCTGTTGGAAACAAAGAGCGAAACAAAATACCGTTATTATCAATCGAAGTAATCAGCTTGTCAATTCCAACTTCTACATCTGCATATTCCAATACTCTTTCTCTAATAATATTGGCATTCTCTTCGTTTCTTAAATATAAAAAAGTCCTGCTGTCATTTATATCATCTTGATATACATATATTTGTTCTTTAAAATTAACTCCCCCAGATTGAGATATAAATTTTAGAAAAAGGCGTATTAATTTCACAATATACCATGCATCCTTGAATGTTCCGTTATTATCAGAAGATACAATAATAGCATGATTAATATTAAATGGGAATGGAGCCGTTGAACCCTGAACCATTACTTTAAATTTCATATTATACTTTTCTCCATTAATTTGTAAATCTATTGGAGAATATTTTTCTTTAGGTTCAGGAATATTTAGTTGATATTCATTCCAGTTATTAAGTAAATAAATTACATCTTCTAAATATTTGTTATCATTACGAAACATATAATCAATTATATCATTACGAATACAAATACTTCTAAACCGAACTGAATCTGGTACTTTATTGCCTTTTTCAAATGATCGGGTAACAAAATAGCCTTCTACAGATAAAGCGCATTTATTTAATAATACATAATCTATATTATCCACCTTAATTGCCAAATATCTATTTTCAAAATCACAAACATTAATCCACCAATCGCCACCTATAAAAGTTTTTATTTTTCTATAGCTCAACATTTGATTTTCCGCACGATCACCTGTAATAACTATTTTATAATCAGCAAAATAAAACAAGTATGTAGTTCCATCAATTATAATGTTTCCTGCATAAAAATCTTCCATGTCTCCTCCATAAATATTAAGCTATTACAGCTATCCCACAATACATTACACCATATAATTACATATTCAACTTCTTCCTATTACAATCCTCACACAACATCTGCAAATTATCATTTACCATCTTTCAGCCTTTACTCCAAGGAGTAATATGATCTCCCTGTATCTTTTCATGTCGCATACATTTTCAATATGCTCTTTTTATCAATTCAGTTGCACTGTTGCATAATTCATATTGCCTCTGAACATAAGAATCGCCCCGACAAATTACCCTTGTATTTCCAGTGTTTTTAAAACCATTATTTTCATAAAAACGTCTGGCCTTTTTGTTGTCTTCTAATACCCACAACTGCACTTTCTCTCCGCCTAATAACTTGCTTAAATATATTACAGCCTGCTTACCGAAACCTTTACCTCGATGTTCTTCGAGTATATAAAAACTTACTATTTCATAGCCATCCGATTCCTTCATTACTTTGACAACTCCGACAGCTAATTCAGCTTCGTATAACAAATAATAGAAAACATCTTTATTGTTACAAGATTCCAAAAATTCCTGTGTCCTTTTAGCCGGTGTGTCTGAGTGTAAATACTCCGAAGGAAACACATTCTCATAAGCTTGTTTCCATGCAGTTGAATGAACTAATCCTACTATCTTCGCATCATTTATCCCTGCTTTTACAAATTCCATAGCTTTTCTACAAATAGCCTTTCTTATATTTCTGTTTGAACCAAACGACCAATTGTTCCTCAACTTGGGGAATCATTTTATTCTCCCCCTTGCTGTCAGCCTTCCCTTCTGTAATATCTTTTCCGACGGACCAAAAATACATTAATATTTCATTATTTACACGGATAGAAGTCTTAATCTGACTTGCTTAATATCTTTTTTCAAGTTCCTGTTTTCCTCATCTATTGGACTTCATATTATCTAATAAAACATTCCCATATTTACACTATAGCAAAAGCAAACGATCTTTCCACTGCAATTTGGTTCACATTATCTGTGTATTCCGTCTTTTTGTCAATCTTTACACTTTTGTTGTCAGCGGCTTACCATTTTCGTTTGGAAATATCTCAATAATATCATAAAAGGTTATGCCATTGACGGTATCTTTGAAGATTTCATATTTAAAACGTTCCAACATTCTTCTTTGTCTTGGTTTCCCGCTCTTCAATGATACCAAAAATGAGCCAACCGTATTGCTACTGACATAAGTTGGCTTCATTGCTAATTGCAGAGAAATACCGTCCGATTTTATCTACATCGTAGCCGCCTTTGGCTTCTTTAAATTCAACAATCTCATATTTCCAACGCTCCATAAACATTTCGAGAATTTCATAATATTTAACGTCTTTTACAGATATCTATATTCAAAATATGATATTATACTACCACCTTTACCCAATATTTTCTTACTAATTTTAATGCTTTACATCACTTGTATATATATGCTAACACATATTTTGAATTATCTACTTTTCTATTATCTATTCCTCTGAAACTATATTATCTAAGTCATTGATAAATGCTTGTATTTCACTTTGATTTTTTTCTTTCCATACATCATACAAAGCATACAGCATTACATGTGTGTTTACTCCAAGCACCATGCACATTTCATCCCACCAATCATGATGATTTAATCCAGCAATTCCGCTTAAAGCCTCAAAAACATCCTCGCTTTCTTTTCCAAATAATTGAGCAACTTTTAAATAAAAACCCTCTGATATAAGTAAATTTCTCATATCTGTTTCAACATCTTTCACCAAAGGAAGGAATACATATTGCAACCTATTTTCATCAAACTTTTCTTTTTTTTGATCACCATCATAAACTCCAATAATTTTATATTTTAATTTTTGAAGAACATCTTTTTGCATAATTGATGTAATGTGGCTTGAATCCTTGGCAACTTCAATATTATATTTTCGCAAAAACATCATTCTTTCCTTTTCAAAAATTACTTCCAAGAATTCCTTTGCCAACATATCTTCAACTAAGAATGTTCCACGTATTTCATCTTCTACTCCTAAGATAACATTTGCGCCATACATACTTGGTCTTTTTATTACAGCATCTCCAAACAATCTACTTATTATATGTATATTTTCATTTTCGACATTCTCTAAAATATATGGCGAATGTGTAGAAATCACAAAACTTATTCCTTTTTCAATAGACTGTTGGGCAACAAAATTCATAAAATTTTTTTGCGATTTTATAGCAACAAAGGATTCAGGTTCTTCTATTAAAATAATTGATTGACTCTCTTGCTTATTAATATACCAATACATGTAAAACAGACAATACTCACCCGTTCCCATTTTTCGTGTATCATAAATAACATTTCCTTCTTCTACAATAAAAAAAGGAAACGCATCTATGGTTTCAGCATCTTCAATCTCAACATCTTCGACTTCAATTAATGAGATTTTTGTGTAATTCCTTCCTGTCAGATAATTTACCTGTTGTATATCTTGAACTGCAAAATCAATTGTTTCATTTTGTTCCAATAATTCATCTAAATTCTCTTGCTTCCATATAACTCTAAATATTGCAGCAATATTTAGATACTCAAGGAAACCAACACCTTCCTCGCATCCTGCTTGACTAATTAATTGTTTCGATTCGTTATCGCATTCATATTGATTGCCTTTATAATATACCTGACCTGTAACATATGCATTTTTTATTTTTATTTTATCCTGCTTTTCTAGCGGAATTCCCAACAAATTTTTAATTGCTAATATTATTGTAGATTTCCCAGCCCCATTCAAACCACAAATCACTTGTATACCTTTTCCTAATTCTAACTTCCCCAAATTATTATATCCATGTATATCAATTTGGGTTAAATAACTTTTATACTCATACTTTTGTATTTTTCTCCAATAATCTTTTGCTTTTGCTTCTCTCATTTTATCCTATCACCCCATGAATGATTATTATTTATTTCATCCAAAACAGAATTCATATTTTGAAGTTGCGTAAATCTTTCTATTGTTTCTAACAAAAGTACTCCTTTTTCATTGAATAGCATTTCCGTAAAAATGCTTAATATAATATCTCTATAAATCACAGACAACGCATCTGTGCTCCCCATGCTTGCTCTTTGATTATAAATGTTCATCATAGCATCAGTAAACGTGTATTTCTCTATCATACTTTTTGTAAAAAAACCGTAATCATCTGATTCTTTTTTTTCTACAATTTTACCTTTTAAATAATCTCTTGTAGATTCAAACCGATACATTACCCCTTCTATTTCATCTATATTTCTATCACTTTTAGTAACATATATAAGCCAACTTACCAGTGTTGCCTTACTATGTTTAGGACAATAGTCATAATAATCCTTTATGCTTTTCATACATACAATATAAGTTTTTAACGCTTTACGCACTACCTCAATAGTCTCATCAGTATAAGGTATTGATTCTCTATACTTTTTTGAAATATCACCTGCTGTTACTTTCTTTCTTAAAGTGTTTATTTCAATCATATAAGCAAACTTAGATATAATTTCATCATATGCTAATCTTGAATTGGAGAATCCAACAGTCTCTTTAGTACCTCCTATATCTTCAAATTCTTCTACTAATCTCTTAATTTGATTTCTGGTTTCCCCAATATATGCATTTCGCTGCTCTGCTGCTGTTAATGTAGCGGGTTGATTAAGTCTATAAAATAGTTCTGCAGGTTCTTCAGGTTTGTAATCACTTAACCTAATCAAAGTAATCGAATATCTTCTCAATTTTCTTTGAATTTCAATTGGCAATTCTTCATAAAGTAAGCCATCAAGTTTTAAAATCTCTTCATCTATAGGTTGAATATTGCCATCAATTCTGAGATTATTATTAAAGAATTCTCTGATAGAAGCCAATCGTTGTTGCCCATCCAATACCTCATCAATATTATTATTCCCTAAAATCATGTGAATTGGTGGAATTTTCCAACCTCTCAAAATTGAATCAATTAATTTTTTCTTTTTATTTTCACTCCAGACTTCTCCTCTTTGAAAATTTGGTTGCAAGTTAATATCCTTATTTTTTATCCTACTAATAATTGTTTCTAATTCTACATCTGTTGGCTGACATATCATAGTTTTCTCTCCTCTAAACTTTCATTATTTTCACTGACACCTATTTTGCCATAAAAAATTTTATACCATCTATTTTATACTTACAAGCTCCAAATACTTCTCAAAATAAACCATCAATCTATCAATAACCCGTTTCTTCTTTTCTGCCCTATTACCTCCGCCAAAACGCGATACTGCAGGCATAATAGCATCAATATCTGTACCTGTTGTTTTCAACGTACCGTCTCGAAACGAATTATCTATAAATTTATGTGTTTCTTCTGCTTTTAACTTTTCTTCATCAATAATGATCGCGAGATCATTCTCTCTCTGCTCATCCACAAACTTCTTCCAGTCCCCATCCACTTCGGTCTGTGCATTTATTCTTGACAAAAACTCTCTAATCAGTTCCTTCTTACTGCGCAGATTCATACTGGAATTAACCGCCTTTTCAATGGTTAAAACAATTTCTTTATCCTTGTTGCCCTCCTGTTGATATTTTTTTACAAGCATAAGAATATAGTCAATATTAATCTCCACCTGTTTCACAAGCTCAATTTCAAACACCACATCATCATTGATATTCTCTTTCCGTTCGTTTATCTTCCTTTTATACTTCTGATAAAGGTCAATATACTCGCTCTGATAGTCCTGAAAATCCCGATCAGACAAAATTTCCTTTCCCTCAAAGCTATCAAAGGTGGAAAGAATATTCTTCATTCTGAGAATCGCTCCATAAAGTATAATGAATATTTTCTCTGCCTTCTCACTCTCAAACGGTGCTCCCAGCGGAAATAGTGTCTTCAATTTGTCTATTAATTCCACATAACCATCAAAATGTTTTCCGTTCTCATCATACCCATTATAATAACTCTCAAAATTCTTTAAGAGGACAACGCTCCCTGCTTCTTTGTCTCCAAAAAGCGCAATCGCATTGTTGGTTTCCTTTTCCAGATTACGAAAACATACAATATTACCAAAAGTCTTTACCGAATTAAGAATGCGGTTTGTGCGCGAAAATGCCTGTAATAATCCATGATATTTCAAGTTCTTGTCCACCCATAAGGTATTCAAAGTGGTGGCATCAAATCCTGTAAGGAACATATTTACTACAATCAAAATATCAATTTCCCTGTTTTTCATCCTAAGAGAAACATCTTTATAGTAATTTTGAAATTTATCACTCGAAGTATCATAATTGGTCTTGAAAATCTTATTATAATCATCAATAGCCATTTCAAGAAAATCTCTGGAACTTTTATCAAGTCCGTCTGTATTTTCTGAATTTTCATCTTCTACAAAATCATCATTTTCAGCTTCATTTACACCATAGCTATATATCGTTGCTACTCGCAGTCTATGTGGTTGTCCTGCCGGTGCCGATTGCGGCAAATCTGCCATCTGTTTCTTAAATTCTGAATAATATAATTTTGCTGCATCTATAGAACTCACTGCAAATATAGAATTGAAGCCTTTCATACGGACAGATTCTTTTATTTCTTCTACTTTGCCCCTATTCTTTGCCTGACTGCTTGCTACATCTTGTACGTTCATCAATTTAGAAAAGTCGAAACTTTCCCTGTTTCTCTTCGTCTTTTGGTCAAAATGCTCCAAAATATACTTTACGATTTCAGAAATTCTCTGAGGTTCTAAAAGCGCTTTCTCTGTATCAATTGCCGATACCTGCTTATCCTGTCCTTGTTCCTTATCCTTAATCGTCTGGATATAGTCAATACGAAACGGCAGTACATTTTCATCATTGATTGCATCTACAATCGTATATGTATGAAGTTTATCGCCAAATGCCTGTGGTGTCGTACGCAAATTAACATTCATTCCACTTCCGGCATTGTCAGCAAAGATTGGTGTTCCTGTAAATCCAAAAATATGATAGTTCTTAAAATTTTGGGTAATAGCAGTATGCATATCTCCAAACTGAGAACGATGGCATTCGTCAAATACCAAAACAATATGCCGGTTAAAAACCTCGTGTCCTTTATATCTTCTGATAAAATTATCTAACTTTTGAATCGTAGTAATGATAATCCGGGCGTTATCATCCTCTAATTGATTCTTCAAAACGACTGTTGATGTATTGCTATTGGCAGCCCCTTTTTGAAAACAGTCATATTCTTTCATCGTCTGATAGTCAAGGTCTTTGCGGTCAACAACAAAAAGCACCTTGTCCACAAAGTCAAGCTGGCTTGCTAACTGTGCTGTCTTAAATGATGTTAAAGTTTTACCGCTTCCGGTTGTATGCCAAATATATCCACCCGCTTCAAGCGTTCCCAACTTCTTATAATTTGTGGAAATTTCAATACGATTCAATATTTTCTCTGTTGCGGCAATCTGATACGGGCGCATAACAAGAAGTAATTCTTCCGAAGTAAATACGCAATATTTTGTCAATACATTTAGAATAGTATGTTTTGATAAAAAAGTTTTCGTAAAATCTACAAGATCAGAAATAACCTTGTTGTTTGCATCTGCCCAAAAAGAAGTGAATTCAAAACTATTGCTGGTCTTTTTTCCTCTGCTTGCATTCTTTCCCTGTTCTTTAATATGGGCTGAACGAGTGGTATTGGAATAATACTTCGTGTGTGTTCCGTTTGAAATAACAAATATCTGCACATATTCATATAATCCGCTTCCGGCCCAAAAACTGTCCTGTTGATAGCGGTTAATTTGATTAAATGCTTCTCGGATCGCAACACCCCTGCGTTTCAATTCCACATGTACAAGAGGAAATCCATTTACAAGAATTGTCACATCATAACGATTATCAAACTTTGCTCCATCATTCTGTGACACTTCATATTGATTAATCACCTGTAAACGATTATTGTGAATATTCTGCTTATCTAACAACGTAATATTCTTCGTACTTCCATCATCACGCTCCATATTTTTGACTGCATCTTCCTGAATGGTACGTGTCTTTTCTACAATTCCTTCATTGGCATTAGCTATGTATTTATGAAAAAAGCGCTCCCACTCAGTATCTGTGAAACTATACGAATTTAGCTGTTCTATCTTCTTTCGAAGATTAGCAATCAGCTCTGCCTCTGTATGGATTTGCAAATATTCATATCCCTGTTCTGTAAGCATACGAATAAACTCTTTTTCCAAATCCGCTTCACTCTGATAGCTGTCAGAGCGTCTGCTATCTGGTATGTATTCAGATACTACTGTACTTTCATTCATGGAAGCAACCATGTTAAATGTACTCATTCGCTCAACTCCTTAAAAGTTAATAACTTGTCACAATAGTATTCATATTGTTTTTGCCTTGCTGCAATTTCTGCGGAAAGTCCGTTGGAAAGGTCATTACATAAAGTGTCAAAGCGGTCTAAAACTGATACAATACGTTCTTGTTCTTCAATGCTCGGCAACGGAATGATAATATCATTCAATTTATCTGGCGTTATCTCAACCACCTTTGTTCCGTGCGCCAACTTCTTCTTCTGCTTGTAAAAATCCTCAGTATGAAAATAGTATGCTAAAAACTTTGGATTTTGCTCATGACGAATAATTGCCGTATGTCCACTAACTGCGATTTCATCATCCCCTAACCATGCAACACATTTACATACATCGTCTATATTCTCACTTGTAACAGCCATAACAATATCATTTTTCACTGCTTTTTTTGACTTCTTCGCTGCATCTTCTGATACATTTTTGATGGTCTTATCAGCATAAATACCAAAACTTGTATATATTTGCCCATAATGAATGCATGGAAAACCTTGCTCAACAAAATTTTTCTTTTGAAAATTGCCACCTCTTGTTATTATTGCAATATCTCCTAACCTTACTTTTGGTACAAATATATCAAATTTAAATAGGTTATCTCGATAATATTGATACTGCCTCTTTCGATCTGTAAGTTCTGCTGTAAGTTTTGCTGTAAGTTCTGCTGTAAGTTCTGTGAAATTGTCCAAAATTCGTACAATTTCATACTGAATTTCTAGAGGAGGAACAGGCACTTTATATTTCAGAACAGCTGCTTTATCTCCACGAGGCATTTTTGCACCTTTAGAATTTTGCACATCATATGTAAAAAAATCCTCCGATGACATCACATAATATAAAAACTTCGGTAATATTCGCACTATACCATTGAGATGCACTACTAATACATCTCCATTTGTTCCCCCTTCACAATCAGCAAGCCATATCTTCCTTAAATAGGGACGAATGTTTCCTATCAAAATGTCACCAACATGAAAGGCTATAACATTTCCTTCTGTTGGAACATACCTAGCAATTGTCTTTCCCGCTTTATTAGGTAACAAATTCTCCACACCAACATATGTTTCTTGGTTAATTTCAGTAACGTTAACTCGTTCTCTTGCATAATGTGCAATCTCATTTAAAAACTTATATTCTATTCCATTTGGAGACAGTTTTTGTATCAACTCATTTAACTTACTCATTCAACTCTGCCTCACTTTCCACCCCAAATTTTCTGTCAAACTCATCATTTCTTCTTTGAATCATTTCCCATTTCATTGGTCTAACAATAGGCTCATATACATATTCTTTATCGTTTGTCTCTTTCCAACCAATAATATGATCGCCAAATGTGTAAAGCATTCTTTGAGATGAGCTATCACATACAAACGGTTTTCCTATTTGTTTAGTATCTAATGCCAATTTTGTTGCATTAAACATCAAAAATTGATATATTTCCGGTTTCAAAAATTGGGTAGTTATTCTACAATTCATATCTATCTGCCCATCTCTTTTCGTATGATCCATATCGAATCCCGTTTTACCATGTAAATTTTCGAATGGATCAAGAAAATAGTCAATTGCAGTATATTTATATACTTTAATCTTTTGTCTTCTAATAGATCCCATCAAATCTTTATTGTCCAAAGCAATCACTTTAGACATTGATCCAGCATAATTTTTTAAATATAAAATAAAATATTGTACTTTATTTTTAGGCACTTGATTTAGTAAGTCGACCACATCTTCAAAGAAAGGCATTAATCCCAAAACATTTTTTTCAGTACGATTATAATGGTTCAAATATAGCTCATGAAAATCCGTATAAATTTCCATAAGAAATGACATTCTAATAGTTTGATTTTCGGTTTTACTTGACTCCAATCTTTCCCAATAGTTTTCTAAATGCTCTAAATGCTTACAAAACACATATTTAAACGAATAAATAAAGTTACTATAGCTTGCTGAATATTTTCGTTCAAGCTGATTTGTCACAGTATTCATTATATCTTTAACAGCTCCATCTGGCACCTCATCTGATGTCAAAACCTCATCCTTCCATGTACTGTACACCTTATCAATTTCCTTTTTATACATTACCCCCGTTGCACCTACTTGATGATTCTTTTTTTCGGTAATAAAATGATCTATTCGAAAATGTTCTATCCCAAATAGTATATTCTCCTCTTGATTCATCCCAATAAAGTCTGGACATTCTTCATCAGAAAAATTTACTGAATCAAACAGTTCCATTATCTTCTTTGTTTCCTCAGTTCCCTCTGATTTTCCTATCCTTATAGCCGAAATCAAACTACTTCTCTCTTCCTCTTTCTTGTTGGCTACCATTCCACCCTCTCAATCTCCAAAAGCAACTTGTTTCATTTACTCCACATAACCTTCGTTATATCATTATTCCTCAATCTCCACAATAATCTTATCAATTTCCGCCCGAAGTTCTTCTTCTCTCGCAACAATCTCCTTAATTTCCGTATTCAATTTCACAATATCAATCTTTTCTCTTGTATCTTCCTGCTCCACATACGATGAAACCGAAAGATTATAGCTATTTTCTGCAATCTTATCATTTGCCACCGCTGCTACATAATATTGTTTGTTCTCTCTCTTTTCATATGCCTCCAAAATATTTTGAATATTTTCTTCAGTCAACTTATTATTATTGGTAATTTTCACACATTCTTTAGAAGCATCAATAAATAACGTACTATTTTCCACTTTGTTCTTTTTCAACACCATGATACAAGTGGCAATGCTTGTCCCAAAGAAAAGATTATCAGGAAGCTGTATCACACACTCGACATAGTTATTATCAATCAGATATTTGCGAATTTTCTGCTCCGCACCGCCACGATACATGACACCCGGAAAACATACGATGGCTGCTACACCATTTGTCGCAAGCCATGATAATGAATGCATAATAAACGCTAAGTCCGCTTTTGACTTCGGCGCAAGCACACCAGCGGGAGAAAAACGTTCATCATTAATAAGAATAGGGTTATCATCACCCTCCCATTTGATAGAGTACGGCGGATTAGAAACAATCGCCTCAAATGGCTCATCATCCCAATGCAAAGGCTCCGTCAAAGTATCTCCATGACCAATATTAAATTTTTCATATCCTATATCATGCAGGAACATATTGATACGGCAAAGATTATATGTAGTAATATTGATTTCCTGCCCGAAAAATCCCTGACGCACGTTTTCTTTTCCCAAGACTTTTGCAAATTTCAGCAAAAGTGATCCGCTTCCGCAAGCCGGATCATAAACCTTGTTTACCTCTTTCTTTCCCAATACAGTGATTCTTGTCAGAAGTTCTGAAACTTCCTGCGGCGTATAATACTCTCCACCGCTTTTTCCTGCATTGGAAGCGTACATTCCCATTAAAAACTCATAGGCATCGCCAAATGCATCAATAGTATTATCCTGATAATCCCCTAGCTTCATATCCGCAACACCATTCAGGAGCTTAACCAGTTTTTCATTTCTTTTAGATACAGTGCCACCCAGCTTATTACTATTTACATCAATGTCATCAAACAATCCCTTGAAGTCATCCTCGCTGTCATGCCCCTGTGCGGAACCTTCTATATTTCTAAATACGCTTTCCAACGTTTCATTCAAATTTTCATTATTTGGCGCTTTCTCTTTTACATTGCAGAATAGCTGGCTGGGCAAAATAAAATATCCTTTTGATTGCACCAAATCCTCCCTTGCTTCCTCTGCACTCTCATCATCTAACTTTGCATAATCAAAATCATTGTTACCCGCTTCTAATTCTCCCGCATTTACATATTTAACAAAGTTTTCTGAAATATATCTATAAAACAGCATACCTAATACATACTGTTTGAAATCCCAACCATCCACACTGCCCCTAAGGTCATTTGCCATATTCCATATGGTGCGGTGAAGTTCATCTCTCTCTTGTTCTTTCTTGTTGTCAATCATTGGACAACCTCCTTGTATAATTTTCCAAATTAATTTTACTACAAAATACTTAGAATGTCATTTATGTTTTCCATGATACAGCTCAGACATAACCGCTTCGATCCCATGTGGCAAGTACACGTTGCAGTCCGAACAATAATGCCATCCCCCTTCACCATTTACCCTCTAAAAACATTTTCACAGAAAAGATAATCCTTATCAAAAAAGGGGAACCCTCCAAACACCGTCAGAAAGTTCCCTACAATCATCATATTTTAATTACCCATTCACCGCTAATCAACTAATTACTCAATCCGCCATATCTCCCCACAATTTCCCCCACCGCTCTCCGGTACGCCTCCACGTTATCAATCATCGGCGCATGCCCTGCATTCGGAATCAGATAAAGTTTCTTCTCAGGCGCATCCATCTCCTCGAAATATTTCATGCTGATCTCGATCGGCGTCTGGCAATCCTTTTCTCCGAGCACATAGTAGACCGGAACCTGATAGCTGCTGCCTTCTTTTCTCAAGTCAAAAGACATCAGTTCACTCATCACCTTCATATTGGTCATGATACCCGTCATAAAGGGAAGGAGATCCTTCATTCCCATAACCGGCGATCTGCGCCACAGGTCGATGACCGTCTTGCTGAAATCCTGCGCCAGTCCGTATTTCCCCTGCAGGCTCCTGATCTGTCCCATCTTGCGATAGACCTTCATGTCAAAGTAGTCAGTCGGGTATTCACCGATCTTTTCCAACTTCCTGATATCCTTTTTGTTACCGCTTTTATAAATCGTATCTTTTAAAATTGCATAGCCCGTCCGCTCATTGTCCATGATATTAATGACTTGCCCGCAACCGATATAGAAAAGGGTATGCTCGGGGTGTTCCAGCGCAAACATGCTTCCCAGAACGCTTCCCCACGAATGTCCCAAAAGTCCGATCTTGTTTTTTCCATACGCTTTCTTCAGATACAGCACGATCTCCAGCAAATCATTTTTCAGGATCTCGGTATCAGGCTTGCTCTTCCGGTTCTTCAACCATGTTTTTCCCGCTCCCCGCTGATCGTAATAAACAATATTATAATTACGCGCCGCATACTCCTCCACAACAAATGCAAAGAAGGTCTCTGACTGCCCAGGTCCGCCATGAATAAATAGTATGACCGGATCTTCCGGTTTTGATCGATAATGCAAGAGGTAGTGATCGATTCCTGCGAGGGATACATATTCTTCTGTGTAAGCTCTGTCCGTTTTCATATTCTTCTTGTTCTCCTTTTACTTTCCATCATTTTTTAGCCAAGAATACTCGGTATTCGTCAATCAGATTCTTCACCCATCAGATAATTCGCTGTCTTCGCCAACGTCCCCAACAAAATCTGCGGCTGGTACAATGACGTCAGCGGATTTCTCTCATGCCGATAGCAGTTATGCACAATACAGGTCATTTGAATGCCACCGTATGCCGAAGAGATAAAGGCCAGCAGCTCCTCTACACTTACCCTCGGATGAATCTTACCGCTCAGTCTCTGCTCCTCCAAAAACTCCATTGTCCGCATCGTCAAATATTCCATATTTCCCACCTCGGGAATACTCTTCATGATCTTGTCAATTCGCTGCGGCGCATTCATGGCAAGTACGGATAATTCAAAGTCAATCTTTTCGATTCCCATAAGTTCACTGCTCATAAACTCCGCAAGCATATCAAAAAGCCTGTTCGTAATTTCCGTCGGCGGGAGGAGGTCTTTTTGCGCCAGGATCTCATCTATCTTTCCTTTAATGCTCACCCGCTCACGCATCTGCCGGATCATATCTGCAAAAATATCATCTATATCCTTATAAAACCGATAGATTCCTCCCTGACTGAGTCCGGTGCGGTCGATGATATCCTGCATGGTAACTGTACTGACTGTCTTTTGCAGACACAGCTCATACGCCGCGTCCGTGATCATTTTCTTTTTTTGAATAAAGTATTCTTCCGTTACCTTCGGCATAAAGTCCTCCTCTCATATCGTTTCCAGTCAATTACATATATTTCGATACTTTAATATGTACAAGCATGAACCACCCCCACCGCAGGCATTGAAGAATTAATCCCGTGAATGGATAAGTCCATAAAATATAATAAGGCATAAAAATGAAACTAGTTTCATTTTAACAGGCTAAGAATAATTGTCAAGAACTTATGTAATAATAAAGTGTGCTCCTCGCACTCTCCTATGCAATTGATGCAGAAAAGGCCCCGGGAATCCCGAAGCCTTTCATATTTTCTATTATCCTAGTACCCGAACACTTCTACAGCCTTCTTCATTCTCGCAATCACTTCGACCCCGAACGGACAGTTCCGCACACAGCTTCCGCAGGCAATACACTCCGAAGCATGGTGCTCCAACAGTTTATAGTGATCCGCCACCGTCTCCGGCACCTCTCCCTGTGCCAACGCCAGATTCAGATATTTATTGATATCCGCCACGTTGATTCCTACGCTGCACGGTGCACAGTGTCCGCAGTACATACAGTTGCCGTGGAATTTAAACTTTTCCATGCGGGACAGTACTGTGGAATAGTCTCTCTCTTCTCTGGAAGCGTTCAAATAGGACACCGCCTTCTCTACCTCCGCAATACTGCGACAGCCTGCCATAACAGATACCACGGCGGGTCTTGTCAGACAGTATTCGATACACTGATACTCATTGAACGCCACACCAAAGGGCGAAAGTTCCTCATTCAGCATATCACCGCCGCCAAATGCTTTCATAACGTCAATCGCTACATTTTCCTTCTCGCACAACTCGTAAAGCGCCTTTCTCTCCGGGTCCATACCGATGCGTCCGTCCTGATAGTTCTTCGGGTCCCACAGATCGTTACAGTCTTCGCTGGCCGGCTGCATATCATAAGCCGCATTTACGGAAAACATCAGCACATCAACCAATCCCGTCTCCACCGCCTTGCGTGCCACAATCGGATTATGCGAGCTCATACCGATGGCGCGGATCGTACCTGCCGCCTTCAGTTCTTTACAATACTCGATGATCTCACCACCAAATACTTCCTCGAAATCGCTCTCGCCATCCACATANTGAATCATACCGATATCCAGATAATCCGTTCCNAGNCGCTGCAGCTGNTCCTCCAACCCGGCTTTGACCTTAGACAAATCTCTGGTGCGCAGATACTGCCCGTTCTCCCACACGGAGCAGATNTGCCCCTGAAGNACGATCTGATCCCGTCTGCCTGCNATCNCTNCGCCCATGTTATCCCGGAACTCGGGATTCGAGGTATACATATCAATAAAATTAATTCCCAGTTCCATGGCACGATCGAGCATCGCTTTAAATTCTTCNCGNGATTTTCCCATNAANCCCTCNCAGCCGAGAGCNATTTCGCTCACCTTCTGTCCGTTGCACCGTTGTAATGTTCTGTATCGCATATGNAGCCTCCTTNTNAAATGTATGTATTNAAATACTNTTTGATTATTACACAGNTCACTTCTTANTTGTCCGTTNTCAATTTCTTTTTATCTTATGCGCCGTAATGATCGTGTAGCTGTGCGCATTTACCGTGATCTCGCANTTNTCNATGATCACATACCAATTTTTCCCACGTCGGCTGANNGACGCATTGGAGTCAGATATTCTGNCNCGGCACCACTCNACGACATCNTCTGTGTTCAGGGAAAGGTTNCGCTTAATTCTTTCAACNCCCATTTCTGTGGTATGTAATCGATCTAAATTAACAAGTAAATCGTTTTGCGTATTGTCTGCCATCTTATCCTCTTATTACCTCACGCAAAAGCCCGCCATGCAAAGGAAACACAGCGGGCTCATACATATGTATGTGTCCTGAATCAATATGTCGTTACACCGATATATAACTAACTCACATAATTATCAAAATATCCCTGAATCAAAATTACCGGAGTACCCTTGTCTCCCGAACCGCTTGTCAGATCGCACAGGGAACCGATCAGATCCGTCAGTCTTCTGGGCGTCGTACCCTGCGATGCCATATCGCCGACCAGATTATCTTTCTTTTCTCTGATACGGTTGGAGATCGCCTCTTTCAGCGCATCACCGGACAAGTCTTTGAAATCATTATCCGCCAGATATTTTAACTTCACTTCATTGGGTGTACCCTCTAAGCCGGGCGTGCTGGCAGGAGATACGCAGGGGTCAGCAAGCTCCCAGATTTTCCCCACCGGATCTTTGAAGGCGCCGTCGCCGTATACCATGACTTCTACGTGCTTGCCGGTTCTGTTCAGAATCTCTTTCTGAATATCCAGCACCAGATCAGTACACTCTCTCGGGAACAGCTTGATGGTATCTTCCGTAGACTTATTGGAACCAAGCAGTCCGTATTTCTCATTGCAGCCGCTACCGTTTACGGACGATGTAAGGATATCATCCATTCCCATTACCACCTCTGCGCCTGCCGCTTTCAGAAGTCTCTTCGTGCGGGCTCTCGTGTGAATGTCGCAGTTTAATACTTTCTTCGTATAAGGAAGAATGCTGCGGCAGTCATTGGCAAAGATAATCTCCACGTCAGCTCCCGCTTCCCGAATCAGATCTCCGTAATAAGCTACATAGTCCACTCCCGTAAAAGGATGTTTGTTCTCTCCGAAAAGTTCGCGGTATTTCTCCAATGTCAGCACATCGCTGTAAGGATTGATCCCCGCCTCATCAAGCTGATCCAAAGACACAAGCTCATTTCCCACCTCATCGCTGGGATAGCTGAGCATCAACACAACTTTCTTCGCGCCCTTCGCGATTCCTCTTAAGCAGATNGCGAAACGGTTTCTGGACAGAATCGGGAAAATAACGCCGATCGTCTCCCCGCCGAGTTTCTCTCTCACATCCTGCGCGATCGCTTCCACCGATGCATAGTTGCCCTGAGATCTCGCCACGACAGATTCTGTCACCGCAATCACGTCCCTGTCACGGATGGCAAATCCTTCCGACTCGGCTGCCTCTAACACACTGTCCACAACAATTTTCGACAGGTTATCGCCCTCTCTGATAATCGGGCAGCGTATACCCCTTGATACAGTTCCTACTTTTCTTTCCATGTATTATCCCTTCTCTCTTTCTATAATTAGCCATCAATGAAGCTTTCTTACCGCGGAAATCATAACGCCTCTGCCTATTTCTCCGCCATAACTTCACTCTTAAAACACGTCCTCTTATATTCTGCCAAAAAAAGGACAAAAAAGCAACAATATTCGTCTAACAAATCCGTTGAAATTGAGTCTTTTCTCGGAAACTTATCTCACATCTCCACCACCCGCGTAGCGATCTTCTCCCGGAATCTCACATCATGCTCCACGACGAGCATGGTAGGCTGATACGTGAGGATCAAATCTTCGATCTGCATTCTGGAGAAAATATCAATATAATTAAGCGGTTCATCCCATATATACAGATGTGCCTGTTTCAGCAGNCTCGCNGCAATCANCACTTTTTTCTTCTGCCCTTCGGAATAGTCTTCCATATTCTTGGCAAACTGCACCCGCTCCAANTCAAGCTGCCTTAAGATCGCAAGGAAAAGGCTCTCATCNAGATTATTCTGTCTGCTGTACTCCTTCAGACTCCCNNGNAGNTACGAAGTGTCCTGATTAATATAGGAAACNATAAGTCCGGANGCTGTAGTCAGTGTNCCGGATTCCCGCATTGCACTCACTTTGTCAGCGCNCCGGNCATCCGCACAGCGTGCAAGAATNGCCTTNATCAGACTGGACTTTCCACAGCCGTTCTCTCCGTGGAGGAAGACCCGCTCTCCGCGCCGTAGCTCAAAATTAAAGTTCTGAAAAATCTCAGTACAGTTCTCGTTGCCGGTGCTTTCCTTCTCTACACTTATCTCCGATGAATCCGGCTGTAATTTCATCTCAGACAACTCATTTCCCGGCGTACAATACGCAATCCCGTAATCTCTCGCAGCAATCAACACTTCCTTATGATGCCGCATCGGCATGAGCTTCAGGTCCACAGGACGCTCGATGTCCTGCAGAAGTCCTTCCTTCTGCTCGATTTCGTCCGCGATGCGCTTCTCCATCTGCATTCTTCTGCTCTGCATTTTCTTCGTCTTCGCACCGATATAGGAACGCGTGCTTATGCTTCTGTCGTTCTCCTTCACCGGATCGAAGCCGATTTTGGTTCTCTCACTTTTATCCGCCCACTCATGGGTCCTCTCCGCCGCTTTATTCAGTCTTCTGATTTCTTTCTTGTGCTTCTCATTCTCCGCTTCATGGAACGCATCCATACGGTTCTTATTCTCCCACCATGATGAGAACTTTCCGCTCTGCACCTCTATGGTACAGCGGTTTAAGACCAGCACGTGATCAATACATGCGTCCAGCAGATCGCGATCATGAGAAACAAGAATAAATCCCTTCTTCTGCTGCAGATATGCCTTCACCACTTCCCGCGACTCCTGGTCCAAATGATTCGTCGGTTCATCGATAAGAAGGAAATCATTTTCTCCCGAAAACAAAACTGCCAGCATTACCTTCGTGCGTTCCCCGTGGCTGAGTGTCCGGAACGGTCTGTAGAGCACATCCGCCTCGAGGTGAAGCTTCTCCAACTCACAGATGATCCGCCAGAGTTCGCAGTCCGTTTTCCACTCTTCCATAAAATCTGCACAGCATTGTTCTTTCTGCTGCTCCGTGACCCGATAGGGAAAATAGTCAAACACCGTCGATGTGCTGATATGCCCCTGATACTCCTTTTGGTTTCCCATCAAAAGGTTTAAAAACGTGGTCTTACCTTTGCCGTTTCTCCCGATAAAACCTAACTTCCAGTCCGTGTCGATCAAAAAAGATACATTTTCAAATATATTGTCAAAGCTGCCTTCGTAACAGAAGGTGAGATTTGATACGCTGATTTGTGCCATAATGTTTTGACCTCCTTTGCTTCTTCTGACTCCTTCTCGCGTAGACAGACTCAGAAGACTACGTCTTCTGAGTTCGCGTTGCTCGTCGGAAGACATATCAGTCGGCTGCTCGTGCAAGCACGGCTTCCGTCTGATATATCTTCCGACTCTGCCTATGCGCGCAAAAAAGGAATCATTTGTTGCCAAATGATTCCGGAAAGTTTCTGTTTCATAAACACCGTCTATTGTTTGATTAAGCGCATCACAAAACAGCTTCGAAGTCTTGTCGGCTTAATCAATTTTTATCTATTAATAAAAGATACAAATAAAGAGCGGTTATGAAAATGAGAAACATAATCCACTTTTGGCAACAATATTTCATGTTTCAAAAGTCGATTACTGCCTCATCTTTCCACCCCTTCCGCTCGTGATAATTCATTATAGGTTCCTGATTCGGGATTTGTCAACNGCTTTTATTAAATATATAATACAGCNTGGACACAGAATTTTCTCAATTTATACATATTTTTTNCTTAAATTGCCTGTACAATCTTAAAAAAGTAAATCGCTTCGCGCGATAATGCTTACGAGATGCTGCGCATCTCCGCAAACTTGTGCCTGAACATAGAAGAAAGGAGACACCCCTTGACTTANCGCCATGAATGGAAACACGAAATCACNCTTTNNGATGTGATCACNCTGCGGCANCGGCTGCGGGCAGTAACACGNCCGGACNCACACGCCATCGACGGACGCTACATGATCCGAAGCCTNTACTTCGACAATCTGTCGGACAAGGCTCTGCGGGAGAANCTGGACGGCATAAGCCGGCGCGAGAAATTCCGCATCCGCTACTACAACCGTGATCCTTCCCTGATTCATCTGGAAAAAAAGAGTAAACTTNNCGGGCTGGGNACCAAAGAGTCCGCCGTCTTAACAGCAGAGGAAGCNCAGGCAATCGTAGACGGTAACTGTGAGTGGATGTCCGAGAGTAAAGAGCCCCTTGTNAAAGAGCTGCATGACAAAATGTNTTTCCAGCAGNTNCGCCCTAAGACNATCGTGGATTACATTAGAGAACCGTTTATTTTTCCCGCAGGCAATGTCCGCGTCACGATCGATTANGATATTCGGACNGGNCTGCGGTGTACGGATTTTCTGAACCCTGACTGTATCACGATCCCCGCAGGCAATGCCCCTATTATTCTGGAAGTAAAATGGGATGATTNTCTGCCGGNTCTGATTCGGGATATTGTACAACTCGACGGATGTCGCACACAGGCCTTTTCAAAATATGCGGCATGNCGNATTTACGGTTGACCNGACATAACAAACTATTTCATTGTAATGGAGAAAACACTATGACTTTTAATGATATTTTTAAATCAAGTTTCTTNGAAAATGTAACCAGNATNAGCCTTTTTGANATGACTCTCGCCTTGATTCTTGCNTTTGGACTNGGNATGTTTATCTTTTTTGTCTATAAAAAGACTTTCTCAGGNGTCATGTANTCTTCNGGATTCGGCGTAACNCTGGTGGCNCTCACTATGATCACAACGCTGGTAATTCTCGCGGTAACCTCCAATGTCGTTCTTTCTCTCGGTATGGTCGGTGCTCTATCCATCGTCCGTTTCCGTGCTGCCATCAAGGAACCTCTGGACATTGCTTTCNTATTCTGGTCGATCGCGGTAGGAATCGTCCTNGCCGCGGGTCTGATCCCCTTAGCGGTAATCGGCAGNGTGCTGATCGGCGTTTTCCTGCTGATTTTCGTCAACAGGAAATCTCACTTTAATCCTTATATCGTTGTCTTAAACTGCACGGATCAGGACAGCGAACGCCGGGCGAAAGAATACTTGGAAACGCAGGTCACCCGCTTCGTCGTGAAAAGCAAAACAGTACAAAAAGGCGCCATTGAACTGAATGCCGAGATCCGTCTGAAAAGCGACANCACNGATTTTATCAATACGCTNGCAGATATGGATGGTGTCACTAATGCGGTNCTCGTCAGTTACAACGGCGACTATATGAGNTAGGAGGCTCTTCAGAAGGCGGGCAGANACAAACGGTTACTCATTCGGCCTATAATAGAATCTTCCCGACAGCTCTTCCGTCCTGATTGCATTGACGAAAGCGCTTTCATCCGCTTTCTTCACGGCNGCTATCACNTCTTTACTCTCCTCCTTGGACACGACGGAGTANACCACNTTCCTCTTCTCGTGTTCATAGGAGCCCTCNCCGCTCATNATCGTCGCTCCATGCATGCTGACCGTATTGATCGCCTTGCAGACATCGTTNGCTTTATTTGTCACGATAAACANNGTCTGTTTTTGNTATCTCTTATAGAGCATATGCAGCATCTGTGTGGAAGCGTACTGATATATGATGGAATACAATGCCTTGTCGAAACCGAACAGTAATCCGGCAATCATAATGATAACCACGTTAAATGCCAGAATAAAATTCCATGCATCGACNCCTTTTTTCTCTGACAGATAGATGGAAATAAAGTCCGNNCCTCCTGTCGTCGCATTCATGGACAGGCACAGNCTGATTGCGAACCCGCTGANGATACCGCCGAANATNCTGATCAGAAGAATATCGTATGTGACAGCGACCTCCGGTATCATATCNGTCATGATACTTGTCACCANGATGGANATNCAGGAATACAGCGTAAACTTCTTACCGATAAANCGCCATCCGATATAGATCGGCACNGCATTCAACAGCAGNTTGACNGGCGTATACGGAATCGTAATATGCAAAAACATCTTGCAGATACTCTGGATCAATATTGTCAGACCCGTNGCACCGCCCGGATATAACCCGCCTGTNCTGACAAACGTCTTAATNTTNACNGCCATNATTGCCGATGCCAGACANATAATAATAATTCTTTTGCNGTCCTTCTTTANATCAAATGTCATAATGTATATCCCCCGTTTATATCATGTTCTATATTCCGGCATCCATACCGCATACGTTACCCTCATNATCAATGATAGTCAGTATACCTACNCCGTAATCCACTAACGGCGATATGCCCTTCAATTATGGGGCATATCGCCGTTTGACCGCCAGCCGAAAATCGNATTGCCCGATCTTNCAAGCTGACATTTCAATACCGATTATCNTCTAGGCATTCGCCATCNCNCAAAGTTCATCCAGCATCTTCGGNAGATCNTCNGCCATATTCTCATCGCTGAACTGACAGGTGCCGACTTTCTTGTGGCCGCCGCCGCCGTATTTCAGCATGAGACTTCCTACATTNACNTCGCTGGTCTTATTNATAATNCTGTANCCGACNGCNGCCGAACAGCCGAGACCNCCTTTACCGTTAACGATCCATGCGGAGATATTCTGTTCCGGATACATGCTGTAGATCATAAACCGATTACCNGTATAGATAATGTCTANNCCTCTTANNTCCGTGATAATCACATTNCCGCGCACCTCGGTATGNGCTGTAACCATCTCCTTGAATTTCTCGGTCTGCTCATTATAAACCTCAATACGCTCCTTNACATCCGACAGATNTAAAATCTCNTCNGTNGTCATCGTACGGCACGCATCGATCAGTTTCTCCATAAGCTGATAATTGGAAATCGTAAAATTNCGGAAACGTCCNAGCCCGGTTCTGGGGTCCATCAGATAACCGACNAGAATCCATCCCNTNGGATTCTGAATCTCNTCNATGGTAAGGTTNCCGGAATCAACCTTATCAACCGCCTCCATCATATCGTCAAACTGCGGGAATCTCTCTCTGCCGCCATAGTACTCATAGATAATTCTGGCNCAGGACGGTGTGATGCGGCTCTCTCCCTTATATTTACCCTGCTAANTGCANTCTNTCATGCTCACTGGAATGATGATCAAACCATAATCCGCANCCNTCNACATAAGGAACATTGGCAAGNCAGTCATCCTCTGTAATCTCAATCAGTCCGTCCTGCAAATCTTTAGGATGTGCAAACTTCCAATGATCAATAATGCCCGCTTCCTTTAATAACGCTCCACATGCAAGCCCGTCAAAATCCGAACGTGTAACTAACCTCATAGCAAACCTCCATCTCAACCGAATTTGATTTCAGGGCATATATATGTATCTCATGCCTGACAAAACTCTACTGAATTATATTATAGACACTTTTACAATTTTTTTCAATATAACCAACAGAATTTCCAAAACCGATCGAATAGCGATCGAATAGGACGAAAGGGATTTTGCCACAGAGGGGCTGTGTCAATTAAACATATTACCATTCTATCTCTTAAGTCTCCGCGCCCATCTTCCCACCGTAAAAGGGATAAAAGCGCCGCCGGGCAGCACTGGAACCTTCTACGTATCAACCACCGTCTTAAACAATGCCTTTTCTTCCAACACATTTCTGAACTTCTCATCATCTTCCAATGCGTACGCCTTGATCTCATCCATATACTCATCATAATCGCAGATGTAGACAGTCACCGTGGAGATATCACACCCGGCAGTCGCCAGTTCATATGCATTGCTGCTGCCCGACGCCAATTTCTTCCCATTCTTATCAAGCGCTACCGCAAATGTCAGCCTATTCGCCGGTTCAATCGTATGCAGCGTCAACTCTACCGGAGAGATTTCTATCATATCGAGTCCGATTCCCTGTTCATTCACTTCTCCAATCTGAATGGTCTGTACATCCGCTGTACTCTTCTCAATTTTGCAGGACGGGAATTCCCAATTTCCGCGTACCCTGTATTGATTCCCGTTCTCCGCGTCTATCTCTTCCCTGCAATATCCCCGCAAAGATTCTATCTTGATCTGCACCGCAAATTTTTCCGGCACTTCATAGCGATTCATATACTGATCCCATGTCTCCTCTGTAACAGCCGGAAGCTCTTCTCCCTTTTCCTCGGCTTCCCTGCACGCCGCTTCATATTTGCTGTCATCTACATTAATGGAATCATAATCCACGCGCATAATTCCTGCAAATGTATGTGCATCCTCCAGTCTACCTTCAATATTCCTGAAACCGCCCACTATGGTATCCCTAAAGGAGTACTGCTCTTCCGTTTTTGCCTGTATGAGCTGATAATCTGTGTCTCCCATGGTTGCAAATGCAGGGAATGCCTCCTCACTTTCTATGCAGACACCAAAGAAAATTGCCTGATTAGATGCATAGTATTCCGTGAAAGTAATGGTAATCCCATTGTCCTGATCCCGATAAATAAAACCTTCATCTCCCATTGATTCGCCGAAAGCATCGGTCCCCGATCCCGCAGCCTCATCAATTATATTCGGGTCGCCTCCGATCATCAAATTTGATTTTTCTCTCGCATTCTGCGGAGTCCTTACGTTTTCATCATACAATCGCGTCGTCTCATCCTCTGGTATCCTTCCGAACGGAAAAACTTCCTGCACTTTTGCAAAAATATTTCCAAGAATCGGAATGCTTGCCGCAAGTGACGGATTTGCAACACAGATACCTATGGATACAATAATTACCGCCGCCACAGTTCCGAGGCCGTAAGCAAGCTTTTGCCCTGCCGTGTGCTTCTTGCCGTGTGCCTGATTTTTCCGTGCTGTGTACTTCCCGTTTCGTATCTGCTTATTCCATGTGGGAACCGCCCGCTGCCTATCCGATTTCTCCTCCCGTGCGGCTGTCTCCGCCCGCTCTTGTCTGATACTCTCCAGCGTTTCACAGATTCTTGTATCTATTACTTGATTTTGTATGGATGCCGTACCCAGAATATTTCTTAAATCATCGTCAGAATTTTTTCTCATAATCATGCTCCTGCCCCTTTCCAAAACTTTTCCGTCCCTTAACGTTCTTTTTCCATCTGCTCACGAAGCTGTATTTTTCCTCTGCGAATTTTACTTTTCACAGTATTTTCTTTCATATGTAACATGTCCGCGATCTCTGCTGTCGTAAATTGCTCGCCGAAATACATCTGAAAAATCACCCTGCTGTCTTCGGGAAGCGCTTTTAACAGATCAAAAAACTCCAGATCAGCACTTATCGATTCCGCAGACCCGCTGATTTCCCAATGATCTTGCGCATACTCATCGGCACTCACCTCAAATTGCAGATGATTCTTATTTTTGCGGTAAATCTTCGTACAGTTATTGATCAGAATCCTTACAAGCCACGTTTTAAAATATTCCGCCTTCTTCAACTGTCCGATATGCTCATAGGCATCCAGTATCGTATCCTGTATGACATCCGCAATATCGTTTTCATCCCTCAGCCATGCGACGGCAATTCTCTTAAGCGCGTCCTGATTGATCTCTATTAATCTGATAAATGCATCCGCATCTCCTTTTTTCGCTAACCTGACCAAATGCTCCATTTCTCGATCACACCTTTCTTCCGACTGGTATAACAGGTATTTTATCCCTTCTACTTGATTAGATAAATACATAATCTGTTTAGTTGCCGGAAAATTCATCCTTCATCCGTTTTTATTTTCGTAAGCACGGAAGCGCCGATATCCATATTGAAATTTCACATCCAAAAAGTATTGTAAAATGGGCACATCACCAAAATGATTGAATTAAGCAAAAACGTATATTATAATAATTGAAACGAAAAGAAGATAACCGGAGGTGCTTATGAGTACGTTAGAATATACGATTTCAATGCTTGAAACAATGCCGGAAGATAAATTAAGAGAAGTTCAAAAGTATATCCAATATCTTATTTTTAAGGATATGGGTGATATGCCTATGGAGTATTTTAGTGAGGATGTCATTGTCAGGCAGCTTACTGAATCGGTTCAAAAAAGCGATATGGGAGCTACAACACCGGCTAATACAGTGTCGCAACGAATGAGAGAAAAATATGCAATATAAAGTAGAAGTGTCTGAGCTGGCAAATCGACAGTATGATAAATTCTTGAATTATATTTACAATGTACTTATGAATCCACAGGCAGCGGGCAATTTAATGCAGGATTTTGACGATACAATAAAAAAACTTGAAAGATACGCGGATAGTTTGGGTTATTGTAATAGCGAACGCTTAAGGAAGTTGGAATTTCATAAAATTCATTTTCAGAGACATAATTATCTGCTGGTATATCGAATAAAAGGGAAAACCGTGATAATTGAAGGTATGTATCATGAATTACAAGATTATGAAAATGCAATTGGATAAGGATAGGTGGGGTATATGACGGCTTGCTTAAGCAAGCCGCCTCCTTATCTCTTTATTTTATTGAACAACCCAATCTTAATTGCGATCACTCCTGCAATTCAAACGTAAAGTATACCGACCTCTCTCCTTCATACTTGGGCTCTTCACCCGCTTCGACACATGACATAATTCTACTGTTCACATTAATATCAACAGACTGGGAAGTATTATCCGAATACTGCACAGTGCAAGTAATCACAGTGTTATCTAACATCTGCTGCATACCGCTATTCATCTCTTCCAGACTCTTTCCATCTCCCCAAATTGCGTCATATATATCTTTGCTAACAGAACGATTATTACAAATATTTATCCATGTATACTCATCCGACTGCCTATTATAGTCCAGTGTAAAGGAGCGATATAAGACAGTTTCAAAAGGTCTGGACGGTAAACCGTCATTTTCTTCATTATAGTCTCCACCAATCATTCCGGTGTTCAGTTCGCCCTCGTACAACTGCCCATCTATTATAATCGTTTCATTCTCAGGCTGTACGATCTGGAAAGCTCCGTTATTGATACTGTAAGTAACCTTTTCAATATGATCGCCCAAGCAGGTAAACGGCATACTTATGCAATAATCTACTACACTGCCATCCACATCATCTCCCCCCAGTACCCATGAATTTGCTTTATCGCTGCTAAGCAACGGAACCGGTTGCCCGGCCACCAATTGAGTAGACTGTTCATCTTCCGTCTGCCCTTCACCATTTTGTTCTCCATCCGCTTCGGCTGCTCTTACGCGCAGCGTAAACCTCTTATCAAGCGCTGAGAGCACTCCTTCACCTTTTCCGTCCACTGTTTCCTGCGTTGAAATATCTGATACTCCCAGGGACGCATCTGCACTTTCTATGCCGGGATCATTCGAAGTTATCCCTGTTATTTCTTGGTCTCCCATATTGCTGCGTCCTGATCTTCCTACAATAACATTTGCTGTTAAAATGATTGCAGCGCACGCTGCTGCCGCCGCCATAATCTTTGTAATCTTCCGATTCCGCTTTATATTTCTGACCCCGTTTGTGCTCCCATCCTTTACTTTGTTTGTCTCCATCACACTTTTCCTTTCCGCAATAATGATCGAAAAGGCCTCTTCCGCTTTATCCTGAACGATTTCCGGTATATCGACATCATATAAGAAAATATTCTTCTTAGCCATAAAGTCTACACCTTCCTTTCAATTCCGTAATAGTCCCTTGCCAGCTTCTCCCGTGCTCTATACAGCCGGGTCTGTACCGTACTCTTAGGAATATGTAAAATTTTTGCAATTTCATCAATATGATATCCTTCACTGTAAAACAGTGTCATAACAATGCGATACTTCTCATCCAGCAAAGCCATTGCTTCCTTCAATTCAAGATTGTACTCATCGCACGCCGACGGCTCTTCATGCTCTTCCAGTTCCCCTAATTTCTCTGTGGATTTTCTGATCTTATAACATTTATTAATCAATATTCTTGTCATCCAGGTTTTAAAATATTGAACCTGTCTCAGAGTATTTATCTTTTCCCAACAGACAAGTATTGTATCCTGAATAGCATCCGCCGCATCCTCATCGTTCATTAAAATCGCCAACGCAACTCTATACATATCTGTCATATACAGCTGCATAAGTTCCGTAAAAGCATCTGGGTCCCGCCTTTTCGCCTTTCTGACCAGATTATCAGTTTCTTTACCTTGCATAAAAAAATTCCTCCTGTGCGCACAGTTGGCTGCGGACTATTCCGGAGCGTCCTCCCTTTCGTCCTACATACATTAGATATCATACTCCCATAAAAAATCCCATAACATCTTTAGAATATAAAATTATAGAAGCTTAAAATCACATCAATTCAGTTATACGCATAAAAAAACAGAGACAGAAAACAAATTTCATCTCTGTTTTACCGTTATTTAATATCAAGTTCATTACAAGACAGACAAAATGCCTGCCTCTACTTTATCTTCATTTTCCATACATTCTCTTCTGCTGACCATGTTCCGAAAAATTCATCCTCCTTCAATATCGCTTCATACAAAGGCCCTATAAATCGGTTAATCTGTGCCAGTACCGCGGAAAAGCCAGGTTTCTCAAGTCTAGGTCCGGGATTATAGTTGTTCCACCGATTTTGAAGAAATTTATTTTGGTCAAATGTTTTTATTTTCTCCAAGCTATCTCTCTCATATGGAGTACCTCTATGCTGTAAAGTTGCCCCAATTGCCTCCTGCAACGTTCTGCCATCAAAATCAAAGATTTGCGACCAATAATATATATCATAAAAATCCTTCATACGGCTGGAAGCTGTCATTCGTTTTAAGATAGCATCAAATTTTTCTGCTATCGTACTTTCCAATGAATAAGTATAGACACTAGGCTCTTTAAATCCTGCCAGTCTTGTTGCCACTGTTCTTTTAACTGCACTGGGCACTATTACATCATCGACACCGATATCAATCGAAAATGGAATTCTCACATTTTTAATATGTGCCATCAGGCTTATGCCTATACCGGGATATTTCTTTTCCGGCGCAATCACTTTCGTTCCGAGGACCTCCATATCAATAAAATCGTTGTGAGTATCCACCCGACAGATTTCCTCGATAATAGCCTCTATTTCAGTAACATCGTTAGACATTCTCCTAAGCATAAAATCAATATCCATCGTCGGTCTTCCTTCGAAATTGGAAATTACATATAGGAACATTCCACCCTTTAAAACAAGATTTTCCGCATATCTTGACATTTCAAGTTTCCGCAAAAACTCTTCCTGTGCAAAAAGCTGCAAACAGGTCTGATAATTGATTCCTGTTTCTATTGTTTGCTTTTTTAATCTCGTAAGCACGGAAGCACCCATGTCTTTTATCTCTTTTATAGCCATACTCCAATCACTCTTCTTGCCTTTTTTTCCACACCAAGTTTCGCAGCATACTCCATCAACCTTGCAGCATCTTTGTCTTTATCGGCAACATACCGCTGAATAACCGTATTAAACGCTTCTCCATCCATTGTATTAATATGGCGAAGGCAATCACAGACAACCCGTTCCCTATCATATATTTTTACGGTAATTCCATCAATATTTCCTTCACACACGCCTATATCTATCCTTTTTTCATCAATGAAATGTGGTTTTATCTTAGGGAAATCCATTTTAAATTTATTTCTTGCCGACTTATTATCCACGGCTATATGCCAAATTCCCGGCACACGGTCAGTATATCCATAATACATTGCTGCCGATACATCGCAGATAATGGCCTCCGGAAACAACGAACTTATAACAGCAGCTTCTGTAAAAGCCTTTTCATCCTGCCACTGATAATAACCATATTTAATCTTCTCTACACTTCCCTCTTCCATTAGGTTTTGAAGCGTCTGATAAGATATTCCTTCTTTCGTAAGTTCACATGTACGCATTATTCCACCATATCGTTCAAATATTGCTTCATAATTTGTAACAGTGCTCATATATATCGCCTCCAGATAACTTCGTACAACTTTTTAATTGTTCTTGTATTATATTATACATAAACAAAAAAGGAAATTCAATATGATACAAAAAGTTTTAAGTTTTTGTATCGAGTTAAAACAGGGAATACCTCTTATAAAGGCATTCCCTGTTTTATACTTTTATTCAGTTGTGTTTGCCCTCAACCTTATCCACGATGAAGTACTTTTTTCTTAAACGCTCTGATCTTGGACATATGGCGGCTTGTGTACAGAACAGAAACCAGAAGTATTCCGAAGGGCAGCCCCAGACAGAATGACGCTATATCCTCAGTGACGCCACTGTCCGCCAGACCCATTGCCTCCAAAATGAGGAAAATAATAAAACTCACCACACCGATCCAGCAAATAATGTGCATCCTTCTCATAATCTTCATCTTCTCATCATTACTGTAGTCGGCAACCTTTAATACAGTTTCTTCTAAATCCTTATTCATTTTCTCACTCTTCCTTTCTCCGTCCAGCAGTTCTCTGAGATCTACCTCATAGAAATCTGCCATCTCAATAAGAACATCCAGATCCGGCATGTTGCTGCCTGTCTCCCATCGTGAAACCGTTCTGCCGGAAACACCGAAATGCTCTGCCAGTTGTTCCTGTGTGAGCCCTTTTTCACCTCGAAGCTCTTTGAAAAAGCGCCCGGTCTTTTTTTGGTCCATTTCCTGTTCCTCCTTCACCGATAGGATAGCTCAACGCTGCCATGAACAACACGACACAGAGTGAGAAATGCCGTATTTTCATGACCGGACATACGGTGTCGGGTAAATATCCGATTACAATCTACACCCATGGCATTACATCGATTCACATACTACCGATGTAAAAAGTAATCCAATTAGTATTCCAACACTACGGCATACCCATTATATCCTATTGTGAAACCTTCGAGCNCTTTTTGCAATATAATTCTTTCCCCTTTAATATGCTCCTATCACAATNCTCATATATAAGCCNTNCCTGCCTNNNNTATAACCTATTGCTTCGGCCGGTACAGGACAAATGTGATCGTCCCATCTTCATTCAATATATACACATCGATCAATAAGTCTGCCAGCCCCAGTTCCGAATAGCTGTAATCAAACTTGTGGCACATTCCCGCCTTGCCNTCCGGGAAAAGGCTTTCTACGGACGCGCCGCCGCTGCCTGCGGCCGTCCCTTCATCGTCTTTCAATTCATAAGAGTACATTGCGTTTCCATATTCATCCACTGTGCAGGTCTGCCTTGTGGACTCGATTGGTTCCGCATACTCATCGATATTTTCCGGTGTCAGCATTTCCATAAATTCATCTACCGCCANGTCTGTAACATCTTTTTCCACNGNCTCTCCCGNATCATTCCAAGAATCCTCTAATTCTTTCAAATAAGCTTCAGCAGCCTCCGGATCTGCCTTCTCAGCATCCACAGGCAATGTAAACAATGCATTCACTCCCGCATAGCTGACATTACGGCTCATTTCACCGGTATTTTCATCATATTTGTAAGCATCCGCCTCATAGAAAGTTCCCGAACTCACTCCAACATAAATACCTTTATCCGCAAACATCTCAATATTGTCCATCTCAAGAAGCCGNTATTGNATTCCGTCTTTGACAAACTCCGTATAGCCGCCACCCATACTCATCAAACTATACTGNCNCGGATCAAGCCCGCGAACGTAGTGGGACGCATAGAACGNCTGTTTCCCGTATTCATCAGAACTNGTATCCGGCATAGGTGTCCCGTCCGCATGTTCAATCGCAACTACCGTATAAATNTTGTTNTCTTCCACTTCACCCCGATCATTTTGCACCATAAAATCGCNGATATTTCTACCCGCCACACTGCCAAGCAGTGTGACACGATACCCGCCGCTCTCCTGNGACTCATTCACCAATATTGCATCTTCACTNAAAAANGCCTTATGNANCGCATCATTCTCCACCTCTNNCGCNACTTCNGTCGGNCTTAAGTATTTATATACCGCCAATNCAGTGCCGGAACATAACACNAATATACATGCTGCCGCAANCGCCGCAGCNGGAATCCTTCTNCGATAANTTTTNGTTTTTNCAGTCATTTTTTCTCTCTCCTTTACGATCCGAAGAATCCGGTNATTCAATTTNCCATCCGGCTCNTCCNTCGGAGTNAGGGCTGTCTGTAAAAGNTCATCTATATCTTTTCTCATCATTATAATTGACCCTCCAATCTCTCCTTTAGGATTTTCTTTGCTCTGCGCATTCTGGTTTTCACAGTGTTTTCAGACATTTGAAGCAATGCCGCAATCTCCGCAATGGATAACCCTTCCATATAGTACAATAGGATCGGTATTCTGTATTTATCCGGGAGCTTTCTGACCATTTCTCTGANAAGCAGGCATTCCTCTTTTGCGACCACCAGATCTTCCATCCCCTGCTTCTCATCTGCAACACGGTCCGCCGCCTCATCTACGGCTACACTAACGCCTGTAATCCTCTGTCTCACTGATAGCTTTCGCTTATGGTTCCGATACAGATTTAAGGCAACGCTCATCAGGAAGCTTTTCGGATTGGATCTNATCACTACTTTTTCGCCCATCTCATACATTTTCAGAAATGTGTCCTGATACAGATCATCCGCNTCCTGCCGACTACGTGTNACATGACAACAGAATGAATATAAATCCTTGCCGTATGTGTAAATATAGTTTTCCAGTTCTTCCTGTTTCATCATAACCTCCGGTATTTCCTGCAGCCCTCATGATGACNGCGGGANNTTGGATATCCATGGTACTCATTCGCACAAGGAATTTTCCCTTTCACTTATATAGAGTAACAAAACTTATGAAAGTTTCATAACAAAACAAGCAAACTCAAAATAGGCCGAATGCGCTTTGTGTAAAACAAAAAAGAGCCCTCCCGTCCACCGAAAGAACTCTTTCAAAACCTCTCTATTATTACGCCGCAACACCCGGCTGCCCTAATTCGCCAACCCCATCACTTCATCCACCGGCAGCGCCAGCACTACCCCGTGCGCGTCTGTTCCCAGTCCGCACACACTCGTGATTGCCGCCATCGTCTCGCTTTTCTTATCCCGCGGAACCACGATCATGACGAAATCCTGCTCTTCCTGCATGGAGATGCCGAAGTGATGACTTACCTGCTCAGAACTGCGCCGTCGTCCTTTCATGACCGTACCGCCCTTTGCCCCTGCATTTCTGGCTGCGTCTACCACATCATCGCTGTAACCGCTCGCTACGGAAACCCATATTACGGCATATTCTGATTTCTCATTCATCTCTTTCTCATCTCCTTTCAGCGCCTCTTTCATCTCATCCTGCGCCGCGTCATTTAGTTCTTGTAAAACATGGCTCTGACATCCGTTCACCGGAACAGTAATTGCAATGCCTCCTCCTCTGTGCCGGAAAGAAAGCTGTCTGTTCATCGTCTCAAACAGCGGCTGCACCTGCGATTTAGAAACCAACGCCCCCGTAAGAAGTCTTGTAGTGCCCCGCAGTCCGAATATATCCATCATTTCAGACGGTGCCGTTCCTTTACCCCTGAACTGAAAACATAGGGGAACATTCATGGAATCGAGAACCTCCTCTAACTTTTTCTGATCCTCCTCCCGCGTAATCGTAATGACCAGCCGCGGAATCATCTGCAGATTTCTTTGATCTGTCATATTCACGCTTCCTCCAAATCAACTACTGTATCTTCCAAATCAACGATGATGTCATCTAAATCAACAATGGTATCCTCCAAGTCGATAACCACATCCCCCGGAAGCGCATGTTCCGGTCGGCTAACCACTCTGCTCCTGCGCGCATATACCATGCCCATCACCTGTATCGCAATTAACGGAGCTAGCGCAACTAACGCTACGACACCGAACGCGTCCGTGACTACATTACCACCTAAGGCTGTACATGCCCCCATCGCCAGCGGCAGCAGAAATGTCGAAGTCATCGGTCCGCTGGCTACGCCGCCGGAGTCAAATGCGATACCGACAAAAACCGGCGGCACGAGTCTGCTTAGAATAAGCGCCAGCACATATCCCGGAATAATGATCCAGTAGATGCTGATTCCGGTCAAAACCCTTGTCATGGAAAGAGCCACCGCACACGCCACACCGATAGACATGGAAGCATTCATCATCTTATAAGACACCATGCCGCCGGTAATCTCTTCAACCTGTTCATTGAGCACCCTTACGGCCGGCTCCGCCTTTACAATATAATATCCTATCACAATTCCGACAGGAACTAAAGCCCATTTAAACACACCTCCGGCAAGNCCCTCGCCAAGCAGACTTCCCACCGGGGCAAACCCGATATTGACGCCGGTAAGAAACAGAATCAGCCCGATTACAGTATACCCAAATCCCACGGCCATTCTCTGCACCTGACGTTTACGATAGCTGCGCGCAACAATTTGAAAAATCAGGAACACGCCGACCACAGGCAAAATGCTGCGCAGCACTTCTTTGGCATAATCGGGAACCGATTTCACAAATTCCCTGACTACGTCCTGAGTCGTTACCAGACTCGGTATCTGCACCGCCGTATATACCGCCTCCGTGGGGTGATAGAATATCCCCAGAAACAGAACCATCAGGATCGGACCTATACTGCACAGTGCGATCAGACCGAAGCTGTCATTACTGCTGTCCTTATCGCTTCGCGCGGCAGAAAGACCCACACCGAGCGCCATGATAAACGGCACGGTCATCGGTCCCGTCGTGACACCGCCTGCGTCAAATGCAACCGCGATAAATTCCGACGGCGTAAAGAAAGACAATATAAACATAAATATGTACAATCCCGCAAGAAGCAAAGGAAGACTTATCCGGAACAGAATACGCAGAAGCGCAACCACGGTAAAAACGCCCACTCCGGCTGCCACTGTCCAGATCAGCACCATATTCGGTATCGCCGCCACCTGATTCGCCAGCACCTGCAGATCCGGCTCCGAGATTGTAATAATTGCTCCCATCAGGAAACAGACCAACGCCATCATCAGGACGCTTTTAAATTTCACCAGCCTGCCACCGACGCCCTGCCCCAGCGGCGTCATCGCCATTTCCGCGCCCAACTGGAAAAATCCCATGCCTACGATCAGCAGGACTGCACCCGTGAGGAACAGCACCAGCGTACTGATTTCCATCGGCACTAATGTGATACTCAGAACCAGCACTATCATCGTAATCGGCAGCACGCTTGAAAGGGATTCTCTGATTTTCTCTTTTAACTTTTCATTCATATAACCGAAACTTTCTCCCTTCCATAGAATCTATATAAATTATCTTATCGTAAAACTGACATCATGGGAACGAAAAGCGCGTCAAGAATTTGCTAAGATCTGCCGGCTCTGCACGCAAATCTGCCGGCCTATTTATAAGATATGCTGCCCATAAAATAAAATGAGGACAGGGAAAAACGCTTTATTTTCTCTGTCCTCTTTCTTATTGATTATACCGCTGTCACCAAAAAGAATTTATTCCGTCGTCTTATTCATCTTCTCCGATATCCTGTGAGGCCGCTATCGCGGAGACAACCGAAGATACTACCGCAATCACAACGGGAATAATCACAACTACCAGACCGCCTGCCAATAATAAGAACATACTCTACCTCCTGTACGCCGATACCTGCCGCCAGATATCCTTTGTAACATAATTGATTTATATAAAAATATACCTTAATCTCTGCCTGATATCTATTTTACACGCAAAGTCTCCGGATTGCAACCGGTTTGTTAAAACACTCTGTCTCTTTCGGAACGTCCCTTACTCAATCGACTTAAGCGACTCCGCCATATTGATTTTCTCCAACTTAAAGAACATGATTCCGTTCACAAACATCGCGAAGACAAATGTGAGCAGAAAACTCAATCCGTAGCTGAGAGGCTTGATAGAATTCTTGAAGGATATCATGTCGATATTAATGTTATACATAATAAACCAGTGAAGCAGTTTGCCCAGCGCCAGCCCGACCGCGGCTCCCAATCCCGTCAGAATAAGGTTCTCCCGGAAGACATAATCCGCCGTCTCTTTCGCATAGAAGCCCAGCACCTTGATCGTAGCGATCTCACGAATCCGCTCCGTGATATTAATGTTCGTCAAATTGTAAAGCACAATAAAAGCAAGACAGCCAGCGCAGAGAATAATCAGTGCAACAATATAATCCATACTCTGCATCATGGTAGAAATCCTGTCCTTCATGTCCTGTACAACAGAGACGGCGAGCACATTGTCACTGTCCGACACCCGCGCGGCGGCCGCATGGAGATCCGTGCCCACCGCAACGATCGCATACGCGCTCTTGTATTCCGGCTCTGCACCGATCTGATCCTGATATGTCTCCTGATTCATATAAATATAATTATAGACAAAGTTCTCACACAACCCGGCAATTTTCACCCGGATCCGATTCATGTCATTGTCCCGAATGACAACCTCATCTCCGACCCCGATTCCCAAATTCTCGGCCACTTTAGCCGTTATAACAGCTTCCCCCTTGGCGGGATAGGGTATTGCCTCCCCCTGCTCGGTATGCAGGTCTATAAATTCCTTCATTTCCTCCGCATTTTCTGGAATCACCATATACAGAGACTTCGTCTTCTCTCCGAAATCTATATCCGCACTCTCTTCATAGCGGTATGCGATTTTAGCAAAAATATCTGCCGTCTGTTCTGTAAATGCAGTCATTTCCGCCTGCGTCAGCGCCTCGTCATAGGTAATTCCGATATCATAAATCTGGATCTCCCCATACTGGTAGTCTGCAATGTTAGCCACGGAATCCCTGATACCGAAACCGGCCACAAGAAGTGCGGCGCACCCGCTGATTCCGAGTATCATCATAATAAATCTTTTCTTATATCTCACCAGATTCCTGACGGAAACTTTGTGCAGGAATTTAAGTCTTTTCCAGATAAAAGTGACCTTCTCCAGAAAAATGCGCTTGCCGTTCTTCGGTGCTTTCGGACGAATCAGATTCGCCGGCACACTATAAAGCTCGTAGCGGCAGGAAAAAAATGCCGCACCCACAGAGCACAAAACCGCTGCCAGAACCGAAAAGAATGCCAGCCAGCCGTTAAAGAGATAGGTAATCTCCCCCATATCGTACATGATCTTGTATCCTTCCCATATTGTCTTGGGAAAAAGCCATGTGCCGCCGACAAGTCCCGTAAGCGCACCGATAATAGCAGCGCTTCCGGCATAAAACATATATTTCGTCATGATCACGGCATTGCCGTAACCGAGCGCTTTCAAAACACCAATCTGCGTCCGCTGCTCCTCCACCATCCTGTTCATGGTCGTCATGCAGATCAGAGCCGCAACCAAGAAGAAAAAAACCGGGAATATATTGGCGACAGCCGCAACAATGCTGGAATCGCTGTCAAAACATGCATATCCGATATTCGTTTCTCTCGTCAGAACATAATAGTCCGGCTGTTCAATATCCGCAAGTTCCGCACGGGCGTCATCGATTTTCTCCTGCGCATCTGCAATCTCTTCCTCAAACTCTTTTTTTGCATCTTCATACTCAGTTTTTCCCTGTTCCAAGTCCTCCCGCGCCTGTAGCAATTCTTCTTCGCCCTCAGCCAGTTCCGACTCCCGCGAGGTCAGTTCGGCTTCCGCCGCCGCAAGCTGCTCTCTGCCAGCCTGTATCTGCGCCCTGCCCTCCGCAAGCTGTGCACCGTATGCCTGCATCTGCGCTCCGCTCTCTGCAAACTGTCCGCCGCCCGCTTGCGCCCCGGCACCGTACTGTCCCGATGCCATCATCGCCTCCATAGCTGCAAGCTGCTCCTCCTGTTCATCCAGCGCCGCTCTCTGCTCCTTTATCGTATCCCGTGCCTGCGCGATCTGCTCTTTTCCATCGGCGATCTCATGCTCATGCTCCTCAATCTCGGCCTCTCCGTCCAGAATCTCCTGCCATGCCTTATCCAGCTCTTCCTCGGCTTCCGCACTTTTATCATCCAGTTCGGTCTGTGCGTCGTCAATCTTCTCCTGCGCTTCATCAATCAGGTCCTGATATCTCTCATCGACAACCTCTTCCGTCTTCTGCTCGACCCCATCCTGTACGGCATCAATATAATCCTCGTACTCGTCCGTATAGACATCATATTTTTCATTTAAAGTAACAAACACTTCCGTCAGATACTCACTGTCAAAAGCCGCCATCGGCACATAGGCAAAAGCCTCAACCCTGCCCTCGCCGATCGAAGTCGTACCACGCTCGAAATTCATATAATACGGAGACCGCGCGATACCGACCACTGTGTAAGTACGATTCCGGAACATGTCCAACGTATCCTCATCGTTATCATCCGTCACGGTAAACGCCGAGCCGAGCATCTCAATTGAATACTTCGCCGCATCCAGAACACACTCATTCTCCGCCTGCGGCATACGCCCCGCCGTCAGTTCAATCTTATTGATTTTCTCCGGCAATGCATGTATCTTGTAAACCGCCTCGTTTTCTCCACCAATCGCACACAGTGCATCCAGCGAAATTGTTCCCTCTATATCCGCCACTTCCTCCATATGTGACAATTTCTCCACGTCATCATCGGTAAAACCAATCGTTGAAAGCAAACGGAAATCAAAAAAGTTCTGCTCCTGCAAATAAGAGTTCTGCGTAGCAATCATTGCCGGCTTTGTGATTTTTAGTCCGGCAAAAAGTCCGACACCCAGCATGACAATCGCCAAAATTGCCAGATATCTTCCGAAACTTGCCCTTATTTCCCTGATTGTCGTCTTAACCATTCCACTGCTCATCCGTCCGACTCCTCACATATTGATACGGCATATCCTCATGATTTATTGCGCAAATTACCACTCAATCTCCTCTACCGGCACAATATGCTCGTTCATCTCCATCTTCTGAACCGTTCCGCTCTTCACCGTGATGACTCTGTCCGCCATCGCCGTCAAAGCCTGATTGTGCGTGATGACCACCACCGTCATGCCCTCTCTGCGGCACGTATCCTGCAGCAGCTTCAACACTGCCTTACCCGTATTATAATCCAGCGCACCGGTCGGCTCGTCACAGAGTAACAGTTTCGGATTCTTCGCCAGAGCCCTCGCAATCGCCACCCTCTGCTGCTCTCCGCCGGAAAGCTGTGCCGGGAAATTATTCGCCCGGTCCTTTAGACCTACCATCTCCAAAACCGTCATCGCATCCATCGGGTCCTTGCAGATCTGCGCCGCCAACTCCACATTTTCCAGTGCTGTCAGATTCTGCACCAGATTATAGAACTGAAATACGAAACCGATATCGTGCCGCCTGTAAGTAGTCAGTTTCTTCTTGTTATATGCTGAGATCTCAGCACCGTCCAGCATGACTTGCCCGGAAGTAAGGCTGTCCATTCCGCCCAGAATATTCAAGATAGTCGTCTTGCCCGCGCCCGATGCACCTACGATGACGCAGAATTCCCCCTGCTCAATTGTAAAATTGACATCTTTAAGCGCCTCTATATCTACCTCACCCATATGGTATGTTTTGCTGACTTTTTTAAATTCTACAAATGCACCCATTCTCTTGCCTGATCCTTTCTGTATATCCGCGCTGATATTCATTCCATAAACTGCTCTTTCCTGTGAAAAGTTGTTCCTTCAATTTCTTTCTTAGAATTTTATCATAGGAACTCTCCCGCCGAAACTGTTTAAATGTGAAAAAAGTGTAAAAAGTTAGCAATCACCACTTCAAATGGTGGTTTATTATTAGCCCTAAAAGGGCTGTTTGCGTGCTCGCCTGAAAGGCGGCTACCGCAAGCGTTGTTACTGGTCTCCTATAAAGAGGTACTTCTGTTTTCTTCTTTCCTTGACTCTTCTGACTGCTCCCTAATATATTTCTTTATTGCATCTTCTGTTATATTACCGATTGTTGATACATAATATCCTCTTGTCCAAAATGACTTATCCCATTTACTTTGCAGCTCTGGATGCCTGTCATATATCATCAGCGTACTTTTCCCTTTCACATATCCCATAAAACTGGATATGCTCAGTTTTAGCGGTATTGCCACACTTAGATGTATGCGATCCTCGCATACTGCTCATCTATGATTTCTACATCCTTATACCTGCACAATATTGAGATGATTTCCCTTACATCATTTCTTAACTTTCCATACAATACTTTCTTATGATACTTTGGGATGAATACTATATGATAATGGCATTTCCAGCGTACATGTGATAAACTTTGATTGTCCATATGGATCGTCTCCTTTGTTTTGAGATTGGCTCGCGATACCTTTCTCATTCTAACACAGGAGGCTTTCTTGTGTTATCCTACATGCTCCTGCTTACTCCATTCTCCCCAGCATGGCTGAGGGATTAGGGCTTTCATTCAATTCAAGATTACATAACACTATTGCATATATTTTCGCAATGTTCCACTGAAATTTGTAATTAAATCATAACATTCGACGTTTTGTACAAATTCGCTCTGTAATCCCCACTCCCAATACACAGTAAATATAAAAACGGGGAGCTAATTTATTATAAGTTATTCTGTTACAATACTTTAAGTGTCCATTTTTCATGGAGATGTTACTTTTGAATAACACACTTTGTTTATTGTAACCTTTGGTTGTAATTTGAAATGTACGTAGAGTTATATTGTTTTTTCCGATATTTTCAATTATACTAAGAGAAAATATTGATTATCATTGTTTCGGAGGATAGATATGTACCACACTAAGAAAATCGGTGTTTTTGTATCGCATATTGTAGGGGAATACCAGCGCAGCATCTGTCAGGGTATCATAGATCAGGCTTCGGAGTACGGGTACTGTGTGGAGATTTTTTCATCCACGGATGAGGAGATTCCGGGTAATTACAGGCTGGGAGAGGACAGCATCCTGCGCATTCCGAATTTCGACAACCTTTGCGGTGTCATTTTTATATCCAGTACATATGTTACCAACAATCTGCCGCAGCTGATTTCTAAAACTCTGGAGGGGTGTAGCTGCCCGATCCTTGAGATTACACAACAGCACGGTCAATATCCGTCTATTGCGCTGGACAACGACAGCGGCACCGGGCAGCTCACGGAACATTTGATCGGAACCCACGGGTTTAAGCGTATTTGTTATCTTGGAAACACACTGGAAACATATTTCTCCGACAACCGCTGCAATATTTACAAACAGGTTATTGCAAAGCATAATCTGCCTGTCACAACACAGGATATCTATGAGTGCACTTACGACAGCCGGGATCTTGAGGCAGCGGTGGAATATTTTACCGCCACGGGTAAACCGGACGCGATCGTCTGCTACAACGACCGTATGGCGCTCGGTATGATCCGCGCGCTTCTCGACAAGGGATACCGGGTTCCCGAAGATATTGCCGTGACAGGCACCGACATGCTGGAGGAGGGGCAGTCTATCGACCCGCCGCTGACATCGGTTACTTTTCCCACGAAAGAAATGGGTATACGCGCCGTGGAACTTCTGCTCTCTGCGATCCACGGAAAAGAGCTTCCTCCGGTCACGGTCATAACATCCGATCCGCACATCGGCGGCTCCTGCGGATGTTCTGCCAAGCACCATAAGAATCCGTTCTATTTCCAGCATAATATGGCGTTGAAAGTAGGACAGAACGAAGCCACGAGCACGAATAATATTCATATGGCTGCTTCCCTATTGGCAACCGTAGATATTAATGAGGGCATGGAGCTGCTGGAGAATTTCGTGTCGCAGATTTCCGGATGCAGTGAATTATATCTGTGTCTCTATTCAGACTGGGATTCCGTCTCCTCCCATATCCGCACAATTACTTTTTCCGAAGATGACTCCGCGGATCAGGATGTCATGCTGCTTAAATTTGCATATAAGGATGGTAAGCGCATGCATGAGTGCAGCTTTACCAAACAAAATCCGCTGCCTGACTATCTTTCTGACAGCGAAGCCTCCAGTTATATATTCTATCCTCTGTATTTCAGCGAGAAAGCATATGGTTATATTGCCATTGCATACGAACATAATCAGATTATCTGTGAGGTTGATTTCCTATCATGGATCATGAATATCAACAGTATGCTGCATAATATTGCCGAGAATAAGCGCACGGGTCTTCTTGTCAATCGATTGGAAGAAATCTATATGCATGACGAAATGACCGGTCTCTATAACCGGCACGGATACAAGCTGCTGTCAGAAGAACTCCTTGAGAAAATGCAGGATACCGGCACCCGTATTTCGTCCTTTGTGCTGGATCTGGACGGACTTAAGTACATCAATGATACTTACGGACACAGCGAAGGCGATTTCGCAATCTGTGTTCTTGGACATGCCCTGAAAAACGCTGTAAAGGACGGGGATATCTGTGCCCGGCTGGGCGGCGACGAATTCTGTCTGCTGACTGCAGGATATTCCGATGAGGAACTTCCACTTCTGATCTATAAGATCAACCAATATCTGGACAACTACAATAAACTGCACACTAAGAAGTATAATGTCTCCGCCAGCATCGGCGTGGCCTCTGAAACGATCAGTTCAGACTTTGACTTGAAGCAGCTCACCGAGAAGGCTGACCGGGCTATGTATGAGCAGAAGCGGTCTAAGCCAAAATACAGAAAATAGATATATTTCAATATAAAAAGACTCAGAAAATGCTAATTCAACATTTCTGAGTCTTAATTCATCGGTAGATGTAACGGAGAAAGAGGGATTTGAACCCTCGCGCCGCGCAAGCGACCTACACCCTTAGCAGGGGCGCCTCTTCAGCCTCTTGAGTATTTCTCCACAGTCTGAACTATCCTCTACCAATATGAAGTTCTGCGCTCAACCACAACGCACATGTTATTATACCTAAGCTGTTCTCGTTTGTCAACGCTTTCCCGCGATTTTTTCAGTACACTACGCACTATCCTATTCAGCCGTCACCGTCTCATACAGATCCGCCCCCTCAGAGTCAATCACTACAATAACCGGAAAATCCTTGACTTCAAGCTTACGAATCGCCTCCGTTCCGAGATCATCGTACGCGATCACTTCCGACTTGGTAATAGATTTAGACAACAGTGCCCCCGCACCGCCGACCGCAGCGAAATAAACCGCTCCGTTTCTGACGATTGCTTCTTTCACGGCCTGCGATCTCTTACCCTTACCGATCATACCGATCAAGCCCAAATCCAGCAGATCCGGCGCATACTTATCCATGCGGCTGGCAGTGGTCGGACCGGCAGAACCAATCGGTCTGCCCTCTCTTGCCGGAGACGGTCCCATATAATATATCACATTATTCTCCATCTCAAGAGGAAGCGCTCCGCCCTGAGCCAGTGTCTCATACATCCTCTTATGCGCCGCATCCCTCGCCGTATAGATGGTGCCGCTTATGTACACATAATCTCCTGCCCGCAGCGCTGCCGCCTCTTCTTTATTTATAGGTGCCTGTATATGTCGTTCCATTTTTCCTCCATGCTGTATGCATATATATTATAGCGACCTTACCGCATGCCTGTTCACATGACAACAGATATTGACCGCTACCGGCAGTCCTGCGATATGCGTTGGGTAAGTATTGATATTAACCGCCAGCGCCGTAGTCGTTCCGCCGAGCCCTCCGGGACCGATTCCTGTCTCGTTAATCTTCAGAAGCATCTCCTCTTCCAATTCTTTCACATAGGGAATTTCTGAATGTTCATTCACCGGTCTGGTGAGCGCCTTCTTCGCCATCAGGGCACATTTCTCAAAAGTACCGCCTACACCCACACCCACAACCATCGGCGGGCATGCATTCGGACCGGCATCCTTCACTGCGGTCAGAATCGCATTTTTAACACCCTCTATTCCGTCCGCAGGCTTGAGCATAAATACTCTGCTCATATTCTCGCTTCCGAATCCCTTCGGTGCCACAGTAATCTTAACACTGTCCCCGACTACCATCTCATAATGGATGACCGCAGGTGTATTATCCTTCGTATTCTCACGGATCAAAGGATCGCCAACCACGGATTTCCGTAAATATCCCTCTACGTAGCCCTGTCTGACGCCCTCATTAACTGCCTCTTCCAGAGAACCGCCCGTAAAATGTACGTCCTGCCCGATCTCCATGAAAATTACCGCCATACCGGTATCCTGACAGATAGGGATCATATCTTCTCCGGCAATTTTCAAGTTGTCCTGAAGCTGGCACAGTATCTGCCTTCCCAACGGCGCTTTCTCTTCCTGTAATGCACGCTTCATTGCCTCGTCCATATCTTCCGCAAGGAAATGATTTGCCTCAATACACATTTCTTTAATATTTCTTGTGACATCCGCCACATCTACCATTCGCATTGACTTACTCTGCCCTTTCCTGTTTCAACTGCCGCCATACTGACCACAGCATAATCCGTTTATTCCCGGCATATCTGATCCTTAACCGCTTCCAGTTCCTCCTGCGATACTTCCTGCGGCTTCCATCCGATCTTCTGTCCGTCCGCCCGATATCTCGGAATCAGGTGCATATGAAAATGGAAGACNGTCTGTCCTGCCAGATCTCCGTTATTCTGCACCAGATTAAATCCCTCACATCCCAGACGCTCTGTCATCGTAGCTGCCATCTTCTTAGCCAGTTTCATGGCCTCTCCCGCAGTCGTCTCCGGCAGTTCATACAGATTTGCATAATGTTCTTTGGGCAGAATCAGCGCATGCCCTTTCGTCGCCGGTCCCAGATCAAGAATCACACGGAAGGTTTCATCTTCATACAATGTCTGGGACGGAATCTCTCCGTTTGCAATTTTACAAAAAATACAATTAGCGTCTTTCATTATTACAATCCTCTCCTATCTCACTCACATTTATTATAATCCGGTCGGTCTGGCGCCGAATATAAGTGCCTGATCCAATATGCGGAGCGCCTTGAAGTCACCCTTCATCTTCATATCGCCTGCCATAAACGAAGCCTGAAACGTAGACTTGCCGGCCACAATACCACTCATAACCTCTCTGGGCATCTGCACCTCCACATCTGCATGACTGCCCTCACCGTAGAAGCAGCGCAGATCGCCCCCGCTTATTCCGATGAAGAGCGGTGTCTTCTTCTCCTCTATCACGATCTTAAAGTCCCCTGCCAATCCGGGCTGCGGTTTGAAATGTTCCTGAATCTCTTTCAAAAATTCCGTCGTGTCTTCTTTCTCACTGCTTCCCATCATATCCCTGAACATGCTGGCCAGTTCCTGAATATCCGCTTTCTGCCTCTGCACATAAGTATCATCGGCCACATACTGGGAAAGCTGTTCCGACTCCTGCGGTGTAAAGTTAATATTTTTTGTAATTGCCACCTTCTGTTTTACTGCCTGATTGCTCGCCGGCAGACATGCCATCTTCTGGTTGATCGTACGATACAGATTTTCCGCTTTTTTCTCTATGATACGAATATATTCTTCATTCTCTTCCAGAATAGATGTGTCCGTAATGTATCCGCAGATACCGTCACAGGGAAGTCCGCCCAGAATCTCCCATGCCGTTACCAGATCAAGCATGCCGCCCCGCTCTCCGTATGTGGTTGACATGACGATCGGACTCATATAGATCTCACTGATCCGCTCCTTATCTCCGTACAGCCAGCAGGAATCAAGGAACTGCTGCATATATCCGCCTATGCCGTACCACTCCACCGTCGTCGCAAGAATAACACCGTCAGCAGTCTTTAAACTCTGCGGAAGGGTCGTAATACTGTTCTTCAACTCATAGAGCTGGAAATACTCCACCGTAACACGAAGCTCTTCCAGCACTTCCTTCATTTTATTGATTACGAAGAGTGTGGGATCATCCATCAGTCCCCGTCCGCCATAATAGATATTAATCTTCATTGATATTCTTGTCCTTTCCTGCCCGGATCTGCGGGCACAGCATCGCAATGACCGCCATTGCGGCAAATCCCATGAGAATACCGCCTACATGCGCCGCGTTATTGACATTCGTACCGGTAAAGCCACAGTAGAGTGAAAATACAATGGCAAAGGCGAGCCTGCCTATCGTCATATACTCTAACTTACCGTGATACAGAATAACCAGCATAAGCAAAGCGCCTTCCACACCAAAGACCGCACCGCTGGCTCCCACGGAGGTATAGTAGTCCCTCATCAGAAGCTCATATCCCATGGATAAAACCGCACCTGCCGTTCCTGAGAGAAAATAAATCACCGCATATAGAATATGCCCCGTTTTCTTCTCCACAATCTCCCCAATATAATACAAAATGATCATATTGCTGAAAAGGTGCTGTGTACTCGAATGCAGAAACATCGAGGTAAGTATCCGGTAATACGAACCGTCCCTCGCAATCTCCTTTACACCGAGCGCACCTTTATTATATAACAGATCATCGGTAAATGTACATATCAGAAATACGATCACATTGACTGCCACCAGACAAATATTCACCCATGGCAATTTCGCGATCTGTTCCCGACTCCACTTCTCCCGATGAAATACCCTTTCTCCCTGCGCAGCTTCCTTACGCCCGCCTTCATGATATNCCGATCTGTCCAGAAAATCCTCTAAAACTGCCTTCCATCCATAGAAATCCGACACTTGATTTTCATATATGATCAGTTTATCAGCGCTGGTGTCAATGATCCAGCAGAAACTATCCTCACTGCACAGTTTCTTCGCCCGCTCCGCATCCTTACATAAAATCAAGGTCATCATATGAATCTCTGTCTCGCCCCTGGTATGAAAATAACCGGCTCCGCGCTCTTTCATCCGCGCATACCACTCCGGTGAGATTTCTGTGCTCTCCCGATAATCCATCACAAATATAACCGTACATCCCTGATTTTCTTCATGAGAATAAAATGCATATTCCGGGGAATTCGTCGGAATTTTAATATATCCTTTTGCGTAAAACAAAGGCTCTATCTGCTCCAAGACCATGACACACTCCAAATGCACTTCCGCATAAATTAACTATTTCTATGAGATTATCATTTTCGGTTTGTCATGTCAAATCACGACTGNGGCCAATGAACATCTAGCGGTAACAATAATTAAGATTCCCGAAACGTATTTCATCTCCCGCCTCGACCTCCACAGTCTCCTGCGGCTGCATACGCAGACCGTTCCTATATGTCCCGTTGGTGGAATTCATATCCGTCAGCAGGACTTTTTCNCCCTCTCTGTCAAATCTGGCATGAATCCTGCTGACAGAGTTATCCGCAAGCACATAATCCACACAGCCCGCCATCTTACCGATCGTACACGGAAATTTTTTTAATTCAATGTGTTGTTTATTTCTCCGATCCATCGCATATAGTTTGTATTCCGNNANCTTACTNTCATCATANAAAANCGTATTGCCNTAGCNGTCTTCGGNNTGTCCTGCCGCNGTNGANCCGGTCTGAAACGACACNTCCCGACTGCGGTTCATNNNTCCTGATGCNAAGTCCNCANNACCNTATCCNANNGGATTCAGATCCATNTCTCTGCTGATTACATGCTCNAACGACACNGGGGTCGTCTCCTGTAAATANNCCTCTTCCGATCCCCATTCCATATCCGNNTANGTTTTNTTCTCTNCTTCTCTTCCGNNCTTCTTNGTCTCTGCCGGNTTNTTACNGCTTNTGACGATCCGNGACAGGCACATCAAAAAACAGATGCCCATNGCCGCCGCGGAAGCGCCGAGTATNATNTCCTCCCGCTGNGTTAATTCATACAGATACCAAACTGCCGCCGCNCCTNCAATACTAAGCATTGACAGAATAGCAAATACAGGATAAAACAACCCGANTCTGCGNGGCNTCTCATTNCCGGANACGNCCGGCTGTACACTCTCTGTCACATCANATATCGGTGTTACATCNTCTGNTTGCCCCATCGGTTCNTATANNGGCNNCAGCTCGGGCTCACTCNNCTGNTCCTGCNNAGTCTCNNCCTCCTCCTCCAGNATCTGCANNGCNTCTTCCANCGANAANCAGCCTTCCTCCGACATTTCATANATCCGGTACATATCTTCCGTAAGCTTCTGATCCTCCGGATCAATATGNTCCAGNAGGAAATCCATAAGCGGTCTNNANGCNTCCTCCGCTGTCGCCNCATATTCCGGATANTANAAACCTATGTACTTCTTGTCGNTAATATCATAGTAGATATGTTCCGGCTGCAGAACCAGCCCNGTCTCATCCATAAAATAGCCTGACANCCTGTCGCATATTGCATGAAGCTGCCACANAATGTCCTTCACCTGCTCANAAGACATCTTTCTGCCCTTGTACANACCCTCCAGCGTTGTNTTGGAACTGATATCATAATAGTAATAAACCATTCCGTTTATATGGCGTACGGAACACCTTAGAATCTCGNCAATTTTACCTGACATGAGTATCTTATGCTGATAGCTCCCGGCCGCCTGCCTCCGNCTGCATTGNANTATCATATAATTGTGTCGGTAATCTTTATAATATTTTGCNTCTAACATACTGATTCTCCTTTTNANGCTANTTCACATTCTCCAGCACATTCCCNATCCATCTGCTTTTACGTATTATATGCGTCGGATTGATGATCTGCGCCCTNGCACGGGTCCGAATCTTCCANCCGGTCGCATCATNCATGGTAAAAGCTGCNCGNATCGGNACCTTAACCTGACACTCTCCNGTCACATCCGNAACATTGCCCTTNCGNTNCACACTCCCGTGCACTTCTCCCGTNCCGAAATATTTCTCCCCGAATTGTTCCTTCATATGNGCNNTGATATAAGGCACAATATTATCCTCCTGCTTCTGGATGCTCCCCCGGAAGCAGACCGCATAGGCATCCTGAAAGAGNACNCANTTATCATAAGANTAGAANGACAGATAGATCAGAAAGACAAAGAGAAAGANCGTCCACGTAATGATAAAGGATGCCTCTACCGTCATATACCCNCCNGCTTTTNTTCTCAGAAACATATCACAACCCCCATTCCCAACAATAAAAANGGTGCAAANGGAATCTCCCGATCNCCCGTCGCTTTNCCGNTTANNAACAGAATAAGCGCCNCTANCGACTCTGCTGCCAGCCCCGCCANCAGGATCAGGAAACAGTTCTGCAGTCCCGTAAACANACCNATCATAANAAGNACCCANCCGTCCCCNTANCCCACNCTCTCACCGGTAANATAACTGAGCAGCCAGAANGCNNCTCCGGGGANGACNGACAANAGCCCTGNCATCCATGCTTCTTCTCCCATCGCNCCCNGCANGCGCAGAATNAACGCCGTTATNATTCCGATCCANACAACCACCANCGGAATCTCTTTGCGGATACCNTCGCACACCGCGCAGATTCCCAGCAGAATAAACANCAATATTTCTACCCACATTTAGAACACCTTCCTCTCCCNCCGACTTGNGACANCGGNACCGTATAGATCGTCCGCTTCAANCCCGAACAATTGATCTGACTGTGATAGCTGCTGCCCTGCCTCGTAATATAGACCTGNCCCTGTNCTTTNCTNCCACCGCATATTTCGCAGGGATAATATTTGCCNCCCGCCTGATTTCGCATATCATCGACCGCAGNTGCCGCAACNGACTCAANAGAAGGNTTTANATAAGTNCAGTTNCGNTCTATNTGATATACGGTCCCCGTNTTGGTNATATACACCATNGGNTCTTCCTGACTCAGATCNCTGACATGCTGCGTCANGTCATANCCNGTCCACGCCTTTCCGTAATACCGCTGTGACATNGNGAACCCATCAAATCCCATGACAGANATCAANGGCTTNACNCGGTAAGANACNCGAAGATCNATGATATCGCCTTCCCCCATAACAGTGGANCCCGCAAGGGAAACNCCGGCAGCNCCGNCNGTAACNCANGAATGATCCAGATCGCTCCTGCCGATATATTCCAGTATCTGCCCTCTGGCNTANNGTTGTGTCATNGCCACCCCGGCNACACTCTCCGGAACCGCGCTTCCCACTGTCCGGTCATAGACNTATCCNGCAAACGCCATCTTATTGCCCGTCTGATGCAGCGCNGCATTGATNCTGCTCTGNGTTCCGATNATATTGACNGCATACAGAATATTAATCACCGCAAACAGAAAAAACGGCAGANCAAACGCCGCTTCCAGCGTCATGGAACCTTTCCTGCACAGAATCNTTCCTCTGCGGAAGGCGATAAAAGATGCCCTNTTTAGCGATCTGTAGATTAATAGAATTAATTGACNAACTTGATCGGCATCAAGATATGTCCGGAGAGANTGTGCTGTCGTTTTATCAGTATTTTGTTTCAATCGTAAAAAGGACATCTTTTATCACCTCCCGNATCTAATAGAATCCATAGCATCTNGTCATCTCATAGGAATAACCGAANCGGCTTGACACNGACAAANCCGCCTGATAGGTATCGAAGCAGGCATCCAGCCGAAATCCNGCNTTACCCGCTGTCCTGCGNATATCCATCTCCATAATATCCATGGCGCGAAANGTCCTNTTNTCCTNATTTTCNAGNAANAGCATAATNTGCAGATATTCCTTGTAGTTAAGNCCCCTGCCGCCGCTCTCCTGTGTCAGACTTCCTCTGACATTAGTCAGACTGTCAATCCCCGTTTTCCAGTCCGATGCCGTCTTAACAATGGGCACCCTGCCGCCCGCAAGCAGTGTCTTTACGTCCTGCAGGCTCTCCACATACGCCCATGCGAGCAGAATCGTATACTTCACAGGCTCGGCCAGTTCAGGGCACATACATACTGCCGTCAGTGACAACGCCAGTGCTTCCGCCGCGGCAATCTTCGNTGCATCTGTTAGAAGATATAGAAAATTTGCTACTTCCCGCCATCTGAGCAGTCTTTTTGCCACATACTCCAGATTCTGCCAGTCCGTGTCCTTGCCTGCTAAAATATACTCGATCTGATATTTCATCAGGGACTTGTCTAATTCCTGTCCGTAATACCCGCATTTCTCAAACAGATATGCCTCGAACACAAGCTCATTCGGCTCGCCGGACACGGCTGCTGCATCCGCACACATACCGGTTCCCTGTATAAGCGGACGATGAGATATGTAATCGTCTAAGGATACTTTGACAGCAGATACCTGCGACGAATCCTCTAACACCAGATTCAGCACCCCACTGCTTCTTGTGGAATTGGCCACATCCGCCGGATTATTAAGCGGTACCTCTTCATAGACCCCTTCCTCCACCTCCTGCTGCGGCAGACCGATTTCCTGTATTTGCGCTTCATATTTACTCCGCTCTCCTTCGGGATCTTTCGTCTCTAAACCGTACTGCTCCACTTGCGACACTCCCAGATTAATTTGGTCGAGAAGCGCCCCAAGCGGATAATCCGCCATATAATCCGTGATCTGCCGTTTGAGTACACGTCCCTGCTCATCGGAAGCGATAGAATATTTCTCNATGTCTGTCTTACCCGCTTCCATAGCAAGGAAATCTCTGACGCCNCCATAATTTCNGCCGCTCTCCGGCTGCAGATTCCTCTGTATGTAATTCTTCAAATGCGCTTCCGTATTCCCGATGTCTGCCCGGCTTCCTCCGTACGACATNTCCACAAACAGCAGATCATACTGCTCCAGAAGCTCCCTGTGGTACTCTGCCAGAATCGAATTCATGCCGATATCCGCGACACATTCAAATTTCATGCGTATGGCACTGATTCGTGCCCCTTCTATTACCGTGAATACAAGGGACAGAATCAATGTAAGGGATAACGTAAGAAATACGGTTATATACCCTTTCCTCATGACATTACCGTATTGCTGTCTTTGGTTATCTTCTCAAAGACCGTCTCCACCAAGGCGCGAAGCTGTGTCTTAAAGATAATGACAAGTCCGATCAGTACCACGATGATCAGTATGATCTCTACCGTTCCCATTCCTTCCTCTTCTTTAAGAAATGCNCGCAAGCCTTTCAGTCTTCCCGTCTCCATACCTGTTTTTTTGTCTCTTCTTGATCTTCTTATTCTGTTCATTTTTTCCTCCGTTCCGAAGCGTTTACGTTGAGACTTCCGCACTGTGCCCAACTTCACTTCTCTGATTGTCATGTTAATGGTCTGCATAATTTCTCTTTTGCCACTTGCCGGCTTTCGTCACATCATAAAGGAAAAATATGCCGGTATCATNATGACTACCATGACAATGCACAGCATCATCATCATCGGGAGCANNANCTTCGTNCCCGCTTCCTCNCCCAGCTTTTTTGCCAGTGCCTTTCTCTCGGTGAAAGCATTATCCGCCTCCTGCCGCAGCATATCCAGCAGATCATTGCTTCCCTTNCTGATATTCTGCGATAACAGCGTACTTAACTTCATATACGCCTGCACCTGNCANCGCCTGCCGAAATGGTCGTAGGCTTCCCTCTCTGATCTGCCGCTTTGCAGCTCATGGCATGTTATCAGTATTTCTTCATAGACATATCGCCTCCTTTCCTTCTGCTGCTTCTTATAGTCCTCTCCCATCTTGGTGAAAGCGTTCCTGATCGTCATACCGGCACCCATATAGAGCGCCAGCTTGTTGACGATCTCCGGATAGTCCAGCGTAAGTTCCCGCTTTCGCTTTTCCAGCTGTCGGTCCAGCTCCCTGCCACGCCCCCAGTACAAGATTCCGNCGGCNATCAGAATCAGGCACATAAGATATCCGCTGCCGTCCTCCACGATTTCTCTCCATATGATAGGCTTAGANTCCACACTGTCCGGCANGATCATAGCCTCCGTGCTNCCGGTGCGCTGCTCCTGCACATGCANCAGTTCCTCGATTCGCCTGCGNATAAGTTCTTTCTGGGTATAGACGATGGGATTTATCTGCACATGGATCTGTTCATCCCAGTTCCATTCCTCATACCGGACATGCGCCGTNAATGTGACAATCTCCCCNTTTTCCAGCTCGGTATTATCGATCGCGCCATCTGTATTTACGAGNGCATAACTATCGCTCTCCCAAGATATTTCAAATGGATATCCGTCAATCCNCGTTACCAGATCCAGATCGTACCGCACATCTTCCAGACTTTCATTCTGCCCGCTNATNGCCTCCGGTATGGCCTCTGCCATTTTNCGNTACANCGCCTCTGCCTCTTCCTGCGTATACTTGCGCTCCTCCACGGTATACCGGAATATTTCTTCCTCCCCATCCATAATCTGNGCCGCCAGTTCCACGGGTATATCCCCCTCACCGTAAGAATTCCGCCATATATAGCTGCCATCCACCAGAAGCGAACTGNTATGCGCNCTNAACCACACGGCCATACAGACTGACACNCCCGCAAAAATCACNGTGAGTATCACACTGTATTGNGACAGATAATATTCCCTGACNTGTATCTGCACCGCCTTGTCCGGCTGTAATGCCTTCAGTTTNTCTCCCAACTGCCGNCTGGATATATCTTTCCTCCAGCCGCGCCTTGCNCCTGCCTTNCCTGACGAATTCTCCTGTCTGCGCAGAAGATAAGAAGCCATCCTGCGAAACGGACCCCTGCATTCCTCCCGCCACGACACAATATAGAGCAGCACATATACCGCCAATACCGCTATGTATATATAAATCATTTTTAGGCCGACTCCTTTCTTACACTTCGATCTCCACGATCCGTCTGGACAACAGGTACGCCGCCATGTAGAATCCCAGACATACGGTCATGATCATTACGCCGATCACGTTATGATACAGCACGTCAAAGAATCCTCTGGAGGTGCTGCTCACATAGAAGATAATCAGGAACGGAACCATATTCATGATTTTCTGTTCCATCTTCCTTGCACTGATCATCACCTGAATCTCCTTGTCCGTCTCTGTCTTCTGCTCGATCACTGCTGCCGTCTTNGCCAGAATATCTGTCATATTGCCGCCGCTTCGCTTCGCAATGTAGAAAACATCCGCAAACTGTATAATATCCGGCAGATTACTACGTTGTCCGAGATTATATACGAGCTTCTCCAGTACCACATTGTTATCCAGTCCGGTAATAATATATCTCATCTCCAGACAAATAACCGCCTCTGCTCCATAGAGCATCTCCATATCTCTGTAAGATTCCCGAAAAGCGTTTTCAATCGAATATCCTGCCTTCTGATTGGCCGAAACGGCAAGAATCATATCCTTAAACTCTATACCCAGCTCCTGCCTCCGCTTTCCGGCCAGATCCTTCTTCTTCTCTTTCAGAAAAAGAAACAGNATAGGTGCAAGACACAGACATGCGATCCATGAACGGTAGAAGAAGTATCCTACCATACCGATGAGCAGTATGCCTTCTGAAATATACAAAAGCCATTCCTTCGGACGAAGCCGGTATTCACCATAATCCGGCATACTGTAATTTTTCGACATAAGACAACTCTCCCTTCTTCTGCAGGTTTCCGCACACTCTGCCCTCCTCATCCGTCCCCGTCTCTGCAAATTGATACAATGGCTTCAGGGCAATCTTATCCGCCTCATAACCTAAGACCTCCACGATTTCCAGCACTTTTCTCGAACCGTCCCTAAGCCGCCCCAGATGAATGATAATATCAATACCGGAAGCGATCTGCTGTCTGATCGCCGTAAGGGGAATATCCATGCCCATTAATATCATGTTTTCCAGCCGGCTCAACATATCCTCGGAGCTGTTGGCATGTCCTGTGGACATGGAGCCGTCGTGCCCCGTATTTAAACACTGCATCATATCAAAAGCTTCCCCGCCTCTGACTTCGCCCACGATAATACGATCCGGACGCATCCGAAGCGATGTCCTGATCAGATCTCTGATGGTGATCTCCCTGCAGCCCTCCACATTGGCATTGCGCGTTTCCATGCGCACCAGATTCGGAATGCTCCTGATCTGCAGCTCCGCGCTGTCCTCAATCGTGATAATTCTCTCCTGCGCCGGAATATAGTAGGACAGAGCATTTAAAAATGTGGTCTTGCCGGAACCCGTGCCACCGCTGATAAAAATGTTGTACTTCGCCCGCACCAGCTTATGAAGCCACTCGCATACTTCCGCACTGACGGACCCGTAAGCGATCAGATCTTCCATCATAATCGGTTGATCCGGAAATCGCCTGATCGTTACAATCGGCCCGTTTAACGCCACCGGATCGAGAACCACATTGACACGTGCGCCGCCCCGCAGTCTGGCATCCACGATAGGAGAAGCCTCGTTCACCACCCTGTTGCAGTCCGCCACGATCTGCTGTATGACATTCTGTAATTTTTCCCGGCTCTCGAACCGCAGATCACTCCTGTACAGATGCCCGTCCCGCTCTATGAAAATACAATCGGGTCCGTTAATCATAATCTCCGTAATATGCGTATCATCAACCAACTCCTGCAGCACATCCAGTTTTCGAATCGCATGGAACAGTTCCCTGCGAAGCTGTCTGCGCTCCGTCAGCGTCATGGGTGTTTCCCTGCTTTCCCTGATCAACATCTCGTCGATTAGCTGCTGTATCTCCTCATCCGAGCTTTCCATGGAATAGTCAATGCTCTCCGCCAGCTTTTCCTTCAGTTTCCTCTTGCGCTCTTCCTTACTTTCCATATAGATCCTCTCTTACGATTGCTTTTACATATCCTGCCAGCTCCCCATGAGTCATCAGATTCAGATCCACGGTAATATCCCTGAAAACCGGAAACCGGCATTTCACGGTTTTCTCCACGATCTCTTCCATCTCATTGAAATGCAGAATCTGTTCATACTGATTGATCTTAGCCACCGCAAAGCTGTCCTCCTTCGTGATGGTGTATATCTTATAGCAGCTGCGCAGCAGATCGAATAATCCGTCCATGCAATCGTCCAAATCCAAAATAATATACTCATACTGCCCGATCCCGGCAATGCACCTGCAAAGTTCCAGCCACTCTTCTCCCGTCACTTCCCGCCGCCCCGCATAGGACTGCATCGGCGGTATATAATCTAACCCGTTCATGTTCTGCGTAACCGCTGGCAGACGCAGCGCCATCTTCTCCCGATCGCACCGGAAGTAATACATAAGATCCATCATGTCCATGGCAAAGTCCCGTTTCAGCATCTGGCCGAATCCCGAATAATTCTCGAAGTTGAAATATAAAACCCTGTGCTCCTTCGCCAAAATCTGCCCCATCGTGAGGGCAAANGATGTCTGCAGACATCTCTTGACGGGGGAATAGATACCGATCAGCTTCACCTCTGTGCCTTCTGTTGCCGCTTTAAGCTTCCAATCTGAAAGATCGGTGATTGATTCGGTAAGTATGGTTACGATATTCTCCGGGCTCTGGAATTTACTGATATATTGCAGCTTGTTTTCGGCAGCGGCACGATTTATTTCCGTACCGACGGATGTGCTATCCTGTAACCCATGGTCTGTTTCCGCCTCCTCTGACATCTCGTCTTCACGCAGTACAAACATCCGGACTATCTGCCGTCTCACATATTCCTCCCGCAACAGTTTCAGAGCGCTCTCGGCAATAACTAACACCGCGATCTCTTCCTGTCCTGCAAACTTCTGCAGTTCCTCCACTTTCGTAAATAAATGCAGCGTGTACGGAAGTCTGACCTTGTCCAGTATGTACTCCGAAAGTCTGAGTGCATAAGCTTCCTCCGTATCGCATATTGCAAAAACTTTTCGCTTCAAATTACTCCTCCTAATTTCATCACCACGCCGAACAAAATCGGAACCGTAAAGTGTATCTTGTTCTTGCGGTACAATTCATAATCCTGTAACATATGCTCTCCGTATATTTTCCAGTGTCNTGTCCTTGCNACNTCCGATATATAAGACAGAAAATATTCTATTCTTTCTCTTCCGTTATGCTCCGNAAGCAGCTTGATCAGAGAAAATACCGCCCCGATTATGAATGTCGATACCATAANCGCAAGAAGCTCTTTCNTATCCATNAAACTGCCGATCATCATAAACACNTTCACATCACCGGCACCGAGCGCACCGATCTTAAACAGTGGGTACATAAGCAGAAATGCAAGAAGCATAGAGAAGACNGGNTGCANCAAATCGGTATAATACCGTANNCCGCCCAATATCCCGATCACGGTTCCNAATATGATAAAGCCGTTAGGGATACGNTCCGTCTTAAGATCTGCTAACGCTGCAAGAAACAGCAGAAGAAGCAACAGAGATTGATAGTAACTCAGTCCAATAANATCACCTCCATAGAATAAAATAAATTTGACTCAATGAAATCATNATGGGANGAAACTCCCGATGCCNTAGCGGCAAGATAAGTAATACATAGAATTTCTTGAGTTGTAAAATGAATTATAAACACAAAACAGTATCCTGTCCAGACCCATTTTGCAGAAAAAATTTTTTTGTGAAAAGTCTACAATATTTTAAAGAAATGAATGCCATAAAGTACGGCAATCCCCGGAAATCCAAGGATTCCGGATGTCAAAATCGTAAGCGGATTAATACCTACCGCAACTGCGATCTGCCTGGATGCCAACAGGTAATTAAGGCAGTAGATTCCGATCGTACCCATGACCGCCCGCAGAATAAAATTAACCAGCCACTCCACTTTTCTTCCCATTGCACCTATAATAAGCACGATCAGACACACACCCACAATCGCCAGTACTCCGCCTGCATTTCCCATCTCCATATCCCTTCACTTTCTTCATTAAGTCTTGTCTGCCTCAGGTACTCTTCCGATCCCGTAGCCATAATTTAACAGTTTAAATGTCTTTACACTGGTAACATATGCTTCCTGTCCCACAAATATTACATGAATATTTTTCCAAATATTACCTATACTTAAACAAAAGTAACTTCATAATTACCTTTCATACATTACTAAGTGCGGTGCCTGATGACCGACGTAGGTATGAAAAGTAAATTTCAGACAGCTATATTTAAGAAATCTATATTCAGAAAGGTTTGGTGGGTGTATGAAAATGTTTTTTCATCAGAGCGCTAACGGCATGGCAGGTGCGGATATTATCGTGGACTGTCAAAAAATGACGATACGTGAAGAATTGGCACAGACAAGGTATGCGCTGGAAATTGCCTATTCGAATTTCGACAATGTAACCGACCCCGACCTGATTGACTGTTATATCTATGAAGTGAATGCAACACTTAAGCGTTATAAGTATCTGTTAGAACAGGCAGCAGATATGAATCTGCTGCCCGAGGAAAACCATCAAGAAATATATCGTGCGCTGTCTCTGTTCTCATAAACGCGCAATTTATGATCTGCCGCCTATACGCAGAATCCTCTGTTCGTTACGGAATCCGCAATATTCTCTGTCAGCGTATTCCTGCCGTAGGTAAGCCCTGCATAGACGGTCTGCGTATTGCCCATAACAGGACCGGACGTATCCTGATCTTCGATTGCCTGATATGCCTTATGCAGCTCACCGATAATCAGACGGACATGCTCTAAGTTCTCTGTCTCATAATGCGTAGAAGCCTTAACAAGCTCCCTGCTGATATAGAAATAGAGCTGTAGCAGATTATGCGCCAGTTCATAATCAAGATTAAGCGATGCCGTCAATTCGTCTATGCACCCGCGGATCTTGCGAATCGCACTCTTATACTCCATCTTCTCTCCGGCATCCAGCGCTTCCTGCGCCTCATCTACATAGAGCAAAACCATCTCATACAGAATCGTAATCAACTGGGTCTTATTCGCCTGCGTAATTCGCAGAGTATACTCCTGTTTCAATTCCTTGGTCATATATCTCTCTCCTTAATATCCCATCAAGTTAGCACGGAGAATGCCTGTTTTTTGGCATTCTCCTATGCGAGACTTAGTACTTCTTGACGAAATGCCCTCTGGCATGAGTCTTAGAAGTACTTCTCGCATTATTATTGGAGAAGCTGAAGCACCTGAGAAGGTCTCTCATTGGCCTGTGCAAGCATGGAAACCGCTGCCTGAGATATTACCTGCTCTGTTGTGTAGGTAGTCATCTCCTCCGCCATATCCACATCCATAATACGAGAGTAAGAACTCGTCATGTTCTCGTTGGTGATGTCCAAACTGCTTACTGTGTGCTCCAGACGGTTCTGGTAAGCTCCCAGTCTGCTTCGTGCATCGGATACATATAGAATTGCACCCTTGATCTCATCAATTGCCTTCGAACTGTTATCCTGTGTATCCACCTCTGTTCTCTCGATGCCGAGTCTGTCCAGAGAAATCTTGGGAATCCGGATATTCAACTGCTGTCCCTCGTTGGCACCAATCTGCATATCCATGGAGCCGAAGCCGGTCACATTGATCTCCAACTCATTACCTATCGCCGCACATGTTACCGGAGTATAGCCTGTAATATTACCTTGTGCATCATAAGTGGGATCCGGTTTCACTGCAATCGTCATCTCGAAATCCTGATTGCCCGTAATCGTTACTTTATCCTGTCCTACCTCAGTAATAGATACGCCTTGCGGAAATCCCGTCCCCGGCGTAAAACTGTTCTTCGTCTGATCCAAGTCTATTGTTCCATCCGCATTATAGAATACTGTAAGCGCATCAATCGTATACTGCTTCGCCAGCACCTCATCGCTATAATAATCAACCGTCGCAATCTGGCTGTTCGTATAACCTCTTAAATCAAAGCTGCCGTCCAACAGTGGCTGACCGTTGAATTCCGTATCCGTAGCAATTCTGGTAACTTCTTCCTTCAACTGCTTCAATTCCTGATTCATCATTTCTCTGTCAGTTGTTGTAAGTGTTCCCGTAGCGCCCTTTACCGCCAACTCATTCATTCGCTGCAGCATGTCATGTACTTCTGTCAAAGCGCCGTCCGCCGTCTCGATAATGGAAGTACCTCTGTTGGCATTCTCGGTTGCAACGGATACGCCGGTAATCTGTGCATTCATTCTGCGGCCGATCGCATATCCTGACGGATTATCTTTTGCTGCCGTAACCTTTAATCCGGAAGACAATCTCTTAAGTGACTGTGAGACTCTCTTATCCGATGCATTAAGTGCGTTGTTAGCGTGCATTGCCGCTGAATTGTAACTGATCTTCATAAAAAGTTCCTCCTATCTCATAACTGCTATTCTCTATGCTGTGAACACTGTAATAAATGCTTTTGCTATCTGATACAAATCTGCGGTCTGTACCGATGACCCGTTCTGGGTTTCCTCCGCCGTATAGGCGTTCAGATCCAGTTCTGCGCTGCATACGACTCCGATGTCGCCAAGCTCCAGATCTTTATGTGCCAACGCTTCAACCGTGGTCCGCAGACATTTCTGCAGGCTGTCATTCTTTCCCTGAATATTATCGGCACCCTCCTGTGTGGAACAGGCGATATAGCCGGATACTTTCCCGTTGCGGATCGCAAATTCCGCGGCCACTTTACCGTGGCTTTCCGTCTCAAATGTGGCCTTAACCTTACCGCCGTCCTGTTTATCATGCAGCACCCTTAAATGGATTGCTGTCGTCTCCCCGTTGATCTCTACGGGAATCTGATAATTTTCCTCTTTCGCAAGACCGGCTGCCAATGTGAGCTGTTTACGGCAGCTCTGAATCGCCTTCAGGTCAATATAACTTATATCAGGATTATACTGCGCCTCTTCCAGCACTTCCTCGAAGACCTGTTCCATCTCTTCAAAGGCTTCCTGTGCGCTCTTTTCGTCTGTCAATGCATCATGCAGACGGGAAACGGCATTTTTTACATTTTCCTCATTCTCAGGCGAGGTATACTCTTTCATTTTCTTATAAAGAGCCCCTCTGCTGTTCATCAGCATATCCGCTGCCGCAAGATTATTGATCGTCACCGGCTGCTTGCTGTGTAACAGTTCCTCGATCACGGCATCTTCCACTTCACATGCCTGCTGCACTTCCCGCATTTGTTCCTGTCGGTATTCTTTCTCTGTAGAAGCGTCCTGTTTTGCCATGCGGTCTGCAATGTTTCCGACAATATCGCGATAGGTCTTGTTAAACCCACTCTCGATCTGCCCGCTGATCGACATGCCTTTCTCAATGGCCTCAACGCCGGCAAATGCGTCATCTACCATAAAGTCCATACCGGCTTTCTTCCGGCTTCGTACCGCACTCAGCATATTTTTAAAGGAGACCTCCGCTCCCATATTGACAAGTGCGCCAACCGCAGCGTCATCCGTCTTTTCAAACTGTCTGAGCATACGGTAGATACCGATATATGCCGTCCGCTCCTGTTTGTCAATGGCGTTGCTCTTATCCAGTTTATATAAAAACTTGCTGTATTTCTCGCTCGCCTGCTCTTTGCTGTATGGTATGGAATCCAGATATTCATTTAACTCCGGCAGGGTCATTTCCAGCGGATTCTTGCCGTCCCGGATCGCCTGCAGGACTGCCGCCGGTGTCATTTTATCTATCACGCGGTGAAGCTCTGCATCCGTATCCCGCACCGTTTCTATGTTTTCCTGCGTCAGCTCCATCCGATTGTAGCCCAGAATACGAACCGCCCGACGGTTCTCCTCATTGAGCTCAAATCCCAGATCTTCCAATGTGCTGTCCACATTCCGGAATGCTTTCTGGATAGAATCACCAAATTCTTCTCTTGTGGATGTCATCCACGTCTCGTATTTTTCTCTCGCCTCATCATACTGATTTCGCAAAGCAGTGCCATCTATGTGCACTTGATCTAACGTGAAATCCTTATCCGTCACCTTAAAGCGACCGGCAATATCGATCGGCAGATAAGGAATCTCTGCCACTTTACTGCGGGTTTCCACATAGAGAGAAGCTTTCTCAGCCGCCCGTGTCTCATCTGCCTCTCCAAACAGGAGACCCCTTTGCTGTGACTCAACCTGCCTTAAGGCATCCACAAGCTGTTCCAGTTCCGTGGTATCAATAGCATAGCCGCTTTCCAGCAGTTTACGGTTCACCTCCACCGTCATCATCAGGCGAATCTCTTCCAACTGTCTTCTCGCCGTAATATTCTCCGGAAGCGGCGCGTTTGTACTTTCTGCATCAGTATTTCCTATATATCCGGCGGTGCTGCTGTCTACGGTATTCCCCGCACGTTTTGCAGTGTTATTGTCGGTGACATTCTCTGCGGCTCTCTTATCCGCAACTTGCTGCTGCGCTTCTACCTCATTCTCTGCCGTTTCCAGATTCACCAATGTCAGCTCTTTATCTTCGGCTGCTGCCTGATCCACTGCCTCATCGGAAATCTTTGCAAAGCGCTCCACATATTCAGCCGCTTTCTCCAGATTACTTCGACCGTCTGCCAGATTAGCCGCGCCGGCTTCCTTTCCGTCCGCAATCGCCGCTGCAATCGCCGAGAGAACCTGCCTGCTTTCCTGCGGAAGCGTCAGATGATTCAGGCTATGAAGAGCCGCTGCCGCTTCTGCCGTAAGAGGAATTCCCTTTTCAATCAGCCACTTTGCTTCGTCCAGAGTTTCTTCATTGATTTCCAGTCCGGCTTCTGTAAGGATCTTCTCCATTTGCGGCTGAAGATTGGACCAGTCATACTCTTCCGCTTTCTTCGCATAGTATCCGGAACCGTCGGAATAGTATCCTCTGCCCTGTCTGCTTCCATCCGCTGTAGAACTGTAGCCCGCCCGATACAAATTATCAATCGTCGGCTCCATATGGTTTTCCACCATATATTTCGCCGCGCCTTCCGTCATCTCCTGCATTTCCGATGCCTTGGCATATGCCTTCATGGCTTCCCTGATATTCTCTTCCGTTAAAGGCACGTCATGTTCCGCAAACTGCCGGCTTAACTCCTGTGCAAAAGCTTCACTGCCCGTAATCTCCCGTAGCGTTTCCGCATCGATCTGATCCGTATATCCGACCACCTGCGTACCGCCTTTGATCAGCTCCGCCTTAATCTTATCGACAATCGTGACAACTTCTTCAATATCCATGTCCCCGACATGATAGCCGTCTTCCATCATTCGGCTAAAATCTTTCTCAGACATAGTATTAGACATAACTGTCATATAGTCTCTCTGCGTGGCAACGTCGATCTGCCCCGCATCCTGCATAACGTCTTCTGCGGTCTTTCCCTGACCTTTGTAAGCTGAGTTATCCATAACTGTGCCAGAAATGTCTAATGCGTATGCACCCGCCCGGTTTGTCTTCTCAGTGCGAGTGTCTCTGTATGTAGTTGTCGCCACCTTGTCTACATTTTGATTTGTGTTGTTATTGTCAAATGTTATTTTCATACACATACTCCATGTAGTAGGTTTTCTTTTTTAAATAAACCAAGTTCGACTGCGAAATTTGTTTCGTAAACTCGAAAAGGGGAATGCTTCTGCATTCACCCTTTATTTCGGCACGGAATGTTCTTTTCTTAACCCCTTGACATAAGGTTTACTGCAACAATTCCAATATCGACTGGCTGCTCTGGTTCGCCTGTGCCAGCATACTGGTTCCTGCCTGTATCAAAATGTTGTTAATAGAGTATTCCATCATCGTATCCGCCACGTCAGTATCTCTAATCAGGGATTCGGCTGCCTGCGTATTTTCCTCCACATTTGCGTTGATATTTTGTGCATGTTCGATTCGATTCTGATAAGCGCCGAACGCGGAACGCTGCTCGCTGACCATTTGCAGTGCGCCTTTAACCTCGTTGATCGCTCTGCCTGCACTCTCTATCGTCTGCACATTGGTGTACTCCATCCCTAAAACAATGGTGCTTAAGGCTTCGTACTTAATCTCGATGTGCTGACCACCTTCTGTGCCCGCCTGCACATAAAAACTACAAATGCCCCCGTAGATGGGTGTGTTGATGGGGCGTCGATATGCGGTTGTTTGATATGCCGCACCGTAATCACCATTGCTGTTAGTTGTAACATCGCCGCTGTCGGTATATAAGTCCAATATCATATTGCCATCAAATAAATCGTTGATTCTTTCTAATATGGATTCTTCCGTATCAGGAGGAGAACTCGTCTTTACGGGCATGGTGGTGCTGAGGGATCCTATCGTATTACCGCCGGAGCTTAATGTAAAATGGAAAGTCATGGATCCGCCGCCGTCTGTGTTACCGCCTTGCTCTTTCCCCAGTAATCCTGTTGTTCCTGTCAGTGCACTCATTGCTCCGCCCAAAGTCCCGGGTACATTATAGCCATTCCCGCTTTTCCACGGAGCTCTTCCGTCTTTCGGATCATACCAATCCCACCAAATCCCCTCTGCATCGTCATCTCTGTCAGGAGAAGAGTAGCTGATATAATCTGATTCCGCAGTTACATTGCCGATCCCTTCCATATAAAAGGAAAAGGTCCATTTTTCGCCGCTTCCTTTAGCCGCATCTACAGTAGTCGCACTCGGCCGTTTCAAGTTCGTACCGCCACTCAAAACAGGTTCCATAAAATCATCTTTCGGTGCATTGAAGTCATATCCGTCGTCCGCCTTGGTATGCGAATCATAAGCCGGCCTATAATTCAATGATGCACTAAAGTAAACCTGACTACCCGTATCCTTCCAATTCTTACTAACTTCATTACCGGCAGTGTCCTCTAACCTGGCCGACATATATACATATGCTCCCGAAGACCTTCTTGTACCGTTAACCGCCGCAATAATATCTTCTTGTGTCGCTAAACCATGCACATCCATGGATATTGTAAAATCAAACAACGGGTTCCCTGCCGAATCTCTTAAAGCAGTATACTGCGGATCAAAATGCTGCCCGACGGAAAATGCATAATTTTTTTCTTCCAGGGTATCCCAGTCAATTCTTTCCGTTGTATAATGTTGACCGTCATACCCGTCCCAAGAAACCAAAATCCCTTCATCATTTGCTTCTATGAGATACCCGGACGTTGCTATCACGCCACAGTTATCATTTGTTATATCAAAGTATGTCGTGGAGCCCTTATATTCCACCGCCTGCACCGGTTTATACCCCAGCAGCTTCTGATCTCCGGGGTACCAGATCTTGCGCTCATTAAAAGTAGTGGTGCTGAAAATCCGATTCATCTCATTCTTTAACTGCTGTATTTCCCTGTCAATAGCCATCCGGTCATCGTTGGTATTCGTACCATTGGCCGCCTTCACCGCCAGTTCATTGATTCTCTGCAGCATATCCTGCACTTCATTCAGTGCACCTTCCGCTGTCTGAACATAGCCTACTCCTTCTGAAATATTATCCACTGTCTGATGCAGTCCGCGCACCTGTCTGCGCATTTTCTCAGAAATAGACAGACCTGCCGCATCATCGGCCGCTCTGTTGATTTTGTATCCGGAAGAAAGTTTTTCTGTTGTCTTTGCATTCTTATCGGTACTTGCCTTCAACTGACGATTTGCATTCTGTGCAAGCAGATTATGTTGTACGAATAGCATCTCCGCCTCCTGTTTTTCATTCTACTATAATCTGTATCGGAAGATCTTCCTATATGTTTAGTTCTTATTTCATTTATTATACATGATACTTCCGAATATACGCAACAGAAAATAGACTCCCTATATCTCTATAAAATTTATTATTCATCCTACAATAAACGGGCTGCTTATAACAAACAGCCCGTTTTAAAACTTTATTTAAAAAATAAACACCGCTGCCGTATACGGAGGCAAATCAAAAGAAATATTGTAATCCTTGTAATTGCAGACTCCCTTGACTGCATTGATCTCCGCAGGAATCTCGTGTCCGTTACCGCCGAAGCGCTTATCATCGCTGTTCAACAATAATTTATATTTCTTCTTCTTCGGCACACCTACCATATAATTCTCCCACATCATGGGGGTCATATTGATCACGAACATGATGTTATTCTTGCCCGTCTCGTCTTTTCTGTAGAAACTGTACACACTGCGGTCGCTGTCGTCCGCATTGAGCCACTCAAATCCATTCCAGTCGTTGTCTATGGAATAGAGCGCCGGATATTTCTGATACAAGTTCAGCAGCTCTTTCACATATTCATGCATGCCCCTGTTCTGTTCCTCACCTAACAGGAACCAGTCAAGTTCTCTCTCTTCGCTCCACTCTCTTTCCTGTCCGAAATCCTGTCCCATAAACAGAAGCTTCTTTCCGGAATGTCCGAACATATATGTGTAGCCGAGACGCAGATTCGCGTACTTATCCACCGGATACCCCGGCATCTTATTGACCATAGAACATTTCAGATGCACAACCTCATCATGTGACAGCGGCAGAATATAATTTTCGCTGTGATTATAGGTCATCGCAAAGGTCATGGCATAATGATTGTTCTTGCGGAAATACGGATCCAGTTTCATGTATTCACAGAAATCATGCATCCATCCCATATTCCACTTAAAGCTGAATCCCAGACCATCATCTTCCACCTTACCAGTAACCTTCGGCCATGCGGTAGATTCCTCCGCAATCGTCAGAAATCCCGGATACGTGCCAAGTACAACAGAATTTAAATGTTTAAAAAACTCAATTGCTTCCAGATTCTGGTTACCGCCATATTTATTGGCAACCCACTGGCCATCCCGCTTGCCGTAATCCAGATACAGCATGGAAGCCACCGCATCCACGCGGATACCGTCAATATGATATTCTCTGATCCAGAACAGCACATTGGCGATCAGGAAGTTCTTGACTTCCGTCTTGCCATAGTTAAAAATCTTCGTACCCCAGTCAGGATGCTCTCCGATCCTCGGATCGGGATGCTCGAAGACACACTGACCGTCAAATCTTCCAAGCCCATGGGCGTCTGTCGCGAAATGTGCCGGAACCCAATCAAGGATCACACCGATCTTATTGCGGTGCAGCGTATTGATCAGATACATGAAATCATCCGGCGTGCCGTGTCTGGACGTAGGGGCATAATAACCGGTCACCTGATATCCCCAGGAACCGTCGAACGGATATTCCGCAATACCCATCAATTCGATATGCGTATACTTCATCTCTTTCAGATATTCCACGATCCTGTCTGCAAACTCTCTGTAATTATAAAAACCTTCCGACGTACCGTCGGGATGTTTCATCCACGACCCGATATGACACTCATAAATCGCCATCGGTTCTTTGTTATAGTCCTTACCGTCCCTGCTGGTCATCCATGCACTGTCTGTCCATTTGAACTTGCTGATATCATATGTTCTGGACGCATTTCCCGGTCGCATCTCAGTATAATTGGCAAAGGGATCCGCCTTATACAGTTTCTCGCCCCAAGGCGTATGGATCAGGAATTTGTATAATTCATTCTCGCCCACTTCGGGAATAAACCGCGTATAAATGCCGGAGGGACCGATCTTCTCCATCTGATGCATTTCCTCGTTCCAGTCATTGAACGTACCGATCACATGCACACTTGCCGCATTCGGCGCCCACACCGCAAAAAACATGCCCTTTACGCCATTTTCCACGGAAGGATGTGCCCCCAGCTTCTTGTAGATATCATAATGCGAGCCTTGTCCGAATAAATACTGGTCAGCCTCCGAAATAAATACCTGAGTCTCTTCCGCTTTCTGTACCGCCGTCTCCTTTTTTACCGTTTTTTCTTTTTTCTCTTTTTTTGCTGCCATATTCTATGCCCCCATTACTTTTGTTTTAATAATGCATGAAATCCTTCTCACGCAGTATGATCATATCCTCATCATCATATCGTTTCGCCAGCAGAATGTCCATGAAATGTTTCGGTGTCTTCTTGTTAGCATAGCTGATCGCCTCATCAACCAACTCTCTGACCTCAGACATACTCACCTCATGGTCACTTGTCTGTCTGTCCGCAATTCTTGTATGAAGCGCCAGAATACCGAATTCATCAATGGAATATTCCAGTTCCTCTGCATACTGCTTTGCATAAGCCACCAAAGCTTCATTATCCAAAGGCTCTATATCCACACGCAGATTAAAATTATTATGCAGCACGGCATTCTCATCAAAAAGCCTGTTCATATCCTGCTTCTTGTCAACCATGAGAAGCAAAAGTCCCGTATTGTCGCGCTCTAAAAACTTATTCATCTTTATGATCGTGGACGATTTCAAACGCGATGCTTTCTCTATAATCAATGCACCGTTATCTAACCTTGCAAAAGTCTCCGCCACATCCTTCTTATTCAGAACGTTGCCGGATATCTTGGCCACCTTGCCGGAAAAGTTGTTGTCATTATACTGCATCTCTTTGATGAGATCCTTCGCAAGGGTCAGGGCGGCATCCTCTTCCTCTCCGGTAATGACTACATTGCCCGTACAGGACGCAAGACTCATATTGTCCAGTGCATGAATCAACTGTTTCTTAGACTTGCGGTGATGTACAAACTGCGCGAAGAGCTCCGCCTCTTCCTCCGTCAAGTCACGATCCTGTCTTACTTCTTCCGCAGGCTCATGTTCTGTAAGTGTCGTCTCTGTCTGAGTTTGCGGCTCCTCCGTGGCTTTTTCCTGCCCCTGCGGGATCTGCTCCTGCACCTCTTCGNNTTCGGATTCCTCGATCTCCTCCAGCTCCTCCACCTCATCTTCGATTTCGGCTGCAAGAAGCTCNTCCTCAGAATCCTTCACTGCCGCTTCGACGATCTTCTCCATTTCCGGAGTCAGCTTCTTAGGCGCCGGAACTTCTTCCGCTACATCTTCCGGGTTGATTACTTTCTTTATAGCCGGCTTTTTGCCCGAATCCTTCATGATCGCTGCTACAAATGCCCGCTCCAGCTCCTCCANAAGACCGTTCTTCGTCGCTTCGTCAAAGTCTGCAAAAATGTTGCCGGTATGCGCCANAATACGCTGTCTGACTTCTTCCATCTGCTTCTGCTTCGTGGTTTTCTTCATCTCTTCCCACTCAGCCATGATATCTTCAATACTGAGCTGGCCGGTGATCTGCTTCTCCACCCGTTCTGCTTCCGGCACCACCAGACTGATCTGTCCGTCATACTCCTGAGACAGGAGGCTGTCATATTTAGANGGTTTCCTCATCTGTTCCAATATCTGNTGCGCATCAAAAGCCGCTGTATCTTCCTGTGCNATCTGTGCGCCGATCTCCCGCAGGTCGTCGGTATCCATCGTCATTTTCTTTGGCTCCGGCTCCCCCTTCGCCGTCTCCTCCGCCATCGGCTCTTCGGCAGCCGCTTCCGTCCGCTTCGGGAAAGCGATGACGGGTGTTTCCCGCATCTGTTCCTCGATCTCCTCCGACGCAGGCATTTCAACCGTCTCTTCTAACAGCGGAGCGATCAGTGTCTTTGCAATAGAGTCCTGTTCCGAATCCTCGTCCTCAGCTTCCTCCGTTTCCTCGTCCTCGCTGTTTTCCTGTTCAGCCATATCCTCCATTATGTCCGAAGGCTCTGTATTCTCTGGGATTTCTGCGGCTTCTGCAGACTCTGTATCTTCTGCGATTTCCTCATCTTCTGTCGTTTCCGCCTCTTCTATGCTTGTGCTTTCGACTTCTGTCTCTTCGGCTTCAACATCTTCGGTTTCTGTCTCTTCAATGTCTATATCTTCGACATCAACATCTCTGATGTCTGTATCTTCAGTTTCTATATCTTCTGTANTTTGCTCATCATCCGAATCAGAAACCTGAATCGGGACGGACATCTCTTCTTCCGGCGCCGCCTGTGCCTCGTTGTCCTCCAGAATCTCTTTCATACTCTCAGCCAGAGCCATCTGCAGATTGATCGTATTATACTGGCCTACGTCAACCGTCTTTACCTCCGGAAGCTCCATCGTGGGCGCNGTAAACACATTTTTCCCCGCTTCTTCCTCGGGATGCCTGATCTTACCGNCCACCTGCGTGTCTCTCTGCAGGCCGTCTATATCTTCATCCTCTTCGTCCGGTTCATCTTCCGGCAGNTCAACTCCGTTTCTCTCCCGGATCCATGCATCATATTTTGCCTGTTGATCCGCACTGAGAGGCTCGTGCAGTGCCTTAAGCTCCAAGGCCTTGATCACATATTTGCCATCGCCGAACATAAAGAACATCTCATCACAGATCTCGATACATTTGGTNGATAAACCNATTCTGTGATACAGATACGCCAGCTCATACTCCCATTTCTCTCTGGGATCACGTCTCTTAAATTCCTCTAAAACCGCTATCCTTTCTTCCAGACTGACATCCTGCGCTTCATACANACGATATTGCAGGATATATCTCCCCGTATCCTTCGGNGCGATCTGTGCGAATTCTTTATAATATTCTATCGCCTGCACATACTCTTCCAGCTTGATGGAAAGCTCGCACAGAGAGTACACGATCGATCTGCTCGACGGATGTCTNTCATAGGCCAACAGAAGAATCTCTTTACTCTCCTGATATCTTCTGTTNACTTTATACAGATCACTGATCGTACAAAGCATCATGACGCTCTTAACCCTGCGCCAATCGATGGTGTCGGCAATNCTGACNGCNTCCGCAAACTCTCCCTCTGCAATCAATGCCTTAATCTCATCCGAGCGTATTTTATATTCATATTTATCCAAGGTGCCCACCTCATTAACGTATTCCCGCGGCAACCCGGAATCCTGTTCCTACCGCCACGTTTTTCCACATAGTAACCCTATTTTCATTGTTTAAGTTTACCATAGCCTCTTATCAATGTAAATAAAATATGTAGAAAAAAAGCACCTCCATTTTGGTATCTTTTTATTAATATATACCAATATATGGAGATGTCACAATATACAATCACTTTATATTGTATTTGCAAAAAGGAATCTGCCTTATATGCCGGCAGCCGGAAGCAAGTTGGATAATTCGGCAAAACGTTCTAATGTGAGCGTTTCTCCGCGCGTTGTCACAGGAAGCCCCATCTGTACCAATACCTCCTCTACCTGTGTCCTGCTGATGCCCAAACCGCCCGCATTCGCCAACCCGTTTGCCAGCGTCTTTCTTCTCTGGTTAAATGATGCCCGGATAATAGCAAAAAGCCTGTCTTCATCCTTCACTTCCACCGGCGGCTTCTCGTAGCGTGTCAGACGGATCACCGTACTGTCCACATTGGGTCGGGGCATAAAGCAGGCGGCGGGCACTCTGGTAATAATTTCCGGTTTGGCATAATACTGCACCGCCAATGACAGTGCACCGTAATCCTTCGTCCCCGGTCCTACCCGCATCCGATCGGCCACTTCCTTCTGCACCATGATCGTCACACTATGCAGGGGCACATGTTTTTCAAACAGCGCCATGATGATCGGCGTAGTAATATAATATGGAAGATTCGCCACCACCTTGATGGGTTTTCCGCCGTTTCGCTCCTCCACCATTCTGTTGATATCCATTTTCAGAATATCCTCATTAATAACCGTCACGTTATTATAATCAGACAAAGTATCCTGAAGAATCGGTATCAGATTCTTGTCAATCTCCACCGCCACAACCTCGCCCGCCTCTTCTGCCAGACGCTGTGTCATGGTACCTATGCCCGGCCCAATCTCCAGCACACAGTCCTGACTCGTGATGTCCGCCGATTCTATGATCTTATCCAATATGCTGCTGTCGATCAGAAAATTCTGCCCGAATTTCTTCTGAAACGCGAACTGATATTTCTGTATGATCTCCGTAGTGCCTCTCCTGTTTCCCAGTTCCGTCATGCCACTCTTATCTCTCCATATTTCTCTGCTTGTCCGCTTCAACCTCTATCCCTTGATGCGAAACAGTCTCATCGCATTCTCCTGTGTTACCTCTACGACTTTTTCATAGGAAGTGCCTTTAAGATCCGCAACCGCCTGTGCCACCAAGGGAAGATTCAAGGAGGAATTTCTCTTGCCGCGATGGGGTTCCGGCGCCAGATACGGGCTGTCCGTCTCCAACAATATCCTTTCAAGCGGTATGTACTCCACCGCCTCTTTCAGTTTCTTACTGTTCTGAAAAGTGATCACGCCGCCGATTCCGAAATAATAATCCATCTCCAGATATTCCCGTGCCATCTCCTTCGTATAAGAATAACAGTGTATCACACCGCCGAGCTCTCCGGCGCGCAGCGCCTGCATCATATCCAGCGTATCCTTCGCCGCATCTCTGGAATGAATGATCACCGGCAGACCGGTCTCACGTGCCAGAATAAGCTGTCTCTCAAACCACTCCTTCTGTACGTGCGGCTCAGGCTCCTTCCAGTGATAATCCAGCCCGATCTCACCCACTGCCACCACTTTATCTATGGCACACTGCTCCCGCAGCCATGCGAAGTTATCTTCATTCAATTCAGCAGTTTCACTGGGGTGAACACCCATAGCCCCATAAATAAAAGGATATTTCTGCATCAATTCCAGCGTGATCCGGCAGCTTTCAAGACTGGCGCCGACATTAACCACCTTGTCTATACCGTGCTCCCGCAGGGAAACTAACAGCTCCTCCCTATCCTCATCAAATGCTTCATCATCATAGTGCGCATGACTTTCAAATATCATTTTCCTCTCTCCTCGTATAATATTTAAAAATTTTCTAAAAAATACTTGCAATGCAGGAAACATTATACTATAATAACTCTTGCGTGTTAAGAAACCCGCATTATATCGGACATGCACCGCTAGCTCAGTTGGTAGAGCACCTGACTCTTAATCAGGGTGTCCAGGGTTCGAGCCCCTGGCGGTGCACTGTGAGAACTGGTTTTGGAGTCACAGAGCTCTGGGGTCGGTTCTTTTTTTGCCTTCATATATCAAAATGTGATTCCTGACAGTTCGACCACGATACCCGCTGCCACGCCGATCGCATATAATAATCCTATCACCCGCAAATTCTCTTTCCAGTCATCATTTACCTTAAGAAGCACCAGCAATCCTACACCGCTTCCCGACAACAAACCCGCAAGCATACCGCCGGCCCCCAGCACACCGTCCAGATATAGCTGTGTAACGGCAACGGATGCCGCGCAGTTCGGAATCAATCCTACAAGCCCCGCAAGCAGCGTTCCCACGACCGGACGGTTAAGTATGATACCGCCCAGCGTCTCCTCACCGATCCACGCGATGAGCAGATTCAGCGCCAATGAAATAAGCAGAATATACACAAAAATTTCCACCATATGGTGCAACGCCGACTTCCAGATCCCGTTCTCACAGTGACAGTGATGCTGCTCACACAGATGCTCGATCTGCATATCCTTCCTATTCCCACAGAAGGCCAGATCAATCACGAAACCCGCCGCCACGGCCACTGCCAGTTTGACGGCCAGCACCTTAATGATCATCGCCACCCCCGCATTTCGGGATATCATAATAGGAAGCATCTCGTCGGAGGTGGACAGAAAAACCGCGACCAAAGTGCCCAGCGTAATGATCCTGCCTGCATACAGATTAGAAGCCGCCGCCGAAAAACCGCACTGCGGAAAGATTCCCAGCATGCCGCCGATCATCGGTCCGCTCTTCCCTGCACTGCGTATCGCCTGCTGCATCTTATCGCCCGTCTTATGCTCCAGATATTCCATAACGAGATAAGTCACGAACAAAAAAGGCAGAAGCCGCACACTGTCTATGAAGCTGTCCAATATTATATCTATGATCATTCTCTGCTTCTTTCTGTGGTTTCAAATCACTTTACACACTAGAATACCGTTTCTATGTGGAAATTGCAAGTCAAAAGGAACCCTCCGTACAAAAGTACCAAATATACTAAAATTAAGGATTGATTATTGCACCAAAATATACTAATATAGTATGTGTGGGTTTTGTCGATATATGGCAAACCGGAAGGGGTTTTCATATGGAAGGTTTAAGAAATGTAATGGAGGATGCAGTAGAATATCAGCTTGACAAGATATTACCTACAATGCCAAACGTTTGTTCCTGCGAGAAATGTCGTCTGGATATGGCGTCGTTTGCGCTTAACAGGCTGTCTCCACAATATACGAGAACGGATACCGGTGCTCTTTTCCAGAAACTGAACAATTCGTCCCAGCAGGCCGAGGTCGAGGTTCTGACTGCTGTGATGAATGCGATTAATATTATCAGCGCACATCCGAAACATGATTAAATTATGAACACGAAATAAAAGCCGGACAATTATGCCCGGCTTTTTTCTCTGTTAACTTCTTTCTTGACGTAAGCTTCCACCGTCTCTTTCGGAATAGAAAGCGCCAACGACATTTCACTGTAGAGCAGCTCCTCCGCTTTATGCAGATACTGCTCGTCGGAGGAAAGCACTTTCTTACCCTCATCCAGCCGGCTCTGTCGGCGCAGGTAAAGCGTCTTGACGATCCGCGCAAGACTGTGGCTGTCATAAGTGCGAATCGCATCCTTATACATCTGCTCCCTGCCTTTCTCCTCTTGAATCCAAACGATCTCCATGTTGCTGACCTGCCGTATCAGATCGTTTGCCTCTTTTTTGTTCATGATCTTACGCATGACTACCTTGCTGTTGTCCACAGGCGTATAGACCGTGCTTCCTTTCTCGAAGACAGGCTCTAACACATAATATTTACGTACCTTATCCAATCTGTCGATGGGATTTCCCGTAATGTTGACAACACGGCAGACGCCATGTCCGCCGCACATAATTAATTCATCTTTCTCAAACATAATGCCCTCCGATATCTGTGCCCCGTAACGCTGTTGCTAATCCTTTCCGAACATTTATAACTTCCCCTATTAACAGTTTAACACTAATTTGAGGAATTAGTAAGTATTATCTGAAAATTTTAAAGATTTTCGGCACATTTCTGACATATGTTTGAGAATATTTTGTTTAATTTGCTCACTCCGCTTCTCTGAGCCGCTCCACAACCGACTTCTTCGCCACATAACGATATGCGGCAAGCGGCAGAGAAGCACCAATCAGTGCAAATACCGGTGCCACAGCCGCAATCGGCACAACCGTAAAGTGATAATCAAAAAACCAGAACATATCTTCCAGAACGTTACGTACAAGCGGTGCCATCATAATTGACATAAGCAGCGTAATGACCACGGAACTCCCGGCAAATATTACCCCTTCTATCATCAACATCGTATTGAGCTGTCTTCCGGTCATTCCCACGGACTGTAGTACCGCAAACTCTTTCCTGCGGGTCAGAATACCGGTCAGTATCGCATTTAGGAAATTCAGAATCCCGATCATCCCCACGATAAAGCCAAGCGCCGTTCCGACAAAGATATACATATTCCTCATCCCATAGAAGCTCTCTGCGTAAGACTGTTTACTTTCATAGTCATACCAGTCATTACGCTCCGTAAACTCTTCCATGTATTTCTCCATGTCATCGATCTTATCATCATCACAGTCAAACGCATAATATAAAATCGCATCCGTTCCCGTCTCTTTCTGGAAAGTATCGGCTCCCATCACGAACTCGTCGCTGCCGTAGAAACGGTAATTCAGCGTATTCGGAATCGCCACACGCGCGCAGACTTCATACTCTGCATCCTTGTATTCCACCGCCCTGTGTGCCACTGCTTTCATGCGAAAATCCTCATTGCCTGCATACACTTCTCCTGTCTCCGGGTCATAATACTCGATTTTATCCACATACCGAAGGGAGATCTTTTCACCCACTTTCGCCCAATGGCTGTCCGTCTCCACATTATAGTAGTCGTCCATCTGACACACTGCTGCAACATAGTTTCCCCCTTCTTTCAATTTACTGATATCACCGTCCACCACGATCAACTTATCCAACACAAAGTCTTCCATACCATACAGATGTATCTCTGACATCAGCTTATCTCCCGACTTCTCTCTATAGCTGATATAGGCATCCATCGCTGCACCGCTATCGTAATCGCGCATCAAAAACCGCAGCCACTCTTCCGTCACGAACTCCTGTATAACCGAAGTCATACCATAAGTTCTGCCNCCCGTCACGCCTTCCTTTGACTCAATCTGCGCAATCACATCTTCCGATACTGCCGTATCCGCTCCCCACCCGATCCTTGCTGACTGAAAATGGGATGCTTCCGCCAGAATAAAATCCTGCGTCATCCGCCGAAGATATTTATCCATACTAAAACCACTGCTCAGAATATAGGTCAGTTCCAGAATCACGATTGCTAACGACAGAGAAATTATTGTGACTGCCGTTTTTTTACTGTTTCTTCCCAGATTTGCCCACGCCATTTTCAGAACAGAGGCACCCTTCTTCGCTTTTCTGACAGTCTTCCTGCTCTGGCTGCCTTCTGTATACCGCACCGCTTCGATCGGGGAAACCTTTGCCGCCATTTTGCGGGGCTTCCTGCAGGATAAGAGCACCGTAATCAGGGAAAAAACTACCGCTCCCACAAAAATTAGTGGACTAACAGAATATACCTCCATCATGCCGCCATCAGCCATCTCCGCAACCACAACACGGGTCACTGCCCTGCCAAGTGCATATCCAAACGCCAACCCAACCGGGATACCGACTGCGGATAACACACATGCCTGTATCAATATGATCCTTTTGATCTGCCGCCCCGTGGTTCCAATCGTCTTAAGCAGTCCATAGAACCGGACATCATTCGACACCGCAATCTGAAAAATATTATAGATAATCAGATAACCGGTAAAAATAATGAGCATCACTGCCGCAGCCAGTGCCAGAACCGTTGTTATATCAAACCCGTCATCAAGCTGCGCCGCAATATATCCCCAGTTGATGCCGATACTGACATAGTCATCTTTTCCCACATCTTCACTCTGATAACCATGCCGCTCTAGAACCGTCTTCAGATTTTCCTCAATCGCATTGGCACTGCGGAACATTACATCCAAGTCCCAGTATCCTGCCAAATGGTCATATCCCTGTGTATCCAGTTTGTCAAGAATGCCTTCCACACGGCTTCGCGGNAGCAGCACATGATTCGCCACGGCTATCGGATCATACTCCCAATAACCGCATAACGTGAAAGTTTCCGTCGTCTCCACACCATCTACCATAAAAGTCATGGTGAACTCATTGCCAATCACCGCCTCCACGCCCAGCAGATTAAGTACCATCACATCCGCTGCCGCCTCATTCGTCCCCTCATCGGGAAGCCGCCCCTCTACCGGCTCTATAAACATCCATTTCGCTTGGTTCGCGTCACAATAACTTATCTCCACGTGGGTTTTATGAAAAGGCGCCTCTATCGGCCCGCCAAGCGACAGCCTCTCCCCATATTCCTTAATCAAAGGATCATCCTTTAACTCATCTACTTTATCCCGCGTTATACCCTTAAATGCACCATGATTATAACCACCGACCTGACGGAAATTAGATTGCTCGTATCCGTATTTCATCGACATTCCTGCTGTGAAAAGCGCCGTAAAAAGTACCGTCGTCAGCACGATCGCCAGTATGGTAATGATATTTCTCGTCCTTGCAGATTTCATATGTTGTATGCTAAGCCTGCGTATGCATTTTCTGTTTGCCACTCTCATTATTATCACCCCCATTTCCGATAATCTTACCGTCTTCAATACGGATAATCCGATCCGCAAGCTGTGCGATCTCCTCGTTGTGTGTGATCATGACAATCGTCTGTGCAAACCGCTGGCTGCTCACTTTCAAAAGACTCAATACATCCTGGCTCGTCTTGGAATCCAGATTGCCGGTCGGCTCATCTGCCAGTATGATTGCCGGTTTTGCGGNAAGCGCACGGGCAATGGCGACCCTTTGCTGCTGCCCGCCGGACAAATTATTCGGAAGATTCTGCAATTTCGATGACAATCCCAGCATGTCAATAATCTGATCCACATACTTTCCATCCGGCTCATTACCGTCAAGCTGTATTGGCAGCAGAATATTTTCATACACGTTGAGCACCGGCACCAGATTGTAATTCTGGAATACAAATCCGATCTTCCTGCGCCGGAAAATTGTAAGTTCCTCATCTTTTAAGGCAAAAATATCTTTGCCGTCCACAGTAACAGTACCGGATGTCGGACGGTCCAGTCCGCCTAACATATGAAGCAGGGTGCTCTTACCGCTGCCGCTCGTTCCCACCACGGCGACAAACTCCCCCTTCTCCACTTTTAGATCCACACCGTCCAGCGCATGTACCTCATTTTCTCCCGCGCCGTATATTTTCCTGAGATGATTAGTTGATAGTATGGTCATAATTTTTCCTCCTAAAAAACGGGTAAGCTCGTTTACGAAATTTGCCTAACAAACTCGAAAAACGAAGCATCCTAATAATAAAGAAATCTGCATCATGAAGGATATCCCTTCACAATACAGATTATCGCATAACATTCTTTCCATAATCTTTCCGCAGGAAAAAAGAATCTAACAGATCTGTAAGAATTCTAAAACGTATTAATGTATTTCTNCGGTTCATGTTTTATCCATCGGCAGATACATAGNGAAAACCGCACCCTTTCCNTCCTCCGACGCAAGTTTCATATAGCCCGACTGCTGCCGTAAGATCTCACGCGCAAGGTAAAGTCCGATACCCACACCTGACTGGTCGGAAACCTGTGGCGAACGATAAAAACGACCGAAAATTTTGGCGTGTTCTTCTTCCGAGATACCGACTCCCGTGTCCGCTACCTCTATACAGACAAACANCCCGTAAGGTTTGNCTCTGACCGTAACNCCNCCCGTCTGNGTATATTTGATNGCATTATCTATGAGATTNCCNAGAGCTTCCAGCGTCCATTTCTTATCAAAACANGCCANGACATCCTGCGTATCCTCTGATAAAACATNCAGNTACAGTCCNTTTTCACGAGCTTTATTCNCATACTGCAGCTCCGCCTCCTCAAGCAGTTCTGCAACTGAAGACTTCCTTGGATTCANAACCAGAATCCCTGTTTCCAGTCTGGACATTTTNACNAGTGATTGAATCAGGAAANTTAATTTCTCNGNCTGTGTCTCCANCAATGCTATAATCTCACAAACCTCTCCCGATTCTNCTGCCTGNCTGNTTTNCCCGTTATGCTTCTNCCCTTCTTCTATNCTTGCCGGACTCACATGCTCTTTTAACAGTTCNGTATANAGCAGAATATTGGAGAGCGGNGTTTTCGTCTGATGGGAAATATCAGCAATCAGCCNNTCGATCTGCTCCTTCTCCTTAGCNGTCTTNCCTGCCGATGTCTCTGAAGCATCAATGTACTCCGCCAGTTTATTTTCTACAGCCGCATACANGGATTCATCAAAAGTATCCGNCTGNAAAGTTCCGTCCAACGCNTTCTGTATCATGTCATNCATTCGNTTAAGACTGCGCTTTCTGGCGCAGTAATCGGCAAACANGATTAGTGCAGCGCAAATTATGCATAAAATGCCGGCTAATAAAATTATGATCGCTATTTTGTCTGCTGACATTTCAACGCCNATGCTCTTTCTTCATANCNATATATCGCATTNTCTACTCCCACCGATATCCGATTCCATATACCGTCTTGATCCGNTCCTGNGCGCCCANCTTNTCCCGCAGNCTCTTCACCGTAACGGACAGCGCATTCTCNTCCACAAANTCCGTCTCCGACCAGATACGATCGAGCAGTTGTTCTCTCGTNAATGTAATNCCTTGATTTTNTACAAGAAGATACANCAATTTCTGTTCGGTCTTACTCAGTTCAATCCGTTCCTCTCTACACGTAAAAAGCATCAGCGTAAAGTTGAAACAATAATCATCAATCACAACGATCTGTTCTGCATTCCGTGAAGTCCGGTCTGCCTGTACACGTCGCAACTGTGTTTCTACCCTTGCCCTCAGTACTGCCAGGCTGAAAGGCTTCGTGATATAGTCGTCCGCACCCAATTCCAATCCTGCTACAATATCCGTTTCCATATCATTGGCCGTCAGCATTATGACGCATATGTCATATTCTTTTTTTATCTCTTGCAAAAAATCAAATCCGCTTCCGTCAGGCAGATTCACATCCAGTAACACGAGAGAATACTGCTTTCCCACCGTCTGCTGTTCTTCCAGCAGTCTCCTCGCCTCATGCAAAGTTGTGCAGTACAGCATTTCTGTTCCCTCGTTCTGCAGGGCCCTGCATAAACCGCCTGCCAGTGTGATATCGTCCTCTATGATCAATATATGATGTTCCATTTGAGTGTTCTGTTTCGTTTTGCTGCTCTGCTTCATTCCATTATTCCGATCTACTCTTTTAATTGAGGTTCCCAGGGTTCGAATTCGCTGTTCTTTACCAGCCGCTTCTCCGGTTCTTCCTCCACATCATAAACCTCAGGTATTATCTTCCCCTTCCAAAACACAAGAATCATAACTAGCAACATTCCCAATCCAAAGTATAGAACATTGCGTCTATTGCTAAAAGAAATCTGTCTGATCTCATAACCGTCCAATACTTCCTCCTGTGGATTCTTGATCTGTTCACAGTGCTCATACCACGGGATGTTCCTCTCCGTTATTTGTTTCACAATCTGCCCTTCCACATACACGCCTTCACACTCTCCTGCAATCAGGTCATCCAAGGCATCGACTGTATCTTCATTCGGAAGCATGATCCTAATATAGTGTGAATCTGCCATAGGAATCGTATAGCAGTGATATATCGCTCCCATAGTGATAAAACCGACAGATTCCCCAAAATCTTTACCTTGAACATTGTTCGTTACACAAGAATCGATAGTCCCCGCGACGTAGGCTCCTTTCCGATAGTTGGCCATGGTTAGATCTCCAATCGGAATACACCGAAATTCCCGGTATAACGATAGGATCCCGTATAACGTACAGTATACTCCTATAGCCAACAACAAAAAGGTAATTGCGAGTTTTTTTGTGATATATATGGTTGTTTTCATAATGTTACACCCTCTCTACTTCAACTCATTTGCCGTCACATAGAAGTGGTGATAAATACCGCCAAGTTCAAGCAGACTCTCGTGTGTTCCCTCTTCCACGATCCCTTCCTCCGTCAGCACCAGAATGCGGTCAGAATTGCGGATACTGGACAATCTGTGAGCGATCGTGATCGTTGTTCTTCCCTTTGCAAGCGCCTCCAACGATTTCGCCACCTGAAATTCACTTTCATTATCCAGCGCGGAAGTCGCCTCATCCATAATAAGAATCGGCGGATTTTTTAGGAAAACTCTTGCAATACTGATCCTCTGTTTCTGTCCGCCGGATAATTTCACGCCTCGTTCTCCCACATAAGTATCATACCCGTCTTTCAATGCCGTAATAAATTCATGCGCACCCGCACGTTTCGCCGCCTCGATCACCTCTTCCATGGAAGCATTTTCTTTGCCATAGGCGATATTCTCATACACCGTCCCGGAGAAAAGATATACATCCTGCTGAACCATACCGATATTCTTCCGCAGACTTTTCAATGTATAGTGATGAATATTCTCTCCATCCAGCAGGATCTCACCCTCGTTGATATCATAAAAACGGGGAATCAAATTACACAGCGTCGTTTTGCCGCCTCCGGAGGGACCCACAATGGCAATCTTCTCACCCGCCCGGATGTCCAGATTCAGTCCCCTAAACACAACATTGTGGTCATCCGGATATTCAAAGCTGACATCGTGAAATGCAATATTGCCCTGCGGACGCACACATTCCACCGCACCCGGCTCATCAAAAATNTCNATATCGCTGTCCATGATCTGNACAAATCTCTCGATGCCTGTCATACCGCGCTGGAACTGCTCCGCAAATTCGATGATTCTGCGNATCGTAGTAATCAGNGTACTCACATACATTACATAGGCGACCAGNTCCGCNGGCGCAATCTTTCCGTTTACCATAAANATACCNCCCGCCACCAGAAGCACCAGATACATCAGCCCGTCAAAAGCTCTCGTAGTNGTCTGGAAAAAAGCCATGAACTTGTANGTTTCNTTTTTAATATAGAAGAAATTGACATTGTCCTCCTCAAATTTCTCTTTTTCCTTCTCCTCNTTGGTAAANGCCTTGACNACCTTCTGNCCGAGAAGNCTGTCCTCGATGCGGGCATTCAGTTCCCCGATCTGTACACGCTGCTTGCGAAACGCNTCACGCATACGCAGATTAATGATGGTACANGTCACCGCCATGANCGGTACTACCGCAAAGAGAATCAGNGTNAGCGACAGACTGATCCTCGCCAATATCACGAAAGANATCACTGCCTTNATCCCCGCNATAAANAATTCTTCCGGACAGTGNTGGGAGAATTCCGTCACGTCAAACAGATCNTTCGTAATCCGGCCCATAATCTGCCCGACTTTCGTATTGTTATAATATGTATCCGATAACTGCTGCAGATGGGCNTAGGCATCCCGCCGCATATCCGTCTCGATNCGCGTGCCCATTACATGTCCCGTGTACGCCATGTAGAANTTCGCCATAGTATCCACAATGCGCAGGCACAGATACAGTGTTCCCAGCCGCAGGATAACTGTCACCGTAAGCGATGCCAGATCATTCATTCCCGCATTGGTGATATAACGGATAATCATAGGCAGTACCAGCTCGCAGATCGTTGTCAATCCGGCGCAGAGCAGGTCGATGATGACAATTCTCCAGTATTTCTTATAATATGGAAGAAACCGCTGCAACAGTTCCTTTGCCTTGTAGTTTTTCGTAGTGGTCTGTGTGTCCATGTGAATACTCCTGTCTGAAAAGTGTCCTCATATTATCTCTTTTATAATAATTTGTCAAATCTTTTTTGTCAGATTTTTTGGAGTCGTTAGAATTATCTATACAAAATTTTAGCCCAGACAAAACAAGTTGCTTCGCCTGAGCCATATATACATTTTATTCAGAACGCAGAGCCTTCATTTCCTCATTACGCTTCGCAATTCTCTCTAATCCGCTTGAAGACACATAATCCGCGAGTGTCTGTAACTGCGATTCTGTCAGTGTATTCCCCAAATCAAGATAATGCATGATACATGTCTCGCTCTGACTTTTATTTAGGAATGACAAGCCGCCGAAATACAATGTATTATAAGATAATCTCTGCATGGAGGTAACAATCTCTACCCATTCATCACCGTTCACATGTAATACAACCTCACGAAATCCATTGCTGTAGAAACTGTCCGCCTTGCCATCCTTCAAAGCAGCCGCAAGATATTCCGCTGACAGATGCTGGTCTGAATAGGTAAAAACGGCCTGCCAATCCTCGGCATACAATGTCACGTCCTGTTCCAAGAGATACTTGAACAGTTCACTCACTTCTTCCGTCTCCATATCCGTAAAGGATTCCCGTAACTGCGACCGATCCAGATTTCCTGATTTAATATCCTCCGTCAGATTATATTTACATTCCTCCTCTTCATTAGGGAAAATTTTATCAAAATCTTTTTCCGTAACCTGATCGTAAGTGAAGAACAGATTCTCGACTCTTGCCTCCTGCCCTACCATCTTGAGTACATTTTTNCCCTGCGGGAGCGTNATCGTCTCTGTTACACTNTCTCCGCTTTCATTTAANATATTTACTTTTCCCTCNGGGGTAACATGCACAAATTTCAATCTGCCNNNCTGCAAGTCAAACAAGGATTGTACNTCTATCGTTGTGTCNTTATTNGCATACANAATACTCAGCGTATCNCTGCCGTTTAANATCAACCCCTTNCNNTCTGTGCTTCTNTCGTNNCCNCTNTANATCCANGCTCTCCACACATCATGCTCNTCCTTATCTGCTATCAATTCATCNTCATCATACATGCGGTATGCCGNTCCGTCNCGGTCAATCTGAATATCCTGNTTGATAAAATTNCTCCCATCCCCGAACACCGCNGACAAANCTGACANAANCAGNCTTNCCCGGCTNTCTTTCGCAGAGACTACACCGCCCACCAGTGCCACGGCAAATAGCACGACAACTGCTGTCGCAGAACATAACACAGTTATCGCTCCCCGCTTGTGATAGCGGGCAATTCCCTCTAATCTTTCTTTCAAAGTACTCTTCTCTTCCAGCAAGGTCATCGCCAGCACATTTCTGTGGAAAGTAATACTATGCTCCGCCGCATCCAGAAGCACATCACCGTACGCCCGGCGCCCATCATCTGTTAAAAGCGCCATCACTCCCTCATCGCAGGCAAGCTCACAATCCAGATTAAATTTACGGTTAAAAATATAGATAAAAGGATTAAACCAGTGTACGCAAAGGGCCAATTGAAACAGCCATTTATAACCGATATCCCGCCTTTTACAGTGTATCAGCTCGTGATGCAGAATCATCATGGTATCGGCTGGCATATCCTTCGGCAATACGATACATGAACCGAAAAATCCTATCAGCATCGGACAGCTTATTTCTGTACTCACATAGACGGGAACGAGACGCTTTATTCCGAGTCTTGCCCGACATTCTTCCCGCTGCTCCAGAATTCGAGAATCTGTTGTCAGAACAGCGCTTCTATAGATAACCCTCATAAATCTGCGATAATCATACATCTTCCACAGAGCGCAAACCATAATACCAAGCAGCCAGACAATAGCAGCTGCCTTTAGCAAAACGGGTGTATTCACGATTGTACTTGTATCTAAGCGTTCACCACTTCTTGTGCCTGAATTTCTGTCTTCACTGTTAATACCAAAATCGCTGCCCTTACTACCCGGTGCATCTACATTACCCTCTGCTATCTTACCAACTTCTTCTAATTCTCCTACTTCTTTTGCTTCATCATTACCTGACCCATGTGCCGCCACACTCCTATCCGGAACATTTGTTTCTTCCCGCATCCACGCCGCTCTCCACTCCGGCAGTCTTATATAAAGGCTATTCATAAGATTTACGCCCGTATGCACCGGAAGCAGCAGTCGGAATAACACCAGCAGCCAAAGATAATAACTCCATCTCTTAGAAAAGTATTTCTTCGTTACAGGACGGATTAACAAAATGATCCCTCCCAGTAAAGTGCCGGATATGGATAATGACAATATCATCTTAAATAATTGTTCCATATGATAACCTCCTCATTTAGGCGCCTATTTGAAATTCTCCTGAAAATATGCCCGCAGCTCTTCAATATCTTCTCTGCTTAAATCCTCATCTTCGATCAGTGCCGCCGCCAGATTCTTCGCATTTCCTTTGAAAAATTTGTTCAGGAAACTCTTCGTCTCCTCTTTCACGTAATCACTCCGCTCCACACAGGGCGCATAATAGTAGACCTCTCTCTTCTCCTGTCCGATCACACCCTTATCAAGCAGCCTGCGGATCAACGTCAGCACTGTAGTACGCTCCCAATCCTTCTTCTCATTCAGCCGCGCGCGAATCTCATTCGCATTTAGCGCCTCTCCTGCAGCCCACAATACCTCCAATATTTCCAACTCCGCATCCGATATTTTCTTATCCGCCATAATTCCTCCGTTCTCATGCATTACGCATTAATTATGTTTACACTTGTAGACTTTAAATATAGTTTACGTCTGTAGACAGCAAATGTCAACCCCTTTTATCAAATACAATAACCTTGGACGGCAATCCCTCTTTTTACCACCAAAAAACAGAACCACCCTTCCGCCGGCAATCTCTCACCCGCTTCGCGGCAGTTCTGTCTCTTATTCTTTCACCTATGACCGTAATCTACACCGTATAACTATTCAAATACTTCTCCTGCTCCGGTGTCAGCACGTCAATCTCTTTCCCTAAGAATGCCAGCTTCCGCTTCGCCACATCCTTATCTACCTCTTCCGGCACGTCAATCAATTTCTCCTGTAATTCACTGCCGTGCTCCACAAGATATTTCGCAGATAAAGCCTGAATCGCAAAGCTCATATCCATGATCTCCGCCGGATGTCCGTCGCCCGCTGCCAGATTCACAAGACGACCTTCCGCCAGNACNAANATCCACTGNCCTGTAGGAAGNTTATATCCCATNATGTTCTTACGCTGTTCCTTCTTCTCCACCGCATTNGCCTTGAGCCATGCCATGTCGATCTCNCAGTCGAAGTGTCCCGCATTACAGAGGATCGCGCCTTCTTTCATCTCCGCAAAATCTTCTTTATCAATAACGCCGTCACATCCTGTTACCGTNATGAAGAAATCGCCNACNTTNGCTGCTTCTTTCATCGGCATTACATCGAATCCGTCCATNACTGCCTCGATCGCCTTGATNGGATCGATCTCCGTAACGATAACACGNGCGCCNAANCCNTTCGCTCTCATNGCCGTACCTTTACCGCACCAGCCGTAACCCGCAACGACCACGATCTTACCTGCAACGATCAGGTTCGTCGTTCTGTTGATACCGTCCCATACGGACTGTCCNGTACCGTATCTGTTGTCNAAGAAATGCTTACATGCCGCATTGTTGACACGCACCATGGGGAACTTCAATTCTCCCGCCTTATTCATAGCTTCCAGNCGGATAATACCTGTAGTCGTCTCCTCACAGCCGCCGATAATATTCGGAATCANATGNGGCATCTCNTTATGCACCATGGTAACCAGATCGCCGCCGTCATCGATAATAATATTCGGACCCGCTTCCAGCACGTGACGGATATGNGTCTCATANTCTTCCTGCGTGGCATCATACCATGCGTGAACTTCCAGTCCNGCCTTNACAAGCGCTGCCGCCACATCATCCTGAGTGGACAGCGGATTAGAACCCGTCACATACATNTCGGCGCCGCCTNNTGCCAGCACCAGACACAGATACGCCNTCTTNGCCTCCAAATGCACCGACAAAGTAATTTTCTTGCCCGCAAAAGGCTTGCTCTCTGAGAACTCCTTCTCCAATGTCCGGAGCAGATCACAATTTCTCTTGACCCACTCGATCTTTCTCTCACCGGATTCGGCAAGATTAATGTCTCTGATTTCGCTACTCATTGATAGTTTCCTCCTTAAAATTAATCAGCCGAATTTTTATTATAGTGATGGTCGTCTGTCCTATCATCACTTNATTNATCTATNGTAAACNACNNGTNANAATNTCGCTNTCGNNTTTGCAAAAGCTTNTGNCTTTGGCAAGAACCGGANGCAGAAATCTGTTATGTCATTTACTAAAAGAACACTTCCCGATACCAGCATACCGCCTCTATGTACGCCTGATATACCGTATCCATACTNATATCCTTCANAACCAGCCATCTGCATGCTTCCTGCCAATCCGCATTCTCATAGGCAAGTATAAAATCATANACATCNGCCANATCACCCTTATGNCTGACCAGCGCGTCCGAAATATCTTTCGATACATTTACCCGGGNAAGTCCTTCCTCTAACGGTACATTCAGAATAATATCCAGAACCGAGAATAACCCCATTAAGAATANTTCCGAGGCTTTCAGCNCCAGCCCGAANGACGGTGCCAGACACTCTGCGAATTTCGCNCTAAGCAGGGAAATTCTGGTGATCTCATTNGGTCTGTCCGCACACAATTCTTTCGTGATCACGGTATTGATCCATTTCTTCAGCTCTTTCTGTCCGAGGATCGCNGCNGCATGACGGATAGAAGTAATCTGTGAATTAACGGAAATNCGGTTNACCATCTCCAACAANGACANAACAAGCGCCGTATCACGNCCGATGATATCCGCCGCCTGCGTCAATTCATAATCCTCATCATTCACCGTGTTCATTAACTCCAGATANTTAACCTTAAGCGGCTCGATCGCCGTCTTTCCTTTGGTAACCGGAATACGATANAATCTGCCTTCAAAGAGATGGAATGCCTTATCCTGTTTNACCCGGTCGAACAACTCCTGATTCTCCACATTACCGACACANATCTTAAGNCTCGGATACTGGTGTGCAAAATAGATCTTNGCTTTCATTACATCTATTTTCTTGCANTCCAGAATAATGTAATCCATNAACTTCAAAATCTCTTTATAATTCTCAAACTGCGCTACCGGAAGCTTAAAGATTGCCAGTTTATAACCGCCCTGTTTAAGCTGTTTAAGCCTTTTGCGATACGCATCCGTGTTGGTAATGGTATTATCACACAGAAGCACCAGTCTGTCCCGCATCTCAGCTGACTGCCCTTCAATATCTGCAAATATATTGATCGGTCCCACAGGAAGAAAAACCTTCGTCCCCGGCGAAAGTGTGTCGATACCGATATTCTCTATGATCTCAAGACCGCTCACCCTGCCTGAACCGTTCAGTATAGCCGATCCCTGCAGTTCCGGGTTGAGCAGGTAATTCTCCTTCTGTGAAAACAACGAATAGGCACATACCTTCATGTCTTTATCAAAAAATGGTATCAATGTTGCAAGCATTATTGTAGTCTCCTTTCGGTTTTTTCACGGTTATTGCCGTATCTTTATGTAATCTCTTTCTATTATATCAAATTATGTTCCATAATTCCATGATAAAATACTATTAGATTCTTTTAGATTCTTTTATCCCAAAATGCTGGGAAAACCNCTGCNGCTATGTTACAATAATCGTAANTGTTCAGAACCCNGTTCCTCGCGGNAACACCTTCTGAACAGTTACCAATAANCTCATATTTCAAGAAACNTGGTCTTNTTTTCTCCTAAACNTAGNATTTGAGGATAANCAGAGGCCGGAAACGGAGGACAGATATGAAACTGGTCGTTTTAGAAAGAAACAGTGTGGGAACCGATATTGACGTATCCTGCTTTGAAAAATTCGGAGAGGTGACCTATTACCCGAATACGGTCGCGGAAAACACCGCTGAGCGCGTAAAGGACGCNGACATCATCATCGCAAACAAGGCGCCTCTGAACGAAACTACCTTAAAAGATGCCCCCAACGTAAAGCTGATCTGCCTGTTNGCNACAGGCTTCGACAATGTAGATCTGGTCTACTGCAAAAGCCGCGGAATCAANGTNGCTAATGTGGTAAATTACTGTACTCCGGCAGTTGCNCAGCATACTCTTTTGCTGGCGCTTATGCTGACCGAGAAAATCGCTTTCTANGACAGNTATGTCAAGTCGGGAACCTACAGNGCACAGGATCGNTTCTCNAACTTCGACAGACCTTTTAATGATCTGGCNGGAAANACATGGGGNATNGTCGGCATGGGCACNATCGGCCGCAGAGTAGCACANCTGGCGCAGGCATTCGGCTGNAAAATAATCTTCTACTCCGCATCCGGCAAGAGCTCCTGCACTGATTATGANCGTGTAGAATTTGATACCTTANTAAAAGAATCNGACATTCTGTCCCTGCANTGCCCTCTCAGCGACAGGACAAGAGGNCTGATNAATAAAGAAGCNTTCGGACAAATGAAAAAAANCGCAATNCTGNTCAACGTCGCAAGAGGTCCCGTAGTAGATACCCAGGCACTCTACGATGCCCTGATAACCGATCAGATCGCGGCTGCCGGACTGGATGTTCTGGAAAAAGAACCTATGACAAGAGACAATCCGTTAGGCAAAATTCAGGACAGCACAAAACTGATCATTACACCTCATATGTCATGGGCCAGCACGGAATCACGGATGAACCTCGTAGAAGAAGTGTGTAAGAATATAGCGGCCTNTCTGGACGGNGAAGACCGAAATGTTGTGAATCCGTAAAATTTANCTGACATATNANGAGTCCTGNCCGCAACCGGACAGGACTCATTTTTTTACTGCCTGNGCGNCAGGCACCATCGTCTGCCGCCGCATATACTTCCCACTGCCGCCACAAGAAGCGCCAGAAAAATATGCTGCCNNTACAGCGACCANTNTTCANATAGATATCTCACNATAATGAGNNAGATTGGTTGTCCCGTTANCAGCANGAANCCGATCCCCCTTGGGTTTAGGCCGCTCTCCAGCATAACCGGAAACCAGAATATGCCGGAAACCGCAATCAGAGAGTGTACCGTTTTGCTGCTCTTCGCAGAAACCCATACGATGATTCCGGTCAGCATAAGAACCGCGCACAACACAAGAATCAGGTAATATCTTATAAAAGCATATATACTGCCATCTAACAGCACAGATGTCGTCTCACCTATCCAGAAATATATTTCTCTCGCGGAAATATTTCCGTCAGGATACCCGTACAGTACATAGCAGCCCCAATAAGCTGCCCCCAACGCGAGAATAATTGCAGCTACCGCCAATGTAAACGTAACGGCAAGTCTTGCAACAAAATCGGAAATTTTACCTTTGGCAGATGTCATAATCAGCACATCCGTCCTGCTTTGCCTGTCCTCACAATAGAAGGGTGTCAGCACGGCTGTCAGCCAGATCATTCCATACAAGACATAATACTGTAACAAATCTATAAACCGCACATATCCGATTAGCTGCCCAAAATTATTTTCCGCTTTCCATGCGACTGCCTGCGTGCTCTCCACCCATAGTTGAAGCACCAACATCGCCAGAAGCAGTACGGTCATAATCTGCGTAAATCTTCTCCCTGTCAGTTTCAACAGCTCCAGTTTGTATAATCTCATGCCTGCCCTCCACGTTGTACAACTATATCATAAATTATAGGAGCCTGCCATTATCTGCAGCCCCCTATATTAAAAAATAACTGTTATTAGTTCGGAAAAGATTAATTATGTCTGTAAATTATACTTGCCAAAGCAGATACTATGCTGCCTTCAACAATTTACTCCAATAATCCTGCATGTGATCAAAAGTACCTTTTGCCTGATCCAGTACATAATTCCTCAACGGCTCATCTTCATTATTTGCAGTTGCAAAATTCACATAGATTTTTTCTAACCGACTCCATATGGTATCTGTTTCTTCTGTTCCCTCTCGCAATAGATCGAACATTTCAGAGATATTTTTTTGAAACTGATCCTTCTCTGCCTGACTATGTTTGACTTTGGTCAGTATCATCGTAAACTTATGATCTTCCGTCACCTGTCTACCTATTTTTTCTTCAAAAATACTGGAATTCGGATATTTTCCCGCCTGTACTTCGGCAATGCCCTTCTCTACGCCTTCAAACGGATGCTTATAGTCTTTTAAAATTTCTGTGTTATGGGCATAATACAGATCTACCAGATCTTCAAATTTCTCCTTCTTCTCCCCGGAAAGATATTTATCCGCAAAGCACCGTAACGCCGCCGTAGATGACTCTAATTCCATAGCTGCTTCACCTTGACGCATAATATTGCCATAGCTATTGCTAAAACACACTCCTGTCTTATACTGCCATCTACTTACACCGTCCATGCCACCCGTAATCTGCGCAAGAATTTCCTCCGTTTCTTCAATATCTTTATCCGACATATTATCATAAAAGCCGTTATCATATAAATATTTACTGAAAACCATCCACTGGTTTCCTGTCGAAGTCCAAAAAGCATCTTCCTGTTCTCTGCCATTGGCAATCTCCTTCTGGCGCTCCGCATTTAAAACCCAGAAATCCTCCGCCTCATTCTTTACTTGTTCGTGTCCCTCTTCCGTAAATAAACGATCATATGCGGTCTGAGAAATCGATACTTTGACATTCCCACTCTGTACAACATTGTGCCCTTTCATTTCTAAGGCCGTAGCCGCTTTCTGTCCCGCCTCCGCTCTCTTACTTTCATTTGTTTGATTCCATCCTTGCTGCTGCATATGGGATTGCCAGTTTTTTTCTATACGCGCACCCACGAAAATATCGCTTCCTTTAATGATCATTGTGCTTCTCTCCCCCTATTTGTCAATAATCCTTTACACAGAAAAACGTAAATAATTTTTCTCCGTCTCCTTATATGTCGTTTTCTATCATTAGTATATATCAGATTTTTACGGCAACTCTTGACACTTGGAAAAAATTATCAAATATTTGGAAAAAACAAAAGAGCGCTTTCCGCACTCCTTATTTCTCTACTATAATATCTGAATACATTTTTATTTTATATACAAAATAATATCTATCCTATAAATGCCCTCATTATAACCAATTTCCATTTTTCCGTTATACTTATTCACAATATTCTCTATGTTATATAACCCTATTCCATGATTCACTTTATCTTTTTTTGCACTCATTAATTTTGTTCCCTTACTCTGTAATCCCCCTTGATAAGAATTACGCATACTAATATACAAAACTCCTTTTGCATATCGAATTGTAATGCTTAAGAACTTTTTCTCATCTTTTTCCAATGCTTCAATGACATTATCCAATAAATTCCCCATGATAATTGTCAGGTCAAAGTCTGGCATAAACCGCTCCTCGGGAACATCTATCTCCACTACCGGTACGCACCCCAGTGACTTTATACGTTCTAGCTTGTAATTCATAATTCCGTCTATTTCAAAATTTCCTGTTTTGACATATTCTTTTGGTGTTTCTAAGGCACTCTCTATCTGTACGATATATTCTTTTGCATCGTCATATTTTTCATTTTGTAAATAGTTACTTATATTCAATAAATGATTATGTATATCATGTTTCAAAGATCTTATGTTTTGTTGCGACTGATTAATAACTTCACATTGATTTGCATACATCTCTACCTGTTGCTTCATTGCCGCCGCCTGCGCCATATTCCTATAAGATTCCACAACCGTCTCATATAATGAATACATACTGACGTTGATCATGCATAACACAGATAAAGCAATTACCGCATATGGATGAGACATCATTGCTTCAATAGGCAGGTATGTCAAAATAATATTTCCGACCGCCATCAAAAACAAGCTGAAGTAACTGCCGACAGGCAACTGTGTATTTTTGTCAAAAGATACTTGCTTTTCAATTATTAAAATAATCCCCAACGCAAGAAGAGTAGACCACAAACTCCCGACCGCCTCATTGTTAATTCCGACCCCAAGCACATTTAAAGCATGCCATGTAATTTCTTCCGCAACAAGCGTAAATGCTATGGAGGCTGCTATCGCAACAATTTTCTTCCATATGCTCCCATCATAAAGGACACATACTATAAGAACCAGTCCGCAAAGCAAAGAAATAGTGGTTAAAATAAAAACATGTAAATTATAATAAACCATCCAGTTCAAGATCCACGCAATAAAAAAAATTAAAAAGGCAATACCGGCCTTCACCCTTTTCCGAGGCAAAAATAGTTTGATTATCCGCACATTGACGTACAAACTAAAAATATTAAATACAGCATTGCATATAGCTTCATAATATTCCATAATTTCCCCACATATTCCGATCCATATTTAATTTCGCCCTCTTCTCATATTCTGTTCTAAAATCCTCTGCCGTACTTTCTTTCGCATTGGCTGACTGATCGGTAATGTGACTCCTATCGACATAATTACCTCATCAATTCGAAATTCAGATACATAGTTTATATTAACAATAAAAGATTTATGTATCACACAAAATGTGTGCATATCAATCTGCTTCTCGACATCTTTCATTGATCCGTAAAACTCCCGATCATTATTATCGCTTGTCACAATATGTATTTTTTTACCTTCACATTGAAAATACATAATATGATCAGCCGCCACTCTATAACCTGTCTTTCCTATATGGAACTCAAAGAAATTCTTTTTTCCGTCAAATAACCGACTATACTCTCTCATAACTTTATCGACATCTTCTTTTTGTACAGGTTTCATCAGGAAATCCATTGGTCTGTTTTGAAATAAAGACATCGCATATCCCTGTACTGAAGAAACATATACAATTTGAATGGTTTCATTTGTAAGATCACTACGTATTTTCTGCCCCACAGACACTCCATCCATACCGCTTAGTTTAATATCAAGAAACAGGATATCTAATGACCTATTTTTTTCCATATATCGTAAATAATCTTCTCCAGACAAAAAAACTTCCGTCTCTACTTTGTTTCCTGTCTCCTTTGCATACTCTTCCAAATAGTTTTCCAGTTGTGTGCAAAATATGTCATCATCATCACATATGCCGATTCTATACATTCTCATCTCCTATTGAATACATTCAAGACTATGTATACATTTTATCATTTTCTTCTATGGTAATACATATTTCGGCACATGTTAAGGTCTTTTAAATCCAATTAAACAAATAAATTAAAATTACTCCCTTTTATTTGCGCAATGCCTTACGTTCAATATACCTCTAATCGTGCATCAATCCAGATCCTGCAACTCACGCATTTCCTCCTGCGGATCGACAAACTCTCCATGTGAACTGATCGCGAAGTGCAGATGCGCTCCTGTGGACATGCCGGTGCTGCCTACCGTGGCGATGGTGCTGCCCCGCTCCACCTGGTCATCTTTCTCCACAAGTATCTTCTGGCAGTGGCAGTAATATGTCATCTCCCCGTTTATGTGAAGCAATACCACATAATTACCGTATTTTGCCGAATATCCCGTCTCATATACAATACCCGCTGCCGCCGCATATACATCTGATCCTTCCTCCGCCGCATAATCAATGCCTTCATGCCATATCACTTCCTGTGTGACAGGGTGCACTCTGCTTGTATAAGTATCGGAAATACGAGAATAATTGCAGGGTTTATCGAAAATAATCTGCACCTCATTTACAATTCCGCCATAACGATAGGGGAACACGACATCTTCCGCCGCTAGGGCGTCCAATTCGTCAGAATGATTCCACTCTATAATAAAAACCATATCATCCCATGTACACTGCAGATTTCCCAGCTTCCCCTCCTCTGCATCAGGAACATAGAGATAGATATACGCCCTCTGCAGTCCCCGATCGTCCTTATATTCCTCATACAGATAATTGGAACGCCAACCCACATACTTCTGTGTAGTCTCTTCCGTCACCAAGTATCGGTTAAAAAGATCCTCGCCCTCTAAATCTTTGTCAAAAGTCTTGACCAGAGGCTCTTGCCAGAGCAGGTTATTCTCCACATCATAGCGGTATTTATACTGCTTTGATCTCGGATGCAGCCACACGGTATCGCCGTCCGCTGATACCGCTACCTGACAAGCATCATCACCCTGTGTCATATGGCAGCCGATCGGTTCAAGAGCAAGGCTTCTCACGACCTTCCTGTTCATCAGATCATATACAACCAGTCCGAAATAGTCATGGAAAATAATGACATTCTCGTTGCCCGTTCCGAGACCTCCTGCAAAATCCAGCGTCGGTCCGTCTGCACCGAAAATCATCTCTCCCGACAGCTCCGCCGCCTGCGCTTCGATCTGTCCGGCCTCGCGAATCGGCTCACCGGCTTTTATTTCGGTCAGATCGCCGGTTCCGTTCTCTTCGGAACTATCCTCTCTGTCTTCGGCAGAATCCGCCGATGTCTGACTATCGTTTGCGCTATCCCCAACAGAATCCACAGATTCCCTGCGATCCTGTCCCTCCGCATTTTCCGTCGATGCACCAGTCAGCGCACACCCTGCTATGAGGATCATACATGCGACTGCCAGAATGCCTGCCCACGCTCTGCTATGCTTTGCTTCCGTCAACCGCAGGATTCTTTCCTTTAACTCAGATTTCCCCGGTCGAAGCATTGTTCCGTAGGAGTACACTCTTGTTCCTCTTTTTATTCGGGAAAAAGTCAACAGCATCTCAATGTAGGCCAACCGTTCTTCCTGCCCGATTTTCCGTGTTGTTCCGTAATCGCAGGCAATCTCGCCATCCCTTGCAGAGGCTGCCGCCGCAATCCACACGAAGGGGTGAAACCAATACATGCTGACCAGCACCATCCTCAGCAGAGCCCACAGATGATCCCCGTGCAGATAATGCACTTGTTCATGAATCACGGCATATCGGAATGTATCTGAATCCGTATCCACCTCTGTCCCGATATAAACCGCCGGCCGCAGAAATCCTGCCAGACAGGGGGATTCCAGACCTTTTACCAGATAAATCGGTACGCATCTTTTCTGCGACGCACCCTCACAGTCTCCCTGATAAGCTATCCGCATCTTGCGCAGCCTGCACCGGAACATCAAATATGACAAAATGAAGAAACCTCCTGTAAGCAAACTGCCTGTAAGCCAGACTGCCCGTATTATGCTTATAAAAGATACCGATAAAAGATGAGCAATACCTTCCCCGTTGCCAGTCCGCTCTTCTGAAACAATTTCATTCATTATTTCACCATATGCGTTATCTTTATTTTCGGTCTGTGTTACATCAAGTTCACCTTTCTCTTGATCATGTACATATCTCTCTTCCACATTTGTTATGACATTTTGATCTATTCCGGCATTTTCACCTGCTTGCCAGCCAAGATCAGCAGGCCCCACGCTGTCAGTCTGGTCTGGATTCTCTATCCTAGGTGCATTCGCGGTCTGCTCTGCACTCTCCTTCCCTGATACATTCGCGGTTTTCTCTGTATCATATATATAAGGAGTGCCTTCATCTGCCCGCACATACCGCGTCACCACTTTGTCCGCGATACGCAGCATACTGAACGGACTCTGTATCAAATTGACCGGAACCATAAGCCGTATCACAACGATCAGCCATAATCCATATCGCACATATGCGTGTAATTTCTCTCCAAGTAATTTCTGCACCGCAAGTATCGCAATCACCAGAAACGCCGCCTGTATCATAACACCTACCATAACAGTCCCTCCTTCAGAGCCGGTTCATTGCACGCCCACCGCAGCTCTGATCCAAATTACCAATCGTCATCTCAATTTATTATTTCTTCTTCCTTGCGTTCTTGATGATCCGATAGAGCTCTTCCATCTCTTCATCCGAAATTTCCTGTTTCTTAACCAGTGTATTTACCATCAATCCCAGACTCCCGTTATAGATTCGATTGATAAAGCTGCTCGTCTCCGACTCCACTACCTCATCCCGTTTCAGAAGCGGATAATATTCCCGTGCTTTTTCTCCTTCCCGATACGCGATACAGCCCTTCTGCTCCATCCGTTTCAAAACAGTCTTCGTGGTGCTCTTCGCCCATCCTGTCTCTGACTCCATCGCCTTTATAAGCTGTGTCGCTGTCTTCGGAGACTGCTCCCACAGATTCTCCATAATATGCCATTCACTGTTTGATAAACTGATTGCTTTTTCTTCCATATCTTTCTCCGTTCTGAAATGTTATACGTTTAGGTTGCGAATAAAATATTTAATTCTTCCTATACATATAAAAGGTTGACTCATGTAACCCTAATCCCAATATATCATTCGGGGTTACATATGTCAACCTTATATTCAAGAATCAATCTCTGCGACACAGTCTTGGTCACTTTTCATGCCCACGCCACAGACTAAGCTCAGAGTGGAATTAATATCTGAAGGAACCCCTCAAAAGGCGTCGGCACTTGACGAGGTATTTCACGAGTCTAGTGCCCGCTACGCTTTTTGCGGAGCGAGAGCGCGGTGACGCAGATATTAACTCCACTCTGAGCGACCGTTTCTGCCATCTCCCCTTTATACCGACACAATAATGATGTATAATAGGACTTGAAGATTCTCTAAGGCTGCATAATACGCAGCCTAAGTGAATCTAATCAAGTCCGGAAGAATGCATAAAACGCATTCTTCCCATACTATGAATCTGTTTTGAATAAGACTTGAAGATTCTCTAAGGCTGCAAAATACGCAGCCTAAGTGAATCTAATCAAGTCCACGTTATGAATCAGATAAGAAGGGAACATGCATATGAACGACTTACTCTCAAGAATCAAGGACAACGTATCAAAAGTAATTATCGGCAAGGAACAGGTGACGGAGCTGCTTCTGACTGCTCTCGCCGCGGGAGGGCATGTGCTCTTGGAAGACGTGCCGGGCACCGGCAAGACGGTTCTTGCGAAATCACTGGCAAAATCAATGGATCTTTCCTTTGGTAGAATCCAGTTTACACCCGATCTGCTTCCAAGTGATGTGACGGGTCTGTCATATTATAATCAGGAAAAAGGCACCTTTGTTTTCAAAGAGGGTCCCGTTTTTACCAATCTCCTGCTGGCTGACGAGATCAACCGCGCCACGCCGAGAACCCAGTCCAGCCTGTTGGAATGCATGGGCGAGCGACAGGTGACGGTGGACGGCGTGACCAGACCGCTCGACACACCCTTTTTCGTGCTCGCGACACAGAACCCTGTAGAAACGCTCGGCTGTTATCCGCTGCCGGAAGCCCAGATGGATCGTTTCCTGATGCGGATCAGCATGGGAAGCCTTAGCGAAGAGGAAGAACGTCAGATGATCGACCGCTTCATCAGCGACTCTCCCTTAGAGTCGATCGATCCGGTCTGCTCCCTCGATGAAGTTGCCGCCCTACAGAATGAATGCCGCAATATCTATGTCCATGCGGATCTGAGGAATTATATTGTAAGTCTCGTGCAGGGAACCCGGAAATACGGCGCTTCTTCCGGCGTGAGCCGTACCATTACGGAAGGCGTCAGCCCAAGAGGAACCTTGGCGCTTCTGCGTGCCGCACAAGGCTATGCGATGGTACAGGGACGGGATTTTGTGACACCCGAAGATATCAAGACGATAGCTGTGCCGGTACTTGCACATCGAATGATTGCAGACTCCGCCTATGCACAGCAGAAGGAATCTCTCATTCACGAACTCTTAGGAAGCATCGCGCTTCCCACGGAAGATTGGACGAAACCATGATCAGTTTATTTTTTATCGGACTCCTGCTCCTGATCAGCCTCTGGAATCTGTATTACGCAAAGCATTGGGCTGTGAATCTGGTTGTTTCTCTCGATTTCTTACAAAATTGTGCCTACACGGGAGAACGGGTAGAGATGACGGAGCAGATCGAAAACAGGAAAAAAATGATGCTTCCCATATTGGAAGTCGGTTTTCATATGGATAAAAATCTCTCTTTTTATGACTGTGAAAATACAAGCGTCAGCGATTTCACTTATAAGAGAGACATCTTCGCCCTGCTCGGCAGGCAGCGCGTCATCCGGAAACTGTCTCTGGACTGCAGAAAAAGAGGATACTACCGAATCGACAAGTCTTATCTGACCACTTTTTCCATGCTTCACAGGCGGCGTCTCTCCGTAGAATATCCGGCATCCACAGAGTTGTACGTATATGCCGCAAGAACGGATGTCTCTGACATTCTTGTGGCATGTGAACGCCTTATGGGAAGTTTACAGTGCGCAAAACGTCTCTATGAAGACCCTTTTGCCTTCTCTTCTATCCGAGAATATACGGTCACCGATCCTATGAACACGATTAACTGGAAGGCCAGCGCACGCACGGGTGAGCTGATGGTCAACACGTTTGAATCGACTCTGACGGAAAAAGTGATGATCTATCTGGATATGGAGGACAGTGGTATCCTGAAATACGAGCATCTAACGGAAGAATCCGTCTCTGTCGCCGCTTCTCTTGCGCAGAAACTGATCGGACGCGGCATGGAAGTGGGGCTTTGTGTAAATAACCAAACCTCTTTCACATATGTGGAACCGTCCACCGGCAGAAAACATCTTACCGATATTGAACGTACTCTTTCCTGCTGTAAAAGTGAAGGAAATGTTCTTCCCTTTACGACACTTCTTACGCCACAGACTGGCAAGGAGACACGCCCTATCCAAGCCGACGACGCGGAGCCGGCATTTCCTGCACCGCCGGAAGACGCGATCGTTATTTTTATCTCTAAAAATGCTATGCAGAATAAAACCGCGATCGAACAATTTGCAGGTGGCAGCGGGCAGGCCGTCTGGGTGGTTCCCTACACGAGAGGCGAAACCTGTAATATTACAAAATCGAATAACATCCATATATGCAAGTGGGAAGTCAGCGCAAGCTGATATACCGGAATCGGAGGTTAACTTGAGAAATCAAATCAAAAAAACAGCGGGATGGCTTCACTCCACCCTCATTATGGCAATTATCATTCCCCTGCTCTACGCTCTCGGCGCTGAGCAGCAGGATGCGATCGGCCAAACTTTATATCTGAAATGCCTCCTGATTGCATTTCCCATTATCATAACCGACCTCGCCATAGAAAGGTGTCGGGGTCTTTTCTCCTATCTCATCATAAGCCTTTTAATTTTTGTCGCTACCGGTATGATCGGATGGCGCATCGCCGGACCGATCCGCAACAGCGTTATGCTCTGGGGCTATATGCTGCTACTCCTAGGCGAAACGGCATTTGTGATCATCTGCCGCATCATCAGCCGTCTTCAGAAAAAAGAAGAAAAATTGGCCGCCTGCGGCGAAGATCCTTCCTGGCGTCCGGCGCACGATGCCCTGCGGGAGCCAGCTTTTCCGGTTCTGATCTTTTTTCTGGCAGCCTATGTCGTCGCACTGAATCTGGATAACCCTTCTGTATGCAATGCCGCTCTCTTCAGTGCCGCCCTGTATACACCCGTCACATTTCTCTATCATTATATATGTGAGACAGAGAACTATCTTGCCCTGAATAAAAGAACCTGCAATCTTCCGTCCAAAAGAATCTACGGTATCGGAAACGGTATGCTTGCTCTTTTCCTACTCTTGTTCCTGCTCATCCTGCTTCCGGCTCTGTTCACCATCTCCGGCCGCCATTACCGCGATCTTAGGAAATGGACCGCTCCGATAGACATTGATTTCACCGAACTGCCGACCGAGCGCATGGAAGAAAGTAGCGAAGAAGACCCGATGGCTCTCCTGATGGCAGAGTACGGAGAGCCGAAACCCACCCCGAAGTGGCTGATCGCCCTTTCTTATATTATGGAAGCGCTTGTATTTTTGTTTATCATTATTTTGCTGGTGAAAAGTATTATTTCTACCTTTCACGCTTTTCGTGCCGCNNCNGATGAAAACGGTGATATCGTGGAAGAATTAGAGGATACCGAAGAAGCAAAAAGAATAACGCTGCCNGCNCGCCGCCGCAAACTGTCNGAGCGCGAGCGTATNCGGAAAGAATACCGCAANACCATACGACGGCATCGTAAGGATCGCCCTGCCGCCTATGAATCACCCGATGAAATNGAGACGAATGCGGGAATCGCNGATCGTGAAGATATCAAAGAATTNCACAGGAATTATGANTTGGCACGGTACGGAAAAGAANAGAGCNGCTCTTAGCTCCATTTCTATATATTTTTAATNAANCTATGTTGNAATANGCAATGATCTCCACCATACGACAGCTTTCGCAAACCGCTTCGGAATATCATGAANGTGTCCGCCTTCATTCCANTCAAAACAGACAGCTTCTGCCTGTTTTGNCAGNATATCCTTTGCCCTCTCCGTNCATTCNGCCACNTTNCACATACGAGGGTTTCTGCTTAAGCTTTCCTTNTTTCCAAGCGACAGGTACACCTTCATGTCTTTTCTGNCNGGTNGTTCTTTCTCCATAAACTCACTNAANCCGTCATACCAGAGAGACCCGGACAGGCTGGCGNCTGNNCCGAACAAATCCGTCTTGTACATCGCATAANCNGCTGNCAACCCGCCTAAAGAATACCCGAATAGCGCTGTGTATTCCGGTTCCGGTTTNGTGNGGTAGTTAGCGTCCATATAGGGTTTAATNTCACTTGTTANTCGGGANATATATNCATCCGCTCTTCCCGCCGGCGCATCTTCTCCNTTGCGAAAAGCCGGCGCACCCCAAGGTGTGAAATCATCATTCCAGCTCTCCGGTTGAATGGAAAGTAAGATAANNTCCNCTTCANNTCCNGACTTTCGGATTTCANTTANGATTTCTTCTATGGGCACATCTCCGTTAATATANATNACCGGATAANNTCTGCCGCTCTCATTNTAATCCTTCGGAAGAAACAGGNTACATGTATAATCNGCAATTTNTATTTGTTGTGTCTGCATTTTGACCTCTTNCTATTCCCACACTGNNANGTCCGCCCAAAAACNANGTGCAGATCATCCGNTCCTTTACCCTAATGCTGATNCTTGGCTTCCTCATTGCGCATATTGCTCTAAATGACTCAGTNGCATAAANTCATCAANACNTTTTGTATGAATCGCNAACTTAAACCATTCATTCAAGACTTGTAAATCTGTCTGTTTTAAAATCTTTGACTTNACTTTGTCNGNNATTGTTCCNTNTTCTTTCAATAATTCAATTATATNCTCNGCTTTTCCTTCTGCTTTTGCATCATTCTTTAAATCCTCAATTGCTTTGCACATACCTTTCTNCCTCCCCTTCTTNCGATTCTTCTGCCTAATNAGATCTCTTATATCCTTGGAATCCGTCAACTGACCAAGCACGTACAAGCTTTCATCATCCATATTCCAATGTNCCTCATTCATCTTGATATATCTTATAAATTCTTCTTTNTTATTCCGTCTNTGAAACATTTCAAAAAGCGGGCGCAATTCTGTCTTGAAATATTNCAAATGCCTGAANTCTGACAGATTCAGAAANTGCAGTGGATATTCAGGAATCATNCTTTNTAATTCCTTTCCCATCAGCGAATCNGCACTGCCAAAATTAATCATCTCATGAAGGCTTTTGGCTCCCTGCCAATCATCTTCNCCCCAATATACCACTAATGTCATAACCGGAAAAAGGCGGTCTTCTTTTCTCACCCTATACAAATACTCTCCNCTNTTTTTATAAAATTCAGCTTTTGACACACNGGCATTGTTNTCGCNAAGCTCTTTGTATTCCTNCTCGTTTCTTTGCTTNATTNCTTTTAANTGTCNGTCATACTCCAACGCCTCNTGNAGCATNATGCGCACGGGCATTCCATAGTCAATCTCTGCCTGATTCTCCAATGCAAGAATAACAAACCTNTGCCCCTCATGGTTCTGCTTCATGACCAGATCCCCGGTTCTCTCCAGCACNGCNTCNTGATCTGATTTAGAATGCACCGGNGTGATTTCNTGCAGTTCTTCCGCCTTGACCATCTGCTTCCCTTGAAACACCGCACCATTCCACAAGTCTGCATATCTCATGGTATTTTGCAGATACGATTTTAATCCGATATCCTTCTTTCCCACGTTTCCCTCCTTTGCGGGAAACGCGCAAAATAATCTTTCTCTGGTATGTAAATGCCCTACCTTTTTCTATCTTTACGAAATCTCCCGCCATATTCATTTTGTAAGTTGAATAAAAGCACGATTTCGTTCGACACCTTATAGGTTATAGTAGTCACTATATGTTATAGCGGTCAGAAATGTTATAGAATTATGAAATATATGCTTTGAGATAAAGTATAACACCTTAAAATCTGTCTGTCATGTATATTTTTCTATATAAAATTATTGTAAAAAACAAGATACGGCAATATGCACAATACAAAATATAGTATAAAGTCAAACTATAACATATAATCCAAACTATATGTTGTATTTAACTACCAATAGTGATTTACGAAATACAAAAAATTTCTACTCTTAAATCCCAATTTCTGGGAGAATGCGAGAAGCGTGCATTCTCAGTGAATTATACTTCATTTGTTCCGGCGGTATTTCTTTTCAATAACAGTTACATAAACAACCATGGCAGCTATCGCTTCCGCCATGCACCCTAAAATAGAAATGATTATATATCCTGTATTCTGTCCCGGCAAGAGCGGAATGCCCAGAAGTACAAAAACGATTCCGAATACACACCAGAGTTTTCCCACAGCATGATTATATCTCTTAACGTCTTTCACAGGAAACATTTTTGCATTAGCCCAGAAACCAAAGGCGACCTCTTTCTTTGCCAGTATTGCATAAATTCCTAACGCAACCATTGCCAGGCCTACCGCCAGCCATATAATAAAAGCAAGCATGTGTCTTCTCTCCTCCCCATCACCGCATATAAATACCCGTCATCATTAAATTCTCATCAAAAGTAATCGTATAGACTGCGCCCACATTCTCATACATGACGTCTGTCTGTGTAACGACATATATTTTGCTACTCTGCTTCATGCCTTGTGCGTATGTGGAACCGATCTTCTGCCGCTCTCCCCAATCATCCGAGATCATGTTTCTCGCCTTATCAATTATTTCCTGTGTCAATGCGCTATGCAATTTATCGACGGACATATCCCGCAACGTCTCAAAGTCATTTTCATCGAGCAGCGTAATCACCGTCTCCACCTGCGCATCAATCGCCTCTTCCGTAAGCAGATCATTGTCCTCTATGCTATACGGCTTCGGAAAAATCCACCATACATAGGCACCAAGCAGTACCACTCCGACAATAATCGCAGCAACAATGATCCCTGTCCTCTTTTTCCGATACGTTTTGCGCTCTGCCTCCGGCATATCCTGGCTGAATGCTTCTGCGATCTCCTGCGCTGTTCCCATGCTTTCCATAATCTGCTCCAATGACTCACCCTGTTCCATGCGCATGGAAATATCCGACAGAAGCTGCGTTTCGATCTCTTTTCTTTTTGTTCCGCTGCACTTTATGTTGCTGACGATATCTTTGACATATTTTTCCGCACTCATCTTAACCGTCCCCCTTATTTGTTCTCCGTTATATATTTCCCGGATTCTCTACAACCTCATCTCTCAACCGGATTCCTTCTTAATTTATTCTTCCATAACCCGCTCTACACCGTCTGCAATCTGCCGCCAGCTTAGATATACTTCTTCCAGTGCCTGTCTGCCCTTATCCGTCATGAGGTAATACTTTCTGGGCAACTGCTTATTTTCCGCCTCGGACCATCTGCTCTCCACCAGCCCTTCATCTTCAAGCCGGTACAGAATCGGATAAAGTGTACCCTCTTTCAGACAAAAAATATCACCGCTTTTTTCCCGCAGCTCCATAATCAACTGATATCCATACTTCTTCTCTTTCGTGAGAAGCTGCAGAACTAACATATCCAAAACCCCTTTTTTCATCTGCCGCTCATACTTCTCCCGCATTGGCTGTTACTCTCCTTGGCTTCGCCGATTTATCCCTGATATAAACTGTAAAAGATTAAATTCTGTAAACATACATGAATATAGGCTTACGTTTTTATATTTTAATGCTATATACTTTGTAATACTAAGTATAAAATAATACAATATTTATATTATGTCAATATTCCCTCACAAAAAAATGCTATAAACCCCAATATATTTGCCAAAACAGCTCTGTCAATTGGGAATACCCGGTACAATATAATCTCTAAAGTCAAAAAGGGAAACTCTTTATGCGTTCCCCCTCAAATTATTCTTATGCCTGCTATTAAGAAAGCATTTCAATCATTGCTTCCTGCCTGATTTATTTTATGTTATACTTTGTTACAGGTTTTTCTTTCCCTCGTTTTTGCCCTTAGGGGATTCGTAACGCAAGGGAACGCATAAGAGAAAAAGATGCAGAAAGGATGGAAGTATGCTTTCAAGAAAACCCGGTAAAAAACTGAATACATATGTCTCGGATTACGTGGTCTTTGATCTTGAGACGACTGGTGTCTCCTGCAACTCTGATGATGTGGTGGAAATATCAGCCATCAAGGTTATAGGCGGAGAGGTAGTTGACGAATTTACCACGCTTGTTAATCCCGGGCGCCCGATACCATATCATGCCAGTGAGGTGAACGGCATCACGGATGATATGGTGAAGGACAGTCCGTTTTTTGAAGAAGTCTTATTCGATTTTCTGGAATTCGTCGGTGATTCGGTGTTGGTTGGTCACAACATCCACACTTTTGACATGAAGTTCCTGTATCGTGACGCAGAGAGATTCTGGGGCGAGACCATAGGGAATGATTATATTGATACGTTACAGGTTGCCAGAATTTACCTGCCGCAATTATCGCATTATAAGCTTGTGGATCTGGCAAAGCATTATGGAATTTCTACAGTCGGAGCCCATAGAGCGCTGAACGACTGTCGGATGAACCAGATCGTATTCGAGCAATTGGCAAAGGAGATGGCCAATCCGTCAGAGGACGCCAAAGCCGTTAAGAAATGTCCTAAGTGCGGTAATATTCTTCGGAAACGAAAAGGAAGATATGGAGAGTTCTGGGGATGCATGAGCTACCCGGGTTGTACATATACAAGGAATATCTGAAAGTCACCCGCCGCTCTGACTTAGTCAAAAAAAGGAACGCTTTATGCGTTCCCAAGTTCTTTTAATGCCTTAAGTGTCCCCTTCAGATTGTTCGCATGCCAGTTATTAATAAAAGTCCAATCCTCTATACTGTACATCCCTGACATACGAAATGCACTTAATTCCGCCTGCTGTGCCATCAATGAGATTATCTCATCCTCAAGCCGGATATCAATGCGATAACTTAATCCCGACTCTGATACATCCACGGTGCGGATTGAGGAATATGGTATTTCCAGAATCCCCTCCTTCTTAAGAACCACTTCTTTCTTGACATCCGCCCAGCCGGTGGAAAACGGAAGCAATACGATGGACTCTTTGCAGAAAGAAAGTGCATAGAAATTTGTGAAGCTGATAAGTCTTTTTATTCTGTCACTCAAATTCTCCGGTGCATAGGAAACAACGATCGCCTTACCTTCCTCCGGTTCAAATCCTATTTTTTCTAAAACCTGGTTTATTCTTTTTGTGTTTGCCATAATGGTCACGCTCCTTTGTTTGATGTTGAACCCATTATAGCAACGCACCTTTCCGGTAACACATTTCTTTCGTAAACTGTTTATTTCGTTTCGCGAATGGCTATCACTTATTATCCTCTATATCTTCTATTATTTCATATCCCATACTCCGATACCCTTTACTGCGTTTACCATACATTCTCATTGCATCACCAATCTGTGAGTCGAGATAATCATAAATACGCACTTCCTTCTTCTCATGATAATCTCTATGCAGCCGGCCTGCATACTGCTTTACCCGCCCGCTCCACGATATCGGTAATGTTAAAAACAATGTATCTAAAATAGGATAATCAAATCCCTCTCCAACATATTTGCTTGTTGCAATAATAACTCTGCGTGTATCCTCAGAAAGATTCTGCAGCTCGTCCATGACTGCTTCCTTTTCCTTCTTTTTCAATCCGCCATACAGCCTGTAAACTTTCGCATATGGAGAAAGTGCTTCTTCGAGCAGCTCGATATGCTCTTTTCGCTCAGTCAGAACGATGGGATATCGCTTCTCATCCAGACAATTTCTGACATCCATCACTATCTGCATATTTCGGATTGGATTAATATATAAGTAATCATACAGTTCATTGGTCGTATGCTCATCCTTAAGACGATCCGGTGCAATTCCTGTTTCCTGCACATAAACTTTATGTTCCAGTTCACTTGTAACTTTTGACAGATCCTTATAACACACCGGACCAAGCTGCATAAGCACAATTCTTTCTTTACCATCCTTGCGCTTCAGCGTAGCAGTAAGTCCATACTTGTACTTAGCCGGACTATTCTTTAGTATCTGCTCGAATCCCACTGCTGACACATGATGGCATTCGTCACATATGATCTGCCCGTACCCTTTAACAAGTTCAGAAACTTTATTATCCCGATATAAACTTTGACTTACAGCCACATCAATTTTCCCATTAGGGTTTTTCTTTCCGCCACCGATAACTCCTATTTCCTTTTTAGGAATATTCAAAAATACCGCCAATCGTTCACACCATTGATTCAGCAGACTGACTCTGTCTACAATAATCAATGTGTTTACCTGCCTCTCTGCAATTAATGCAATCAGATTTCCATAACCGCCTTTCGGCATATGATCCTGATTCGGAAATAATCGGTCAAAAGAGTCAAATTCTGAGCTGCCGGTTCTGTTCATTGCAGTTTCAAGCACTTTTATTCCAAGTTTCCTTGCAAGATGCGCTTCTACCCGTTCACTGAAAAACACCCAGAGATGTCCTCCATTTCCGGAACGCGATCTCTCTATATAACTCTCAATCCCATACTCTGTAAAAATTGATCTTGCCAGCAAAATCTCATCCTGCCAGTTGCCTTTATCGAAATCTATTGCAAGAAATCTGCATGTCTCATCTTCAAGCAAAGGATACACTCCCATAACAAGAGCATTCCTTCCTGTTCCGGTAAAGTGCTGTTGTATCAGCTTGTCCGTGATCTCCTGATTTTCTCTATATGCACATTTCTTACATGCGCCTTTAATTTTATGTGACTTTCCACAGATATTTCTATCCCATTCGTTCTTACATTTAGGTGCATATCTATGGGTACCGGCTTTTTCATTCTCCCAGCGAACCGCAAATACGTCTTGCCTTCCATAAAACAGATCCCTGTATAGTGCTATAAGTTCCGGCATCTCCATCGACTTATCTAATCGGTCATAGTTATCTGCTTTATTATTCCTGTTCGATAGTTCCGCAGAGCATTCTTCTTTAATACATGTCAACTCATCATGAATCAGTTTATCTGCTTCATCGATCGATATGCTTTCATCAAGTGAGTCAACGTATGCGATCAAACGCGCTTTCCAGTTATTCATCGAAATCAACCTCATGTACAGTGCCGCCAGTCAATTCCATTTGTGCCACTGAATTTTTGAGTCTGTTCATATTTTCCTGCGAATAGAATAGATCCACAGATGCTTCAGATGGTATGCTCTTCTCTCTTTCTATGCACAAACTAATTTGATCCATCATATCACTTCTTTCTTTGAGTTATCTATAGCATGCCTTATTTGGTAGCATTTGTAAATATATTTGCAGTTTACACCAATATACCATATATCTTTTTCACAAAAACATCCCCTTTCAATAAGAATATCCTAACAACTCCGATTCCTTGTCATTTTCCCAATAACCACTGACAGTCTGTATATTTTCAATATACCAGCCATCAGCTCGGTAAGAACAGTCAACGCATTGAACAATATCATTTAGGGAGTCAACACACGTTATTAAACGTAACATTATCTTTCCATTCTTCTCAATAATGGATGCCCCAACACAGGAAAATCCATTCTCTTCACCGAACCCGACAAGCTGCTCCGTGTCAAGCTCAGGATTTTGAATAAAAACACTCGGATACCCCTCTAAATCATCCTCCCCAAGATCATTCTTCCCCATATGCAGAACAGAAACAGCACAACCACCATATGTACTGCCCGTAGAATATCTTATAACTACCACATCAGCTTTTCCGTTACCATTCAAATCTCCTGCAACAAGATAAGAAGATGCCCACGAATCCGAATAATCTATAAAAAAATTACTGCCATCTTTTAATATAGCACTGACCTGGGTAAATGCATAATCTCCACTCACAGTATCAATTACACGAACCCTGTCGGTCTTTCCATCACCATTTATATCCGTTCGCACTTCAATTCCGTAGTCTATGTTTTCTTTGCCTTCCTCACTGTTTCTACACCCAGCTAAATTAGCCAGCATCAACATCACGAATAAAATACATATTCCTTTTTTCATGTCAATCTCCTTTCTGTCTAACGGCTTGCTACTCAATTATTTCGCATCTTCTGTTGTAAGTTCTGCCTCTTCCGATGTAAGAATCTGTATGGAATCAGAAGGCAACAATACCCTAAAAGTTTCAATCATAGAATGGTATCTAACTCCCGTTCCCTCTTCTGCCTCCAAAATATAACTTGCAGTAATCATAAATACACCTCCAAGACCATTGTCTACAAAATAGACCTCCTTAATTTCAGAATCCCTTGCCGTTCCCTCATCTGCGCGAAGATAAAGCCCTTTCGGAAGTTCAGAAACCGTTATGTCAGATACATCAGCATAGCGTTCTGATAGTTCTTCCCTCATTTCTCTGGCGGCATCTTCTACGGAAACCTCTTGCTTCTGTGTAATCCGAATCTCATCTATAGAGAAATTGTCATAAAACTCCTGTGTCTTCTCCACAATCTCCCTAATTTTTTGCTCCGCCTCTTCCTCCGGTAAATCTGCAAGCAGCATTTCGTTATCCCTGATGGCATCCTGCCTTGTATAAATAATGCGCTTTCCACGGATAATATAGCAATCTTCCTCTTCTGTCGTCTCAAAGGAATCCATATCAACATAAATGGCAAATCCAGCCTTATCTGCACTTTTCCCCGAAACTTCTTCCGTTTCCCTTGGAAACTCTTCTGCCTCTTTGGGCAACTCTCCATAGACCTCATGGGGAGTAATCTCTTCTATCCCCTCCACTGTCAGTGGAATATCCTTTGGCGGGAACAGTTCTTCCAATAAAAGCTCTACATGCTCCTTAATCTGTGCCGCCATCACCTGCCCCGCAGGAACAAATCTCATAAACAGCGCAAGCATACAGGCTGCTGCTACAATACCATAAAATAATCTTTTTTTCCTAGTTCTGCATATCTTTTTCACATTCAAAGCCTCATCCAGCATTTCTTCCGGGATATTTCCTATCAGCTCTAACAATCTTTCATCCGATTTCATAGCATAACCCCCTCTCGCTCCAAATATTGCTTCAGTTTTAACCTTGTTCGATTCAATTTCGTAGAAATATTGCTTTCTTTTAGTCCAAATTTCTCTGAAAGGGTGGAAATACTTTCCATATAAAAATACCTTTGGATAAACAAAGACCTAGTCGTCAAATCCTGCTTTGATAAAAAATCCTGAATAGCGCGATTCACTGTATCATCCGCCGAAGCCTCCACATCCTGAGATGCCGGAATACAATCCTGCAATTCAGACAAATAGACTTGAAGATGGCTATCCCTCATTTGCCTGTGATTATATCGATATTTAGACAGCGCTAAATTACGCACGATTCGACCGACATAGGCTCTCAGACACATAGGTTCATCAGGCGGAATGCTGTTCCATGTTTTTAAGTAAGTATCATTTTCACATTCCTCGGCATCCTCATTGCATTTCAAAATATTCAAAGCAATGTGAAAACAAAGTTTCCCATATTTGTGTGACAATTCGGTAATTGCCTGTTGCGAACGTTCAAAAAATAATTGCACAATGTCTTTGTCATTCATTGCATTTTCCTCCCTCTGTATTTTTCCGCTCATCCTATATGACGCCATTCCTGTAATTTTCATCACACAATATTAAAATTTTTCACTTATTTCTTTTTATATCCGTTAATAAACACCTTGTCTATCTTCATTTTGATACTCGATTTATAAAATGTATTTTGGGCAATCTGTATAATCCCAACATTTATTTTACATTCTCCCTTAATAGTATCCCTTTTTTAACACCTTAAAAATGTGCCCTGTATGATTTCTTCCGCAATATGTTTATTCCTGCATAATCGTAGTATATAGAAACAGACTTGACTGTAATACAGCCTCCTTCATAATCTTCATTAATGTGCTTTTAATATAAAAAAATATAGGAAATTAAAAAACCCCTCTTCTGATAAAGACTTTTGCCCTTATCAAAAGAGGGTATTCATTTTCCACACTATTGCCCTTATCTGATCTTTATATCACTTTCACAATACAGATCTGGGTTGCTTTCAATTCGCTGCCTGATGAATCTCCCCACACTTCTACCAATTGATCTGTAGCCAAAGACGAAGATGTCGCTTCCGTCATTTCTGACCTCGCTCCGCCATCGTAAATCGTTTTTACTGCAAACAGAGTATTTTCATCATATGTAACAGTAACCTTGTTAAATTCTGAATCATCTCCATCGCTGGGAAGCGCTATCATATCCCAACCATTATCTGATTTTTCTGTAATAGCCTCTATAACCGTAAACTGCCCAGCTTGGATATCTTTTATACTTCCTTCCAGATTGGGAGTACTGTCTGTCCATGTGCCGGATACACTTTCCATATCAGGCTTTATATCCTGAGTTTCATCTGTGTCGGTCTTATCTTCACTGCTTTTCGTTTCTTCATCCACATCCGGAGTTTTTTCATCAGTCTCCGGTTCCGCCATGAAAGCTTCGGTTTCAGAATCCTCATTCAAAGCAGGCTCATTCTCATCCTGTGGCTGCGCTTCCAAATCAGCTACATCCGCCGACTCTCCTTTTGTGTCTCCGCAGGCACATACCACAAGACTCATCGCACATAACATTCCCGTCAATAAAATCAGCTTTCTTACTCTTTTTTTCATTTTGTACTCCTCTCTCTTACAAGACTCTAATCAGCTATTCCAGCATTATTTCTGCCGACTGAAACCGATTTTACCAAATCTGTCTCTAAGAAAGCTCTAAATACCCTTAAGAAAATCTGAATCTTATTTTCAGGATTATCGTAATCCTCACTTTGAATATACAGCATCATTTCTAGAAAGAAGATACACGCAATACTGGTTCATACTGATACCCTCTCTTTTGGAATGCTCCGCCAGTAATCGGTGCAGACTACGAGGTATTCTTAATTTAAACTGTCCGGAATAGTCTTCTAAATTATCCGGCTCATGAATCTCAATACCTTCTTCAAGAGCTGCTTCAATCCATGCCTTCTTTGCATCCAGCGCATTTGCTACTGCAGATTCTATTGTTTCGCCGCAAGTTATGCACCCCGGAAGGTCAGGATAAGAAACTACAAATCCTCCATCATCCTTATCTTCCACAATCTCCATTCTATAGGACATTGCCATATAATCATTCAGCGTCTTCATCATTTTTCGCCTCACTCTCTACAATCTGCTTCACCATCTCTACATAAACTTTCTTAATTGGCTCATGCTTTGGAATCGTGATCGGCTGACACCCTGGACTTATAGCAATTCATTACATGCTTTAATTTTATTATAAACCTCCAATCCCCCTTTTCTTCCAAACAAATGCAGGCTGTCAAGATAAATTATCTTAGAGTTTTTTTCTTTTCCGTCAAGCATGTTTTGAATTTCTTCTATCTTACTCTCATATTGTGTACCTTCAAATATCTCTCGTAAAACTGTTTTTATTCTCATTCTTTCTGTATATGCAGAATAATATCCGCCAATCGCAAGTTTCTCCCGCAGTCGCCGCAATTCTCTCGTACGCTCATTATTCTCGTTTCCGCTTACAATACCGTCTTCAATGCAATTGGATAAGACAACTTTCCTTTTATGGGCTGCCCTTTTCTCCCAATAATCACGAACTGCCTGAAATCCGCCGTCATTGCTGACAATAACAGCGATACCTTCATATCCTTCCCCAAATAATTCGCCCAGTCTGGTGGCAATATAAAAATCCAAAGCATTTTTTCCTGTTTTACAAAGCTTACATATTTCAAAAGTGCACCCAGAACCAGAAACCGCCTCCAGAGCTCTCTGCTCCATATGTTTCTTGGCTTCACTATAAAAAACTATTACATGGTCCTGCGTGTTTAAACAATCGCTTCCTTTCATTCCCGCGTTTCCTACATTTTCATAATCAATCAGAAACAACATAGAAAACTCTCCTTCGCAGACGACTTCTAAGCAATTTTTTGAAAATACTTTGCATAAGAAAGTACCCTTGTCATTCTCGTCGTATCACTTGCCGTTTCATTGTCCTTGTCACCAGCAGACTGCCCATGCAAAACTAACAGTTCTTCCATATGCACACCCAATAATTTACTGATAGCACATAAATTCTCTACAGATGGCAGCACCTTTCCTTTAAACCACCTATATATCGGTTGTGGACAGGCCAAATGGAGGTACTCCTGAATAAATTTCACATCGTACCCCGCTGCCTTCAACATAGTTTTTAACTTAATACCGGTTTTTTCCTGATCAATTGTTTGGTACATGGGAATGCCTCCTGTTGACTACCGCTGATTCTAGTAATAAGGATATTACAAATCAAGTACTTTTTCATTGGACTTTTAGTCCAAAATCCTACTGATATTCAGCTCCCACATTCAAAATCACCTCTTACATTTGTCTCTATATTCTACCTTCGCCTTGCGGGACAAGGGGCACTGATCCCCCGTATCCAGCTCCACGATTTGTTCTTTCATATGCACCGCCCGAATATGATCACGATTCACCAGAAATCCCCTGTGACACCGCCAGAATCCTTCTCCCAGCTGCTCCCCGAAATGATCGAGACTGCTGTTAAACTCCAACAATTCATTTATCATATGCAGCCGCAGCGTATGCTTGTATCCCAATGCCTCAAAATATAAGATATCCTCCACCGGAATATGCCGCACCGTATCAAATAATTTTAACGTGCAGTATCTGCCCTGCCCGGAAGGTTCGTCACGCAGACGCTCCTGAATACTGACCAGACAGTCTCGCACCCGCACGGACATTTCGTTGTAATCGCCTTTTACGATATAATCCAAAGCCTCCAACCGCAAACGGAATGTCTCAAAAGCCAGATCGCCATGCGCCGTGATAAACACAATAAATCCTCTGGGATCATATCGCCTCAGCTCCTGCGCCAGCGCAAGGCCGCTCATCTGTCCAGGAAAATCGATATCCAGAAAATAAATTGCCGGTACCGTATCCTGCTTCTGTAACTCAAGCAGTTTTGCTGGGGCATCCGCCACGCGCACCGGTCCCATGTCGCCATCCAGAATCATGATCCGGTCTGATATGATTTTCTTAAGACGTTCACTGATGGCCTGCTCATCATCACATATATACACGGGGATCATAATCTTTCTCTCCACTCCTAATTATTCTGCACCACAACCTATTCTTTTGACCCTTCTTCTCATGCCGTACGCATCGGCATCCGCAGTTCCTGTACAAAAAATCCATCTTTTAAGTATGTCCTTGCAACAAAACCGGGATAGCGGGATAAGATCTTACGATAGCTGGACAGCCCTGTGCCGTGTCCGCTTCCCTTCGTGGTATAGCCTTTTTCCGACAATGCATTCAGGTCAGGCTCTGCTTCATAATTATTTGCAACCGCTATATAAAGTTCTCTCTCTTCCTGCAGCATGACAAGACGGATCTGTCCGTCTTTTTCCGGAACAGCCTCCATGGCATTATCAATCAAAATGCCCAGCCCGCGCAGCATATCCGCCGTCTCCATCATCTGGCTCTCCCGTACCGGATAGAGTACCTCCAATACTCCCTGCATGTGCCTCTGACGCATCGCCGCAAGCTTTGTGGTAAGCAGACTGCGAATCGGATAAATCCGTATATTGTTCAGACAATCCATCTGTTTGATCTCATTACCCAGCTTTTCATCAAAATAGCTGCTCGTCTTCCTCATAAATTCCTGTATGCCGTCCAGATCACCTTCCTGTGCCTGTAAGGTCAGTCCGGAGAAAAGGTTCGTCACGTCGTGCCGGAAAGCACGGATCTCCTGCTGTAACTCCTCTAACAGCTCCATATGCGCCTGCTGCTGGGCAATGGTCTCTTCCTGTACATGTATCTTCTCCTGTCCCGCGGTGTACATCGCCATAAACTGCACCCACAATAAGACCACCGTTATCAGGGAGAAAAAGAAAACAGCATACAGTGCATTCGGTTCGGCATTCGGATAGAAATAATCAATGGCCGTCCATACAAACATCAGAAGATAACCGGCAGACACGATCAGAAGAGTTTTCAATCCACCGGAGAACAGCGCCGCAAAATAGCGGTAGAATCCACTCTTTCGCAAAACATACGCCGCCAGAAAAGCAATGAAAAATGCCCATAGCTTCGGAATGATGATGGTCACAAATGTGTAGATGTACATTCTGTCAAAAAGGGGACTGTAAGTAGCCGCAGCCTCTCCCACCACCTCATCTGCCGTATAGATAATAAAATGGCTGAGCATGGATGCCGTCAGTCCCTGCACATAAGGTATGCCATAGCATTGCCGAATCACCACTCCCAGCGCTGCCGCCTCGATCGTATAGCATATCAGTGAATGTACCACATTGTACCACCCGTTAAAAACTGTTTCCTCACCAAACAGCCAGAATGATGCCAACATACTCAGAAGATATGCCGCACCGAAACAGACCGCATAGATCAGGAAAGGCTTAACTCTTACTTTCTTTCCCACGATACCCACACTCAACCAGAACATCCCCAGCCCCATGAGAATATAAACAAAAATGACGACAGATAATCGAAATCCAAGAGACATAGCTATTACTCCTTCTGCAACTATTTCGCTCTTATCTTACTATTTCCACCGTCATTTTTCAACCGCGCCGCATGTTTACAGCGCTGCCTATTATGTTATGAATCTTCGGATGCCTTACGGCATGATCCGTCCGGACGTAACCATCATCCGTATGATCGCTTTCATCCAGTTCGTAAAAATGTGCCAATATCCGGGCACATTGGCATCGATCGCCGCAATCACCGCCTGATAATCGAAGCTGCCGTCTGCCGCTCTTACTTCTTCATATATATTGCCTGTCGCCCCGCTGAATCCCAGGGCAATGTTACCGTGCGCTACATCTCCGACAGCGATCTGGCTTCCCAGAGCAAACGCGCCATAACTGAATTGTCCTATCGCAACTGCACCCATGGTAAAGATACCGCAGCATAGCGCACCCATTGCAATCACTCCGACAGCGAGAGACCCCAGCGCCACGCCTCCCACCACAATACAGCCGATCGCGAGAAGAAGCCCTACCCCTACCGGCGCCAATGTAATGACTCCCACCCCTGCGATTCCGATTGCAACAATGCCCTGCGCCGCATTGCCGATCGCTATAATGCCTTTCGCGCGTACCGGTTTAAATCCGATATTGATATGCACAAGAGGCAATCCCATGAGAGTCCTTTTACTCTTATATTCATAATGAAAAGAGGGCTTCTGTATGATAACACGGGTTTCTTCGATATAAACATTCTCTTTATCAGAAAACCTTTCATCTGTGTACGATGCATCCGGAGATGTTCCTTGTCCTTCCCGCTTCTTTGCTGTCTCCTTAAGAAGGTAATCTGTACTGACCGCAAATATCTCGCTGATCGCCACGATCTTATCCAGCTCCGGAAGCGACTGGTCCGTCTCCCATTTGGATACCGATTGTCTGCTCACTCCCAGCGCCTCCCCAAAAGCCTCTTGCGACATTCCCCGTTCGCTTCTGAGTCTGTATATCTTTTCTCCAAGTGTCATATGATAGTCTCCTTACTGTTTTATTTTCATATAGATAGCTATCCTGATCTTTCGGCAGCCTTATGCACAGACTGTTTCTGCAACAACATGAAACCGCTTCTGATCTGCCTAAATAGTAAAATAAAATCCCACGAATGACTATAGAGAGCACTTGGAAATTTGTCAACTGACAGTTGCAATGGGCTTGTTAACAAGATTTCTACTAAATCATTCTCGTCATGACAAACTCTGCAAACCTTGGCAAAATAAAGGATACCTCCCCATATTTACTTGTATCCAAAACTCCTTTTCGTTTCAAACGATCCCTGTAAATGGAAAACTTTTCTGATTTCATTTCTATTCTCTCTCGAATATTCTTGACTTTTGTTTCCCCGCTTACAGACATTTCAATCAGTATCTTCCGATCAAGCTCAGAAAGTTCAGACCATATTTTACTGTATACATACTCCTCAAGATACTGGTCGTACTCCGTCAGAATCTCTTCCATCGTTTTTATGCCTTTGTTTTCCCAGCATAGATAACCTAACACTTGAAAAGCGAATGGGTAGCCCTTGGTTAATCCTGTCATCTCTCCTGCCGTTTCCATATCCAGATTAAAAATATCCATATAGTGTTTTCTGACTGCAGTATAATTTAACGGCTCCAATATCATTTTGGGTGCCCTGTACAAAAATGTAAGTGAATCTTCATTTTGAAGACTATAAATATTATCGTACAAGCCTGTCATCAATAAAAAGATGGGATATTCCTGTCTCATAAAAATTTGAAAAGAGCTTGCAAACACTTTGATATATTCACAATTTGTAATCTCGTCAACCGTGATTAATAATCTTTTTTGCTTTCTTTGAAGTTCAGCCAGCATTAGCTCTATCGCACTTTCAATATCCGTTACAGGTGCAGCACTTTCCACTGATACTCCGAATCCTAAAACAGTAAAATCAAGTTTTGCCTCTACAAAATGTGTGTGCATTTCCGGCAGACTGTATAACTTTGCCGCCAGACTTTGCAGAAGGTCTCTTGTAGGATTAAGTTCCACCACGATCCACTCTTCATTTTTCTTTAATTCACTGGCAATAGCAGCCATCATGACCGTCTTGCCGGAACCTCTCACACCGGTGATCATATATATTTGATTGGACGGTGTTGGTATATTGAAATTCTCTATAATCTCATTGGTCTGAGAAATACGTGAAATATATTGCAGTGGTTTTTTCCCAAATGACAATGTAAACGGATTATTCATTTCAATCTTTACTCCTTTTATAACTTTATATAACTTACAAATTCTTATATAAGTTTATATAACTATATATAATTTTTAATTTATTATATAAGTTTATATAACTTTGTGTCAACCAACTTTTGATACTCTATAGTTAACGACATTAGAAATTTCGCTTTCGGTCTTGCAAAAGCTTCCATTTATGGCTTAGGCAAGAATCGGAAGCAGAATTTTGTTATGTCGTTTACTATAATTAACAAGGATTCTTTACTTGCTGCTCATCAAAAAGACCGCTATTTTATCTCTAAGGTTATGCACTTAACCCCACGGGTTACGTATTTAACCGTTGCAATCCACTTTTATATCCATTATGATTCTGGCAGATACAAGGATTGAAAAAACAAACTAATCAGAAGGAAAACCCTCTGAATCTAATTCTATCAGATAAAGGAGCACATAATAACCATGAAGAAAAGAAAAAATTTCTTATACGCCGTAATCGGCATCGCAGTTCCGGTAGGACTTCAATCCATGCTGCAGTCTTCTTTTGCAATGATCGACCAGTTGATGGTGGGACAACTCGGGAGCACCGCCGTGACCGCAGTGGAAGTGGCCGGACGTCCGGCATTTATCTACTCCGTTGTCCTGGGTGCCGTCTCTGCCATTGCGGGAATCATGATTTCTCAATATCTGGGCATGAAAGACGAGGACATGGCTGACCGAAGCCTATACGTCAATCTGCTGGCGGCTATAGCGCTGGCGGTACTGTTTACGGTACTCTGTCTGTTGCTGCCGGGACAGATCGTTGACATCTATATCAAGGATGATCCGGCGGTGCTCCGTGTCGGAACAGACTATCTAGTGCGAATCGTCTGGACTTACCTGCCCATGGGAATCTCCTCGATTCTGGCTGTTATGATTCGCTGCATGGATCGGGCGGTCTGCCCGCTTTATGCCGGCATCACCGCCTCCGTGGTTAATACGACGCTGAATTATGTACTGATCTTCGGACACTTTGGCTTCCCTGCTCTGGGTGTGACCGGCGCGGCCGTAGCCAGTGTAATATCACAGCTCGTCAATCTGCTGCTTATCCTGATCATGTTCTACCGCATCCGGGTTCGCAGCAGAGGCGGCCTGCATTTCTCCCTGACGCTGGGCAGGGACGGCTACCGTCAGTTTCTCCTGATGCTGTTCCCTATCCTGATCAACGAATTCCTATGGAGCGTGGGTCAGAATGTAAATACTTTTATTTACGGACATCTTGAGAAAGGCGATCTGGCCGCTATGTCCATGACCGGTCCTATTCAGGGTCTTTTTATCGGCGCATTAAGCGGGGTCTCACAGGCTGCCGGTATTCTGATCGGTAAACGCCTCGGGGCGCGGGAATATGGTCAGGCATATCAGGAATCCAAGAAGCTGTTATGGTATGGATTAGCAGGCTCTTTGGTGCTTTCATTTTTGCTCATACTGCTCCGGGAACCTTATGTACTGCTCTATAAAGTAGAACCGGAGNTACGGGCAGTCTCTAGTGGGCTGCTAATGGCCTTTGCGGTTCTGGCACCGGTTAAAGTCGCTAACATGATCCTTGGCGGCGGCATCATNCGAAGNGGCGGTAAGACTACCTATATCATGGTGATTGACATGATCGGCACATGGCTCGTGGGNGCACCNCTGGNANTNATCACCGCTTTNCTGNTTCANCTTCCGGTGGTATGGGTGTATTTTATTCTCTCTCAGGAAGAGTTGGTGCGTCTGCTTATGTCACTCATTATCTTCAGGCGCCGGAAATGGATGACAAGCTTTTCGGAACCTGTCACAAAACTGTAACTTTTATATGATACAATGTATACGGGCAAATAATATAAAAGTACAAGGCGGGAAACGGCTATGATTGATTTGTATTATGTGGAGGATGATCCTGACATTGCACAGACCGTGAAGGAGTATCTGGAACAGCGGGGTTTTCGCGTAACGATATGCAATACGTTATTGCAGGCAAAGCGGGCTTTACAGGCACATGTTCCCATGTGCATTTTGCTGGACTGGAATATGCCGGACGGCCACGGAGACAGCCTGTGTCAATGGATTCGCCTTAACCGGCAGGAGGTGCCGATTATTTTTCTTACGGTTCGGGGAGATTCCCCGGATATCGTTTCGGGTTTTCAAAGCGGCGCGGATGATTATGTGGTAAAACCTTTCGAATTGGAAGTATTGTATTCGCGNATTCAGGCACTTCTGCGCAGGACAGGCAGCGTAGAGAGGCCATATCTCTCCTGCGGCGGCATCATGATCGACTTAGACCGCAAGAGTGTTTCCTGCCATGCGGAAGAGATCTGTTTAAGCGCGGCGGAATATCAACTGCTTTTGTATCTGATGCAGAATAAAGGAAAGACTGTTACAAGAGAACAGATTCTTGCACAGGTATGGGACGTGCACGGCAACTATGTGAATGACAACACTCTGACTGTCACGATGAAGAGGCTGCGGGATAAGCTGCATCGGCCGGCCTGTCTTAAAACAATCAGAAGCATGGGATACCGCATGGAGGATACGATATGAACGGATGGAAAAATATATTAGTAACCTTTGGATTCGTACTATCCGTCAGCCTGATTGCTTCCGCCCTTACGGCCATGCTTGCCTCTTATCACTACAGCCGGGTGCAATTTGACCTGTTAAATACTATCTGCGGGGAAATACTGGCGCAGGAACCGGAAACAAAGCAAATGATCGCCGCCGCGCTTAAGGAATATTCCCGTCAGGAAACTGACATCAACGCAGAGACTGATATTTTATCTTCTTTAGGCTACCGCATATCTGATCTGGCCGCTCCCGATTACAGACAGAATATTTTATTTACGTCAACAGGATTCTTAGCAGGAATCCTGCTTTTTATCCTTACCTTTCTGTATCGAAACCATAAAGAAGCCTTGCGTATTCGGGCACTGGCCGATTATCTGGAACAGGTTAATATGGGAAAAGCCGTTATCCTTTCCGCCTCCGGGGAAGATAATTTTGCGAAGCTGGAAGATGAAATCTATAAGACCGTGACCTATCTCTATCAGACAAAAGATTCGGCGGTGCAGGCCAAAAAAGATTTCGCGCAAAACCTATCCAACATTGCACATCAGATCAAAACACCGATTACTGCCATTTCCTTATCGTTACAGATGATGAAGCAAAATTTCGACAACAGGCATCTGGAAAAGATAGAAAAACAACTTCTGCGAATCACTCATCTGGAGGAATCCCTGCTTATATTATCGCGGCTTGATGCCGGAACTCTGCCGCTGCAGAAAACGGAGACGGATGTTTTTACCCTGCTTGTCCTTGCGGCGGACAATCTGCAGGAACTNCTTGCTGAATCCGGTACTTCCATTGACATTCCTGAACTTGGTGAAATGGCGGTCACTATCGATCCGGAATGGACAATGGAAGCGGTTATGAATCTGATGAAAAACTGCATCGAGCACAGCCGTGGAGGAAATATCCATTGTTCCTATACACAGAACCCGTTATATACTGAAATTCTTATGTGGGACGAAGGGACAGGATTTGCATGTGAGGACTTACCGCATCTTTTTGAACGGTTTTATCGGGGACAAAATGCGCATGAAGGCGGGATCGGAATCGGATTAGCCCTGTCAAAAGAGATCATTGAACGTCAAAACGGTACGATACGGGCCGGAAACATGCCTGCCGGCGGTGCCCTTTTTGAAATTCGTTTCTACTGTCACTGAGTTGTAATTTTCCTTTGCTATACTGTTTGCAACAGGAAAGGAGTTGACAAAATGGAAATTTTAAAATGTGAAGGCGTCCGAAAGGTTTACGGCGCCGGCAGTAATCAGGTCGTGGCACTGAACGGGATCGACCTGACAATCAACAGAGGTGAATTTGTCGCAATAATCGGAGCATCCGGNTCCGGTAAATCTACCCTGCTGCATATTCTCGGCAGCGTGGATAAGCCCACAAGCGGGAAAGTGATCGTGGACGGAACAGACCTTTCCGGATTAAACCGGACACAGTCTGCAATTTTCCGACGTCGNAAAGTCGGTCTGGTGTATCAGTTTTACAACCTGATTCCCACACTCACCGTGCGGAAAAACATACTTATGCCCCTTGCGCTTGACCGAAAGAAGCCCAATCAGGAATATTTTGAGAAAATTACCGCTTCACTCGGTATCTCCGACAAATTTGATGCTCTGCCGAACCAGCTCTCCGGCGGACAACAGCAGAGAGTTGCTATTGCACGCTCCCTGATCTACCGCCCGGCGCTGCTTCTTGCGGACGAGCCCACCGGTAATCTGGACCAGAAGAATTCTAAAGAAATCATTGATCTGCTGAAACTGTCNAANCGCAATNTGGAACAGACCATACTGCTGATTACTCATGANGAGAAGGTGGCTCTGGAAGCGGAACGCATTATCACCATAGAAGACGGNCGCATTATCAGTGATAAACGGCGGGAGGTGAACTCGTTGTCATAGAATACATGACAGCAATCGGATATGTGGAAAGATTATTCATCAGGCTATATCAAAAACAACCGTTCCTCGGGTCTGGCCGTTATGATAGCGGCATTTATTTCCGCCCTGCTTTTATCTCTGCTATGCGGAATATTTTATAATCTGTGGAAGTACGAGGTCGAAAGAATTGAACTGGAAGAGGGCGGCTGGCAAAGCCGGATCGTCGGAGAAATTGATACACAAGATATGGAACTCATCAGGAATTTTGCCCATGTAAAAGAAGTGGCGGTAAATGAAAGGGAAAACACCACGACGGAAACGGTAACCGATCTTTATTTTGATGATTACAGAGCGGTTCTTTCCGATACGCCCCACATCGCCGAACTTGTCGGGATTTCTCCGGAAAAGGTTATTTATAACTATCCGCTTTTGGCAATGTATCTGATTCGTGACGAAAAAGATACCGCGCCGAGGCTGCTGTTTCCCATGTTTATTCTGATCACGGCGCTGGCATCCTTTTCGCTGATTGTGATTATACACAATTCCTTTGCCGTATCCATGAACGCAAGGATTCACCAGTTCGGCATTTTCTCCAGCATCGGAGCCACGCCGAAACAGATTCGGACATGCCTTTTGCAGGAAGCGTTCACTCTTTGTGCCGCGCCGATCGTAATCGGAAATCTGCTCGGCATCGCCGGCAGCATAGGACTGATAGAACTGTCAAATATTCTGTTAGGAAACGATATTCCGGGACGACATAAGGCAGTTCCCGGATATCATCCGCTGGTTCTTGTCCTGACGCTTATTGTAACGGTGATCACGATCTGGATCTCCGCATGGCTTCCGGCAATCAAATTAAGCAGGATGACACCGCTTGAGGCAATTAAGAACACGGGGGAACTGCAGTTAAAACGTAAAAAGAACTCTCGAATACTCACTGTTTTATTCGGTGTGAAAGGGGAACTTGCCGGAAATGCATTGAAAGCACAGAGGAAAGCTTTACGGACGGCATCACTGTCCCTGATATTATCNTCCATGGCGTTTACCATCATGCAATGCTTCTTCGCCACTTCAGAAATCAGTACAAGAGAGACTTATTTTGAAAGGTATCAGGATGCCTGGGACATCATGGTCACGGTTAAGGATACGGACGCGGATCTGTTCGATAAAACAGAAGCAATTCAAGANCTTACAGGTGTAGAAAGCGCCATNGTATATCAGAAGGCAGCGGCCAAAAGAATCATCACGGAAGANGAAATGAGCGAGGATATGAAATCCTTCGGCGGTTTTTCNCATGCTCCCGATCATTANGTGACNAAGGTTAATGATGGATGGCTGGTAAACGTTCCGATCATGATACTGGATGATAACAGNTTCTTAGCCTNTTGTGAGCAGCTTGACATTACGCCGCAGCTTAACGGAGCAGTGGTATTAAATCAGATTCGTGATGTNACCAATCCTGATTTCAGACACCCTGAATTTATGCCCTATGTAAACGCCCCCGGTANCGGAGAACACATGACAAGTATTCTGAGGCAGTCGGAGAATGNGGAAATNACCGCAGAAATTCCTGTCNTGTCTTATACGACGGAAGTGCCCGTCTTAAGGGAAGAGTATGCNACGCTCGACTATTATGAGCTCGTNCATTTTATTCCGGTGTCTTTATGGAAAGAAATCAAGGGACAGATCGGGGGAATGGAAAANGATCTNTATATTCGTGTGCTTGGCAGNGAAAATGTGACATTGGANGAACTGCATACAATACAAAATGAGATTCATCAACTCATTGATCCGGCTTATCTATCAGAAAGCGAGAACCGAATCCAGAAATATGAAACCAACAATANACAATTGCAGGGNATGCGGACAGTATTCAGCGGTTTCTGTGTTCTGCTTGCCATCATCGGGATCGGNAATGTNTTTTCCAATACGCTGGGTTTCGTNCGCCAGAGAAAAAGAGAATTCGCACGGTATATGTCTGTCGGTCTGACACCGGAAGAAATCGGAAANATGTTCCGGATCGANGCGCTGGTCATAGCAGGCCGCCCTTTTCTAATCACCCTTCCATTGGCTGCGATCACAGTATGGTTCATGTTACGTATGAGCTACCTTGAAGTGGGAGAGTTCTTGGCGGATGCTCCTTTGATCCCGATTGCTGTCTTCATGCTGACTATTATTGGGTTTATCGCGTTAGCTTATTATCTCGGTTGGCGTAATATACGTAACATCAGCNTATCCGAAGTTTTACGGGATGATACGATGCTATAGTACAAACCAATAACCAGCCTGAACGGATAGAGAATTCTCTATCTGTTCAGGCGTCACTATTGAGATAATAACAATTAGTGGCATCCCCCACCGCAGCGTGTACAATCTCCGCCACATTGAAGCGACTTGCCCGCTTTTTTATCTTTAATCATACTCCGTATTGCAAGCGCCGCCGCGCCCGCTACGATCAATAATACGATTGCTGTTCCCATGTAACCAGCTCCTTCTGACTTTCTAATATGATATTCATAAATACGTCTTATCTTACTTTACCTCTATTTCGCCGCTTTTGCAAACTTTGTCGTATCCACCTTCAGGTCATCCGCCTCTTTATATGGTCTGAACAACAGATACAGGAATCCAATCACAAGAAGAATTGCCACCACTGTTCCGATTCCAAAACCGCCGCCCGCAAAGAAAGTTCCAAGCTGATAAATGCACATAGCCACGATATANGCCAGTACACTCTGATAACCNATGGCAAACCANAACCACNTNGCATTGTTCATCTCTCTCTTGATCGCACCCATCGCCGCNAAACAAGGCGCACACANCAGATTGAATGCGAGGAANCCGAATGCCGCAACGGGTGTCATAACNGCTGCCAGATTGCCCCATACTTCCGCACCGTCNTCTGCCACTTCCGCAAAGCCGAACAGCATACCGAAAGTTGCCACNACATTCTCTTTTGCGATTANNCCNGTAACTGCTGCCACTGCCATCTTCCAGCCNTCGCCCGCCTGTGTCCATCCGAGCGGNGTGAAGATCCATGCGATNGCACTTCCGATCTTCGCCAGAATACTGGAATCAAGCTGTTCCGCCTCCANCATNCCGAAACTGCCGTCAGCCCATCCGAAGCTCATCAGGAACCAAAGTACGATNGTAGACAGAAGNATGATCGTTCCGGCNTTTTTGATAAAGGACCATCCNCGCTCCCACATACTTCTTAAGTACCGCACCCACGGTAGGCATATGATATGCCGGAAGCTCCATAACGAACGGTGCCGGATCTCCTGCAAACATCTTTGTCTTTTTTAAGATAATACCGGAGCAGANGATCGCNGCNATACCGATCAGCCANGCNCCCCATGCAACCGCACCNGAGTTNTCNAAGAACGCACCTGCAATCAAAGCGATAATGGGAAGNTTCGCACCACANGGAATAAAGGTAGTCGTCATAATCGTCATCTTGCGATCCCTGTCNTTTTCAATCGTACGGGACGCCATNATACCCGGCACACCNCAGCCCGTACCGATAAGAATCGGAATAAAGGANTTGCCTGACAGACCGAACTTACGGAAAATACGGTCCATGATAAACGCAACACGCGCCATATATCCNCAGGACTCCAGAAATGCNAGGAAAATAAACAGNACAAGCATCTGCGGCACGAATCCGAGAACNGCACCTACACCTGCCACAATACCGTCTAANATCAANCCNTGCAGCCAGTCCGCACAGCCTACACTTACAAGCAGACTCTCAATGGCAGGCGGTATNATCTCNCCGAACAACACNTCNTTCGTCCAATCTGTCAGAATTCCGCCGATTGTTGTTACGGANACATAATATACNATAAACATAACAAGNGCAAAAATCGGAAGCGCCAGCCACCTGTTTGTCACGACTTTGTCAATCTTATCGGAAGTTGTCATGACATNCTTTTTATTCTTGACAACACAATCCTTAATAATGGATGCAATATAGACATATCGTTCATTCGTGATAATACTCTCCGTATCATCGTCGAACGCTTTCTCCAGATCGGCGATTTCTCTGCTCACATCCGGTACGCTGCTCATCTGCTCTTTGATCTTAGAGTCTTTCTCCAATAATTTGATGGCAAAGAATCTCTTCTGATCCTCCGCAACACCCTTTAACATAGCGGTCACGGACGCAATGGCATCTTCTACTCTCTCATCGAATTTATGCACGATGGGCTGTGCTTTTCTGCCCGCAAGAGCCACTGCCTTATCCGCCGCCTGCTGTATGCCCGTACCTTTCAGTGCAGAAATCTCCACCACTTCACAGCCTAAAGCTGCACTCAGTTTTTCCGGAGAGATCTTATCTCCGTTTTTATTGACAAGATCCATCATGTTGACTGCCATCACCACCGGAATACCCAGTTCCATCAACTGTGTGGACAGATACAGATTACGCTCGATATTCGTGCCGTCCACGATATTAATGATCGCATCAGGTCTTTCACTGATCAGGTAATTTCTTGCCACTACCTCTTCCAATGTATACGGTGACAGAGAATAGATCCCCGGCAGATCCATAATAATCACATCTTTATTTCCTTTTAATTTACCCTCTTTCTTCTCCACCGTAACGCCCGGCCAGTTTCCCACGAACTGGTTAGATCCTGTCAGAGCGTTAAAAAGTGTTGTCTTACCGCAGTTAGGATTTCCTGCGAGTGCAATTTTTACTGACATTTTTTCCTCCTCCTATAACTTCTATAACTTTTAATATAATTTCCAGAGCATATGAGAATGCGTGCTTTTCGCATTCTCTTAGACATGATTTAGTAATACTTAGGCTGTGTTCTTTACAGCCTTAGTATTACTTCATGTCTTTTTCTTACTCAACCTCTATCATTTCCGCGTCTGCTTTGCGCAGCGACAGCTCATATCCACGCACGGTAATCTCCACTGGATCTCCGAGAGGCGCTACCTTCCGGACATATACGGGAACACCCTTCGTAATTCCCATATCCATGATCCGTCTCTTGACAGGTCCCTCACCCGACAACTTCTTAACTGTCACTGTTTCCCCACAGGACACTTCTCTTAATGTTTTCATCTCTTTCTCCTCCTGAAGCTATATTTTATGGAATTTCCTATAGCATAAATTTTGCGAATAAATAAGCAGCCGCTCACAATCTACCGGGCCTATATGCTTTATTTCAAGTTAGTCGCAACTTACCTCTGGGCAAAAACAAAAGTACGATTTACGCACTTTTATGAAATAAAACCCATCTTAATCACACCATAATCCGATTCGCCATATCCTTCCCAATGGCAATTCGGGAATCCTTAACATTTACGATAAGATTACCGCCAACCGTGGAAATCACCGTTACTGCAGCTCCTGTCACGAATCCCAGATTCTCAAGAAACTGTCTCGTATCCTCTTTACCACCGATCTTTTTAATGGAAATGGGTTCTCCCTCTTTTGCAAATGTCAACGGCATCACATTCATCTCCTCTCAACCAAATCATTTTTCTCTGAACTTTTCACCTTATACACACCATTCTGCTGGCATGGTGTTTCCGCTGCATTCTCGGTTAGTATATACTAACCTTCTTTTAATACAAAGTTAGCATAATCTAACTCATATGTCAATATCTTTTTTGTATATTTTAAGATTCGTGTTGGCCCACAAAAGACGCTTTTTTGATTTTATAAAATCCCCAATATGTGATATGATAAAGCTAATAGTTGCCATAAAACCGACAACAGGGAGGTACTTTCATGAAGAAAACATCANCCAAAAAACAGCCCGGCCGTTCCATTGATCCCACCGGACAAATCACCGCAGATGACAAAATCTTTCAGNAGAGACTACAGCGGCACCACGATGAACTGCGATGGCTGTATATGGAGTTGTATGATAACGGTTCCATGTTCGCAGAGCTGTGCGANANCATGCGGCAGTTTTATCTGCAGAGAAATCAGGAACTGAANACCCGNGANNTCAATCGAGAGACAGATCANGAATGGTACAAACAGAATGATATGCTGGGCATGATGTTCTACATAGACAATTTCGCCGGAAATATGAAGGGTGTAGAATCCAAGCTGGATTATATCGANCANTGTAATGTCAANTANATNCATCTTATGCCTTTNCTCGACACCCCTAAGGGACGTTCCGANGGNGGCTACGCNGTTTCAGACTTCCGTAAAGTACAGCCGAANCTGGGAACNATGGAGGATCTGGACAGTCTGACGTCCGCCTGTCATCAGAAAGGGATCAATGTCTGCATGGATTTTGTCATGAACCACACATCGGANGATCATGAGTGGGCGAAGAAAGCCAGACANGGANTCGGGGAATATATGAGCCGCTACTTCTTCTATGACACGACGGAAGAAACCNACATGTATGAAAGAACNGTGCCGCAGGTATTCCCGACCACCGCCCCGGGAAATTTCACATGGCTTGCGGATACCGGCAAATATGTGATGACTTCCTTCTATCCTTATCAGTGGGATCTAAATTATAAAAATCCCCGGGTATTTAACGAGATGATGTACAATTTCCTATATCTGGCAAACAGAGGGATTGATATTATCCGTATAGACGCCGTGCCCTATATCTGGAAAGAGTTAAACACATCCTGCCGTAATCTTATGCAGGTTCACACTATTGTGCGTATGATGCGNATGATCAGNGAGATCGTCTGCCCCGGCATTCTGNTGTTNGGTGAGGTGGTCATGGAGCCGGAGAAAGTAACTCCTTATTTCGGCACCNTGGAGAAACCGGAATGCCATATGCTCTACAATGTCACNACTATGGCTACNACNTGGCATACNGTAGCTACAAGAGACGTCAGATTGCTGAAAAGGCAGCTTGATATCGTCAATACNTTGCCNAAGGACTATACATTCCTGAATTATCTCCGCTGCCACGACGACATCGGATGGGGACTGGATTACNGCACTCTGCAGGCGGANGGATTCGGAGAAAGNAGNCACAAGCAATATNTGAATGACTANTTNCAGGGNTATACCNGNAACAGCAACAGCCGCGGCGAGTTATATAATGCAGATCCGATTACCGGGGACGCACGGTTCTGCGGAACTACCGCCTCTATGTGCGGNGTTGAAAANGCCTGCGCAGAGCAGGATGNAGCGGCCATAGATCAGGCAGTTCAACTCGATCTGATGCTTCACGCATATATGTTTATGCAATCGGGTATCCCTGTGCTGTACAGCGGGGATGAGATCGGACAACTCAACGATTATACTTATAAGGAGGATCCCGATAAGGCTGCTGACTCCCGCTATATTCATCGCGGCATGATGAATTGGAAACTTGCCGCTAATATACANGATACGAACACCGTACAGAGCAGAATCTTTCTGGGATTAAANCAATTAGAGCAGATCCGTAAAGCGGAAAAGGTATTTGTCTCCAATGCAGATACATGGACGATTGAAACAAATGACCAATCAGTCTTGTGCATCGGCAGATATTTCGACAACGAAACATTGATTGGTGTATTTAATTTCAGCGAATATNATAAAACAGTGAACTTAGGAGACTNCGGANGATNANTACNNGGACNTGNTCACAGGAACCNCAACGAAACTNGGNGATGTCAGTNTACCNGCTTACGGCTTCTATTATTTNAAGAAAAAATAAATNCNAGCACAAAAGCCGTCACAGAAATGTGGCGGCTTTTTNAAATAATCGCTCCGTCCATTCACGAGTTCGCGAAGCGAATCTCGCAATCGAACTTGTTCGATTTGTTTANANTCTCTTGAGNAGTTCCTCTCTCTGCGCCTCATAACCNGGCTTTCCGAGAAGAGCNAACATGTTCTTCTTATAGCTCTCTACACCCGGCTGGTTAAACGGATTCACACCCAGAAGGTAACCGCTGACACCGCAGGCAAATTCAAAGAAGTAGAACAATTCACCAAGATAAAACTCATTTACCTCGGGAACATTGATCATNAAGTTAGGAACCTGTCCGTCCGTATGTGCCAGNATNGTGCCNTTCATAGCGCTCTTGTTGACGAAATCAACATTCTTACCTGCCAGATAATTCAGNCCATCCAAATCTACCGGCTCCTCACCGATGATAATCTCTTCCCTGCTCGTCTCGATATTNAGNACTGTCTCAAACATCGTTCTGGCACCNTCCTGAATNAACTGTCCCATGGAATGTAAATCTGTGGTAAGATCTACACTNGCCGGGAAAATACCTTTNTGATCTTTNCCCTCGGACTCGCCGTAAAGCTGNTTCCACCACTCGGANACATAGTGNGCNCTGGGTTCATAGTTCGCAAGAATCTCGATGCCTTTACCTTTTCTAAGCAGAATATTACGAAGGGCAGCATATTTCACCGCATCGTTTTCCTCAAAAGGAGCGTTAAGCGCCATCTTCCTGCCTTCCGCCGCACCTTCCATCAATTTATCGATATCCGCGCCGGACACCGCGATCGGAAGTAATCCTACAGCCGTCAGCACGGAGAAACGNCCNCCTACNTCATCCGGTACAACAAAGCTCTCATATCCNTCTTCATTGGCAAGATTCTTAAGTGATCCTCTCGCCTTATCGGTAGTGGCATAGATTCTCTTTGCCGCGCCNTCTTTACCGTATTTCTTCTCAGCCATCTCTTTAAATACGCGGAACGCGATNGCCGGTTCCGTAGTTGTGCCGGATTTGGANATCATGTTAATGGAGAAGTCCCTGTCACCGATCACATCAATCAGATGTTTGATATAAGTAGAGCTGATAGAATTGCCTACAAAGTAAATTTCCGGCGTCTTTCTGATGGATTTATCCACTACATTGTAAAANCTGTGACGCAGGAATTCGATNGCCGCTCTCGCTCCCAGATAGGAACCGCCGATACCGATCACGACNAGTACCTCGGAATCATTCTGAATCTTAGCCGCCGCCTGTTTGATNCGNGCAAACTCTTCCTTATCATAATCAACCGGCAGGTCGATCCATCCNAGGAAATCATTCCCTGCTCCNGTCTTGCTCACCAGCAGCTCTTTCGCATCGAGCGCCAGCTTCTTCATGGACTCTACTTCATTGTCCCCGATAAAAGATGCCGCCTTAGAATAGTCAAATGTAACTTTACTCATTTTGTCCTCCATTCCGAAACGTCCGACTGCCNTTNGCAACCTGACGATCCAATTTGTCTTCTATCTGCCACTACACATAAGTGTAACATTGCAAACATGGTTTTTCAAGATTTTACTTTTTTACCACTATCTGCCTGNGCNGTTGCATAAGCCGTCCTACTNTTTCTGATTAACCGCATCCTCGATCAATCCGATGATCGTTCCGATCGCATCACGCTGGTTGCTCTTCGTCATCGCTTCGATATAACTGAATCTGTTAAAATACAGCTCCTGTATCTTCTCCANCAATAANTTGTTCGTCAGATCATCTTCGTCAATNACNATACTGAACCCCTGCGACTCAAANGANTCNGCATTCAAAATCTGATCNCCNCTGCTGCTGGTCGCCGGAAGCGGAATCAGAATATTAGGCTTACGAAGCGCCAACAGCTCACTGATCGCGTTCGCACCGGCTCTGGAGATNACCAGATCCGCCATGGCAAAGATATCCTTCATCTCNGAACGGATATACTCGAACTGTTTATATCCGGGCGTAGTGAGAAGCAGGTTATCCATCTTCTCCTTCCCGCACAAATGTACCACCTGAAANTCTTTCAACAGCTCCGGAAGCACGTCTCTGACTGCCTGATTCACCGCCGCGGACCCCAGACTGCCNCCCACTACCATGATGACCGGTTTAGAGGCATCGAAACCGCACAGGCGATANCCGGCTTCCTTATTGCCCATGGTAAGTTCCTTTCTGATCGGAGAACCNGTCANAACNGCCTTNCTNTCCGGCAGCATACGAAATGTCTCNGGNAAATTACAACATACCTTCTTCGCCACCGGAATACATAATTTATTGGCGAGACCGGGCGTCATATCCGATTCATGTATGATGCANGGAATNCCAAGCGATGCCGCCGCACGCACTACCGGTACGCTGACAAAACCGCCTTTGGAGAAGACCACGTCCGGNTTTATCTCTTTGAGATACTTCCTNGCCTCGGACATTCCCTTAAGCACNCGAAACGGNTCNGAAAAATTNTTAGGATCAAAATATCTTCTGAATTTACCTGTGGCAATACCGAAATATGGAATATTAAAGTCTTCCATTAACTTCTTCTCAATACCGTCATAGGAACCCATATAGGCTATNTCGTACTGCAGCTCCCGCAGCTTCGGAATNAGCGCCATATTAGGGGTNACATGTCCGGCGGTNCCGCCGCCGGTAAGTACGATCTTCTTACTCATTATGGAAGAAACCTCCTCAATTATCTAGGATTTCCTGTAGCGCACATGCCAGTTGGTCNGGNCAGGAAGTNTTNTTANATCCGCACTTAATACCNCGCAGTCTCTCGATTGCATCCTCAATCTTCATTCCCGACACCAATCTGGAAATTCCCTGCAGATTGCCGTTACATCCTCCCGTGAATTCAACAGACTTAATCACGCCATCTTCTACCTCCAGGTCAATCGCCTTAGAGCACACTCCCTGTGGATGATAAACCATTGCTATTCCCTCCAGTTTACGATATTTTATTTTGCCCGAATAAATTCTTTTTACACAATATTAGATATTGTAGCATATTTTTCTATTTCTTTCCAGTACCGCGGCCGGTCCGCATCCCTATATTTTGCCGGATCATGTATGAAAAGAACATATCATGCACTAATTTGACGACACTTTACGGCTTTTATAGCCGGAACTATCTAATATAATATAGGTATGCGGATTATATTTATCATATTTAGGGAGGATATGGCGAATCATGCTTGCATTTTTTTTTCAACATAAGAACTTCATGATCGGGATTCTGGCACTGCTGTTTGCTAGCATCATATGCCAGATCGTGATGGGAGTGATATATCACCGTCTGATCTGGGAAACGGAACATATGTCCACNACCACNAACAAATCTTTGCAACAGCTCAAGCTCAANTTCTCCGGATACAGCAAGATCAATGAGAAAGTTGCCAATGTNCCTGTTTTCGTAGACAAATTTATAAGCCATGTCAANATCGGNGCCATACCCTTATCNATGCTGAANCACTTGTCGGGACAGCTTATGCTGCTTTCCGTTCTTGTCGCAGGCATAGGNGCCTGCCTCGGCATTATACATAATGAGANTTTCTTTAGTATCGTACCNTTCTATGTTGTGAGNTTTCTGGGATTATATTGCTATTTCGCGGTTTCCTCTCTCATTGATATACCCNGTAAGATCAATATCCTTCGGATCAATCTGGTNGATTATCTGGAAAACCATCTGGCAAATCGTCTGGAACAGACGGAACTGGACATGCAGATGATCAGCCCGCGCGGACAAGATACCCCGGATACGCACCAAACGGCCGCCGGGGCAGAGATACAGAATAACCCCGCCGCACCGAGTCCGGTTCCGGAATCCGACGGGCAGAACAAACCAAACGACTCAGAAGCCGCCTATGCGTCAGAGGGCACAGACATCCCCGGCGTTTCCGATGCCGAGCTTAGGGAGCTGGAAATGCTGCTGCAGGAAATTGCCGCTACCTTCACAATTTCCTAAACGCATTTTTCAAAGGTGTAAATTCTTCTCTATTTCATATTTCCTAAAAAGATCAGCCCGACCGCACCCGGACCAGAGTGTGCACCGATACTCGGTCCGATGGGTCTGATCTCGATATCCGTATAACCGAACCTCTCTGTAATCATATTCGCAATATATCTTGCATCCATTTCACAGTCCCCGTGAACAATACCGATAAACACCTGCTTATCCTTATATTCCCCCAGCCGTTCTTCCATATTATCCACGAGTGTCATGAGCGACTTCTTCCGTCCCCGTACCTTATCTAAGGCTACCAATCTGCCCTCTTTGTCAAAATATAGAATAGGCTTAATATTGATTACCGTACCGAGGATCGCGGAAGATCGGGATAAACGCCCGCCACGATACAGGAAATTGAGATCATCCACCGTGAACTGTATGTTCAGATGGGGACTGTTCTCCCGTACCCACGCCGCCGTCTCTTCCAGTGAACTGCCTGCCTGCTTCATCTCGATCGCCTTGCGGATCATAATACCTTCACCCAAAGATGCCGACAGAGTATCAATCACGATGACATTCATTCCCGGATATTTTTCCATAATTTCATCCGCACCATTCACAATATTATTATAAGCGCTGCTGAGCGCGGAAGAAAAACTGATATGCAGAATATCTTGATCTTGTTGTGCATATTCCTCAAAACGTTCCATGATTACTTCCGGATTACTGGCCATAGTGGCCGCTTTCTTTCCCTCGCGCATGGCATCATAGAATTCCTTGACGCTCAGTTCCTTACCGTCTCCGTACATCTCATCTTCTATCGTATAATAATGCGGAATCACTCCCACTCCATGCTCTTCCAGATAAGCCGGATCCATATCACAGTTACTATCCGTTGTAATTACAAATTCTCGCATATAATCCATCCTTATATCATTTATTGTTGTTTTTCATTACTTATAAAATCATTTCTCAGGTGTGAATTACATCCAATCTTTTATATGATAGCTTTTCGTACAGACTGCATCAAACACAAAACCCTGTTCTGCTATATACTTCTTGTATGAAGAAATCTTCTCCTCCTGCGCCTCTAGTTCAGGGGACACAAAGCACAACTTATAACCCAGATCTTTTAATTCCCGATAACTANCCTGATTAAGCGGAATCTTCGTAAAGCAGTCCACCCACACCCAGTCTGCNTTGCCNGCCATATTGCGNATCGTATCAAGCCCNTCCAGCTCACTGAACCGAAGCGCCACGTCTTTTACCCCCATGTCAGTCAACAGTTTGATCATCGGGAAAGAAGAATCCAGAAANAAATACTTCTCTATATGATACTGNNTCATATATTCCAGAACTTTATGCTCGATCCTCTCACTCTTAATATTCAGGATCATCGTGCCATGACGGTATTCCCTGCAATAATNCTCNAAATCTTCTCCTGCCTCGAAGGGATTGTGTGANATGTAGATCCTGCCGTTCAAATCATCCCGCAGATCAAGCTCTACCCCGTATTCCGTCGGCAGCTTACGCAGCTCTTCTATCGTGTTTACTCTNTGTGCTATGTATTCCATACCTGTTCTCCTTTATTATAGNTTACCGTTCTTTTTTANGTTAATACTAAATTCCACGGTTCTCTTAATGAACTTCCACTTAGCTTTAAGTCCCGTATTCCACTTGGATTCCCCGTAGATTCGTTTCGGAAAAAGCACCGGGAATCTGACTACCTTCAGTTTCCTCTTCCGCGCCATATACAGGGCATACAGATCCAGTGAGAAATCATGGGGCGGATTCTCCCAGCTGTCAAAAAATATCTTAGGAAATACATTAGGCTGGGCATTAATATCATATAATTTCCCNTGCAGATAACAACTCTCAAACACACTCATCCCCACAGTAAAGAATACGTCAAAAAGCGGTCTTCCTTTGCGCCTTCCCTTGGCATAGACCAGCCCGCCNTCTNCCTCTATNATGGCAAGCGCCTTAAGAATATCNGCCGGATCAGTCTGCATATCCGCATGTGTCCAGCCGATATATTCCCCTCTGCANTCNCTNAAACCCTGNAGNATTCCGTAGCCGTANCCCTGATTGATCTCCACTTTGGTCGNCCTCGCAAANGGATATTGGGGCAGCAGNTCTGCNAGTATCNGTGCACTGTGATCCGTAGACCCGTTATCCACGAGAATCACTTCAATATCCTCCCTNTCTATGATNTCCCCGAATCGTTTCAGAATCAGCGGTATATTCTGCTCTTCNTTATAGCATGGAACAACGATGGATAATTTCATATTTCCGTTCCTTTCTTATNATTAANTTCCGTTTATCTGNTTCNCAGNNTCGCACTANTGTTGCAATATCTGNTCNGNCATCTCTTNAAACTGCGGNGNGNCNGGCTCCTCCGCACGGAATANAAATGCTCGTATGCCCGCNGCAACAGCGCCTTCCACGTCCTTTCGCGGATCATCACCGATACAGCACACTTCTTCCGGACGAAGCTTCAACTTCTCCAGACAGAGTGCAAAAATCTCCGGTGCAGGTTTCTCTATGCCCGCCTCCTCACTNGTCACCAGNNAGCAGATCTTGTCCGCAATGNCCAGNGCCTCGATCTTNCGNTGNTGAATATGCGCCGTCAAATCGGTACAGATCATAATCCGGATTCCGTGTTCCAGCATATGATCCATAAATTCTACCGCACCCTCCCGAAGTGACATTTTCTTCAGAAAAGTGCCCCAATATAATTCGTACATTTGCATGGATAACGGTATCGGATTTACGCCCAAGTACTCCAGCGTCTTCTGAAAATACAACAATCTGTTGTGTGATGCACCCACGTTACCCAGCCGTTTCTTTGTCTCATTTCTCCCGAATTTATATGCTTCCTCATACTGCAGGCCTGTAATCTTAAGCCGCCCGCAGATAAACTCCCGCACTTTTGCCGATGCTTCTTCATTCAGCGGTTCATATGCATATAATGTATTGTCCAGATCCAATATGACTGCTCGTATCATAGTTACCTTTCTCTTTGTAATTCCATATATTCTGTTTTCTTGATCAAATATTGTATATCGTCAATGCACTAATTTCTCCTCATGATCTCACTGATCACGACTAGCAGCATTACTTGTATCATACCGTTCGTGCCGTCTTCCCACAGGATATGACCGCCCGTCAGATCCTCGATCTGCGGAATTGCCGCACGGGCAATATTCTCCCAAACCTCTCTGCCCACCTTAAGATCGCCGCCCGCAAACAGGATTCGCTGGTGCAGCAAATCATTGTCATAGGACAAAATCCCTTTTACGCCTTGTTCCTGCATGAGCGCCAGCATAGGTTCCGCATCAATACTGACATCCATTAAGAACTCTACACCCAGATCCGCTCTGTACCCATCCTCTATCATTTTTAAGTCTTTTGGCAGTCCGGTGTCAAAATATCGAATAACCAGATCAGCGTACTGTTTCTGCGGATAGATATATTTCTCCGCATCTTTACGACGTTTCTCAATTTGTGCCCGGATGTCTGCTGCCGTATGTCCCCTGCTGGCCTGATCCCGTCCCATCTTCCAATAATATCTGAGCGCTTCATCGGTATCCAGATAGATCTTTAAATCCAGCACCTGCCTCATCTGCGGCAGATACAGAGAATGAAGCCCACACATAACGATATAGGGTTTGGGCGCTACCTTCCTCTTACCGGTAAAAGTCCCCGTGCTGTGATCATAATCCGACCGTTTTACGGAATTGTTCCCTCGTAGCACCCGCAAATCCTCCGCCTGTCTGTACAGATAATTTGCCCGCGGATTTAAATGTGTTATCTCATTCCAGTTGCTGTCTCCCCGCTCCCACCTGTGATCTCCGTCGCCCTCAATATTCAATATATTTTCCTCAGACATAAGTTCTCCCAGCATGGCAAGCAGTCTGCTCTTTCCTGCGCCGCTGTCCCCGGCAATGCCGATCGTAAACGGGCGATTTCTCCTGCGGTAATAGGCATTACTGTTTACGCCGTACAGGTACATAGATACAACCAGAATCAGAAACACTCCGACCATTAATGTAAACACAATGTTTTTGACATCCTCATTTACATATTTCAGACAGTTTAGATCCCTGCCCAGAATTGACAGATCCGTAAATCCCGTAACATGCAGACAGATATAATAAAGCAGGTACAGCAGATTAAATATACCGTACACCATGACCATTTTTCCTCTATTCACAGATAGTCCCGCAAGATAGAGCATGAAGAAAGGTACGATCCATATAAACCACGCCGGCATAGCCGGTACAAAAGCCAGAAAAACGCTGAACAACAACCCCGTCATACTAATCAGCAGATCCCTGTTCATCTGATTGATATGAAATGCCTGAAAATAAATAAAGAGCAGTACCAGCACGCATAACAGAAGATGAGCCTTGCCATAATCAATATAAACATTACCCATAGCGCTTTGTTCTTTGTTGAACAGCACCATATTGACAAATCCGCTTCCCCAGAAAGGCGCCACGATCAAAATCGTAAGCAGGATCGGAAGTCCTGTCATGACGATTGCCTTTCTGTGCCCTTTTTTCTTATAAAGATAGAGAAAAAACAGCGGCAGTACAACTGCTATATGAAACTTGGAAGCCAGCGAAAGCGTAAGAAATACCACAAACTTCCATTCATTGCGCACCGTCTCCCGCTCTGACACACCCACCTGTGTCAGATAAAAAATCGCTCCCACCAGAAATACTGTCGGTATAATGTCTAACTGTCCGTGCATATAAGAGGCGTACAGAAGAATCGGCGACAGGAAATACAATACTAAAATGTATTTCCTTTTAGATTTAGATATGCGCATGAGATAATATAGTCCCAGAAGATCCATGATAAGCAACGGCATCTTAAAAAGCAGATTCCGCATAAAAACAGGAAGCGTACCGCAAAATGTCACAAGCACACCACCGACACTCTCAATCAGAAGCATGACGGGCGGGTACGGAAAAGAAGGCAGCAATCCATGATCATAGTAATATTGATATGGATTTTCTCCGCCAAGGAAACATTTCACGAAGGGAATAAACATCAGATCCTGATAATCGGATGAAAACAGACCCATCAGAAACATTTTCAATATGACTGTTCCTATAATTGCAGTCCCCAATATTTTATGATAATTTTCCTCTAAGTCCTGCTCGTTTAACTTCCGTAACATGGATTCTTATGCCTTTCCGTGTACTTTTATCCCTGCCTAATCTTCATTTTTTACTGAAAGTCCGTCTTATATTCTACTTAAATATAATGTTCTGTCTGCATAAATTCCTTAAAATACTTCCAAGTCTCCTGGTAGCTTTCATAATCCGCAGGTGTCCCCCAGCCGACATACCGCCCGATATCAAAAATTTTAGCACAATATCCTAAGTCCAGCACATGTTTTGCCACCTGATCCACGTAAAATTCCCCGTTGATACGGTCATNTTCCGCGATCATCTTCTCCGTTGCATCCANGAATATCTGNGCTCTTTTAAACCAGAAGGTCGCCACCACCGCCGGATCNTCCATAGGCGTGTCGGAAATCGCCTTTTTAATCGATGTNCCTGTGATATTNNCCTTNCCGTCAGTAATCATCCAACCGTAAGCATTAGGATTCCGAAGCACGGCCTCATTATGCCTGTATGTAAAGACNATACAATCACATTCCTGCTTCAGCGCCTCATANGCNGTCANGTNGATATCCATCCCNTTGTCACATCCCGCAATCAGAAGNGGCTCCTCCGGCNCCANNCGGTCTTTTGCCAGCATACANGTACACGCCTGCCCTTCCGTCAGATGATCTACCGTAATAAAGGAGGCTTTCGGATAATAGGCNCGGATAGCATCCTCCACACCGTCTGTCTTATGAAAAGTTCTGTCCACNTAAATTACATTGCTGCCATCNGATNCCACGCCCGGCAAATCGGCAGTNGCGCATACCACCATCGGCTTTTCTTCNCCNGTAGCCCTGTCCACCGTCATGATCGCCGGCTTATGNACCGAATAACCCGCATCCGCAAACCGCTGNCCTGCACCGGCCATCGGAATCAAAACNTTACCGTTTTNCGANCCTGTCTGATCTTCCGANAGAGCNTTCACGCCGGGNTTCTCATCGCTTTGTTGCGCCNNGCGGATTCGATCNGTCCAATAAACGAATTCCTGCATATCCTCCGGCGTNCCCCACTGGCAGAAATATTCCACNTTCGTGGGNANCCATACCTTAAGCCCGTCTTTTACCATAAAATTATAGGGAAGCGATGCATAATATTCCCCGTTAATAGCGCACTCCTCATGCTCNGTCAACATCTGACAGTATTTTTCCATNATTGNACCGTTCTTAAAATAATAGGTNCCGGGAGAATGTTTTGCCTTGGTCTTATCTTTCTCAAAAGAATACTTCTCCCGAATNTCTATCAGGTCATCCGCCTCATCNGTTAAGCAGGAGGCATAATAATTCTTCTCCGGNAGCAGGTTCGGATGAAATCCCGTGTAACACGGCACCGCGCCNTCGCAGTCACGCTCTCTNGCTTCCTTTGCAAAAGCANCATAATCCCANGTCATATAGAAATCACAGTAATTGATGATAAAGCCNTCATCNCTGTCGATCTCTTTTGATCCTATAATCTCGCCNCCCACNGTCTNCGTCTGCTCATCTTNCCTGCAAATCATCCTNTATGCNCGCANTACNTCGTAAACCGGTCCCTTCTTGANCCAGTCCTCTATCGATACNATAGTNGCNTNCGGNGCAAGAGCCAGNAGACGNTCNNGCATGGACGGATCNGCTTGCAGATGTTCACCNCGGCAGACNAAAATGAAATTAACATCTGAAGGATACATTCCCTTNACGATCCACTCTATAATCGGTTTCTCCATCACCTTAATAAAAGGCTTNAACTCCNTATAACCTGCCGCCACAAAACGGGAACCATATCCCGTCATCGGAATNATTACGTTCATTTTCCTACCTCATTTCTGTCTGCGGTATTTCTCCGCCTCCCAGCCCAGCAGTTCATCCTGCTGCGCGCCATCTAAATAACACATCTTATGNCCGATNTCGGCANATTGTACCTGNGCNGCNAANCTCATNACATTTTCGATCTCCTGCGCCTTTTTTACACTCTCCGCCAGTATATAGAAATGTCCCTCATAATATACGAGCGTTGGCAGACCATAGCATTCNATAAAATCTTCAATATCCTGTCTGTCATAATCCTGCTTAAGCTGTAACAAATTCTTATTTGCATAAACCACGCAATCAGGGCAGAAGGCATGGTTCCAGATTCCTTTTTCCACCANCTTACTGCCTGCGTACTCCTGCGACAAATAGCGGTTTTCAGACAGGTAGACGATATTGTCCCGCAGCATATCAATCTGCCCTATCGTCTCCCAAATCCTCGTCGCATTCCTATTCGCACTGTCATCTATCCCCAAATGCGCTGCAATCTTCTCCAAGACCTGCTCCGTCTGCCGGATCACCGCTTCCCCACTCTCACCGCTGACAACCAGCCCGTGATTGGCCAGAAAAATAATTGATCCGTCCGCTCCCTGTGCCTGCTGCTCCCGATACAGTTTATAGTAAGTCTCCGCCAACGCAGCTCCCGGCTTCCTGTAAGGCACGAACACCGCCTTCGGAAAAAGTGAATGCAGTGTCTCCATACCGTCTGCTCTTGCCGTCAGAACATTGACCAGCGTAGGATGCGAATGAAGTGTATATTTCCCGGTAACCGCGTGCAGAAATGTCTCTATCGATGCCCTTGCACCATCGATCTGCGCCTCCTGAAGCAGTTTTTTGCCCAGCTCCTCCGTAAAGACATCCTTCTCATAAGGCTCTACATGGTCTTTGAAATAATCCCTTATCTTCCTATAATCTACCTTGGAATAACCGTCCCGCTCATTTACATCCGCCAGTTGAACGCCGGAACTCTTAACGAGCATGATATGATCATCCGGCTTAACGGATGTATTCCCTCCGCCCGCCTGAGCCAGATCATTTCGCATCCCGGCATATTTCGATATCCTGATATAATCCTGCATGATATGTAATCCTTCCGTCACTTGACTTACTAGCACCAATGCCCTTCTTCTTCGCCCATTTTATCATATTCCTGTGGGTATGTAAAACAAGAAAAAAAACGAACAGAATGAACTTCTGTGGAATCCAGTTCATCCTGTCCGAACCATTCGACATATACTGCTATCTGCCGTCATTATTATTTTTACACAGATATATTGCCTATATCCGGCTTTGTCATTACTCGGATTTCTTCTTCCGTTTACCGAACACAACTCCACCGCCTATAAGCAGAGCCGCTGCAATACATGCAATCAACGCTGTTACGAAACCGTTATTTCCTCCTGTGCTTTCTTCGGCTGTGGTATCTGCCGGTGCCTCATCCTGTGCATCGGTATCCTCATCTTCCACTGCTGCCGCACCGCTCTCTCTTACAAGCACCATCGCTGAAATCGGTTCCACCGTAGCACTGCCTGTAATCGTATCAAGAACTGCCGTACCAGCATTCTCACCGTTAATATAAACATTCCAGCTTCCTTCCGGAAGAGTCACTGTGGTACCCGCCTCATTTGCATTAAAAATCACAAACAACTCGTCTGCCGTTTCTCCGTTTATACCGCCCTGAATATCAAAAGCAACTACATTGGCATCCAGCCCTGCCACCGGTGCGACTGTTGCCGCCACGTCTTCCGCTGTTGTCAGACGCAGTGCACCGTGCGCCTTACGGAATGCGATCAGACCTTTATAATACTCGAAGACCTGTGCATAACTTTCGTCTTCCAGATCACTCCATTTCAGACAGTTGATTTCATCTCCGGAGGAATAACTGTTGGAATCAAAAGTACCGTCCGCACGCTGTTTGGTACGCAGCATCTCCTCACCCGCCTGCATAAACGGAGTACCCTGTGCAGTCATGTATACTGCTGCCGCCAGATTATTCATCTTGATCAAATCTTCTCTGCTTGCCTCAGGTCTCGCGGTCTGTAAATGATCGAACAACGTCAGGTTATCATGACAGGAAGCATAATTGATCGTCTGGGACGGGCTGCCGCACCATGCATCCGCACCCATGAAGCAGTTCGTGATCGTCTCTTCCATATCCGGTTTACCGGACGCGTACCCTTTATCCAAATCATCAAATACACTGCCTTTCAGGCCGTCGCGGATCGTATCGTTAAAGTATGCAAACTCAGGTGTATAAGAAGAGTTGAGCTGCGTCGCCATTGTATAACCTTCTTTTGTCAGGGAAGTGCTCATCGTCCAGCCTTCCCCGTAAAAAATCACGTTCGGATGATCCTTGTGAACCTCTTCGATAATCTCATTAACCGTCTCCGTATCCAGAAGTCCTACCAAGTCAAAACGGAATCCGTCAATATGATACTCATCCGCCCAATAGCAAACGGAATCCACAATATATTTCTTTACCATGGAACGTTCGGACGCCGTGTCATTGCCGCAGCCCGATCCGTTAGAATATCCGCCGCCCTCATCAACACGTGAGAAATAATCCGGTACAATCCTGTTGAAACAGAAGTCTGTAACATTATATACATGATTGTACACGACATCCATTACTACACTGATATTATTGTCATGCAGCGCCTTTACTGCCTGTTTTAACTCTTTGACACGAACCTCACCGTTGGAAGCATCCGTAGAGTAAGACCCTTCCGGCACATTGTAATTGACCGGATCATAACCCCAGTTAAACAGATTCGTCAATGTGCGCTTCTCATCTACCGAACCGAAATCATAGATCGGCAGAAGGTGCAGATGTGTTACTCCCAGCTCTTTGATATGATCCAGTCCGGTGGATATTCCGGACTCTGTTTTGGTTCCTGTCTCTGTCAATCCAAGGAATTTACCTTCATTCTCGATTCCGGAATCCGCACCCGCGGAAAGATCCCGCACATGCAGTTCATAGATAATCGCGTCGTTAATTCCTTTACCCGCATTGGGATCTGTATCGCTGTCCCATCCTTCCGGATCTGTATCGTCCAGATTAAGGATCATGGCACGTTCACCGTTAATTCCGGTCGTGCGCGCATAAGGATCACATGCCTCTCTGCTTACACCGTCTATCGTAACATAATAAGTATAATAGACTCCTCTTAAATCACCGTCTTTCGCCGCGATCCATGTACCGTTCACATCCGGCGTCATCTCGATCTCTTCCGTCATATCCTTAGAATAACCCGTACCTGATTCGTAGAGTCGTAATGATACAGATTCCGCTGTCGGTGCCCAGACACGGAACGCCGTCTGTGACTCACTCCAAGTCGCTCCCAGATCATCCCCTGTGTATGTATATTCCGCCTCAAACTCCGGTGTGGAATAGATACTCGGAATATATATATCATATGCCGTTTCTTCGAAAGTAATCGTATAGCTCTTAGACGCATCCAGATTGTCCGACAATACTACGGTGTACACGCCATCCGTACCGCCTGTTACTTCCGTAACGGCAATTTCGCCTTCCTTATCCGCAACAGAGAAAACACCGTTCGCATCACCCTCAATCTCGCCCGTCATTGTGACTTTGATCGTGCCGTCATTATTATAAGTCGCCGTTCTTAATCTTACTCCCGTCACCACATCATCTCCGTATTCTTTCGTATAACCTTCTATGCCCGATTCCACATAAATATGTACGGTACCCGATATCACCTCAGATATATCGATAAACTGGTCACCGTCAAAATCTTTCAGCCAATCCTGAGTACGAACGATAAATCCTACGCTTGTTATCCCGGGGGTAACTTCTTTCGTCGCTACCATGTCACCGTCTTCTTCCTGAAAAGGAATACCTTCGCCTGCGCCACCGCCTTCTTCCCAGAACCATACATCCCAATCATCATATGCATCATCACCTCTGTGATAGTGCAGCTTTACGGTTGTGCCCTCCGCCGCGTGAACCGTCATCCCACTACACAACGCTGTCATAAACGGCGTGATCATTAGAATTACTGCCATGAAAAATGCGCTTACTCTTCTTCTCATTAGGAACCTCCTTCTCTACATAATTGTCTGTCTTACATCTCGTATACATTTTTCGCACCGGATTTTATAGATATCATTTGCGAAACTTTACGAAATTTTCTTCATTATATCATATCTCCGGTAAAATGAGAAGAAGTAACTTACATCAATCCACAAAAATTCAAAAAAGAAGCCGCTCAATTACACCGCAGCTTCTTTTATAAATTACTTAGTTATTCCACACAGGCTCTAAATATAAACCGATACGCCCGATATTCTCCAAGTTCAACCAGCATCGGAATACCCGCTTTCATTAACGCAGAGCCATAATAACGTTGTCCGCTGTGTACATCCTCATAAACCGTATCGGACAACAGATTTTTCAACCGAACGTAACTGACCGTCATGTTTCCGTGATTTTCCAGCATTACTACATGCAGCAGCACCTGCTTTTTATCATCCGACACATGCATCCACGCCGCATACGCATCCTGAAAGGGGTTCGACAGCCGATAATAATCTCCGGTGCGAATCAACTCCTCATACTCCTTATAAAGCCTGATCTGTTCCCTGATCTCCTCCTTATCCTCTTCACTTAGCTTCGCCAGTGATAATTCATACCCGAATGCACCCGTCATAGCCACAATCCCCCGCGTGTGCAGACTGATATTGCGTCCTGTCTGATGATTCGGTGCCGCCGACACATGGGCACCGACCACCGACATCGGGTAGAAGAAAGAGGTTCCATACTGAATTCGAAGCCTGTCCAATGCGTCCGTATTATCACTGCACCAGATCTGGGGCGTATAATACATCATGCCCGCATCAAATCTTCCGCCGCCTCCGCTGCATCCTTCCACCAGAATCTCAGGATACTGTGCCGTCAGCTTTTCCAGAAAATCATATACACCCAGAACATAATCATAGACTACCTTTCCCTGACTGTTTCCTGTCGAAAAAATATCTGTAATGCTCCGGTTCATATCCCATTTCACATATTCTATATTTCCCTGATCCAAAACATTACATATCTGCCGATATATATAATTTCGTACCTCCGCTCTGGAAAAATCAAGAACTAACTGGTTCCTTCCCCGAACCGGTTTCCTTCCCGGAATCTGTATAGCCCAGTCGGGATGCTCACGATAAAGCTCACTGTCTTCCGAAACCATCTCCGGCTCGATCCAGATTCCAAACTTCACTCCGATATCGTTAATCTTACGAATCAACTCGCCGAGGGTGCAATCCAGTTTTTCCTCATTAACCTGCCAGTCTCCTAGGCCGCTGTTGTCATCTCCACGCTTTCCAAACCAGCCGTCATCCATCACAACCATGTCGATTCCAAGCCCGGCAGCATCCTGTGCCAGCTGCAATATCGTCTCTCCGGTAAAATCATAATAGGCGGCTTCCCAACTGTTGACCAGTATCGGCCTGGAACAATCATTGTACCGTCCCCTGCATATATGCTTTCTGATACAGCGGTGATACTTTATGGACAGATCGCTAAACCCCCTATCCGAGTAACACAGTATCGTCTCCGGAACGGTGAACGTCTCCCCGGGCGCCAGAGAGTAATGAAACAGATCACTCTGCAATCCCATTATAACTCTCGTCTGTTCGTACTGATCTTTCTCAGCCTCACACATAAAATTGCCGCTGTAGACGAAGACCATCCCATAACAGCTTCCATTGTCTTCCGTCGTATCCGGACTCGCTACGATCACAGCCGGATTATACTGATGACTGGAAGTTCCCCTCCGACTTCCGATCACATAACTGCCATGTGCGATTGCCGTACGCTGAAGATTTCGTTCCATCGCATGTCTGCCATAGAAACTGATCAGGTCATAATCTCCGCTGATAAAATCCAGACAGGCGGAAGCCGCCTTTTCTACGGTAACAGTATTTTCACCATTGTTCCCAATTTCAACACTCCTCGTTATAATATCTTCTTCTTCCAATACACCGTATAACAACCGCACCTGCATTTTGCTGACACGGTCCTCTAAGGTAATCTCTAACGTTTCCGCTTCATGCAAGTCGGCATGGACTGCCGGTAATCCCGACAGCCCATACTTCCCTTCTCTGATATTGTATCCGACATAACGCAGGTCACAGCACTCTGATTCATCATGATTGCGAATTATAAGCCCGCTGTTCCTGTAATCTCCGATACCCATGGTGGGATATTCCTGCGGCAGCACATCCATAGAATAAGTTCTGTTATTTCCTACATCATATGGATTCCCTGAGAATCCTCTGTCATAGTAGGTCAACAGATAATCCATATTTCCGGATATCCTGCCCCCGTAATACAGGTGCAGGAGAAATCCGAAATCATCTACCTTCATCTGGTAGGTTGTCTGTTTTGTCTGTAATGTAAAAATTCGGTTTTGTTGTTGATAGAAAATTGCCATATATCTTACCTATCCTTTATTTAACCGCTCCGTTTACAACACCGTTCAAAATCTGCTTCTGACAAACGATATAGAAGATCAGGATCGGAATCAGTGAAAGCAAATAAGAGGCAAACGCTAGGTTATAATTCGTACCAAACTGCGACTGGAAATTCAACTGTGCAAGCGGCAGTGTGTTTTGCTCGGAGCCACCCATAACGATAAGAGGTGTCATAACGTCATTCCATACTGCAAGCGCTGTCAGGACAGCAACAGTCGCGTGCATAGGACGCATGATCGGGAATAAGATCTTCCAATATGTTCTCCATGTAGACGCACCGTCCACTTTCGCCGCCTCTTCCAACGCTATCGGTATATTTACAAGATATCCCGAATACAGAAGTACATTCATGGGCATATAGAATACCACATATAGTACGACAACACCAAACCAGTTTGCCAGCCCAAGCTCAGCCGTCTGCTTCGCAATAGGCATCATCAGAATTGCAAAAGGCACAAACATACCGCTGACAATAAACAGATATACAAAACTGTAGAATTTGCTGTGAGCCTTATTTCTTCCCAACGCATAACCCATAAGGGAATGAACGGCTATGGATAATCCCACCGTAAGCAGTGTGATCAGCAAACTGTTTCTAAGAGAATGCCAGAAATTTGTGATCCTCATGGCCTCCCTGAAATTGTCAAGGCTCCATACCTTAGGCAGCGATAAAATACCGCTGATACTGTTGGTCATCTCCGAAGGCTGTTTGAATGCGATCACAACCGTCAGGTATAAAGGAAATATGATTGTAGATAATCCAAGGATCAATAAGATCATCGCCGGTGTATTTACTTTTTTGTCCATCACATCTTTCATTATAGCTGCTCCTCCTTCTTACCGGAAAATTTCATCTGCGCTACAGAAACGGCCACGATCACGATGAAGAAAACAACTGCATTGGCACTCTGGAATCCGAACTGTCCGCCTGACATACCATTATTGTAGATCAGGTAAGAAATAGATTCCGTACTCTGTGCAGGACCACCCTTAGTCAATGCCATGATCTGGTCGAATACCATCAGGAAGTTCTTAACGCAAAGCACCATGTTGATGGAAAAGAACGGAATGATCAAGGGGAATGTCAAATACTTAAACTGTTTCCATCCGGTTGCACCGTCCAGTCCTCCCGCCTCATACACGTCTTCCGGAACGGTCTGTAATCCTGAAATATAGATGATCGTGTTCATTGCGATCGCCTGCCATGCACATACAACCATAACACCGATCCAGGCAGCACTCGGATTCGATAAAATACTGGACTTCAAAGCTTCAATTCCGATCATGTCTGCAACTGCGGGAATAATATATGTGAAAAAGTAATTGAAAATGTAGCCCACAACCAGCGCTCCTAATATGTTCGGCAAAAAATACGCTCCGCGGAAAAAGCTCTTAGCTCTTATCCTGCCGTTCAGACCCAGTGCAAGAATCAGACTGAGCACATTTACCACAACAGTTGATACAATCGCCAGCTTAAATGTAAACAGGTATGATTTACCGACACGGGCATCTGTAAACAAGTCTATATAATTCCGAAAACCAATCCAGTCATAACTTCCGAATCCTTTAAAATTCGTGAAACTGTATATCACGCCGCGAATTAACGGAATGGTATTGAAGCATACGAATAACGCAAGAATCGGAATAGTAATCAACAAAAATGTTCTCTCTCTATCATTTTTCATAACCTATACTCTCCTTTCCTATTAATTCGCAGTTCCATGTTCTTTTTCATAATCCTGCACCAGACGAATGATATCTCTGTTATATCTCTGCCAGTCTGTATCAAACTTGCTTAAGAAAGCATCTACATCTTTATTCAACAGGAATGTCTGTATCTGTGCATCTACCGCCATCTCGGAAGGATAGTAGTGATCCTGATAGTCCTTCATATTACCCTCAAGAATATAATCGGTCATGCCGTCCAGAATAGAAGGTAACTGGAAATTTCCTTCTTTACAAGGTATCGCAGTCTGCGCATCAATATATTTCTGAAGATTCTCCTCCGCATACAGGAAATCCAGAACTTCGTATGCAGCCTCTTTATTCTTACATTCAGCCGTCACACAAAACTGAAGATCAATTCCCGAATTCAATGTGTTGCCATCATGGTCGTCACATGCCGGCATAACGAAAGAGTCCAGATTCAAATCCGGATTTACGGATAAAATCTGCGGAGCCGCATAACTTCCGATGGGATACATTGCAGATTCCCCTCTGGCAAAAGCGGTACATGCATCGTTATATCCGTATGCAAAAGGATCACCCGGTCCATAATCCAACAATTTTAAGTACTTTTCGGATATCTCCCGATACTCTTTAGAAAATGTTGTCTGGCCGCGGTTCACCTGCTTCGTCGTATCCGCAGGTGATAAATCTACCGCCATGGAATTCCAAGGCGCGAGACAAGTCCAAGTATCCTTAAAACCGAAATAGAACGGAAGAACTCCTTCTGCCTTGATCTCATCACATAACGCTGTCAATTCTCCCCAGTTCTGCGGTATTTCCCAGCCGTGCTCCTCAAACATGTCTTTGTTGTATAACACCCCTGCCGCATTGGCTACGTAGGGCACCGCATAAATTCCATCGGTGGGAACAAGTTCCAGAGCCTCATCAATATCCAGATATGCCTGATTGATATCCTGAAGTCCCTCATAATCCGATACATCCGCCAGTATTTCAGCCTCCACAAAATAAGAGTAATTGATATCACCACCAATTCCGATGATATCTGGATAGTCCTCCCTGATAAATCTTGTTCGCAGTATTGTCATTGCATCATTAGGAGAACTGATTTTGAGATGAATGTCATCATGTGTCGCGTTAAACTCTTCTTCTACCGTACTGAAATAATTGGCAGCTTCCGGTTTGTACTGAACGATTTCAATTTGAATCTTACCGTCGTCAGACGCATTCCCACACCCTCCGACAGCCATTGATACCGCCGCACAGCATAATGCCGCTTCAAGGTATTTTATTTTGCTCCTTTTCATTGTCTTTCTCCTTCCCTGTTTTAGTAACTAGATTATAACATACCATTTTGCTATCAATAAATAGCATGATATTTCATGTTTTATATCATTATGCTATTTTTATGGCATTACGTTGAAGTCACCTAGCATTTTGGTATATAATCAATTTAATACAGTATATGAGGTGGCTTATGAGTGAAGTAATCTTTTCTGTCTTTCCGAGCGAGAATTTTATTGATCTGGGATTATATCAATTCGGCTGGGAGCAATGCGATCCCTCCCACTCTTTTGGCCCTGCTGCCAGAAACCACTATTTGTTTCATTTGTGTCTGTCCGGAACCGGCACTTTGATCGCGAATAACACACAGGGAGAATCCATTACTTATCAGGTCAAAAGCGGTCAGGGATTTATGATGTTCCCCCATCAGGTATGTACCTATATTGCAGATCACGAGATTCCATGGGAATATGTATGGATAGAATTTGACGGTCTGCGAGCCAAGGAAACCGTTGAATTGACCGGTATCAATTGGAACCAGCCGATCTATAAGGCGCACAACATAGATATTGCAGAGACAATGAAGTCAGAAATGTTATATATCGTAAATAATAAAGATGCATCACCTTTTCATCTGATCGGGCATCTTTATCTTTTCATAGACAGTCTGGTTCGCTCATCCACGTCCACTAAGATCGGTATGGGAAACAGTCTGCGGGATTTCTATATCAAGGAAGCATTTTCTTTTATCGAGGAAAACTTCCAGAACGATATCTCCGTAGAAGATATTGCGGCTTCCTGCGGATTAAACCGGAGCTATTTCGGCAAAATTTTTCATGAGAATATGGGGAAATCCCCACAAGAGTTTCTTATATCCTACCGAATGACAAAGGCAACAGAGTTATTGAAGCTGACCGGATTGTCCATAGCTGATATAGGAAATGCGGTAGGCTATCCGAACCAGCTGCATTTCTCAAGAGCATTTAAAAACGTATACGGTATTTCACCAAGACAATGGAGATATGAAAACGGAGGCATTCGCTCATAAAAACATACGAATACTTTTATTCCAGAATCTTTTTTTCCAAAACATACAATGCACGCTCATTTTCTTCCTGACAGTAGGCGATGATCTCGTCCTCACCTTTATCGGCAACGATTGTGGTATCGGCGCCCAACTGCACGAAACAGACATAGTTCTCTATTGTCTCCATGCGGGAGGCTTGTGCTTTACACAGATTCTGGGGATAGTTATTGTTTTCCTCAATTATTTTTTCACGATACCTCTCCAATGCCGCCTCGACCGCTCCCACCTCCGTCTCCTTGGCATGAATGATGATCATCGTGTCTATATGAGAATCCATAACCTGTTTCTCGGCCAGAAAGTCCACATACATGTCTTCCGTGATCCCGGTCTTCTTCTCCAGCTCCTCTTTGGTCAGATCCACCTCCGGCCAGTACTGATCACCCATTAGTTCCTTGACACTGTCTTTTAATTGCGTCAATGTCACAAACTTTTCCTTATCCTGAAAAGGAAAATTACTTGCCTGCAGATCGTCGCTGATCTTCTGCATTTCAAATGCCTGACCGTTGCCTACGAGTTCATCCTTTGGAAGGTCATCGGTACATGCTGTCAGAAGAAGCATGCCTCCAATCAGGATCATTGCGATAGTTTTTTTCATTTTTGCTTTCCGCCTCCATTCTGTTTTTTTGTCGATTTGTTATCGACTGTTTCTTTATTGTGTCTGTGCCTTGTATTTGTTATACTATACCTAGTTTCTGCCAATATTAGAAAAATATGTATTTGTAAGGAAGAAGGATTTCATTATTCTATGTTATTTAACTCGTATATTTTTATTTTCATATTTTTGCCTTTAGTACTTCTGGGATGGTACGGACTGAATCACTACAGAAAACACACTCTTGCGAATCTGTTTCTGGCGGGAATGTCCTTTTGGTTTTACGGCTATTTTAATGTCAGCTATCTGGCGATCATCCTGTTCAGCATCGGAGTAAACTATCTCTTAAGTTATCTGCTGGCGCGGGTGCCTAACGCCTCTTCTCATACCACACTGTGGAATCGTACCGGACTGATTATAGGAATCGTGGTCAATCTGGGCATTTTATTCTACTTTAAATATTATGATTTCTTTATTGAAAATATTAATCTCGCTTTTCACACAAATTTTACATTACAGCATATTCTGCTGCCACTGGGTATCAGTTTCTTTACTTTTCAACAGCTGTCTTTTATTATTGACAGATGTCTGGGGAAATGTGAACACTATTCCCTGATCAACTATGTCACATTCGTCACCTTTTTTCCTCAGCTGATTGCAGGTCCTATCGTCCTGTATAAAGAAATGATACCTCAGTTTGAAGATACCTCAAGGCGCGGTTTTCGGCCGGATTCTTTTTCCCGCGGTATCTACCTGTTTGTGCTTGGTCTGGCGAAAAAAGTACTGTTGGCGGATACTTTCGCCCTAATGGCCAATTACGGATTTGCCCAGACTTTTTCTCTGGACAGTATCTCTACAGTCGCTGTGATCTTATCCTATACGTTTGAACTGTACTTCGACTTCAGCGGTTATTCTGATATGGCGATTGGACTCGGCAAAATGTTCAATATTGAACTCCCCGTCAATTTCAATGCGCCTTACCGTTCCTGCAGTATTAAGGAATTTTGGCAGAGATGGCATATCACGCTGTCTCGCTTCTTCATCACATATGTATATATTCCGCTTGGCGGCAGCAAAAAAGGACGGACGCGCATGCTTATCAACACTTTTATCATTTTCCTCCTAAGCGGTCTGTGGCACGGCGCGGCGTGGACTTATGTAGCATGGGGCGCGATGCACGGCCTTCTGGTCGTCTGGGATAATCTGGGCATTGTCGGTATTAGGGGACGCGATGAGAAAAGACCTGCCCGCTTTCATATTCCTGCGTGGCTGGGATGGATCTTCACCTTTGCCTTGTTTAATATGTCGCTCTTCTTCTTTCGAAGTACAAGCATGACGGCGGCGGTTCAGTTATTTAAGAATCTTTTCTCCGGAAGCTATACGGGCAAGATTTTCGAAGTCGCGGCACAGCTTAATGTTTCTGAAATCTACGTGATCGGACAAGCTCTGGATATGGCGGCACCGAATTTATCTGGTTACCTGTATCTGATTGTCATGTTTTTATTGTTTGCACTGGCATTTTATCTGGTATTCAGACCCAATGCCTATGAACGATCCATGCGCGGGGAACTGACTTCAAAGAGATGTTGGATCATCTGTATTCTGTTAATATGGTGTATTGTATCTTTATCGCAGGTGAGTACATTCTTGTATTTCAATTTTTAGTAACCAGTCAGTCATTTGCAAATGATATTATTAAGTTAAACCAAATACGCCTGACATTATGTATAGCATAATTTTTTGCTTACATGAAACTGAGTCTATAGGAAGGTATAAAGCATATGGATACGGATAAGAAATTTATAAAATCCTTTTTCATACGAACGGGAATCCTGCTGGCAGCAGTCATCGCTGTAGTGGTAATCTTTGACCCTTTTTATCAGTACCACAGACCACTTCCCGGTTTGAAGGCGGTACTGACCGACAAGGAATATCAGTGTATCGGCACGCTGCGCACCTTTGATTATGATGCACTTATCGTGGGATCTTCGGTCTGTGAAAATTATAATAATTACTGGTTTGACGGGGGATTCGGCTGTAACACGATCAAGGCGATCCGCTCTTACGGTGCCACCGCAGATTTGTGTTATCTGTTAGACAGCGCTTATGAGCAGCATGATTTGAAATATGTGTTTTACAATATCGACCCATCCTCTCTGTCGGCAAGCACGGAACCTACTTATGTATCCACAGGCTGCCCTATGTACCTGTATGATAAGAATCCTTTCAACGATTATCCATATGTGCTTAATAAGGATGTGTTGATGGAAAAGCTTCCTTATATGCTGGCCTATTCTTTTATCGGCGATTACGATGAAGGCGACTCCTACAACTGGGCACAATGGAAATATTTCGGACAGGATATGGCGATGGGTCTATATACCCGCCTTCCCTCTGTCAAAAATATGCAGCCAGAAACCGCAAACACCACGGAACTTACCGGTAATATTGCACTTCTCACCGCACAGGTAGAGGCGCACCCGGATACTACTTTCAAGTTCTTCTTCTCCCCCTACTCTATGCTCTGGTGGGATAACGCATACCGCAGCGGTGAGAGAGACGCCGTGATCTATAACGAGAAACAGGCGGTAAAAGCACTCTTGCAATATGATAATGTGGAGATCTACTTTTATCAGGACGATCGGGAGATCATTACGAATCTGGATAACTACATGGACATGATTCACTTTTCTAAGGATATTAACTATTATGTCTATGATAAGCTGGCAAAAGGGGAAGAGCGGCTGACGATAGATAATTATGAGGCACGGTTGGATGGGATGTATGAGTTGTCGCAGGAGATTGTGGAGGAGTTGATTAAAGAATATTATGAGTAAATAATTTAGGCTGTGAGGGCAGCTTACACGATCTATGTGTGTCTATGCGGGCTGCGAAAAATGGATTTTCTAAATATTTCGGTAAGGTTGAGAATGCTGGGTTTTGAACGTAATATTAAGAAAATCTCATTTTTCTCCGCAAGGCATGGACGCACATAGGTCGTGTAATCTGCCTGACTGGACGTAAATAATAAACTAGGAACGTGAAAGGAATGGATGTTATGAAATTTATATCATGGAATGTGAATGGGTTAAGGGCTTGTGTCGGTAAGGGATTTTTGGATTTTGTGAAGGCAGAGGATGCGGATATTTTCTGTGTACAGGAGACGAAACTGCAGGAGGGGCAGATCGACTTGGATCTTCCAGATTATCATCAATATTGGAATTATGCGGAGAAGAAGGGGTATTCGGGAACTGCTGTTTTCACGAAGGAGGAACCTCTTACAGTTTCCTATGGGATCGGCATTGAAGAGCACGACCATGAAGGACGCGTAATTACATTGGAATATCCGGATTTTTATTTTATTACCGTATATACACCTAACTCTCAAAATGAATTGGCAAGATTGGACTACCGTATGCAGTGGGAGGAAGACTTTTTATCTTATCTGAAAAAACTGGAGGAAAAGAAGCCCGTAATCTTTTGCGGCGATCTGAATGTGGCACACAAAGAGATTGATCTGAAAAATCCTAAAACAAACCGCATGAATGCCGGTTTTACGGATGAAGAACGGGCAAAATTCACGACTCTGACAGAAGCGGGATTTATCGACACTTTCCGATATTTTTATCCGGACTTAGAGGGTGCTTACTCATGGTGGTCGTATCGTTTCAGTGCCAGAGCCAAGAATGCCGGATGGCGTATCGACTATTTTCTTGTGTCGGAGTCTCTGAAAGACAGATTGCAGGATGCACTGATCTACAAGGATGTGATGGGTTCCGATCACTGTCCGGTGGGATTGATTATCAAATAGTGCTTTAACCGGTTTCGCGCGGCTATGAATTTGCAGCCGCGCGTTTTCTGTTCAGGGTATATGACTGAAAAGCAAGAAGCAGGATGTACGCTAAATCTCCAATGACATTGATCAGGTCTACTATATTGTCCAAATCAAAAGACTCCGTATAAATATTCCAGTAAGTGTAAAGCGAGCGAAAATAGAACGCAACCATAATGATAACAACCGTATAGATATATTTGACATTTAAATGCTTCTTGTTATTAAAAAATCCTAGAATAATAAACGGCGCAACACAATAAAACAAAATATACAACTTAGAATCCCAGGTCATTGTACCGTTACCTTTCATTAACATTGGCAACATGTGTAGGATAACCATAATATACACTGCATCCTTCGCCCATAGGCAGACACTCATAATCCATCCGACCCGACGGGGAGACAATTTATTGCGTACAGAATAATATAATCCGATTCCCATTAGTATAAGATATACAAAATTGTACGCTATGGCTCTTACCATCCATACGTTTATTTCTGTATCTGCCGCCTCAGATACTGATCCCCGCGGAATAACGCTTATTATCTCAAAAAGACCCATTAACAGAAAGGGTACACATGCCACAGCATACAGCGCAGTCTGAATCAACAGCGGAACAGAAGCCGTGATCACGGCTTCTTTCTCTATGTCTCGAACATATTTTTCACCCGATACCAGTTCATCCAAGGATATTTCAAGCTCATCTGCAATGCGTTTTGCCGTAATTAAATCGGGGTATCGCGCCCCGCATTCCCATCGTGACACTGCCTGCCTTGTAACATAGAGCTGGTTTGCCAGTGTCTGCTGTGTCATTCCTTTTTCTTCTCTGCATTTCTTTAACTTCTCTCCAAACTCGATCTGCATCATAATCCCGTCCTCTCTTCTTGACAGCTTTCATGATTTTATTGTATCTAAATATTCGAATAATGGAAAGAAACACATAAGAAAACGGCAGGAAACAGATTGGTGACATGATCACAGAAAATCCAATGAAACAACCTTGTCCGACTTCATGAGAATATCATAAATCTCCGTGCGTTCCGTAGGCTTCTTCACATAGAGAACCATATGCACGGAAACTCCCTCACCGGCAATTCTGGACTCACTCATATCCATGGAATCTATCACAACCCCCGCATCCTTCAGATCCTGTATGACGATATGCAAATCCCTGCTTTTCTCAAGATCAATGAACACGTTACAATAGCGGGAATGTCTGGTGGCAAAACGTTCCACGAAAGGAAGCACATGCAGCGAGAACAGCATCATAGCAGTAATCAGCACGCCACCCTCGATAAATCCGATTCCCACAGCAAGTCCGATACACGCACTCGCCCAGAGCGTGGCCGCAGTCGTCAGCCCTCTGACACGATGCTTAGATATGATAATCGTCCCCACACCGATAAAACCTACCCCGCTGATCACCTGCGCCGCCATACGGTTCATATTAGCCAGTCCGGGAAAGTGAATCTGTATATATTGTTCTGTCAGCATAACCAAAGTAGCGCCAAGACAGACCACAGTGATCGTCTTCGTGCCTGCACCGCGGTGTTTCATTCCGCGGTCAAGACCGACGATACCTCCTAAAATGGCCGCCACGATAACGCGAATCAATATATTCTGCATATTCCATGCTGCAAAGTCTACCGGAATCATATGTACTCTCCTGTTTTACCGTATGTATTGTTGCATAAATCCATTATTCCGGATAATCCACAATATAGTACTCATATGCATTCACTATGGTTGTCTTACCGTACGTGTCTGTCCGCTTAAATCCTCTGCCGTAATTGGCATGCACATGCCCATGAAAGAAAAACTTCGGTTCATATTTCTCCATCAGGGTTCGAAAAACTTCAAACCCCCGATGGGGCAGATCCTCCAGATCATTAATATGATAAGCGGGTGCGTGGGTTACAAGAATGTCAAACCCTTTCTTCCTCCATAACTTGTATTTCAGCTTCCACACCCGTCTTCTCATTTTCTGTTCTGAATACTGATTGCTTGCTCCCGGTATATATTCCATGGAACCGCCTAAACCAAGGATACGGATTCCCTCATGCACATAGATATCATCCTCAATACAGATGCATCCTTCCGGCGGCGTCTTCTCATATCTTTCATCGTGGTTGCCCATAATATAGAGCAACGGCACATTGCAGAGTGTAACGAAAAAAGACAGATATGCCGGTGACAGATCCCCACATGAAATAATGAGCTCAATATCCTTCAATTTATCCGGTTCATAGAAATCATACAAATATTTAGATTTCTGATCAGCAAGCACTAAGATTTTCATTAGAGCCCTCCGTTTTCATCTGACTCGTTCTTCTGATTTCCGGAATTTTTCTCCGTACCGGATTCATCTACTTTAACACCCAGAAAGTTTACAAGTGTCCGGGCTTCATCCGTCAGTTCGTCTAATTCTGGAATTTTTCCGATCACATTCTCTGCCAGCCAGTCCATGGTAATAATCTCCTCTGGTCCCAGACTCTCACCTTTCTTGCACTGTACAACACCCCCCTGTGCATAGATCGGACCGTCAAAAGGATGAAAAGCTCCTGCACGTATCGAACTTTTCAGAAATTCAATAAGTCTGTTGGTTCCGTGAGGCATAGACTTAGAGCAGATGACATCAATGACATCCGCCGACATTCCCCACCAGTAATTGACCGCCTTCTTTCCTTTCTGTGCGTCTGCCTCCGTGCTGCCGCCACTGTAAATATTCCTAATTATTTTCTCATAAAATTTTCCCCAGTCCCAGATCGGTGTTGCAAGATTTTCAGGGGTCCCGTCTTCCCTTTTCGCATAGAGACCATACGCTCTGGAAGCGGTCTCTGGCGTGATCATATCACTGTCGGAAACGAAAACGATTCCCTCCTGTTCCAGTCTTTCTCTGGCATCGACACCTTTAACCTTCGTCCATTCCAGATGGATCTGAACATAGGGATTAATCATTTTTGCTCCTAATGCAAATGCATTAATGTTCGCCAGTGTTCCGTAAATCGGATAATCAGCCACATATCCGAGTCTGTCTGTTCTGGACAATGCCGCTGCGATTGCGCCCATAAGAAACTTGGATTCATACATTCTTGCATAATATGTACAGATGGAAGAATAAGACATCTTGATGGAACAATTATATATTTTTACTTTCGGATGCTGAACAGCGGAACGTACACTCTGATTTACCATCTGCGTAGCTGTCGTAAAAATCAATTCGCATCCCGCTGCGATCGCCTGCTCAATGGCATCTTCCACTTCTTCCTCCGTGTCGGCTTTATCGAAAGCCATCGTCTCTATTTTACCGTCAAACGCTTGCTCCAGATACAATCTTCCCAGTTCGTGCGCATATGCCCAACTGGAAGTTTCCGTCGTCTTCATATAAATAAATGCTATTTTCAGAGAATCCGGAATTCCCGTCGGCAGCAGTTTGTTCAGAAGAGATGATTTTACCTGTTCAGGAGACTGCACAAGCTCTACCTGACTACCCTGATCGGCAAGGGTGATCTCTGTCCAGATTTTCTGGAGTGAACGGCTTATTTCCTGTTCTGTTTCATCTATAACCTTATCATATCCGTATATTTCTACATAAATCAAAAAGGCATCGGAAACATTGATGTCCAATTTCTCACCATGTGCCTTGTTGAAGGCAAGCTCGAAGTTATAGCAAGCAGAATGCAGATCCATTCTGTCATCGTCACTCCAGACTTCATCCTCTGCTTTTCCCATAAGTTTCAGAAGTTTTTTATAACTCCCTTCTTTGGAAAAGCAGACATCATAACTTTGCGATACCTCGTAAAAATCCAGAAATTCATAATACAGACGATTTTCCTTATCATCTGATTTCTTCGGAACCAGACGGGTAACGCTTGCGGAAAGGCTGTAGGTTTTCAAGTACTTCATAACACTGACACGCTTGTTGCCTTCCTGAACATAAAACTGATTCATAAATTCATAAGCGATGATTGGGTCGTTGATCCCGTCATCAATCTGATGGTTATAAAGCGATCCCCACTTCATCCCAAATTCCGAGTTCTCGGGAAGAAGCGGCATAAAATTATTGGCGAACGCATTAGACCGCCCCACTGTCTTCGTTCCTACGATCTTAGATAGCGGAATATCCATGATTCCCAGATTCTCAATTGATGCCACTTCGGTATAAGATATCATATCATCCAGTACCGGGAGATAAGGGTATTCGCCCTTAGTGAGTGCAGTCCGATAACTGCGTCGTCCCTGCTTTAACGCTGCTGCATAATCATTAGATGCCATAACAGTACCTTCCTTGTATAATAATATGTATTAAAATATTTTTTATAGTTTATTCTTATCTTACCATTTCATGTCGAAATTGAAAAGGTTATATCGCACATGTTTCTATTACAAATATTTGAAAATGCCCCGCCGTTTGAGGCAGGGCATTTTCGTTTACTTATCACCATCTTTTTTCTTCTTAATGTTCCTGATAATACAAACTGCCGCGATTGCGATAAAAGCAACGGTGATAACTACTTCAAATATCTCGTACATTTCTCTTCCCTCCTTATCTTAAGCGGTTTAAACTGATCCGCTTTAGTCACATGCCTTAATCCGGTTAATTAATAAAGATCTCCTACCACGTTTTCTCAAATGTCATTCCCCACTCTAACTGAAACGGGCTGTCAGAAGCCGCTTTGATTTCTTCATAAATCCCGCGCCGCTCATCACTACTCTCCTCTGCCCAATATTCATATCCTACAAAATAACTTTCCATAAGGCTATCCCACGAATCAAAGGTATTCTGGATAACCTCTGCGGTCTCCAGCGACTTATCTAAAGCCTCTTCTTCGGTATAGTATCCCGCGAGATAATAGTATCCCAGAAGCGACATCGCGCGGCTGTAATCCCATCCTGCCGCAGCGTCTGAACCATACTGTTCATATAAAGCGAACCAATCTACGTAATTCTGCGCCTCTTCCTCACTTACATCAAAGTTCTCAAGAATCAAATCAACCCGCTCTGCTTCAGAAACATCCGCGAGCCCGGATTCTGCCAATATGTCCATCTCTTCTGCAAAAGAGACACGGTGTCCTTCTGTTAAAAGCCAGTCCATTGTCTCCTCCGCTGTTTCATGATCTGTAACATCCCACCACTCACTCAGAAGATTCTGAACCATACTTTTACTGTTCTCATCTGCAGGCGCNCCGCCAAACAAAGTGTAATCCCAACGGTTAGCTGCTGTCAGAACAGCGCATGTATTATTAAACCACTGAATCGTATCTGTACTTTCCGCCGCTGATGTTTCTTCAATTTCCGGNGCGTTCTCCTTAAANGATCCGCATACATTATTAAAATATTCTACTTCTGCATCATTCATTTTGATAGCTACATATAAAATGCTGTAATAGGCATANTCTGTCTCACCNTACAGAATACGTCCATTNCCACTGATATCTTCAATNGTTACTGTACANCTATAGGTTTCNGCCANATCCATACCNGGAACNGACGGATTATCAATCAATGTCATTTCTGACATCGGATAGGAAGCGTTTATCATATCTTTCCAATTATCCATGTCAATAACATTTGCACCATAAATATTTTTNGCCATCTGCATAACCATAACNGCCTCAGAATCATCNTCGCTGGCTGCCGCAATCCAGCCCTCGGCTCCGGTTCCTATATNTTCCTGCTTCCACTTCTCATTCAACTGAATACTTACNGTCTCATCCTCAGANGTAAATTCNTTCATAACTACCTCTTTGNTACCGCATCCTGCAAGCANCAATGCAAGCATTATGGCAGCTGCTATTACGTTTCTCGNTNTCCTTTTCATAAATACACCTTNNCCTTTCNTATTGAGTTTTGTTTATAATCCTTNATTAATTGCTTATTCTTCCTCTAATTCCGTGATAACCACCACAGAATCCCGAANCACATTTTCNTTTTCGATNGGATTGCCTGCACAAATNACTTTNTGAAGCGANGGCAGCTCTGCAAGCGGTTTCAGATCTGTAATATAATTCTCNGANATATCNAANATTTCCAAAGAAGACATTCCNGNNGCAAAGTTAAGATCCGTCAATNCGTCTTCACTCAAATACAATTCCTTAAGTTCCGGAAATTTCTTAAGAAAATCCATATGTTCATCCAATGCTACATAATCCCAGCCCCCGATTAATGCTCCGTTANAGCGCTCAACCCGCGTATTTGTAATCAACTGAGTATTATTCATATGCAATATTTCCAACATGGTATTTTCAGTAATAGCATCAAAATCTAGCTCACAGTACATACTACTGATATCTAATTCCTTAAGGTTTGGCATTCGGAAGACTCCCGATATATCGTCATAACATATTGAACCTTGAATATCCAAAATTTCCAACGTTTGAAACGATTCTATATCAGCAATCTTTACCTCATTTGACGCATTGTGGTCATAGGAAAGTTTCTTTAATGAAGTTAATTTTGACAAATCTGCTCCTTCCGGCAAATCACAATAAATTAAATTAAGCTCTGTCAAATTAGTCATGTTCTCGATGAAGGAACAGTCTTCAAAACCATCAAGCGTCAGCTTTCTTAATTNTGTCAGATTATCTAATTCCGGTTCGGGACAGCCGTAAGGTATTTCCAAAGAAAGCTCCNGTAAATTTATCAGCTCCGACACGGCACTCACCTCTTTTAATTCCATACATCTAGAAATCGACAAACACCTTAGTGTCTCGCACTCCTCTAATCCGTAGAGGGCACTCAGCTCTCCGCATTCTATTTTCAATGTATCCAGATGTTTCAGGCTGCTGACAAATTTAATAGACTTTAGTCCATCTGCACGCAAATACAGCTTTTCCAAATCCTGAAGTTTCCCAAGAACTGCAAAATCTGTCAAATATGCATCACTTTTCAAAAAAAGATTTTTCAAATGCCTTACATGTATCAGCGCATCAATATTGTCAGGCTCACAATAAGAAATGTACAGCGTCTCTAAATTTTCAAATGCTTCGATCCCGTTCAAATTTTTTAAACTGCCATTTAATCCTAATTCTCTGACCAATCCCGGATCATCCAGCATGTTCGCAGCTTGTGCCGGATTCGCAAAATAAGCGCTGACACTCTCTAATGGAAGCCCTCTAATATCTTCTGCATCAACCACAGCGCTTACATCCAGCTTTTTCAGATTGGAAAATCGAGACAGGCCGCGCAAACTGATACCCTCCTCAACATAAAAGGTCATCCACACAACACCATCTCCGGAATCATCCTCTGCATCTGTTTCAAAACCTTTGATTACATTATCCGTCGGCGGTTCAAAACTGTATCCAATCTCCCACCATTCCCGATCATGCTTTATAATAAGCTGCTGCATCTTTGCCAGCTCACTTTCAGGGACATCTTTTGCCGGACGTTTATACACACTGGAAACAAACTCTTCCATTACGCCGGTAAAATCATCAACTTCTTGCGATTGATCTGTCTGTTCCACACTTGGAACGGTAATGGTCTTTTTCGCTGTCTCTCCCTCATTTTTTGTTTCTTCTATTATTGGCGCTAAATTTTTCTCATAAGATGCTCGTAGCTGCTTATAGTTGTTCACGACATCTACCAGCGCAATGACCGAAACCAGAATAATTCCCAGCGCAATGCCTATTTGCTTTCCACGAGTCCTCTCTTCCTTTTTACGCTTTTTTTGCTCTATAGGAATCGGGATTTTAGTTTGTTGTTGAGCCATCGTGACTTCTGCATTCCGGTTTGCGATTTCTCTGATTCCGTTTCGTGTGTTATCGCCAAAAATCTTGTTGACTCCATAAATCAGATCCTGTACAAATCCCAGTCTCGACATATCCAGTGCCTGTAAATGAGAAAATTCTTTCGGTAAATCATAAGGGTCCATATCACGATATGCCGGAATTAATACTTTTTTCTCTCCATGTTTGATCAGAGAAAGATACCTGCTCCATTCATTTTTAACCCAGGCGGCCTGAATATTTTCCGGCGAAGTTCCGACAACGATCATAGCTCTGGCAGAATGAAGTGCAGCAAAGATATATGGTTCATAGGCTGCACCTGGTTTATCCTGCAGTGTAATCCTGGCAAAAAATACCTTGAAATTATTGCGTATCAGTTGATAATATAGTTCGTCAGCAAGTACACTGTCTCTTGTCCTGTTTCCGTTTTCATCCGTCTCCTTACAGCAGATAAAAATATCATATGGTGCTTCTCTCTGTGATACCTGTAGAATGCCTCTTTGAATCGTATCTATAACTCTCGCTTCTTGTTCGTAGATTCCTGCCTGAACTACGTCGGCATATCGAAGCGCCGCCTTGTAATCCTCATCTGCCAGAATCGATGTATACTGTGCCCGATTGACAGTGGGAATCTTCTTATGCGTCGCCGGATCATCCACATACTCTATTCCGTAACGGCATAGGACAATTCCCCAGTAAGCCTCGCTGTCTGTCTGATCTTCTTCAAGAATATGCTCATACATCGCCATCGCTTTATCATAATCATTACTTCGCCTATAATGATTCGCCCGGTCATACAGCCTGAGGCGTTTTTCATCATCAAACTTCGGCAATGTCTGATTCGTCCCGCAATAAGGGCACCTTGCGGTTGTCATGCCCTCTTTGATCTCCAGATCACCACCGCACATTTTACATATCAACACAGACATTTTCTATGCTCTCCTCATTTGCCGTATTTGCATATTCTATCTCTTTCTCGTAGTAGTCCCGTTATTCGTTCACACAGACCGGAAGTGTTATCTGTATCACCATCAAGCGCTGCTGCCTCTATCTCTGTAAATAGAACCGAGATTTCTTCTTCAATCTCCTCTGTAATCTCTTTGGATACAGGATTGCTGTAACGGATTTCTTCCGCCAGCTTACGCAGTATCTCCCGAATCTGCGCTTCCTCACATTGACCGATCAGCAAATTTATCCGTGCTTGTAATTCCTTCATTTTTATCAATTCTTCTTCAAGCCGTGCATCCTGCCGGAGCGCCTCTGTCCGCGCTGCCCCAGCGGCAAAAAATCCCATAACCGCCACGGCCAGAATTACCATCTCTATCAGTACTGCCGCAAAGACCGGAATCTTTACGGAAAACCNCATCAAAAGCAGGCTTGCTGTTATCTGTACGATCAAGTACAACACGCTGATTCTGAACATGGGGAAATCATATACTCTGTCCTTTATAATCGCCTGACTTTTCATCATTTCATACAGCGTATAGACCTGCATTAATATTGCGGTTACAGAAAAGAAATAGGCAATCAGGAACACAATATTTTTGGCAAACGGCACTGTAGCTATATTGTAAATAAGGAAAACAAAAGCAATCAGAATATAACCCCGCAAATATTTTTTCCTATTCATATTCTCTATTCGCTCCTTTTTCTGCCACAGTTACTGCAGAAATTACCGATATTTCCAGACTGACCGCAAGGACAGTTCCAAGCCGTCTGTAACATTTCACCCATTGCCTGTCCCATCTCTACACCCTCTTTAGCCAACGGAGACAGAGCGTCCTTAGTCATATTCATAACACCGCCCATGGCCCCCAGCCCTACACCGAGTCCTGCCAAATCTCCCAGCATCGATGTTGTGCCTGTGCCGTTTGCAATGCCGTTTTTCATGGCTTCCATTCCCACCAGACGGGATGTTTCCTGTTGATAGGTATATCCCTTCATCTGCATTTCCGCTGCCTCCGCAGCAGCCTGCATCTTATATCCTTCCGCCTCTGCGCTCTTCTGAATCCTCAGGATTTCCGCATTGCCTTGTGCCTCGATGACCTTAAGACGCACCTCCGTCTGTGCTTCTACCGCCTTACGCTCCGCCGCTGCTTCCGCTTCCTTACGCCTGATTTCTTCCTGTTTAACGAGAAGATACTGCTGTGCATACTGCTCTTTCATCCGGCGATANTTCGGNTCTTCNTCCGGCGTAATCACCCGATTAANAAAAAAGTCCGGCATAATTAATCCGTACTCTTCAAACATACNGTTNATCTTNGTTTTCAAAATATCAGANAGNCGTANAAGCTCNGCATCAATCTCTAAAATACTGATATTTTCTTCTTTAATGATCTGAGCCAAGCTGCTTTTCACCTGCGTTATCACTAGAGATTGAAAANATCCTTTCTCTCCGTTCTCACCAAGCAGATTTTGACGATCAAAACCAGACGCTGTGCCGATGACCTTTAACAATAATTTTCTGGAATTACTTACACGAATGTTGAACTCTCCGCAGGCTCCGATTTCTATGGGCATTCCGGAACGCGGCTCTAAAAAGCGAATCTTAGAATCCGTTCCCCATTTAATTCCCATCTGTGTGGCCAGATTAATATAATATATTTCTGAGTGAAAAGTTCTCTCCGTGTCGGAAGGGAGTTTGAAAAACTGATCCAAAAGCGGAAGCCTCTGNGTTTCCAACGTATATCGTCCCGCTCCGAACACATCTAATGCACGCCCGTCCTTANAAAATATGGCTTCCTGGCTTTCATGGACAATCAACTGCGTACCCATCTTAAAATCTTCTGCCGGATGCTTCCATACAAGTGTTTCATTGTCCTCATCATATTTGATAATACTTACAAGACCTTCTCTCTTTATCTGCTGATTCATACCAGTCCGCAATTTCTCCTTTTAATCTTCTATAACCATATTCTGCAATGCAAATTCCAGACAGATCTGCATAATCTCATTGCGGGTTCTTCCGGTCTCTTTGGCAACCCGATCTATCTCTACCAACATATCAATAGGCATTCTCATGGAAATAACCTTGGATTCGCTTGTATATTTCTGCGGATGAATAACGAGCTTTTTCTCTTCCAAAATATGTACCCTCCATTAGTGAATACTATTATAATACAAATGTATTCTTGCGTCAACTGTGCGTGCTTTGCTCTATCCGAGGAAACATATTAGAGGTTACTTTTCATACTGATCCCACAACCTAAGCTCAGAGGGCACCCTTCAAGTCATTTCAAAACTTGAAGGATGCCCTCTTTTATTTTATAAGTTTTCCGTAAAAATACTATGCCGTATCGTTATCATAAACCAGAATTTATTTCTAAAGCTTAATGGATTCGCCATCACGGCAAATCAGTTTCAAGCTGCCATCCTTGATGCTGTACGCCTCGCCATACAGTGTTTCATCAGCTTCATCAACAACGATATAACTTCCATCATTCATAGCAATGATCTCATGTTTCGTACTATCCGAAAATGTGATATCTTCAATCAATCTCATTCCATCAAGAACCTCATCCCTGAGACTCTGAAAGTGCGGAAAAATATTAATTTTTGTTAACCCTAACCCAGATATCCACCGTTGATAAGTTGGATCTATCGCCTCACCCGGCAACTCCGGACCGGCATAAACAGGATCCGCACAGTTCATTGAGCCTGCACTCCACGCAATAACAAGCCCTCTGTATTCCTGTAGCTTTTCTTTCAACGCAATTTTCTTTAGAAACAGATTCTGTGTAGGAACATGCCCTCCCGTCAGGATAATAACATCCTTCTTGCTAATCTCCGTCACGATCTCTTCATTCCTATCATCACACATCTCAAGGGAAGAATAGTTCAGACCGCTCATGGGAAGTGATTGTCTGAAACAAGTAACTACAGAATCATTCTTTTCATAATCCTTAGGAGATGCACATATCATCAAAACTCTGGCATCATCTGGCCACAAAGCTCTGATCTTATCAAGCAATCCATTCTGTTCTATCAAAACTGACGGAACTCTTTTCCCATTCTTTTGATGAGAACCTCCGAGAGAACTCGTAATTATCACATTCATGTCAGCCTCCATATAGCGTTATTTAAAAAGAAATAAATCTCTACAAACCGGAAGTTGTCAACTCACATTAACCATGAAAATACCGCCGTCAAAGTAAATATCTTCGCCCTTTTCGTCTTTATAGAAAGACACCTTTTCTTCCCCTATTTTACTAAATCCAAGGGAAGTCAACAGTCTGACCGATGGTAGATTATTCAAGGCTGTTCCAGCTATAAATCGTTTGCTGCTGTCTCTTGACAACCATTCCATCAACATTTGCATACTTTCCTTTGCGTATCCCATACCATGATATTTACTATGAAAGCAATATCCACACTCATAACCGTCATCGTTCTTATGAAAGTCGATATATCCAATCATCTCTTTTTGAACGCACACAGCAAAACACATATGCTCCTTATAAGGCGATAATTTTGCCATACGTTCAGCTTTTTCCCGTACTTCCGCTTCATCTAATGAATGCGGAACATCATACTTTGAGAACTCAGATTGATTAAAATCTTTCCATATTTCAATCAGGTTTTCCCAATCATCTGATCTAATGTATCGTATATTCAATCTTGACGTTTTTAGTATCATGTTTTTCTCCATCCCACTCGATCTGACCACCCTTTTCCCGTTTGGTTACGGCAGATGCTGTCATCTCTCCTAAATCAACTTGACTCTTAACATCTACAAATATTTTCTCATCTGTTCTTCGTCTATCTGGTACTGATCACAGATTTTCGCAATGATCTCATGTTCTGGTATGCTTAGACTCCGAAGGATACTTACCGCTCCACCCAATATCTTCTCATGTTCTTCCCGTAATTCCTGTAATTCCTTGATTGTCTGATTCTGCTTTTTGAGTTCATCCCTCTGTGCATCTATCGTATCCTGCATCTCATCGATCATATACTGCACCGTATTTCTGTCAAGCTCGTACAGTTCTTTCGAGAACATCTCCATCACCCTTTCTACATTCCGGCAGATCTCATAGCCTTCCTCATATATTTCACGAAACTCAGGATATGTTTCCATTAACCCTATAATAGTTTCCGGCTCATCACTTGAAAACAAGGCCAACCATGCATCCTTCTTGCCTTTTATGTCTTTATTTTGCTTGCTTTTCCGAAAGATGTCAAGCGGAATGAACAGGTATTTCTGCAGAAACTCCATATGCAATCCTGTATCAGACTTTTGTTCGAAAAAATGATAATACGTGTCAGAATACTCATAAAATTCTACAAGGATTTCCTGCCCAAATCTTATCGATTTCATAGCAGTCATAGTACCCTAATATATTTAAAAACAGGAAGCAAAAAAAGCATCCTTCATATTATGAAATGACTTGAAGGATGCTCTCTTTGTTTTAAAAGTTTTCCATAAAAATACTATGTTACATCATTATTATAAACTGTCATTGCTTTTTGTCTTGTCCGATATAGCGGTATGCAGTTGATGAAACAACTCGTCGTATCCAAGTCGTTTACCATCAAAACGCGTCACACCCACATGCAGGGTAAACGGAATCTCCTTCTCTTCCCACACAAAAGGCCGGTCGTTACTACTTTTGATCATCTCCGCAAGAGAATTCGCATACCTTTCGTCCTCACTGTCTGTCAGCAGAACAAACTCATCTCCGCCGATGCGGAATGCCACATCATTTTCATCAGCTGCATCCTGAATACGCCGCAGTGTCTCTACAATCGCCATATCCCCCGCTTTACGGGAAATCTCATTGATTGCCATCATCCGCTTAATATCGCAGAGCACAAAATAACAAGATCTCCGCTCCTGAAAAAGATCATATAACTCACTAATATCCACATGTTTTCTTTCTGTCATCGTCGCATCTCCTTCCCCCAACGGTCCTGTCAACCTTGGGAATAACTCCGAGAACCGCCTTGTACCACGGAATTCGGATGGTTTACAGTTCCAGAACCCGCGAAATGCGCGCGTAAAAGATTCATTGGTTCCATATCCATAGCGAAGTGCAATTTCCAAAATCCCTGTATCCGGCTCACACACAATATCGCGCGCCGCCCTTGTGAGTCTCCTCCGCACCAGATATTCCCTGATCGACATATGATTAACATAGCGAAACAGCTTTTCCAGCGTCGATCTGGAACAATAGCATGCCGCCGCTACATCCTCTGTTTTGATATTGTCTTTCAGATGTTTTTCCATATACTCTAACGCATCTACAAGAAGTTCCATTTTGTTCATGCATTCACCTCTTTTGCGCTTACGCAAATCCGTTTCGATATCGATACGATTCGTTCTGTCAGATTCATTGTAGCAGAGTACCCATATAGTTTCTTGACATTTTCAGTAAAAAATTTTCACATCAATCAAACCCACTCCAGCCGATTTGCAAATGCCACTTTCTCCTCTCCCCTGCGAATCTTTCCGATCTCATAACAATCATAATATACCGAAATATGCCGTATGACTGCTGCTGCGTCCTTTTCTCCCACTACAATATTCAAACCTACCCCACAGTTAAATGTGTGAAGCATCTCTTCATCACTGATATTACCGCTCATCTTAATATACTTAAAAACAGAAAGTGGACGAATCTTCGACAGATCGATTTCCGCCGTCAATCCTTCCGGTATCACCCTCCCCAGATTTCCCTCTATTCCGCCTCCGGTAATATGCGCCATACCGCGAAGGATATTTTTACCGAATAATCCCTTAACCGCTTTATAGTACGGCGTATGCGGTTTCATAATCTGTTCTATAAAAGTCACACCCTCAATCTTATCCAACTTGATCTGCGGCATTCTATCCATTAACATTCTTACCAGCGAATAACCGTTGGTGTGCAGTCCGTTAGAAGCTACAGCCAGCACCACGTCACCGTCTTGAATCGCGGAACCGTCAACCACATCTTTTTTCTCTACGATTCCCGCAATGCTGGAAGTCAAGACATATACGCCTGCGTCTACCACAAGTGGCTGAATGGAAGTCTCTCCACCCACAAGGGCGCAATCATTTTCCCGACAGGCATCCGAAATCCCTTTCACCAGACTCTTGATCGTGTCTTTCTCCGCATTGCCGCATACGATCGTATCTAACACTGCAAGAGGCTTTGCACCCATAACGATAATGTCATTCACAAGATGATTGATCATATCATGGCAGATCGATTCCGTATAGCCGTACTCCATCGCCAGTTTTTGCTTCGAACCGGGTTCTTCTGATTTCAGGACAAGAACTGGTTCCTTCATCGTCGGAAAATGAATGTCATAGAGAGAGGCAAAAGCTCCCATCCTATTGAGCACTCTTTTATCTTCTGTCTCCAGATGTTTTGCCATCTCTTTTTTGATAGTATCTGTGTAAGCAATATCCACCCCTGCTTTACTGTAAGACATTCCATCCGTTGACTTCTCATTGCCTGACAGAATCTCATCCACTGTCACACGAAGAATTGTCGCCAAGTCACATAGTATTTCCACATTCGGATAAGCGTTTCCCGTCTCCCATTTGGAGACAGCCTGAAAAGAAATGTTCAGTTTATCCGCCAACTGTTGCTGCGTCAGCCCTGCCTCTTTTCTCTTGTTCATAATAAAATTTCCGATTTTGATACTATTTGTCATCTTTTCCCCTATTTTGATACGTTCTTTCCAAGTCTGTTTTTATTAGCCGGCCGAAAGCAAATGCATGTTTACCGTCTTATGCACATACCGCTTCTATAGTATAATTCCGTATATCATTCATACACAATAACCGGAATAGAGAAATATGACGTTAAATTCAACAAATGGTTGTTTTGTGCAAATCCAACCAAAATCATTCATCCATTTTGTGAATTAGTTTGATTGATTTTGAATGAATTTGATGATATTCTATATTTAGAAAATAATACAAGAGAATAAAATTTCAATAATTAGGAGGTGAGACAATGATTTATACAGTAACCTTTAATCCATCCCTAGATTACATCGTATCTGTGGATGACTTCAAACTTGGGCTTACGAACCGCACAAGCTCAGAGCTTTTGCTTCCGGGTGGAAAGGGAATTAACGTATCAACCGTACTTATGAATCTTGGAATTGAGAGTACAGCGTTGGGGTTTATTGCCGGATTTACGGGTGAGGAAGTAATAAGACGTCTGGAAGAAATGGGAGTACAAAATGGATTTATCCGAATTGAAGAAGGTTTTACGCGAATTAATCTGAAGCTGAAGACAATTGACGGGACTGAGATCAACGGACAAGGACCGGTCATCAGTGAAGAAAAAGTAGAGCTGCTGATGGATAAACTTAATGCTCTGGGAGAGGGAGATACCCTTTTCTTATCCGGAAGTATCCCGGCATCTATGCCGAATGATGCATATCAAAGGATTATGGAGAGACTCGATGGCAGAGGAGTTCAGATTGTGGTTGATGCGACTAAAGATTTGTTGGTGAAGGTGCTGCCATATCATCCGTTTTTAATTAAACCCAACAATCATGAACTGGGAGAGATTTTTGGAGTAGAATTAAAGACAAGAGAGTCAGTTCTTCCCTATGGAAAAAAACTCCAAGAGATGGGAGCACAGAATGTTTTGGTATCCATGGCCGGAGAGGGAGCCGTACTGATTGCGGCAGACGGAACGGTTTATGATGCTCCGGCACCAAAAGGAACGCTGATAAACGGGGTAGGTGCAGGAGACTCTATGGTAGCAGGATTTATGGCAGGTTACATGCAAAAGCAGGATTATAAATATGCTTTTCATATGGGCGTGGCAGCAGGAAGTGCCAGTGCATTTTCGGAAAATCTTGCAACGAAGCAGGAAATCGAAGCTGTGTATAAACAAGTGAAAGAAAATGAGGAGGTAAAAAGATGAGGATAACGGATTTACTGGACGTTAGAAGTATTGCACTTGACGGAGCGCCAAAGAATAAAAAGGAAGCTCTTGACCAGATCGTAGGGCTCATGACAAAAAGCGGGCGGATTAATGATGAAGAAGCATATCGTAAGCAGGTGTATGCCAGAGAGGAAGAGAGTACCACAGGTATTGGAGAGGGAATTGCAATTCCTCACGGAAAATGCGACGCAGTGAATAAGCCGGGGCTTGCCGCAATGGTAATTAAGGATGGAGTAGACTTTGATTCTCTGGACGGGGAACCAGTCACCCTGATGTTTTTGATTGCAGCGCCGAATACTAAGGACAATGTGCATCTGGATGTCTTAAGCAAATTGTCTATGATGCTTATGGATGAAGAATTTACTTCCAATTTAAGAAATGCCACGTCGGCAGAAGAGTTTCTTGATATAATAGATAAAGCAGATGATGAAAAAAAGAGCGTGGATGAGCGGCTTGCGGATATGGGGGAAGCAAAAGCAGGACAGGTGAAGATTCTTGCCGTAACCTCCTGCCCTACTGGAATTGCCCACACATACATGGCTGCTGAGGGAATAGAGAAGGCGGCAAAAGCAAAAGGCTGTTTTATTAAGGTAGAAACAAGAGGCTCCGGCGGAGCAAAGAATATGCTTACAGATAAGGAAATTGCAGAAGCCGACTGTATTATTGTGGCAGCGGATGCACAAGTTCCGATGGATCGATTTGACGGGAAAAAGGTAATTGAGCGACAGGTATCGGACGGCATCAACAAAGCGGATGAGTTGATTGAGCTGGCAATCTCCGGCAATGCCCCTATATATAAAGGTAACAGTACTTCTGCAAGCACTGCTTCCGCGAAAGCCGGAGGCAGTATCGGACACCAGATTTATACGCAGCTCATGAATGGTGTTTCGCATATGCTACCTTTTGTCGTAGGCGGAGGTATCCTGATAGCGATTTCGTTCTTAATTGACGGATTGTGCGTGGATATGAATGCACTTACAGAAGTAGAAAGAGCAAATTTCGGCTCCATTACGGCAGTCGCAGCATTATTTAACAAAATAGGCGGCGTAGCAATGGGAGTTATGCTTCCGATACTGGCGTGCTACATTGGTATGGCAATAAGCGACAGACCGGCATTAGCAGTCGGCTTTGTGGGTGGTATGATGGCAGCTAACGGCACGTCAGGATTTCTTGGGGCTTTGGTTGCAGGTTTTGCCGCAGGATATATCATCAAAGGACTGATGAAGATCTGCAATAAGCTTCCTGAAGCGCTCGAAAAAATTGCGCCTGTTCTGATCTATCCGGTTGTTGGAATTCTGGCTATGGGCCTTCTTATGACATTTATTGTGGAACCTGTCATGGGAGGAATTAATACAGCATTGAATAACGGACTGACCAGTATGGGAGGATCCAGTAAAATTATTTTGGGACTGATTCTCGGTGGTATGATGGCGATTGATATGGGCGGCCCATTCAACAAGGCTGCATACGTATTTGGTACTGCTGCAATTGCTGCCGGTAATTATGATATTATGGCAGCAGTCATGATTGGAGGTATGACGCCGCCATGCGCAATTGCACTTGCAACCCTGTTATTTAAGAATAAATTTACAAAAGAAGAAAGAGAATCCGGACCAATGAATTTCATTATGGGTCTTGCATTTATTACAGAAGGTGCGATACCATATGCAGCAGCAGATCCGACCAGAGTATTGCCCTCCTGTATTGTTGGTTCCGCAGTGGCAGGAGCACTCTCCATGCTGTTTGGATGTACACTGATGGCGCCGCACGGAGGTATCTTTGTAGTTCCGGTTGTAGGGAACGCATGGATGTACCTGATAGCACTTGTAGTAGGAACCGCAGTATCAACCGTGCTGCTTGGAGTTTTAAAGAAAAAAGTAGAGTAACATCATATTTGCAGCTATGTTCGGAGGCATCGCGTCCGAAAAAAATAAAATAAATGGAGGAAAAAGAAATGAAAGAATTTAAGTACACAATCACAGATCCGGAAGGAATTCATGCACGTCCCGCAGGATTGCTTGTAAAAGCTGTAAAAGAATTTGCAAGCGACATTAAGATTGCAAAGGACGGAAAAGCAATGAGCTGCAAGGCTATTTTCGGAGTCATGGGTCTCGGAGCCAAGCAGGGAGACGAAGTAACGCTTACCTTTGAGGGGGAGGATGAGGAAGCGGCTTACGAAGCAATCAGCAAATTTATGCAGGAAAATTTGTAAAACGGAGGAAGCTTATGAAGGTATATGACGGCAAAAGTGTATTTCAAGGAGTTGCTATCGGCAAGATCAGCGTTTACAAAAAAGGTGAACAACAGGTAAAGCGTATAAAAGTTACGGATACAGACGCTGAACTGGCACGCTATGAAGCTGCAAAAGCTAAAGCGTTAGAGCAGCTTCAGGGATTGTATGATAAGGCGCTCCATGAGGTTGGGGAGGCCAATGCTGCTATCTTTGAAGTACATCAGATGATGTTGGAGGACGATGATTATAATGACTCCATAGCGAATATGGTGCGTACCCAGGGAGTTAATGCAGAGTATGCGGTTGCATCCACCTGCGATAATTTTGCACAGATGTTTGCATCCATGGATGATGATTACATGAAAGAAAGAGCTGCGGATGTGAAAGATATTTCCGAGCGTGTTCTTTCAATCTTAAGTGGAAACGACAGTGCTTCTGCCATGATGACAGAGCCGTCCATTATCGTGGCAGACGACCTTGCTCCTTCGGAAACGGTACAGCTTAACAAGGATATGGTATTGTCTTTTGTCACAGTACACGGTTCCCTGAATTCACACACGGCAATTCTGGCAAGGACAATGGCAATCCCCGCACTGATTGGAACCCCTTTACCTCTGGATGACACCGTTGACGGGAAACTTGGAATTGTAGATGGCACCAGTGGGAAAATTTATGTAGATCCGGATGAAGAAACTCTGGATCGGATGACGAAGAGGCAGCAGGAGGAAGCAGAGAAAAAATCGCTTCTCCAAACCCTTAAAGGAAAAGAGAATATTACACTTGACGGCAAAAAGATTATGCTTTATGCAAATATTGGTAATATTAAGGATCTGGGAACCGTAATACAAAATGACGCCGGTGGAATCGGTCTTTTCAGAAGTGAATTCATTTATCTTGAGAAGGATCATTATCCGACGGAAGAAGAACAGTTCCAGATTTACAAGCAGGTAGCAGAAACGATGGCCGGAAAGAGGGTGATCATCCGGACACTGGATATTGGTGCTGATAAACAGTGCGATTATTTTGAGATGGAGCATGAAGAAAATCCGGCGCTTGGATATCGTGCGATTCGTATTTGCCTGACCAGACCGGAGATATTTAAGACACAGCTTCGCGCATTGTTCCGTGCAAGTGCATTCGGCAAGATAGCAATTATGTATCCTATGATTACCAGTGTTAAAGAGGTAAAGCAAATTCAGGAAGTGGTTGATGCTGTAAAGAAAGAACTAACTGAACAGGGAACCCCGTACGGCGATCCGGAACAGGGAATTATGATTGAAACACCGGCAGCAGTTATGGTCAGCGATGAACTTGCAAAGGAAGTGGATTTCTTTAGCATTGGAACCAACGATCTGACCCAGTATACACTGGCGATTGACCGTCAGAATACAAAACTGGATGCATTCTATGATTCACATCATCCGGCAATCCTGCGCATGATCGCAATGGTTGTGGAGAATGCGCATAAGGCAGGAATCTGGACCGGTATCTGTGGCGAACTGGGGGCAGACCAGACATTGACCAAAGAATTTCTTGCTATGGGAGTGGATGAACTTTCGGTATCACCGGGAAGCATTCTTCCAATCCGTAAGATTATACTGGAGACAAATGTAGAAGAATACAAGGCGGGAAAATAAATGTTAACAAGGCAAAGGCAGGAGCAAATCTTAAAACTTTTGAGTGAAAGAGGTAGTATCACAGTAGCGGAAATAAAGGATATACTGAATACGTCAGAATCTACGGTACGCCGGGATATAACAACGCTTGACAGACAGGGTAAGCTTATTAAAGTGTTTGGCGGTGCTGTTATGGCAGATGCGGATGTTGTTGTTACAGCGCATGAGTACACGGTTGCCCAAAAAGTTGATTTGAACTGCATGGAAAAGCAGAAAATTGCAAAATACGCCGCTTCATTGATTGAACCGGGTGACTTTGTTTATTTGGATGCCGGTACAACAACAGCATATATGTTGGATTATGTGGAGCAAAAAGAGGTGACCTTTGTAACCAATGCAGTTGCCCATGCCCAGCGACTGGTATCTAAGGGAATGAAGGTTCTGCTTGTGGGTGGCGAACTTAAAGCTTCTACGGAAGCGATTATCGGTAATCAGGCAATGAAGACAATTCGGGAATATCATTTTACGAAGGGATTTTTTGGTACGAATGGTGTAACCAGAAAATGCGGATGTACGACACCGGATGCTAATGAAGCCATGATAAAACAATCTGCTATGGAACAGTGCAGACAATGCTACGTGATCTGTGATTACTCTAAATTTGATAATGTGAGTTCCGTTACCTTTGCTCCCTTTTATGGGACGACATTTATTACGGACCGGACAATTGCCGGATATGAAGAATACGAGAATATATGGATTGCGGAGGAATAAATCATAAAAGACAGTTGCTAATGAAATGTTAAGTGTAAAAAAGCTCTTGGAGTGGGAAAATCTACTTCAAGAGCTTTTTTATATTTTGTATAAGTGACATGGAGCAATTCATAACCAGACTCCTTCATTATCGCATAAGAATAATTATTTATTGAAATTCGATAAATTTTTATTGACTTTCATTTTTAAGCGTGCTACATTATGGTTATATTAGGAATCAAAGATTCCATATACACTGTCTGATACATAACGAAATGAAAAAAGAAAGGATTATTCATATGAAAGATAAACTCACCATTTTCACAAAATATCTGCTGGATTTTATGTTTTTTACCGGAATCATTGTGATCGTAACGCTTCCTTTAAGTTTCAGGTTCTATGGAAGGTACAACACTTATTTTAAAGAAAATTATTACTCTCTCTGTGTGATCTTCATGTTGTCGGGAGTTTTTGCAATCCTTATTATCCAACAGTTACGCAAGATGTTTCTGACCGTGTTAAGTGACGACTGCTTTGTTCGGGAAAATGTTGTCCGCCTTGAGAAAATGAGTATCTACAGCTTTTTTATCGCAGTGATCACTGCGTGCCGGCTGTTTATCTACCTCACTCCGGCGGTGCTCATTATCATATTAGTATTTGTGATCGCAGGGTTATTCAGCAAAGTTCTGGCAGGTGTCTTTGACAAAGCCGTTACCTACAAACTGGAGAACGACCTGACAATCTAATTAATAACAAGGAGGCTATCCATGGCAATCATCATAAATCTGGATGTTATGATGGCGAAACGCAAGAAAGGACTGACCGAGCTGGCAGGCGAAATTGACATTACCCTTGCGAATCTGTCCATCTTAAAAAATAATAAAGCAAAAGCAATCCGTCTCTCTACGCTAAACGAGATCTGCAAGGCACTGGAATGTCAGCCNGGCGATCTTCTACAGTACGTGGAAGACGAAGACTCTGCGGAAGATATTGATNAAGATAGTTAGACAATCAATACTCTGAAACAAACAAAAGAGCGAAATCAACGCATAGGAATCATATTACGCAATGCACCCGCTCTCACAAGAAAGGAGTTTATTATGGAACAAAATAACCCATACATCAATCAACCTCACACCAATCAACCCAATATACCAGACACAAACNGCGCCGCCCCTCTTGGAAATAACGGCGGCAGGAATCCATATGCTTCTCAAGTANGAACTTATGTGCCGAAGCGCGAAGATACTGTCTATACGAAGACAATGAAAGAACACTTTTCCTTCTTTGGCATCGGAAGCCTGCTCTACTCCGTNTTTTTTACCTTTTGTTTATATAAGAATGCTTCCGGTATTACCTACCCTTTTTTCGTCATNGGAACCCTTTGCTATTTCTTCTTCTNTACGCAAAAGTTAGGGGTTCCNTACAAAAAAGACAGCATTTTNTATATCGTTAGNATCGTANTNTTGGGTATTTCCAACTGCCTTACCAATTCAGAACAGATATTAGCNATGAATAAATGCGGCATTTTTCTCCTCGCNTTTATTCTGATGCTTCATACCTTTTATCANAATAAGNATTGGAATTTNCCGAAATATTTTTGTGCTCTNGGNCAGACAATCGGCANTGCTNTTNTTTGTGNTTCNCGTCCCATAAGCGACATGATCTNTTATTTTGATACCCAAAAAANGANAAAAGACTGGCAAAAAAAGCTATTTNNTGCCNGTTTTGATCGGTATTGTCATNATGATTCCNACCCTCTTGTTNGTNACAATCCTGCTTGCCAGCGCCGACGCGGTTTTTGCNGATATTTTTTCCCGTATCCTGAAAGCCGTGAACCTTGAAACNATCTTCGGAACCTTCTTTATGACTCTTGTGGTATTTTTNGCCTCNTATGCATTNTGTGCCGCATTCAGCATGAAAGAAGTAAAAGAAGANACNACAGACCACAGATTTTTAGANCCGATTATCGCCATNATTGTCACGGCNGCGCTTTCTGTNATTTATCTNCTGTTCAGTGTGATACAGATTCTGTATNTGTTTATCGGAANCATGCAGCTTCCCGAAGGATATACTTANTCAAGCTATGCCAGAGAAGGATTCTTCCAACTGCTGGCCGTCTGTATTCTGAATTTAATGATTGTGCTGATATGCCTGTATCTTTTCAGGGANAACATCGCACTNAAATTAATCCTGACAGTAATCAGCGGCTGTACTTTCATTATGATCGCATCCAGTGCATTACGAATGATTATGTACATTAACCGCTATAACCTTACCTTCTTGCGGATATTCGTTTTATGGTCGCTTGCCGTTATATTCCTGTTAATGGCAGGAGTTACAATTTCCATTTATAAGAATAAGTTTCCGCTGTTTATCTATAGCATGATCATCGTAACNGTATTCTATATCGGTTTATCCTTCTCACATCCGGATTACTGGATNGCCAANTATAATCTGNACCCNGCNCATATAGAATANCTGAACGATTATGATGTGAANGACAGTAANAAATATTTACGCAAATTATCNGCCGATGCCGCACCGATCCTGCTTGATANAAACAGTAATCCNTANCTTGCTGCAATGCCTGTNGGCTTTTACTCCGATGAGTTNGAGNANAACACGGATAATCGGACAGAAAACTATGAGAAAGATGATATTCTGAAAGAATATTCATGGCTCTACAAATATTATGGAAAAATAAAAGATCTCTCAAACGATATGCATATACGCAATTTTAATTTTTCTGTGTATACTGCAGAAAAATATATTGATAAGTTGCAGTAATAGGCATAATCAAGCTTCCTGCATCTCCTTGATTACGCTCATCCCCAGAGGAATGGATACTGTCAGCGCGCAGACATCCGATACCGCCTGACAGATCTCGACACCCGTAAGTCCGAAGAAATGTGGAAGAATCGCAATCAGCGGCAGGAAGAAGATTCCCTGTCTTGCGGAAGANACAATAGANGCTTTNACNCCCTTGCCGATGGACTGTAACATCATATTACACATGATNATCCANGCNCTTAAGGGGAATGAAACAACNGAATATCGAAGCGCCGCAGTACCGACNGCNATNACNCCCGGATCATCNCGTCGAAATACCGTTACAAGCTGCGGCGCTATGGCATAGACAATCACCGCTAATCCCAGAAGTACTATAAAAGCAAACTTCACACAGAACCAATAGGCNTCCAATACTCTCTTATATTTTCCCGCNCCGTAATTAAATCCGCATACCGGCTGAAATCCCTGACCGAACCCGATNANTGCAGAGTTNGCAAACATCATAATACGGGATACGATAGACATACCTGCGATNGCCGCATCTCCGTACACACTCGCAGCATGATTCAGACAGATCGTAGCAACACTGGCAAGTCCCTGTCTGAATAATGCCGGAATCCCTCCCCGTATAATCTCCTGATAGAAATGCAGACTGGGTTTAAAGTTACTGAAACGAATCCGGATATTGCCACCCCTCGTAACCATAATAAGAAGAAAAAGAAAACTCAGATACTGGCTGATCNTCGTTGCAAGNGCCGCACCCGCNATTCCCATNTNNCANGCGAATATTAAAATCGGNTCTAATACAATATTGATCACTGCCCCTGATACGATTCCGATCATCGCATAGAATGCACTTCCCTGAAAACGCATCTGGTTATTGAGCACTAATGATGCCGTCATTGCCGGTGCACCGAAAAGAATAATCCTCAGATATATTACCGTATAAGGCAGAATCGTAGGCGTAGAACCGAGGGCATAGGACAACGGCGTGATGAAGAATATACATCCCAGCATGATCACAATACCCGCAAAAAAAGACGAAAAGAAGCCGACCGCGGACATTTTCTCCGCCTCTTCTATATTACCCGCTCCTAATTGTCTGGAAATATAATTACCGGATCCATGACCGAACAGGAATCCGATTGCCTGAATGATCGCCATCAATGAAAAAGCTACCCCGACTGCTGCCGTGGACTGTGTATCCAGCTTACCCACGAAGAAAGTGTCCGCCATATTATAGAAAGAAGTCACCAGCATGCTTAAGATCGTCGGTACCGCAAGCGTGCAGACCAGTTTTTTCACCGGCTCTTCTGTCATATAAATTCTTTTTTCTTCTGCGTTTGCAAATTTCATATAAACGCCTTTCCTTTCTTAATCTGATACATATTTATTGATATTTTACACATACTATCTATCATTCATAACCATTATAGGATATTTCTTTCAGACATCAGTCATTCATATGAAAGCTGCTTATTATAATCTGATATCTGTCTGAAAAAATAATATCTCCATACAGAAAGGAGCTTCCCATGAATCCTAAAGCTTTATTTCAATTATCTTACGGTTTGTATGTAGTCTCTACAAAACATGATAAAAAGATGAATGGCTGTATCATCAACACGGTCACACAGGTTACCGATAATCCAAAACAGATTGTCGTTGCCGTCAATAAAGACAACTTAACCTGCGAGTTAATTCAAAAATCCGGAATCCTGTCAGTTTCCGTACTATCCGAAACAGCGCCTTTTTCCCTGTTTCAACACTTTGGATTTCAAAGCGGAAGAAATACAGACAAATTTGTAAACTTTCCTTTTTCCATGACTAAACAGGAACTTCCGTATCTTTCTGAACATACTACGGCATATTTAGACTGTAAAGTAATAAACAGTTTTGACCTGGGAAGCCATATGCTTTTCCTTGCTCTCGTATCAGATTGTGATATTCTTTCCGGTGAAAAAGCAATGACTTATTCTTTCTATCACGAATTTGTGAAGCCTCAACCTGACGCTTCCTCCGTCAAAGGATGGCGCTGCGTGGTCTGCGGATATGTTTATGAAGGTGAAGAGCTTCCTCCGGACTTTGTGTGTCCCTGGTGTAAACACGGCGTAGAAGATTTTGAAAAAATCACGTAACTCGGATTTTTGATCAATCGGAATTGATGTTTGACATTCTGTTATTCAAGAACAATTCCTTCTTCTTTTGCCCGTAATTTACAACCATTCTCATAAGAACCGATTTCACAGATCTCGGCTTTTTTCTGTTTGATACAGAAATCACAGGAAGGACAAGGCTTTTTCTCTCCGGCAAAATCACGGGGAACAGCCTGTCCCTTCTTATTATGTCTGCATGTGCTGCACCAGCATAGAGTACATTCCTGATAGAAAGAAATTAAATTATCACTTTCTGTCGATTTATTGTTTTTTTCCGAATCACTTTGTTTGTCATTGCTGAAATTCTTTTTTTCATCTTCAGATATGTAATCAAATAAACTTAATTGTCCTTCTAGCTGTTTTTTCATGATTATATATAATCCTTTGAATTTTTCATTTTCATTAAATATTATTCTAACGTAACTGTTCAGTACCTTCACAGTTACGATGCAAAATCCATCCTAAATTGTCTTCGACAATAGGATTTTGCTCGCTGAATCATATTCTTACGGTCTCAGCAGTAAATGCTTCGACCTGTACTGAATAGTTACATTCTAACACTTATTTTTCAAATTATCAAAGAATCTGATTTTGCCTTTAATTTTATTCCTTATAGAATGTTATACAAATAGTGATATCCGTTTCATTACATGATATGATAAAAAGGCCCGTATTTAAGCCATTGCAACCTATAATTTACATCAAAAAATTTAAAAGCAACACAAAATTGATAGAATTGACATCTATGTTTTCCTAAAATACATAATAGTTACTGACAGTCATTAACAAAATTAATCAACAGTACATAACTCAAAGAAAGAAAGGACATGTAATATGAGTTTAGGAGAAAACTTACAATTCTTACGAAAAAGAGACAATATAACACAGGAGCAATTAGCGGAAAAACTGGATGTATCAAGACAGTCCGTATCAAAATGGGAATCCGATACCACATATCCCGAAATGGATAAGCTGATTCAATTATGTCAGATGTTCCATTGCAGTATGGATGATCTCGTACAAGGATACATTAAGGATATTCATGTGGAAGACAAAATAGAATATGATAATCACATGAATCGGTTCAGCAAATTTATTTCTATGGCAGTAGGATTGATTCTATTAGGAATATCCGTCATGTTTATGTTATATGGCTGCAATTTTTTCTTAAGCGGTATTATTAAAGAAGAATTTACCGGGATGATATTCTTTATCTTTCTGACAATCAGTGTAGCAATTTTTATTGTAATCGGCATACAGCATTCCGATTATGTTAATAAAAATCCTATACTTGAAAATTTCTACACCCAGAAAGAAATTGATTCATTTAATAAGAAATTTTCCATAATGATCGCTGCAGGAGTATCTATTATACTTATAGGAATCATTATATTAATGGGTGTTGAAACGGCTTATCCTCAATTTGATGACAATGAATATCTGGAATCTTTACTATCATCTGTATTTATGCTTTGTATCACCTTCGGCGTGACCACATTAGTATATGCGGGCATACAAAAAGGAAAATATAATATTGATGAATATAACAAAGAAAATGATACAGACTCAGATATTTATAAGAAAAATAAATTAAAGAGTTCAATATGTGCGTGTATCATGTTAATATCCACCGTTATATATCTAATCATGGGATTTACAATAGAAAATGGGTTCGGAGTACCTTATGTTCTGATATTTGCCGTGGGCGGTATCTGTTGTGCCATCGCTGCAATTATCATTAATAATAAAAACAATTGATCTTCCTATTACAAAAACAGGCGCTGGTAACATACCATCGCCTGTTTACAAAATCGATCCTTGTTCAACTCGAAATGCACCAGGATTTTTCAATTATTTCACAAATTGATTATACGCCATCTCCCAGTATTTCTCGGGAATATCCGGCCATGCTACGCTTCCTTCCGATTCTTCACATATTTTCATGGCAAGCTTCAGACAGGGAGTTGTATAATCATCTCCGGTAGATATTGCATGAATATTTAATTTTGACCAATGAAACGCTTTTTCCATGATTCCGGAAGTTTTAAATTCTTCAATTACGGCTTCCACATCGTACTCTAATTGAAAAAATTCTTCCTCCCATCCCTGATTTGTTCCATGCAGTATCATATATTGCGTCTTACCGTTATGATACCATGGAATCCCTACCGATCCGGGATGAATCAGCGTCTTTGTACCGAATTTCCTGACTTCCTGTATATGGGTATGTCCGCCGACTAACAAATCTACATCCAGATTCGACATAATCTGTTCTAAATTTTCATTAGAAGGTATTAATAACTCATTAGAGGATGTCAGAGAACCATGACAGTATCGGAAAGGCACATATCCGCTTTTTGTATAGATTCCCTGAATATCCATACTCTCATAGAAATTCAAATCTCTGTCGGTCAGATTCTCATAAGTATAGAGCAGATTACCGCTCGCAGAAGAATAAGTCCATCTTTCTTCAGGATGACTTCTATGTTTCAGCATATAATCTTCCCTGTTTCCTCTGATAAAATAACAGCAGTATCTGTGTTTCATTTCATAAATGACTTTCATTGTCCGCTGCGGATAAGGACAATCACTGATATAATCCCCAATAAACAGAAATTCGTCCACACTTCTGTCAAGAGCATGGCGTATGCATGTTTCTAAAGCAATGTGATTGGAATGAATATCTCCAAGAACCGCAAGTTTCATATTTTTCCTCATCTCTGCATATTCACACACATTACACGTTATTATTCAGCCGTTGCATTAAGTACATTAGAAAGGCGGTCTACTCCATTTTGTACATTTTCCATAAATCCTAAAATATCCTGTACTCCCGCTGCCTGTTCTTCCGTAGAAGCATTGATCTCTGTTGTATTCTGTACGGATTTTTGAGAAATTTCTTCTACTCTTTCCATTGCATCTAATAACTGATCTTTAATATTTACGATATTTACCAATTCTTCTTTTAAAACAGATGTAACTGAAATCACTTCCTCTGAAGAATTAAGCATTGTCTCAAAAATCTTTACCGTATCTTCCAGTCTTTCATTCGATTCGGTCGCAATAACATTATTATTATCTATTACTTTACTAATCTTATCCACACTGGATATAACATCCTGCAAAATCTCATCAATTTTTTGCGTTGCAGAAGCAGATTCTGATGACAGGGAATTAATCTCATCGGCAACCACTGCAAAACCTTTTCCTGCTTCTCCCGCTCTTGCTGCTTCAATTGCAGCATTTAATGCAAGAAGATTAGTCTGTCTTGAAATTCGTCCGATACTCTCGATAATTTCACCAATCGAGCTGGATTTATGAGCCAGCAATTCTACTTCTTTTGAAGCTGCCTGTGTAGATTTAATATTCTCATCGAATTTCTTAGAAAGTTGCTCAATGGCTTTGATTCCCTCATCATTCTTTTCTTTCAGATCTTCTATCGTTTCTACTGTCTCGGCAACTCTTTCTTCAGAACTTGTAATATTATTACTGAGATCATTAAATATTTCGATACTTCCCTTAACCTGTTCGATCTGATGATAAGCGCTGCTCGTGATCTCTTCCGCAGATTTAGCAATTTCCATAGTACTTCCTTCAAAATTATGTAATTCATCATATATTTTATCAGAAGAACTCTGTAATCCGTCGAAAGCTCCCCTGACATTATCAAGCATTTCCTCTACGGATTTTTCGTTTTCTTCTATCGATAAAAATAACGAGCGGGCACGTACTATAATCAATGCTGCGACAAGAATTGCGAGTATGTATACCATCCATATAAATATCCAGATAGCAATTGAATACATTGCATAATAAGCACTGGGAAATACTACCATAGCAATAACATTAGATACAATAGTAACTGTAGCACAAACTTTTACTACGGAAAGATCATAATATGGCACGGAAAGAAACAACACTAAAAAATAGGCTTCTACCATCGCACCAAAACTAGCAGGATTACCAAGCACGATTGTTACTGCTCCAAATAACGGTAGAATAGAAATATATAAATATTTTGCGTTTTTACCTAATTTTTTTTCAAATAATTTAACCAATAAACAAATCACTGGCATAATAAGAGCAATTAAATCTCTTTTACCTCCATGGTTAAACAGTAATACATATACCACAGCAACAATCGGTATTACCATCATGAATAAAAACATAATCATATTCATTCTTTTTTCTTCGTTCTTTAAAATCTGTAACTCCATAAAACATCTTCTCCCTTTATATTTCAGTATACTTTTCTCTTATTCTCTCTTATTACTAAATTTTATTCGTTGTCTTCTTTCGGAAGTGTCACTTCTTCATCCGGATCTTCCGGTATATTATATTTCTCATTCTCAGGAATATCTTCCATGGCATCCTCAATATTCTCAAATTCCTGATTTCCATCGCTTAATTTCTCACGAACTTTAGCGATCTTGGCAACTTTTACGTCATCATCCAAGTTGATCATCTTGACGCCGGAAGTAATTCTTCCTAATTTTGAAATGTCTTCCATACGAAGCTGTATTATAACGCCTTCGGTAGTGATCATCATAATCTCATGATCATCATTTACTGCTTTCACGCCGACTACATCTCCGGTTTTTTCTGTAATCTTATAACATTTTACACCTTTACCGCCACGTTTCTGTACCGTAAATTCATCTAAATAAGTACGTTTTCCCATACCGTTTTCAGATACGATCAGAAGAGAATCTCCCTGATGATCGAGCTGCATACCGATAATTTCATCTCCGTCTGAAAGATTCATACCGATTACACCCATCGCAGATCTTCCGGTAGGACGTACATCCGTTTCTTTAAAACGAATACACATACCCAATTTAGTAATCAGGAATATCTCCGTCTCCCGGGAAGTTGTCTTTACTTCAATCAGTTCATCATCCTCACGCAGATTGATTGCCGCAAGTCCGTTTTTCCTTACATTACAGAACTCCATGACGGATGTTTTCTTCACGATACCGTTCTTCGTTACCATGAAAAGATTTTTATTTTCTTCATATTCCTTGATCGGAATCATTGCCGATATCTTTTCTCCCGGATTAAGCTGCAGGATATTGACGATCGCAATACCTCTCGAAGTCCGGCTTGATTCCGGAATCTCATACGCTTTCAGCCGGTAAACACGTCCAAGGTTTGTAAAGAACATCAGATAATGATGGGTCGTCGTCATAAGAAGATCTTCAATATAATCTTCTTCAATCGTCTGCATACCCTTGATTCCCTTACCGCCGCGGTTCTGTGCTTTGAAATTATCAACAGTCATACGCTTCACATAACCGAGACTGGTCATGGCGATCACCGTATTTTCTCTCGGAATCAGATCTTCCATATTAATATCATAGACATCAAAACCGATCTGACTTCTTCTTTCGTCTCCATATTTCTCCGCGGTAATAAGCATTTCCTCTTTAATAACGCCTAATAATAATTTTTCGTCCGCAAGAATTGCCTTTAATTCCGCAATTTTAGCCATCAACTCTTTATGCTCATTCTCAAGCTTCTCTCTCTCCAAACCTGTCAAAGCACGCAGACGCATATCTACGATTGCCTGTGCCTGTGCATCGGAAAATTCGAAACGCTCGATTAATCTTTCTTTTGCAATCTGAGTCGTCTGGCTGCTTCTGATGATCTGAATGACTTCATCAATGTGATCTAACGCAATCAGTAATCCCTGTAAAATATGATCTCTTTCTTCCGCCTTATTCAGATCATATTTAGTTCTTCTCGTAACGACTTCTTCCTGATGTTTCAGATAATGGGTCAGCATGTCCATAAGGTTCATAACCTTAGGTTCATTGTTAACAAGCGCAAGCATGATAACACCGAAAGAATCCTGGAGCTGAGTATGTTTATATAACTGATTTAAAATTACATTGGCATTGGCATCTTTGCGAAGCTCTATCACGATCCGCATACCTTCACGGTTCGTCTCATCACGAAGATCTGTAATACCGTCAATCTTTTTCAGTTTTACCAGATCGGCAATCTTAAGAATCAGATTCGCCTTATTAACCATGTATGGAAGTTCCGTTACTATAATACGTGTCTTACCGTTAGGCATTGTCTCAATATCCGTCACGGCACGCACTCTTACCTTACCTCTTCCGGTACGATAAGCCTCCTCCGCTCCCCTTGTTCCTAAAATAATACCGCCGGTAGGAAAATCAGGAGCCTTGACGATACTTAACAGTTCTTCCATATCTGTCTGTCTGTCTTCATTGACCCGGTTATCTATAATTTTAACTACTGCATTGGTCACTTCCCTCAGATTATGAGGAGGAATATTGGTAGCCATACCTACCGCAATACCGGAAGTACCGTTGACCAGCAGATTGGGATAACGGCTTGGAAGAACGACAGGTTCTTTCTCTGTATCATCGAAGTTAGGAACAAAATCTACGGTATCTTTATTGATATCCGCAAGCAATTCCATAGAAATCTTACTGAGCCTTGCTTCCGTATAACGCATGGCAGCAGCCCCGTCACCGTCCACGGAACCAAAATTACCGTGACCGTCTACGAGAGGATATCGTGTAGACCATTCCTGCGCCATATTAACGAGTGCACCATAAATAGAACTGTCGCCGTGAGGATGGTATTTACCCATCGTATCACCGACAATACGGGCACTCTTTCTGTGAGGCTTGTCCGGACCATTGTTCAACTCGATCATGGAATACAGAACTCGACGCTGCACAGGTTTTAATCCGTCTCTTACATCAGGAAGAGCACGAGCGGCAATAACGCTCATGGCATAATCAATATAAGAGTCTTCCATTTTTTTCTTAAGGTCTACTTCCTCAATCTTATCAAAAATTCGATCGTCCATTCCGTAACCATGTACCTTTCTGAATTATATGTCTAGATTCTTCACAAACTTTGCGTTTTCTTCAATAAAAATCCGACGAGGTTCCACTTTATCTCCCATCAATGTATTAAAAGTAAGATCAACTTCCGATTCCTCTTCTTCATTGATGTTTACCCGGAGCAGAATACGCTTTTCAGGATCCATTGTGGTCTCCCACAACTGATCGGCATCCATTTCTCCTAAACCTTTATATCGCTGAATTTTATTATTCTGATCACGACCCACTTCCGCAAGAATCTTTTCCAACTCTTCATCGCTGTAAGCATACCATACCTGTCTGTTCTTCTCTAACTTATAGAGAGGAGGTTTCGCCAGATATACATGTCCCTGTTTAATCAGTTCCGGCATGAAGCGATAGATAAAAGTAAGCATAAGCGTAGCAATATGGGCACCGTCCACATCGGCATCCGTCATAATGATGATTTTATCATAACGTAGTTTACTGATATCAAAATCTTCATGAATACCCGTACCAAATGCTGTAATCATAGCTTTGATTTCAGCATTTGCATAGATTTTATCAAGTCTTGCTTTCTCTACGTTTAATATTTTACCACGCAGAGGCAGAATTGCCTGTGTTGCACGACTTCTGGCAGTCTTAGCGGAACCGCCGGCGGAATCTCCCTCAACGATATAGATTTCACAATTCTTAGGATCTTTATCGGAACAGTCAGCCAGTTTACCGGGAAGTGCACTTCCCTCAAGAGCCGTTTTACGACGTGTCAGATCTCTTGCCTTTCTGGCCGCCTCTCTTGCACGCTGCGCTAAGATAGATTTTTCACAGATCGTCTTAGCTACCGCTGGATTCTGTTCTAAGAAATAAGTAAGCTGCTCACTTACTACACTGTCAACGGCACCTCTTGCCTCAGAATTACCGAGTTTCTGTTTCGTCTGACCCTCAAATTGAGGATCTTCAATTTTAATGCTGATGATAGCAGTAAGTCCTTCCCTGATATCTTCTCCGGAAAGATTTGCTTCACTATCTTTTAATAGTTTATTATTACGCGCATAATCGTTAAATGTTTTCGTCAGGGCATTTCTGAACCCTACCAGATGGGTTCCTCCCTCCGGCGTATTAATGTTATTTACGAAAGTATAAACGCTCTCATTATAAGAATCATTATGCTGCAGCGCTACTTCCACATATACACCGTTTTTCTTACCTTCAAAGTACATCACATCATTGTAAAGCGCTTCTTTACTCTTATTAAGGTATGTAACAAACTCTTTGATACCGCCTTCATAATGAAATTCTTTCTTCTGTTCTTTCTCTTCTCTTGTGTCGATCAGAACAATTTTTAATCCTTTTGTCAAAAAAGCAGTCTCTCGTAGTCTTGTTTTTAGCGTATCATAATCATATACCGTTTCTTCAAAAATCGTAGAATCCGGCTTAAAATGAACTCTGGTACCCGTCTTCTCCGGATCACATTCTCCGACAACTTCAAGAGGATAACATACATGTCCTCTTTCATAACGCTGTTTATATACTTTGCCGTCTGCGAAAATTTCCACTTCCAGCCAATCAGAGAGAGCATTGACAACAGAAGCTCCCACACCGTGTAATCCACCAGATACTTTATATCCTCCGCCGCCGAATTTACCGCCGGCATGCAGAATCGTAAATACTACTTCCACCGCAGGAATACCAGCTTTATGGTTGATTCCGACAGGAATACCTCTTCCGTTATCTTCCACGGTAATGGAATTATCCTGATTGATCGTCACATAAATTGTATTACAAAAACCGGCAAGCGCTTCATCTACTGAATTATCTACAATTTCATATACAAGATGATGAAGACCTCTCACTGAAGTGCTTCCGATATACATACCCGGTCTTTTTCTTACTGCTTCAAGACCCTCTAATATCTGTATTTGATCTGCACCGTATTCGTTAGCGTTAGCCATTTTTCACCATGCCTTTCCACATAAACCATATCTCTTTGAATCTTCCGATCATATCCGTTGTTCAATTATTCATTATCTGTTATCATACCATTTTCAATATGAAAAACCTTGTCGATTTCGAACCGGTTATTGACAAATTCATCCAAACCGGTACAGGTAATTATCGTTTGTATATCACCGATCGTACTGAGNAGATAATTCTGNCTGTTNCTGTCAAGTTCTGACAATACATCATCNAAAAGAAGTACAGGGTTATCTTTTGTAAGTTTCTTTACCAGNTCTATCTCCGATAATTTAAGAGAAAGAGCCGCAGTNCTCTGTTGTCCCTGAGATCCGAANTTACGAATATCTATATTNCCNGTANTGAAACAAAAATCATCCCTGTGAGGACCGGTCGTTGTNTGNTTTAACTTNATATCCCTATCNTGATTAGAAGATAAAGTCTTCTCATAATCTTCTATGGAAGTATCAGGTTCATACTTTATCACCAGATCTTCTTTACCACCGGATAATTTTCTATGTATCTCCAATATAATTTCATTAAGCTGCTCTATAAATACCTGTCGTCTCTCTATAATCTTACTTCCNAAAGAAATAAGCTGAGAATCCCATATATTCAAGGTATCTCTAAGAGATGGATTAAAATACATGTCTTTGAGAAGTTTATTGCGTTGATTCACGATCTTATTGTAATGATTGAGATTATAGAGATAGAATTGATCTAACTGACATAACTCCATATCTACGAATCTTCTTCTCTCCGCAGGACCGTTTTTAATAATACTTAAATCTTCGGGAGAAAAGAAAACTACGTTCAATAAACCGATTAATTCCGCTGCTTTTTTNATNTTCTGCCCGTCTATGGCTATTCCCTTGGACTTATTTTTNCGCAGATGCATATCAATTCTCGTATCAATTCCGTCTTTTTCAAGATAAGTCCTGATATGAGCTTCCTCTTTATCAAAATTAACAATATCNCTGTCTTTACTTCCTTTATGAGATTTCGTAATAGCAGACAGATAGATCGCTTCCAGAATATTNGTCTTACCCTGCGCGTTATCTCCGTACAAAATATTCGTACCTCTGTCAAAATCAATATGTAAGAAATCGTAATTTCTGAAATCTGCTAATTCCAATGATTTTATAATCATCAGTTTTCTACCTTAACCTGTTGTCCATCAAATTCGATCACGTCACCGGGATATATTTTCTTNCCGCGCTGCACTTCAACTTCGCCGTTTACTTTGACGAAGCCTTCCTGTATNTCTATCTTNGCTTCCACGCCGGAATCNACTAATCCCGCTAATTTTAAAGCNTGACCGAGTTTGATATACTCATCTTTTATTTTGATTGTTTCCATTTTTTGTAAATTTATACCTTTTAACTTTCTAATTTACAGTTGTAAAATTAACCGGAAGAATAACATAAATATAAGATTCTTCACTGTTTCTGATAAAGCACGGAGCTTTCGGATTGACCATATAAAGATCNACTTCCTCATCTTCTATGACACGCAGAGAATCAATCAGAAANTTNGGATTAAATCCNATCATAAGNTCNTTGCCTTCTTTNGCAATATCAATTTCTTCATCCATACTTCCNACAGTAGAATTCATCTTAAGTTCCATNGATCCGTCTTTAATATCGATGATGATNGGTTTCTTATCTCCCTCTTTTACAAGAAGAGTAGCTCTGTCTATACAATCTAANAATTCTTTCTTATTAATCTTAACCTTTGTTTCATAATCGCTGGAAAGCATCTGATTGATATTAAAATACTCTCCTTCAATNAGTCTTGAAACAACNATCGTTCTGTCAAATTCCAATAANATATGTTTNTCCGTAAAATAAAGATTTACATCTTTATCCATGTCTCCCGAAAGAATCTTGCTGATTTCATTTAAAGTCTTTCCCGGAACTANTACTTTTTTATCATTATAGGAATTCTTAAGAGCAATTTTTCTNATAGAAATACGNTGACCGTCCAGAGATACCACCTTCAGGCTNTCNTCNNTGATCTCAAACAATTCACCTGTCATNAATTTGTTATTATCATTGTCNGCAATNGAAAAGATTGTCTGTCTGATAACTTCNTTCAAAGTAAACTGNGAGAGAACGATACTNTCATTTCTTTCTATTTCCGGAAGNAATGAAAAATCTTCTCCTGATTTACCTATAATATTAAATTTAGCTTTCTCNCATGTNATTGTTGTTTTATAAGAATCATTTGTTTCGATCATTATATCGCTGTCAGGAAGTTTTCTTACGATCTCTAAGAAAATCTTAGCATCCAGTGCAATCATTCCTTTTTCTATAATCTCACCGTCAATGATCGTTTCTATTCCCAGTTCCATATCATTAGCAGTCAGTTTAATCTCGCCGTTTCTCGTATCAACAAGAATACATTCTAAGATAGACATTGTTGTTTTACTGGGAACGGCTTTGGAAACAATCTGCACACCGCTCAAGAGACTTGATTTCGTACATACAATTTTCATTTGTGTATAACTTCCTTTCTTACATATTGAAAATTTTGCGGGCTGCCTTAAAGCTATTAATATATCATTTATCTAGTAATATTAATAATAATGGGTGTTAATATGTGCATAACCTTATCTATTATACTATTTATCAGTGAAAAAGAAAACGCTTAAGTTGTTAAAAACTTTTTGTAACCTGAAATGGTATGTGGATATAAAATACTTTCGTATATTTATCACTATATTACTTTAACAGGTTTATTTTCTGATATAAACTTGTTATACACATAAAACATGTGTAGAAATAAAAATTAAGAAGGATTGATTTTCTTCTTTATGATATCTACTTTATTTTTAAGATCTTCATTTGTCTCTACTTCACTTTCTATCTTCTGAATACCATGCATTACGGTAGTATGATCTTTCTTTCCGAGATATTTACCGATATTGGAAAGAGAAGTATCGGTAAGTTTCCTGCAAAGATACATAGAGATCTGTCTTGGAAGTACAAATTCGGAATTTCTCTTCTTGGAAGTAATGTCATCCGGATTCACACCGAAATGTTCTGCTACTACTTCTATGATAAGTGAAGGGGTTACTTCCTTCGGCTGATCAGGATATATAACATCTTTAAGAGCTTCTTCTGCATAAGCTAAGTTGATTTCTACTTTATTTAATTTGGAGAAAGCAATGATTTTATTGAAAGCTCCCTCAAGTTCTCTTATATTTGATTTGATATTGTTTGCAATATACTGGAATACTTCATCGTCTATGTTTTTCTTATTATAAATTTCTGCATTTTTCTTAAGGATTGCCATTCTTGTCTCATAATCCGGAGGCTGAATGTCTGAAATCAATCCCCATTCAAATCTGGAACGGAATCTTTCTTCTAAGGTTTCCATATCCTTCGGTGGTTTGTCGGAGGATAGTATGATCTGTTTTCCTGCAGAATGCAGGGTGTTAAATGTATGGAAGAATTCTTCCTGTGTACTTTCTTTTCCGATAATAAATTGTATGTCATCAATCAGAAGGACATCTACGGTTCTGTATTTTTCCCTGAATTTATTCATCTTAGCGGCATCACCGCTTCGGATGCAGTCAATTACTTCGTTTGTAAAAACTTCGGAAGTAACATACAGGACTTTCATATTTGGATTTTGTTCCAGGATGAATCGTCCGATGGAATGCATCAAGTGAGTCTTGCCAAGACCGGCTCCTCCGTAAAGATAAAGAGGATTGTATACTGTTCCCGGAGATTCTGCTACTGCAAGAGAAGCAGAATGGGCAAATTTATTGTTGTTTCCAACCACAAAAGTGTCGAATTTATATTTCGGATTTAAATTCGCATTCTCATAATTGATGTTATAGCCGGAATTGGATATAATCTTATTTTCTGAAGAATCATTCATAATATCCTTCTCTAATATAAAGGCAATATCATAGGTATGATTCATCATTTCAGATATTGTAACCTGAAAAAAGCTCTTATATTTGGAAGAAATATAGCTAAGGGCATGAGCCTGATCTGAAGGAATCATAATTATAACAACATTATCCCTTACTTCATAGAAATTAAGAGGAACTATCCATGTAGAATAAGAAATATCAGAAAGCTCGTACTCTCTTCTCAGAGTTTCTTTGATTAAGTCCCAGTTTTCTTTAATAGAATCCATATTTTAAAACCTCATATATTTGTTACTGTTATGATTAATATCTTCCTTAAAGAGCAATGCTTATAAGTAAATATATCGTAAAAAAGGATAACATCGAGATTACCCTACAATATATAATAATATAAACAGTCTAAAAATTCAAATGGTAAGTTGTACACATGGTTGTGATCATAATTATCAACAAGTTTACATATTTTATCAGGTTATTCAGCGTAATGTGTATAACTTATAAAATTGATATGAACATGATTAACAGTGCTTTTTTATGTATAAAATAATAATTATAAACAATATAAAAACAAATTATACACAAGTTATGCACATATTGTGGATAGATTTATGTAAAGTGGATATAAAGTTGAGAAAAAATAGAATATACAATATATAGTATATAATTTAGCTTTCAAATAACAATATATAGATCTATAAAAAACGTATTTTTTTTAAAAAAAATTTTTAAGTTGGTGACGGGTTTTCCTCAAGGATACTTTTATTGTATAGGTAATTTCTTGATGTGTTTCGAGTTTGCCGCAGGCAAATCTCGCAAGCGAACTTGTTCGCTTTTTTATATATTTTTAAGAATAAAAAATACAGGATTTACTTGACGTTTCTTCATTAATTATATATAATCAACATGTTGTTTTTCCAATTAATGTTTAAAATATGTCTGCCTTATATAAATATTAAGGTTATGAGAAGGAGGTGCATCGGTATGAAAATGACTTATCAGCCTAAGAAGAGACAGAGGTCCAAGGTTCATGGATTCAGGAAGAGAATGAGTACTCCGGGCGGAAGAAAAGTTTTAGCAGCAAGACGTGCAAAAGGAAGAAAGAAATTATCAGCATAGGTCACAGTTATGTGACCTTTTTTTCTCTCATTTAAAATAAGGAGTGAGAAAAATGGTATTTTCAGAATCCTTGAAAAAGAATCAAGATTTCCAGAATGTTTACAGAAAAGGCAAAAGTTATGCCAACAAATATTTGGTCATGTATGTATTGGAAAACAACACTGATAGAAACAGACTGGGAATATCCGCCAGTAAGAAGGTAGGTAACAGTGTTGTAAGACACAGATTTGCCCGGCTGGTGAGAGAGAGTTACCGGCTACATGAAAATATATTTAATAGTGGTTTAGATATAGTAGTCGTTGCAAGAAAAAGTGCGGCTTCGGTCGGATATGCCGAGATCGAGAGCGCGTTATTACATCTTTCAAAACTTCATCATATGATTAAAATATATTTTTATGATGAAGATAATTTGCGTTAGCAAATTGTTAGAAATTGATATGAAAAAATTATTTATTTATCTTATTAAATTCTATAGAAAATATATCTCTCCTATGAAGAGTACGAAATGTCCATATATTCCGACTTGTTCAGAATATGGATTGGAAGCGGTGGAGAAATATGGCGCTTTGAAGGGCGGACTTATGGCTCTTTGGAGGATATGCAGATGTAATCCTTTTTCAAAAGGTGGTTATGATCCTGTTCCCTGACGGAACAGAGAAAAGAAAATTAAGGAGGTAATCCGATAGTGACAGGTATTTTATTAACTAAGGATTCCGGTAGGATTATCGGTCCTATTGCTTCATTGCTTGGCTATATTATGGAAGGAATCTTTTTTGTTTTAGATAAAATCGGTATTCCTAATATAGGACTTGCTATTATACTGTTCACAATCGTAATGTATCTGCTTCTTCTGCCTCTTACGATCAAGCAGCAGAAATTCTCTAAGTTATCTGCCAAAATGAATCCTGAGCTTCAGGCAATTCAGGCAAAATATAAGGGTAAGAATGATAACGAATCTATGATGGCAATGAATATGGAGACAAAAGCAGTCTATGCGAAATACGGCGTGTCTCCGTCGGGAAGTTGTGTTCAGTTGATAATTCAGCTGCCTATCTTATGGGCATTGTATCGTGTTATTTACAATATGCCTGCTTATGTTGGTAAGATTAAGGAAGCTTTCTTCCCCTTAGTTGATAATTTGATTGCTCAGAAGGGAAGTACGGAATTAATTCAGTCTTTTTCGCAAGCCGGCATGTATAATAAGAATTTTTCGAATGAATCTTTTATCGGCGGTGTAACTTCCTATGTGCAGAATACATTTATCGATGTATTAAATAAGGCTACTTCTGCCGAGTGGATTGTTATTAAAGAAACATTTCCTAATTTGACGAAGGATGTGGATAACACACTTAGTCTTTTAAACCGATATAATAATTTCTTAGGTTTAAATATTGCAAATTCTCCTTCTTTTACTATGAAGGCGGCATTAACAGATAAGTCTTTTATTATGGTAATTGCAGCTTTGTCGATTCCTGTTTTGTCTGCGGTAACTCAGTGGATCAATGTAAAGCTTATGCCTCAGCAGAATACGCAGCAGGATAACAAAAATGCCAGTGATCAGCAGAATGCTATGATGCAGTCTATGAAGACGATGAATATGATGATGCCGATCATGTCTGCCGTATTTTGTTATACACTTCCTGCAGGTTTGGGACTTTACTGGATAGCCGGTGCTGTTGTAAGAAGTGTTCAGCAGGTTGTTATCAATAAACATATTGATAAGATGGATCTGGATGAAGTTATTAAGAATAATGAAGAGAAAGCTAAGAAAAAAATGGCGAAAGCCGGTGTCAGAGCAGAGCAGATGGCAGCATATGCCAATATGAATACGAAGAATGTGAGTACTTCTAAGAAACAATCTAATACTCCTACGATGACACAGGAAGAAAAGGATGAAGCGGTAAGAAAATCTACGGAGTATTATAATAAGAATGCAAAACCCGGCAGTATGATGTCTAAGGCAAATATGGTAAAGCAGTATAATGAAAAAAATAATAAATAATATTTTATTGTGATTGTATGATGTATAAGAATGGAGGTTAAATTGTTATGGAATTTATTGAAGTATCTGCAAAAACAGTTAATGATGCAATTACGGAAGCATGTCAGAAATTAACTGTGACAAGTGATAAATTAGAATATGAAGTAATAGAAGAAGGTTCTTCAGGATTTCTGGGAATCGGTTCTAAACCTGCTATTATTAAAGCGAGAGTGAAGTCTTCTGTAGAAGATACGGCAAGAGATTTCTTGAATGAAGTGTTCCGTGCAATGGATCTGACAGTTGTTGTTGATGTAAAATACAATGAAGACGAAAGTTCCATGGAAGTGGATTTAAGCGGTGACGAGATGGGAGTCCTTATTGGAAAGAGAGGTCAGACACTTGATTCTTTACAGTATCTTGTATCCCTGGTAGTAAATAAAAATGTAGAGAATTATATAAGAGTTAAAGTTGATACAGAGAATTATCGTCAGAGAAGAAAAGAGACTCTTGAGAATCTGGCTAAGAACATTTCTTATAAAGTAAAGAGAACAAAGAGACCTGTGTCTTTAGAGCCGATGAATCCTTATGAAAGAAGAATTATTCACTCTGCGCTTCAGAATGATAAGTATGTGACAACGCACAGTGAAGGAGATGAGCCTTTCAGGCATGTTGTTGTTGTTTTGAGAAAATATGAGAAGCATAATTAGAAGATAATCAGATTAATAAAGATATTAAAAACAGCAGGAATGTAGGATTCCTGCTGTTTTTGTATTTTTTGATCAGATTTATAATTTTTGGTCTTCGTCAGAAGGAATATATTGGACTATATCTTTTACATCACAACTTAAAATTCTGCATAAGTCATTTAGAGTTTTAGTTGATATATCTTTGTTATGTTTCAAACGGTGAAGTGTGCTGTGTGATAAATGATGTTTGTTTGTCAAAGTATACCAATTTTCAGTTGATTTTTCCAATGTTTCCCAAAATGGGGAATAGTCAATCACATTTAGTCCCTCTTTGATTTTATCTTTAACCATAGAATAAAATATATTCTGATACTTGAATATCTTCGTAAAAGTGAATATACTAAAAGAATGNAAAATATAATTTGTGTATAGATAAAANGAAAAGGAACAAAGATAAATGTGGATAAAGGTGGTTGCATGGAAATGTTTTAATTTACTGAAAAGAATGACACATAAAATATTGTTCAAAATNAAACTATGGGAAATGGACAGTTGGTGGGAGTTTATAGGAGGAAGTTGTTGGCAATTGTTTCCTCCATCCTTTTTCTATACTCATTCAGAAGAAGAAATAGAAGTAATAATTGAAGAGACAGTAGAAAGAATATCAAGAATGATTGATGAACTTTGAACCTTTAGATTTTGTTTTATGGGAGTTTTCANAAATGAAAATTCTCTTTTTTATTTGAATAATTTGGGTGTAAAAAAGTGCTTGTTGTAAACTGGGGTGGCAGATTTCACAAAAGGTTCTCTCGTGTCGGGCTACGTCATATGGATTTTCTAAAATATTCCGATAAGGTTATGCAAACGGACGAAACCGCCCTCTATTCGCCATCCGGGCTCATTACGGGCTTTCCGTGACATCCATGTCACGGAATTTCTGGACATTGAACGGAATATTAAGAAAATCTCATATTCCTCTGCAGGANAGCTTCAAGAACCTTTTGTGAAATCTGCCTATCAAAATNCATTATTATATTTTAACACCCGGATCTTTATAAGAAAAAACTTTTTANTGTTTATGATAGTATTTTGAATGAAATAAATGTAATATAATATGTGAACTTTAGATTAATATTGTATTGTGTTATATTAAATGATATAAGCTAAGAATATTATGATGATTTGATTTTTTGATTAGTAACAAGATGGAGGCTTTGATCTTATATGAAGACAGATACAATAGCAGCGATTGCAACGGCTATGTCTGATTCGGGAATCGGAATTATTCGTGTCAGTGGAGAAGATTCTGTTTCAATTGTAGNTAAGATATATCGAAATGTGAAAATGAAACAAATTCTGACAACATATAAATCACATACGATTCATTATGGATTTATTATAGAAGAAAATGAAACTGTTATAGATGAAGTAATGGTTTCTGTAATGAAAGCGCCTAAGAGTTATACTGCGGAAGATACGGTGGAGATNAATTGTCATGGCGGCGTTTTTATGATGAGAAAGATTCTNGATNCNGTNNTAANAGCAGGNGCAAGNNTNGCGGAANCNGGNGANTTTACGAAACGTGCTTTNNTAAACGGNAGAATTGATCTGTCTAAGGCAGAAGCTGTNATGGATATNATTCANGCGAAGAATGAGTTTGCANTNCNNTCTTCNGTNANNCAGNTAAAAGGTTCTGTGTCCGATATCATTAAAGAAATCAGGGNTAATATTNTTCATGAGATTGCATTTATTGAAGCGGCANTNGATGANCCGGANCATTTTGATNTNGAANCTGATGGNTATGGAGANGCNCTTTTTCNNATTNTAAAGAAAATTNGAGANCGNATAAAAAATCTGATNAATTCNGCNGATAATGGNAGGATNNTGACTGAAGGTATTCAAACTGTAATTATAGGAAAGCCTAATGCNGGAAAATCTTCTCTGTTAAATGTACTGGTAGGGGAAGAGAGAGCAATCGTTACNGATATNGCNGGNACTACAAGGGATATTNTGGAAGAAACNATTTNNATTGATGGTATATTNTTTCGTATTTTAGATACGGCAGGTATTCGTTCNNCCGAAGATGTGGTAGANAAAATAGGTGTGGANNGAGCAANAAATGCGNTTGANGAAGCNGATCTGNTTCTTTATGTNATTGATTCTTCTGTNCCATTGGATNCNAATGATGAAGCAATTTTNAAGNTGATCGAGAATAAAAATACAATCATACTTTTAAATAAATCNGATCTTCTTTCTGTNGTGACGGAGGAAAATATTCATTTTGTTGTGTCACGGATACAAAATCATTTATCNGAAAAACATGATAANTACAAAAACAGAATTATTAGAACATCTATGAAAGAAAAAGATGGTATAGAGNTTTTNATAAAAACNGTNAAAGAAATGTTTTTTCANGGTGAGATTATTTATAATGATGAAGTATATATTACAAATGCGCGTCANAAAGANGCNTTGCAGAATGCNTATGATAGTNTGGCTCAGGTTCNNAAAAGTATAGAAGATCATATGCCGGAAGATTTCTATACGATTGATNTAATGAATGCNTATGCNTNTCTTGGTACGATCATTGGNGAAGAANTCGGAGATGATCTGGTNAATGANATATTCAGTAAGTTTTGTATGGGNAAATAAAAATAAANGAGGAATAAANTATGACTGANATCAGAGAAAAATATGATGTNTGTGTNGTAGGTGCCGGTCATGCAGGATGTGAGGCGGCGCTTGCCTGTGCNAGACTCGGGCTGGAAACGATTATGTTTACNGTNAGTGTGGANAGNATTGCATTAATGCCNTGTAATCCTAATGTGGGAGGTACTTCNAAAGGACATCTGGTACGNGAGATCGANGCNTTNGGNGGCGANATGGGTAAGAATATTGATAAGACTTTCATACAGTCTAAGATGTTGAACAAATCAAAGGGTCCCGCAGTACATTCTCTGAGAGCACAGGCTGATAAAGCGGAATATTCCAGAGAGATGCGTAAAGTATTGGAAAATCAGGATAACTTGACGATTAAACAGGCAGAAGTATGCGAACTGATAACAGAAGAATATAAGAATGCTTCTNNATCAGGAGACACTATTGCAACGAAGAAAATTACAGGTGTTAAGACTTATACGGGTGCTGTTTATGAATGTAAGGCAGTAATTTTGTGTACAGGTACTTATTTAAAGGCAAGATGTCTTTGTGGTGAAGCGATTACTTATACGGGGCCTAACGGATTACAGCCTGCTAATCATTTAACAGATTCCCTTACCGCTCTCGGCGTAGAGATGAGNAGATTTAAAACCGGTACGCCTGCCAGAATGGATGGNCGTACAATNGATTACAGCAAGATGGAAGAACAGTNTGGTGATGAGAGGGTAATNCCTTTTTCTTTNTCNACAAATCCTGAAGATGTGCAGATTGANCANGTTTCCTGCTGGCTNACTTATACNAATGAGAAAACTCATGATATTATANGGGCNAATNTGNATCGTTCTCCNATTTATGCGGGTATTATAGAGGGAACTGGCCCGCGGTATTGTCCTTCCATAGAAGATAAAGTAGTAAAATTTGCGGANAAGGAGAGNCATCAGGTTTTTATNGANCCGGAAGGAAATCATACGCATGAAATGTATGTGGGNGGTATGTCTTCNTCTCTTCCTGANGATGTNCAGCTTGCCATGTATCGTACTGTGCCCGGATTGGAAAATTGTAAAATTGTGAGAAATGCTTATGCAATCGAATATGACTGTATTAATCCGAGACAATTATATCCTACTCTGGAATTTAAGGATATTAAAGGATTGTTCAGCGGCGGACAGTTTAACGGTAGCAGCGGATATGAAGAAGCGGCGGCACAAGGCTTGATTGCGGGTATTAATGNGGCAATGGAGATTCTGAATAAAGAGATGATTGTTCTGGACCGCTCTCAGGCGTACATAGGTGTATTGATTGATGATCTGGTAACAAAAGAAAATTTCGAGCCTTATCGTATGATGACTTCCAGAGCAGAATACCGTCTTTTACTCCGACAGGATAATGCTGACTTAAGGCTTCGTAAGATCNGGTATGAANTCGGACTTGTCTCAAAAGAAGTCTATGAAAAAATGATTTATAAACAGGAACTGATTGATCGGGAGATTGAAAGATTAAAGAATACAATGATTGGAGCGGCAAAAGAAAATCAGGAATTTTTGATTTCTCATGAGAGTTCAGCCCTTAAGACAGCCGCCAGTCTGGCGGAGCTTATGTGCCGTCCGGAGCTGTCTTATGAAATGTTATCTGAGCTTGATCCGAAACGTCCTGCTCTTCCTGCAGACGTGATAGAACAAGTGGAAATTGAGATAAAATATGAAGGTTATATTATAAGGCAACAGCGTCAGGTGGAACAGTATAAGAAAATGGAGAAGAGACGTATTCCGGCTGATTTGGATTATAATGCAATCAGCTCGCTGCGGTTGGAAGCGAGACAGAAGCTGATTGCCTATAAACCTGTGTCAGTGGGACAGGCTTCCAGAATTTCCGGGGTATCTCCTGCGGATATTTCAGTGTTGTTGGTGTATTTGGAACAAAGGAAAAAATAATTTTTTATTATTGTACGCCCTAGCTTATTTCATCTAAAGATATTTTTAATTTATTGATTTGGATACAGCGTTGGCGTAAATGTTGCAGATCGAAAGAAAGGCATGGTTTAAAATTTTGAAATGACAAAAAATATAGAATTAGATAATTATAAATTAAATTCTTTTCAGAAAGATTTAGATGAACTGAATATTTCATTGANTGAAAATCAGTTATGTCAGTTTATGCAATATTATGAATTGTTAGTAGAATGGAATCAGGTTATGAATNTGACNGCAATNACGGAATTTGATGAAGTTCTTAAGAANCATTTTATAGACAGCTTATCACTGGTGAAAGCCTGTGACTTNAGCGNTGAACAAAATGATACTTCTANGGANATTTCNCTGATNGATATCGGAACNGGTGCGGGTTTTCCCGGANTACCGTTAAAAATAGCNTTTCCGAATATNAAAGTTACTCTTATGGATTCTCTGAATAAAAGAATTGATTTTCTNAATGAAGTGATAGCTGTATTAGGANTTGATNGGATNGANACAATTCATGGCAGGGCGGAAGATTATGCNAAACCGGATCTNTTGAGAGAAAAGTATGANNTGTGNGTNTCCAGAGCNGTGGCGAATCTNTCTACGCTNTCGGAATACTGTCTTCCTTATGTGAAGNTGGGNGGTAAATTTATNTCTTATAAATCGGAAAAGATTATTGANGAGATAAAAGATGCGGAATATGCGATNGATATACTGGGTGGAAAAGNTGAGGANNANNTTTCTTTTATGNTTCCTAATTCAGAATTANANCGCAATCTTNTTGTAGTAANAAAGTGTNNTGATACNCCATTGAAGTATCCNAGAAAAGCGGGAATGGCAAGTAAGAAACCCTTNAAAAGACATGAAGTTATACTANGGNGTCAAAAAACGCCGCCTAAGTATAACTAAGTCATGTCTGGGAGAATGNGAAGAGCATGCATTNTCCATGGGATGTGATAGGAAGGAAAAATGGTCACAATAATGANTATTTTACTCGTAGCCATTAATGCGAAATACATACATTCCAATCCTGCAGTTTTTTCTTTAAAGTCCTGTNCGNGTGAATATGANTCTNNTGTAGATGTGATGGAATTTACGATNAATCANCAGGNTTCTTATATTTTGAGTGAAATTTATAANAAGCGTCCTGANGTGGTNGCNTTTTCATGTTATATCTGGAATCGGAATATGGTAGGTGAGATCATTTCNGATTTGCATAAAATTATGCCGAAGGTAGAAATCTGGGCAGGCGGCCCGGAGGTTTCTTATGATGCGTCTGATGTGATTAAGGAGTGGAGGCTCAGAGGAGTCATGTCCGGTTACGGAGAAGGAACTTTTCATCATCTTGTGTCTGCCTATGTCAATGGTGTTTCGGAATCTCTTCCCACTGTTCTTNACGGAAATAATTCTTCTCGGATTTTATTAGATGAGATTCCCTTTTGGTATCAGAATATAGAGAATTTTGAACACCGCATTGTCTATTATGAAAGCAGTCGGGGATGTCCTTTTTCCTGTAGCTATTGTCTTTCTTCTATTGATAAGACGATGGATTTCCGTTCTGTGGAATATGTGTGTCGTGATATTGATTTCTTTTTACAACAAAATGTTGTACAAGTGAAATTTGTGGATCGCACTTTTAATTGTAAAAAAGATCATGCGCTTCCGATCCTGCAATATATATTAGAACATGATAACGGCATTACNAATTTTCATTTTGAGATTGCGGCAGATCTTCTGGATGAGGATTATTTCGTATTGCTTGAGAAACTGCGCCCCGGCGCGGTGCAATTTGAGATTGGTGTACAGTCTACTAACCCTCAGACGATTTCTGAAATTAATCGTAAGATGGATTTTGATAAAGTTGCCGATGTTGTTCGAAGAATTTCTTTTTGGAATAATATTCACGTACATCTGGATTTGATCGCGGGACTGCCATATGAAGATTTGAAGTTTTTTAAGAAATCATTTAATGATGTATATGCACTCTCTCCGGAACAGTTACAATTAGGATTTCTTAAGGTGTTAAAAGGTTCTGCCATGGAACTTCATGCTTCNGAGTATGAACTTGTGTATACTTCTCTTCCGCCTTATGAAGTTCTNTCAACGANATGGCTTTCCTATGAGGATGTCTGTCATTTGAAGCAGATTGAGGAAGTATTAGAAATCTATTATAATAGCGGACAGTTTAGAAATACGCTGCAATATTTATGTTCTTATTTTAATACGCCTTATGATTTGTATGATCTTCTTGCAGCATGGTATGAAGAANATGATCTGTTNGGTATCCAGTCATCTCGTACAAAAAAATATGAAATTNTANTGGAGTTCGGAATCGCNCTGATTAGGCAGGATATGCGGCTGCAAAATTGTTTACCGATAGAAAATGTATTTTCTGAAAAATTTGANTATGAGAATGATTCTGTAGAGAAAAGAATTTTGATTTTACGGGAATATCTTACTTATGATTTNTATTTGCGTGAACACATGAAAAATCGTCCTTCCTTTGCTCCTTCTTTGGATAGGTGGAAGAACGACATTCATGATATATTACATAGAGAGTCNCANGATCATTTGATGTTTCCGGANTTGTCCNNATNTAATTATAGAGAATTGACNAANGCATTGCATGTCGAAGTATTTGAGAATATTTTTGAGGAGCCTTCTGTTATGATTTTCTNTTATGACAGAAGANATCCGTTGACAAATAATTGTGATGTTATAAAAATAAATGACAATTATTTTTANATGTTTATCAATAATAACGCCTGAACAGATAGAACCTTTGAAAATTTTTTATCTATTCAGGCTTTTCGTTTGTATATATGTAGTATAGATATTATGTATTACAAAAGTAGAAATATTTTAATTTGTTCCAATACCTCATCAGGGGCTTCTAACTGTGGAAGATGTTTCGTGTCAGGAATATATACATCTTCGATTGCCGCATTATAATATTTATAGTTTTCNATNGTNGTNTTAATATCNTTTTCTTTTTCNCCACCGATNATTAANATACTNTTATTNATTTCNTTTANTTCNTGNANNATATTCATNTNCATATATTTNCCNNNNTAACTTGCNAANGCATANTTNGAATNNTANNNNCCAGCATATGCTGCTTCCAGATAGTTGTTAATATATTTTTCTTTGATCTCATCTGAATGAAAGAAATACTCTGTTCTGAATGTTTTCTCCATACTGTGTCTATTGATAAGTACATGATATGTAAATGTGCCGAGGATCGGGCTTTCCAGAAACAGTTTCATCAGTTTAGTCTGTTTAGATGGAATCTGATTCTGCAGATAAAGACTCTGCGGATTAATGCAGATTAATTTATTCACGATATCCGGATTGTTATGGCATGCCAGCATAACGAATGGAACAGACTCACCGGTTACTACAACAGAAGTTTTTCTTTTGATAACATTTTTAATAAAATCGCTGATTAATTGTTCGTACAGATTGTTGGTATACGTTATGGCAGGTTTATCAGACAGTCCGTATCCCAGTAAGTCTATAGAATATACTTCATGTTCCTCAGTGAGATTATTGATCAGTCTGTGGTATTCATAATTGGAACTTCCTACTGTGAGATCATGAACCAGAAGTAGAGGAGCTCCGCTGCCTTTTTTCTGATATCTGATTTTTCCGAAACGCCACTCATAATAATGATTTTCAGAATTTGCCAATAAGTTTTTAACAGTGCATAATGAAGTATGGATCCGATTAATGACATGAATTGTTGTGACAGAGAAGGTTGATAATAATAGTGCCGTGGTTAGTTTTTTATTCATGAATTATCCTCCAAAGTAAACAGTTAACTGTGATGTTAATGATATGCGTGTTTTAAACAGTGATAAAAAATTTACGTACTGTATTTATAGATACAGATGTTATAAATTATTTGATTAGTAGATTATATCAATTTTAATCTTTCCATATACTGTTGAATAGGCATCTGCATTGTTTACTTGTATTTATCACATTGATTATTCGAAGCTTCTGTCAATAATATGTGAATTAATACCGTTTTTTAATATTATGTTTATTATACTTTAAATTTTCTTATAGTTCAAATCTATCAAATGAATAATGATAAAAATCTTTTCTAATTTCTCGATTTAGTATATGATTAAAATATCACAAAAAAGTATGGCGTGATTAGCACGATAACAATTTTTCATGTTATGCGGAGAAAATATATGAATTATACAGATTATGAAATCATTCAAGAAATATATGATGATTTGAAAATGGAACAGACATCATACTTGTCTGAACTGAATGAAAAGAAAATCGAAATCGATTCGATAGATACTTATTTGAATGGTCTTTTAAATAAGGAAGAAAGTGACCTGAAAGTATTTCTGGCAAGAAAAGTCGAGAATGTATATGCGGATGTTATAGAACAAAACAAACAGAAGCGCGAAAAACTTGTTGCAGAATGCGATGAGATAGAAAAGCAGATTCATTTGGAAAATAATAGAATTGAACAATTAGAAAAAGTTTTGGCTGAAAAATCTTTTATGCTTCACGTGAAACAACTTTCTATTTTAGATGCCCAAGAGAAGGAGCGTCAGAGAATCGCAAGAGATTTGCATGATACTTCATTACAAAATTTGACCCATCTTGTTCATAAGGTTGAATTGAGTTCTCTTTATATAGATAAGGACCCTGTGAAGGCTAAGCTGGAACTTGCTACAGTCGGAAAAGGAATTCGTAAAGTTATTGAAGAAATTCGAAACAGTATATTTGATCTGCGTCCAATGTCTATTGATGATCTTGGGATAAAAGAAGCGATAGAAAAAATGCTTCATCTTTTAAATCAGGAAAAGCAGTTTCATATTGTAGAGGATATAGACGAAATTAATATGTCACACTCTGTTCCTGCTACACAAGTCCTCTTTCTTTCTATCTATCGTATTATTCAGGAATGCGTTCAGAACTCATTAAAACATTCTGGCGGAAACGAAATTATTGTGAGATTGAAGGAGTGTGATCCGTCATATAAAATTATTGTTCAGGATAACGGAATAGGATTTGATTTAAGTGAAGCTACAAAGAAAGAAAAACATTTTGGATTATCTGTAATAAAAGAAAGAGTATATTTTCTGGGTGGCAAGATTAATATTGATACACAGAACGGTACTTCTATAGAAATAGAAATTCCGAAAGTAGATAACTGATATGAATTACTAAATGACTGTATAGGGTAATGTTAGTATATGATTCAATATAAAAATATCTATTTATATTATGTAAAAAGTGAGGATAATTATGAAGACAAAAATTATGATTACTGACGATCACAATTTAATCAGAGAAGGTTTAAAACAGTTATTGGAATTCGACGGAAGTATGGAGATAATTTCTGAGGCATCTAATGGTGAAGAATGTCTTGAAAAATTACAGGACGTGCTTCCTGATGTTTTACTTCTTGATATAAATATGCCTGAAAAAAACGGACTGGAAGTACTGGAGGAAATAAAGAAAAAGAAATATGAGATCAAAGTCTTGATATTAACTGTCCATAATGAATTGGAATATTTATTAAGAGCAGTTGATATCGGAGTGGATGGATATATATTGAAGGATTCTGAGTCAGCAGAATTAAAGAGGGCAATCAGTTCAGTGATGGCCGGTGAAAATTATATTCAGGCAAGTTTAATTCCGGCATTGAATAACCGGCTTGCAAATAGAGATATTGATAAAGATAAAATTGATTCCTTAACCGGAAGAGAATTAGAAGTATTGATTCAGGTTGCCAATGGAATGTTTAATAAAGAGATTGCTACCAATTTAAATATTAGCGAAAGGACAGTTAAAAATCATATCTCTAATATTTTTAAGAAGATAGATGTTTCTGATCGTACACAGGCAGCAGTCTTTGCAATTAAAAATAATATTATTAAGCTTTTTTAGGAGAATATTTATGCGCGCTGTGATCTTCGATATGTTTGAGACATTAATCACTTTATATGAAAGTCCCATATATTTTGGCAGCGAGATTGCAAAAGATGTAGGGATTCCCGTAGAAGAATTTCTTTCAATGTGGCAGCCAACAGAATACGATCGATCTGTTGGCAGGATGACATTTGAAGATGTTATGGAAAATATTCTTCGAAATTATTATTGTTATTCTGAAAATCTTATTGAGCATGTCAAGCAAAAGCGAATCGATTCGAAGAAAGAAGCTTTTCGACATCTACATTCTGAGATTATTCCAATGCTTACGGAATTAAAGAAAAAGAAAATATTGATTGGACTGATCAGCAATACTTTTTCTGAAGAAGAAATTGTAATCCGTGAAAGTGTATTGTTTCAATATTTTGATGCTGTATTTCTATCTTCCGAACAAGGTGTTTGTAAACCTGATGAGAAAATTTTTTACAGATGTATGAAAGCTCTTTCTGTAAAAGCGGAAGAGTGTATATATATCGGAGATGGCGGAAGTTGTGAATTAGAAACTGCTCAAAAATTAGGAATGATGGCAATTCAAGCTGTCTGGTATTTAAAAGAAGGAACTTTGCAGCCAACCGGACGGAAGAAAAATTTTATAAATGTTGAAAGTCCACTTGATGTCTTACAGTATTTATAGATTTTTTGATTTTAATATAAATATTAGTTTGTATTATGATGTGTAACGTACATAGGACATGTTTCACGTGAAACATTTTAAAAATATTTACCTATATTTGGATTATGGACACAAGATAATGTTTCACGTGAAACAAATTAACCCAAGATATTGTGAACCAATTCCGTGAAACATTTTTTTATGATATATTTTGAGCGTGAAACATTTAAAATTTATCTTCTCTTTAAAATAAATTCATAAGTGTATTGTTTTATTTTCTTGAGATATCCATAGCATTACGAAATAAATGTGCCATATCGAATTTCCTCATTTGATAAAATCTGATTGCGTTGATATTATCATTTGTTGTTATAAGAACAATCTTTTGAAGAGAAAGTGACTAATGAATGCGGACGTACAATTAAATCTGACATATACGATATCCAGCATCGGATAATATGCAGTTATCATAAGGACCGTTGGAAAATGATTAAACCTTTCGAGTTAAATCTGGCACTTAGCGAGGTTATGAGTTACTCTGCAACTCACGAGCTTAGTACCGTTGCGTTTGGAACCGAGCGAAAGCGCGTCCTTAGGATAACTGCATACTGTCTGCCGCGTCCAAATTAGCCATATACTATCATCTACAAACAGTAATACAATATATTTTATTTTTTCAAATTTCCACGTGGAACAAATTCCTATAGATTATCCTTTCAATTAGTGATATAATCGTAAGCGGACAGAAAAACAGAAATGATTTCGGAGAGAAACGTTTTGTCGAAACACAAAACGAAAGGCAGAGGAAAATAAGTATGGGAAGAACGATTGCGATTGCAAATCAAAAAGGAGGAGTCGGGAAAACAACCACTTCTATTAATTTATCCGCATCACTTGCGGAGAAAGGAAAGAAAGTATTAGTGATTGACACAGATCCACAGGGCAATACGACCAGCGGATTCGGTGTTGAGAAGAATGATTTGGAAAATACTATTTATGAACTGATCTTGGGAGAATGTTCCATCAATGAATGTATTTTAAGTGATGTCATTCCGAATGTGTCAGTTATTCCGTCTAACGTTAATCTGGCAGCGGCTGAGATTGAGTTGATCGGAGTTGATAAGAAAGAATACATATTAAAGAATGAAGTAGACTGGATCAAGGACAAGTATGATTTTATTATTATAGATTGTCCGCCGTCTTTGAATCTGCTTACAATCAATTCCATGACTACGGCTGATTCAGTGCTTGTTCCGATTCAATGTGAGTATTATGCATTGGAAGGTTTAAGCCAGTTGATCCATACCGTTAATCTGGTAAAAGAGAGATTGAATCCTGATCTGGATATGGAAGGTGTTGTATTTACAATGTACGATTCCAGAACAAATCTCTCCATGCAGGTAGTGGAAAATGTTAAAAACCATTTTAAACAGAATGTATATAATACTGTAATACCCAGAAATATCAGATTAGCGGAAGCACCCAGTTACGGAATGCCGATCAGTACGTATGATCCGAAGTCCGCAGGTGCAGAGGCATATATGTTACTTGCGGATGAAGTGATAAACAGAAAGGGTGTATAAAATATGGCTGCAAAAAGAGGTTTAGGTAAAGGATTGGATGCGATCATTCCTTCAGGTAATGTAAATACAGCTCCATCAAAGGCATCGACAGATCAGGTAAGCGATAAGGGTCCGGAGACAATTGTTAAAATCACACAGGTTGAACCTAACAGGGAACAACCCAGAAAAAATTTTGATGAAGATGCATTACAGGAATTGGCTGATTCTATCAAACAGTTCGGACTCTTACAACCTATCTTAGTTCAGGACAGAAAGACATATTACGAGATTATAGCCGGCGAACGCCGTTGGCGTGCAGCCAAGTTGGCGGGATTAAAAGAAGTCCCGGTTATCATTCGTGACTATACCGAGCAGGAGATCGTGGAGATTTCTCTGATTGAGAATATCCAGAGAGAAGATTTAAATCCTATTGAAGAGGCGCAGGCATATAAGAGACTTCTGACGGAATTTAATTTGAAACAGGATGAAGTCGCGGAGAGGGTGTCTAAGAGCAGAACCGCTGTTACGAATTCCATGAGACTTTTGAAATTATGTGATGAAGTGCAGCAGATGATTATAGATGATATGCTATCCACAGGGCATGCGAGAGCATTGATTACGATTGAAGATCCAGAACAGCAGTACACGATCGCACAGAAGATATTTGATGAGAAGCTGAGTGTGCGTGATGTGGAGAAACTTGTTAAGAATCTGAACAAGCCGGAAAAACCTAAAAAAGAAACATCGGAAGATAAGAGTCTGGAAATTATTTATCAGGATTTGGCTGAAAAATTAAAGCAGACACTCGGAACCAAAGTAGAAATTGCCTCTAAAGGAAACGGAACAGGAAAGATAGAGATAGAATTCTATAATCATGATGATCTGGATAGAATTACGGAATTACTTTCCAGATAAGATTCTCAGATCGCAAACAAAGATTTGTCACAATTAGTTAGAAGTTGAGCACAGGCGATAAATGTATATAGAAAGGTACGAAACCGATGAATTATAATTTACTGGAAGAGATGGGCGTAGGAAATTTTGATCTGACATATTTGTTTATTGCTGCGTTTGCTTTAATCCTTATATTGTTAATTGTTACGATCGTTCAGACGATTAGGATCGGTAAGCTGTCTAAGAGATATAAGAAGTTTATGTCAGGTAAAACTGCCAAGAGTCTGGAGCAGGACATAGAGGGTATTTTTGAAGATAATAAATTCATTAAAGCTGCGACGGAAAAGAATCGTAAAGATATTCTGGCACTGTATCGAAAACTGGAGAGTACTTTTCAGAAAGTCGGTATTGTCAAATATGATGCTTTTAACCAAATGGGCGGACAGCTCAGTTTTTCACTGGCGCTGTTGGATGAGAATGACAATGGATTTATTTTAAATTCTGTGCATAGTGCGGAGGGCTGTTACTCGTACACGAAAGAAATCAAAAGCGGTCTGTGCGAGATTTCTCTGGGCGATGAAGAGAAGAAAGCTCTGGATATTGCAATGAATATTGCATTAGAGGATTAGGGGGCAATAGAATAAGAAACCATGAAACGATGTAAGGTTGATGATTTGACGGGAATAGAAATACTGGCGAAGGATGTTTTCACACCGGAATATCAGGTACTCCTTTCCGTAGGAATGCAGTTGAAACAGGAGTATATTGAGAAACTCAAAGAACTTGAGATTAAGGAAGTGTATATCAGGGAAAAGGAGCAGCCGGATACTAAGATGGTTGTAATCCTTAGAGAAGAAGTCGAAGAGGCCTTTAAATTTAAAGTAAGAGATATTTTGGAAAAACACACTTATCGCCATAATGATAATTTAGAAGAAATTTGTCAGATGGCAGATCGCATCATCACAAATATTCTCGAAGAGGATAAGGTTGTGGAACAGATCTACGACCTGAAAGAAAGAAGCTCCGATATATATGATCATTCGATCAGTATATGCAGCCTTGCGACTGTGGTGGCGCTGCGAATGAAGCTGCCGCAACGGACAGTACATGATATTGGTGTCAGTTGTTTGCTTCATGATCTTGGGCTCCGATATATGACGATTGATTATGCAGACAGAGATCTTGAAGAATTATCAGAAATAGAGTATGCGGAATATAAGAAGCATCCAATATATGGTTATTCGGCACTACGAGGTGAAAATTGGATTTCCAATGAGAGCAAAAATATGATATTATATCACCATGAGCGTATTGACGGATCGGGATATCCGCTTAAGTCTACAGATATTTCCGTGGAATGCCGTATTGTGCAAGTTTGTGATGCATTTGATGAAATGATCTGCGGAATCGGCTGTAAGAGCGTTAAGGTCCACGAAGCGGTAGAGTATTTGAAAGAAAATAAAAATATAAAATTCGACGGTAAAATTGTCGATATCTTTTTAGAGTTTACCGCCGTATATCCGGCCGGTTCCAGAGTGAGGACAAATGAAGGTGAGACTGGAGCTGTGCTGTACCAGAATAAAGAATTTCCGGACAGACCGGTTATTCGAATCATTAAGGATAAAGATGGTAAGAATGTAGACAGGGTTATGGACCTTTCGGAGAGTAACAACGTATATATTGAGGAAGTATTAGATTAAAGTTATGCGCAGAAAACATGCGCAGAAATGAGGGACATTATGATAGACATTAAATTTTTAAGAGAGAATCCGGACGTGGTAAAGGAAAATATTCGGAAGAAATTTCAGGATTCCAAGCTTGCTCTGGTAGATGAAGTGATTGAATTAGATGCCGAAGTTCGAAAGGCACAGCAGGAAGCAGATGAGATCCGTGCTAACAGGAATAAGATCTCTAAAGAGATCGGCGCGCTGATGGGTCAGGGTAAGAAAGAGGAAGCGGAAGCGAAGAAAGCGGAGGTTGCCGCGAATGCCGCAAGGCTTGCTGAGCTGGAATCGAAAGAGGATGAGCTTCGTGAAAAAATTAAAAAAGATATGATGACCATTCCGAATATTATCGATCCTTCCGTACCGATCGGTAAGGATGATTCGGAAAATGTGGAGATATGTAAATACGGAGATCCTGTGGTTCCGGATTTTGAAATTCCCTATCACACAGAGATCATGGAGAAATTTCACGGGATAGATATGGATGCTGCCGGCCGTGTGGCAGGTAACGGATTTTATTATCTGATGGGTGATATTGCGAGACTGCATTCCGCAGTGATTGCTTACGCGAGAGATTTTATGATCGGCAGAGGGTTTACTTACTGTGTACCGCCGTTTATGATCAGAAGTGCAGTTGTGGATGGTGTGATGAGTTTTGCCGAGATGGATGCCATGATGTATAAGATCGAGGGAGAGGATCTTTATCTAATCGGAACTTCTGAACATTCCATGATCGGTAAATTTATCGACACGATCATTCCGGAAGAAGAACTTCCTCATACATTGACCAGCTATTCTCCTTGTTTCCGTAAAGAGAAAGGTGCACACGGTATTGAGGAACGCGGCGTATATCGTATCCATCAGTTCGAGAAGCAGGAGATGATCGTCGTATGTAAGCCGGAAGAATCTAAGATATGGTTTGACAAACTATGGCAAAATACGGTAGACTTATTCCGTAGCATGGATATTCCGGTAAGGACCATTGAGTGCTGTTCCGGAGATCTGGCAGATCTGAAGGTTAAGTCCTATGACGTGGAAGCATGGTCGCCCAGACAGCAGAAGTACTTCGAAGTCGGAAGCTGTTCTAACTTAGGGGATGCTCAAGCGAGAAGACTGCGTATCCGCGTAAACGGTAAAGATGGCAAGTACTTTGCGCATACATTAAATAACACAGTAGTTGCACCACCCAGAATGCTCATTGCATTCTTAGAAAATAATTTACAGGCTGACGGCTCTGTCCGTATTCCGGAGGTGCTTCGTCCGTATATGGGCGGCATGGAAGAGATTCGATAAGCCACACGTAATATTTTTGAAAAGGAGGTGGAATTTTTGCATAAATTTATGCGAGCTATCGGTTTTAGCGGATTGACTGACAGACGGGAACAGCAGAAGCTGATTACGGATATTATCTTAAATGCTTCGCACCGCTCCTATACATCCAACGGTGAAGAAACCATACTTGCAGAATTTTGTGAAGATTTTGCCAAGGATATGGGAATCGCCGTTTGTGGCGAGTTCGATGAAAGTGATAAGTTTACTTACGATTATTTCTATCCCTATTTGAGGGGAACGGGAATCAGCTCCTGTGAAGATGTGTCCGTGGAACGCCATGCGGATAAAGAATCTTATGCAGGCGTATGTGATGATATTAAAGTGGGTGTAAGCCTGATATTTTATCTGCAGAATATGGTTCCTTATGTGAAAGCACAATATGAGAATATACTGCCGATCAGAGGAACGACGCTGACGTTGTCCGGATTATCACTTAGGGGAAATATTATACTGCCGATCAGTAAGAACGATATGCAGAAACAGAAGGTACAGAAGGCTTCCAGAAACAGAAATCAGTTGATCGATGCCGCCAGAAGAGGCGATGAAGATGCGATTGAGAGTCTGACATTGGAAGACATGGATACTTACACTGCTATTTCTAAAAAGATACTGACGGAAGATGTGTTCAGTCTGGTAGATACTTACTTTATGCCCTACGGGGTAGAGTGTGATCAATATTCGATTATGGGAGAGATTCTGGATATTTCTCTGCGGGTCAATAAGATCACGAAAGAAGAAATATATGTGATGCGCCTAAGCTGTAATGATCTGCAGTTTGATGTGTGTATCAACAAAAAAGATCTGTATGGAGAACCGCAGGTAGGAAGAAGATTCAAAGGAATCATCTGGTTGCAAGGGTATATCAATTACCCGGCAATGTAGCAGTGTTTCATTCCTGCATGGGCGTCGCAGTCTGATAGGCTGCTACGCCGTCTCTTATAGATAAATTGTCTCTGTAGCTCAGTAGGATAGAGCGTTCGCCTCCTAAGCGAAAGGCCGCTGGTTCGAATCCAGTCAGGGACGTTATGAAAAGCCGTATGATAATTTAAAGATTACGGCTTTTTATGTTACATAAACGGAGATTATATATGAATTACGTCATAATGGATCTGGAATGGAACCAGAGCAGTACGGGTGAAGAGGAAGTTTCGAAAATACTTCCTTTTGAGATCATAGAGATCGGCGCCATTAAACTGAATGATGAACGCAGGATGATCAGCGAGTTTACCGAACTCATAAAACCGCAGGTATATCATGAGATGCATCGAATTACCAGAAAGTTAATTCATCTGCAGATGGAACAGCTTGAGCAGGGTCGTCCCTTTACGGAAATCATGGAACAGTTTCATGAATGGTGCGGTGAGGATTATATTTTCTGTACGTGGGGTCCGTTAGACTTGACTGAGCTTCAGAGAAATATTCGGTATTATGGAATGGAACCCCTTTCGGACGGACCGATCAGATTTCTTGATGTGCAGAAGTTATTCAGCATTGCCTACGAAGACAGGAAATCAAGAAGATCGTTGGAATATGCCATTGATTATCTGAATATTGAGAAAGATATTCCATTTCACCGCGCCTTCAGTGATGCTTATTATACCGCAAAGGTGCTGGCGCTAATGGATGGAAAAGTTCTGGAGAATTATTCTTTTGATGTTTTCCATCTTCCGAAGAACAGAGAGTCGGAAATACACGTAATTTTCGATACATATGCCAAATATATTTCCAGAGCATTTCCGGATAAAACGCAGGCGCTTGAAGATAGAACAGTGACCGAAACAAAATGTTATCTGTGTCACAGATCACTGCGTAGAAAGATTCGTTGGTTTTCGCCCAACGGAAAGCATTATTATTGCGTGTCCTATTGTGACAGACATGGTTACATGAAGTCAAAGATCCGTATCCGCAAAGCGGAAAACGGTGATGTATATGTTGTGAAGACACAGAAATTTATCACGGAGGCGGAGATTGATAATATCCGTGATAAACAGACTAAGGCAAGGAAGCAGAGAAAAGACAAAAGAATATCTAAAAATCGAAATCATCAAAACTAGACCGGACCCGTTCTTTGCGGGTCTGTTTACGTTTGATCTTATTCCGTCTGCGTCTGGCATTTTGACCGTTCATGATAAGTGCACGAAGAATAAACAACAGTATCGTCACACTTCCGAATATGAGAATACCGATCAGTACCTTTTTCACATTCACGAAGATAGTTGTAGTCTGAGGGGGATCCGGTTCTGTTTTCTCCACACTTACATCAGTGGTTTCGATATGTGTGTCGAAATCATAGGAAGAAGTACTGTCTGATGCCACATTAAGGTATGCACAGCCTACATAAGAATCGTGATAGGAATACCTGATCTGTGCAATACGGTTTTCGCTTGATACACTATAGTCGATATCGGAATCAAGATCACTGAAAGAAATTGTGTTAGGAATTATGACATAGCTGTCATTATCTATAGACAAAATCGGTTTGGAGCTACCGAAAATATCGTTACCGGTTTGGAGAAATCCGGACGCTTCGATCTGGTACTTGTCTTCATTATCGGAAATGTTCATAACTTGAAAATTATTGAAACCGTAGTCAAACAACTCTACCGTATCGGTGAACTGACGGGGAGATTCTTCCTTAAATACGACACAGACAAGCTTCATACCGTTTCGTTCCGCACAGGTAACAAGAGTCTGTCTGGCATCATCGGTGTAGCCGGTCTTGCCGCCTAATATATCTTCATAAGGGATTTCACCATTGATCAGCCTATGCTTATTATTTGTATAGAAGTCATCCGGCTGTGTAGCGGTTGGCTCGAAATGGTAGCGGGCAGTATTGCCGATCTTACAGAGCATTTCATTTTGAAAAAACCGGCTGGAGATTAAAGCAAGATCATAGGCAGAAGTATAGTGGTTCGCATCATGCAGCCCGTTAGTGTTCATAAAGTGGCTGTCTGTGCAGCCTAACTGTTCAGCATATTCATTCATATCAGAGACAAATTGGTCAATAGATCCGGAAATATATTCTCCGACGGCATTTGCTACCTCATTGGCAGAGGCTACCATAATACCATAAAGACATTCTTCTAAAGTAATAGATTCTCCTTCATCCATTCCCATTTTAGAGCCATCGCCGGGCACACTAAAGACAGCTTCATGAGAAAAAGGAACCATATCGTCCAAATTGCCCTGTTCCATAGCCATCAGACAGGTTAACAGTTTTGTGGTACTGGCAGGATAGGACTTTTTGTGAATATCCTTGGCGTACAAAATAACGCCGGTGTTAGCGTCCATCAGAATTGCGGATTCTGCGCTGATTGCAGGACCTACCGGCCAGTTATCGATATCATTTGATTGGATGGGAAGTAATTTACGTGCTTCGGCATCTGCTTCCAGTTCTTCCAATGTAGCGTGGGCAGTGATGGGATTACTGAAGAATCCCCCAACAAAAACGGAGCATGCAAGCAGGGCACAAACCATTTTTTTATGAAAAAACAACATCTTTGTTTAACCTTTCTATAATAAGGAAGTTTATGTTAATAAATCGTATTTTATGCTATAGGAAATTTCTACATAACTGTTCAGTACCTTCACAGTTACGATGCAAAATCCATCCTACATTGTCTTAGACAATGGGATTTTGCTCGCTGAATCATATTCTTACGGTCTCAGCAGTAAATGCTTCGACCTATACTGAATAGTTACATTTCTACATAATATTTTGTCCATTTATCATCATACACTATTTTAAAATAAAACTGTAGTAATTTCACAAAAATTACAAAATCTCTTTCCGTTCAATCTATCCGTAGGACAAAAAGCATGGTACAATAAGACATGAAGTTATACTAAGGCGACATAGAACGCCGCCTTAGTATAACTTCATGTCTGGGAGAATGCGAAAAGCATGCGTTCTCCGTAGGCAGCCTAATAGGTACCACTCCACCGAAAGGATTAGTCATACAATGAGACTACGAAATATAACCGGCTGCAGGGAAATGATTGCCGCCAGCGAATACGTGATTCATGAGCCGCAAAATTACAAGGGAAAATGGAATGAAATCTTCGGTAACGATCATCCTATCCGTATAGAGATCGGTATGGGAAAAGGAAGATTTATCATGGATCTGGCAAGGATGAACCCGACGATTAATTATGTGGGAATCGAGAAATATTCCAGCGTTCTGCTTCGCGGTGTACAGAAGATGGAAGCGGAACCATTATCAAACATTTATTTTATACGTATGGATGCAGAAGAAATCACAAACGTGTTCGGGCGTGAGGAGGTGGACAGAATCTACCTGAATTTCTCCGATCCGTGGCCGAAGGACAGACATGCGAAGAGAAGACTGCCGTCCCGTGAATTTTTGCGGCGGTATCATGAGATACTGGTAAGAGACGGTGTAATCGAATTTAAGACGGACAACCATGACCTGTTCCGCTTTGCATTGGATGAACTGGAATCCGCTGGCTGGCATTTGGATCAGATGACGGAAGATCTGCACCATGATGAAGAGATGATGCAGGGTAATGTAATGACAGAATATGAAGAGAGGTTTTCTTCCATGGGAAATCCGATCTATAAATATGTTATTTCAAGAAAAGTTTAAGCTTGAGCGTACCAAGCGAAAATCCTTCTAAGAAAATATTATTGTACGCAGAAAAGAGGATAAATATGGAATACAAGTTTACAACTGCGAATTTTGACAAAGAGGTACTGGAGGCCGATACACCGGTGCTGGTAGATTTTTATGCGGACTGGTGCGGACCGTGTAAGATGATGGCACCCATAGTGGCACAGCTTGCCGATGAGTATGACGGCAGAATTAAAGTAGGTAAATGCAATATTGACGAGGAGGACGGACTGGCAAGAATGTACCGCGTTATGTCTATTCCGACCATGAAAATCTTCGTGAAGGGCGAGGCAGCAGCCACTATAGTGGGTGCCGTTTCGAAGGAAGAGCTGGAAGAAGAGATGAAGAAAGTACTGTAGATGTTTAGAAAAGTCAGGCGGTGGCGCCTGACTTTTTATCATCTCTGGTATACAGCATTTTTAATATAACCGGTGTTGTGATCGACGATACAATGATTAAGAGAATAACTGCCGTGAAGTAATCCGCCGTCAGAAGTCCTGCGGCAAGACCCTTCTGCGCCACGATCAGCGCGACTTCGCCACGGGTCATCATACCCACACCGATTTTGACAGAATCCGAGAAATTGAATTTGAAAATTCTGCCGACAAGTCCACAGCCAATAATTTTCGCACCCAGCGCCACGATGACGAAGCAGATACAGAAAGCGAACAGTTTACCGTTCATAGCATCGAAGGAAGTTTTCAGGCCGATGCTTGTAAAAAAGATGGGACCGAAGAACATATAGGAACTTACATCAACTTTACGTTCGATATATTCGTTGTCACTTAAGCTGCACAGGACAACGCCTGCTATGTAAGCGCCGGTAATGTCCGCGATGCCGAAGTACTTCTCCGCAATATAGGACAGGGCAAAACAAAATGCAAGGCTAACGATAGGAATACGCCTTGTATGTGGATATCGCTTATCTAGCGTGGCAAATATTTTATATACGATAAACCCACCCACTATCGCAACCGCAAAAAAAGCCACAGTCTTCACAATGACCATCCCCGGATTGGATTCAGGATTTTTGAAACCGATTACGAAAGTTAAGACAATGATACCGATTACATCGTCAATGATTGCTGCACTGACAATAGTGGTTCCCACCTTGGTCTTGATCTTACCCAGTTCCTGAAGTGCGGCGACCGTTATACTGACGCTGGTTGCCGTCATGATCGTGCCGATGAAAACAGCTTTATAGAAATTCTCACTTCCCCAAGGCGCTGCGCCATAGAAGCCCATATATAATAAAGAACCCAGAATAAGGGGTACGAAAACGCCTGCGCATGCAATCATAAATGCGATGGGTCCTGTCTTGATCAATTCTTTCAAGTCTGATTCCAGTCCTACTTCGAACATCAGAATAATGACACCGATCTCGGCAATCTGTGTAATAAATGCAGTCTGATTGATCCATCCTAACACGCATGGACCGACAATAAGGCCGGCGATGATCTGCCCGACCACTTGCGGCGCTTTACACTTTCTTGCAAGAACACCGAAAAATTTGGCAAATAACAGAATAATCGCCAGATCCCTTAACACTTCATATGATTCCATAATATCCTCCAACAAAAACGGAGACATTAATCTGTCTCCGTTAAATCGTCGAAGCGACGGGATTCGAACCCACGACCTCTGCGTCCCGAACGCAGCGCTCTACCAAGCTGAGCCACGCTTCGATTCTATGAACAATTAAGATCATACAACATTTTGAGGGTAGTTGTCAATGTTTCTTATAAGAAATTATTTCAAAAATTGATTGTATCCGTCCCCATTTCCCGATATACTGTAACTATTCAAGATATCATTATTCGGAAAGGGATAAGACCATGAAGACGGATGCGAAGAAAAATAACAAGAAGATCGAAAAAGAGATTGAAAAACTGATCGGAAAATTGACATTGGATGAGAAGATTTCCATGATCCACGGAACGGGACTCTTTATGACCGGTGAGGTAGAGAGACTGGGAATTCCCGGGATTGTCTCTTCTGACGGGCCTATGGGAGTCAGAGCGGAATTTATGAGAGACAGATGGATTCCGTCAGGGAATCATGACGATAATGTCTCTTATCTGCCCAGTAACAGTGCGCTTGCTTCTACATGGAATCCGTATCGGGCTTATGAGATGGGACATGTTCTCGGCGCGGAGGCGAGAGGGCGCGGTAAGGATGTAATACTGGCACCGGGCATTAATATCAAACGAAGTCCGCTGTGCGGTAGAAATTTTGAGTATATGAGCGAGGACCCGAAGCTTACGGCGACTCTGGCGGTGCCTTTTATTAAAGGGGTACAGGAGAATGACGTTGCGGCATGTGTAAAGCATTTTGCTGCGAATGTGCAGGAGACAGACCGCCTCATGGTAGACGAAGAAATTGATGACAGGACATTATACGAGATTTATTTTCCGGCGTTTAAGGCGGCGGTGCAGGAGGGAAAGGCATATTCTGTCATGGGCGCCTACAATAAGATTAACGGGGATTATTGCTGCGAAAACAAGAATTTGTTGGATCTGGTGTTACGCGGAGAGTGGGGCTTCGACGGCACAGTAATCAGCGACTGGGGTGCCGTACATAGGACAAAAGAGGCGGCGGAATGCTCCATGGATATGGAGATGTCAGTGTTTCCGGATTTCGACGAGTATAAGCTGGCCAATCCCCTGAAGGAAGCGATTATGAAAGGTGATATCTCCGAGGGGGCTGTCAATGCCAAGGTGCGTAACATCCTGCGGATGATGTACCGACTTAAGATGATCGGCAAAGAGAAAAATGACCGTAAGGCAGGCTCTTATAATACGCCGGAGCATAGAGAGATGATTCTGCGTACGGCGGAAGAATCCATGATTCTGTTAAAGAACGAGAAACAGACGCTGCCNCTCAATNCCTCGAANATAAAGAANCTTGTAGTAATCNGACANAA
>JAAUZM010000037.1:0-14159 GCA_014804605.1 Lachnospiraceae bacterium | reverse complement strand
AAAAATCCATTCGGATGGCGGCGGAAGTGCGGAGATCAAAGCACTCTATGAAATCTGTCCGNTGATGGGCTTAAAGATGTATCTGGGNGGCAACACACAGGTGGAATATTATAAAGGATACCATGTGCCGGATAAGCCGAAGACTTTTGACCATAACTGGCAGGCNGACAGTCTGGATGATTTGAAAGACACAGATATCGGTAAAGCGGTCCGGGATGAAGAGCATATGAACGAGNTGCACCGCAAGGGAGAGGAAGAACGTCTGGCACAGTTAGAGAAAGAAAAGGCGGAAGTGCATGAAAAGAATAAAGCGCTCTTCGNGCAGGCAATNGAAGCAGCTAAGGATGCAGATGCCGTTATTTTCGTAGGCGGCCTGAACCATGATATTGACAGTGANGGNTTTGACCGAAGNGATATGAAATTNCCCTATGAGCAGGATGCACTGATNGANGCNNTGCTNGATGTGCGCAAGGACATGATCGTNACNTTNATNGGNGGCTCGCCGGTNGAGATGCCGTGGCGGAATAAGGCGTCGGCAATTCTNTGGAGNTATTATGCNGGAATGGAGACNGGNAATGCTTTTGCAGAAATCATCTTCGGAGACGTCAATCCGTCCGGTAAGCTGGCGGAGACATTTCCGAAAAAATATGAGGATTGTGTCACGGCGAAAAATGGGCAGTTTGGCGTGTGGGGCAAGATCACGCTGGAGGAAGGATTGTATCTCGGATATCGTTATTTTGACAGAGAGCGTATTGCACCGGCATTCTGTTTCGGACACGGACTTTCCTATACGGAGTTTGCTTACAGCGGGTTGACGTTAAAAGCGGAGAAAGGCAAGGATGTGAAGATTAACTTTACGGTCAAGAATACGGGCAAGAGAATCGGATCAGAGATCGTGCAGGTTTATATTGCACCGATTGCACCGAAAGTGGACAGACCGGATAAAGAGCTGAAGGCGTATACGAAAGTCGAGCTGGCACCGGGTAAATCCAGAAAAGTAAGCCTGACGCTACGACAGGAAGACTTTGCGTATTTCGACGAACACTTGCATGAATTTATTGCGGATGCCGGAGACTATGAGATTCTGGTCGGCGCATCCTGTGAAGATATCCGATTAAAGGGGATTGCCGCTTTAGCATAATAAAAGGTATATTTTCCCATGATCCGGTGCATACTTTAAAGGAAACAACAATATGAGTATGTACAGGAAGGATGGGAAACAGAAATGGATTATAATAATATACCGCTGAGTCTGGGAATGGCAATCACGGCAAATCAGGCTGCAATGGACCGGTTTGTAGACATGACGGAAGCGGAGAAAGAAGCTTTTATTGACAGAAGCCGTGATGTTATGTCAAGAGAAGAGATGGAGAAATTGGTGAATACGCTNGCGGAAGATGAGGAAAGGCCGGATGTCCATCTGGAGGATGTGAANGATATTTTTAANGGACCGAGTATCGGNTGAGGGGTGAAGCTGCACAGGGCAATTCGGATCTAATGCCTTCGTGCAGCTTGTGTCCTTAAGCAGATTGAAAAATCAGAGATTTTTCAATCGCAAATTTGTGCCGACGCTGTTAGCGTACGGCTTACAAATTCGCAGGTTGAGCAAGAATAGGGGATTAATATGCACATACAAATGCCTGACAAAGTACATAAGATCATAGAAATATTGGAGGCAGCAGGCTATGAGGCATACGCCGTCGGCGGCTGCGTCCGGGATTCTATACTCGGCAGAGAGCCTAATGATTGGGACATTACCACTTCGGCAAAACCGGAAGAGACGAAGCGTCTTTTTGCCAGAACGATCGATACCGGTATTAAACACGGTACGGTGACAGTTATGCTGGACAAGGAAGGCTTCGAAGTGACTACCTATCGCATTGACGGAATCTATGAGGATAGCAGGCATCCGAAGGAAGTCACTTTTACCGCCAGTTTGGAGGAAGATTTGAAGAGACGGGACTTTACCGTCAATGCCATGGCGTACAATGAGCGGACAGGTCTGGTGGATACTTTCGGGGGTCTGGCGGATATAGAGCAAGGAATTATTCGCTGTGTGGGCAATGCGGAGGAACGTTTCACGGAAGATGCACTGCGTATGCTGCGGGCGGTCCGTTTCTCGGCACAGCTGGGATATGAGATTGAGGAGGAGACGAAGCTGGCGATTCGCAGGCTTGCTCCGAATTTAATAAAGATCAGCGCAGAGCGGATACAGGTGGAACTGGTCAAATTGGTGACATCGCCACATCCGGATTATCTTCGTACCGCTTACGAGACAGGGATCACGAAGCAGATCCTGCCGGAATTTGACATCTGTATGGAGACGAACCAGAATAATCCACATCACTGCTATAACGTCGGAGAACATATATTACATTCCATGCAGGCGACCTCACCGGATAAGGTGTTGCGGCTTGGTATGCTTTTTCATGATATTGCNAAACCGCAGACACTTTCCATNGATGATGAGGGAATTACCCATAACAAGGGACATGCCGAGCTGGGTGAGANAATGACAANGCAGATTCTGCGCCGCCTTAAATTCGATAACGATACGATNGATAAGGTATCGAAGATNGTGCTCTATCATGATCAGGAGGTNGGNCTTACACCAAGCGGAGTCAGACGGGCGGTGAACCGGATGGGANAAGAAATCTTTACCATGCTGTTTGCCGTACAATATGCGGATGTCCTTGCGCAGAGTGATTACCTGCGGGAAGAGAAACTGCAGAAGCTTACATATAAGAAGGAAATCTATGAAGGGATCTGCCAAAGGAAAGAATGTTTGAACCTGAAGGATCTGGCGGTCACAGGCAGCGATCTGATTGCGCTCGGGATTCCCGCAGGAAAGCAGATTGGTGTGATACTAAACGATCTTCTGGATATTGTGCTGGAGGAACCGGCACGTAACACGCGGGAGGAATTACTACGAATTTGTAAAGAAAAAAGATAAATTTTCATACTTTCCCACTGCTTCTCATAAGATAGGATAGACGACAAAGCGGGGGGTATTCGTGTGAATGACAGAGCAGTCAGTTTATTAGATCATTATGAAATAGAGGTGAATCGTACCTGGAAGGGACGGGGCGCTATTCTGTGCGATTCGGATCATGGATTGCTTATCTTAAAAGAATATTGTGGGCCTGCTGATAAAGTGTTATTCCAGGATTTGCTATTAAAACANATTAATGAAAGCGGCATCATACGGGCGGAATCTATCCTGCGCACGAGAGAGGATGAAATGATCGTCTTCGATCAGGACAGGGTGCCGTATATTGTTAAGACCTATTATGAGGGACGGGAATGCAATCATCGNGACACAGAAGAATGCCGGCAGGCAGTTTCCACATTGGCAAAGCTGCATAACATCTCAGATCTGTCNGCTCATNACGAGTTGAGAGAGCAGCCGGTATTCCGAATTGAACAAGAGTATGAGAAACATAATCGGGAATTAAAGAAAGTCCGGAAATTTCTGCGTGAAAAAAGCCAAAAAACGGATTTTGAGATTTATTTAATGAAGCATTATGATTATTTCATGAATAATGCCTTGCAAATTACCGATGAATTGCGTTATTATGCCTATGAGGAAGATTCTTACGAATTTCCTATTGTGTGTCACGGCGACTATCAGTATCATAATATTATGCAGACGCAGGAAGGAATNGTGCTGCTTAATTTCGAGAAATGTGTGCGGGATTATCCGGTACGGGATCTGAATCTGTTCCTGCGNAAGATCTTGGAAAAAAATAACTGGTCGCAGACACTTGGTGATATGCTGTTAGAGAGTTATAATAGAGANAGGAATCTGACGAACAGGGATTATAAACAGTTATACTATCGGCTGGCGTATCCCGAAAAATTCTGGAAGATTGTAAATTTCTATTATAACAGCGGTAAAGCATGGATTCCTATGAGAAACATGGAAAAGATAGAAAAGCTNTTCGCNCAGGAGAGGGAGAAACAGCTTTTNCTGGAGAGTATATTCAAACTGTGAGCAAAATGCCGTACCGTCTTAAAGAGGCGGCGGAATGGAAAGGATAAGGTCGTAGAATGCACGGAAGAATTTCACAGGCAGCAGCAGTCATTGTTGTATTGGCATTGCTGATCACCGGCTGTACTTCACAGGCGAGTAGTATAGGCATGGCTAAGAATAAGGCGGGTAAAGTGGTTGATACCGGCTTTACAGTCAGTACGGTAGGCAGCTATGATTCGGCGGATACGGCGGTAGTCATGTCCGTTGATCAGCAGAACAACAGTGTCACGTTCATGAACATGGATGCGGGAAGGCAGTATACATTGTATTATGACGGCACAACATATGTGAAGGATAAATACAACGGCCCAATGACGATCTCTCAGGTTAGGGCGGGGGATGTGGTAGATGTCAATTTCCTGAAGGGAAAAAGACAACTCGCCAGCATTCAGTTATCGCCGAAAGCTTGGGTATATGATAATGTGGAGAACTATGATCTGGGNGGTATCAACAAAACGGCAAGCATAGGCTCCAATACCTATTCTCTGCCGGAGGATGTGGTTGTACTTTCTGACGGTAAACGTACGGAAGTCATGGANATTGTGGCACAGGATCTGCTCTCGATTCGCGGAATCGATCATAAGATCTACAGTATCAATNTAGAGAAAGGGCACGGATACCTGCGTCTGAAGAATGATCAGGCGNTGATCGGCGGNTGGATTGAAGTAGGCAATACCGTAATCAGAGAGATTACCGAGGATATGTTGTTAGTAGTGCCGGAAGGAAGTTATCAGGTATTCTTATCTAATAACGGTGCAAGCTGTACCAAGGATATTATTGTAGAGAGAGATAAGGAAGTTGTACTGGATGTGGGNGATCTGGAGGTTCCNCAGGATAAGACGGGAAGGATTGTACTGTCTGTCACGCCGGATACNGCCAAGGTTAAGATAGATAACCGGACAGTGGATATCAGCAATCCGGTAGAGCTTACCTATGGTATTCACCAGATTTATTTAGAAGCGGAAGGGTACGATTCTCTGAGGAAATATATTCAGGTTGGTTCGGAATATGCCAAGATCTCTTTTAAATTAGAGGAGAAGAAACAGAAAGAGGACGATAACTCTTCGATCAGTCAGAACAGTATAGAAGATAAGAAGCCCGAAGAGGATGATAATTCTTCTGTCAGCGACAATACTCTGAATACGACCAGCGGGAATAAAGTGTATATTGATGCGCCGAAGAATGTAGAGGTGTATGTGGATGGCAATTACAGAGGTATCTCACCGGTCAGCTTCAAGAAAGTGACGGGCAGTCATACCGTCACGCTTCGTAAGAGTGGATATAAGACGAAGAGTTATACCATATATCTGTATAATGACGGAGAAGATATCACTTATTCCTTCTCGGATCTGGAAAAGGAAGACAGTTCTGTCAGCAGCAATAAGAATAATTCTAAGTCCGAAAATTCTACAAGAGAGGATAAAGAGCCGGATCTGGACGTTGTAGGGACTGTGAGCGGCAATAATCCCATTAAGGTTCCTGATCCTATTGACGAAGTGATAACGGACGAGGAAGAGACNAAGGAACCTGNAACACCGGATGAATCCGAATCAGATAAAAAGCCGGGAACATCGGATGGAGCAGGATCAGAGGAACAGGATGACTAAGAAATATACCTATNAAGATTTATTGGAGATTATCAGAACTCTGCGGGGGGAGAACGGCTGTCCATGGGACAGAGTGCAGACGCATGAGAGTCTGAAACCGTGTATGATGGAAGAAGCGGCTGAGCTGCTGGCATCTATCCGGATCTACGATCAGACAGGTAATCCCGAAAATATGTGCGAAGAATTGGGAGATGTGCTTCTACAGGTTGTCATGCATGCACAGATTGCGTCGGAAGAGGGACTCTTCACGATGGAGGACGTGATCGATGCGGTCAGCCGCAAGATGGTGCGGAGACATCCGCATGTATTTGGGACAGGCAATGCGGATACACCGGAGGAAGTGCTTACTAATTGGGAAGAGATCAAGAAGGAAGAGAAGAAGGACCAAAGCTGGATCTCATCTCCGCTTCGCGAGATTCCGCGGGAGCTGCCTGCGCTCACGAGAGCGGCAAAGGTTCTGAAGAAGATAGACAAGTACTATGAGAGCGGCAGCACATACGAGCAGGACGTGGAGGCGCTGAAACAGTCGGCAGAGGCGCTTGCGGCATGCAAGCCGGAGACTTACGGCAAGGAGCTGGAACAGATTGTGGCGGATATGCTGCTTAGGTTGTCCGATATTGCAAGGCTCACTAAGATTTCACAGGAACAGATTTTGACCGACAGAATAGAAGATTTGATCGAGCAGTATGAGAAGCCGAAATTGCCGAATCGGATGTAAAGTGACAAAAAACGACAGAAGCAATTTACATAACATATTTTCATATGCAGCAACTTATGAAAATACCGAAAAACGCCGTAAAAAAGCCTTTTTTTGCTTGACAACGAAGGGAAAAGCGTATATAAATGTATGTAGGCGTTTCAAAAGAGAAACATCTACTATCAATATGAAAACTCATTAAGAGGAGGAGTCTAAGATGAACAAGACAGAATTAGTTGCCGCTATGGCTGATCAGGCAGGTTTATCCAAGAAAGATGCAGAGAAGGCATTAAAGGCATTTACAGACGTTGTTGCAGATGAGCTGAAGAAAGACGGCAAGGTACAGTTAGTTGGTTTCGGTACTTTTGAAGTTTCCAAGAGAGCAGCAAGAGAAGGCAGAAACCCGCAGAGTGGCGCTGTTATGAAGATCGCTGCTTCCAAGGCACCTAAGTTCAAAGCCGGCAAGGCATTGAAGGACATGCTTAACGCATAAGAGATTTGTGATGAAGAATGATAAAAGCCTGTATGCATTTGCATATAGGCTTTTTGACTATTATAAATAGTTATATTGATACAGAGAAGATATAGAATAGATACAGGAGGACAATTATGAGACTGGACAAATATTTAAAGGTTTCCCGCCTAATCAAGCGGCGCACGGTGGCAAACGAGGCGTGTGATGCAGGTAGGGTGCTTGTCAATGATAAGCCGGCCAAGGCCTCGACGAATGTCAAGGTGGGGGATACGATTACGATCGGTTTTGGTAATAAGGAGGTAAAGGTAGAGGTTCTGGATGTGCAGGAAACCGTGCGTAAAGAGGAGGCAAAAGAGCTGTTCCGATATCTGACATGAGAAGTCAGGCATATTTTATCCGGATCGGGCATACATTTAACAAGTAGCATAACTGTGCGGCACATCGTGTCCCGCAGTTTCCGGAGGATAATGTATGGAAGATCTGAATCATGTGAATAAAAGGCCCCATAAGCTTATGCTCACTGACAGAAGGACATGTACCATAAGCGGTGTGAATGACGTATTATCTTTTGATGTCAATGAGATCCTGTTAGAGACGGAGCAGGGTATGTTAATGATCAGAGGTACGCAGCTGCATGTAAGCCGGCTGTCACTTGACAAAGGAGAGGTGGATGTAGACGGACGGATCGACAGCTTTACCTATTCGGAGAATGCCGGTTACGGCGCGAAGGGTGAGTCGTTCATTGCCAGACTGTTTAAGTAACTAAGTAACTCTTGGGGGAATCGCAGGGTATGAGTCAGGGCATTGTGCAGGAAGTTACTTTTTTTCTACATTCCGTTCTTATGGGTCTGATCATTACATTTGCCTATGACTGGGTGCTGATCTGCAGGAAGCTGTTCAGACATGGCAGTATATTAATGTCCATAGAAGATCTTATGTACTGGTTTGCATGTGGGATCGGTGTGTTTTATATGCTGTACAGGGAGAATAACGGTGTTCTGAGATGGTTTGCCGTGATGGGAGCTGCACTTGGAATGCTTTTTTATAAAATTGTTGTCAAAGACCNGTTTGTATACATTATGTCAACGCTAATACACAAGATAATGTGGTTCATAATTCGTGTCATACAAATTGTGCTAAAACCTCTAAAATGCCTGTTTTCCGCGCTTCGAAGGTTTGTTCGATTCGTGTCGAGGAAATTGAAAAAAGTAAAAGAATTTATTAAAAAACGGTTGACGGTTTTCATAAAAACCCTTAGAATAATTTTATGTAAACATTAANGGGGCGGCNNAAGAGGGGTATCATTAACAACATGGCAAGAAAAGCAGCATATCGTAGGAAGCGCCAGAATAAGACGGGCATGCTTTTGGTTACCACAGTTGTCTTAATGATGCTGATTGTGGTCGCAGTAAAAAGTGTTGAACTTCGAGAGAAACGTGCTACCTATATGGCAAGGGAAGAGGCCTTGATGCAGGAGATNGAAGCGGAAGAGGCAAGAGCGGAAGAACTCGCGGAATATGAGAAGTANACACAGACTAAGAANTACGTGGAAGAAATCGCGAAAGAGAAGTTAGGTCTTGTGTATGAAGGNGAAATCATATTTAAAGATGAAAAATAGGCAGGTTTCGGATAAAGTTCCGGAATCTGTTTTTTTNTGGTAATAATCCGGACAACCCTCTCATATATTGAATATTGGTAACCGTTCTGTATAAAACAGGAATGCGGAAATGTTACGAATATGGGCGGAAAGTGCAGAGAATGAGGGAGGCATGTCATGAGAAAACAGGCGGAAGTCAGGGATGATAACAGGATAACGATTATACCGGAGTANGGCAGGCAGAGACTNCTGAATTATGCAGAATCGTTCCGGGATCTGGCNGATTTGTTTGAGGAAGAAGAGANNGATAAAGCTGCGGATGGCGGACAAGCTGNGGACAGGCGGGATTATCTGTGGCAGCGCAAACTGCAGGAAAACCAAGGGCTTCTGGCGGANCATCTNAAAGAGATGGCNCATATCATGGCGGAAGTNGCGAAGGAAACTTGTCTGTATCATCCGATGAGCGAGAGAAAATATCGGCAAATGGCGAAGCTGCTTCGGGAATCCGGGATACAGCTCAANAATTTCTTTGAATTGGAACACGAGGACGGCCATACCGAGCTCAGCCTGACCATGAAGACTGCATCCGAGAAATATATACGNATGGGGGAGAAAGAACATATATCGGTAGAGGATGTAGCGGATTTTATATCAGTTGCAATGAATACAAGGCTTCGCGCAGCAAAAAATGCGCCGTTATATCTGACCCCTGAGTGGAGCACATATTATTTCCTAGAAGAGCCGGCTTATCACCTNCTGACGGGAGTGGCGAAAGCGGTTAAGGAAACGGAACATATATCGGGAGACAATTACTCTTTCTACGAGGCTGAGGACGGCAGAATGGTGACGATCCTGTCGGACGGTATGGGTTCCGGCGAGAAGGCATGCAGCGGATCAGANCGGGTGATTGAANTGATGGAGCGGCTGTTGGAAGCGGGATTTCGTAAGGAAGCNGCGATACAGATGATCAATGGAGCGCTGGCGGCAGCAGGGCAGGAAGAAAANATGTCTACNCTTGANCTGTGCGATATGAATCTNTATACAGGAGAGTGTGAGTTTATTAAAGTCGGNGCCGCATGTACGTATATTAAGCGCGGGCGGCTGGTGGACAGGCTTTCGACGCAGAATTTTCCNCTGGGAGTTTTCGGACAGTTGGAACCGGAGATANTNTACCGGACGCTGCAAAACGGCGANTATGTGATNATGTTGTCTGACGGNGTAATGGACGCGCTTTCNCAGGGNATCGGGGAGGAAGTGCTGCCGGAGGTCATNGGNAAGACGGAGTTTTCCAATCCCAANGAGATTGCNAATCAAATACTGACNTACTGTCTGAANCAGAGTAAGGGNCGGATCAGGGATGATATCACGGTGCTGGTGGTNGGGNTCTGGGATCAGACAGATGATTGTAATTCGTAACGGNNCCGNATATGATAGNGAATGNNAAAAGCAGGTNTTGGTTGAACATATGGTTATAACATGNANGATAAGGGAATCATCATGACAGGAAAGNTGTCTGATGAGCNTGGAAGTACAATGGCGGATATTACGTATANTAAGGTGGTTAATTTCATAGACANACATCAGATGATCAAGGCGGGTGATCTGGTGGCNGCCGGCGTATCGGGCGGTGCGGATTCCGTCTGTCTGCTGCATATCCTGTGGCGGTTATNGGNACAGATACCTTATAGGCTTCTNGNAGTACATGTAGACCATGGTGTTCGNGCGGAGTCNGCACAGGATGCGGCGTATGTACGACGGCTATGTGAAACGCTTAATGTACCNTTCTATCTGCACTGTGCAGATATGAACGGTTATGCNGCNGCGCATAAAATATCGGCGGAAGAAGCGGGCAGACAGATACGTTATAAAGCNTTTGAGGAAGTGCTTGCCGANAGNCNGCAGGGGATGCAGCGATGCAGAATTGCCGTTGCNCATAATGCCGATGACCGGGCGGAGACGATGCTGTTTCATCTGTTTAGGGGAAGCGGGATNAANGGGCTTAGTTCTATCCAGCCTGTCAGGGAGTCNATAATCCGTCCGCTNTTATGTCTGGAGCGGNCACAGATCGAGCNGTATCTTGCCGAACAGGGATTGGATTACTGTAGGGACAGTACCAATGAAGAGGATGCGTATACCCGTAACAGGATACGGCATCACATCCTGCCTTATGCGGAACNGGAGATTTGTTCCGGGNCGGTGNCNCATATGGGAGAACTGGCGGANATTCTGTCNGAAANAGAAAGCTANCTGTCGAAACAGNCNGAGANGNTCTATGAGGCATATGTAGAAGAAATTATGNCGGANTGTNCTGAAGACGGNGAAGAANNNGNNTGCGGANNNGGNNCNGNNCGATANNCCTNNGNGNCTNNGTATACAGGGAACGGCGCTTCTCACGGAGGANCCCGTCATGTATAANAGNGTGTTTCTCAGATGTATGGAGAGACTCACACCGTANCGGAAAGATATTACCGGACAGCATATCGCAGACCTTGTAAATCTGGCGGCGCAAAACGGCAGTAAAGAATTGTCTCTTCCTTATGGAATCANNGNATATAAAGAATATGAGAGACTGTTTCTCTACAGCAAGTCGGGAGAAAACATCGAAACCGCAATAACGGGAGACGATAATACCGCGCCGCCGAGGGAGTATATGATCGAACCACCGACGGAGATTTTCGTGCCCGGTGAGGGGACATATACTTTTATTTTACTGGAAAATGACGCTGTTTTTTGCAAAAAACAACAAAATATTCCCGAAAACAGATATACGAAATGGTTTGATTATGATAAAATAACTACGTCTGTGCTGTTGCGTACGAGACGACAGGGAGATTATCTTACCATTGATACCGCGCTTCACACGAAGTCGGTTAAGCAGTATATGATCAATGAAAAAATCCCGAAGAGACAGCGTGACAGTATGTATGTACTGGCTGACGGGGCACATGTTCTGTGGATACCCGGATATCGAATCAGCCAAGGCTATAAAGTGGATGAAAGTACGAAACGTATTTTACAGGTACAGTTAAGAGGAGGATTTCATGGCGGAACGAATCGAAGTACTATTGACTGAGGAAGAAGTGAACAAAAGAATTCGGGAGATCGGAGATCAGATTTCCAGAGATTATGCCGGTAAGCAGGTACATTTAGTCTGTGTACTTAAAGGTGGAAGTTTCTTTATGTGTGAACTTGCCAAGCGCATCACCGTGCCGGTATCGCTTGACTTTATGTCTGTATCCAGTTACGGCAAAGATACGAAGTCCAGCGGTGTGGTTCGAATCGTTAAGGATCTGGATGAACCGATTACAGACAAACATGTGCTGGTAATAGAAGATATCGTGGATTCCGGTAGGACGCTGAGTTATCTGTTGGAAATGTTGAAAGACAGAGGCCCGGAAGATGTGAAGCTGTGTACACTGCTTGATAAGCCGTCGCGGAGAGTGGTGGATGTCAAGGTAGACTATACCGGTTTTGAGATACCTGATGAATTTGTAGTGGGGTACGGACTGGACTACGACCAGAAATACAGGAATCTACCCTATGTCGGCATTGTGAAATTTGATTAATACGATAATGAGAGAGGTTATACTTTGAGCAGGAATAACAAGAGTTTCTATTTATATTTTGTCATTATAATCGGTCTGTTACTGTTTACTGTCTGGCTCGGAACGGCGAGAGTGCCGAGCAGCAACTATACAATGGGTGAATTTATAAAGCAGATGGAGAGTAACGAAGTTGCGGTCGTCAATATCTGTCCTAATAAAGATACACCTACGGGATCGCTGGAGATTACACTTAAGAGCGGTCAGGAGCGTATATTGAATGTGACGGATGTGACGGAAGCAGAGCAGTTGGTCAGAAGTTACGGACTGGATCCCATGGTAGAGGGAGTTCCGGAGGAGAGCTGGTTTTTGAACAGTGTATTTCCGATTCTGATCGTGGTGATTGTCTGTGTCTTCTTCTTTGTGATGATGAATGCACAGAATAGCGGCGGCGGCAGCAACGGCAAGATGATGAATTTTGGCAGAAGCCGTGCCAAGCTGACATTAGGCGGAGAGAATACGATCAAGCTGGACGGTGTGGCCGGACTTCAGGAAGAAAAAGAAGAACTGCAGGAGATCGTTGAGTTTTTAAAAGAGCCGGGTAAATTTACGAAGGTGGGAGCCAGAATTCCCAAGGGTATCCTTCTGGAAGGTGCCCCCGGTACGGGTAAAACGCTGCTTGCCAAGGCGATTGCAGGAGAAGCGAATGTACCGTTTTTCAGCATATCCGGATCTGATTTCGTGGAAATGTTCGTCGGTGTGGGCGCGTCCCGTGTGCGGGATATGTTTGCGGAAGCGAAGAGACATTCTCCCTGTATCATCTTTATCGATGAGATCGATGCCGTGGCGAGACGCCGTGGCACAGGTATGGGCGGCGGACATGATGAGCGCGAGCAGACATTGAACCAGCTGCTTGTAGAGATGGACGGTTTCGGTGTCAATGAGGGCATCATCGTGATGGCGGCGACTAACCGTGTGGATATATTGGATCCCGCAATCCTAAGACCCGGACGATTTGACCGTAAGATCGCGGTATCGCGGCCCGATGTGAGAGGCCGGGAGGATATTCTGAAGCTGCATTCCAAGAACAAACCACTGGGAGATGATGTGAACTTGCAGCAGATCGCACAGACTACTGCCGGATTTACAGGGGCGGATCTGGAGAATCTTCTGAATGAGGCGGCAATCAACGCGGCTATGGATCAGCGGGCTTTTGTGAAGCAGGGAGATATTAAGAAAGCCTTCGTCAAGGTGGGTATCGGTACGGAGAAGAAGAGCCGTGTTATTTCCGATAAAGAGAAGAAGATCACGGCATATCATGAGGCGGGACATGCGATTCTGTTCCATGTACTTCCGCAGGTAGGACCGGTTTATATGGTGTCTATTATTCCTACCGGTGCAGGCGCGGCGGGCTATACGATGCCGCTTCCTGAGCGGGATGATATGTTCCAGACCAAAGGAAAAATGCTGGAAGACATTATGGTATCTATGGGTGGGCGTATCGCTGAGGAGATTATATTTGATGACATTACGGCCGGCGCATCTCAGGATATCAAACATGCAACGAAGGTTGCCCGCAGGATGGTCACCTGTTACGGTATGTCAGAGAATATCGGTGTGATCAACTACGGTGACGATGATGATGAGGTGTTTATCGGAAGGGATCTGGCACATGCCAAGAAATACAGTGAAGCCGTTTCCGGGGAGATCGATAAAGAGGTGAAGGCAATCATTGATGACTGCTATCGTAAGGCAAAGGATATAATTTCGGAGCATATCGATGTGCTGCATAGCTGTGCGGAGCTTCTTCTGGAAAAAGAGAAGATCAATCGTGCCGAGTTTGAGGCGCTTTTCGGTACTAAGGAACCGAATTGGATGGTGGAAATGTGACGGAATAGTGGAGTTTGTGAAAAATGCACAAAAACAGGTATTAAAAATTGTAATATTTGTGAATCCTTAGTATTGTGGACGAATAGGTGCTATGCTATTATACTACTTGTAACCCCCAATACATTATATAGTTTTTTGCTATACCCCATAAGAAAGAAATACCTTCTCTAAAAAAGACAGTTTTAAACTGTCTTTTTTACGTAGTGCGCCTTGCGGCGCACGTTTCTAATGGGTGAAAGTCCCTAATCCGCCCTAGTAGTGGGAAGGATACAGCCAAGACCAAGGGTGTCCATCGTGAGGTGGAATCTGAAGGAAGGT
>JAAUZM010000036.1 GCA_014804605.1 Lachnospiraceae bacterium | reverse complement strand
TGACCAATATCCTCACAGAAATGTATACATGGTCAAGCACAAAAAAGGCGATTTCTGAGTACCGGAACTCCGATTTCCAAATTTCCGGATTTGTGATTTCGAGTCGCAAGAATATTCAAGAACTTGACAAGAATACCCCAACCTTTACACTAAAAGAAAAAGCCGCTTATGCCACCAGTTTATTTCAAAAAACTGCTGTGAACAAAAATATTACTTTAAAACTATGCAAGAAAAGCAGTAAAAAGTGAAATATTTTCTCGCACCAAAATCATGTTGTATTTTAATAAATGCTAAGAACGGAGTCATTAAAATGAAAATAGAAGATATTTATTACCCATTAAATGAAACGCCAGTAGATGAAAAAAACTTTGACATTGAAAAATGGCGCACCGATACACCTATGGATTATTTAAAAGCTATGTTTTTAATCAATACATCAGCAAATAAAAATGATGTTTTTGAAACTATTTATCAAGTTACACGCTTATACATACCTGATATTTTATTCAAATATTATTCATTATCAGATAATATATCCCTTAATGAACAGAAACTTGAAACATTACGAGAAAAAAAGATATTTATGTCCGAAGCAAAATACCTGAATGATCCTTTTGATAATAAAGCGTATTTTTATAATCCCACCAGATTAAAAAAATACGAATGGCTGTCAAATTATGATGGACGCCTTATAGATGACTTTTCGAGTTTTTGTCGAATAACTTCTCTTACATCCAATCAGATTAATTCAATGCCAATGTGGGCGCATTATGCCAATAATCATACTGGATTTTGTGTTTCATATGATATGCAATGCAATCCTCAATTATCTGATTGTACTTTTCCTGTACAATATACTGACCAACGTATTGATATTACCACACTAATGGAACAGCAAGTTCAGACAATCATGCAGGAAACAGAGCGCCAATCATTACAAGGAAATAAACAAATACTACTTGATGATTTATCGCTTGTATATTTAACATCTTTTTTCTGTAACATAAAACATATTTCATGGAGCTATGAAAAAGAATTTAGATGTAGTATGGGCGCTAATGCAAAAGGAATGCCCTATGCATTAGCAATACCCAAAGAAATATACATTGGAATGAATTGTTTACCTTCTTACAAAGATAGAATCATTAAAATCGGAAGTGAATTGCAAATACCCGTTTACCAAATGATATTTGACGAATATAATTCAGGCTTTAACTTATTACCAAAAGAAATTTAGCAGATAATTCTATAACATCTAAAAAGAATTAAAGCCATTTTAGAGCCAAACGCCATAAAGCAATCCCAGAAATTCCCATTTATTTGCATTTCCGGGATTCAATCCGTTATTCGAATTCGGCAAGTTCAGCATGTAACTTAAATTATTTTGTTTAAAATATGATGAAAATCTGCTATCTTTTTACTTCTATTACATAATTTATTTTGGCTTACTTATTTTTTGTTGCCAAATTATTGCCACTTACCCTTTTAAATCATCAACTAAATTAATATGGTTATTTATATCTTTTATCAATTCTTCAATTATATTTTTCTTTGCTTCATTCTTTATGTCATCACTTAATGAATCTGATATTTTTAATGCAATGGCAATATTTTGAGAAAGCACAAGTTTATTATGATATGCCCCCATACTTTGAATTGTTTTATTGTATAAATAAAAGAATACAGCAGCAATAAATTCAGTTATCACTCCGCTTGCAGTAGTAATATATGCAGCATTACCTTTACCAACAAACATTGCAATTATACCTATGCCTATTATTATCGCTCCACAAATAGAAACCGTAATGGTCACAAAAAATCCCTTTTGTGCTTGTTCTCGGGTTTGTAAATAATACTGGTCTAAATATTTATAGCTCATCTGAAGAGAGTTGTTCAATAAATCCTCCTTATCATCACTACTAATATTATCAATTTCCTCCTCAATTAGTTCTCTTTGATACCTTGTTTTTCTAAATTCAATCAATAAGTTCCAGTATATAATACTAAACAAGGAAATGAATATCCATATTGCTGCTGCTATAATATAATTTACAGGCTCCAATCCCCAGTTCCTCGATTCTTCATAAGAGAAATAAAGATATACTGCTGCAATCATTGCTCCCAACAATATATAAAGCAATGAAATCCATATATTTCTTTTTTTGTTTTCCAGTAACATCAATTGCTGTTTTGGAGATATTTTGCTATATTTCTTAATAGTACCTTTGTCTATCTGCTCCACTATTTTCCGCTCCTTATTTAACAAAAATATTTATTGTATTGGTAACACGTTCAGATATCACTTGAACTCTTTTTCCTATTCCTGACAGGACGTATTCTATATTGGTTAATCTCGCAAAACCATATCATTTTGATACGGTTTTGTTGATTGCTGATGTGGATTCAAAACCGGTGTACTCAAATTGTATCCAATCTCACAGATTCACAATAATCACCTGTTCGCATCAATAGCCAAACTAGCAAATGACACTTGCAACAGTTCGTCTAAATTATCTGCTTGATCTATTACCAATTTTATTCTCTCACTTTCTTCTTTAGACAACTTCCGATTTCCATTATCCAAAAATATTTTGACAATTCTTTCCATTGATGTTCTGTCACACTTAGTTACCTCCTTCTTTCCAATTCGTTACACGCGTGTACTTTCAAATAGCAAATTCTTATCTTCTATCTCCTGTTCTTACTTTTATAGTAAATACTCTTTTATAACAATATATATTTCTAAAGTGCCTAAAATCTATAAAATATCAACAAAATACTTTCCATCAATTAGTGAAAATAATACTTTCGATGGAAATAAGCTTTCACCCATATTAGCAACCCCTACAACAGTCATAGTCCAATCACTGTACTCATTCGGCAATCTATAACATTTAGGCTTTTCATTTTCTGAAATCGTCACCAATGGGGTTCCATTCTGTGAAAATCCAACTGAAAGAACAAAAAACTCATTCTGTCCACTATGTAATGGCAACATAGGCAGCTTATTAATATCCTTATAAACCTTTGCACCTCTTTGATTGTAAAAATAATCTTTGCCATCTTCTGCTATAGGATCAATCGGTAATTTGTTTCCCATTATTTTGTAACGCTCGCTCAACCTCTCACAGACAAAAGCATTATAATACTCTGGTTGCATTTCAATCCTACTACTACGAACTTCTTCAGCATCAGAAAAATGATTCATAAATTGAAGAAGTGCTACAAAAGACACCAAATCATCCGTATAGATTCCAGAAGAAGATTTATACCAATAGTCATTATTCTCACAAATTATCCAACATAATTTTTTATACAAATCAAGTTGCCTTTGATTCAATGCAAACCAGCCAGAATCCAAAAGAGTCTTCTTTATTTTCCCATCTTTATAATCTCCGGTTAATGATATCTTCAATGATTGCATCAATCGAGATATTAATCCAGCAAACATATCAGCCATTCTGATTCCAACATAACCCTTAGAATCTTCTTCGGTGACATTTTCAAGTCCTACATATATTGCAGAATCCAATGTATGCGATTCTTCTCCTTCTTGGTCAATCATCAGCTTGTAATCAACAATATTCATCTCCGTCATCAGCTTCTTGAATCCATCAAATGGTGCAAAATATGCCCAATCCAATGTTTCTGGCACCTCAGTGTCATCAAGTAGTATCAGTATTTCTTCAAACGCTTGATTCTCATGCTCTTTCAAAATACTATTAGCCTGATTTTTAATAATCCTATCTTCTAAAAAAGACCGTAGTTCATTAACAAATATTTGTGGTTCTTTATAAACTGCTTCTATCACATTTTGTGGTCGATATACATTTATAGCCTTAATAATTGAGTACTTCATACAATCAACATCAACAAACATAGAATTATGATAATTTACAAACAACTGGCTAATAACATATTCTATTTTGCTGAACACAGAGAAATATATAATTATTTTCTCATCAAACATTGATACAAGGTCTTCATAAAATTCAATAGTATGGTTATTAAGAGAAGCAAANCCAAGNCTAAAATCTTTTGTTNTCATAGTCTGGCTCTTTAGTTCTCCNNCTTTTTTTCTGTATGCATACTTCGATTCAAAAGCAAGNTATCTGTCAGAAATACANTCANTTTCTTCTGCTTTCCAACCCACAATTCCNGTTATGAAATTATCACAGTAATTATTGGCGNTAACAGTCTGATAATTAATCTTTCTGCTATGNTCTGTTTCATCATAGAAAAAAACATANTTCATCTTCAGCACCTCTCCACTGATTATCTTATGATTTNCCATAAGGTATCGGNNCTTCAGCAACCATCATCACATTGCTCTCTNTCTCATATTGATAAATCTTTGCNGAAGCAGATGTCTCATTTTTTAANTCTTCTGTTCCTGAATACTCCTCAAAATTCTCTANCTGTTCCATAACCTTATTAAATACTTCCGGGCTATACTGNGGNGGGTATCCATTCTTAACCAAGCATATTTTAATATCCAGCTTTAATTGATTTCTTANATTNTGATTATTAAGCCAGTCTGCAAANGAAGATTTTGTATCAATGATTNCCTTTACTTTTTTAGCTAAGTTTTTGCACTTATCATTGATTACAACACCATCAACTTCTTGATCTGTTCCATATTCAAAGTTANATTGGTCACGCAGAGAAATCAAAATATCATAGAATGCTTTTTCTTCAAATGTTAAACCAATTTTACGAAAACTTTCTCTGTNCTCGTTCATCTGACGAAGAATAGCNAAAGCCTGTTCNGTNGCAANTCTAATAATATCTTCNGATGCCTGTTCCTGTGCTTCNCCGGCTTCTTCNGCAGNAAGATTTTTACGTCTTTCATGNTATTCAGCAATNGTNTTTTCTAACATTTCNTGAAANGANTTTGCNGCTAACTGATTNACTTTTCCATATTCCTTAATCTGCTTACGNAGCATNTTNACAAGNANTTCNANTTTGGTTGCTGGCATTTTGACATCAGATAANTTTTCAAAATATTCTGGNGAAAAGATATCTTCTTCCTCTCCACTTTCAAGAACANTTTCCACCTGATTATATTTTAATGCTTCTTCAACCATCTTTGAAACTGCNCGATTCATGGTATCTGTATCCACTTCACTTGTTCCACTCATTTTACGAACAAANCCAGCTATAGCCATAAAGCATTGTGCAAGTGCAGATTCTTCTTCTCCAAGATAACCAGAAGGCTGGCAAATATCAAAAGCNCTCCTCATTCGTTTTACTGTCTTTAAAAAGTANGTTTTNAATGAAACTTTCTGAGAGCCNTTCTTTCCTTCAGACTGTAATTCTTGTGTTGATGCAAATACATATTCAGCTGCTTTTGCCAAAANNCTGTAACGGAGNGTNGGATCNCATTCTGGATTTAAAAATGGTGTTAAATCATAACCNGCAAACATATTTTTCANTACTTCAAGTTCTTCNCTAAACACNGATGTAGCCTGCTCAACATCATCAGATGTAGGNGCAACAGAAGTATCTCCACCATACACTTTCATTGCTTCACGCATATTGTCACGAATTCCAATGTAGTCGATAACCATACCGAATTCTTTTCCTNGATATTTTCTGTTTACACGGCTTATTGTCTGTATCAGCAAATGCTTTTTTAAAGGCTTGTCGTTATATANGTATGTAAGGCAGGGAACATCAAAACCTGTAATCCACATATCNACAACAATAACAATGCGGAAATTTGACTTTTCCTGTTTAAATGCAGCATCCAATTCTTCAGAACGCTTATCATTCTTGACNCCNCCAAGATAATTGTACATTTNTTNTTCATCATTACTGCCGACACTNGATACCATTGCAATAAATGGCATTGGCTTNAATTCTTTCAGTTCTTCTTCTGTTACAGAAACCCCATCCGGNGATTTCTTTTCTTCAAACCATTCAGGATANNTATCNTTAAACTTCTGTAATANNGCATAAGCAATCTTTCTATTAGAACATACAACCATTGCTTTCTGGATTCTATCCGGATCACCNTCACAAGATGAAACATAATGGTCATGAATATCTGNAGCNAGCCNCTCAAGTCTNNNAGGNTCACCAAGAATTACCTCCATAGAGCTCATNGCCTTCTTACTTGCTTCGANATCCTCATATGTTGCACCATCATCAGCACATTTTTTATAATAATTCTCAATNTCTTTTACCTTGTTATTATCAAGCAATACCTTTGCAATACGAGGATGATACTTGATAGAAACAGTAAGTCCGTCTGCAACAGCCTGATCCATTGTATATCTGTCAATTTCATCACCAAATGTCTGATAAGTTTCCGCAATAGGCGTTCCGGTAAAACCAACAAACGTAGCCTGTGGAAATGCTTCTTTCAAGACTTTTGCATATGGCTTTGAAACCATAGCTTTCATATTCTCGTCAGCATCCTTGCTAAACTGAATTTTCTTAGAATGCTCAAGCTGAGTTCTGTGAGCTTCATCTGAAAAACAAATAATATTCTGTCTATCATTGATAAGTCCGATTTTGTCATCTTCCCTGTCGCAGAATTTCTGAATGGTGCAAATGTAAAAGCCACCGCTTTGTCTTGCCCCTAACTCCTGTCTTAACTGTGCCCTGTTCTTAACAACAGATACTTCACCAAGGTTAAGGAATTCTGTACTCTTTGTAAAAAGCTTTGAACCTTGTTTTTGTAGTTCATCTCTATCAACAATTAATATAATCGTTGGAGAACCGATTTCCGGAATATCCGTACAACGAAGAGCTAATTGGCGAGCAAGGAAAGCCATCGTATAAGTCTTTCCACATCCAGTTGCACCAAAGTAGGTTCCACCTTTGCAACTCTTGGTAACAACAGAATTCACAATACTTTGTTTTAAAAGCTTCGCAGCAAAGAACTGTGGATAACGGCATACGATTTCTACTTCATCACTATCATAAATACTATCTTGGAAATAGATATAGTCCCTAAAAATCTCCAAGAAACGTTCAGGTGAATACACGCCTTTAATCATAGTTTCTGTTTCTGCAAAAGGAAGAGTGGATACAGCATCTCCATCATTAACACGCCGCCAAGCATAGAAATGTTCATACGGCGTACGAACTGTTCCAAGCCTTGTTTTAACTCCATCAGAAACACAAGCTAAAGGGCAGTAATGCAAAAGATGTGGAATATCTCTCCAGTAACGAATGTTTATTTGCTCCCAGGCATCATAAATGGTCGCATTAGCATCAGCGGGATTTTTCAACTCAACGATACATAATGGCATACCATTTATATACAAAATCACGTCTGGTCTGCGATTTTCTTTTTGACCATTGTTTGTGTATTCTACTGTGAACTGATTTACCACACGAAATATGTTCTTGTCCCAATTTTCAAAATTTATAAGTGGTATCATCCTTGGTAATCCGTCATGTGGTATAAACGGAACTCCATCGACCATCCAGCCATACACCTTGTGCAAAGTAGCAAAATCGCTTTCACTGCCGACAAGTCGTACATTATCAAAAAGCTGAGTAACCTCATCTTCTGTTAAATCAGAGTTTGTATCAGTTATGAACTTCTTAAAATCATCAGTTATCAGCACATCTCTTTTGGTAATGCGAGAAATATTATTACCGGAAGAATGCTTCCAGCCTTCTGCTTTTAAAAAACCAATGAAGGCATATTCATATTCTGATTCACAATAATGACCATTGTATTCTTTTAATCTAGCCATAGATTATGCCTCCTTTGCTTTTCTTGCCTCTTCGATGGAGCCTTTAATAAGAATTGGACATATATCTTTTATTTGCGCTTTGAGTCTTTCATTAATTTCTTTACGGTTGTTGTAAACAGATAATATACTTATTATATCTTTCTGAATTTCTATTGGTGGTAGCGGCAATTCCACTTCCTTCATCAAGTTAAAATCAAATGTATCTCGCACGGAGCCAGTTGCATAATACCATGTATATCTTTGAAATTCTGTTCTTCCAAACCAAAGCATTAAATAATCTGGCAATACTTTTTTAGTATTAATCACTTTAAAAACCGAATACATAGGTGAAACTACGCAAGGTATTTCATCATAATACATCGCAATTGAACCTATATTTATTCTCGATGGATTATAAGCTATATTCCCTTTTCGTACTACCGTATATTTACTAACATCTACATCATTCATATTTGCTCGTGTATCTATGAATGAGCCACTAGATTCAACTCCTTGAACATGTATGACTTTTCCTTCCATGTTACTTTCTTTTACTATCTCAATATATGAACCAATAGCTTCGCAACGCACCTTACGTCTTAAATCTTCAATATAAATATCACAAATGAGTTTTAAATTATCCAAGCCATATTCATAACTTTTTTGATTCTCAAGCAAAGTATTATAGACTTTTACATATTTTTTCTGTATTTCAATATTTGGTAGAGGAATAGTAATATCACTCATATCATTGAAATTAAATTCAGGTCTTTGACTTCCAAAATTTCTAAATGTGACTTCTCTGCAAAATTCTGAACGCCTAAAATAAATATATAACCACATCGGATCAATTATTTTCTTTCCTTCATCCGTTAGATAGAAAACCATATACAGATGAGATACTATACATAGTCCCTCTGTACGGTATGCAATTGAACCTAATTCAAGTCGAGTTGGATTGTACACAAAAGCTCCATTTTCGACTATTTTATATGGTTTTAAATTTACTCCATCTGTGTTTCCTTTAGGAGCCGCAAAAACACCTTGACTGTTTACGCCAACAATCAAATCAATTCCATATTTTAAGTCTTTGTTGTTTATTGTAGAACGTTCAATGTAATCACCCAATCTAATATTAGTCAATCCCATATCCAATCCCCCTAAATGCATCTTCCAGCATCTGCTGGGATTTCTTTTCCTGCTTCATGACCTCTTTCATTTCCGATTGAATGCGAGCCATTTCTTTTTCATAGTCAATCTCCAAATCATGGTCAATAAACTTAATATATTTGCTTGGCGTGAGAGCCCAGCCTTTCTTTTCAATTTCATCAATGTTCACACTACGATAAAGTTCAGGAATTTCATAGTTTGTTCCATCAGTACCCTCACATTGCCATGTATGATAAATATCTACCGCCTTCTCAATCTGTTCCGTAACCAAGCGTACTTTCTTTTTGCCCTCGCCCTTTACCGGATTCTCTGTCCACTGACGGAAATCCATAAACAAGATTTCATGTTCACGATTGCGAAGTTTTCTGTTATGATAATTACCACCCTTTTTATTCTGATTTAAAATCCAAAATGTAACACTAATATCCGTAGTGATGAACAGCTCTCTTGGAAGAACAATAATAGCCTCAACCTTATCATTCTTGATTAGTTTCTTACGAATCTCTAATGTATCAATATCATTCAGAGCTCCATTGGCAAGAAGAAATCCTGCCACACCATCTGCTTGTTTTAAATGAGAAAGCATATGTAAAATCCAAGCATAGTTCGCGTTGCTTTCCGGCGGTGTTGCATAATTTGACCAGCGAGCATCGTTTTTCAAATTTTCATTGTACCAGCCTTTCAGATTAAACGGTGGATTTGCCATAATGTAATTGAAGTACAACCCTTTATGCAAATCATGCGTAAATGATGAATCCGCTTCTTCTCCAAGATTATGGCTAATTCCACGCAAAGCCAAGTTCATTTTTGCAAGACGATATGTAGCCGGTTCTTTTTCCTGACCATAAATATTGATGCCATTTAAGTTTCCCTGCTTTGACTTTACAAGTTCAGCACTCTGAATAAACATTCCTCCTGAACCGCAGCAAGGATCATATAAAGTACCATCATAAGGTTCAATCATAGATGCAATGAGCTGTACTACATCATGAGGGGTGTAGAATTCTCCTTCCTCCTTTGTAGCATTTACCGCAAATTCTTTAAGGAAATATTCATATACACGACCAATAAGATCTTTTTCCTCTCCAAATGCCTTATGGCTGATTTTGTTTACTTCATCAACAATCTTCTTTATATCATTGGCAGCTAGATTACGTGCCGTAAATGTTCCTTTAACAAAGCATCCTTTTAATTGAGGATCTTCTTCCTCTAATCTTTGTAACGCTGTGTCAAGTGCAACATTTAGTCCCGGAGCGGGAGTGTTAATAATTGTTGACCATCTTGATTCTGGTGGTAAATTATATGTTCCGTCTGCGAAAGTAGCATCATCAAAGAAAGCTGCTCTAATATTTTCATCCTCCGGATCTAATCCCTGTTCTATAAGTGTTTGTTTCAGTTTTTCAATTCCATCGTCATACTTTTCTCCAATAAATCTCAAGAACACGAGTGTAAGCATCATATCTCTTTTCTCAAAGAATGATCCAGAGTTACGTGCCGCACGTAAGTAATCTCTACAATTAAATAAAATATTATCTATGTTCAATGCTTTTTCGGTTATTTTCTTAGCCATAGTATCGTTAATATTCCTTTCCTGTCTGCATCCACGATTCTTCTAATGCACTAAAATCAAGATTATGTTTTTCATAAAATTCCTTAATCTTTTTTATGGCAGACATATTTGCTCTGCTTTTGCCACCTTCCCAGCGATTGATCGAAGAAAACAAAACCTCTATTCTCTACCGAAAGTCTCCTGTGAAAAAAAACAATTCTGCCGATTTTTTTATTTCTTCTGAATATGTCATGTTTTACATCTCCCCATATGCCTATCAATGATCAGTAGGTTAATTCACGCAATCAATAGGTTATCCCCTTGATATTCCTACCCATATACACTCTGAAATGCCCGTATCGTCTATTTCATCCATTCTGTTTCTTTTTCCTGTTCCCGACACGATGTAATTTATATTGATTTTTCTTGCAAAACTGTATCATTTTGATACGGTTTTGTTGGTTGTTTATGTGTTTTCAAAGCCGGTGTACCCAAATTGTAACCACGTATATCTTTTTTCAAAAGTTGTGACGCGTCACAACTTTTGAGTAATTGTTTCCCTTATACCGCAATTCACTACACACCGTGTAGTGAATTTATAGGTACCCTTGCATCATGACCATATCATAACCACTTTGGTCATGATGTGCTCATAGACTTGGTTATGTACAGTATTTCTGATTTTTACAACAATTATCAGTCCATTTCATAGACACAAAATTAGTTATTCAACTTATCAACCAGCATCTAATAATGCTTCCGACTGATATGCCTTCCGGCACATTTATTGTTACAGATTCAGTCATTATCATAACATCTCATCCTCCCCATAACTTCTATTTATAAGACTCTTTTCTTTGCTTCTTTTCCACATTTTAATAATATCCATAACAATCTCATATATATTATATAGCCAAAAAACTTTTTTATCAATCAATGAAAACTTACCCAACAAATACACGTCCTCGCTTCCTGTTGGGTACAGAATTTTCAATTGTTTCTGTAAAATACATATAATAAGAATAATGACAGATAATCATATAGACTATCTGCCATCTAAAATAGTGCATGTGAAAAAATAATCATTCAAATTCTTTTTCCTGTTCGTTGTAAGTCCTGTTATACATTACTTTTTCTTTGGGAATAGTATCATTTTGATACGGTTTTATTGCTCATTTATATGGTTTCAAAGCTGGTGTACCCATTTTGTACCCATACGATCTTCTAATAGTCCCAAATCTTTCTAAGTGTATCAGCATCTAAATCATGCCATTCCTCTTTCCAAAGCTGCAGATATGGTATGTCATTAGAAGATGGTTCTGGGTTGCATCGTTGAACCTGAACTATAGACGGCAGCACGACCGCATCCCCAATTAACAAACATTCGCCTGCCTTTAAAGAAGGCATTTTATCTACTATATTTCCCAAGGTATCTGGCAACAATCGTTTTACATAATTCTGATCCGCTGGATTTGTTAATCTCAATGCCAAGAAATTATTGCATTGAGAAAATATTGTTTCCGAAATTTCCGATGGACGTTGGCTAGCTAACAACAAAGATACACCATACTTCCTTCCTTCTTTTGCAATTCTTTCTATAGATTCTCTAGATGCTCTATATTTTGCCATTTCATTATTCGGAACATACTTATGCGCTTCTTCATAAACCAATAATAAGGGTATATCATTATTAATATGCTCATCCGTCTTTTTTGAAGCACATAACCTTTTATAATAATATCCAAATTCAAATAATATTCTTGAAATTAAAGATACTGTAATACTAAGCACCTCAAATGGCACACCGCTCAAATCAATAATTGTTATATTAGAGGCATCTTCACTGTATCCAATCAATTGTTTCAAGGTGTCCTCAAATGTTATTGCTTTAGATTTTTCCCCTAATAAGAAATCCAATCTTCGATCATTTATTTTATTTTCTAATCTACTTACAAAATTAGATAACTTTCCATTTAAGGGCCCCATTTTTTTGTCATTTTTTCCTGGTACCATCTCCTCATTTTTGTCTTTTGCAAACTGTAAAACTTCATTAATTTCAAAAAACAATGGGGAATCAAAATGTATTCTATTTTTCTTTTCATCAGAACCCTTAAAATATTTCTTTCTACTCTCTATAACTGCTTCCTTAAAGACATTTCTTTGATTATGATCATTAGCTTCTGTGTCAATAAATAGTTCTTGCAGTTCATCACTATTTAACAGCCAATAAGGAAGAATCAAATTAGATATATCTATAAAATGCGCCTGCGGAAAAGCACTTTGATATTCTGAATGAATATCAAATATCACTATATGTGAATTATTCAATCCTTGATATGTTCCTTCTTTCGCACTTATTGCATTTTGAAGTATCTTTGCTACTGAATGTGATTTTCCAGACCCTGTTGAGCCAACTATTGCAATATGCTTATTAAAAAATTTATCTCCATCTACCGGCACATAAATCGTTTCATCTGTAGATAAACTTGAAAAACAAAATTTCTTTTTATCGGGCAAAGACTCCTCAAAAATCTTTTGTATTTCTTCTTTTTTTGCCGGTTCTACTTTTTTAGGCGGTATCGCAATTGTATCTCCACCCCTTTCAAAAATTCCATCCCTTATAATTCCTAAAGGATTTGCTTCAATAATATACCTTCTATCTGACGGTGCTTTTTCTCCCGTAATTACCTCAATGCTAAAATTTTCAATGACAGCAATCAATACCGCATTATCATTATCGGCTATGCGAAGATATGACCCAACTTTCAATGTTTCTTCTGCCAATTGAAAGTCTTCCAACTTGTCAACCGAAATTTTTACCTTATTTGGAAAAACTGCTATAACTTCTGCATTTATTTTTTCTGTTTCCATAAAACCCCTCCCTTTATATCATCATTTTAACACTATTTGTTGACGGAATTTGAATTCCAAAACAAGTTCTTTTTTCATTTTCATAAAATGATTTTTCTAAATAAAAAATATATATTTCCACAACCTTATGTATATTTTCTAATATTTCCTGCAAATTTTCTTTGCTATTTATAATTTTTGCCTTTACTCCATTATAGTAATTAGCTTCTCTTATAATATCAACCGCACAAAACTTTGCATTCAGATAACTATGCCCATCCCAAATACCTATTCCTTCATCATGCAACATAGTTTTTATGTTAAGCAATCTTCTTTCTGTTAATCCGCTAAAATAGAAATACGGACAGAATGGACTCTTTTCCCTAAACGATAACCTGCTCCATTTATTAGATATATTAATTACCAGTTCCTTTAATTCGATATCTGTAACCAAATTATCACATTCTACCAAGAAGAATCTTTCATATGGTGAAATATTGTTTTTAGTAAAATACTTCTTTTTAATCGATTTATTGTATGATTGTTCACCTTTCAGTTTTATATACCATTTATCGAATAATATTTTTTTCTGATTTATTTCTTTAAGAAACCATTTTTTTGTAACAGTTCTATTTTTTATATCTTGATATGTAGCAATCTTTCTAACCACTCTCAATGCATTATTATAAAAATAAAATTCTGCTTCAAACATATCACATTGAAAAATACCTGAAATTTTCTGTTTTATTTTTTGCTCTTGTTCTTCAAATTCCTCTGCATGGATATCAATATCTAATCTATCCAAAAATTTCTCGATTTCCGAATCTGACAAATTTAATTCATCATATAAAAGATGCCGTTTCCCTTTTTCAGTGTATGTAAATAAATGTTTTTTTGCAAACTCTACCGTTAATTTATCAGGATATTTCTCATGCCCTGTTTTATAATGACCATATAATTTATATCGCAGTCCATCCATTTTTGCCGTTTTAGCAACATAATCTCTCAACATTAACCGAATTGGCGCAGCAATCACAGAATGATTATATTCTGTTTTCGCATAATATTTACATTGCACAGCTTCCATGCTATCTGTGGTCTGAATATCCACATCTTCTATTCCTTCAATTGTAACAGCATCATCCTCATTTTGTAACTCAAGCAATTGAAGAATAGTATAATCAAATTGATAGTAATATCCTATGATAGTATCAGTAGCATCCCTTCCTTTTCCCATAAAACCCATAATCTCCTCTTATTTTTATACTACTCATCCCAAAATGCAATTATATCAAACACAGACTCATCAATAACCTTTATGCACTCTTTAACAAAAATAAGGGGCAAATCATTCGCCTTGGATAGTCGGTAAATTTGTGAGACAATCTAAAAGACACGCAAAAACCTTTCAATGTTTCGGCAAAGCTAGGGCTTGCTGATAACGGGATCAGTGCGCCATTGTTTTACAGTCTGACCTGCCGGTCTAACCTACATTGTTCGACGACCTCTTTCCAGTTGGAAATCCTGATTTCATGTGTGATCTTATCCATTGTTAGCCTTCTTTAAAAACTAGATAGTTTTATTAGTTTGACAGAAAAACTAGAATCCGGCTAAACGCATGGTTTGACGCTTACAGTTCACCAGCAAAACTTTTAAATATTAATTTTTTCAAATTTTGTAAAATATCTTATAAAGTTATATAATTCCTTCTGCTTCTTAAATAAGATTTACTTGTTTTATCTCATCTTTGTCAAATGCTAATCTCCATTTATTATCAAATAAAAAGCCTGCAATTGCACCAATAGGTACTGATAATACCGTTTCAAAAACAAACTTTGATCGAGTCTTGAACTCTTCATTATATTTTATATTATTAATATGCTCTTTTATACAGTTCTCCGTGTTGATCATTTCAACAGTCATATGTAGAATATTTTCTTCTTAAAAAACTATGTTTTTAGTGATATTATATAATAGAATACCATAATACACAATTTTTCTCAAGTAATGAAAAACAATAAGATAGATATGAAAAATTTATTTTTAATTTTCACTTTATACCCCACGAATTTTGTCGAGATAATGAAAACATCTCTTACCTAACCTCAATTATGTAAAATTCTAAAATGTCATTTTCTACTTCAAGCCTAAATAGAATTTTTTTGCTCACTATGCCGATTTATCTTCCAATTACCCACAGTGTAATACATAATATAATATATCCTTCATTATCAATTGGCATGTTTATTGTAAAAAGTACTTCATCACTCTTTACACCAACAACCACTCATATATAGATACACATATTACTTTTAGCAGATTCTGAATCAATTTGCTATTGGTAAAACTATATCATTGCATTTCCTTTCCTTGTATGCCTTTATTTTAGCAACTTCTCCCTAGCACTAATCCAATCCAGAAACTCTGTCATATCATTTTCTATTTCATCAACATCAAATTCAATAAGCGGCTTTTCAATTGACATTGAATGATCATAATATGAATATTTCGTCAATGGAGTCCATTTCCCAGACAAAAGTGAACCGCATATACATATTCATTTTGCCATCAATGCTGTCACCTATTGCACAGGTGGCAAACGCCATGAGAACATGGCTCAGACACGCAAAAGAAGGCAACGGTTTAACAAAATAATTTTTCATGAAATTTCAAAAAAATACTTAAATACAGATTTAAGAACCAAAATAGAACCATCGGCAAACGCAAACGCTGGAAACCACTTATAAATACCAGTTTCCAGCGTTCCATTCGACTATTAATCTTTATAAAGTCACACTACATTTTTCATATCCAGCAATACCTTCTGCATATCCGGATATAAATTACCTCTTTTTACGCCTGTCATCATCAAATCCTCCACAACTCCTTTCGGATTCACAATTCGAATTATATACAAATACGCAGTATCATTCACTTTAGCATATTCTTGTTACAGATAGACTAGCACCCACCTGTTCTCTTCCTTGTAATAGATCAACTGTACATCGATCTTCTGCTCTAAGATCGTTATGATGCAGTCAAACTCCAATGACCGCACTCCGGCATACTTCTTTTCTTCCTGTGTGAGTACCTGAATCTGGCGGACTGTACGTATCTCACCGTCCTCATCCTCAATCTTCAGCATGAGCGGCGTCACCCTGCCCTTGCTTGTAAACCAGCATTGACAGGCTATCTCCCTCTGCTTTCCCTTAATGAAACCGGCATCTGCCTTCTGTGTATTCGTACCTATCCCAAATGCCATGTAACTCCATCCTCTCTCATTCTATCGTTATCCTGTCATAATCTACCGTCCGTTTCTCTCTGGATATACCGCCGCTCATATGGTCTATTGGCTGCTCCAAAAATGCCGCCCGCATCACGGAATCCATGCCAAACCGTTTTCTCAGGGAATCCACGGTTTTATCCAGTTTCTCCAACTTGTCATAATCAATTTCATCAAATAGCGTGGGCTGCCTGTAAAAATCACCGCTTATCACTCTGCTTGTGTGTATGCCTAAATGTCTGATTGGTCTGTGGTTCCACAGTTCCAGAAACAATTCGCAGGCTGCCTGATAAATCTCCCATGTAAGATTGGTGGCTGTCTGTAATACCTTCTGATGGGAAACATAGGATAAGTCTTTGTATTTAATACCCACGGACACCACTTCTATCTGTACATTATCTTCCCTTAAGCGGTTCCCTACCGTCTCCGCCAGTGCCAGAAGCACCCTGTCAGCCGTCTCTGCATCCGTCACATCGTATGGTGTAGTCGTGGAGTTGCCATATCTTTTATTAGCCGGAGGCTGATCTAATACAGGAGAAAGGTCTATGCCGTTGGCAAAGCCCCATATGACCTCTCCCTGCTTCTTTAAAATACTTTTCAGCCACACCGGATCGGCTGCTGCCAGTTCTCCTATGGTCTTGATCCCAACGGCAAACAGCTTCTTAGCCGTAGCCCTTCCCACAAACAACAATTCGGATACAGGGAGCGGCCACATCTTACTCTGTATCTCTTCCGGGTATAGAGTGTGTACCATATCAGGCTTTTTAAAGTCGCTTGCCATCTTAGCAAGCAACTTGTTACCGGACACACCAATATTTACTGTAAATCCTAGTTCTTCCTTAATGCGGTCTTTGATCTGCTCTGCCACCTCAACCGGCTCTCCGAACAGCCGGCAGCTTGCCGTCATATCAACAAATGCTTCATCGATACTGTACTGCTCCACAATATCGGAATATTCCTTTAAGATATCTATGAATGCTGCAGAGCATTTCTCATACAAACTGTAATTAGGCGGCACCAGAACCAGATTCGGACATTTTCTTTGCGCCTCTAATATGGTTTCTCCTGTCTGAATGCCGCATTTCTTCGCGGGGAGGGACTTTGCCAGGATTATCCCGTGGCGCATAGCCATATCTCCGCCTACAGCAGACGGAATCTCCCTCAGATCCTGCCTGCCGCCTTTATGGGCGATACGATAAACAGCCTCCCATGAGAGGAAGGCTGAATTAACGTCTATATGAAATATGATATTATTCACACACGTTCACTTCCTTTTGGTTGGAATTTTATTATAGCAAACGTATGTTCGATTTGTAAAGAGGGAATTATTTGGAATTTTCAACAGGAAACAGGCTCATTTGTTCAAAGTCGGATCTCCGCTCCAACAAGGCAGGTGTTTTCTGCAAGAGCTCTTCTGTCAGATCGTCCTCAAACAGCCATTTTTCTATCTCATCCTGTTCCAGCAGCAAGGGCATCCTGTCATGGACAGGCTTCATGGATTCGTTAGCTGCCGTTGTCAGGATCACGAACCTGTCCTCATTCTGATAACGGTTATAGAGTCCTGCCATGTAAAGTATAGGCTGCCCTTCTCTATAAAAGATTTTTTTCTTTTTTTGTTCCATTCATAGAACCAGGTAGCGGGAACAACTACCCTCCGATGCTTTGCACTTTCCTTGAACATCTTTTTTTCTAAGTCTGATTCACTTCTTGCATTAAAGATGAGCTGCCTGCCACTAAAACCGGGGAGCCCCACCTCTGCCATCTGCAGCATAAGTCATTATGATCGGCTGCGATCACCGGAGCGCCCTCTGACGGGTGGATATCTCCCGCTTGCAGATGAATGTTTTCAGCTTTGTTCATCTTTTCATCCACCTGCCATATCAGCTTTTCTATTTCTCTTGCAGTTTCATCATCCACATAATAGCGTCCACACATTTTTTATACCTGCTTTCATGTTGCTGTGGTTATTATATCTCTGATTGTGTATTTTGTACGCTCCTTGTTATTGCATGATTAGCCTTTTTTATTTTCATATTCAGCTTATGTCTTCTGGTTCTAAATGGAGCTTCCGTATCCATATTATAAAATATATTTTCCATGTAAATATGAAAATATTAAGGAATCCTACGATTTTAGAACCAGAATAGAACCACAGGCAAATTTAAACGCTGGAAAACCCGCATAAACACAGGCTCCCAGCGTTTTCGTCGTCTATTCAAACTCTTTTTCCTTTTCCTGACAGGACATACTTTATAGTGGTCTCTCTTGCAAAATCATATCATTTTGATACGTTTTTGTTGCTCATTTATGTGGTTTTAAAACTGGTGTACCCAAATTGTACCCAATACCACGGATTCCCAATAATCACCTGCGTTAGAAGCTTCATAAAGTCAACAGTTTCCAACAAACACATAGTTCAGATATTTTTTCGCGGTACCAGCCAGGCGATGTATTTGCGCTATATCTGTCGCCTCCTTATCAATCATATGATAGCGTGGGAAAAAGCGTGTCACATGAAGGGGAATCTTCTTTCCGGCAGCGTCTTCCACAGAAGCAATCCATGCCGCTTCCTCTTCCATTTCGGAAATTTCGTCGTTCTCCCCGGGTACAATCAATGTAGTAAGCTCCACATGACAGTCTACGGCCGCACGAATAATGAATTCTTTCACGATTTCCAGATTGCCGCCGAGCTTTTCATAGTATTTCTGCCGAAAACCCTTTAAATCAATATTCATCGCATCGATGTAAGGCAAAAGTTCTTCTAATATTGAAAGTTCCGCCGTACCATTTGTCACCAGCACATTTTTCATTCCGGCTTCTTTCACTAAGACGGCAGT
>JAAUZM010000035.1 GCA_014804605.1 Lachnospiraceae bacterium | reverse complement strand
CTGCTTATCCTTGACGATTTCGGCATGGAGAGGGGGACGGAATACGGGCTTGAGCAGGTCTACAACGTGATAGACAGCCGGTATATCAGCAAAAAACCTTTAATCGCAACGACGAACCTTACGCCGGAGCAGCTCAGGAATCCGGAGGATGTGCCACACGCACGCATTTATGGCAGGCTGCTTGAAATGTGTGTGCCTGTCCGCTTTACGGGCGGCGATTTCCGAAAAATAACAGCACAGCAGAAAATGAATCGGTTAAAGAAACTCATGGAAGGGGGCGAAAGCCAATGAAAGAAGTTCCGATTTGGGAAAAGAGTAATTTAAGCCTTGAAGAAGCAGCGGCTTATTCGGGGATTGGCATTAATAAACTGCGTGAGCTTACCAATGAGAAAAACTGTCGGTTTGTTTTGTGGGTTGGCAATAAGCGGTTAATCAAACGCCGCCTGTTCGATCAGTATATCGAGCAGGAGTATTCTATCTGACATGGATGGTATTCTTTTAATTTTTGTGAATCTTGTGGTATAAAATCGGCTTTGATATGGTACAATGAATGAGTCATATCAAGGCTCTTTCCACTACGGAAAGGAGTTTGAAAATGTCTGAGAAACGGAAAGACAATAAAGGACGAATCTTAAAGACAGGGGAGAGCCAGAGAAAAGACCTGATTTATCAGTACCGCTATACGGATATCCATGGAAAACGGCAGACCATTTATTCCTCAGATTTGAAAGAATTGCGGGAAAAGGAAAAATTAATCCAAAAGCAGCTTGATGATGGAATTGACTACTCTGCTGGAAAGATTAGTGTGATTGCTCTTTTAGAACGTTATATCAGTTTGAAGCAGGGTGTCCGCTATAATACCAAAATTGGCTATAATTTCGTGCTAAACCTGATTAAAAAGGAAGATTTTGGGTATAGGCAGATTCGGGATATCAAAGTGTCTGATGCACAGCAATGGATTATGAAGCTGCATAATGACGGAAAAGGATACAGTACCATTACAAGTGTCCGTGGTGTCGTCAAGCCAGCTTTTCAGATGGCATATAATGAAGACATTATCCGAAGAAATCCATTTGATTTTAAGCTGGTTGAGGTTGTGCCAAACGATTCACAAAAACGGATTGCTATGACAGAAGAACAGCAGGAGCTTTGGATGGGTTTTATCCGTGAAGATAAAACCTACGCAAAGTATTATGATGAATTTGTCGTGCTGTTGGGAACGGGAATGCGTGTCAGTGAATTTTGTGGATTGACAAAAAGCGATCTGGATTTTGAAAACTGGAAGATCCGTGTAGATCATCAGCTTGTCAGGGAACGGGGCGGAAAGTATTATGCTGAGAAAACAAAGACCGAATGCGGATGCCGCTTTATCCCTATGACAGAGGAAGTCTATCGAAGTCTGAAAAATATCCTTACCCGCCGCAAGAGCTTGAAGACGGAAATGATTGTTGACGGATACAGCAACTTTCTTCTGCTGGACAAGGATGATAAACCGAAAGTAGCGTTGCATATCGAAAATGAGATGCGGTGGGCAATGAAGAAATACAAGAAACTTCATCCAGATAAACCATTGCCACACATTACTCCTCATGTGTTCCGTCATACGTTCTGTACCAACATGGCAAATGCAGGTATAGACATTAAGACCTTGCAGTATGTAATGGGACATTCTGATGTAGGTGTCACGCTGAATGTGTATACTCATGCCAGCTATGACCGTGCGGCGGAGCAGATGGCGAAAATTTTGGACTTCAAAGAGGCTGATATGCAAGAGAAAAAAAGAAAATCAGGTTAAGAAATGCACCAATATACTACATAGATTACTCTATCATTTCCCATGAATTTGAGTAGGTATATTTAAATTAGTGGCTAATATTTAAAGGGAAGGTAAGCACCGAAAGTTTAAAAATGAAGGCTTAAAGGCTTATGAATGGGTATAAGCGCTATAATAAAAGTATTTATCTGAAATGGAATATTAACGATTAAATAAATAGTGTAAAGATATGTAGAAGGAGGGTTTAAAAATGAATAAGATTAAGATATTTTCAGTTTTGTTGGTACTATCCATGTTGTATGCGTTGGTAGGCTGTTCCAATAAGAATGATGTAGAGGTGTCAGAAATACAGAAGGCTGAGCCAATAGAGGTTATTTGGTGGAATACTCTTGATGCTCAGCATGATGAAACAATTGAGGGATTGATTGCACAATTTAATTCTGAACATTCTGATATTGTAATTATACCAGAGTATATAGGGAATTGGAATGAATTGAATGAGAAAATAATTGCAGCAAATGCAGCAGGTACAGGTCTTCCTGGAATTGCGGTTTGTAATACAAAGTTTATTGCATCCTATGCAGAAAATAATTTATTTGAGGATTTGAATTATTATATTGAAAAAGATGACTTTGACACTTCTGATTTTGTGGAAAGAGTATTTAATACTGGTAAATTTAATAATAAACAGATTGCATTCCCATTTCTTCACAATACTCAGGTCATTTATTATAATAAGACAGTTGCAGAAGATAATAATCTAGAGATTCCGATAGAATTTAGTGAATGGGATGATTTTTTTAATGATGTTTATAGTAGGACGGGTATGACACCTTTAAGTATGCAATCACTTGATTTTTACTATGGCTGTATTTATAGGAGTCATGGAGTAAAAATTTTGACAGTAGATAATAAGTGTGATTTAAACTCAGATATAGCATTATCTGTGACAACTCAGTTTTCAGAATGGTGTAAAGAAGAATTGGTTCAATGGCTTCAGGGGACAGATGCATCTGCTAATATGAGACAATCTTTCTATGATGAAAATACATTTATGGTATTCCATAATTCTTCAGCACTACCTGATTATATTGATAACTGTAATTTTGAGGTGGGAATTGCTTGGTATCCATATATTAATGGAGCGAATATTGCAGATCTTGGTGGTAGTGTAATAGGTATTCCATCAAAGAATGATCAAACAATTAAGGATGCAGCGTGGGAATTTATTAAATTCCTGTCCAGTACAGATGTAAGTACCACATTGGATCTTGAAGCAGGATGTATTCCAATTCGATATTCTGCCCTTGACTCTAGTGTGATTACAGAGTATATTACCGAGTATCCAGCCTATCAGATTTTGTATGACCACTTAGATAATATCAATCCGCCAATTATTCATAAGTCAGCAAGCGAAATTGTGAAAGTTTGGCAGAATTATACTAATCAGATTATGATTGAAGGTGCTGATGTTAAGGAAATGTCAGACCAAATGGTAAATGAGATTGAGGCAATTATTGCAGATTAGCAATCATAAAAATTGAATTTAGTGATAGAGAAGCGAATAAGGCATAGGCAAGTAGGATATGCAAGTAAACGTAGCATCTACTTATCTATGTTTTATTTTGTGTATGGGGGAATAGAAAATGGTAGAACGTAAGAAAAAACACATATTAAATAATAAGATGTTAAGAAATTTAGGAGATTTTGCTTGTACCTTGCCAGCACTTTCATTTATAGTTGTTTTTACATACATACCATTAATACAGTTATTTTATTATAGCTTAACGGATTGGAATTTATTAAATTCAAACTTAAGATTCATAGGGGCAGAGAATTATGAATGGTTATTTGTGGGGAATGGGAGTAAATACCTATGGGCATCATTAAAAATTACGATAATCTATACGATTGGCGTGCTATTTTTTACAGTTATTGGTGGATTATTATTAGCACTAGTATTTAGTAATAATAGTAAGGTGTTTAGGATTTTACGACCAATGGTATTTTTTCCAAGATATATTTCCACATCATGTGCAGCGGTTGTTTTTTTGTGGATACTTAATACGAATAATGGAATATTAAACCAAATCTTAGGCTTGATAGATTTAGAAAAAGTAGATTGGTTAGGTCAAAGAGGCACAGCGTTATTTTCAATAATAGTAATCTCAGGATGGAAAAACATAGGGTATGGGATGCTAATATATTTATCCGCAATGTCAGGAATACCAAAGATGTATTATGAAGCAGCATCTTTAGATGGAGCAAGCAAAATTAAGCAGTTTATAACAATAACCCTTCCGGCATTAATACCAACAATACAGTTTTTGCTAATAACGAGTTTTATTGCATCAATGAAAGCATTTCAAACAATAGATATTATGACAGAAGGTGGACCGTTTAGAACAACAGAAGTTATAGTTTATTTAATTTATAGATATGCAATGATAGACTTTAGGATGGGAAGGGCATCAGCAATATCAATCATATTACTTGTAATAATATCAATATGTACATATCTAATAATTAAGATAAGGAAATGGGAAGGAGATGAGATAAATGTTGATGAATAAGATAAGAAGAAAATTAGGCAAAATTTTTCAAACTTTTTTGGCAGTATTCATTACATTTATAATAATATTTCCAATTTATTGGATGGTAGTAACATCTCTTAAAGATAAAAATGAGTTGGTATCTGCAATACCAACATTATTTCCACAAAAAATACAGATTGAGAGTTATAAAAAAATACTTTCGAATCCAGATATGATATTGTATTTTAAAAATACAGTAATCATGACGGCAGGAATAATGGTACTGCAGTTATGTACATGTACTTTTGCGGCATATGGATTAGCGGTAGGGAAATTCAAGGGAAGAAAAGTTATTTTGGGCGTGATTCTGGGAGCAATGATGTTACCACAGCAAGTAACATTTATACCTATTTATATTTTTTTTGCAAGACTTGGATTAGTTAATACTTTTGTAGCAATGATAATTCCAGATGCGACATCAACATTTTTTATATATTTGATGTATACAGCATTTAATTCAATTGACAAGAATCTAGTTGATATTGGAAAATGTGATGGTTTAACAAGAATACAGATGTTAAGATATATTTATATACCGGCTTGCAAGCCAATATTTGTAACAGCAATATTAATGTCATTTATAAATAGTTGGAATGCATACTTTTGGCCAAGGATTATTACAAATAATAAAACACATAGAGTTCTATCAATTGGGATAAATTATTTAAAAGTAACATCTAATAGTGGAGATGCAATATCAAATTATAATGAAATAATGGCAGGGGTATTCATATCAATATTACCTATAACAATATTATTTTTTACATTTCAAAAATATATAATAAAGAATAAGTTTGTATAGTTACAAGTATTTTGGATGTAATTTGATAAGCTATGTATTTGTATCTTTTGATAATTTTTTTAGCAAATAGACCGGAGAAAGATTTAAATATTAGCAATGAATGGTTAATCAGACGTCGCCTGCTCAAGCATTAAGTATACTGAGCAGGAATATTTTATCTGACAAGGGAAGGTATCTCATTTTTTCCAGTTTTTGTGTATCTTGTGATGTAAAATCGGCTTTCATGTGGTACAATGAATGAGTCATATCAAGGCTCTTTCCACTACGGAAAGGAGTTTGAAAATGTCTGAGAAACGGAAAGACAATAAAGGACGAGTCTTAAAGACAGGGGAGAGCCAGCGAAAAGACCTGATTTATCAATATCGATATACGGATATCCACGGAAAGCGGCAGACTATTTATTCCGCTGATTTAAAAGAACTGCGGGAAAAGGAAAAGACAATTCAGAAGCAGCTCTATGATGGGATTGATTATGCTGCCGGAGAAGCTACCGTTATTGCCCTCTTGGAACGCTATATTAGTTTGAAACAGGGCGTACGCTACAATACCAAAGTCGGNTATAATTTNGTGCTNAANCTGATTAANAANGAAGATTTNGGNTANNGNCAGATNNNGGATATNAANGTNTCNGATGCNCANCANTGGATTNTGAAGCTGCATAATGACGGNAAAGGNTACAGNACNATNACAAGTGTCNGNGGNGTNGTNAAGCCNGCTTTTCANATGGCATANAATGANGANATNATCNGNAGNAATCCNTTTGATTTNAAGCTGGTTGATGTTGTNCCNAACGATTCACAAAAACGGATTGCNATGACNGANGAACAGCAGGANCTTTGGATGGGCTTTATNCGNGANGATAAAACTTACTGCAAGTATTATGATGANTTTGTTNTNCTGTTGGGAACGGGGATGCGTGTCAGNGAGTTTTGNGGCTTGACNAAAAGTGATCTGGATTTTGAANGCCGGAAGATCCGTGTNGATCATCAGCTTGTCAGGGAACGGGGCGGAAAGTATTATGTTGAGAAAACNAAGACCGAGTGCGGATGCCGTTTTATNCCNATGACAGAGGANGTCTATCGAAGCNTGAAAAATATCCTTANNCGCCGCAAGAANNTGAANACAGAAATGATTGTTGANGGATACAGCAACTTTCTTCTGNTGGACAAGGATGATAANCCGAAAGTAGCNTTGCATATCGAAAATGAGATGCGNTGGGCAATGAAGAAATACAAGAAACTNNANCCAGATAAACCATTGCCACACATCACNCCTCATGTNTTCCGTCATACNTTCTGTACCAACATGGCAAANGCNGGTATGGACATTAAGACCTTNCAGTATGTAATGGGACATTCTGATGTAGGTGTTACGCTGAATGTNTATACTCATGCCAGCTATGACCGTGCGGCGGANCAGATGGCGAAAATTTTAGACTTCAAAGANNCNGATATGCNAGGAAAACANAGAAAATCAGGTTNAGAAATGCACNAATCTACTACACCAATTACTACACCATTTGCCCNTANATTTGCGTAGATTTATAACNAATTACGCAGANTNAGGGTANAAAACCAAAAATGAAAAAAGNGCCGNAAAGCTTGAAATATCAAGGNTTGAAGGCTTATGAAGGGATATAAAAGATATGNTTAAAATATTATTCGTCTGCCACGGCAACATCTGCCGCAGCACCATGGCNGAGAGCGTCATGACCNATCTGGTGAAACAGCGCCACCTGGAGCACCAATTCCAAATCGCCTCCGCAGCCACCAGTAGAGAAGAAATAGGCAACAGCCCACACTACGGCACAGTCAACAANCTNCGNTCNGTAGGCATTCCGGTTGTTCCGCANCGCGCGGTACAGATGACGAGAGCAGATTATGACATATACGACTATCTCATCGGTATGGATGATGCCAACATCCGCAACATGACCAGAATTGCGGGTGGCGATCCGGAGAATAAGATACACAGGCTTTTGGANTATGCCGGGAGNAGCAGNGCGATTGCCGATCCGTGGTATACGGGAGAATTTGACGTAACTTACGATGACGTTTTAGAAGGCTGCGAGGCATTTCTGGATTATTTGACAANATCATAACANCTCCATATTTTCGGGTTTGCAACGAGTTTTCCGAGATACGCAGTATCTCATANGAATAACTCATAATCTCGCAATTGAAGGAAGCTNAATTCAAAAAGAACAGTCACTAGNAAATAGATGACTGTTCTTTTTGAATACATTATATAGTTATGGTGGTAACTAATAAGAGGAAATACGATTAATAATAACTTAATCGTTTTAGTTATAATAACATGTTTTTGATATAAAATACAGCTTTATTTTATATCAAAAACATAAATTTACATATATTACAAAAATAAAGTGACAAAATAGGTAAAAATCACCAAAAAATATTGAAATTTGTCCTAGTAAAGTAACTTAAACGATTTAATCAAAATTTTTTTTGGATATGGACAACGGGAAGGCGCATAAATTGTAAGAAGCAGGCAAGGGAAGCCGGGGCTGAACTGCCACAGAAAAGAAAGAAGCGATTACATGAAAAAGACTGCAGAGATCGGCAGTGGGATATTGATCGGCTTTATTCTGTGGATGGTAATTTACGGCATCGGAGGCGGCAGAGGAATTTTTTCCATGCAAAAAGAGAAAGAGCCGGATACGGAAGAGATGTCTGCGGAGGGCGTGATCGTCATGGCTGGTTCTACCGCGATGGAGAATCTTTCCGGTGCTCTGGCGGAGGGCTTCATGGCTGCTTATCCGAATATATCGGTTACCGTGGAATTCACGGGTTCGTCGGCGGGAATTGAATCGGTGTTGGCCGGTCGCGCAGATATCGGTAATTCATCCAGAAGGCTGCGGCAGGAAGAGCTGGATGCGGGTGCGGTGGAACATGTGGCGGCGATTGACGGGATCGCGGTGATCACGCACCCTTCCAATGCAGTTGAGGGATTGACCATGGGGCAGTTAAGAGATATCTATGCGGGCAGGATCAGAAACTGGCAGGAAGCGGGCGGCGCAGACGAAGCGATTGTGGTAGTGGGACGGGAAGCGGGAAGCGGTACGCGGAGTGTCTTTGAGGAAATATTAGATATGCAAGATCTCTGTGCGTACGCCAACGAGATGGACTCCTCCGGTGCGGTTATGGCGCGGGTTGCGGCGACCCCGGGAGCGATCGGTTATGTTTCGATAGACATACCGGACGATACAGTACGGATTCTGGCGTTGGACGGACGGCTGCCTACACGGGAAGAGATACAGGGCGGCGGATATCGGCTCAGTCGCCCTCTTATCATGGTGACCGACGGGGCGGTTTCACGGCAGAGTGCGGCAGTGCAGGAGTTCTTTTTCTACATTTGCTCGGACGAGGGAAGGCAACTGATCGAATCGGTCGGGCTGGTTACGCCGCCGTATGATGAATGCGCAGGAAAGAGGGTTTTATGAGGCGAAGAATATATCGGGTGTTTTCGGATGGCGCAGCCGATGAAAGGCGCAAGCATGCGATCGAAAGTGTTGCGCAGGCAGTCTTTGCGGCTTGTGCGTTCTGTTCGATATTTGCGGTTGCCGCAATCATGTTTTACATGGCGGCCAATGGGCTGCCGGCGGTTTTCCGACTGGGCATCAGGGATATTTTGTTCCATGCGGAGTGGAGACCGACTGCGGATGCACCGTCCTTTGGCATACTTTACATCGTGCTAACATCGGTCGTCGGCACGACAGCCGCCATTGTGATTGCGGTGCCGGTCGCATTACTCACGGCGGTTTTTATTGCGGAAATAGCGCCGGAGCGTCCGGCTGCAGTGGTGAGATGGGCGGTGGAATTATTGGCGGGAATCCCCTCGGTAATTTACGGACTGTTGGGATTAATGATCCTGAATCCGTTTATGTACAGGATAGAGCAGAACCTGTTTCGCGGATCGGAAAGTCATCGGTTTACGGGCGGTGCCAATCTCTTGACGGCGGTACTGGTGCTGGCGGTTATGATATTGCCGACTGTCATACATATCAGTGAGGCGGCGATCCGTGCGGTGCCGATGCAGCTTAAGACATCATCCCTCGCGCTGGGAGCATCACAGGTTCAGACGATCTTTAAAGTGACCCTGCCGGCGGCGAGATCCGGAATCGTCACGTCGGTGGTGCTGGGAGTCGGCAGGGCGATGGGGGAAGCCATGGCTGTCGGGCTGGTGTCGGGCGGNTCTGTGAANNTTCCGNTNCCTTTTTGNTCGGTCAGNTTTCTTACCACGGCNATTGTCAGNGAGATGGGATATGCCGGCGGNTTNCACAGACAGGTACTGTTTACGATCGGNCTGGTATTGTTTNCTTTTATNGTAGCGGTCAATGTNATATTNAANGGGATNTTTGCNAAANGTGACAGGGANGGAACCGGGAAACCATGAGNNAGAGACGGCNTGCGGACANTTTTATACTGGGAATGATNTATNTGGCGGCTTTTNTTTCCGTGATNCTGCTGGCGGGCATTATCGGNTATGTGTTTGTCAGAGGGATTCCNACTGTCGGCTGGTCTTTCTTAACTACGGTATCAAGNATTATACGNGGAACCGTGGGGATTGCGGGNAACATCGTGAATACGCTTTATATCGNGGNGCTGACGCTTCTGATCGCAGTNCCCGTCGGNNTNGGAGCNGCGGNCTGGCNGAATGAATANGCGAGAAGGGGCAGGNTCGTTCGGCTGATCGAATTTGCCNTGGAGACGCTGGCGGGAATACCGTCNATTGTNTTNGGTTTGTTCGGCATGATGTTTTTCGGGACGACATTGGGACTGGGATACTCGATTCTGACGGGAGCGCTGACACTTACGATCATGGTACTGCCGTTAATTACGAGAAACACTCAGGTAGCATTACAGGCGGTGCCGGACGGGTATCGGGAAGGGGCGCTCGGCATGGGTGCCGGCAAGTGGTACATGATACGTACGGTGCTGCTCCCTACGGCGTCATCGGGCATTTTAACCGGAGTGGTACTGGCGGTTGGGCGGATCGTGGGTGAGTCGGCAGCTCTGCTTTTTACGGCAGGCAGCGGGTATCTGCTGCCACAAAGGGGAATGGGCTTGGTGCGGAAGATCATGGAGTCAGGCGGGACGCTTACCGTGCAGATGTATCTGAGTATGTCTAAGGGGCAGTATGACGCGGCCTTCGGCATTGCTGTAGTACTGCTGTGCATTGTCATGCTGATNAATCTTATAGTNAGTAGAATGTCGAGGTTTATGGTGCATNATGGCTGCCGTTAAGATCAGAACGGATCAATTAAACATATATTACGGAAACAGTCATGCCCTTCGGGATGTTTCCGTTGCACTTTATGCCGGCACGGTCACTGCGCTGATCGGACCTTCCGGCTGCGGAAAGTCTACTTTTCTGAGAACGCTGAACAGAATGAATGATCTGATCGACAATGTGAAGATCGAGGGCAGCGTATATCTTGACGGGAAAGATATCTATGGGGTGGGAGTGGATGTGNNGNGGCTTCGCCGGAGAGTGGGGATGGTGTTCCAGCAGCCGAATCCTTTTCCCATGAGCATCTATGACAATGTTGCCTACGGACCGAGGGTGNACGGAATCAGNGATAGAAANCGNCTTGACGGGATTGTGGAGCGAAGTCTTCANGAGGCAGCGGTATGGGAGGANNTGAANGACCGGTTAGAGCGGCCGGCATTAGGATTATCAGGCGGACAGCAGCAGAGATTGTGTATTGCCCGCGCGCTGGCGGTGGAGCCGGAGGTGCTGCTCATGGATGAGCCGACTTCGGCGCTTGATCCGGTTTCGACCATGCGGGTAGAGCAGCTAATGCGTGATTTAAAGAAGCGGTATACGATGGCGGTGGTGACACATAATATGCAGCAGGCGGCGCGGGTGTCGGATTATACGGCCTTCTTCCTCGGAGGTGAGGTGGTAGAGTGCGCTCCCACCTATAAGATTTTCTCACACCCGGCCGAGCGGCAGACGAGGGATTATATTGACGGGAGATTCGGATAGCACCTTATTTTGTTTGGCAGTTCTCTTTATCGAAAAGGGATGAAAAACCAACTTTCTTCTTGCATAATATAGGATAATATATTACTATAATACAGTGACTTGAAAGTGAAATAAATTTAAATGAGGTGGGAGGAGAAGTTGTCAATGTGGACAAGAGCGGAACTGAAAGATAACGCAAAGAAGTTTTTTAAATTCAACTATTGGAAGATGGTGTTAGTTGCACTCGTGCTTACGATGGTAGGCGGTGGCGGATCTTCTGCCAGCAGCAGTTATACACAAAGAACATCGAGGAGTAATTACGGATACGGTTCCATGTCTTCTGCGGAAATGGCCGGCTTTATCGTTGGCTTTATGGTAGTGTTACTGGTAGTCATGGTGATCGGATTTGCGTTCTCGGCATTTCTGTTGAATCCGCTTGTAGTCGGTGCTCAGCGTTTCTTCGTGGTCAGCCATTATCAGAAGGCGGAGTTGGGCGAATTGGGTTATGCTTTCTCCAATTCTTACATGAATGTGGTTAAGACCATGTTCTTAAAAGCATTATATGTTTTCTTATGGTCGTTACTGCTTGTGGTACCCGGTATCATCAAAGGGTATGAATACCGTATGATTCCGTATATATTGGCGGAGAATCCGGGGATTGACTCTAAAGAAGCCTTCGCGATGAGTAAGCAGATGATGGACGGCAATAAATGGAATGCGTTTGTGCTTGATCTGTCGTTCCTCGGCTGGATCATCTTAAGTGTGTTTACCTGCGGCATTCTGGCAATTTTCTATGTGAATCCGTATATTTATATGACCGATGCAGAATTGTATGTGGCATTAAAAGAGATCACCTTCGGTAATGCGCCGACGGGGTATCAGAACGGAGCAGGATACCAGAACTACCAGCAAAATCAAGGTTTCCAGAATTATCAGGGATATCAGCCGAATCAGGGATATCAGGATTATCAGCCGAACCAGAACTACCAGCCGAATCAGGGCTGGCAGAGCAGTCAGGGATATCAGAATGTTCCGAACAATCAGCAGGGGCAGAATTACCAGAGCGGCACAGGTTATCAGGATATGAATCAGCAAAACGGCGGACAGTCCGATCATGGGCAGCAGGACGATAATTTCCAGATGTAATATTATGGTTGTGTACAGATCGTAGTATGTAAAGTGTGCATATAATGCGTATAGCAATATAATAACATGCGTAATTAAAAGCTTTGTCGTCGAACGGCAGAGCTTTTTGTTATGAACGACCGCTTTTCTGCTATGAAAGGCATGTGGAAAGGCTGNTTTTTCCTTATGAAAACAGCATAAACATCCGATAAATATATTGATAAAACGGATTTTACGCATGAAAGACAAGGAGGTTGNTATGCAGATCAGAGCAAAAGCGAATGATAATCAGATTATTAACACCGCCGGCGCNGCGAGGGAAAGAGCTGCACAGAGAGAAGGGAAACAGTTCGGTAAGGATGGCAGGAAAAGTATCTTTGCGGGCGATCTGGGAGTGCAGCAGGACAGGATTTCGCTGCGCAGACAGCGTGCCCAGAAGAAGGCGTTGAAGATCGTGGGCGATGCATGGAAAGGCGATAAGAAGATTGATCAGAATATAATGGAGATCAGNGATAGGGTCGCGCAGTTAAATGCCGAAAAGAANGAAAATCTTGGTATTATANCAGAAGGNGANGCGCAGAAGGAAGCGTTGCGGCAGCNATACGGAGTTGCCNCGGATTCACAGGAACAGAANGAACTGGAACTGCTGGAGAGAGCGGCGGATGCAGAGCGTGAGTGTAATTTNGATCTGTTGACGGAGGATGAGTGGAAACAGGTTAAAGAGTTAAAGCAGAGGCAGCTCAGTGAGGAAGATCAGGAGCTGCTTCGTAAGAAGACCCTGTCGGAGGACCCAGAATCCGGCGTAAGGCTTACGGATGAAGAAAAGGAAAAGGTTGCACAGCTGGAGGCAAGGGAAGACAGACTTACGGAATATCAGGAACGCTGTCTTGCGATTGATAAGTTTCAGGGCACCTATGAGACGAGAAACGAAAAGATCGATGCGGAACTCATGGGATGTCATGCGACGATTCGTGCGACCAAGCTGGAACGTCTGAAATATCATGCAATGGTGGATGCGCAGAAGCAGGCCGATGAAGTGATGGAAGCCGCCGGCAGGGAAATCCTCGGAATGATGATCGACGAGGCGAAAGAGCATGTTGACGAGGAGCTGGAAGAGCCTCGTGAGGAAGCAAAAGAGAAGGCGGAGGAGAAAGCCGAAGAGGAAGAGAAGACCGCGGAGCGCAACGAGAAGAAAGAGGAGTTGGAGGCGCAGATCGATGCGGCTCATGAGCGCAGTGAGGAGCAGGAAGAATTGCGCAGGGAAGCAGAGGAGCGTTCCAGAGAAGATGCGGAGCTATTGGAGACTATGATCGACGCCGGCGTGGGCAATGTGGGCAATGTTTCCGATATCCAGTCCGAGATCAAGACTATACTTCATAAGATGAAGCTGTTGGAAGAAGATTTGAAGGGAAGTACGGTGGACGATCAGCTTTAGGTTGGGTATGCGCTGTTTGTGACAAAAATATATTGTTTCGTGACATATCAAAGAATAAAATTCATATGTATGCCGATATAATATCAGGATGGTGAATTTTGCTTTCCTGCGCCGTGACATGTGAAGTACATGGAATCTGCGCATAAATTGCCGCAGATATGATAAGCGGCGGCAGACTGAGGATATGAGGGAAACATGAGAATAGCGATTTGCGATGACGATGTAAGAGGGAGAGAAAGGATTCGCACCTTGCTTGAGAAGGAATTTTCTCAGGCGCAGACAAGAGAGTTTGATTCAGGGATGAAGTTATTAGAAAATGTTGAGGAAGGATGGCAGCCGGATATCGTGCTTCTGGACATTGCTATGGAGGGCATGGACGGCATGGAGACGGCGAGGCGGCTTAAAGAGCGCTCGGATGCCATCCTGATTTTCGTGACAGGGGTGAAGGAGCAGGTTTTTCAGGCATTTGATGTCGGCGCGTTCCATTATTTGATGAAACCCGTGGACCATAATAAAATGACAGATGTTCTGAAACGTGCCGCTCAGGAAGTGGAGAAGAGGCAGGCAGTTCCCAGATATCTGTTGGTTAAGACGGAGGGAAGCCATCGAAGGGTTCCGGTGGAGGATATTCTCTATGTGGAGAACAGCGGGCGTAAGGTGATCCTGCATATGAAGACGGGCTGTCTGGAATACTATGAACGGATGAATCATCTGGAGGAAGTGCTTGGCGAGGGATTCTATCGTTGTCACAGAGGATATCTGGTGGCGCTGTCGGCAGTAGATGGATATGATCATGACAGCATTATCATCGGAAACGGCGAAAAGATCTATCTGGCTAAGCAGAAGTACAGCGAGTTTGTTAAACTTTACTGTAAGTATTTAAAGGAGTGAAACGATGACGGAGATAGTGCTTGATCTGATGGAACAGTTGGTGAGAGCGGGGCTGTTATTGTTTTTGTGCAAAGATATTATACAGTTGAAGGAGAAGTATCGTTCCGTCGGAAGGGTACTTTTTTTCATGCAGGCATTTCTTCTCAGTTATTGGTTGTCGAATTCGGTTTGGGTGAATCGTGTACTTTATATGAATGAAGCCGGAGAAATGAATAACAGCAGTTATAGTATTGTGAAACTGATATGTATTTTCGCGTGCAGCTCTCTGGTGATGAATATCCTCTATCAGGGTCGATGGCAGGCGAAGCTGTATGTGCTGCTTGTATTCTATACGGTACAGGAGATGGCGCGGTTTACCCTGCACAGTATATGGCATTTCTCGATAATGGGATATCTGGAGTATCTGGATGAAAGACTGATTCATGAGACGATCGTCCCGGAACGGTATATGGAGATCACGAGGCGATTGCAGTCCGTAAGTCTGTATGCATATGCGGCGGGATATCTGCTGCTCATGTATATAACCCTCAAAATGTTTCGGCGGTATCAGACAGGAACCGTGATGGAGATTGACAGGCAGGGGCTTCGGTTTCTTATGCTTGCACCGATTATCGGCATGGCGTTTGATGTGTCATGGAGGGTGTCTTTTTACACCAGAAAAGGAACAGAGATCGACTTCTTATATGAGAAACACGGCAGCATGTATGTGGTGGTGCCCACGATTGCCGTTCTGTGTCTGATCTGTATCGTCTTCAGTAGGAAGATATATGGCGAGCTGATGCGTTCGGAGGAGCATAAAAGCAACATGCTGTTCTATAAGCAGCAGTTAGCGGACATGACGGCTCATGTGAAGGAGCTGGAGCAGCTCTATGACGGTATCCGCGGTATGCGCCACGATCTGAATAATTACGTGGCGGACATGGAGCAATTGCTGCAAGTCAGTGTGCAGAGCGGGCAGATACCGGAGCGGATCGGACAGGAAGCGGAACAGTATCTGTACAGTATGCATAGGTCGGCAGACAGGCTGGCGCTGCAGTTTAGCACGGGGAACCCGGTAACGGATGTAATTTTAAATCGTAAAGGACAGATCTGTGTGCAGGAGGATATTGCGCTGGACGGTGATCTGCTCTTTCCTTCGGATCTTGGGATAGAAGCGTTTGATCTGGGTATTTTATTGAATAACGCACTGGATAACGCGATAGAAGCCTGCAGGCGTGTGCCGAAGGAGCGGCATAGAAGCATTCGGATTCGGGGATATGTTAAAGGACGGATGTTTTTTCTGGTGGTGGAAAATACTTGCGATGGTCGGGTGTTACGGTCTGAGAACAGGGAACTGCAAACGACGAAAATAAACGAGCGGGATCATGGCTTCGGCATGAGTAATATGCGAAGCTGTGCGGAGAAATATTACGGGACGATGCAGTATGAGGTGAGAGACGGGATGTTTATTCTGACAATCATGCTGCAGGGGAAAATTATATGACAAAAACTGCACGGTTGATTACAAACTGCTTTACTTTGACTGTGAGATATCGATATATATAGTGTAGGGAGCAGAGAGGCGCTTCTTTTCCTACAAGGACAGATATATGTCACTACGGTCGTGTACCGTTTGACATGCAGACAGAAGGGAGAGTTTATATGAGAGTCACAAGAAATTATATGAGCGGATTGCTGAACGGTAATAGCAGCATGAGCGGGACATCATCTTTATTACAGCGGGCTCTGAGCAGGAGCAGCAAGAGTAAAAGGACGAGCAGAAGCTCGCTTTTGACGAATAGCAGCAAGACGAATAGCTTTTATTCCAATTTGGTAAAAAGTACGGCAAATACGCAGAATTTATATTATAATATGAAGTACCATGCAGGGCAGGTCATCGACTATGCGGATAAGCTGACGGACAAGAGCGATACTTCTCTTTTTGCAAAAGCGGAAGAGAGCGGAGAAAATGCGGAAGTCGTGTCTACCATTAAGGGATTTATCAGTCAGTATAACAGTATGCTGAAGAATCTTAAGGAGTCCGGAAAAAGGGCCGATGACAGCTATGTGACGCAGTTTAACAGTATTTCAAGTTTGAACAGCTCTGAGCTGGCATCCTGCGGCGTGACGAGGAATTATGACGGAACACTTGCAATTGATGACAAGAAATTGGCAGCCACGGATCTTGAAACACTGAAAAAAGTATGGAACGGCAACAGCAGTTTTGCAGGACGTGCGGCACTCTGGGCGGATTCCGTGGAATCAAGCGCGGAACGCAACATGAAGGCCGAGGCAAGCAGCAACTATAGTAATTTGTTTAACAATTACGGCAGCAATAACTATAGTAATTTATTTAATAATTACGGCAACAGCGGGAACTATTTTAATTATTTCCGTTAGTCGTATATATGCAGGAAATCCTGCATAATTCGGTAGAGGAACGGACAGCAGCGTATGAATCGATTGAACTGGATACAGCAGGAACAGAAGATTGCGGACTATCATGTGCTCAAATGGCCGACTTCGCACTTCCATCATCCCAGAAACAGGACGGATATTGTAGCGCAGGCCGGAGGTAAATTTGAGATGAGCGGAGGAGCTGCTTCGCCGGGAGCGCAGCAGCCGGAGGGGATCGGTCAAGGAATGTCCGATCCCGCCCGCGATATCGTCTGGCGTGCAGGCGGACTCGGTACAGACGGAATGGCGGAGGATGGTAGGAAGGACGCTGTGCATTCGGAGATTATGGATACATCCGATCGGACTAAGGGGCGGCAGATCACAGGCACTTCGCAATCCGTGGAAACGGCGCAGGTTATGGCGGTGGCAACGATTGTGCCGGAGGAAGTGTACAGTGTGCTTAGCAGCGCCCGCCAGTCGGTTCTTAAACTTCATGACCGTGTGAAACAAAGCACTGCAAAACTGAGGGATCTCTATCAGAAGCAACAGAAACAAACGGAGCATGCGGCGGTCTCCAAAGTAGTAAAGCAGGGGAGTCAGCAGAAGGAGAAGCAGGGCACCCGCAAGTGTGATAAGGAAGATGTACTGTCCATGCAGGCGCAGAATCATTACCTGTTGGATTCCTACGACAAGAACGGACAATACAGTATGCTGGGGAAATGAAATCGGGCAAATCTCGCAATCGAGCTTGCCCGGTTTTTATAATATAGGAAATTTTTACATATATGAACGAGTTTGCGAAGCAAATCTCGCAATCGAGCTTAGCTCGATTTTTTATACAAATTTAACACAACGTTTATTGTTTCCATTCCGTTTATGGGCTATAGTAACTGTGGACGAAGGTTCAATAAAAACACATGCTATTAAATGGAGGACAAAAGAAAACAATGAGCGGGAATCCTTTTTTTCCATTAGATGAGGTAGGAGCGGAAGCGGACGGTACCGAGATGATGATATTTCCGGAAGTGGATCAGGCGATTTATGATCGACGCAAGAAGATGGCGGGCACTGTGGTGGACTACAAGGAGATGCGCATGAGATATAGCTGTGCCATCAAGGAAGTGAGGACGAAATTCGACGTGCTCAATTCGGAGTTTAATGTGAGATACCGGCGCAATCCCATAACATCGATCAATTCGCGGCTTAAGAGCAGCAGCAGTATCATGAGCAAATTAGCGCGCAAGAATCTTGATTTTACGCTGGAAAATGTAGAGAACAATTTATATGATGTGGCGGGAATCCGTGTGGTGTGTTCCTATGTGGACGATATATATGTACTTGCGCAGGCGTTGGCGAAGCAGGATGACATCACGGTGATCAAGGAGAAGGATTATATCAAAAATCCTAAACCCAATGGCTATCGGAGTTATCATATGATTGTCAGCGTACCGGTTTTCTTCTCGGATCAGACGAGAGATATGGCTGTGGAAGTGCAGATTCGCACGATTGCCATGGATTTCTGGGCAAGTCTGGAACATCAGCTTAAATATAAGCAGGAAGTACCGAACCAGATGGAAATTGTGGGACGTCTGACAGCATGTGCCCGTCAGATCGCGGACATTGATGAGCAGATGTGGCAGGTACGGCGGCAGATCGAACTGTCTGAGGATATTCCCACAGAGGAAGATATTTTATTGGAGAAACTGAGCAGGATTGATATTGCAATAAACGAGTGACGGTGTATCTTTATAAAATAATAAAAATCAGGTCTTCTGCGTTATCATGAGAAGACCTGATTCTGTATGTCCGCCTGAGACAGGCTTTGATAGTCTTAGATATGTGTTGGCCGATTGCAGGTCAGTTATTTGTGCTGTTCACTTCCTCAAAGGTCTTCATGATATCGCCGGCAGGTTCAGCGGTCAAAAGGGACACCGCCACGTTGACGATCAGCGCGACGATAAAGGCGGGAAGCAGCTCGTAGATGGCGAATACGCCGCCAAGCGTTGCGATACCGTATTTCCATACGAATACCATGATACCTCCGGCGATCATCCCGGCAAGTGCGCCCTGCTTGTTAGAGCGTTTCCAGAACAGCGCAAGCAATACAACGGGACCGAATGCAGCGCCGAAACCGGCCCATGCGAAAGATACGATCGTGAAGATAGAGCTGTCCGGATTTCTGGCAATCAGAACGGCAATCAGTGAAATCACAATGACAGTGATCCTTGCGATGAGCAAAGATGTCTTCGTGTCCAGTTTTTTCTTGCAAAAGTCCTGCACCAGATTCTGCGAGATGCTGGAGGCTGCGGCGAGAAGCTGAGAGTCGGCAGTAGACATGGTAGCTGCAAGGATGCCTGCAAGAATAACACCCGCTATCAAAGCGGGGATTACGCCATGCGTACTTAATGCAGAAGCAATCTGAATGATGACTGTTTCGGAGTTATTGCCCTCCAGCATGGGAATGATACCGACTTTGGACATGCTGTATCCGATCACACCGATCAATACTGCGACAGCCATGGAGATGACCACCCATACGGTAGCAATTCTTCTGGATATCTTCAATTTATTCTCATCTTCAATCGCCATAAATCTGAGTAAGATGTGGGGCATTCCGAAGTAACCGAGTCCCCATGCCAGCATGGAGGCCATCATCAGAGGGGTGTAAGGCTTAGCAGTGCCTGTGTCGGCGGCATAGGTTTGTACCATGCTCAAATATCCGGGAAGTTCTCCGGCGTTCGCGGCAACGGTATCAAAGCCTCCGGTTACGACAGCACCGAATCCCACGACGATCAGGAGTGCCACAGTCATGGTGATGCTTTGGATTAAGTCAGTCGTGCTTACCGCAAGGAATCCGCCCAGCGTACAGTAGAGCACAATGACTGTCGCACTTAACAGCATGGCCGTCATATAGTTCATGCCGAACAACGTACTGAACAGCTTGCCGCATGCGGCAAAGCCGGACGCAGTGTACGGCACGAAGAAAATTACGATAATTAGGGCTGCGATACAGGTAAGAACATGTTTTTCGTCACCGTATCTTTTGGCAAAAAATTCAGGAATTGTGATAGCTCCGAGTTTACTGGAATAACGGCGAATGCGCTTGGAGACTAAGAGCCAGTTGAAATAGGTACCAAGCGCCAGACCGATGGCAGTCCATCCTACGTCGGCGAGTCCCGAAATATAAGCCAGTCCGGGCAGTCCCATCAAAAGGTAGCTGCTCATATCGGAAGCTTCCGCGCTCATGGCGGTTACCAGAGGCCCCAGTTTGCGGCCACCCAGATAAAACTCGTCAGCTTGCGTATTCTTTTTGGAATAGGATATACCGATGTAAATCATTCCGAGCAGGTAGACGAGGATAGCAATAATAATGCAAATTTGCGATGTCATAATACTCCTCATTTCTGTGTGTTTTTCATAAAAAATATCTCTTGTTTATGTGCAACATTTAATATTATATATGGTCTTATGGGATGTTGCAAGATTTTTCAGAGAGTTGCGAATAAACAGAAACTGGTCTGGTACTTGATCCTATGATATAATAGCCGCAAAAGAAAAATAAGTGGCTGCGAGGCAGACATTTGTTTTTCACAAGAATCGAAGATTCTTCACGGCATATAACGAGCAAATTAAAAGGAGCAGTATGAGCGGAACGATCAATCTTCCGGCGGCTTTCCTTGATCGGATGGAGAGACTGCTGGGCATAGAGTACGGAGAGTTTTTGAGAAGCTATGGACAGGAGCGGCATTATGGGCTGCGCTATAATCCGCTGAAGGCTTCGGCGGAGGAGTTTGAGAAAAAGATGCCTTTTGCACTAGAGTCGGTCAGCTGGGCACGGGAAGGATATTATTATCAGGCGGGGGACCAGCCGGGAAAACATATCCTGCATGAAGCGGGAGCCTACTATATTCAAGAGCCTTCTGCCATGGCGGTGACGGAGATATTGGATCCGCAGCCGGGAGAGTATATTCTGGATCTATGTGCGGCACCGGGCGGCAAAAGTACGCACATTGCGGGGAGAATGGCAGGAGAGGGGCTGCTTGTGTCGAATGAGATTATTCCTGGCAGGGCGAAGATACTGTCCCGCAATGTGGAGCGCATGGGAATAAAGAACTGCGTCGTGTGTAATGAGACACCGGAGCGCATGGCAGCCTTTTTTCCGAATTATTTTGACAGGATCGTGGTGGACGCGCCGTGTTCGGGGGAGGGAATGTTTCGCAAGGATGAGACGGCGGTCACAGAGTGGAGCGAGGCGCATGTGTCCATGTGTGCTGACAGACAGTATGGAATTATCACCGAGGCGGCGAGAATGCTTAGACCCGGAGGAGTGCTTGTCTACTCGACCTGTACTTTTGCACCGGAAGAGGATGAGGGCGTGGTCAGCAGATTTGTACGGGAGCACGAGGAGTTTTTCATCGAAGATGTGGCGCATGACGGCGCTTTTGTACAGGGAAGGCGGGAATGGGTCGAAGATCCCGCAGACGGCATAGAACATACCATGCGTCTTATGCCGCATAAGCTTAAAGGGGAAGGGCACTATATCGCCAGACTGCGCAGGCGGGAGATCTTTTCAGGAAGCAGCGTACGTTGGGAAGGCGGCGTTAATGGGTGGCCGGTGGAAGCAAAGAGAGACGGAGCGAGGAAAGGGGACAGGCATGCCTGGTCTATATCACCGGATGGGATCAGGGATTTTCTGACCGGGGAATTAGGACTTCCGGCTGACTGGACCAAGAGACAGGACGGGGTGATACAGATCTTCGGGGAACAGATTTATCTGGTGCCGCGGGCAATGGTATCCATGCAGGGCATGAAAGTCGTACGGGCCGGGCTGCATCTGGGGACGGATAAGAAGAATCGGATCGAACCGTCCCATGCGCTTGCACTTGCACTTTCTATAGAAGAGACCGATCGGAAGATGGAGCTGACGGAACAGGAAGCGGAGCGGTATCTGCGCGGAGAAAGCCTGTCCTGCGTATCCGGGAAGGGGTGGATATTGCTCACATATATGGGATATCCGCTGGGATTCGGCAAGGCGGTTAACGGACAAGTCAAAAATCATTATCCGAAAGGGCTCAGGATAATGTAGTGAAAGAGGATAAATTAAGAGGAAGAGAGGAGCAGCAGACATGACAGAATGGTTGAAAACAGCAGTATTTTATGAGATTTATCCCCAGTCGTTCAAAGATTCCAACGGGGATGGAATCGGTGATCTGGCCGGTATTATTGAGAAATTGGATTATATCAGGGAGTTGGGGTGTAACGCGATCTGGATGAATCCGTGCTATGATTCCCCGTTTCAGGATGCCGGTTATGATGTGCGGGATTATAAGAAGATAGCTGATCGTTACGGTACAATTGATGATCTACGGGAACTTTTTAAGCAGGTACACGAAAGAGGCATGCACATTCTGATGGATCTGGTGCCGGGGCATACTTCCGAGGAACATCCGTGGTTTGCGCTTAGCGGTAAGAAGGAAGAGAATGAATATTCCGGTCGCTATATCTGGACGGACTGCTGGTATAAACGGGCGGAAGGATTCCCGTATATTGCCGGTGAGCGTGAACGTAACGGAGCCTATATTCTGAATTATTTTAAGTGTCAGCCGGCGCTCAACTATGGATTTCTGAATCCGAAGGAAAACTGGCAGAAGCCGATTGACCACCCGGACTGCATGGCCACACGGGATGCAATGGTAGATATCATGTGTTATTGGATGGAGATGGGATGTGACGGTTTTCGTGTGGATATGGCGGATTCGCTTGTCAAAAATGACGATGAAGTCAAGAGCGGAACTTGTGCTGTGTGGAGTGATATGATACATAGGGTACAGGAAAAATATCCGGAGATCGCGCTGGTATCCGAGTGGAATAATCCGGCATCTGCCATCGGTATGGCAGGATTCCAGATGGATTTCTTTCTGGACTGGTTCGGCAACGGTTATAATCTGTTGATGCGCGATTATGATGATACGGGGCGTGATGACAGCTTTTTTAAGAAAGACAGTAAACGCAGCATACGGGATTTTCTGAAAGAGTATATGCCTAAGTATGAAGCCGTAAAAGATAAAGGATTGTACTGCCTGATTACGGGTAACCATGACATGGTTCGCGCGGCATATAATCTGGATGAGAGAGAATTGAAGCTGGCGTATGCATTTTTGTTTACCATGCCCGGCGCGCCTTTTATCTATTACGGCGATGAGATCGGTATGCGGTACCTGAATCTGCCCGGCAAGGAAGGCGGCTATACGAGAACCGGTTCCAGAACACCGATGCAGTGGGAAACAAGCCGTAACTACGGATTTTCCGAGGCGGACGCACAACTCCTGTATCTTCCCACGGATACGGGCAAAGAGGCACCCACAGTGGAAGAACAGCAGAAACGGGATGATTCTCTCTATCATACGGTGAGAGAACTCTTGCTTGTCAGGAAAGAACAGGAGGCGTTCACTAGGCATGATAATCTTAAGATTCTGTTCGCAGAAGAAGACCGGAGGGCGTTTGCATACAAGCGGGATGATCTGATCATGTTGTGTAATCCTTCCGACAGGGAGGAAATTATCCCTGTGAAAATAAAAAATACGGATGTTATTTATCGGATCGGATCGGTGAGAACGGAAGAAGACGGCTGTGTGCTTGATCCGCAATCTTTTGCGATCTGCCGGAAATAGCCTCTTGTAAAATGATTCCGACTGGAATATACTAGATGTAGGGTTCTCTTTTTAGACAAAATACCCTAAATTGTGTTTTGGGAGCGCTATCAATGGTATTTTCCAGTTTGGAATTTTTATTCCGGTTTCTGCCGGTTTTTATGTTGATATATTTAATTGTTCCCGCCAAATACCGCAATATTGTATTATTGGCGGGAAGTTTGATTTTCTATGGAGTGGGGGAACCGTACTTTGTTCTGCTGCTTATTTTATCTGTTCTCGTGAACTACGGGTTGAGCAGATATATGTTCTGGGAGCCGCGTACTTTCCAGAAGGATCGTGAAAGGAAGCGGGCAAGACGCAGGAAGACGGCGCTGATATCGGCGCTGGTCATTGATTTCGGCATATTGTTCGTGTTCAAATACTGGGATTTTGCCGCCGGCGTTGTAAATGGTCTGGCAAATCGTGAGACTGTACCTCTTCTTATGTTAGCGCTGCCGCTGGGAATCAGCTTCTATACTTTTCAGATGGTATCTTATCAGATAGACTGTTACCGCGGTACGATGGAAGCACCGGCAGGGTTCATATCCTTTGCTGCATATGTCAGCATGTTTCCGCAGTTGATTGCCGGACCGATCGTGCGGTATGACGAGGTGTCGGATCGGATGGCGGGCAGGAAGCTCCGTATTCGGGATTTGGAGAACGGGCTGAAGCTCTTTACGGTCGGACTGGGGCTTAAGGTGCTGCTTGCAAACCAGATCGGCACTCTGTGGAATACGATCATGTCAGCGGGAGCAGGAAACTTACATATTACGGTGGCATGGCTGGGAGCGATTGCATATTCCTTCCAAATCTATTTTGATTTCTGGGGATATTCCGTGATGGCCATGGGACTTGGCAAGATGCTGGGATTTAGGATTCCGCGTAATTTCGATGATCCTTATGTGTCGAGGTCGATTACGGAATTCTGGCGCAGGTGGCATATAACGTTGGGCAGATGGTTTCGTGAGTATGTCTATTTCCCGATGGGCGGCAGCCGCAAGGGCAGTTTTAGGACGGTGGTCAATCTCTTTGTTGTATGGGCGTGTACCGGACTGTGGCACGGAGCCGATTGGAACTTTCTGCTCTGGGGAATGATGTTTTTCCTGATTCTCACAGTGGAGAAGAACAGTTACGGCAGGAAGCTGGAACAGTCTAAGCTAGTCGGACATATTTATACACTGGTGATCATACCGATCACATGGGTGGTGTTTGCGATCACGGACTTAGGACAGCTTGTGGCATACTTGGGAAATTTGTTCGGCATTCACAGGGCGACAGTTATGGTAGGTATGCAGCAGCTGGAACGGTATCTGCAACAATATTGGGTGTTATTGATTGCTTGTATAGTGTTTGTGACCCCTTATCCGAGACGGTGGTATCAGCGGTGGAAAGACAGATGGTTTATGGTAGGTGTGTTGCTCTTGATCTTCTGGTTTTCGGTGCGTGAGATCATGGTGGGAAGTAACAATCCGTTCCTGTATTTCAGATTTTAATTTATAAGGTTCCAATAATAGCGATATCAATAATGGGATACAGATTATAAACATATAATCTACAGACTGAGTGATGGTGAGATGAACAACATATGAAAAAGAAGAAAGCGACAGCACAGAAAAAGCGGGTAAAGCACGGACAACAGAGAAAAAATAACGCAAAGCGAGCACAAAACAGTGCAAAGCAGCAGAAGAAGAGCAGTGCGGGACAGGCAAAGAGTAGTAGTGTAGGACAGCCGAGGAAGAATACGGTACAGCCAAAGAAAAGTAACGCGGAACAACCAAAGAAAAGTAATGTAGGACAGGCAAAAGTCAGTGCGAAACAATTAAAAAAGAGCGGGGCAGAGCAACCAAAGAAGAAGGGGACGGAACAGTCAACAAAGAGTAGCGCAGGACAGCCGAAAGTCAGTGCGGAACAGTTAAAAAAGAGCAACGCAGGACAGCCGAAGGTCAGTACGGAGCAGTTAAAAAAGAGCAGCGCACGACAGCTAAAAGTCAGTGCGGAGCAAATAGAAAAGAGCACCGCAGAGCAGCTAAAGAAGAAGGCGACGGAACAGTCAACAAAGAGCAGTACGAGTCAGAAGAAGAATAATGCGAATCAGAAACAGGGCAGTATAGAGCGGAGAAAAGGGAAGCCGGAACAGAAAAGGAGCGAATGGAAAGAGATTCTGTATAATTGCCCTTACGTGCTGGGAATCGTATTTACATCCTTGTTAGTGATGTTATGGTCTGATGAGATTGGCTTCAAGGCCATCGCCAGAGAGGCGCAGACGGTGATGGTGCAGAGCGGAATGATCGGGAACTCGGGACAGACGGAGCGCGAGAAACATCTGTTATTGGAAGCGGATGAAGAGATTTCGTCGGATAAGTCGGAGAGTGAAGATGGAAATACAGATGTCTTGGAAAATAATTCCGAAAATGATGACGATCTGGAAGAAAATGCAGGAAAACGCAAGGATGAATATGACGATAAAGAAAATGGTAATAATTTAGAAAACGATATAGATAGCGAAGAAAATATTGAAAATACTGATGAAACGAAAGGGAACGAAAAAGGAATCACTAAATTTGAAATTTATGATCCGCAGGAAATTGATTCCATATATTATTCGGATGCAGGAAAAATTGCATTGACGACGGAGTACCCATATACCAAAGAGAACATTGGTTATTTTCATGATGCGGCTTTCCTTGGGGACTCCAGAACTTTAGGGATATCAGATTATGCGGGACTGGAGGAAGCCGATTTCTATTGTGACAGCGGTATGATGATTTTTAAGCTGTTGGAGGAAAAGGTCACTTACCAGAAGACGGGTGAGAAGGTCGATCTGAATCAGGTGCTTCAGGAGAAACAGTATGGTAAGATTTACATTATGCTGGGGATGAATGAACTGGGGTATGGTAATACTGAAACGTATCTGGAGCAGTATCGCAAGGTATTGAATCAGATCAGAGAGTGGCAGCCCCATGCGATTATCTATGTTATGGCGAATCTTCATGTCAGCAGAGAGAAGAACAATATGGAGACCGAGTTTAACAATATCAATATCAACGATAAAAATGCGGCATCAGCGCAACTGGCCAATGGAACGGATATTTTCTATCTGGATGTCAATCCGCTGTTTACAGATAGGGATGGTTTCTTAAATGCAGATTTAAGTTTTGACGGTGTACATCTCTATGCGCAGCATTATGATGTGTGGCGGGAGTTCCTCTTGGAACATGCCGTGGAACCTATGGAGGTCGTGGAAGAGTAGGAGAATTGATATGGAAGAAGTCCGTCTGAATAAATATCTGGCATCCTGCGGAATATGCTCCAGACGGGATGCGGATAAACTGATCGAGCAGGGTGTTGTCACGGTAAACGGAGAGACGGCCGTGCAGGGCGTTAAGGTGACCTGTCGGGATGAGGTGTGCGTCCGTGGCAAGAAAGTCTCCGGCCCCGACAGCAAAGTTGTGCTTGCGTATTATAAGCCCGTGGGGGTTGTATGTACGGAACGGGATGCTCATGCAAAGAAGATTGTGGCGGAGGAGATTCGATATCCTATACGGGTCACCTATGCAGGAAGGCTTGATAAGGATTCGGAAGGACTCCTGCTCATGACAAATGACGGGGATCTTATAGAAGCCATGATGCGCGGCGCTAACCGCCATGAGAAAGAGTACATTGTCAAAGTAAAGCAGGAGTGGACCGAAGATGCGCTTTCCCGTATGTGTCAGGGGATATATTTAGATGAACTTGAAGTTACGACACGACCCTGCGAAATAGAGCAGCTAGGTCCTAAGACGATCCGCATGGTATTGACGCAAGGATTAAACAGACAGATTAGGCGTATGTGTAAGGCACAAGGGTTTGAAGTGAATTCTCTTAAGCGAACACGTGTTATTAATGTGGAACTTGACAGTCTGAAACCCGGAGAGTATCGGGAATTGACAAGGGATGAGATGAGAAGCCTGTATCAGAAATGCGGGCTCAAGATCGCAGAATAAAAGGAATGGCAGGTATATTTAAGTGGATGAGAAGACAAGAAACCGAATGAAAGAGCTGGTCTCAATTTTGAATAAAGCATCTGAGGCATATTATGCCCAGGACACAGAGATTATGAGTAACTTTGAGTATGACCGGTTATATGAAGAGCTGACACGGCTAGAAGAAATAACGGGCGTTATACTTGCGGACAGTCCCACAGTAAATGTTGGATATGAGGCAGTGGAAGAGCTGCCTAAGGAAAGGCATGAAAGACCGATGCTGTCTCTTGCCAAAACGAAGAGCAGAGAAGAACTGCGCGACTGGCTGAACGGTAAAGACGCGTTGTTGTCGTGGAAACTGGACGGGCTGACGATTGTGTTGACATATACGGAAGGAAAACTTGCCAAGGCCGTTACCAGAGGAAACGGTGAGGTAGGCGAGGTGGTCACGAATAATGCCAGAGTGTTTCGTAATGTACCGGTGTCGATTCCTTATCAGGGTGAACTGGTGGTGCGGGGAGAGGCCGTAATCAGTTACAGTGAGTTCGAGAAGATCAACAGCCGCATCGATGAGGCGGAGGCGAAGTATAAAAATCCCCGAAATCTGTGCAGCGGCTCCGTCAGACAGCTCAATAACGAGATTACGGCGGCACGTAATGTCAATCTGTATGTCTTCAGTCTTGTTAAGGCGGATGGTGTGGATTTTCACAATTCCCGTTCGGCACAGTTTGACTTTTTGACAGAGCAGGGGTTTGACATAGTGGAAAACAGACTGGTGAATCCGGATACGATTGAGGACGAGATAGCTTATTTTGAGAATAAGATACAGTCATATGATATTCCTTCTGATGGACTTGTACTGACATATGAAGATATCGCATACGGACAGTCACTTGGCAGAACAGCGAAGTTCCCCAGGGATGCCATTGCCTTTAAGTGGGCGGATGAACTGCGGGAAACAGTACTTCAGGAGATGGAGTGGAGTGCCAGCAGGACGGGGCTTATTAATCCGGTGGCGATTTTCGAGCCGGTAGAGTTGGAGGGAACGACCGTCAGCCGCGCTTCGGTGCATAATGTCAGTATCGTGCGCGGACTTAAGCTGGGTATCGGTGATCACATTACCGTCTATAAGGCCAATATGATTATTCCGCAGATCGCTGAGAATCTGACGCAGAGTGATACGTTGGAGATTCCGAAGGTGTGTCCGGTGTGCGGACAGCCAACGGAGNTTCGCCGGGTNAATGACGTACAGTCATTGTACTGCGCGAATCCTTCCTGTGATGCGAAGAAGATCAAGGCATTTACACTGTTTGTGAGTCGGGATGCCATGAATGTGGACGGACTTTCGGAGTCCACGTTGGAAAAATTTCTGGCAAGAGGCTTTCTGCATGAATTTGCCGATATTTTCCATTTACAGCGGTATCAAGAGGAAATTACACAGATGGAGGGTTTCGGTGAGAAATCNTACAATAATCTGATAGAGAGCATAGAGAAATCAAGAGATACCACGCTGCCCAGAGTGATATACGGACTCGGAATCGAGAATGTAGGGGTGGCAAACGCCAAACTGCTGTGTCGTCATTTCCGGTTCTCCATTGAGGCACTGCGAGCGGCGGATGTGGAAGAGCTGAGTGCGATTGANGGAATCGGAGAAGTGATTGCCGGCAGTATCTATGACTTTTTCCATAATGATGAGCGAATGGAACAGCTTAATCATTTGCTGCAGGAGGTGCGTATTGCCGTGGAAACTGTGGAAGAGGAAGGATCGCAGACCCTGTCGGGGATGAGCTTTGTCATCACGGGCAGCTTGGAACACTATGAGAACCGCAATGCGCTTAAGGATGAGATCGAGGCAAAGGGCGGCAAAGTGACAGGCAGCGTTACCGGTAAGACAACGTGCCTGATCAACAATGACACAACCTCTCAGTCCTCCAAAAATAAGAAGGCCAAGGAGCTGGGTATCCGCATTATATCGGAGGAAGAGTTTATAGAGGAATATTTGTGATTGCGGTCTTTTGTGTAATCTTGTATAATTATAAATAGTAACAATAACTTGTTTGTATGAAAGCAGGTGATGATATGCCAACAAATGCTGAAGTGATTGAAAAGTTAGCGCGACANTTAGAACGTGAANGCATTAATNATGATCTGCAAAATTGTAAAACGCTGGAAGACTATGAAGAAATCAAAAAAAAGTATGAGCTTTTATGCAGTGATGATAAAAGGCAGTGAATAATTGCGTTTTATATTAAAGAATCCCAAACAATTGCGGCATCTCATATTGAGATGCCGTTCTTATACTAAATATCCCTCACATCATAAGGCGTTGTCTGGTACACGTAGAAATTCAGCCAATTGGAATACAGAAGCTGTCCTGTGGAACGCCAGTTGACGATGGGCGGATTCTCCGGATTGTCATCGGGGAAATAATTTGCCGGGATGGTCGGATTCATGCCTTTATTCAGATCCCTGAAATACTCCTGTGCCAGTGTGTCGGAATCATATTCCGGATGNCAGGTGATGAAGAAATGCCGGCTGTCGGTGGTNTTGACAATGGTGACACCGGCTTCATCGGAGACNGCCATCANTTCCANNTCCGGCACGGAGGCNATTTTTTCCGCAGCTATNCCCATGGCACGGGANTGCGGTGCNTAGAAAATATCNTCNAANCCNCGAAACAGAGGAGAATTTTTCTTTACGATCCTGTGNGCATAGACACCGGACAGCTTCGTNTCCATATCNTAACGGTCTAANCCATAGAGATAGTAGAGTCCCGCAAAAGCGCCCCAGCATAGGTGCAGGGTGCAGTGGACNTGGGTCTTGCCCCAATCCATNATGGCGCACAGTTCCTTCCAGTANGTAACATCCTCNAATTTGANATANTCCAGAGGNGCACCGGTGATGATCATACCNTCGTACTTGCGGTCTTTAACCTGATCGAAGGTGGTATAGAAAGATTCCANNTGATTGGAATCTATATGCTGCGGTGTNTAGCTGGCNGTCTGCAGGAATTCCACATTGACCTGAAGCGGTGTATTGGANAATTTGCGCAGNAGCTGTGTCTCGGTCACGATTTTCGTGGGCATGAGATTTAAGATCAGCACGTTTAGGGGACGGATGTCCTGATGTAACGCGCGNTACTCCGTCATGACAAATATATTTTCATTNTCCAGAATGCTGGTTGCCGGTAAAGAATCCGCTACTCTGATAGGCATAACATAACCTCGACTTTCCTGCACCGCCATGANGTANTTGTATCGGTCNGTGCTAAACNNTTTTATAATAGTTATTTTNCAGANATTTTAACNCAGATGANNNCTGANATAATCTGTGAATAATAACATATAATAGATTAACATAAAAAAATGNTTCTTGCAATAATTGCACANTTGAATAAAATGCGATATAATCTAAGAGCTGGGCAACTATACAGNATGGCAGAGGGGGACAAANCGGNATGGAGACAGCCTATCAGAAAGTGAAAGTGCATAATGAACTGGAATGGTGTCAGGTAACGGANCTGGAAACCAAAGAAAGAATTGAGAAGGCGCTGCTTAAGAACAGGGTATCNTATTTCGTGAANTGGGAGAAACCGAAACTNTTTTCCGGNGAGAAATTCGGCACATGTATTTTTTGTGTAAATCAGCTGCAAAAAGANATTGCCGANGAGGCGATTCATGGACTGGANGAGGAAATNAAGGGNAAGATTAAATTTGTCAATCGTAAGGTAGATAAAACCTTCTATTAATNANAAGTTCTATTNAATANAANATTCTNTATAGATTNAACNGAAAACAGGAATGTAATGAAGCAGGAAGCGCAGCANCGAAAAATTTNGNATGNNGNTTCGGAATAGAGGAAACAATGAGCAGTTGNGATACNTGTAGCAATTACCAATATGATGAAGATTACGAGTGTTATGTATGCATGGTAGATCTGGATGAGGACGATATGAGCCGATTCCTGAGAGGCGGTAATTTTGANTGCTCATTTTATCAACTGGATAATGAATATCTGATCGTAAGAAAGCAGATGTAGGAGTTCCCTNCATCTGCTTTTANATAGCGCTGATTTTGTGTGACTTGCANNACTTTGGTTGATAGATAACATATGTTATGTGTTTTTCTTCAGATNTTTCTGCGCCGTTGACAGCATCAGTTTGATTCNNTTAAGCTGNTTGACTTCGCTGGCACCCGGGTCNTAGTCNATNGCTACGATGTTGGACAGCGGGAAGCGNTTGCGCAGTTCCTTGATGACNCCTTTGCCTACCACGTGATTGGGCAGNCAGCCGAAGGGCTGNGTGCAGACNATATTGTTTACNCCGCTNTGAATTANCTCAACCATCTCGCCGGTCAAAAACCANCCCTCACCGGTCTGATTGCCGATATTNACGATGGGNTNGGCATATTCTACNANTTTATAGATACTTACCGGCGGTGTAAAATGCCGGCTTTTTTTGAATTCTTTAGCNGCTGTTTCACGNAGCTTCTCNAGAGCCCAGATTCCCAGCTTGGATACTGNAGCGGCCTTGCGGGATGTGCCCAGATANTCNGCCTTGTAGATCTGGTTATAGAAGCAGTAGAGCATGAAATCCAGAAGATCGGGTACGACNGCCTCCGCACCTTCNGATTCCAGCAGTTCCACCAGATGGTTATTGGCCGCAGGNGCNAATTTTACAAGGATCTCACCCACGATGCCGACTCTCGGNTTGNGCAGNTCNTCATGNATCGGGANGGCNTCAAATTCCCGTATGATCTGNCGGCACATCTTCNGAAACGTCATAAGATTCATNTGCTTACGAGATACGAATTCNCGGCATTTTTCCACCCATTTCGCATGGAGGGCATCTACGGANCNGGGCGTCTTCTCATAAGGCCGCATACGGTAGACGCANCGCATGAAAATNTCCCCNAAGAGTGCGCTGTAAGCNGCGCGCATGAGAAGTTCGGCATTGAGATGGAAACCGGGATTACTCTCGATGCCGGCAAGATTCAGTGAGATAACGGGAATCTGTTCCATGCCTGCTTTCTCNAGNGCGCGTCTGATGAANCCNACATAGTTGGTGGCACGGCAGCCNCCGCCNGTCTGGGTCATGATNATTGCCACTTTGTTNAGGTCATATTTGCCGGAAAGAAGGGCATCCATGATNTGNCCTACCACCATCAGNGAAGGATAACACGCGTCATTATTTACATANTTNAATCCNACATCTACGGCATGNCGGTTGTCNTTGTTAAGNACCTCGAAGTGATAACCGCANGCNTCNAATCCNGANTGCATGATNTCGAAATGGATCGGAGACATCTGCGGNCACAGGATCGTGTATTCTTTCCGCATTTCTTCCGTGAACGGCACCTTNTNGATGGCGCTGGAACGGATGATACGGGATTTTTTCTTCTGNTCTCTGACTTTGATGGCGGAGAGCAGGGAGCGGATNCGGATTCTGGCGGCNCCTANGTTATTGACTTCNTCAATTTTCAGGCAGGTATAGATCTTGTCNGAGCCGGANAGGATATCGTTTACCTGATCGGTGGTCACGGCATCCAGCCCGCAGCCGAAAGAGTTNANCTGAATCAGATCCAAGTCTTCTCTTGTCTTTACATAGCTTGCNGCAGCATACAGTCTGGAATGGTACATCCACTGGTCGGACACGATCAANGGCCGTTCCGGTTTNGCCAGATGNGAGACGGAGTCCTCCGTCAGCACCGCAATATCGTAGGAGTTGATNAGCTCNGGAATTCCGTGATTGATCTCCGGATCGATATGGTAAGGACGNCCNGCCAGTACAATGCCNCGTTTGTGGTTTGCTNCCATGAANCGNAGTACTTCTTCTCCCTTGTCGCGCATATCCTGTCTGGCGGCAGCCTGNTCTTCCCATGCGGCATTTGCGGCATCCATTACCTCTGTNACAGGAAGCTCTTGAAATTCCTTAGTGAGGGCGGAGGTGACTGTCTGNAGATCCCTAAAGGACATAAANGGGTTGCGGAAGACTACCTCGCCGCGGCCNATCTCNTCCACGTTGTTNTTAATATTTTCCGAGTAGGANGTGACGATCGGGCAGTTGTAGTGATTGTTNGCCTCGTGAAATTCGTCTCTCTCATAGAACAGTGCGGGNTAGAAGATAAANTCAACCTTTTGNCTGATCAGCCANGCAACATGTCCNTGGGCGAGTTTCGCGGGATAACATTCCGATTCACTGGGNATGGACTCGATTCCGAGCTCATAGATCTTNCGGTTNGAGCTNGGNGAGAGTACCACGCGGTATCCGAGNTTTGTGAAAAAAGTGAACCAGAACGGATAATTTTCNTACATATTGAGGACTCTCGGAATTCCCNCCGTACCGCGGACNGCNTTGTCNGCAGACAGAGGCTCGTAGGAGAAGAGTCTTTTTAANTTATANTCATANAGATTGGGTATGCCGTTNTCGTTTTTCGTNCGNCCAAGNCCGCGCTCGCANCGGTTGCCNGAGATGTACTGACGNCCACCCGTGAATTTGTTGATGGTGAGNCGGCANTTNTTGGTNCAGCCTTTNCANTTNGCCATGCTTGTNTCGAANTGCAGATTGGTGATCTGNTCGATCGTNAGCATNGAAGTCTGATAGCCTTCTNCGTAGTGCTCNCTGGCGATCAGAGCAGCGCCGAAAGCNCCCATNATGCCGGCNATATCNGGACGGATNGCGTTGCAGTCGGCNATCTTTTCGAAGCTGCGAAGTACNGCATCNTTATANAATGTGCCGCCCTGNACTACGATATTTNTGCCCAGTTCCGAGGCGTCGGAGACTTTGATAACCTTAAACAGTGCATTTTTGATGACGGAGTAGGCAAGTCCGGCNGATATGTCGGAGACGGAAGCNCCTTCCTTCTGNGCCTGTTTTACCTTGGANTTCATGAAAACNGTACAGCGNGTGCCCAGATCNATGGGATGCTCGGCAAACAGCGCCGCTTTGGCNAAGTCCTCTACGCTGTANTTCAGGGATTTGGCAAATGTCTCAATAAAAGAACCGCAGCCNGANGAACATGCCTCATTNAGCTGTACGCTGTCNACNGTTTGATTCTTGATCTTGATNCACTTCATGTCCTGTCCGCCGATGTCTAAGATACAATCNACCTGNGGATCAAAGAANGCGGCAGCATAGTANTGCGCCACNGTCTCCACNTCACCGTCGTCCAACAGAAAAGCGGCCTTCATGAGCGCTTCGCCNTAGCCGGTGGAGCAGGAACGNACGATTTTCACGCCTGCGGGAAGCAGGGCATGGATTTCCTTNAGGGAACGGATCGCNGTNTTNAGCGGGCTGCCGTCGTTACTGCTGTAAAACGAATAGAGCAGCGANCCGTCTTCNCCCACCANNGCNACTTTNGTGGTGGTGGANCCGGCATCTATGCCTAAGAAACANTTNCCNTTATAAGAAGCCAGATCNGCGGTCGTCACATGATGNACNGCATGTCTGGAACAGAAATCATTATATTCGTCCTTNGAAGAAAACAGCGGCTCCATNCGTTCCACTTCAAATTCCATCTTNATNTCGGAAGNNAGCTTGCCTACCATTTCTTCCATAGTAAAGAAGGTNTCTTCCTTNGCATTCAGCGCNGAACCGATGGCGGCGAACAGATGGGAGTTGTCCGTGTCGATNATATGCTCGTCGTCCAGCTTCAGCGTACGGATGAANGACTGCTTTAACTCTGACAGAAAGTGCAGCGGTCCGCCNAAGAACGCCACATGTCCTCTGATCGGTTTACCGCAGGCCAGACCGCTGATCGTCTGGTTGACCACNGCCTGNAAAATGGAGGCGGACAGATCTTCTTTGGTAGCGCCCTCATTGATAAGCGGCTGTATATCGGATTTGGCGAAGACACCGCACCTNGCCGCAATCGTATAGAGNGAATGGTANTTTTTNGCATACTCATTNAGCCCTGNNGCATCGGTCTGCAGCAGGGAGGCCATCTGGTCGATGAANGATCCGGTACCGCCCGCNCAGATGCCGTTCATGCGNTGCTCNACATTACCNCCTTCAAAATANATGATCTTNGCGTCCTCACCGCCCAGNTCAATCGCNACNTCGGTAATCGGCGCAAGNGTNTGAAGNGATGTGGATACGGCGATAACTTCCTGCACGAANGGAACCTGAAGATGGTTGGCAAGCGTCAGACCGCCCGANCCGGTAATCATCGGATGTANNGTTATATTTCCGAGCTTTTCATAGGCTTTCTTAAGCANGTCGGAAAGGGTTTCTCTTATGTTTGCAAAATGTCTNTGATAGTCGGAAAAGAGTATCTGCTGCTTTTCGTCAAGAACGGCGATTTTTACAGTGGTAGAACCAATGTCNATGCCGAGGGTATATTGCATTTTACTCATTTCGTATATCACTCCTTACTTTATTANATGCTTTTCTGACAGACCTAGTCATTATACGACAGTGTTTTGCAAAAAGCAATCGGCTAATTGTTGGTAATGTGTTAAGATTTTAAAANGTATTTATAAAATTTTTATGACTTNNCTNTTTTTGAAATCNGCGGCGTTTACTTTTAAAAAAAGGAATGTTAAAATGTATTCATCTTGAGATTCGAAAATACATTGTAATGCAAGGAGAATGAAAATGAGTCCNTTTGAACGTAAGTTTGGGAAATATGCGGTCAGGAATCTGTCCTTCGTGCTGGTGGCCTGCTATGCGGTGGGATATCTGATCGAGATGNTCGACAGAGGNGGNATGCTGATCCAGTATCTGACACTGGANCCTTANGCGATNCTGCACGGGCAGATATGGCGGCTTGTCACNTGGGTTCTGATTCCTCCGCCGACAGGCAATATCTTTTTCCTGTTGATCATGATGTATTTCTATTGTTCNATCGGNACGACGCTGGAGCGGACNTGGGGAACTTANCGGTATAATGTGTATCTGTTNTCGGGAATGCTCTTTACCATTGNNGGCAGNTTNCTGCTGATGGGGTATCANTATCTCTTNCACGGNGANAGNTTTGCNATAGCGGGAGCGGCGGAATANTATTTCAGTNNNGNTTCGNTTTTTTTCAGTACNTACTATATTAATATGTCGATTTTTCTTGCTTTTGCGGCGACGTTTCCGGATGTNCAGGTACTGCTTATGTTCATTATNCCGATTAAGGTGAANTGGCTGGGAGTCATTTACGGCATCATGCTCNTATTCGATTTNTTTCAGNCAGGNGTGGNGGGCAGNTTCGCGATCGCNGCNTCANTGNTTAACTTCGTTGTNTTCTTTATCACATCGCGCAATATGATGCACNTGAATCCGAANCAGATTCACAGGCGGCAGGAATTTAAGCGGGATGTACGCCGNAATACGGGAATCACGAANCACAAGTGTGCGATCTGNGGNAGNACNGAAGTGGANAGNCCGGAATTNCAGTTCAGATTCTGCTCTAAATGCGACGGNAATTATGAGTACTGCGAAGAACATCTGTATACNCATACGCATGTGAAAAGATCGTAGAAAATATAGGGATAGACANGATGAATAAAGAAGTTTTGTTTGCAAAGACATTAGAACAGGTGAAGAAGACCGCGAANGAGCAGGGAAACTGCNTNNCCAAGGAGCAGGTNGAGGAGGCTTTTGCNCCGCTTNGGCTCGGNGGNGAGCAGATGGAGATGGTTTANGGCTATCTGCANCAGCATAAGATCGGTATNGGAGAGCCTGTAGATCCGGATGCATATCTGGCAGAGGAAGAGAAGGATTATCTGGAAACTTANCTGGACGAACTNCGGNNNTTGCCGNAGCTTTCACAGGGNGAGCGGGAGGCNGTCACGCTGTCTGCCATGGCNGGAGACGGAGNTGCCCAGNGCCGGNTGGNGCAGGCNTATCTGCCNGAAGTAGTGGAGATCGCAAAGCTTTATGCCGGACAGGGGGTNTATNTGGAGGANNTGATCGGAGANGGTAATGTGGCATTGACGATNGGNGTCACCATGCTGGGAGCGCTGGAACACGCATCNGAGGCNCAGGGGATGCTNGGCAGGATGATNATGGANGCCATGGAAGAATATATTGCNNNGAANGNTGAGGAANAGAAGNAGGANAAGAAAATTGCNGGNAANGTCAATCAGGTGGCGGATGCNGCCCGTGANCTGGCACAGGANCTTCACAGAAAGGTGACGGTGGAAGAGGTAATGGAGGAGTCGGGNCTTAGNAGAAAANTCATCGAGGANGCGNTCCGTATNAGCNGNGGGANNATNGAAGATCTGNAATNCGGCAGNACGAGTTAGGAAGANCGGNCNGGACAANGAANTTTGCGCNCGNAGTCCGGCAGGCGATGGAAAGGCACAGGTACAAAAGTGNATTATCAGGACAANGATTTTAANTATTNTATGCAGGATGCGGGGACCATCTATCTGGGTGCCAGATTCAGTTATGCGGAGATTCTGGAGCAGGAGATGGTTTCTTTTAANTATAAGAGTATTGTGCANCATTATATTTTGAAGGATACCGANCCGGANACTACACTGGAGAGNCAGCTNTATTACATGACTTCGGANCAGTTCTCGTACAAGACNTATTTNCAGCTTAAGGCAAAGGTTAAAGTCAGNNTGCTGACACAGAAGAANAGNNTGTTCGGCAAGGAGAAGGTTGNGTATGAAAANAANGTNATGAAGCTGGATGAGATNGTCGGCATGAACTTGGCACAGAAGAAGAAATGCGGCATNATTATACATGAATTNGTGCTATCNAAATTGGCNCTTATGGGATTTAGTGTATAATAAGGCAATAAANTGTNGAAAAACGCGATAAATGACATCNTAAAATNNGGAAAATANTCTTGCNTATCGCAGCATTATTTGATAAACTGACATTGTCGGACAAGATAAACGACAAAGTGACAACATTGTGACAGAAATTTCTGTCACAATGTTGCGGTAAAATTCCCTTTTTACACTGGACNGGCAGAGATGAACCGAGCGTCTCTGCCNGTCCTTTTATATACGCAGANCCGTGCAAAGNAAGTANGNNNCTNNNGCGGCNTGNGGTTCGNGNNTGCGAGTAGNTAAATCNCGCAATTAATTCCNNAGGAATTAATTTTTGCTAAGTTTCGGCAAGCGTGGTATACTATATGNCAAATGATTTCGTGAAACGGAAAGGAGCTTAAACGAAAATGCAGATTGAACAGTTACAGGCNTACACGNTATTGGAGAAAAAAGANATTAAGGAANTGAATTCGGTCAGCTTCTTATTAAAACATAATAAGACGGGAGCGCGGGTTGCNCTTTTNTNNAANGATGATGATAATAAAGTNTTTTATATCGGTTTCCGNACCCCGCCNAAGGACAGCACNGGTGTGGCGCATATCGTGGAGCATACTGTACTTTGCGGTTCCGATAAGTTCCCGGTGAAGGATCCCTTTATCGAATTGGCCAAGGGGTCGCTTAANACATTCTTAAATGCCATGACTTATCCGGATAANACGGTGTATCCCGTGGCNAGCTGTAATGATAAAGATTTNCGGAATCTGATGGATGTNTATCTGGATGCAGTATTNCACCCGAATATCTATCNTGAGGAGAANATCTTCCGGCAGGANGGCTGGCATTACGAGATGGAGAGTCCGGANGACGATCTGACNATCAANGGCGTTGTTTACAGTGAGATGAAGGGAGCCTATTCCTCGCCCGACGATGTGCTNTGGCGGGAGATCATGAATTCNCTCTATCCGCATACGGCATACTCCGTGGAGTCCGGCGGTGATCCGGACGTNATCCCNCAGCTTACCTATGAAGAGTTTCTNGCTTTTCACAGGAAATANTATCATCCGTCCAACAGNTATATCTATTTGTACGGAGATATGGATATGGCTGAAAGATTACANTATATTGANGAGGAATATCTNTCCAAATANGAGGCGNTGGANGTAGATTCNGNGCTGGAGNCGGAGCCGCCTTTTACGGAGACGTTGACGATTGAGAAAGAATATCCGATTATGGAGAGCGAATCGGAGCAGGATAATACCTACATTGCATACAATATCTCTCTGGGAGAACAGCCGGACAGGAAGTTCTGTTATGCCGCCTCNACTCTCGTGGATGTNCTNTGNATGATGCCCGGNGCGCCCATCAAGCAGGCNCTTTTAGATGCAGGGATNGGTACGGATTTGAATTATGCNTTTGACACGAGCGTGAAGCANCCGTATTTTTCNATGGTNGCCAAGAATGCNAATGCGGAGCAGANAGANGAGATGATCCGCGTAGTGGATGAGACNCTGGCACATNTNTGNGAGAAAGGTTTGGANAAAAAGGCGATTAANGCCAGCCTGAANAANAGTGAATTTANATACAGAGAAGCGGATTTCGGTTCTTATCCGAAAGGGCTGATGTATGGNCTGCAGATGCTGGANACATGGCTNTATGANGATACCAAGCCTTTTGTAAANGTGGAATTGTTAGATACCTATAAAGANCTGAAGCAGGCGGTTGACACATCNTATTATGAGGATCTGGTGAANGANCATCTGCTTCATAATCCNCACAAGAGCGTAGTGGTGGTGAAGCCCGTAAAGGGATTGACCGGCAGAAAAGAAAAGAAACTGGCGGAAGAACTGGCGAAGAAGAAAGCCGCNATGAGTAAGGAAGAGATCGNGNGTATCGTNAGGGAGACAGAAGCCTTAAAGCNGTATCAGGAAGAACCGAGCAGACGGGAAGACTTNGAGAAGATTCCGNTGCTTTCCAGAGAGGATATGAAGAAGGANGCNGCGCCTTATTATAANGAGGAGAAGAANGTAGACGATACNGTGCTGTTNTATCATGATNTTTTNACCAACGGNATCGGNTATCTGCGNTTTATGTTTGATTTGNGGCAGGTACCGGAGGAGTTGTTCCCTTATGTGGGAATCCTNAAGACGATNNTNGGNCTGGTAAGTACGGAAAACTACAGTTACAGCGAGNTGTACAGTGAGATCAATCTGCTGACCGGNGGNNTTGCGCCNGCGGTCAATACCTATACGGACGCAGAGGATCTGTCAAAGTATACNGCGACGCTNGATTTAAANGTCAAGGTGCTGTANGAAAATCTTCCCCANGCATTTGCACTGGCACAGGAGATTCTGACACGNTCCGATTACACGGANANGAAGCGNCTCTATGANCTGGTGGCGGAAGGACGTTCCTGNAAACAGGCNGATATGATGTCNGCAGGTCATACGCTGGCGGCCGGNAGNGCNTTGTCGTATCTGTCGAAACCGGCTATGCTGCTGGAGCATATCAACGGNATTCCGTTTTATCAGCTTTTGGAAGATTTGGAGAANCATTTTGATGAGCGTAAGGAAGAGCTGAGTGATAANTTGCAGCAGGTGATCCGGTATATTTTCCGGCCGGAGAATNTGTTGGTGGATTATACNGCNGAGAAAGANGGGCTTAANGGGATCGAGNCGCTTATTAGACAGNTAAAGAACAGTCTCTACAGNGANNCGGTGGAGTCTNCAGGNTATGATCCNCAGCCCGTGCGAAAGAACGAGGGATTCATGACTTCCGCGCAGATNCAGTATGTATGCCGTGCAGGTAACTTCGAGAAGAAAGGTCTGCCTTATACCGGNGCNCTGAAAGTGCTTCGTGTANTGCTCGGATACGATTATCTNTGGACNCAGGTGCGTGTNAAAGGCGGCGCTTACGGNTGTATGTGCAGTTTCGGCAGATCCGGGGACAGTTATTTCGTATCCTACAGGGACCCGAATCTGCAAAATACGATTGATGTCTATGAGAAGGCGGCAGATTATATTGCCGGGTTTGAGGCGGACGAGCGGACGATGACCCAGTATATTATCGGCGCGGTGAGTGAAATGGATATGCCCATGACGCCGGCGATGAAGGGAACTTATTCTCTGGCCGGCTACATGACCCATTATCCCTACGAGAAAGTGCAGCAGAACAGGGATGAGCTGTTAGCCGCAGATACAGATACGATCCGCGGATTGTCCGAGTATATACGGGCCTTCATAGATGCGGACTGTCTGTGCGTAGTGGGTAATGAGGAGCGCATTAAGGAGAACGGAGAGCTGTTTGCGCAGACAGAGTATTTATTCCATTAAAAAATATAAATTAATGCAACCTTTTGGTCTTGTGAAAGGTAATATAGACAGAAGCAGTCGTTTGAAAGCACAAAATATCACTTTGGAGCATTTGTGTGAAGCAAGGTGACTGGAAAGCAGGGAGCAGACTTTGTTACAGGGTGACTGCGGGAAACGGAGGATCGAAAGGAATGGGTATGAGTATGAACAAGAGATATGGAATGAAAGTGTTANCGGTAGTGGCTATGATGACGGCATTACTGTCCGGATGCGGCAGCAGCGGTGCAAAATACGCTGCGGTGGCAAACGATACGGCTGCTGCCGAGACGGCGTCTTATGATTATGACGGCGGCTATATGTTAAGCAGCGGTGCGGTGGCAATGGCGGATGAGGCCGTCGAGTATGAGTATGATGATGTGGCCGAACCGGTGCAGGAANCCACAGAGCTGCAAAATGACGCGCTGGCAGGCAGGAAACTGATCAAGAATGTCAATATGAATGTGGAGACGGAACAGTTTGATGCACTGGTGCCGAACCTGCAGAGTCAGGTGGCGGCGCTGGGCGGCTACATAGAAGATATGTCCAGCTACAGCAGGAACGATAATTATTCTTCAGACTATATCGGAACAAAGTATCTGCGTTACGCCAACATGACGGTGCGTATACCACAGCAGAATCTGGATGCGTTCTTAAACGAGGTGGGTGAGCAGTCTAACATCGTGAGCCGTTCGGAGAGTGTAACCGATGTGACACTGCAATATGTAGACTTAGAGAGTCATAAGAAAGCGCTTACTACGGAACAGAACAGACTGCTGGAATTGATGGAGCAGGCACAGAGTGTGGAGGATATCATAACTATAGAGGGAAGACTCTCAGAAGTACGTTACCAGATTGAGAGTATGGAGTCTCAGCTTCGCACCTATGACAATAAGATTGACTACAGCACCGTATATTTGTCTATTGATGAGGTAGAGCGGTATACACCTACTGAAGAGATTACTACAGGCGAGCGTATACGGACCGGCTTTATGGACAGCGTGAAAGGTGTCGGCAGAGGAATCGGCAACTTTGCGATCTGGTTTGTGATCAATCTGCCGTATCTGATCGTATGGGCGGTCGTTATCGGCATTATTCTGTTGATCGTGCGTATTGTGATTAAGAAGATCGCAAAACGCCGAGTAAAAAAGATAGCAGCAAAACAGACAACAGCAGAACAGACAGAGGATATTAAAGAATGAGTGAACAGAAAAACATACAGGACAACGCACAGTTCAAATCCGGTTTTGCCACGCTCATCGGCAGGCCAAACGTAGGGAAATCTACGCTGATGAATGCACTGATCGGACAGAAGATTGCCATTACCTCCAGCAGACCGCAGACGACCCGCAATAAGATTCAGACGGTATATACCTCCGGGGAGGGGCAGATCGTGTTCCTGGATACGCCGGGCATACATAAGGCGAAGAATAAACTGGGAAACTATATGGTAAGTGTGGCGGAGCGCACCATGTCNGANGTGGATGTGATCCTGTGGCTGGTGGAGCCCACCGACTATATAGGCGCGGGGGAGCAGCATATCATTGAGCAGCTNANGAAGACGAGAACNCCGGTCATACTGGTCATTAATAAGATNGATACCGTGAAGAAGGAACTNATTCTTACNTTTATCGATGCTTACAGAAAGCAGCTTGATTTTGCGGAGATCGTTCCGGTGTCAGCNCTTAAGAAAGACGGACTGGACACNCTCATCGGNTGTATTATGAAGTATCTGCCTTATGGAGAGCCNTTNTATGACGAAGATACGGTGACGGATCAGCCCATNAGACAGATCGTGGCGGAACTGATCAGGGAGAAGGCNCTGAANTGTCTGGAAGAGGAGATNCCCCATGGTATTGCTGTCACCATAGAGGTGATGAAATTCAGGAANCGNNTCGTGGATATTGAGGCTACTATTGTATGTGAGCGGGAGTCTCACAAGGGGATCATCATCGGTAAGCAGGGCAGTATGCTCAAGAAGATCGGTTCCATGGCAAGACCGGATATAGAAGAACTGGTGGAATGTCAGGTTAATTTGAAGCTCTGGGTCAAGGTGAAAAAGGACTGGAGAGACAGCGATTATCTGTTGAAAAATTTCGGTTACAATCCGAAAGAAACAGAATAGAAAAAGACAAATCTGCGAACCCTAAACATTAGTATAGAGTCGGCTCGTCCGAATGTATACTGATGACTGATTGATAAGAGAGGATTAGGGGCGTAAGATGAATGAAACGGATTACTGGGCAAAGTTTATGGCGACCGGAAAAATAGATGATTTTCTGGCGTATAGAAATGCGGAAGATGCGCAGGCACAGATCCGCAAGAGTAAGGAAGCAGCAGGAGAGTATTCTCATGCAGGAATATACACAGATTACAGGAATGGTTTTAAAGGCTGAGCCAATCGGCGAATACGATAGAAGAATTGTAATATTAACGAAGGAGAAAGGTAAGATTTCGGCATTTGCGAGAGGAGCGCGCAAACAGGGCAGCAGGCTTCTCGCAGCGACGAACCCTTTCTCCTTTGGGGAGTTTAAGCTATATGCGGGCAGAAGTTCCTACAGTGTTATGGAAGCAGCGATCAGCAATTATTTTGAGGGACTGCGGGAAGATTTCGAAGGTGCATATTACGGGATGTACTTTTTGGAATTGATGGATTATTATACGAGAGAGAATAATGACGAGAAGGAGATGCTGAGACTGCTATATCAGTCGCTGCGGGCGTTATTGCATGAGGGATTACCTAACCGGTTGGTCCGCTACATATTTGAACTGAAAGCAATGGTGATAAACGGTGAGTTCCCGGGGATTCCTACGGAGAAAGTCTGGGATCAGTCTACCGAGTACGCGGTGTCCTATATCGTGGATTCAGGCATTGAGAGACTGTATACCTTTACTGTGACCCCGGAGGTTCTAAGGCAGCTGCAGGAGATTGCGGACGATTATCGCAGACGATATCTTGACAGAACGTTTAAAAGTCTTGAAATTGTGGATAATCTTTAATATAATGTAATGCAGTATGTTAGCGGTTTAGAATCGACCGGAGGAGAAAACGTATGCGAAGAGGGAGAACGGTTCTGCTTATGATAGGGATTGTCTGTGGGCTTGCGGGCTGCGGACAGGATAAAATACCGGAAGTAAGTTCTGTTTCAATCGGTAAAGACGGAGGCATCGTCCAGCAGATCGTGGGCAGCTTTGAACAAGATTACTATGATATGGACAGTCTGGAGGCACTGGCTTCGCAGAGAGTGACGGAATATTGTGCAGACAGCGGCGCAGACAGTGTGGCGCTTGCGTCTGTCGAGGAAAAGGACGGAAGTGTCCTGATTTGTTTTAATTATGCCACAGACCGGGATTATAAGGAGTTCAATAACAGGGAACTGTTTGTGGGGACGCTTTCAGAGGCTGGCAATCAGGGTTACGGACTGGAAGGTGTCGCTTTTGTTTCGTCAGACGGTAAGCCGATGGAACTGGGGTACATGGAAGACCATGATAAGACGCAGATCGTGATCATCGGCACTAAGCCGTCGGAAGACTTAGTGGTAAATACTTATGGGAAGGTACTCTATATCAACCAGACTGCCACAAGTGATCTGGATGTTTCCTTTGCCGGTAAAAAGGGTGTGCGCATTACACATCCGGCAAAAGAAGACAGCGATGAGAGCGTTTTATCTTACATCGTATTCCAGTAGCGAAACTTTCAAATGTAATAAAATATGTTATGAATTATATGGAACAACGCAAGAATCAGAATGGAGGAAATTATGGAAAAAACAATGGAGAAGATCGTGGCTTTATCGAAGGCGAGAGGGTTTGTATATCCCGGATCGGAGATTTACGGCGGTCTGGCAAACACATGGGATTTCGGCAATCTGGGCGTGGAGCTTAAGAACAATATCAAGAAGGCGTGGTGGCAGAAATTTGTGATGGAAAGTCCATATAATGTAGGTGTGGACTGTGCCATCTTAATGAATCCGCAGACATGGGTGGCAAGCGGACATCTTGGAAGCTTTTCCGACCCGCTGATGGATTGTAAGGAATGTCATGAGAGATTCCGTGCGGATAAGATCATAGAGGACTATGTGGCGGAGCAGGGCATGACACTGGACAGTTCCGTGGACGGCTGGAGCCAGCAGGAAATGAAAGATTTTATCGAAGAACATAATATTCCCTGTCCGACATGCGGCAAACATAACTTTACGGATATCAGACAGTTCAATCTCATGTTTAAGACGTTTCAGGGTGTTACGGAGGATGCAAAGAACACCGTATATCTGCGTCCAGAGACAGCACAGGGTATTTTTGTTAATTTCAAAAACGTGCAGAGAACTTCACGTAAGAAGATTCCTTTCGGTATCTGTCAGGTGGGTAAGTCCTTCAGAAACGAGATCACACCGGGTAACTTTATTTTCCGTGTGAGAGAGTTTGAGCAGATGGAAATGGAATTCTTCTGCGAGCCGGATACGGATCTGGAGTGGTTTGCGTATTGGAAACAGTATTGTATTGACTTCCTGAAGAGTCTCGGAATGAAGGAGGAAGAGATGCGTGTCCGTGATCACGATCCGGAGGAACTTTCCTTCTACTCCAAGGCAACCACGGATATCGAGTTTCTGTTCCCCTTCGGTTGGGGTGAACTCTGGGGCATCGCCGACCGGACGAACTATGATCTGACACAGCATCAGAATACATCAGGTGAGGATATGTCTTACTTTGATGATACGAAGAATGAGAAATATATTCCTTATGTGATAGAGCCGTCGCTGGGTGTGGAGAGACTGTTCCTTGCGGTACTTTGCGGCGCTTACGATGAAGAGGAGATCGGTGAGGGGGACGTGCGTACCGTACTGCATTTCCACCCGGCGCTTGCACCGGTAAAGATCGGCGTACTTCCGCTGTCCAAGAAGCTTAATGAGGGCGCAGAGAAAATCTTTGCAGAATTGTCTAAAAAATATAACTGTGAGTTTGACGACAGAGGTAACATCGGTAAGAGATACCGCAGACAGGATGAGATCGGTACGCCTTTCTGTGTTACATACGATTTTGATTCCGAAACGGACGGCTGTGTGACCGTGAGATTCCGCGATTCCATGGAACAGGAGCGCATTGAGATCGCAAATCTGGATGCCTATTTTGCAGATAAATTTACATTTTGATATAGGGCTCAGATGAAAGAAGGTTATTCTTTTGTCTGAGCAGTTGTATGATAAAGGACGACTATTAATGTTAAGAAAGGACAGAGAACTACGATGAAACCATATGGTGTGAATGAGTTACGAAGAATGTTTCTTGAATTTTTCGAGAGCAAGGATCATTTGAAGATGAAAAGCTTTTCGCTGGTGCCCCACAATGACAACAGTTTGTTGTTGATCAATTCCGGTATGGCACCTCTGAAACCTTATTTTACGGGACAGGAGATTCCGCCCAGACGGCGTGTTACGACCTGTCAGAAATGTATCCGGACAGGCGATCTGGAAAATGTGGGTAAGACAGCCAGACACGGCACCTTCTTTGAGATGTTGGGAAATTTTTCTTTCGGTGATTATTTTAAGCATGAAGCCATTGCGTGGAGTTGGGAGTTTCTCACCAAAGTGGTAGGTCTGGAGGAAGACAGGCTCTATCCGTCCATCTACGAGAATGATGAGGAAGCATTTGAGATATGGAATAAGGAGATCGGCATTGCGCCGGAACGGATTTTCCGCTTTGGTAAAGAAGATAATTTCTGGGAGCACGGTTCCGGTCCCTGCGGCCCCTGTTCCGAGATTTATTATGACAGAGGAGAAAAATACGGCTGCGGTAAACCCGGCTGTACGGTAGGCTGTGACTGCGATCGTTATATGGAGATCTGGAACAATGTGTTCACGCAGTTTGACAATGACGGCAAAGGTAATTACACGGAGCTTGCGCAGAAGAATATCGATACCGGTATGGGGCTTGAGAGACTGGCATCTGTTGTACAGGATGTGGATTCCATATTTGATGTGGATACNGTGNTGGCGCTGCGCACCAGAGTGTGTGAGATTGCGGGTGTGGAATATAAGAAAGACTATGACACGGACGTGTCNATCCGTATCATCACAGATCATATCCGNTCCGCTACTTTTATGATTTCGGACGGTATTATGCCTTCCAATGAGGGCAGNGGATATGTGCTTCGCCGCATCATACGTCGNGCNGCNCGTCAGGGCAGNAAGTTNGGAATTAAGGATACATTCCTNTCCAATCTGGCNGGNACGGTGATTGAAGGATCCAAGGACGGNTATCCGGAATTGGAGGAGAAGAAAGANTTTATCTTCAATGTGCTGATGCAGGAGGAGAATAAATTCAATAAGACGATCGATCAGGGNCTNACNATCTTAAATGANATGACAGAGGCTGTGNCGGCTCNGGGCGGCAAGGANCTGGGCGGNGCCGANGNGTTCAAATTATATGATACTTACGGATTCCCGCTTGATCTGACGAAAGAGATTCTGGAAGAAAAAGAGTTTACGGTNGATGAAGACGGATTCAAGGCATGTATGCAGGAGCAGAAGGATAAAGCCCGCAAGGCNCGNAAGGTGACCAACTATATGGGCGCCGATGTGACCGTGTANGAATCCATAGATCCTTCCATCACTACGGAATTTGTAGGNTATGACAATCTGNCTTATGACTCGAAAGTGACGGTACTTACCACGGAGACAGAGCTTGTGGAAGCGNTGACGGANGGTGAAGTAGGTACNATTATCGTGGAAAAAACACCTTTCTATGCNACCATGGGCGGACAGGAAGGCGACATCGGTATGATTACCACTGCAGACGGAACGTTNCAGGTGGAGAACACNATNAAACTGTTGGGNGGCAAAGTGGGGCATATCGGCAAGGTGACAAAAGGTATGTTTAAAGTCGGCGATGCCGTGACGCTTTCAGTGGATACNGTAAGGAGAGGCAATACCTGTAAGAATCACAGTGCGACTCATCTTCTGCAGAANGCATTGCGCGAAGTGCTGGGNAATCATGTGGAGCAGGCAGGTTCCTATCAGGATGGTGAGAGAACCCGTTTCGACTTCTCNCATTCCGCGGCGATGACACCGGAAGAAATCCGAAAAGTAGAGCAGATTGTGAGTGAGCAGATTGCAAATAATCTGCCNGTCGAGACGAAAATTATGACGATAGAGGAAGCCAAGAAATCCGGTGCGATGGCGCTCTTCGGNGAGAAATACGGAGAGACGGTGCGNGTCGTACAGATGGGAGATTTCTCNAAAGAACTGTGCGGNGGTACNCATGTGAANTCTACCGGNACGATCGGTTCCTTTAAGATTCTGTCCGAGTCCGGTGTNGCAGCNGGNGTGCGNCGTATTGAAGCNGTGACGGGCAGCAACGTAACGGCATACTATCAGAAATTNGAAGAGCAGCTTCANGAGGCGGCTAAGGTGTTAAAGACTTCTCCCTCCAATCTGGTNGANCGCTGCGAGCATCTGATGGCGGAGATGAAAACATTACAGAGTGAGAATGANTCNTTAAAGAGTAAGGCAGCTAAGGATGCGCTTGGTGATGTTATGGANCANNTACAGGAAGTGAAAGGTGTGAAACTGTTNGCAACNAAGGTTGCNGGNGTNGATATGANNGGTCTGCGCGANCTGGGCGACCAGTTGAAAGAGAAGCTGGGCGAAGGCGTAGTCGTNTTNATCTCCGACAGTGACGGCAAGGTCAATATGATCGCNATGGCGACGGANGGCGCAATGGGACAGGGNGCNCATGCGGGTAATCTGATCAAAGGTATCGCGGCACTCGTAGGCGGAGGCGGCGGCGGACGCCCCAANATGGCGCAGGCGGGCGGTAAGAATCCGGCCGGAATTGATGCGGCGATCACGGAGTGCGCGAAAGTGCTGGAGGGACAGATTCAGTAAATTTCGAAATAGTAGTTGACTCATAACCAAAATGTGGTATAATTTGTGTTGTGTGTAGAAACACAGAGCGTNTAAGCTCATAAATAACCCAATCAGTCGAAATGCTTGTTCGGGACTGAAGGGAGGTCAGGTGCGAGAATGTCAAACGTAATCGTTAAAGAGAACGAAACTTTGGATAGNGCATTGCGTCGTTTCAAGAGAAGCTGTGCGAAAGCAGGCATCCAGCAGGAGATTCGTAAGAGAGANCATTACGAGAANCCCAGCGTAAGACGTAAGAANAANTCCGAAGCAGCCAGAAAACGTAAATACAACTAAGTAAAAGCATGGAGCAGACTCAGAAGCGATTTTGAGTCTGTTTTTCTTTGGTGGAATATCCGTTGTCCCATTACAATATGTATAGTACATAACAGAGTATTTGGGAGTGACAGCNTTGCGAAAAAAAGGGAANCGTATTGTAATATGGCTNATATTGGGATGCCTTATATTTCATGCNGNATTTATNTGCNTGTCGATGGGAGCATGGGCAGCACCGGATGTTACCGCACCGTCNTATATCGTGATGGAAGCAGANACCGGNCAGGTGATCTGTGAACAGGATGCGGATACGAGAAGAAGTCCTGCGAGCATTACGAAGATCATGACNNTATTGATTATTTTTGANCACCTGAAAAGCGGAAGGATNCATCTGGNGGATCAGGTTACCACCAGCGCNTATGCNAANTCCATGGGTGGNTCACAGGTCTTTTTGGANGAGGGCGAGACACAGACNTTANAGACAATGATTAAGTGTATNGCCGTTGCATCGGGAAATGATGCCAGCGTGGCGGTGGCAGAGTACATAGCNGGCAGTGAGAGTGAGTTTGTCAAGCTGATGAATGAGAANGCGGAGGAATTGGGNATGCAGAATACGCATTTCGAGGACTGCTGCGGGCTGTCGGATTCCGANAATCATTATTCNTCTGCNAAGGATGTGGCGATCATGTCNCGAGAGCTGATCACCAAATANCCGGAGGTGTTCGAGTATACGAAGATCTGGATGGAAGATATCGNNCATNTAACACCCCAGAGCACTTCCACGTTTACNTTATCCAGCACGAACAAACTGCTCAAGCAGTATGAGTGGACGACGGGGTTAAAGACCGGNTCCACTTCGAAAGCGTTGTACTGNCTGTCGGCNACGGCNGACAGAGACGGCATGGANNTGATCGCNGTGGTGATGGCAGCGCCTGATCCCAAGAGCCGCTTTCANGATGCCATNACGCTGNTAAACTATGGNTACAGCGTGAGCCGNATGTATACGGATGANAATAAGGANCCGCTGCCGGAGCAAAAGATAGANGGNGGANTCGANGATGTCCTGTATCTGACTTATGCCGGNCCGTTCGAGTATCTGGACACGAAGGGAAGNAATCTNNGCGANATACANAAGGAGATCAGTCTGCCTGATTGCGTGCAGGCGCCTGTNGCGGAAGGAGAGGCTATCGGNGAAGCNGTNTACAAACTGGATGGCGTGCGAATCGGAAGTGTGTCGATCTTAGCGGCGAAAGGCGTAGAGAAGGCGGNATATAAGGATTACTGGAAAAAGGTATGGATTCGNTATCTGATGAAGCGGTAGCGTTGTGCACAGGCTTAGTNCNTTATNTATGNAGACTATGCAGAACACAAGTTCACAGATTGCGGTAACGGACCGGTTTATGATATACTTTATAAGTTGTGTAGGCACGGCGGAAGTGAAANTGNCGTACCNTTTCGNGNGGCGGACACTTAGAAGTGGAGAAAACATATATGATAGAGGGAATATTGATCTGCATGGNGTTTATGATTATTCTGTGCCTGCTCATATCGGCATATGACTGNAACAGATTTATCACGGTNCGATATGAGNTCAGATCGGATAAGATCACCAAACCCTGCAANCTTGTGCTGCTNTCCGACCTGCATAACAAATCATACGGCAAGGATCATGAAAAACTGATCAGAGAAATAGANGNGATNTCNCCGGATGTGATTCTGACCGCGGGAGATATGCTGACAGCAGAACAGGAAACACCATACGGGAAGGCANTGTCACTGATGCGNCAGTTGTCTTCCCGCTATAAGATATATTANGGNCTGGGAAATCACGAGTGCCGTNTGCAGCTTTATCCNGANCANTACGGTACAATATATGAAGATTATATAAAAGGTCTGANNGACTGCGGNATCTCGCTGTTAGTCAATGAGAATACCTATCTGCCGGAGTACAATGTGGCGGTGTGCGGTTCCCGGATCGACGGATGNTACTATAAGAAATTCCGAAAGTATCCCATGAANGANAGCTATCTNNCCNAAATANTAGGGAAGCCGNNNNGGGAAGCNTGTCAGATCNTGATCGCCCACACGCCGCAGTATTTTGANGAGTATGCNGCATGGGGAGCCGATGTGGTGGTGTCGGGACATGTGCANGGCGGTATNATGAAGCTGCCTGTGCTGGGAGGAGTNCTGTCACCGAANCTGACCCTTTTTCCCAAGTATGACGGCGGGCGNTTTGAACACGGAAGATCAGTNATGATNCTAAGCAGAGGATTGGGCACNCANACGATTCCTGTCAGNGTTTTCAATCCGGCGGAGCTTGTNGTGATCGATCTTGTACCTGAGAAGAACGGCTAAGGAGAATANCGGAACCGATANGGCATATATGCATNTAAAAGGACATACAGGCAAACAGAAAGGACAGGCTCAAGATGGCGATCCCTGTTAAATTAGAGGTGTTTGAAGGACCGTTAGATCTGCTTCTGCACCTGATNGATAAGAATAAAGTTGATATCTATGATATTCCGATCGTNGAGATCACAGAGCAGTATCTGGATTATATNAANCAGATGCCGACNGAAGACATGAATGTGGTGAGTGAGTTTCTNGTTATGGCGGCTACCCTGATNGANATCAAGTGCAGGATGCTTCTGCCTAANGAAGTGAATGAAGAGGGAGAAGAGGAAGATCCGAGAGCGGAGTTGGTGGAGAANCTGCTGGAATATAAGATGTGCAAATATATGTCATATGAACTGCGTGACAGGATGGTGGATGCGGAGCGCAGTCTCTACAAGAAGCCCACGCTTCCNAAGGAAGTTGCCGATTACNGACAGCCGGTGGATTATGAGGAATTGATCGGNGATATGACGCTGCAGANACTGCANGAGATNTTCAANCAGATCATGAAANGNCAGGANGACAAGATCGATCCGGTCAGAAGNACCTTCGGAAATATNGAGAAGGACGAGATCGATATGGATTTNAAGACNACTTTTGTGGAAGCGTATGTGCGNAGTCATAAGACTTTCAGCTTCCGAAANCTTCTGGAGAAGCAGAACAGCAAGATGGAAGTCATCGTTACGTTTCTGGTGATTCTGGAGATGATCAAGACNGGCAGGATCGGCATAGAGCAGGAGGACACATTNTCAGATATTATCATTACGACGAAAGATGTGAGTGACACCGCACCGATGCANCTTACNTCGGTGGCGGAATAGAGGGAAGAAAGATGGAGAGAGCGAAGGCNAAAGCAGTACTGGAGGCAATTCTTTTTACAATGGGCGATTCGGTCAGTATCGACAGTCTTGCGGCNGTGATCGAGGAGGATAAGGCGGTGACGCAGGAGNTTNTGGAGGAACTGGCACAGGACTACAGNGCACAGGACAGGGGNATCGGNCTGACGACACTGGATGGTTCCGTGCAGATGTGTACCAAGGGAGAACTGTATGAGTATCTCATCAAAATCGCTAAGNCACCGAAAAANTTCGTGNTGACGGACACGCTTCTGGAGACNCTTTCTATCATTGCATATAAGCAGCCGGTTACCAGACTGGAAATTGAGAAGGTCAGAGGNGTGAGNTGCGANCATGCGGTGAATAAGCTNCTGGAATACGATCTGATNACNGAAGTNGGCCGGTTGGATGCACCGGGAAGACCGCTNCTTTTCGGNACCACGGAGCAGTTCCTTCGAAGTTTNGGGGTGAAGTCNCTGGAAGATCTGCCNGAGTTAAATGCGGTACAGATCGAGGAATTTAANCAGCAGGCAGANTCGGAGGTACAGNTGCAGNTNGATATTTAGAAACTATGTCATATGAAAGCTGTACNNGCATATATATTAACGAAGAAGCATAAAGGTCAGTANATATATGCGTATTTTTCANAATAGNNATCTGGGCNGNATNANGGGGCATNTTAAAACTNNGGCAATANGATGTATTCATGGATATATTCACGGCAGGGTGATCGCCATAGCGTTGGCGATTGCCTTGTTTTGTTGTCAGACGATTCCGANTCGGGCNCAGGACGGCNCGCGGGNGGAANANGAGGATCTGCAGCTCTATGCNCAGGCNGCGGTTCTCATGGATGCGGATTCGGGNCGTGTGNTGTATGGNAAGAACGAAAAAGATGTNCTGCCGATGGCAAGTACCACCAAGATCATGACCTGTATTCTGGCGNTNGAGTACGGTAATCCGGATCAGATCGNNGAAGTATCATCCTACGCGGCGAGTATGCCGAANGTCAANCTNTATGTGAAGTCGGGNGAACGGTACCGGNTGGGAGATCTGTTATATTCACTTATGNTGGAATCCCATAANGACTCGGCGGTGGTGATCGCAGAAGCGGTGGGAGGAAGNGTGGAAGAATTTGCCTCTATGATGAATCANAAGGCGAGAGATATCGGNTGTTATGACACTTATTTTATNACGCCCAACGGNCTGGATGCGACAGTNAATGANAGCGGCAGGGTTCACTCAACNACNGCTGCNGATCTGGCCANAATCATGGCNTACTGTGTGACNGATTCGCCGGCCAGAGAACAGTTTCTTCAGATCACGCAGACNCTGGGATATGATTTTACCGATGCGGACGGNAAGAGAAGNTTCCNTTGNANTAATCACAATGCTTTNCTNGGGATGATGAAGGANGCGATTTCGGGNAANACGGGNTTNACCAATAATGCGGGCTATTGCTATGTGGGTGCGGTGGAGAGNGAGGGCAGGATATTTACGGTAGCGCTGCTTGCCTGCGGNTGGCCNAATAACAGNACNTATAAGTGGAGCGATATGAAGAANCTGACNGCNTACGGGATGGAGCGGTATCAATACAGNGATATCTATGANCCCCAGNAATTTCGTGATATACGGGTGCAAAACNGCNTNGACGNGNAAGAGGGCAAACCATACGGNGAAATGTATGTGCCGGTGCGGCTGGAGGACGGCGGAGAGANCAGCATTTCTTATCTGCTCTGTGAAGATGACGAGATCGAGGTCAGGACGAAGATTGCAGATGTGTTACAGGCNCCGGTCGGGGAGAGAGAACAGATCGGAACAGTCAGCTATTACCTGAANGNTACATTAATCAAATGTTACCCGATTGTCACTGNGGCAGCCGTGNAAGAACGCACTTTCGGACGAATATGTACATATCTTCTTCATNTTTTTCTNCTTTAGNNTTTTTCTTAACAATTTTTTGNCGGTTTTGATGAAAAANNTTGGAAAATAAGCTGGTCGAGCCGCCGAATCTATGTTATACTACGTTCGTGTGCTATGCACATAATGATAATGTTCTAATTATTTATTATTATGATAAATGGAGGGCTGAAAAAATGAGTACTACTTCTCAAGCGAGTCAAAGAATCAATGCTTTGCTCGATGAAAACAGTTTCGTTGAGATCGGTGCGCTTGTAACGGCGAGAGCTACGGATTTCAATCTGAAACAGGCGGAAACTCCTTCGGACGGCGTNGTGACCGGCTANGGAGTGATCGACGGTAATCTTGTGTATGTATATAGNCAGGATGNGTCCGTTTTAAACGGCACAGTCGGCGAGATGCATGCTAAGAAAATTGCAAACCTCTATGATCTGGCGCTTAAGACAGGTGCACCTGTNATCGGACTGATCGATTCCGCCGGACTTAGACTGCAGGAGGCGACAGATGCCTTAAACGGTTTTGGTGAGATCTACATGAAGCAGNCGCTTGCTTCCGGTGTGATTCCCCAGATNACGGCGGTNTTCGGAAGCTGCGGCGGCGGACTTGCNCTGATNCCNGCAATGNCGGANTTTGCTTTTATGGAGGAGAAGAAAGCAAAATTATTCGTGAACTCGCCCAATGCGTTGGAGGGTAATGAGATTTCCAGATGCGACACCTCTTCNGCNGCATTCCAGAGCGANGAGACAGGNCTTGTGGATGCAGTCGGCGATGAGGCATCNATCATGGCNCAGATNAGACAGCTTGTATCCATGCTGCCGGCCAANAATGCGGAGATCGCGGTAGGNGACTGCACGGATGANNTGAACAGNGCATGTGCNNAGATCGTGAACTGTGTGGGCGATACNTCCATTGCTTTNTCNCAGATTGCAGATGACGGCATTTTTGTGGAAGTAAAGCAGAACTATGCGAAGGATATGGTTGCAGGATTTATCAGATTAAACGGTGCGACCATCGGTGCAGTTGCTAACCGTACNCAGGTATATAATGCCGACGGTGAAGTGACTGATAAATTTGATGCGGCATTGTCCGTAAGAGGAGCAGAGAAAGCNGCAGAATTNATTAATTTCTGNGATGCNTTTGATATTCCGGTACTTTCTCTGACTAACGTTGCGGGATTTGCGGCGACCAAGTGTTCCGAGCGGAGAATTGCGAAAGCTGTAGGGAAACTTACATATGCTTTTGCCAATGCAACAGTTCCGAAGGTGAANGTGATNATCGGCAAGGCATACGGAAGCGCTTATGTGGCAATGAATTCCAAGGCAATCGGTGCAGATATTACGATCGCATGGCCTGANGCCGAGATCGGAATGATGGATGCGAACCTTGCGGCGAAGATCATATGTGACGGACAAGGCTCCGAAGCTATCGANGCATGTGCGAAAGAATATGCTGCACTGCAGAANAATGTGACAAGTGCGGCGAAGAGAGGATATGTAGACCAGATCGTAGAGCCTGTTGACACGAGAAAATATGTGATNGGCGCTTTCGAGATGTTAGCTACTAAGAGTGAAGGNCGTCCGGANAGAAAACACGGTACAGTCTAGAAAGGATGATGCTTAATATGAAAAAATTATTNGCAATATTAGGTGTGATTACCTGTATGATCGGATTGTGTGCATGCGGACAGGATGAAGCAGGGGCAGGAGATGNCAACACGGAAAGTATGGTGCAGTTTGGTGAGACGACAGTACAGCAGATGGACGAGATCGTTAANCAGGNNGCCNTAGAGCAGTATGCATCACAGCCGGAAATNTATGCCGGNCTTCTCGGATGGCAGGANGCNTTGNATGATATCGGTACCTTTGAGGGAACGAACGGCGGTACGGCTGTTGTCACCGATGAGGAGATGATTGTTACTGTCAATGTGTTAGGATCCAGCCATAATGCTACGGTAGAGATTATCTTTGACGCTNCTACGGGNGGTTATGCGGGNATTACGACCAATGTGGCATATTCCCTTGGCGANANCATGGTCAANGCGGCAATGAATACGGTAATCGGNATGGGAACCGTATTTGCTGTACTGATTTTGATCAGTCTGATNATTTCCTGCTTTACACTGATTTCCAAGTTGGAAACNAATAAGCAGAAANCTGNAGCGNGCGCGTCAGCCGGCAGTGTACAGNCTGATCCTGTAGTGACGCAGATTGCGCAGAANGAGGAACTGTCTGANGATACAGAGCTNGTGGCAGTGATTGCAGCGGCGATTGCGGCATATGAAGGTTCCGGTTCCACAGACGGATTTGTAGTACGNTCCATCAGAAAATCTAATAAGAGTAAATGGCAGAATGCCTAAGAGTNATAGGAGGATATTAAAATGAAAAATTATACAATCACCGTAAACGGAAGCGTATATGATGTAGTAGTGGAAGAGGGCGCTACAAGCGGCGCACCTGTGGCNGCNGCACCCGCAGCACCGAAGGCAGCNCCCAAGGCNGCTCCGGCTCCCGCAGCAGCACCGGCAGCAAGCGGCGCAGCGGGCAGTGTTAAGATCGAGGCCGGCGCNGCAGGTAAAGTNTTTAAGATTGAGGCAAACGTAGGACAGGCAGTGAAGAAAGGTGACGCTGTCGTNATCGTGGAAGCCATGAAGATGGAGATCCCTGTAGTTGCTCCGCAGGACGGTACTGTAGCAAGTATTAATGTGGCAGTAGGTGACGCNGTGGAAGCNGGCGCTTTACTCGCAACATTGAACTAAGNGGGTGCGCNCACAATGCGATGAAGCCGCATTTGNGTGCATCTGAAACTAAAACTACAGGAGGTTAATAAAATGTATATAGTNGAGACGCTTNNCAATCTGATACATCAGACCGCTTTCTTTAATCTGGAAGTNGGCAANTATATCATGATNGTNGTAGCACTTNTATTTCTATATCTGGCCATCGCCAANGGNTTTGAACCGCTTCTGCTGGTTCCGATCGCATTCGGTATGCTGCTNGTNAATATCTATCCNGATATNATGGCANCGTANGGAGAAGNNGGNGCCGGTGGNGGTNTGCTGTATTATTTCTATAANTTAGANGAATGGGCNATNCTGCCGTCNCTGATCTTNATGGGNGTNGGNGCCATGACGGATTTCGGTCCGCTGATNGCNAANCCGAAGAGCTTTCTTCTCGGNGCGGCAGCGCAGTTNGGTATTTTTGCNGCATANTTCGGAGCNATNTTCCTTGGCTTNAATGANAANGCAGCGGCAGCNATTTCCATTATCGGTGGTGCGGATGGTCCNACATCNATNTTCCTTGCNGGNAAGCTGGGACAGACNACTNTNATGGGNCCGATNGCCGTGGCGGCGTATTCCTATATGGCGCTTGTGCCGATTATCCAGCCGCCGATCATGAAACTCTTTACGACNGAGAAGGAGAGAAAGATNAAGATGGGGCAGCTTCGTCCTGTCAGCAANTTNGAGAAGATNCTNTTNCCNATCGTNGTNACNATNGTNGTNTCNNTGATNCTTCCTACCACNGCNCCNCTNGTAGGTATGCTGATGTTAGGTAACCTNTTCAGAGAGTCAGGNGTGGTAAGACAGTTGACAGATACGGCTTCCAATGCACTGATGTATATNGTNGTNATNATNCTCGGTACNTCCGTAGGCGCTACNACNAGTGCNGAGGCNTTCCTTAACTGGGATACCATCAAGATNGTTATNTTAGGTCTGATNGCNTTTGCATTCGGNACNGCNGCAGGNGTANTGTTCGGNAAACTGATGTGTGTGGCTGACNAAGGGTAAGGTNAATCCGCTGATCGGTTCNGCAGGTGTNTCCGCNGTACCTATGGCGGCGAGAGTATCTCAGAAGGTTGGTGCAGAGNCAGACCCGACCAACTTCCTGTTAATGCATGCTATGGGNCCTAACGTAGCNGGCGTTATCGGTACTGCGGTTGCAGCCGGTACATTTATGGCAGTGTTCGGCGTNTTCTAACTTCACGGGTTTGCTCCGCAANCTCGNAATTNTTNTGAATNTAATTATAATGAGAAAGGAATGAAAATATAATGGCAGAACAGATTAAAAAGCCGGTTGGAATCATGGAAACCGTTCTTCGTGACGCACATCAGTCTCTGATCGCGACCAGAATGCCTACCGAGAAAATGCTTCCAATCGTAGATAAAATGGATAAAGTCGGCTACCATGCAGTAGAGTGCTGGGGTGGCGCTACCTTCGATGCGTCTCTTCGTTTCCTGAAGGAGGATCCGTGGGAGAGACTCAGAAAGTTAAGAGACGGCTTTAAGAATACCAAGTTACAGATGTTATTCAGAGGTCAGAATATCCTGGGATACAGACCTTATGCGGATGATGTGGTGTACTCGTTTGTTGAGAAATCCATTGCAAACGGTATTGATGTCATCAGAATTTTTGACTGCTTGAACGATATCCGAAACCTTCAGGCAGCGGTAGACGCAACAAACAAGATTAAGAAGCAGGAGGGCAGAGGACAGTCTCAGATCGCGCTTTCCTATACGCTTGGAGATGCCTATACGTTAGAGTATTGGGCGGATATGGCGAAGAAGATTGAGGAAATGGGTGCGGATTCCATCTGTATCAAGGATATGGCGGGTCTGCTCGTTCCCTACCGCGCAGCGGAGCTTGTCAAGACATTAAAGGAGAGCACAAAGCTTCCGATCCAGTTGCACACCCACTATACGTCCGGCGTAGCGTCCATGACATATTTGAAAGCTGTTGAGGCCGGCGTGGATGTCATTGACTGTGCAATTTCTCCTTTCGCACTGGGTACTTCCCAGCCTGCGACAGAGGTTATGGTGGAGACCTTTAAGGGTACAGAGTACGATACCGGATATGATCAGGAAATTCTGGCAGAGATTGCAGATTACTTCCGTCCTTACCGTGAGGAGTGTATCGAATCCGGTCTGATGAGCACTAAGGTACTTGGCGTTAACATTAATACATTGCGTTATCAGGTTCCCGGCGGTATGCTGTCTAACATGGTAAGCCAGCTGAAGGAGCAGAAGGCAGAGGATAAATATCAGGAGGTACTGGAAGAGATTCCGAGAGTCCGTAAGGATTGCGGTGAGCCTCCGCTTGTTACACCTTCCTCTCAGATCGTCGGTACGCAGGCGGTATTTAACGTGCTGATGGGCGAGAGATATAAGATGGCAACAGGAGAGTTNAAGGATNTGCTTCGTGGTAATTACGGGCAGACAGTTAAGCCTATGAGCCAGGAAGTGATNGACAAGGTTATTCCCGGAGANCCTCGTTCTACCGCTCGTTCCGCNGAGGCAACCGGTCANGTTGAGCCGGAGCTTGCAGGTTTGGAAGCGGAGATGAAGGAATGGAAACAGCAGGATGAGGATGTGTTGTCCTACGCACTGTTCCCGCAGGTGGCAATCGACTTCTTCAAGTACCGTCAGGCACAGCAGGAGAAAGTAGATATGACTCAGGCTGATACCAAGAATGCAGCTTATCCTGTATAAGAGTGATAAAGCGTAAATAAATGATTGCGAGCCGAGCCTTTCCGCGTATATGGTAAAGGGGAGGTTCGCAATTTTTTTAATATGAGAGGACAGATGATAGTGGTTAGACGAATTTTGACATTTGCATTGGCAGGAATATTGGCGTTTGAGACGCCGGCGACAGCGTATGCTGCAGAGAGTAATATAAGGATAGAGACAACAAACGAGACAGAGCTTTCGGCTGTGGAGGGCGAAGGCGGCGTTTTATATAATAGTAGTACGAATACCATCGGCAATAGCGAAGATACCGATGGTAATGGCAGTGCCGGAAACATTGATAATAATGAAACGGCTGATGGCAGTGTTGAAGGTACTGATAATAACAGCAGTAATGAAGATACTGACAATAATGGCGGTGCAAGTAATCCTGAAAACGGAGACGAAAGCATCGACATCGGAGATGCAGATCACAGCGGTGACACCGCCGGCAGCGATAATTCCGATAACAGAGAGGAGACCGGTACTGATGGCGACGCGGATCATGCGGAAGACAGTGACATAAGCGACGGCATTGACAGCGGTGATAATACTGATGATCTTTCCGGTGAAGAGACAGATGACCTCGGGGCAGATGAGGCAGATGAGGCAGAAGATGGGGAAGGAAATGCTTCGGTTTCAGAAAACGATAGTTCCGTCTCCGGGAACACTGTGCTTGCAATGGCAGATGTGGGAGACGTATCCCCGTCAGAGAACGCTATAACCGAGATCTCCTATGAGGAGGCAAAGAATAACGGTGTGACGATCAGTGCGCCGGACAGCCGGGAGAGCAGCGCATGGTATTCTTTTACGGCGCCCAGAGCGGGGCGGTATGCCTTCTATACGGACAGTGTGGATTGTGAGGGTACGGGTTACATCTATGTCAATCTGTACACAGCGCCTTTCGACAGTACAAGGAATCATTGGGCACATTTTGATCCCAACGGAAACACATTTGTAGATTACTGGTATCTGTGGATCAATACCGATTATATGGAAGCCGGGGAGACTGTCTACATTGAAACTTATGTAAAAGACAAGGCAGGCAGAACGTTTACGTTGAAGGCTGCCGATCAGACGGAAGCTGAGGCAGATGCAGACGGCGTGAGCAGTCTTGTGCTTGAGAACGGCGACAGGCTTACGTTCAGGGCACAGGCGGGGTGTGAGCGGCTGCGGTTTCATGCGGAAGCCGACTATGTGGACAAAAGTAGTGAAGGCAGGTATTTTATACGGCCATATTGGGGGCCGGCGGATCACAGTGAGGGAGATCAGGATGTAGGCGACGTTAGTCAGACTTCCAAGAGAAATCTTTATCTCAGAGCATGGAAGGAATGCGAGGGTGAGGTAGAGTCAGGAACGGTGGCACAAGCCACGACTTACGATGTTTCCTATATGGTCATGTATACCCCAGAGGAAGATCTGCGCAAAGCGCAGTTTGTGGCGCTGCTTTCGGGTACGCAATGCGTTACCAAAGAAAAAGGAGCGGATGACTGGCTGTATATTCATGATGACGAATGTACGGATCATTCCATCGTACTGGATGTGGAGCCGTTTCCTTCACAGGGAGGAAGTAGTAAGAATATTTACTGTTACTATGCTCCGATGGATGGGACAGAGCCGGAACAGTTCGTACTGATCGATAAATATAAGCGTTATGAGTTTCCGAAACTTCGTGCGGGAACGGAGTACCGGTTCGATTTCCGGACAAGCGAATGGGGAGAATCGCTAAAGTCGGTGACTTACCGGACCACGGGAACGCCGGTGGAGATCAAGGTTTATGATTATGAAGCCGATTTATCGGAGGACTTTCGTTCACTTTACCTGCGTGCGAAGACGAACTATGTGGATGGCGATAGGCCTGTGATCCATTATTCCTTTCAGGATGCGCTGGGAAATCCGCATACGGATAAAATCGGAACCGCCGCCTATGAAGAAACTGCAGAGGAAATCAGTCTACGCAGCGAATGGGAGCATGTAACGGAGTGTGTTTTCCTGCCGAATGAGACATATGAGCTGAAGGTATGGATGGAATTTCGTGATGCCTGTATTACCACGGAGCCGGTGACAGTCCTCCTGCATACACCGGAGAAGGCATTTTACGGGGAAGATGAGATTACCTTGAAGGTTACGCGGGACAGTGATGTCAGGACCACGGTCAACTGTGAATTTCAATTGCCGCCATCAAGCCGTGTACCAAGATGCTATTTATATTATAAACCGGAAGGAGAGACAAGATATACGTTAACGAGCAAGGCTCTGGACTGGGCTTATTCCGGACCCGAAAGTATAGTGATCAAGGGGTTGCAGAGCGGTACGGAATATGATTTCGCGTTGTTTCTTGGAGGCGTTGTAACCCACTGTTCCCTGAATCTGAATGAATCGGGCATGAAACTTACAAGGGTGGAAGATAAGGCTACAGACTTCGAGAGCCCATATGACTTCACCCATACATACCGACTCTCGGGGACAGAAGGAGCACTGTCGGGAGAGTATTATCTGCGGCTTCAGTATGTCAGTGCGGACAAGTGGGATAACTATAGAGATGCTGGGACTGCGGTATGTCTCAATGAGGCGAATCAGTATCAGACGGCATTTTCCAGTGCAGGAAATACCAGCCTGTGGTTTGANTCGGATGGGGAATATTATCTGCGCTGGCTGGTGGGTAAATCTAAGAATGTAAACATTGACAATGCGGAATGCTGCCTGTATGAGAAAATGACCACGCCTTCTGCAGCTCCTCTGCAGATCGAGGAGAGCGGCTATATGGAGTACCGGGTGACGTTGAATGAGCAGGATGTTGCCGGTTTGAAAATGCATGACAGAAGCAGGGAATTCCGGGCCTATATCAGAAGAGAAGGCGCCTCTTCATATACGGAGTATCCTTCGAAGTATACCTTTAGTGCGGCGAATAACTATAGCTGTATACTGACAGGATTGAACCTTGCGTTCAANAGCCGGTATGAGCTGCTTATCGCGAATGGGGTGGATTTTAAAATTGCGGAAGGTATTCTGGTTACCGGTGACGATGCGCAGAAGCTCAGGATTGATTCCGTGAATGCTATGGTGACTGTAACCGAACTCTCCTACACGATACAAGGCATTGATCCGGATAAAAAGCCGCTTTTGATCCTGTATTTCAGAAANGCGGGCAGTGTGGAATGGGAGCGCAAATATTATACCGGACATGCGAATGGCAAAATTACGCTGAAGGGATTGCAGGACNGTACGGAATATGAATATAAGATCGGGCTTGGNGCCAGCTCAACTACGCCGATCAATGAACTGATAAGTCTGCAGGAGGGCCGATTTATCACCCATGAGGAGACAAGAAGGATATCGGTTTTGTCTGTCAGACCGAGGATGGCTGACGTCTTGATCACCTGTTCTTTCAGCGGAGTGGAACAAAGCGTGGCTGATGATACTTATCTGCAGTGTTGGTGCAGACCTGCTGTNAAAGGAGCGAGCCAGACGGGGTGGCGGTTTGGCACCGGCACTATGATCAACAAAAATGGNAAGGCTGAATTCCGGTTTAATAACCTGACAAAAGAGACAGAGTATGAATACAGAATCGGATTCGGAAGAGACAGTGGTGCATATGCTAATGAACTGGCTGCTGCGATAGAAGGAACNTTTACTACNACACCGGATNNNCGTAAAGTNNCGGTNACNGNAACNCCCGGAATCTACANGGCGGTCTTTGACTGNGTNGTAAGCGGGGTAGAGAGTTCCGGNTATCTGATNTNTTATTTCCGTGAAGATACGGANGAGGGAANATGGCNNAAGGCNGNNGCNAAGAGNGTATCCGAGTCTTCGTCCTCGNTATNGCTTCNGGCAGGCGGNCTGNAGGAGAATNCNCGNTATCAGTATAAGANTGGTTTCGGCAAAACTGCCNATNNGGAAGCNGATGCNTTGGANCAGCCGANGGANGGAGCGTTTNCCACCAATCNNGATACCCGTGAAGTNGNGATCNCATCATCNCCCAAGAGTGNTNTCCGCAGACATTGCNTATACANTNAACAGGGATGGAATATNCGGATGNNGATTATCTNTGCGGTTATANCAGAGAAAAGGNNGACACNGGNGAGNCTGNCGGGGAGAATGCCGTAGATAGTAACNGGNAGNCGACAGNCNCATGGNAACATCAATTTTCTGTACCCGTAAATAATCGCAGTANGGGCGGCAGCGTCAAGATTANGGGATTAAAGGCGGACACGGAATATGAGATGATCGTAGGCTTCGGCGCCGTTGAAGACTGCGGGACGGATCAACTGATCCATACAAAAACCATAGAGCTTNCGACTTTAGAGGATGTGCGNAAAGTTTCTGAGGCAAAAGCCNATGTGAAGGAAACAAGCGTTATTTTGAGTGCGCTTTTTGAGGGNAACATCGAGCCACAGGCTTCTTACGTGATCTTTTTCTATAAAACAAAAGATGAAAAGAATTGGCATAAGGTAGGATATGTNACCAATGCGAGCGGTGTNGAATCCAGAGAATGCAGCNCAACATTGACCGGATTGGTCAGAGATGCGGAATATGATTTTGCNGCGGTGGTCGCTGATTCGAGCAGCGGGGTGTCTGACCCTGACAGTGTGACAGATATNAANAAAAAGGCANCNGGCGANTTTAAGACAANGCCNNCAGTGGNTCCTGTTTCGGTCACGCTTNTGCAGNAGAATCTGTATCTGAATGNAGGTGAGNCGTACAGGAATGAAAAGGGTTACGGATATGAGGANCTNAAAGTCTCATGGAGCCCNGATAAGATCACCAAGGACTTTGTGTGGGAGAGNAGTAACNCGGATGTAGNCACAGTGTCGGAGGACGGCAANGTGACTGCGGNTGCACCGGGNANCGCAGAGATTACNGTGGCTTCCCTCTATAATCCGGAAGCANCGGATACATGTCATGTGGTAGTANNCAATTATCAGATTGGTCATTTGGACGATGCGGGGAATATCACATGGCAGGATAAGGAAATGTTTGAGGCCGTAAAAGGGCAGCGATACAGCGGATACAGCCTTTACGATCNGGGNACGGGTACGCCCGTCGAACTTGCGGANATNACANTTGTTTCNGACAATGAGACGGTNGNTTCATGGAATGANGGCGAGATCNCGGCCANTCAGGTCGGTACGGCNAAGCTGATATTTNCGGCTTCGGATTCGGTCAAGGCCTATATGACNGTAAATGTGAGTTCTGTGCCCGGCAAGGGATTTGATATTATCGGATTTACNGCAAGCAATTCCAATTATCCGGCAGTGCAGGAAGAGGAGAAGGATGAAGANCGTGTGCAGTATACACTGGCATGTAAATCCGGTCTTACNTATACTGCAGTAGGGGAGATTATGCCCGGNACCACCGAGTTTGTAAACGGTGACTTTACATGGAGCATTGATNATACGNCNGTGGCTGAAGTGACGGAAGAAGGCGTGGTCNCGCCCAAGGCAGCGGGTAAGGCAGTNCTTCNCGTTACACCGAAAGACGCGGGNCANGATGGCGGNGCNCCATATACAGGGCAGACCTGCGAGATAACGCTGCAGATCAAAGAACTGGCTTCCGAGCAGCTTGTNAATGCAACGCCTGTCTATGCGNTGGCGAATATCAGCAGCAAGATCGGTGATGTGAGGATGCCGCNGGAAAANGCATGGGAAGGCTGGCAGTGGGAGGAACCGAATACGCCGATCNTCATTAACGGCGTCAANAGGGCGTCCTATCCGTTCCGGGCAGTCTATACTGGAGAGGAATACTATCCGGAAGAGAAGACGATCAATGTGTATATTGCGAAAGTGACNGGNNTGTCAGTATTTGAAGACGCCGATCCCGGACACAACAATGTGGTCGAGGTAAGCNCTGTGGATGAGAACGNTGATCNGACAGAGGATTCCGATCGTCTGNCATTGACGGTAGAATCTTTNTATTATGGGCGATTGAATCCTTATGAAGANNCCAATTATTACTATGANGTGGATGTTACTGCCCCCGCNANCGTGATCGTGCAGAAAGAGGGTTTTCAGGANGAGGATTACCGGCTGTGCANAAANTTTAATATTGCGGCAGTCAAGCCGGGTAANTATACGCTTACGGCGGTCATTAAAGNAAAAGACAAGAATAACAGTCATGAAAAGANACTGGCAAAGAAAACCTATAAACTGAAAGCNGTTGCGGGGAANNNGGCCTATGTGAAGCTGGTACCGGAAAANGCGGATGANGTGATCCTCGAGAATGACNGGATCATNATAAACAGCGATAANAATGTGACNAGCTTTGATGTGCATGCTGAACTGACCGACAGGANCNGNNCAAGTGCGGAGGATTTCTCTGCCGTGAAGATCGCATGGAGTGTCACGGATAAGAAAGTGATTGCCGTGAAACCGTCTAAGGATACCCATTCAGCGGAAATCACCGTCAANGGGGAAGGACATGCGATCCTGACGGCCAAGGTTAAGGATNCGGCGGGACATACGGACTCGCTCCGAATCGAAATACAGAACAAAATGCCGCGNATCAATACGGAGAAGGTAAATGTCAATCTCGCATANGATTATGATACGNCGGCAGGCAGGAATCTGGCCAAAGNATCTTCGGGTATGGTGGAGATNGTTCCGGCATACGGTGAGAAGGTGGAGAGCGTTACANTGTATGANGGTGACGGGGAGACGATCTGTTCCGATCTGCTGATGGTAAATGAGACGGCGGCCTCCGTCTGCAAGCTGCTGATTCGTGACAGCAAGACAACAAAGACAGGAATCTATGATTGTGTTCTGGGTGTGAAGACGAATGGCAGGAGCGAAGCGTACTTCTATCCGCTTCGCGTGACGGTAAAAGATGAGCAGGCAAAAGTGACAGCTAAGTCTAACAGAGCGGCGAATCTGTTCTATCGTTCAGAACCGGCATCGGTGGATATCACTGTACCGGGATCAGGCAGTATTGAATCGGTTATCTGGGAGGATAATGCGGAAGGACAGAATCATGGATTCAGCGCCGAGTCCGTTGAATATGCCGATTATGATACCGTTAAGAAGTCCAATAATGTGACGCGGTTTTATTTTAAACAGGGAGACATTCAGCTTACAGACAAAAATAAACCTGCGGATACTAACGCTTTTTCAGGGAAAGTCAAGGTGAAAGTACAAGGGTACAAAGAACCCAATGAAGGCGTGAAAGTTTCCTTTAAATGGAATTATAAGAAACCCACTATTGTCACGAAGGCGGCTTCCGCTACGCTGATTCCCACGATGGCTGACCATAATGTGGGCAGGTTTGATTTATATAACAGTACGGATAAGAAAACATTACTCTATAACAAGGACAGTGCGACGCAGCAGAATCCGAAATATTATTACAGTGAGTTGAGCTGTGACAATGACAGTGTGAAGTTTTTGCCTAATTCCTCTACGTTGGGCTGGCGTAGATATACCTATACCGGCAGCAAGACGAAAGGAAGCGAGAAACTTACTCTGACGATCAGAAATGCCGATTGGAGGGAGCCGGTATATGCGGTACATACCGTTAAGCTGGCGGCACCGATGCCTTATCTTACGAATACGCAGTTGACCCTGAATACGACGCGGATCGGTACTGTGTACACAGAGATCGGACTGAAAAATGCATATGACGGTAATCTGAACTGTGACAACATCATGGTTGAAGGCGGCAACCCTAAAGCGAAGGTGCTTCTTGCGGATGACCTTCTGGAGATCAGTCAGGACAGCGAGCAGAAGAACAGAGTCGTTGTAAAGGTAAACCGTGCGGAGACCATGGATCAGACAGCGATCGCAAACGGCACCTATCCATTTAAGGTAACACCATGTTATACGGATGCATACGGAAATACGGTGAAAGCGAAAACGCTGAATCTGAAGATCAAGGTAACGAATAAAGCAGTCACCGCCAAGGTTAAGGTGTCCGGCAAACTGGATCTGGCCAAGGAAATCGGCAATAACAGCTCCAATTATATCAGTTTGAAGACGACGTTTAAAAATATCGGCAGTAATTATACGATCAAGAGCAATATGAGACTGTACGGCGAATACAGCAATTATTTTGATCTGCGGCTGCTTACAAACTATCCCGGACAGTATCGTCTGAGGATCAAACAGGATGGCAAGCTGAAAGCCGGGCAACGTTATAAACTGGCGCTCGGGTACACCATTGTGATGGAAAACGGCGATACCTTTACGGTGAGGAGTCAGACCTTTACGGTGACACCGAAGCAGAGCCAGCCGAAGATAAGGATATCCGATAATAATCAAACCCTATACGCGGCGGCGGATACGCTGTACAGAACTTATAAAATGGAAGTGCTTTCTGAGGGTGGTTATATCATCAATGATGTGTCGGGCAGCTTAGACTGTAATAAGGATGGCAAAGCGGATCTGAAGGTATATGGTCTCACGAGACAGACGGACAGCAATACGGTTACTTTCAGGGTGGCGATCGCGGACAGGGACGGTATCATGACGATTACCGGAGTGAAAGGAAAGACCTACACGATTCCGGTTGTCGTACAGTTAAAAGGAAGGGACGGCATTACCAAAGATTTGAAGACGAAAGTCAAGGTTACGGTGAAGCGATAAACAGGTAAAATAATAATAACAGCAGAAATCCCTTGAGCAAGGCATATTTTTACAAGCTGAGATCAAGGGATTTTTGTATGACATTTTTTTGCATTTCTTAGTTGACGGAGGTTACATAATATATTATAATAACATATGTTACCAAAAGATGATATATTTACGATACGAGAGAGGGTATATCTTATGGCAAGAAAAGAGACGATCACAAAGGATGAAATATTAAATGCGGCATTTCAGATGACCAGACAGAATGGCTTTTCGCAGGTGAGCGCCAGAACATTGGCGGCCAAGGCAGGCTGTTCTACGCAGCCGATTTTCCGGGTGTACAAGAATATGGAAGAACTGGGTGAGGATCTGTACAATAAGGCGATCAGTTTTTTTAATGATTACTACGACAAATTCCCGAAGACGAGCGATACGCCATTTGTTAATATGGGACTGGCCTATATCCGGTTTGCACAGGAAGAACAGCAGCTTTTCAAGCTTTTGTTTATGTCGGAGGACCGGCACGGGAAGAGTCTGTACGACCTTTTAAACGGAGAGAATGCAACGGTGGTCAAGGAGATTAACAATGCCAAGTTTTACGGTTGCAAGGATCCCAGCGGAATGTTTATGAGAATGTGGATCTTCATTCACGGATCGGCATGTATGTCGCTTACCGGCGATTATGATTTGCAGGAAGAAGATACGATTAAACTGCTGGAGGAATCCTATAAAGCATTTCTGAACGTGTAGTAACATGCTGTCAAATATTCGGAACGGACGTTGACGGCAGATATCGGAATGACAGATCGGCATAGAAATAGAACAGTAACGGCACAGCAGATGAGAAGGGTATATTGCGATAGAAGATGGTGATACAGAATCGTTATGATGTTATAACAAGAATCAATGAGCATTACGGCAAAATGAGTAAGGGTCAGAAGGCGATCTCCGCGTTTATTTATGATCATTATGATCAGGCGGTGTTTATGACCGCCGCCAAGCTGGGAGAGACGGTAGGTGTCAGTGAGTCTACCGTGGTTCGCTACGCTATGTTCATCGGCTATAACGGTTATCCGGAATTCCAGCGCGATCTGGAGGACTGGGTACAGAATAAGATCAATTCCGTCCAGAAGATCGGTGCCAAGTACGGGAAGAGCACGCAGTCGGAAATATTGACTTCGGTTTTGGAGGCGGACATAGAGAAACTTCAGGATACGATACACAGTCTTGATCCGGTGGCTTTCGAGACGGCGGTGGATATCATACTGGAGGCGAAAAACGTCTATGTGATGGGTGTCAGGAGCTGTGAGCCGCTGGCGGATTTTTTGCACTTCTATCTGAATATGATCCGCGGCAACGTGATTCTTCTTAAGACTACAAGTGTGTCGGAGACGTTTGAGCAGATGATCCGTATTGATGAGCAGGATGCCATGATCGGCATCAGCTTTCCCAGATATTCTATGCGTACTTTAAAGGCGATGGAGTTTGCTAACGACAGGAATGCCAAGGTGATCACGGTTACGGATTCGGTGCATTCGCCGATGAACCTGTATTCCTCCTGTAACCTTCTGGCCAGAAGTGATATGGTTTCTATCGTGGATTCGCTGGTGGCGCCCCTTAGCGTGATTAATGCCCTTGTAGTAGCCATGTGTTTGAAACGGCCGGAAGAAGTAAAGACTAATCTGAAGAATCTGGAAGAGGCGTGGAACAATTATCAGGTATATCTGAATGATGAGATCAATTTCATTGATGAGGAGCCGATGTTGAATTACTCTTTGAGGAAAAAAGAAGATTAAAGAGCTTAGGACAAGCCGAAGAATGCAGAATGGATGAAGGATGAGCAGTGTGATTGTAGTAGGCGGCGGCGCGGCCGGAATGATGGCAGCGTACGCCGCCGCAGAGCGCGGGCACAAAGTCCTGCTGATAGAAAAAAATGAGAAGTTGGGGAAGAAGCTATTCATCACGGGCAAGGGACGCTGCAATGTGACCAATGCATGTGAGACGGACAAGCTGTTCGAAAATATAGTGAGCAACCCCAAGTTTTTATATAGTGCTTTCTATGATTTTGATAATAGGCAGTTGATGGATCTGATCGAGAAAGCGGGCTGTCCGCTTAAGGTGGAGCGGGGAGAGCGGGTTTTTCCGGTATCGGACCATTCATCTGATATCATAGCAGCTATGGAGCGTCTTATGCGGCGAGAAGGTGTCGAAGTACGTCTTCATACCGCAGTTAGAGAAGTTCTGACTGAAGATGGAAAAATAATGGGTGTATTACTGACAGACGGCAGGAAGATGGCGGCTGATGCAGTAATACTTGCCACAGGCGGATTGTCTTACCCGACCACAGGGGCCACAGGAGACGGACATCGAATGGCAGGACAGCTTGGTCATACGCAGAAAGAATGTACGCCGGCGCTGGTGCCTATGGAGATTAAGGAGCCGTGGTGCAGTCAGCTTCAAGGGCTGTCTCTTAAGAATGTTACGCTCACAATGGCATGCGGTAAGAAGAAGGTCTGGCAGGGATTCGGAGAGATGCTGTTTACCCATTTCGGAATCAGCGGGCCGCTTGTCCTTTCTGCCAGCAGTTATTATAATAAATGTAAGGATAAGGATGCTGTTACGGTCACGATTGACTTGAAGCCGGCGCTTACGGCGGAACAGTTAGATAAAAGGATCTTGCGTGAATTTGAACAGAATCCGAACAAACAGTTGAAGAATGTGATAGGAAGCTTGTATCCTTCCAAATTGACACCGGTCATGATCGACTTGTCGGGGATCGGCGGGGAGAAGAAAATCCATGAGATCACAAGACAGGAGCGGGATCGGCTTACGGCGGTCACAAAGGGCCTGCAGATGCACGTGAGCGGACTTCGGGATTACACGGAAGCGATCATCACACAAGGCGGTATCAAAGTTAAAGAAGTGAATCCTTCCACGATGGAATCTAAGCTGGTGAAAGGATTGTATTTTGCAGGGGAGCTGCTGGATCTGGATGCGGTCACCGGCGGATTTAATCTTCAGATCGCATGGTCTACGGGACATCTGGCTGGGAGCAGTATACCGGATACTGGCGAAGACCGGACAGACGAATGAGATATTGATGGGTGATGAAAGAATAATGACCGCAGCATTATGGAGAGAAGCGGAATACATAGAACAAAGAAAGACGAGGAATAAGGTATGAGCGTTAATATTGCCATTGACGGGCCTGCCGGCGCAGGCAAGAGTACGATCGCGAAGAAAATCGCGAAGAAGCTGGGATACATATATGTAGATACGGGCGCCATGTATCGCGCTATGGCATTGTATCTGCTCAGGGAGCATATAGCGCCGGCAGATACGGACGGGATCAATGTGAAGTGCGCGGAGGCGGACATATCCATTGGATATGAGAACGGGGAGCAGATCGTATATTTAAACGGTGAGAACGTGAATGGACTGATCAGAACGGAAGAGGTAGGGAATATGGCATCTGTCAGCAGTCCCAACCCCAACGTTCGCAAGAAAATGGTGGAGCTGCAACATAAACTGGCAGCCAGCAAGGATGTAGTGATGGACGGCAGAGATATCGGCACATGCGTGCTTCCTCATGCGCAGGTGAAAGTATATCTGACAGCCGACAGCAGAGTGCGGGCCGAAAGACGTTACAAGGAATTGACGGATAAAGGGATTGCCAGTGATCTGGATACGATCGAGAAGGATATTATAGAGCGGGATCATCAGGACATGACCAGAGAGCTTTCTCCGCTCAGGCAGGCGGAGGATGCCACGCTGATAGATTCATCCTATATGACCATTGATGAGGTAGTGGAAGCTGTGATTGCACTGGTTTCCGATTAGTGAGCTGAAATTTGTGGCGGTGGTATGCAGTTTAAGATATGCATGTGGCAGATGGATAGAGAACAGAAAAGTAAGCAAAAGACAGAAAGGTTCAATTATGGAAGTAATTTTGGCAGAGCATGCGGGATTCTGCTTCGGGGTTGAGAGAGCAGTAGAGCAGGTGTATGAACAGGTCGATACGGGCAAACCGATTTATACATACGGTTCCATCATCCACAACGAAGAAGTGGTGAAAGATTTAGAGAAAAAAGGCGTGCATGTGATCGAGTCGGAAGAGCAGCTTGCAGGGATTACGGAGGGAACCGTAGTGATACGCGCCCACGGCGTGCCGCAAAAGGTCTGTGAGATGATAGAAGAGCAGGGACTGGAGTGCGTTGATGCTACATGTCCTTTTGTGAAACGCATTCATAATATTGTAGAGACAGAGAGCAGGGCCGGCAAAAAAATCGTGATTATCGGTAATGCCGGACATCCGGAAGTAGAGGGAACCATGAGCTGGTCGAAGGAACCGGCAACGGTCATTGAGTCGTTTGAAGAGGCACATAATTTTGTCTGCGGGCAGGGCGAGGAAATCTGTATTGTTTCCCAGACGACATTTAACTACAATAAATTTCAAGATATGGTTGAAATTTTCATGGAAAAAGGGTACAATGTTAGTGTTGTGAATACTATATGTAACGCTACGGAAGTGCGACAGACAGAGGCGAGAAAGATAGCCGCTGAAGTCGACGTTATGATAGTAATAGGTGGTAAACATAGTTCTAATACACGGAAGCTATATGAGATCTGTATGCAGGAGTGTCCTGACACGTATTTTATACAGACACTTGACGACTTGCATTTGGATTTACCTAAATCTGTCCGACTGGTGGGTATTACAGCAGGGGCGTCCACCCCAAACAATATTATCGAGGAGGTTCAAAATTATGTCAGAATTAACTTTTGAACAAATGTTAGAAGAATCATTAAAGACAATACACACAGGAGAGGTTGTTGAAGGTACCGTTATTGATGTAAAGCCGGAAGAGATCATTCTCAACATCGGATATAAATCAGATGGTGTTCTCACCAGAAACGAATATACAAACGAACCTAATGTTGATTTGACAACCATTGCTAAGCCCGGAGATACCATGGAAGTTAAGGTGCTCAAGGTAAACGACGGTGAGGGACAAGTTCTCCTTACCTACAAGCGTCTCGCCGCAGACAGGGGCAATAAGCGGATTGAAGAAGCATATAATAATAACGAAGTATTAAAGGCGAAGGTAACACAGGTGCTTGACGGAGGCTTAAGCGTTGTCGTGGAGGAAGTGAGAATCTTTATTCCGGCAAGCCTTGTATCCGATACTTACGAAAAAGACCTGACCAAATATGCGGGACAGGAAATTGAGTTTGTAATCAGTGAGTATAATCCGAAGAGAAGAAGATATATCGGTGATAGAAAGCAGTTGATCATGGCTGAGAAGGCCGAACTGCAGAAGAAGCTGTTCGAGACGATCAAGGCAGGCGATACCGTGGAAGGCACAGTGAAGAATGTGACAGACTTCGGCGCATTTATTGATCTGGGCGGATGTGACGGACTGCTTCATATTTCCGAGATGTCATGGGGCAGAGTGGAGAATCCGAAGAAAGTATTTAAAGTCGGCGATGTTGTGAAGGTGCTGATTAAGGAAATCTCCGGAACGAAGATCGCGCTCAGCCTTAAATTTGAAGATCAGAATCCGTGGAAGGGTGCCGCTGACAAATATGCGGTCGGTAATGTGGTAACCGGTAAGGTTGCACGTATGACGGATTTCGGTGCATTTATTGAATTGGAAGCCGGTATCGACGCACTGCTGCATGTATCTCAGATCTCCAAGGAACACATTGAGAAACCTTCCGATGTGTTAAAGACAGGGGAAGAGGTAACAGCGAAAGTCGTTGATTTCAATGAGGAAGACAAGAAGATCAGCTTAAGCATCAAGGCAATGCTTGCACCCGAGCCTGATGAGAATAAAGCTGAGGATGATAACGCAGATGTTGTTTCCGTAGATATTGACGCAGTGATTTCCGGTGAAAATGCCGATGAAGAGACAGAGGCATAATATAAACTATAATATCATTAATAGGCGGTGGGGATTATGGCATACGATTATGAGTATTTCAAAAAAGCAGTCTTTGATTTGACGAAAATTGATTTGAATGCTTATAAAGAGAAGCAGATGAAACGTCGAATCGATACACTGATTGCAAAAAACAAGATTGTCGGTTATGACAAATATATAGCGTCTCTGAAAGCAGACCGCAATATGTTTGATGAGTTTGTAAACTATCTGACGATCAATGTGTCTGAATTTTATCGTAACGTGGATCAATGGAAACTGTTGGATCAGGATATATTCCCCGATCTGATCAAGCGCTACGGAAATAATCTTAAAATTTGGAGTGCGGCGTGCTCTACGGGTGATGAGCCTTATTCTCTTGTAATGGCATTATCCAAGCATCTGCCGATGAATCAGATCAAGATTTACGCAACGGACTTGGATAAGCAGGTTATTGCGAAGGCTAAGGCGGGATTATACTCTGAGAAGAGCGTGATAGGTGTTCCGGCTGATTTGAAGAAGAAGTTCTTCACGAAGATCGGACCGTCTTATCAGATTTCCGATGAGGTGAAGTCCAGAGTAGAGTTTAAAGAACATAATCTGTTGAAAGATACATATCCGACTGACTATCATCTGATTGTTTGCCGTAACGTGTTAATTTATTTTACGGAGGAAGCTAAGGATGAAGTCTTCCGCAAGTTCCAGAAGAGTCTTAAGCCGGGAGGATATCTGTTTATCGGCAGTACCGAGCAGATTATTAACCATAAGGATGTCGGCTTCGACAGAAAGAATTCTTTCTTCTATCAGAAACCAATGTAAGAAATTTAAAGGGACGCTTCTATTGAAGTGTCCCTTATTTTCCGAGTTTACGAAGCAAAGCTCGCAATCGAACGAAGCTCGCAATCGAACGAAGTTCGATTTATTAATAGGTCTTCGCCATCCTCCCGAGTAGATACTGCGCATAGCGGGAGAACAGTTCCCTGTCTGTTTTCATCTCATCAGTCAATTCAAAGAAAAGATCCTTGCTCTTATAATCCCGTTTGAAGAAAGGCTCCGTGAAGATATCCCATTGCGGCAGATAGGTGGAGAATTTGCGCGTGTAGCAGTTGGCAGCACCGGCCTGCACGCGATGTTCTTTATCCACGAAGGAAGCAACGGACTTATGCAGCGCTACATCCTCTTCGGGAAGATAATAGTAGTCTTTATAGTTAGAATAGAAATACTTCATTTCTTCTTCATAGACCGGCACCTTCAAAATGCCTTCTGACAGCTCTCCGCTGAAATAGCAGCCGTTTGACAGATTCGAGATCGTAAACGGAAGCGGTGTGGGAAGTTCCAGTTTCATCAGGAGCTCCTGCCTGTCATGTCCGTGATAATCGACATAACGGTTTGACTGTACTTTCTTTGCCTTGACCGGAACGTTAAAAAGATCGTAGAAAGCGAGCAGCGGCAGAATCTGCAGCATACCCTTCATATCATCACTGTTATGGAGCAGGAGAAGTTGATATATTTCTTCCGAAGGATTTTTCACATATTCATGATACAATCCGATCAATTCACCGCCGTTGTAAACATCTTCCCGGTCGATGCCCATCAGTTCCTCCAGCGTTTTCTGCTTACAGTTAGGCGTATGCAGGAAGAATTTGTAGGGTGAGATCCTTTTATAGAGATCGATTCCTTCAAAATTGTCAAAATTGTATGGCAGCTGTTGCATTTCACATTTCTGCAGAAGATAGGGCAGATCAAAATTATTACCGTTAAAGTGTATCAAATGTGTGTAATCCGCTGCAAAAGAAAAGAAATCTGTAAGAAGAGCCTGTTCTTCATCATAATTTTTCGCAAACCATTGCTTAATATGCCAGCAACCGTCGTAATTGTAAGCGGCACCGATCATATAGAGCGAGGAACTCTTGGCAGTAAATCCTGTCGTTTCAATGTCGATAAACAGCAGTTTATCAAGCGGTGCGATTCGCTCTAAGGGGTATTGTATGGTAAAGTTTTCTAAGGTTTGGTTAATTGTCCGCATAATGTTCTCCTACTGCAAATAACTTAGGTATATACTAACATATTTTTTGAAATAGCAGTAGTTTTTTTCGTCGAAAAATAGTATATTTATAAGTAGGTTGTGTCAGAAGAGAATTATTCCTGTATACAGTGCTGATTGGTGTGATATCGTAACCGATGGCCGATGAATATGGGAATTGAACGATACCATAAGGAAAGAGGGGCGAAGAATGGCGAAATTAACATTTCAGGGCGGCATACATCCCTATGATGGCAAAGAATTGTCTAAGGATAAGCCTATCAAAGCAGTGTTGCCGAAGGGTGATCTGGTGTATCCTTTATCACAGCATATCGGGGCACCGGCGAAGCCGATCGTGGAGAAGGGTGATCATGTCCTGACGGGACAGAAGATCGCTGAGGCGGGTGGTTTCGTGTCGGCACCGATTTACGCAACGGTATCCGGCACGGTGAAATCCATTGAACCGAGGCGGGTGGTTACCGGCGATAATGTGATGAGTATTATTATCGAGAATGATGGATTGTATGATGAAGTGGAGTATCCGGAAGTCAAGCCGCTTGAGGAGATGACAAGGGAAGAGATCATCGAATGCATAAAGGAGGCCGGCATAGTCGGCATGGGAGGAGCGGGGTTCCCGACTTTCATCAAGCTGTCACCTAAGGAGCCTGAGAAGATCGACTATGTGATTGCCAACTGTGCGGAGTGTGAACCATATCTTACATCTGATTATAGAAGAATGATAGAGGAACCGGAGAAATTGATCAAGGGCTTGAAGGTTTCTCTGCAATTGTTCCCGAATGCAAGAGGAATACTGGCGGTGGAGGACAATAAGCCGGATTGCATCGGAATATTAAAGAATCTGACTAAGGACGAACCTCGTATCAGCGTGAAGGCATTAAAGACCAAGTACCCGCAAGGAGCCGAGCGGCAGATCATATTTGCGACGACAGGACGCGCTATTAATTCCTCCATGCTTCCGGCGGATGCAGGTTGTGTAGTCAACAATGTGGACACTATTGTGGCGATATATCATGCTGTGTATGAAGGTAAACCTTTGATGAACCGTATTGTTACCGTGACCGGTGATGCGGTGGCTGACCCACGCAACTTTATTGTGCGGATCGGGACGAATTATCATGAGCTGATCGAGGAAGCCGGAGGTTTTAAGACAGAACCGGTGAAGATTGTCTCCGGCGGACCGATGATGGGATTCGGTATTTTTAATCTGGATGTACCTACGACAAAGACGGCATCGGCGCTTCTGTGCCTGACGCAGGACGATGTGTCACGCATGGAACCCAGCGCATGTATTAAATGCGGACGTTGCGTAGAAGCCTGTCCCAGCCGGTTAGTGCCGAACAAATTAGCTGTCTATGCGCAGAATTACGCGGAAGAAGAATTCTTAGCGCTGGAGGGAATGGAATGTGTGGAGTGCGGGTGCTGCAGTTTCGTCTGTCCGGCGAAGAGACCGCTGACGCAGTCTATTAAATCCATGCGTAAGATACAGCTTGCGAAGAAGAAAAAGTAGGGAGAAAGGAGCACATACAAAGATATGAGTGATTTAATGAAGGTATCTTCTAATCCGCATGTCAGATCCAAAACGACAACGGGCAATATCATGCTTGCTGTAGTGATCGCCCTTCTTCCGGCGGCAGGTTTCGGTATCTATAATTTCGGATTAGACGCATTGATAACAATCGTTCTGACTGTGGCGACCACAGTGCTGACAGAGTTTATATTTGAGAAAATATGTAAGAAGAAAGTAACGATCGGGGATTATTCGGCGGTAGTGACAGGTCTGCTGCTGGCGCTGAATCTTCCGGTATCTGCGCCATGGTGGATCGGCGTGGTGGGCGGCGTGTTTGCGATTCTTGTGGTGAAGATGCTGTTCGGCGGTCTGGGACAGAACTTTATGAATCCGGCACTTGGGGCAAGATGCTTTTTGCTTATTTCCTTTACGTCCATCATGACGAATTTTGACTGTGACGCATATACCGGAGCAACACCGCTGGCGGATTTGAAAAACGGTGTGGATGTTGACATATTGAACATGGTGATCGGCAGAACCGCGGGAACGATCGGTGAAACTTCCATGATAGCGATCGTGATCGGAGCCTGCTTCCTCATCCTGCTCGGTGTGATCGATCTGCGGATTCCAGGCAGTTACATAGTGAGCTTTGTTGTTTTTATCAGTATTTTCGGCGGACATGGGCTGGATTTTGCGTATATCAGCGCACATCTGGCAGGCGGCGGTCTGATGCTCGGTGCGTTCTTCATGGCGACCGATTATGTGACCAGACCGATCACGAAAAACGGGCAATATCTATTCGGGATTCTTCTAGGTATCTTGACGGGTATCTTCCGTCTGTTCGGTCCGTCAGCGGAGGGTGTGTCCTATGCGATCATCCTCGGTAATTTGCTGGTACCGCTGATTGAGAAGATCACTCTTCCGAAAGCGTTTGGTAAAGGAGGAGAAAAGGTATGAAAGAGATGATGAAGAACACCGGGATCATGCTGGCGATTACGATTGTTGCCGGGCTGGTGCTGGGATTTGTATATCAGATTACAAAAGATCCAATTGCCAGACAGGAAGCGAATGCCAAACAGGCGGCCTGTCAGGAAGTTTTTAGTGATGCGGCATCTTTTGAGGAAGTGGAGATCAGTATGACGGATGAGGCCGGATGGGCGGCGGCCGGCTACGGGCAGGAGCGTATAGATGAGGTGATGAACGCGGTAGATGCATCCGGCAATTTGCTGGGCTATGTAATCACGGTAACCACGAAAGAAGGCTATGGCGGAGATATTCAGTTTAGTATCGGTGTGCGTCTGGACGGCACTGTGAACGGAATGTCGATTTTATCCATCTCGGAGACGGCTGGACTCGGTATGAAAGCGGAGGATGTACTGAAACCGCAGTTTGCCGGTAAGCAGGTGGAGCAGTTTGAGTATACCAAGAATGGTGCGACATCAGAGACCCAGATCGACGCGATCTCCGGAGCTACCATCACGACGAATGCAGTGACTAATGGAGTCAATGCGGGATTATACTATTTCCGGACGGAATTGGGAGGAGGTAGTGGCAATGAATAATGTAAAAGAACGCCTTATCAACGGTATTGTAAAAGAGAATCCCACATTCGTGTTGATGCTCGGCATGTGTCCGACGCTGGCGGTAACCACATCCGCGATCAACGGATTAGGCATGGGACTTACCACAATGGTGGTGCTTGCACTAAGTAACGTGTTTATCTCGCTTCTTCGCAATATCATACCGGATAAAGTACGTATTCCGGCATTTATCGTTATTATTGCGTCCTTTGTGACAGTGGTGGAATTGCTTTTGCAGGGATTCATTCCGTTTTTGTATGACGCGCTGGGAATCTATATCCCGCTGATTGTTGTAAACTGTATTATCTTAGGACGTGCGGAAGCTTATGCATATAAGAATCCCGTGATTCCGTCTTTGTTTGACGGAATCGGTATGGGGCTCGGATTCTCGGTAGCGCTTACCTGTATCGGTGCGGTGAGAGAACTGCTCGGTGCGGGAGAGTTGTTCGGCATACATGTGATGCCTGACAGCTTCGTGCCGGTCAGCATTTTCATTATGGCACCGGGAGCTTTCTTCGTGCTTGCAACCTTGACGGCAATCCAGAATAAAGTAAAGATTAACGGTGAGAAGAAAGGCAAAGATATGTCTAAGATACAATCCGGCTGTAATTCGGACTGCATGAACTGTTCCGACAGCGGATGTGCGCACAGGCTTTATGATGAAAAAGTGACAAAGGAGGATGAGAAGAATGGTTAAGGATTTGCTTGTGATTTTGATCGCCTCCTCGCTCGTAAATAATGTGGTACTAAGCCAGTTCCTCGGCTTATGCCCGTTTCTTGGCGTGTCTAAGAAAACCAACACGGCGACCGGCATGGGCGTGGCAGTTATATTTGTCATTACGCTGGCATCAGCGGTGGCAGGCGCGATCTATCAATATATACTAGTGCCGCTCGACATTACATATCTGCAGACCATCGTCTTTATTCTTGTCATTGCGGCTCTGGTGCAGTTTGTAGAGATGTTCTTAAAGAAATATATTCCTTCCCTGTATCAGTCGCTCGGCGTATATCTTCCGCTGATCACGACTAACTGTGCAGTACTCGGCGTGGCGCTCACCAACGTGCAGAAGAGTTACGGGATCGTGACAGGAATTGTGAACGGATTTGCCACGGCGGTAGGATTTACAATTTCCATCGTGATTCTGGCAGGGATCAGAGAGAAGATGACCTATAATGACATACCGGAATCCTTCCGGGGTATGCCGATCGTCCTTGTTACTGCGGGATTGATGGCAATTGCCTTCTGTGGATTTTCCGGATTATTATGATGGGGAGGTATGAATATGACCGGAATACTGATGGCGACACTGGTCGTAGGAGCGGTAGGGTTATTTGTGGGACTGTTCCTTGGGGTTGCCGGCATTAAATTTAAGGTAGAAGTGGATGAGAAGGAAGAAGCGGTTCTGGGCGTGCTGCCGGGTAATAACTGCGGCGGCTGCGGCTATGCGGGCTGTTCCGGATTAGCGGCTGCTATCGCCAAGGGAGAGGCACCCGTCAACNCCTGCCCGGTGGGCGGTGAGAAGGTTGGTAACCNGATCGCGCAGATCATGGGCGTGGAGGCGGGCGAAAGTGTCCGTCAGGTAGCCTTTGTCAGATGTCAGGGTGATCGGGACCGCACGAGAGTGGATTATGATTACAGCGGCATAGAAGATTGCCGCATGCTGGCTTTCGTACCGANCGGCGGACCGAAGTCGTGTAATGACGGCTGTCTCGGATTCGGAAGCTGCGTGAAGGTATGTCCTTTCGATGCCATACATGTGGTAAACGGTGTGGCGGTAGTGGATAAAGAGGCATGTAAGGCCTGCGGTAAGTGTATCGCCGCCTGTCCGAAGAATCTGATTACGTTGATTCCCTATGATGCGAAACATGTAGTGGCGTGCAGCTCTAAGGAGAAAGGACCTGCGACGATCAAGGCGTGTGACGTGGGGTGTATCGCATGTCAGTTNTGCAAGAAAAATTGTCCGGNGGATGCAATCACGATTGAAGAGTTTCATGCGACAATTGATCAGGAGAAGTGTATCGGATGCGGCGCGTGCAAGGAGAAATGCCCGAAGAAGGTAATAACGTGAGAAGAACTTCTGGACTTGCGAAGCAAGTTAAGGTGAAAGGAATGTAATATAGTTATGGATGGACAGTTAAAATGCGGAACAGTTCTTACCTCTGAAAGCGGTAACAAATATACGGTTGAGAAATTGTTGGGCTCCGGCGGGCAGGGNGAGGTGTATTCTGTCATTGCTAACCACAAGACATATGCGCTGAAATGGTATTATAAGAATACCGCAACCAAAAATCAGAAAGAAATACTGGATAATCTGATTCAGAGCGGACAGCCGGACCCTTCGTTTTTGTGGCCGCAGGATATGATTTTTAAGGTATACGGCGAATCTTTCGGCTATATCATGCCGCTTAGGCCGAAGAATTATAAAAGTATCGTGGATATGATGAAAAGAAAGGCGGAGCCGTCTTTTTACTGCCTGTGCAAGGCGGCATATAACCTNACAAAAGGGTACAATGCGCTGCATGGAAAGGGATACAGCTATCGGGATATTTCTTTCGGCAATGTATTTTTTGACCCGGATACGGGGGATGTACTCATATGTGACAATGATAACGTTTCTTATAACGGAGCGAAAACCGGNATATACGGCACTCCCCGGTTTATGGCGCCAGAGATTGTCGTAGGTAAGGCAAAGCCTTCGAGAAACACGGATTTATTTTCTCTGGCGGTATTGCTGTTTTACATGTTTATGCTGAATCATCCGCTGGAAGGCAGACGGGAAGCGCAGATCAAATGCATGGACATTCATGCGATGAACCAGTTGTACGGAACAGATCCGCTGTTCATTTTTGATCCGGATAACAGAGATAACAGGCCGCTTGCCGGATATCAGGACAATGCGCTTATTTTCTGGGATCTATATCCACAGCAGTTAAAAGATCTGTTTACNGCATCATTTACGGTAGGCNTGCAGCAGCCCAANNGGAGAATAACGGAGAGTAAATGGCTGGAAACGTTTGCAAATCTAATGTCGGGAATCATGATTTGTCCTAACTGCGGTGCGGAAGTATTCTATGATGTGCACAAAGATGCAAACGGTGTTATGCATACATGCTGGGGCTGTCAGAAGGCGGTGCCCGTTCCCACCAGACTTGTGGTCGGCAGAAGCACAATACTGCTTATGACTAATACGAAGATCTATAAGCATCACATAGACGGTGAACATGATATGGAAACCGTAGTGGGAGAAGTGGTACAAAATCCGAATAACCCGAATCAGTGGGGAATTAAGAATCTGACAAAAGAAAACTGGACATATATGAAAGCGGACGGAACACAGATTCCCATAATGGAAGGACGTTCNGCTGCAATTGCCAAAGATACGAAGATTGACTTCGGACAGTTGATAGGAGAATTTCATTAAGGCTGAATAAGAATGGAAGATTAGTATGGAAGACTATAAGGTTCTGGCAAAAATCATACAGGATTATCCGGATGCTCTTTCGGAGAGGAAGAAACTGCAAGCTCTGTTTTCGGATTTTTTTCCACAGGACAGGCTTAAAAGAAATACACTGTTGATGGTATTTGACGACGGCATCGTAAATGAGATGAGGGGACTGACGCAGATGGATAAAATCATGCTGCATCGGTTCGTTAAGTCAGTTGAACAGGGATACGGTATAAGAACAAAAAATGCAGAAAACGCGGTGCTTACATGGGCACAGGCAATGGGACTTTCGCCGGATAACGGACAGTCTGCTGTGCGGGGCGGTGAACCGGAAGCGAGACAAGCGGAGGAAGAGAGCGTAAAGGAATGGACCGCGGTTGAGAGCGACAGCTTATATGAGTATGAAGAGACATCGTGGGGGATCAAGCTTCTTCGGTTTGTGGATTTTGATGAGAGCGTTGTAGTTATTCCGAATGTCATTGAGGGGAAAAAAGTAATCGCGGTTTGGAATCATGCTTTCAAAGGATGCGTCGGAATAGAAAAGATCATAGTTTCGGAAGGAATAGAAATACTGGGAAACGGGGTATTCCTTAACTGTAAAGGGCTAAAGGAAGTGGTTTTACCGAGTACCTTGAAGCGGATCGGCACGACGGATCCGGCAGGCTGTCCGGCAATATTAGGCGGCATGACCAAATTTGACGGTGCTTTTGAATATACCGCATTGGAAAGCATAGTGATACCGAATCGTGTAAAGTATATCGGCGAATATACTTTTGCAGGCTGCGGAGAACTGAAAAAAGCCGCGCTTCCGCCTGACTTAAAGGAGATTCGTCAAGGGACTTTCCGCTGGTGCAGAAGCTTGGAAGAAGTGGTGTTTCCCCGGGAACTGGAGGCAGTCAGATTGTCGGCATTTGAAGGATGTGAATCGATGAAAACGGTTGATCTGCCGGAGAGGGTAACAAGCATAGAGGAAGGAGCGTTCGCGGGATGTAAGAATCTGCAGAGCATTTATATACCGGATTCCGTAGTGCAGATCGGCGGCGGAAAAGGAAGCGGATTTTTACAGACATTCGGGGAACCTGAAGAAAGACGNGAGGATTTTACCATTTTATGCAATGCNGGATCTTATGCAATGCGNTATGCCAGAANACAACAAATAAAATGTGCAAGCGCACGATATTAAGGAGGAAATACTATGTCAGGACTGAAAAGACCGGGNGGAGAACTGGCGAGCAGACCGTTACATTTTTTTTGGATCGTGGACTGTTCCGGCTCCATGTACGGTGAGAAGATCGGTACGGTGAATCATGCGATCCAGTCGACCATACCGGANATGGTNTCGGCGGCGGAGAATAATCCGAACGCNCAGTTGATGATTCGTACTTTGAAATTTTCCACGGGTGCNTCATGGGTGACGAGCANCCCGGTAAATGTGGAAGATTTTGCGTGGGATGACTTAGAGGCGGAGGGCGTAACCGATTTAGGCAAAGCGTTCGAACTGCTATCGGCACAGCTTACGATTCCGCCNATGTCAGACAGAGCATTGCCGCCTGTNNTGGTNTTATTGTCAGACGGNCAGCCTACGGACGATTATAAGAAGNCGCTTGCGGAGCTTAAAAANCTTCCGTGGGGCAAGAAAGCCGTTAAGATAGCGATTTCCATCGGACAGGATGCGGACGATGANGTNCTGGTTGAGTTTACGGGAAATAAAGAGCTGGTTTTGCAGGCCAATAATGCGGCGGCGCTTACGAAGATGATCAAATGGGCATCTACCGCAGCNTCTCTTGTTTCNGCGCCTGCAAGCGTTGCGATGAACGATGAAGGAGNGGCCGGNGNAGANGGTACGGCNCCGGTGATCGTGGACATGGGCGGAAGGCTCCCTGANCTTGATGACATTCAGGAAGGTGATGTTTGGTAGAAAGGACGTTGCATATGATACGAAGTGTATTCGGTGAATCTGTGCAGGGCGCATCCCATATCAGAAACGGCAGGGAATGTCAGGACAGCCTGAAAAAGCTGGAAAAGGATGAAAACACGGTTATTTTGGCGGTGGCTGACGGACATGGGAGCGATTCCTGCCCGTACAGTAAGACCGGTTCCTATGTGGCAGTGAATGTATTCTGCAAAATTCTGGGTGACTATTTGGAAACTTACGATGGACAGCCGGAGCTGCTTTTGACATTCCTGAAACGGGAAGGCGATACGAAGGTGGCGCAGGCGATCGATGCCGAATGGAAGCGCAGAATATTGAAGATTCACGCCAACTGCAAGCGGGAAACATTTTCGGATGCGGAAGGTAATAAAGACAAAGAAGCAATCTATAAGATGTACGGGAGCACACTTCTCGGGCTCGTCATTACGAAAGAATTTCTTTTTGCGTTCCAGCTTGGTGATGGAGATATTGTAAAGGTTTCGGAGACGGGTGTACAGAATATTATTGAGGCGGATAAGATTCTGGGGACGGAAACACATTCGCTCAGCAAGGCGGAGTCTTGGAAGAAAGCCATTACTTTTACAAAAAAACAGGAAGAAGATGAACGGCAGTCTGTTATGTATATGCTTTCCTCGGACGGATTGGCAAACAGCTTCAAAAATGACGATGAATTTAAAAAGACTTGCAACGATTACTATACATTGCTTAACGAGCATGGAGCAAAGGAAGTATCCGATCACCTGAAAATATGGCTGAGTGAAACAAGCGAATTAGGGTGCGGCGATGATATTACGGCTCTTTTTGCCTATTACCATGATAGGAATTGTGAGTGATTACTGCCGGTGTCGAGCTTTGAAAGGGAGGATTGCCTTGGTTGAAAAAATGGAAGCCCGGATCGCACTGTGTAAGTGCAGAGAGGGCGGAAGAACATATGGTGTGCGCTTTGAGAAGATGGGCGACAGCTGGAAATACACATGGGCTTTTCCGGTAAAAGAAGCATCCGCAAAGCGGGAAAACTATGATAAGACGAAGATTGTGGGGAATCTTGTGCCGGATAATGGTTATCCGGGATGTCCTTATTGCAAAACAATGGATTTTGTCGTCTGCAACTGCGGTAAATTGAGCTGCCATAACGGAGGTGCTGCCAAGTTTACATGTAACTGGTGCGGGCTGACCGGTACGCTTGGCAGATATGACGGTTCCGGTTTCGGATCAGGCAGCGATATTTAATTGAGCTTCGCGGGTTGCGAGATATTGCTTATGAGATGCTGCGCATCTCCGCAAACTCGAAAAGGAATGAATGGAACAGATAGAGATAGGAAGGGATAAATGTATGGAGACAGTAAGACTTGGAAAAACAGGGATCGTAACGAACAAAAACGCTTTCGGTGCCCTGCCGATTCAGAGAATTACAGATGAGGATGCGGTACACCTTCTTAAGAAAGCGTATGAGAACGGTATTACCTTCTTTGACACGGCGAGATGGTATACGGACAGCGAACATAAGGTTGGGCTGGCATTTGATGGGATGCGTGAGAAGGTATTTATTGCCACCAAGACCGGAGCGCAGAATGCGGAGGGCTTTTGGCAGGATTTAGAGACCAGCCTATCTAACCTTAAAACAGACTATATTGACTTATACCAGTTCCATAATCCGGCGTTCTGCCCGAAACCGGGAGATGAGAGCGGTTTGTATGATGCGGCGCTTCAGGCGAAAGAACAGGGGAAGATACGGCATATCGGTATCACGAATCATCGTCTGACAGTTGCCCATGAGGCGATCGACAGCGGACTGTATGAGACACTGCAATTTCCCTTCTGTTATCTGGCAACAGAGAAGGACATCGAGCTGGTTGATAAATGTAAAAAAGCAGATATGGGATTTATCGCCATGAAGGCATTATCAGGCGGACTGATCAACAATTCCGCGGCGGCATACGCATATCTGGCACAGTATGATAATGTGCTTCCTATATGGGGTGTACAGAGAGAATCGGAATTGGATGAATTCCTGTCTTACATTGAGAATCCTCCCACGATGACGGATGAACTGGCAGAGGTGATTCGCCATGACAGAGAGGAACTATTAGGGGATTTCTGTAGAGGATGCGGCTACTGCATGCCCTGTCCGGCAGGAATTGAGATCAACAACTGCGCAAGAATGTCGCTTCTTTTGAGGCGCGCTCCTTATGCGGGATATTTAGGCGAAGAGTGGCAGGAAAACATGATGAAGATCGAGAAGTGCATTCATTGCAATCAGTGTAAGGGTAAGTGCCCTTACGGACTGGATACGCCGACTCTGTTACAGAAGAATCTGGAGGATTATAAGAAAGTTCTGGCGGGAGAAGTGCAGGTCTAGGTGTCAGGCTGATTGCGGAAAACCGCTTGATGGGTGAAGCGCACCATCTGTAGTGATAAATAGCGCTTCCGTATTGTCCAGAGATTCGATCAGTTTCATTCCTTCATCAAGACCGAGAAAATAGCAGGTGGTAGACAAGGCATCCGCTTCTGTGGAGGTGGGTGCCAGAATGGTCACACCTGCTATATTGTTATCTACAGGATAGCCGGTTTGCGTATCTAAGAGATGATGATACAAAATATCATCCTCATAGAAATAGCGTTCATAGATACCGGAGGAAACAACGGAGGAATCGGTTACATCGATAGCTGTAATAGTTTCTCCTTCGGCGGCGAAAGGTTTCTGTATGCCGATGCGGTAGGGCTGTCCGTCCGGCTTATTGCCGATGGTGATCAGATTGCCGCCCAGACTGATACATGCACTTTCTACGCCCTGTGAAAGCAGATAGTCTTTCAGACGGTCGGCAATGTAGCCCTTGGCGATGAAACCAAGATCAATGGCGGCATGGGGGTCCGTGAGAGTCACCACATTACCTTCAAGCCTCACGGCATGATAGTCAATATGTTCCAGTGCCTCCCGAATGGCGGTTTCATCCGGAATATGGGAGTTGCCTTCGGAACCGAAATCCCACAATTCGCTTAAAGGCAGAACGGTAAGGTCCACTCTGCCGTCAGTTAATTCTGAATAAGAAAGGGCAGCCTGAAGCAGACTGACAGTGTCATCAGAGACCGTGACAGACCGACCGCTACTGTGATTGATGTTCCAAATATCGGAATCCTCCAGTGTAGCGCTGAACATATGCTCATATTCCCCGATCAAAGTAAAACATGCCTCAATATTCTGCATACAGGAATCATAGGAGGTGCGGCTTCCCGTATCATAGAGTGTGATCGTGACCACAGTATCAAGATAGAAACCGGTCTTAGAGACAGGCTCAGATGTACGTGCACAGCCGGATAGCAGGATAACGGATAATAAAGCAAATATTTTGATCCATACAAAAAGAGATCGATTCAGTTTTGGATTCATGTTTCTGCGTCCCCTCCTATGGTCCGGTAACATTAAACTATGTTTAGTTACTTAACATTCAACGATGTCTTGGTTATTATTCCCAATATCCATATGCGCGTCCGTATTAGATATATTGTTATACCTCTTTCTTCATAGTATATCCTCAACCGGAACATTTTTCAATTTGTCAAATTGCCCATAACATGATAACATAAATAAAGTATATAAGGGTTAGTGCGGCGACAGTCTGCACGAAATAGATAATGATAACGATATACGGACATCAAGTGTGTCCTGCATAGGAAGGGATAAAAATATGAGATTACCCGGTGAGGAAGAATCCGGCGGTTCCGGACCATCCGTATTCTATATGGCAATCGGTGTGACCGCGTTCGTGCTGATCTTATTGGTTTCGCTGTTTAAGGTCAACGATAAGAAAAGAAGCGGAAGCGATTATATCAAAGAAATGCAGCAGCGTCAGGAGGAAGTCGTGGAACAAGAAGCTGCAACAGAGGAAGCTGCGCAGACGGAGGCGCCGGGCCGCAAGCTGCGGGCGGAGGATCTGGACTTCTGGGATATGTATCCGGTAGACGAGGAAGAGACAGGAGCGGAGAAAGCGACAGAACCGAGTAAGCCGGTGAAATCCACGTTGGCTGAAAAAGCGGAGAAAGAACGGCAGGAACAGCAGCAGAAGGAACAGGAGGTGCAGGACGATCCTTCCACGGACGGCAAACACACCTTGGTCACGACACCGGACGGTAAAGATGAGTGGGTACTGATCAGTCCGTATCTGACAAAGAACACTTATGATTTTACAAAGATGGAAGAGAAGGCCGGATTGAAACGCTATATGGAGAACGGAAGGAAGCTCTCCTACGTGGGTGTGGATATATCCAAACAGACCGGAAAAGTTAATTTTGCGGGACTCAAAGCGGCAGGTGTCGATTACGTGATGATTCGTCTGGGCGGACGAGGATACAGCACCGGACAGATCACTCTGGACGAGAACTTTAAGGAAAATATAGAGGGCGCTATTGCGGCAGGACTGGATATCGGCGTTTACTTTTATTCTCAGGCGATTAATCAGGATGAAGCAATACAGGAAGCAAATTTCGTGGTTCAAAATCTGGATCCCTACAAAGGAAATGTCAAATATCCTGTAGCGTTCGACATGGAGTTTGTCAGCAATGATGAGGCAAGAATAGACGGATTGAGCAGGGAAGATCGCACTTCTGTGGCCGTATCTTTTCTGGAAGGCGTGAAAGCGGCAGGCTATGTGCCCATGTTTTACGGAGATAAAGAATGGCTGATCAAGGAAATCGACCTTGCGAAACTGCAGGACTATGACGTGTGGCTTGCGCAGGAAGAAGACATACCGGATTATCCGTATCAGTATGCGATGTGGCAGTATTCTACGAAAGGTGTGGTCAACGGTATAACGGGAGACGCGAACCTTAACATTTGTTTTATCGGTTATTCACAGCGGTAGTGTCTGATCCCTGCGGATATCTTAGTAGAAGCATATAAGTCGGCGTAGGCGGCAGGCGACATCCCTTCCATGTAATTGGGGGTGTAGGCCTTGTCCACGCCGGCTTTTTTGAGCAGGTCTGCTGCTTTGTTATAGGCAATCGCCGCTTCCGTTTCAGAGTCGTAGGTGCCGACGGTTATATTGCCCTTTACGTGTATTTTTACCTGATATCGGGTCTTACCGTCAACCGATATGGCGTTTACACCGTTATACCGGTTGATGATCTCCACGTTCTCATAGCGCATATCCTGATTGTTTCCGTTGCGGAAACGGTAATCTCTGCCCTCCACGGCATAATTCTTAATACCGTAGCGGCTCATGATATTGATCTGCATGCCGTAATCTGCCACGAAGTAGTGGCCGCCCCGGCGGGAGATTCGGCGGGTAGAGTAGTAGAACAAATCTTCCAGATCAAAGATAAAAAATTCCGAGAGTGAGAAGTAGTAATAGAAAAATTTGGGTCGAATATAGATCGGGGTGGCAAAATAAATGCCGTTGTCCCGATAATTAAGCAGACTGACCCATTTCGGAAAAGAAAGAGGGGAGTCCGGCTGATAGTGACTGATTGTGACGGAAGAGTCATTTAGCAGGGAGCCGGCGAGTACATATGCCTGATGTGCATCTGCGGCGCAGTCATAGCTTCCCAGACTGATATGCTTATTGCGATAAGTTAATGAGGCGCGATAGTAGACGGTCTGGTCCTTTCGTTTAGCCGTATATACGCCGGGTAACTGCTTTTCCATACGATTCCTCCCTTTTAATGATTGTACCATTTTTGAGAAAAAAAACAAATTCAGAAATATTTTTCCTTTTTCCTGTATAGAATATAAACATGGAATCAAATTGGTAACGCGCCGCAGGGCGGCTGTCGGAATACCTTATTGAAAATCGGAGGAAAAATGTACAGGAAATATATCACAGGGTTTATGCTGGCGGGCATGGCGTTATTATCTTCCTGCGTGTGTGCCAGAGAACTCAAGATTAACCGGATTGCGGCCAAGCCTGCATTTCGAATAGAATATCTGAATGAGAGCATGGCGGAGGATAAGCGCAGTTTTATGGAAATGATCTCCAACGTGTCATCCGGACAGCGGGTTGTGGATTATGAAGTATTGGAACAGACTGTGAAGTATCAATTGTCGGACAAGGATCAGGAAGCGCTTATGCGGATCGTGGAAGCGGAAGCAGGCGGAGAGGATCAGGACGGCAAACTTCTGGTTGCCAATGTTGTTCTGAACAGGGTCAACAATGAGAATTTTCCGGATACGGTGTGGGAAGTAGTGATGCAGAGAGAACAGGGAGTGGCACAGTTTTCACCCACGGTTGACGGCAGATACCAGAGCGTTAAGGTTAGCGCGGACACGAAGAAAGCGGTGGAGCGTGCTTTGTACGGCGAGGATATCTCACAGGGAGCGCTGTATTTCTGCGCCAGAGAGAAGGCGGATTCCGAGAAACTACAGTGGTTTGACAGGAAACTGACAAGGTTGTTCAGCTACGGAAGCCATGAATTTTTCCAGTAACAAATTGAGCTGTACCCGGACAATGAAAATTTGAAACGTTGCGCGGTGGGAGATTGTGTGATACAATGGGTCAGAATAAAATGTTACTGTTCGTACTGCACCATGCATATGCTGCATGGTGTCGGAGATTGATGAAAGGCATGGTCGGATAAAATGGAAGTATTATACAGTAGTACGAGAAACGCTGAGAACAAAGTTACGGCTTCGCAGGCGATCTTGAAAGGGTTATCGGAGGATGGCGGCTTATTTGTGCCGGATCATATCCCGGAGCTTGCGTGCCCCGTACATGAGTTGGCTGGGAAATCTTATCAGGATATTGCTTATGAAGTGATGAAGCTTTTTTTGACGGACTTTACGGAAGAGGAGTTGAAGGGTTGTATCAGCCGCGCATATGATTCCAAGTTTGACACGGATGTGATTGCACCGATTACACAGGCGGAGGGTACATATTATCTGGAACTGTTCCATGGCGCCACGATTGCTTTTAAGGATATGGCGTTATCGATCCTGCCGCATTTGATGATTACCGCTGCCAAGAAGAATCATGTAGAGAACGACATTGTCATTCTGACAGCGACGTCGGGTGATACCGGCAAGGCGGCACTGGCAGGTTTCGCCGGTGTAGAAGGGACGAAGATCATCGTATTTTATCCTAAGAATGGTGTGAGCCCCATTCAGGAGAAGCAGATGGTGACCCAGAAGGAAGATAATACTTTCGTGGTGGGGGTTCACGGCAATTTTGATGATACACAGACGGGTGTGAAGACGCTCTTTAATGACCGGGCGCTGGAACAGGAGATGGCGGCGGCCGGAATGCAGTTTTCTTCAGCCAATTCCATCAATATCGGACGGCTTGTACCACAGGTAGTCTATTATGTATATGTCTATGCGAAATTGCTGGAGGAAGGTAAGATCGCAGACGGTGAGAAGATCAACGTGGTGGTGCCTACCGGTAACTTCGGCAATATTCTGGCGGCGTTTTATGCCAAGAATATGGGGATACCGATCGGCAAGCTGATCTGTGCTTCCAATGAGAATAAAGTATTGTATGATTTCTTCGTGACAGGTAAATATGACCGTAACAGAGAGTTCGTATTAACCAGTTCACCTTCGATGGATATTCTGATCTCCAGTAATCTGGAGCGTTTGATTTATCGAATCGCCGGGAATGATACGGCTAAGAATGCAGAACTTATGGCGGCGCTTACTGAGACAGGCTGCTATGAGATTTCCGACCAGATGAGAGTGCAGCTAGCAGATTTCTACGGCGGTTATGCCGATGAGGAAGAGACCGCAGGAAGGATACGGGAGATGTATGAGAATACCGGTTATGTGCTGGATCCCCATACGGCAGTGGCAAGTGCGGTGTATCAGAAATATGTGACGGACACAAAAGATGAAACAAAGACGGTGATTGTCGCCACGGCGAGCCCGTTTAAGTTTACAAGAAATGTTATGAACGCGATTGACGGTAAATATGATGCGATGTCCGATTTTGAACTGGCGGACGAGCTTAGTAAGATTGGTAATATAGATGTGCCGCGTGCGATCGAAGAGATCAGAACCGCACCGGTGATTCATGACAACGTGTGTGACAAGACAGAAATGAAAGCGGCTGTAAAGCGTTTTCTGGGAATTGTCTCATAGCGATGAAGCATATATTATTAGTTGACGATGTGTCCACCAATTTAAAATGTGAAGAGTTGATTTTAAGAAATCAATATCAAGTAACTATGGTGAAGTCCGGCAGAGAAGCTTTGGAATGTCTGCAAACAGTGATGCCGGATCTTGTGCTGTTAGATATCCGTATGCATGAGATGGATGGATACGAGGTATTGCAACATATGAAGGAAGATCCCAGAACGGCTGCGGTTCCGGTGATTCTCTTAACGGCAGATACCGAACAGGAGAGCGAAGAGCGTGGGATTGCACTTGGGGCGATAGATTTCATCAGAAAGCCCATTGAGCCGCAGTTACTCTTGGAGAGAGTTGAAGCGGTCTGGGAAACGGAGGAATAAACGCGATGGGAATGGGTGGAATGATAGATTTCCTCTTTCTGGCAAGTGGGGGTTATCTAATCTATAGTGCAGTCATGGCTAAGCACAAAGGCAACATTGCAGCGAATGTTATGCTCAGCAAGAATACCAATGAGAATGACATCAGGGATAAGGTCGGATTCATTGACTATATGTACAAGAAGATTTTCTTAACGGGTGTGATGATTATATTGGCTTCTGTAATTCACTTGGTCAATGATTATTATATTCATTCCATACAGCTTACGTGGATCGGTATTGCAATGATTCTGCTTGCGCTTGCAATATATACGCTTTCTTTTATGCGGGGGCGCAAACTGTATATAGATCAGCGAAACAATCAGAAGAATAGATAGAAGATATGCGGAAAGTTAGAAGATATTATAAAAGAGAGACCTGTCAGGCCTCTCTTTTATCTATTTTGACATATTCTCTTTCGGTACAGATCGTCTTGTAGGCCGGTCTGATAATCTTGCCGTTGTTAGCAAGCTCTTCCATGCGATGTGCGCTCCAGCCAACGATTCTGGCAATGGCAAAAATCGGCGTATAGAGTTCCATCGGCAGATTAAGCATGTTGTATACGAAACCGGAATAGAAGTCCACGTTTACATTGACACCCTTGTAGATGGGACGTTCTCTGGAGATGATTTCCGGTGCGAGACGCTCTACAAGAGAGTAGAGTGCAAATTCATTATGCAGTCCCTTTTCCTCGGAGAGCTTTTCCACAAATGATTTAAAAATTACGGCACGTGGATCGGATTTGGAATATACGGCGTGTCCTACACCGTAGATCAGACCCGCGTGATCAAAGGCTTCTTTGTGTAGCAGCTTTGTCAGATAATCTGCAACTTGTCCCTCGTCGCTCCAGTCGCTGATTTTCTGTTTCATTTCCTCGAACATCCGGACAACCTTAATGTTAGCGCCGCCGTGACGGGGTCCCTTCAGTGATCCGATTGCAGCGGCGATGACAGAGTAGGTATCCGTCAGTGAGGAAGTAACAACATGGGTCGTGAAACTGGAGTTGTTACCGCCGCCATGTTCCATATGCAGGATCAGGGCAATGTCCAGTATCTTAGCCTCCAACGGCGTGTACTTACTGTCGGGACGCAGAATATGCAGGATATTCTCCGCGTTGGACAGCTCCGGTCGGGGTTGATGTATGTAAAGACTCTCCCCGTTATGATAGTGGCTGTATGCCTGATATCCGTAGATGGACAGCATGGGGAACAGCGCAATTAACTGCAGACATTGGCGCAGTACGTTAGGCAGGGAGGTATCGTCCGCCCTGTCGTCATAGGAATAGAGAGTAAGCACACTCCTTGCAAGCGTATTCATCATGTCGTTGCTGGGCGCCTTCATAATAATATCGCGTACGAAACTGGTAGGCAGGGAGCGATAGCCCGATAACAGGCGGGAGAACTCATCCAGCTCTTTACGGTCCGGCAGTTTATTAAAGAGAAGCAGATAGGCCACTTCTTCGAATCCGAAGCGGTTCTCTGTGGCAAATCCTTCGACAAGGTCTTTGACATTATAGCCGCGGTAGAAGAGTTTCCCGTGGGTGGGAACCTGTACGCCGTCTACAATTTTATTTGCGCGCACATCGGAAATGTTGGTAAGTCCCGCCAGCACGCCTTTACCGTTTAAATCGCGCAGTCCGCGCTTAACATCATATTTTGTGAATAATTCGGTATCTATAATACCGGCTTGCGCGCTCATGTCTGCAAGTCGTATGATCTCAGGTGTAATTTCAGAAAAACTGTTATTTTGGTCCATGAATAGGTGCCTCCTTTCATCTTCATCATTCTCATCTTCATTTTCGCACTTGTACTACATTATCATAACATGAATAAAAAGCACGAGACAAGAAAAAACGTTTATTTAAGAAAGTTTTAACATTATTCAAAGATTGTTCATATATTTAAAAATATTGGTTCTTGTACGGTTATTCATTAGTGCAGGATAGTGTGAAAAATATTTTTTTACACTTTTCTTTGACTGGAATTTTTGTAAGAATCGTATTACAATAATGTGAAAAGTACAGCGGCAGAGAGGAGCGGATATAAAGTATGGATAAAACAGAAATATTAAAACGTGTGGATCATACCCAGTTGAAGGCTTATGCCACGTGGGAGGATATCGTGAAGCTGTGTGATGAGGCGATTGCAAATGAGACGGCTTCGGTCTGTGTGCCGCCCACATACATTAAGCGGATTCATGACACTTACGGGGATAAGCTCAATATCTGTACGGTGGTGGGGTTCCCGTTGGGATACTCGGTGACGGAAGCTAAGGTTGCGGAGACGAAACAGGCAATTGCCGACGGTGCGGGAGAGATCGATATGGTGATCAATATCAGCCATGTGAAGAACGGCATGTATGATGAGGTGGAACAGGAAATCCGCGCACTCAGGGAAGTCTGCAAGGATCATATTCTGAAAGTGATTATCGAGACCTGTTATCTGACGGAGGAAGAGAAGATCGCCATGTGTAAGGCGGTGACAGACGCGGGGGCAGACTATATCAAGACATCCACCGGCTTCGGAACAGGCGGCGCTACGATAGAAGATATCCGCCTTTTTAAACAGTATATCGGAGAGGGTGTTAAGATCAAGGCGGCAGGCGGTATTTCCACATTGGAGGATCTGGAGGCATTTATGGCGGAAGGATGTGACAGGATCGGAACTTCCAGAGCGGTAGGGCTGTTGCAGGAGTAATTGGGGAATTTCTCCATGGAAATGGATTTCATTATTGACTTTTATTGGTGGTTTTGAGATAATTAGAGCGGTGTACGGTAGCCCGTACATATCATGCATGTGGCGGAAGATATAGTATCTTTCGTTAAATAATACAATTTTAAGGAGGAGAACATAATATGGCAACAAAAGCGTATTATCCCATTTCCGAGATCGGCGCCGGCAAGGTTGGTTTTTCCAAGACCCGTTCCATCATTGAGGCGGCATTCTACGGAAACAACGTAGTAAAAGTTAACACCTTAAGAGAAGCTTATGAATTAGCTAAAAATTCACCCGGTACGGTTGTAACGGATATGCCGGTTAAGAGCGGTGAGACATTCGGTCTTCCTGCTGACGCAAAGGTTCTTCTGTTTAACGACGGCGCTGTAACCGGTCGTTATGCAGCAGCACGCCGTATCAAAGGCGAGCCCGGCGTAGACGCTGTAAAGCTTGACAAGGTAGTTATGGACGCAATCTATGAGACACGTTGGAAAACAATGTATCATGCAGAGTGTTTCGTAGGTCTTGATCCTGAATTTATGGTAAAAGCTCACCTTCTGATTCCGGAAGGAGAGGAGAACTTACTGTACAACTGGATGATCAACTTCCAGTATATGTCTGACGAGTACGTTAAGATGTACAAGAACTCCAAACCGGTAGGCGATGGCAACGAGCCTGATATCTATATCTTCTCCGATCCTCAGTGGGCTCCTCACGAGGCTCCTGATGTAGATTACAGCTGCTTAAGCGATCCTCTTACACTTTGCTATTTCGATACCAACGAAAACTGCGCAGCAATCCTTGGTATGAAATATTTCGGTGAGCACAAGAAAGGCACACTGACAATGGCATGGGCGCTTGCTAACAGAAACGGTTACGCTTCCTGCCACGGCGGACAGAAAGAGTATCTGCTTAAGGACGGTTCTAAGTTTGTTGCATCTGTATATGGTCTGTCAGGTTCCGGTAAGTCAACATTGACACATGCTAAGCATGGCGGCAAGTATGAGATCAAGGTACTTCATGATGACGCTTTCATCATCAACACAGATACCTGCGCATCTGTAGCGCTTGAGCCTACTTACTTCGATAAGACAGCAGATTACCCGACAGGATGTCCTGATAATGAGTATCTGTTATCTGCTCAGAACTGCTCTTGTACAATGGACAGCGAAGGCAAGATCCAGCTCGTTACCGAGGATATCAGAAACGGTAACGGCCGTGCGATCAAGTCCAAATTATGGTCTCCTAACCGTGTAGATAAGATCGATGCTCCGGTTAATGCGATCTTCTGGATCATGAAGGATCCTACGATCCCGCCGGTAGTTAAATTAAAAGGTGCAGCTCTTGCTTCCGTTATGGGCGCTACTCTGGCAACCAAGACATCCACAGCAGAACGTGTTGCAGCAGGTACAGACCTTAACGCGATCCGTATCGTACCTTATGCTAATCCGTTCAGAACCTATCCTCTGGTTAATGACTATGATAAGTTCAAGAAGTTAGTAGAAGAGAAGAACGTAGCTTGCTATATTGTTAATACAGGCGATTTCATGGGCGAGAAGGTTAAACCCGCGGATACCCTCGGAATCCTTGAGACGATCGTAGAAGGCAAGGCGCAGTTCGAGCAATGGGGACCTTTTGATGACATCGAGATCATGAACACATGGGACGGCCAGACAGAAGGCTTCAAGAACTTCAAGGCAGATCTTAGCGATGCTGATTATAAGGCACAGCTTAAGAGCGCTATGGAGACTCGTGTGAAAGCAGTAGAAGATTTCGCAACCAAGAAGGAAGGCTATGATAAACTTCCGGATGAGGCACTTAATGCACTTAAGAAACTGGTTGATGCACTGAACTAATCATAAATAGTCGACTGAGAAGATTATGGCTGACAAGGGGTATGAATATACCCCTTGTTGCTTTTTACAAATTGCAAATACTATGGAACTTTTATATAATTGGGATAAAAGGGGTCTTATGATGTATGGAGGGATTACTATGTATCATTGCAAAGTATGTTTTTATCTGATAGGGGAATCAGGTCATTTATTTAAAAATTTGAAAGAAATGCCGCCGCTTCCACATTTTACGCATGAGTTTACGGAAAGTGCGAAGCCGGAAGAAACGCGGGTGGAGCAGGCGGATGTGATCGTGATAGATTTAAGCGGTGCAGATGCGGAACAGACTCTTAACTTTCTGTCTGCTCATAAGAGAAAAGAGGCAGAGCTGATTCTGATCGCGCAAAAGGAGCAGATTCATACGCTCATGGCACAGAATAGTACAAAGAATACAGAGACAGCGGACAAGCAGATGTCTTTGGATNTGACTGATATATGGACGCTGCCGCTTTCCGATGAAGAGGTGCGGTTTCGGTTTGGCAAATGGCAGGAGAACTATAAGATGAGTAAGGACTTCTGGCAGAATAGAAATTATTTGGATTCCATGATTAACAGCGTTCCGCATCTGGTCTGGTTTAAGGATAAAGAAGGTGCCCATATGAAGGTGAACGACTACTTNTGTAAGGCCGTCAACAAGACCAGGGAACAGATAGAAGGACGTGGACATTACTATATCTGGGATATTGATCCGGAGGAGTACGCCAAGGGAGAATTTATNTGTATGGAGTCGGAATATGAGGTCATGGAAAAGGGACAGACCTGCGTTTTTGATGAGAATGTTAAGATCGGGGACAGCATGAGACAGTTAAAAACCTATAAGTCCCCGTTGTTTGATTTGGACGGGAGCGTTATGGGGACGACCGGTGTTGCCATTGATGTAACNCAGGAACGGATATATGAGCAGATGATCATTAAAAATGCGAATACGGATTTNCTGACCNGACTCTATAACAGAAGATATGTATATGAGTATATCGATCAGATGGANGAGGGACCTCTGACGATATTCGGTATTGATCTGNATAANTTNAAAAGCATCAATGANACTTNTGGACATCAGGAAGGAGACCGGGTNCTCGTGCTTACAGCNGATGTNCTTCGANNCNNTATGCCGGNAGCTNTGATTGCAAGAACCGGNGGNGATGAATTCNTGATNGNTATGNNNGGNGNACNNACGGAACAGGAGATNGAAGAGACAAGAAANNGGATTGAAGANCNGNTTGATCAGGCTTATGCGAAAGAAGAGAATTTNCANGNGATATCCGCAAGTGTCGGNGCNGCNCATTCATCTGANGGNANNGCNNNTTTTGACAGNCTGTTNGGAGANGCNGANNCTCTTATGTACCGNGANAANGAGAGNAAAANATAAACAATATTGCTACAACCGTAATAAGCAGCAGACTAACCTGTTTNGGGAGAAAGTAAATGCACTATAANTGCCTGATCGTAGATGATGAAANAGAATTGGCACAGATGACCTGTGAATATTTTAANCTNTTTGANGTGTCCNCTGTNTGGANAGATACNTCCANGGGNTGTGAGCNGATGATGGANNNGCACAGTTTTGANTTGATTTTGTTAGANATTAANCTGCNGGAGGANAGNGGGTTTCAACTGTGTAAGANAATCAGGGANANTTCGAACATNCCGATTCTTTTTATCAGTGCGAGACAGAGTGATGANGATATATTGGTGGCGTTAAACATCGGCGGTGATGATTATATTAAGAAGCCGTANACCTTAAGCGTGCTTTTGGCGAANGTGAAGGNTGTGTTGAANCGCNTNAACACNAGTATCANAGCNGNGACAGATTTCANNNATAGNNGANCAGNCGGAGCCGGNTGAGGGNCNCAAGGTNCCGTCAAATTAAGAGTTGCGGTAAGATCCGGCTGGACGAGGCAACCATGCGGGTGAGTGTGGGCGAGCGGGAGGTACAGCTTAAGGCAAAAGAATTCAAGCTGTTTTCCTGCTTGTTTGATCATCGCGGCGCGATTGTAACGAAGGATGTTTTGTTTGAGACGGTGTGGGGAGATTCTTTCTACAGTGACGGAACATTGAATGTTCATATCCGCAGACTGCGGGAGAAACTGGAGAAGAATCCGAATGAACCGGAATTGATCAAGACTGTGTGGGGNACGGGATACATATTGGATATAAAAGAAAAATAAGGTGGAATTAATAAATGAAAATCAGACAGATCACAGCGGGAATTACCATATGTATTCTCGCTTTTATTATGATTACGGTCACACAGATGCAGAAAGACGGTGAAGAATATATTCCGGACATGGTCTGGTATAACGGGGAAGTAAGAACGATCGAAAATGAGCTGGAAAAAGGGACTGCGAGAGAAGTGGTTGAAAAAGAGCACGGGTGCAGCCTGCTCTTTACGGCGGATGCGGATTATCAGGGCAGATTGAATGAGTACATGATGGTTAACAGTATGATCATGGATTTATATGTAAATGATAATTCTATNGGTGACGCACCGGAAGGTGTGTTTGCTGGCAAGGCAGTCTGGCAGACGAGGCAGGAACGTTATGATATACTGCGGCACAGGATGCAATGGGAAGTGATTGTATTCGGGATACTTCTTTTGCTTTTGATATACGCGGTACTGCTGATATTATATCTGAATTACATCAGGCCGTTTCGTATATTACGGGAGTTTGCAACGCAGGTGGCAAAGGGCAATCTGGAACTGGCGTTACCCATCCGTAAGAATAATTTCTTCGGTGTATTTACGGANAGTTTTGATTTGATGCGGCAGGAGTTGAAACGGGCAAGGGAAAGTGAGTATCAGGCGAATATCAGCAAGAAAGAACTGATTGCAGAGCTTTCCCACGATATAAAGACACCGGTGGCTACCATTAAGGCAACCTGCGAGGTTATGCAGGTGACAGAGCAGAAGGAAGATACGCTTCGCAAGATCGATGTCATTGCGGGTAAGGCGGAGATGATTGACAATCTGGTTGGCAATATGTTTCATGCGACGATGGAGGAACTGGAAGTACTTAAGGTAGAGCCGATAGAAGGAAGCTCGCTCATCATTCCGGAGATGTTTCATGATTTCAAATATTACGGACAGATCACGCTGGAAAATGATATACCGGAATGTCTGTTGTATTTTGATAAATTGAGATTACAGCAGGTGTTAGATAACATTATAAATAATTCCTATAAATATGCAGGGACGGAAGTAAGGGTGCGCTTCATTGAAAACACAGAAGGTATTATTATTAGGATCAGAGATTTCGGTCAGGGTACCACGGAAGAAGAGCTTGCCTTAATTAAGGAGAAATTCTATAGAGGAAGCAACACGGAAGGAAAGTCCGGTTCCGGTCTGGGACTGTATCTTGCCGATAATTTCATGAGGCAAATGGACGGAGAGATAGAATGTTATAACGAGGATGGATTTGTGGTGGAGTTATTTTTACATAAGGTGTAAGAAATAGTTAAGAAACAGGCAGGGAATGGGAAAAGATTTTTGCTCGGACTCCCGCTATACTTGTATGCAGATGGGAGGTAATGATGAAATGAAGATAATTTTACAGGCTAAGGACTTATGCAAAACTTTTTCCAACGGCAGTGTGCAGCAGCATGTCCTGCGGAATCTTAATCTGGAAATCAAGGAAGGCGATTTTGCGGTTGTTATGGGCAGTTCCGGTTCCGGAAAGAGTACCATGCTCTATTCACTGTCCGGAATCGACAGACCGACGCTGGGACAGGTTATGTATGAGGGAGAAGATATCTCTAAATACAGTAATGACAAGCTGGCGGTATTTCGCAGAAATCATTGCGGATTCGTTTTTCAGCAGAATTATCTGAATGATACCATGGATGTGCTGGACAATATTATGGTGAGTGGACTGCTTGTAAGTAAGAACAGGAAACGAATCGCAGCGCGGGCGAAAGAACTTCTTCTGGCAGTGGGATTGACAGAGGAGGTTTTTCATAAGTTCCCGACACAGCTTTCCGGTGGGGAGGCGCAGAGAGTGGCGATCGTACGAGGACTGATCAACGAACCGCAGATATTGTTTGCGGATGAACCTACAGGGGCGTTGAATTCCCGTAATACGGAGAATGTGCTGGATGTGATGACGAAGTTTCATGAGAACGGGCAGACCATCGTCATGGTAACTCATGATATGCGATCTGCCAGAAGAGGGAATCGCATTTTATATTTGAAAGACGGTGTCATTACCGGAGAACTCGACCTTGGAACATATCGGAGCGGAGACAGGAAACGGCATGACATGCTGCGCGACTTTTTACAGGAAATGGGGTGGTAAGTATGTATAGAATGTTATTTATTGCCCGCAATAATCTTGTGAAAAAGAAAAGTGATGTGATTACGCTGATCATTTTGATCATGCTTTCCACACTGCTTTTGTATATCAGTATTTCGGTTTTAAGGCTCACGCCTCAGGTGATCGACACGGTATGCGATGAGGTGAATACGGCGGATGTTTTCTTCGCTTCGCCATGTCCTAAGACCGGGGAGATAAAGTCGGTTCTGAACAGTATGGAGAATATAAGGCAGATAGAATATTCGGAAGGTGTGGAACTGACGGCAAAGTACCATAAGGAAGGCACGGAAGAGAAGGAGACCGTTTTTCTGATCGAACCTATTGAAACAGTGGGAGAAGTTTGTAAGATTCCGGATGTCGGGGATGGTAAGAAATATCAGACTATATTATTGCCTTATTATATGAAGGCAGGAGAGAATATTGCTGAGGGAGATCATTTATATCTGGCTCTGGGAGATACGGAGTATGAGTTTGAAGTGGGCGGATTTGTGGAAGATTCGTTGTTTTCAACGCCGCTTAATATCAGTGTATTCCGGTGTTATATCACAGAAGAATGTTACAAGGACATTCTTGCTGCGGAATCGAAAGTGCGGGAGATGGTCACCTATATCTACAAGATGAAGATCGATGATAAGATCAGTTCGCGGGATTTTGCCGCCGAGATGTCGGGCAGGCTGTCGCAGGAGGTGCCGGAGCTTGCGGACTATATGAATCTGGCGATCAATATCGAGACGATGAAAGTAGGCGTCTCGTTTCTGTCAAATATCGGTATGGGTATCATGCTTGCTTTCTCGGTGATTCTGATCTGTATCGCGCTGATCATTGCATGGTGCAGTATTAAGAATTTCATAGACGGCAATCTGAAGAATTTGGGAATCCTTATGACTTCCGGTTATACGAAGTGGCAGTTAATGGGAAGTACCTGTACAGAAATGCTTCTGCTGTCGGTGACAGGAGTTTGTTTAGGACTGATTGCCGGCGGTCTCTTGAATAAGACGGTGGGAACGCTTGTGTCTTCTCTCATCGGACTTAGGTGGAACCAGCCTTATGACAGTTCTACGGCAGTGTCGGTATTTGTGCTTGTGAATGTTGTGGTTCTTTTGGTTACTATGCTTTCTGGCAGGATCTATGGCAGGATAGAAATACTGGAAGCGCTCCGCGGCGGGATCAAAACGCATAATTTCCGCGGTAATCCTATACCCCTTGTCAAATGCCCTCTGCCACAGCCCCTAGCTTTAGGTATCAAAAACATACTGGGTGAGAAAAGGAAAAATGCGGCGATTATGGGTGTTGTGGCGATGCTCGGATTTGCCAGCAGTATCGGGTTTGCACTGATGCAGAATTTCGGTTCGGATAATCAGGCACTTATAGAGATGATGGGAGTGGAATTAGGAACAGTATTATTGAGTGGATCGGGAATAGAAGAAGCAGGGAAGCAGATGGAAACGTGGGATGAGGTCAGGAAAGTCTTATATTATGATAACCGCAGCGTGAAACTGATTGCTGGTGAGGAACAGATTGTGATAACCTGCGATTTCTGGAAAGATCCGGAGCAGAACGAATATATTGTGCTCGTAGAAGGACGTCGGCCGAAATATGACAATGAGATTGTAGTGACTGCGAATGTAGCAGAACAGCTTGGCGTGAAGGCTGGTGATATTATTTATGTGGAGGGCGATCAGGAGAAGAAAGACTATATGATTTCAGGTGTCAGCCAGCAGATGGAAAATTTGGGACTGAAGGCAACCATGACAATGGGAGGCGCTGCGAGGATCAACGGTAGTTCTGTGGTCAATCAGATTCGTATTTATACGGAAGAAGATTGTGCATATGAGCAGATCGAGAAGAAGATCAGGGCAGAATTTCCAGATCTGGACATCACGGATCTCCACAAGAATATGGAGATCGTCCTCTCATCCGTCAAGGCGGCAATGACGATTCTCTGTGCGGTTTTTGTCACCATTACTGTTGTTATTGTCATGCTGACTATTATTCTGCTTGTGAAGACGAAGACCACCAGGGAGTGGAAACAGTACGGTGTCTATAAGGCACTGGGGTTCACTACAGGGGAGCTGATCCTACAGATTCAGATGAGCAGTCTGCCGGTTTTTCTTGTGGGAGCCATACTCGGGGCAGTTATGTCTGTGTATCTGCTAAATCCTCTGTTGGAGGTATGTCTTGGTTCGGCAGGGATCGTGCAGAGCAGCCTGACGGTTCATGCAGGATGGCTTGTTCTGTCCGTGGCGATTATCATGGCAGTATCTGCGGGAATGTCGTTTCTGTGTGCCTATCGGGTACGTAAGGTGGAGCCGGTGAAGATGCTGACAGAGGAGGGGTGACAGAGCCTTAAGTAATGTTGGAAGTTAATGTCGAAGTTAATGTCGAAGTTAATGTCGAAAGAGAAAATATTATTCTATTTCAGAAATGATTGTGCTATAATAATTCATAGCGATAATCCTCGGTTTCCAAATTGTTTTGCGTAACTGGAGATACGCCGAAAACAATACTTGGAGGGAAAGGCAATGAAAAACAAAATCGGATTTAAAATTTATACTGCACTGGCAATTCTCGGGATTTTGTATGTGCTGACGGTTGTTCTCGATGGGATGGCTTTGGGAGTCATTCGGGACTACAATGAAAATTTGGGAAACGTGTATATGAAACTGGAGAAATCGATCGGTGATACATCTTCTGCTTATCAGCAGGTTCAGTTGTACGCTAATCTGATTTATCTCAAGAAAGATACGGAGCAGAGAGAAACACTGGTCGGACAGCTTCAGGGTGTCATACAGAGTACGGGCAATTATATGGAAGAGGTGCATGCGTTAAGTTCTGCTTCCGAGGATGCGGAATTGATTGCGGCTTACGAATCTTATCAGGATGTTATGGACGCCTTTTTGGATTATGCCAATCAGATTTACGATAAAGCAGCGGCTGGTGATGACGAGGGCGTCTGGGATATGGTCAACAATATTCTGTCTGTGAAGACACCGGTAGAGGAAGCTAAGAATACGTATGAAGAGCTAATGACACAAAAAGCGGATTATGCTATGAGACACAGCGAGGTCAGGATTAACGGCACGGTTACATTCAACTATATTCTTATGGCCGTGTTTGTCCTTATTGCGGCGGCTACGACGGTGAATGTTTCCCGTACGGTTGTGAAACCTGCGAAGGTATCGGGTGCATCGCTTAAGGATATCACTGGTAAGATCGATGCCAGAGAGGGTGACCTTACAGAAAGAATACCGGTTCACACCCGTGATGAGATCGGACAGATGGCTTCCGGTATTAACCATTTCATGGAGCAGCTTCAGGGCATTATCAGAAAGCTGAAAGAGGAATCCGGTAATATGGAGCGGTCCGTAGAGAGCGTTATGGGACAGGTCATGGATTCCAATGAGAATGTCAGCAACGTATCTGCGGCTATGGAACAGATGGCGGCAAGCATGGAGGAGATTTCTGCTACGCTTGGGCAGCTTGCTACGGGAAGCAATGAAGTGCTGGGTGAAATTCAGCAGATGGACAGCCGTGTTAAAGATGGTGTTGATCTTGTACAGAATATTAAGGAACATGCGAATACAATGTACCGCAGAACCGTGGAAGGTAAGGAAAATACAAACAGTACCATTGAGGAGATTCGTGGAAGCCTGCGAAAAGCGTTAGATGACAGCCGGAGTGTTCAGCAGATCAATGAGATGACTAAAGAAATATTGGCGATCACCAGCCAGACAAACCTGTTATCCTTAAATGCGTCGATTGAGGCGGCGAGAGTCGGGGAAGCTGGTAAAGGCTTTGCGGTTGTAGCAGGAGAAATCAGGGCACTGGCGGACAGCAGCGCGCAGACTGCCAACAATATCCAGAATATCAGTGATATTGTGACGGAAGCCGTAGAGAGACTTGCCAGAAATGCCGGAGAGATCCTTGAATTTATTGATAAAAATGTTATGAAGGATTATGACGACTTCGTAGAGGTTGTAGAACAATATGAGAAAGATGCTGACAGCGTCAATGAGATATTATCTGTATTTGCAGTTAATACGGAAGATATTCACCAGACGATGGAGGCAATGAATTCCGGTATCAGCGATATCTCTACCGTGGTGGAGGATAATGCCAATGGTGTTACCAGTGTTGCGGACAATATTGTGACGCTGGCAGCGGCAATCGGTGAAATCCAACAGGAGACGACTGGCAATCAGGAGATTTCAAGGCGTCTGAACGATGAGGTGAGTCGTTTCAAGCAAGTCTGATTTTTTTGCACAAGAAAGATAAAATCCGGTTGTAATATGTCAATATCTCGGATATAATAAAAGTAACCTGAAATGTGCGACAAGGTCTTGTTATTTTGAACCTACAGATACTTTAAACGGGATTCCTATATTGCCACGTGGATGTCAGGCCTCCGGCTAATAAGGCCTTATGCAGTGGAAGGCAGAAGTGTGGTTGCGGTTACCCACCTAGCTTAGCTAGGAGTCAAAATACAAGATTCGGCATTTCGGGCAATACAAAAGACAAAAAGCAGTCGTTTGATACGGCTGCTTTTGTATTTAACTGAGAATGGCAGGCCAGATAATAGGTCACATTTGCTTCCGGATCGGTCACAGGAATTTTTATTCTGCCTGTCAGAAGATTTTGGTCATCCTTCGCAAGATTTGTAGTAAAACAAGGCAGTGAAGATTTCCTGACCAGTTCTTCAAATTCAAATAGGTTCGTCTGTACTAAAAATCTGGAGGTAGGCATTTGAACCCGGCACATTTCGTCCCAAAATCCGATTTCTGATTTGAGAAGGAAATTAAAACCATTCAATTCGGAAAATGTTACGGAAGACCTTTTTGCCAGGTCATGGGAGGCTGGTACACAGACTGACAGGTTTTCTTTCAAGAATGGAATATTTATGTAATGGTCATACTGTGTATCATGAAATGTAAACCGCTTAATTGATACAAAGGGCATGAACAGAATATCGGGGAAACCGCTGAAAACAAGGGGTTCTGGCACATTGGCTGTTGCTGGAATCCCTTATTTGTTTTTGGGGCCGGTTTGAAAAATCTGTGGCAGTCGGCAGAGGGGGTGTTCACTTTTGAACCCTCCCCCAAGGGCATTTGAACCCAGTGGTCAGAGAAAATGAACACCCCGTGGTCTGTTTGAACCCCGTGGTCATTTTAGGAATAGCAATTGTTCCTGATACTGCGAATATGAATAAGTATAAACCCGATTACTGGAATAATGCTTTTAATTTACTCTGATTTGCTTTACTGCAAACCAAATAATAACTAACATTGAATTCCGGATCTGTTATAGGCACTGCGATACGGTCTGTCGCGGGTGAAGCACCGGGAAATATATCACGGAAAGCGTCAGTAGCAAAACTTGGCATTGTGGAATTTTCAATCAGCTCTAAGAAGGTGTAACGCTCTGTCTGGATAAGGAACCGGGAATCCGGCATTTTATCCACTACCAGATTATGCCAGAAGCCAATATCCTGAAACAGAAGCATATTTTCTCCATTCATTTCAGAAACGCTTAAGTGTTTCCTGTGGGCGAAATGGTGTCGCTTTGGAAGAAGGAAAGATAAATGTTCTTCGCCCCATTTTCTATAATATAAATCATCATCTTCCGGACAAAAGGGAAGCAGTACAAATTGGTATGTCTCATTCTTTATTCCTTCAAGAAGCTGGGGGATGTTCTTTATTTCTGATGAAATGGCAGCCGTTGGGTGGAAAGAAGTGATGCGTTGTATAATCTCCGCAACGTGGGTGGGTGTGCAGGAGCCAAGCTTGATAGTCCTGCCTGCGCGGTCGAAATCACAGGCATGACGGAGCATATTTTCTGTCTGCTTTAACAGCATCGCTGCATCTTCAGCAGCCAGAAGGCCGGTTTCGTTCAGGGAAATACTGTTTTTTGTGCGATGAAACAGGGGGACTTCAAATGCAGCTTCTAATTTCTGCATATTTCTTGTCAGCGCAGGCTGGGAAATATGCATTTTTTTTGCTGTTTCACGCAGGGTTCCGGTCTGGTAAAAAGTAACAAACTGTTCCAGAATATTATAATCGACCATAAAGGATTTACCTCCCCTACTTCTTGATGCTGGGCCTTTGGATTGTGACAGATGTGGTGTCCATTGACGCCATTTCTGTTATTATAACAGGGGCAAAAAAGAAAGTAAATGTTCAGATTCCATTTTGTGGAATCTGGATTGCGATATTGGCATTGTACAAACAAAAAAATCTGCAATACAATGGTTACATCTTAGAGGAGGGAACAGAGATGATTTTTTATTTTACAGGAACCGGAAACAGTCTGTATGTGGCAAAAGAGCTGGATGAAGAAATCATAAGCATCCCACAGGTAATAAAGAGAGAAAGGCTGGAGTTTGCGGCGGACAGTATTGGTATCGTATGTCCGATTTATGGACATGAAATGCCGGGCATGGTGAAAGAATTTATCCGTGAGGCTTCCTTTGATACAGGTTATTTGTTTGTTGTATTGACCTATGGAGCACATCATGGAGGGGCTGCGGAAATCGCGGACAGATTTATCCAAAGTGTAGGGAAGAAAGCGGATTACATTACATCGATCGAGATGGTGGACAATTTCCTTCCCGTATTTGATATGAATGAACAGATGGCGAAGGATAAACAGGTGGAAAAGCATCTGGAGCAGATCAAGTCTGATGTCCAGACAAAAAAGAAGAGTATTCAAAAGGCAAGCCTTGCAGAAAAAACAGCCCATAAAATGTATTTAAAGATGGTGAAAAATGCGCCGGAGACGATATGGGCAGATTTTAAGGTGACTGACGAATGTGTTGGCTGTGGAATCTGCACCAGGGT
>JAAUZM010000034.1 GCA_014804605.1 Lachnospiraceae bacterium | reverse complement strand
TCTACTGAAAGAAATCCCTTTTTCTGCTGTCCACTTATTGGGATTTTACACCCTCGTTTAGTGTCTATTTCTGGGGTTCCCTTCTTCCTATCGTGTCCACTCTATAGGGTACATTTTAAAACGCTCTGCCCTCTCAGCCTATAATCACCACACTTTTTCTTCCCTTCTTACTCCTCCTGCACAAATCCCAGAATAACCTTCGTCCCAACCCCCGGTTCGGATTTTACTCTTATCGTATGGGACATCCTGTCTATGATCTGATTGCACAAGTACAGGCCGAGACCTGTCGCCTTCTTATCCATCCGCCCGTTATATCCGGTAAAACCTCTCTCAAAGATTCTCGGCAGATCGCTCTCTCTAATCCCGATTCCCGTATCCTCAATGACCAGATAGGATACCTTGCCTTCTTCCGGATTTCCTTGTACATTCGCCCCGTAAATCGCAATGCCGCCATGCTGCGTATATTTCAGCGCATTAGAAAAAACCTGCTCCACCACGAAGCACAGCCACTTCTCATCCGTCACCGCTCTTAACTCGAATTCCTCCATCCGAAAAGTAAGGCCGCTGCGCAGAAATAATACGGAGTACTTACGCACTGCCTGTTTCACGATCTCCTGCACATCGTATTCCCTAAAAAGGAAATCCGAAGACATACTGTCCAGCCTCGCAAAACAAAGTGCCATCTGCGCATATTGCTCGATCTTAAACAGTTCTTCTCTCTCCCTCTGACGATCCGCCTCTTCCTGCCCGCTCTCCATCTCTTCGCTGCCTTGCAGCAGCAGCCGCATGGCCGCGATCGGCGTCTTGATCTGGTGTGTCCACATCGTATAATAGTCCGCCATATCTTTCTGCTTCTCATCATATCTGGTAAGAAGCTTCCGTTTCTCCTGTTCTTCCTCCATAAGAAGCTGCCTGTATAACACTTCCGGAAGGTTCTGTGCCTCCGGCAGATCGCGTGTCCGCTCTTCTTCCTTCTGCACTGCGAGAAACAACGAATAACACCTTGCACGGTAATTCCGATAGTCGATCAATGCAGCCAACACACCGAAAAAGAGCGTGAGCTCCACCGCATAAAGCATATTCCTCAATACCTGCACATAGTCATAAAGAGCGGCTACTCCGAAGAACACCGCTATAATCAACACATAGAGGCACAGGATTATATAGCGGTCACGCAAGTATGACCGCTGTATCTGTCTGTTCATTTCTTTTTTACTCATAATTCGTTTTACACTTCCCGTCATGTGACGCTGACACCACTACCTAAATCACTTTGCAAAGTATCTCTAAACCGTAAAAAAGTATACTGACTCATTCTGACGAATCCTTCGCCGCCAACTGATATCCTACACCCTTCTTCGTCAGGATAAAATCATGGATTCCCGTTTCATCCAGCTTCTTTCGAAGGCGGTTCATATTCACAGTGAGCGTATTATCATCCACAAAACATTCATTATCCCACAGCCTTTTGATAATGTTTTCACGGCTTACCGTGTTGCCCGCATGCTCGTAGAGAATCTGTAAAATCCGAAACTCATTCTTAGACAATTCAACTCTTGTTCCCTGATGGAGAAGGCTCATATCCGTCAGATTCAAAATCACATTCCCGTATTCCATCACAGAGGACTGCTTCTGAAAAGAATACGTTCTTCGCAGAATCGCCTGTACCTTGGCGAGCAGCACTTCCAGATCAAAAGGCTTCATGATAAAGTCATCCCCGCCCATGTTCATCGCCATAACAATATTCATATTATCGGACGCCGAAGAGATGAAAACCACCGGAACCTGTGAAATTTTACGAATCTCACTGCACCAGTAATATCCGTTGTAAAAAGGCAGTCCGATATCCAAAAGAACAAGCTGCGGATCAAAAGAAATAAACTGCTGCAGCACATTCTCAAAATCCTCCACGCAAGCAGGCTCATATCCCCATCTGTTCAGATATTTTCCGATCTGTTCCGAAATTGTGCTATCGTCCTCAACAATCAAAATCTTATACATAGTATGCCCTCCGGGACTTTATCAGTGTCATGCTGCGTCGTAACACATTCCCATTATATAAAAAAGCACGGGGTGTTTCAACCGGAAACAGTCCCATGCCTTATAAGCTTTATTATATGCTTTTATCCTCTCGGATGTGCCTTCGCATACACCTCACGTATATGACTGTGATTTAAGTGTGCATAAATCTGTGTCGTGGAAATATCAGAATGCCCCAGCATCTCCTGCACGCTTCTTAAGTCTGCTCCGTTCTCCACCAAATGTGCCGCAAAAGAATGCCTGAGCGTATGCGGCGTAATGTCCGCCTTGATATCCGCTTTCTTTGCATAATATTTGATCAATTTCCAAAACCCTTGTCGGCTCATCGGCTGTCCCGAGCAATTCGCAAAAAGCACATCGGAATTTTTGTTCTCCAACATATCATCCCTCGTGCCGTCCAAGTATCTCGTCATGGCGTTTTTAGCCTCGGTTCCGAAAGGAATCACTCTCTCCTTATTGCGATCACGGCATAAAATAAATCCCATGGATATATTCACATCCGAAACTTTAAGGGTAATCAGTTCCGTCACCCTGATCCCGGTAGCATAGAGAAGCTCCAGCATGGCCTTATCCCGGATCTCCTTATGGGTATCCCCGGAAGGCTGCTCTAAAAGGCGAACCACTTCATCAGGTGACATGATCTCCGGAACCTTCTTCTCGATCTTCGGCGCTTTTAACGATCCGGAAATATCCTCCGCCACGATCCCTTCCTGCACCAGATAATGATAAAATGCTTTTAAAGACGCAATGTTTCTGGATACGGTAGCCGCGGCAAATTTGTTATCTTCCAAATATTTCACATACTCTTCCAGGTCTTTCTCTGTCACGGCCCCCATCTCGTGAATGTCCCGCTCCGCCATAAAATGCTGCACTTTCTCCAAGTCTCTCTTATACGACATCTCCGTATTGGCAGAAGTACCCTTCACATTATGTAAATATGTTATAAAAGCCTTGATCTCTTTTTCCATGAAACCGGAAACCCTTCCCTGAGCGACCCCTCTTATGTAAATCAACTCATCGTCTGCCTATCATTATAATCAGAATTTCAGAGAAAAGCAAATGGATTTTTTCCCGATTTTACGGGCATTTCAGCCGTATTTTCATGAAAACACAACATATCGTCAGCAGCATAATTTATGTCTACTATATGTGGGAAAACGCACACATAAAAACTTTCTAAAAAATTTTTAGAATAAAATGAAGCATTTTAGGATTAACATAACTCTCCAACAGGCACCCCATTATGACAACTCCCACGATCCCGATCATCTGTACCCCCTTTTTCAGATAACTCTGCCTTCCTGCTTTGATATAATAATCTGCATATGGGCTTTTGGAATACAATATTCGATTGATATTTATGCTCCAGACAAACAAAGCTATGTAGGCCGGAATCAGCAAAATTCCCTGCGGGAACACTCCGGCAGCCATCAGCAGCAGTCCGCGGATCCCATAGCGGATCACTGCAACCGAGAGAAGACAACCGGCCGCCAGCCCGATATAGCATACATATGCGCATACCGCCGGAATACCGATCATAGTGGTCGCTAAAATCCCAATCATAAAGACGGTAAATAATCTATGCTTCACGATATATCTGAGAAGTTCACTGCCGTCGGGCACACTGTTCTTCAGACGCAGAATCATTTCCGTTCCCAAGAGACTGCCGTTCCTGATCCACGTATCATACCCTGCATTAACAATCAATATGCCTAGAAAAAGTCCGATCATAAACAGATAAATCACATAGTAACAATTTTTAACCGGTAAATGTTGCAATACCTTACCCTCTTTCACGGTATGTCCTATTCACCTAAATATATGCCGATTCGTCCGTTCACATGCGATTTTAATTTCCTAATATTATAAAAAATCGTCAGCAATCTATTCACACAGATCGCTGACGACAGCACCTAAAAGCAGTCTCCACACTTAATACAACTCTTTTAACATATCATTGTTTATAATAGCATCGTANAATCTNTTGTTNATNTCTGCAAATTTCTCTACCACATTGGGAATATTCTCTAACAGCGGATTACTTAACATATTCTTCTCTCTNACATATTCCATTGTCAGTTCATGTGCCAGTTCTTTTGCTCTTGCNTCATTCATNGNCTGATTCTCCTTTGCAATCATAAATTNNTTGTANTATCTTGTATCTGNCTNTANTNTCTGTTGCAATATGGNNATTTACAATATTTATTGTAATATGCCANAATNGCNGAAACNGTCTTGCCATCCTGAATCTTACAGTCGTAAATCATCTCCAGCAGATCTTTCACATCNTAGCTTAACACATCCANAAATTCATCCTCATCCAGATGCTGCTNGCTNCGTTNNAAGTCCGTTGCCACATAGACATCTATCTTCTCGTCACAGAAAGCAACCGTTGTGCGCANNGACANCANCAGNTCCAGTTTCCCCGCNCTGTANCCCGTNTCCTCTTCCANCTCTCTCGCCGCAGCAAGATCNGTGGGTTCATCCNCATCATTTAACCCGCCNGCCGGNATCTCCAACGTCTCTCTGTTCAGNGCATTCCTGTANTGCCTGACCATCAGAAGCTTTCCATCCTCTTTCACGGCAACCACTGCNGCGGCACCTTTATGCCGGATATAATCCCATTTTGCAATATTNCCNTTAGGGATTTTGATGGTATCCTGATAATAGTCTATGATAGCGCCCTTATGCACCAATTCTCTGCCAATACGTTCNTACTTATCCATATATGCCTCGCNGCCTCTAACATNACTTTATTCCATCATACAATATCTGCCGTATCTTGTCCAGCCTGCTGTNNNAATGTCCGTNNNCCGGCAACTTACGTTTATGNGTTTAACAGCTTCTCAACGCTGACTAANTTCACACACANCACAAACAGATCTGCCGCNGCNGCCAGCTCCTCCTCAGAAGGATAGGAAGGNGCAATACGGATGTTGCTGTCCTNCGGATCNATTCCGTAAGGAAATGTCGCTCCGGCGCCTGTCAGAACAACGCCCGCCTCTTTACACTTTGCTACGATCGCTTTGGCACAGCCCTCCATCGCATCGAAAGAGATAAAATACCCTCCGAGNGGTCTCGTCCAACTGCCGATTNCCAACTCGCCAAGTTCTCTGTCTAAGACNNCTAAAACTGCCTCAAACTTAGGTCTTATGATNTCCGCGCTNTTCTTCATATGCGCCATCATGCCGTCCANGTTTTTGAAATATCTGACATGGCGAAGCTGGTTGATCTTATCATAACCGATTGTCTGTACAGACATGCTCTTCTTCGCTTCCTCGATATTNGCTTTGGAAGCAGCAAATCCGCCGATACCGCCGCCCGCAAAGCTGACCTTAGAGGTNGANCTGAATTTGTATACCATATCGGGATTTCCTGCNTTTTCNCACTCATGCAGAATCTCCAGTATATAATCCTGNTTATCNTCATATAAATGATGAATCGTATANGCNTTATCCCAGTANATTCTAAAGTCNTCCGCNGCCGGCTTCAGNGCTGCAAACCGCTTCACCGTCTCATCAGAGTAGGAAATGCCNTGCGGGTTNGAGTACTTAGGCACNCACCAGATACCTTTTACNGCCGCATCNTCCTGNACNTATTTTTCTACCAGATCCATATCGGGACCCGTGGGTGTCATCGGGATATTAATCATCTCAATCCCAAAATGCTCCGTAATCTTAAAATGNCTGTCNTATCCGGGAACCGGGCACAAAAACTTAACTTTATCCAATTTGCACCACGGTGTNCTGCCGAGAACTCCGTGTGTCATGGNACGCGACACGGTATCATACATAATNGGCAGGCTCGCGTTACCGTACACGATAACATTTTCCACNGGCACTTCCATCATCTCTCCCATGAATCTCTTGACTTCCGGAATGCCATCCACTAAACCATAGTTTCTGGTGTCCACTCCCGTCTCCGTATTCATATCCGACTCGGAATTCANAACATCCATAAGNCCCATTGCTATATCAAGCTGTGCAGGNGCAGGCTTNCCTCTGGACATATCCAATTTAAGCCCTTTCCCTTTCACATCCTCAAACTGCTTGTCAAATTCTNCTTTCAGCGACAACAATTCTTCCCTGCTCATCTCTNTGTACGGTTTCATCTCTATCACTATACTCCTTTCNCATCAACANNCAAGGCATATGCTCTGNATCANACNAACAAACTNNNGTTNATTTNTCGATANGGCATANNCATTGAATAATTGTATACAATCATACANCGNTAANTATTCTACTACAGTTTTTCACATTCNACAAGTATNTAGATAANACAATTTTCTTTNCGCTTTNNCCCNNTTTNTGGTGATTCTGTACAGATATGAAAAGCCCCGTAGATTTCTCTACGGGGCAATCAATACTATTTAGCATAGTCAATGACACGGCTCTCNCGGATCACATTTATTTTGATCTGTCCGGGATANTCTAACTCAGCTTCAATCTGTTTAGAAATATCTCTCGCAAGTAATACCATATCAGAATCNTTAATCTGTTCCGGAACTACCATAACACGAATCTCTCTACCTGCCTGAATAGCAAAAGATTTATCAACACCTTTGAAATTGTTTGTAATGTCTTCTAATTGTTTTAGTCTTGTTGTATATGTTTCTAATGTTTCTCTTCTCGCACCCGGTCTTGCAGCAGAAATCGTATCCGCAGCCTGTACAAGACATGCGATCAGAGANTGNGGCTCAACATCCCCGTGATGAGACTCTACCGCATTGATCACNGTCGGAGACTCTTTGTATTTTCTNCAAAGNTCCACGCCGAGCTGGATATGCGAACCTTCCATCTCATGGTCAACAGCCTTACCGATATCATGCAGNAAACCTGCACGNTTCGCCATTCTGACATCCAATCCCATCTCAGCGGCAAGCAANCCGGATAACTGAGCAACTTCGATCGAATGCTTTAATGCGTTCTGACCATAACTGGTTCTGAATTTCATCTTACCGAGTAATCTTACGAGTTCAGGGTGAATGCCATGTACACCTACCTCNAGCGTAGCCGCTTCACCTTCCTCTTTGATCATTACTTCTACTTCTTTCTGCGCCTTCTCAACCATCTCTTCNATTCTGGCGGGATGAATACGTCCATCCACGATCAGTTTCTCAAGCGCGATCCTTGCCACTTCTCTGCGGATCGGATCAAATCCGGATAAAATAACTGCTTCCGGCGTATCNTCAATGATCAGATCAACACCCGTCATCGTCTCAAGAGTTCTGATGTTACGTCCCTCTCTACCGATGATTCTGCCTTTCATCTCATCGTTAGGAAGCTGCACGACAGATATGGTTGTCTCGGATACATGGTCTGCGGCACATTTCTGGATTGCCGTGACTACATACTCTTTAGCCTTCTTGTCCGCCTCTTCCTTTGCCCTGCTCTCAATCTCTTTGATCATGACAGCAGTCTCATGTTTCACTTCATCTTCAACAATTTTCAACAAATAATCTTTTGCTTGTTCGGAGGTCAATCCTGAGATTCGTTCTAGTTCCTGTAATCTCTGCTCGTTAAGTTTAGAAATTTCTTCGCGCTGTTTCGCCAGGGATTCTTCCCTTTGTGCCAAACTTGCTTCCTTCTTTTCGATAGCATCAGCTTTCTTGTCGATGTTCTCTTCCTTCTGCTGCACGCGCCGTTCATAACGCTGCGCCTCCGCACGACGTTCCTTGATCTCCTTGTCGAGTTCGTTCTTGGTACGAATGGACTCTTCCTTGACCTCAAGTAATGACTCGCGCTTCTTCGCTTCAGCAGTTTTGAGAGCTTCGTCAATAATCTCTCTGGCTTTCTCATCTGCATTGCCGATCGTGGCTTCCACAACTTTCTTTCGATAGTTGATGGCTACCAAGGCAGATACCGGAATCGAAATCACCAGTGTGATGACTACCGCTAACACAACTTGCCACATTACAGGAGCACCTCCTTATTTAGTTTTCATTGTACATAATCTATTCTAGAATGTTTAAGCTGTATCAGCAATTATATATAAACATTCTATACTAAGCAAAATTACAACACTTCAATTCTATACTGAATTTGATGTTATGTCAAGCAAAAGTGCTTTGCTGATTATGTCATGACGAAACCCTCTCCGATAAAGGAAACCGTACATTTTCTGCTGTTCCTGTCCTGTAGCAGTGTCCGCACAATATTTTTTCTTTCTGAGCAGATCGCATGCCAGAGCCAATTCGTCCTGCTTCACACCCAGATCATCTAATTCATCAAATGCCTCCCTGATTATCTCTTTTCCAATCCCTTTTCTCATCAGATCGGTCTCTATGCGGGTTCTGCTCTTGGAGGCAAGATTATACTCAATAAAGTCTCTGGCATAACGTTTGTCATCAATATAGCCGTAAGATTCTACATATGCGATCGCTTCTTCAATACATTCCTGCGGATAATCACCCTGTTCTAATTTATCCGCCAACTGTCTGCGGGTATAATCCCGGGATTGCAATAAATTCATACTGCGCAGTTTCGCCCGCTTCGGCAGAATCTCTGTCATAATCTCCCGATAACTTTCCTCGGGAAGCTCCTCATCGACTTTGATCTGAAACCGTCGCAGTTCGCCTTTATAGAGTACGAAGGCGAACTGCCCGTCTAAGTAAACCCGACAGCGCGACTTCGACACTTCGGATATTTGTGTTACAAGCATGATAATTCTCCGTTTACATTGATCTCCTGCATTCTTATATGAATACAATTTCCGTCACTGTCATTACTTAGCGGTTTTTTCTTTCTCCTTATCGGCCTTCTTCTCTGCTTCCGCCGCCGGTACCGTCTCTTCCGCTTTGTCAGTATCCAGATTAAACAGCTCCCTTACCTTGCGCTCTATCTCCGTACATACCGCCGGATTATCCCGCAAATACTGCTTTGCATTCTCCCTGCCCTGTCCGATCTTATTGCCCTCATAGGCATACCATGCACCGCTCTTATTGACAATATTGTTCTCCGCAGCGAGATCCAGTATATCACCAACTACGGAAATTCCCTCTCCGAACATGATATCAAACTCCGCTTCCTTAAAAGGCGGCGCAATCTTGTTCTTAACCACTTTCACCCTCGTTCTGTTACCGATCACCTCTCCGCCCTGCTTCAGGGATTCGATCCTTCTGACATCCAGACGTACGGACGAGTAGAATTTCAGTGCACGTCCGCCGGTAGTCGTCTCCGGATTACCGAACATAATGCCGACTTTCTCACGCAGCTGATTGATAAACACCACGGTACAATTAGACTTGCTGATCACCGCAGTCAGTTTACGAAGCGCCTGAGACATCAAACGCGCCTGCAGTCCGACATGACTGTCTCCCATGTCGCCGTCAATCTCCGCCTTCGGAACCAATGCGGCAACCGAGTCCACCACGATAATATCCACCGCACCGGAACGCACCATGGTCTCTGTAATCTCTAACGCCTGCTCGCCGCAGTCCGGCTGAGATATATATAAGTTATCGATATCCACACCGATATTCTTCGCATATACCGGGTCCAGTGCATGCTCTGCATCGATGAATCCCGCAATACCGCCGCGCTTCTGTACTTCCGCGATCATATGTAATGTCACGGTAGTCTTACCGCTGGACTCCGGTCCGTATATCTCAACAATCCTTCCTTTCGGGATGCCGCCGAGTCCCAATGCCAAGTCAAGGCTCAGGGAACCTGTCGGAATCGTCTCCACGTTCATCTGTACGGAAGGATCACCCAATTTCATGACGGCCCCCTTACCAAACTGCCTCTCTATCTGTCCTAACGCTGCATCCAATGCTTTTAATTTTTCATCTCTTTCCATGTTCTGCTCTCCTTTTCTTGTAGAACATCCGTTCTGATATCAGAATAAAACAGATGTTCGATTTTGTCAATCAAATTTTTAAAAACTATAGTCTGATTCTAACATCATATATGTCCAATAAATGACACTTCATCCCTCCTTTTCCCAAAAGTAAATTCCTGCGGAATTAACTTTTCGAGATTTGCCTGCGGCAAACTCGAATTCCGGCAAGTCACTTCCTTTGTTATAATGAATAATGGAAATCGTGGCGAAATGCCTGACATGCATAGCAGAATTCCATTTGTTCGGATGAAGACAGTCTATCAGAAATAAGTTCAGCGTGCAATATGTTTTACGGAAAAAACTTAAATATCCGCGATATAACTCTTTGTTAATTCCATCACCTTCTGCAAAATACAAAGACTTCTCAGCGTATCACCCTTTTCTTCCAGTGAATGATCGACACCTTCTATGACATGTAACGGCAGATCATGTTCCTGACATTTCGTGGTGACAACCACAGTCTCCACCCATGAATCCGCGGTGCCGTGAAAAACGATGCCGTGCTGAGGATCGAACTCAAAAGTCTGTGCTACCGGCGTATAGTAGACGTTTCTGCAGCTTATTCCGTGTTTCTTGGCATAAGCGGCTGCAACTACCGTACCAATGCTCTTTGACACAAATACAATATCCTCATATCGGCTCCAGTCGATCTGCGCCAGAATCTCTTCTGCCTGTGCAAGCGCCTGCTCAAATGCTTCGTCTAATGACCTGCTCAAATTAACGTAATTAACCTTGCATAATTCATATTGAAGCTGTCCTGCAATCTTTCCGCTGTAATATAACAGCGGCTTGTCACAATGATACCCTATTCCCGGAAAAAATACTGCAATCTTCATATCTCCACCCCAGTCTTTTTCTATGCGCTGTATCTGGGCACCGACTTTACCGGCATACAGCACAAAATATTATATACTAATTTTGCATTCGGATCTGCTCCTCTTTGATCATCGGATATCTTATGAGCACATTCCCGTCCAGTTCTTCCCTGCGCATGTCTACCGCGGTGATCTGGTGATTGTCATAGGAAGTATAATAGTATATTCCTTTATTGGTATTACAGCATGAAGTATAGATCGTTATCTCATACTTTCCGTCATCCAACTCGCAGCAGCCGCGCTGTTGGTCCACCGAATTAAGAATATGGAAAAACTGGCTGACACTCTCTGCTTCTCCTTCCCCGGATAAGGAGTTCATCTTCACAAACGCTGCCCTTACAAATCTGGACTGCGACGATAAATCTCCCGGCAGTCCCAAAGCTCCCATCCCACGGCTGTACCGTTCTAACTCCAACCCTTTTGCAAAAGTGTTCGCGGGTGACTTCACAGACAGATGCATATAATTATTCAGCGCAAACATCTGCCGGTCAAAAGGCGGATTGTTCGTCAAAACGCCTACCGGATTGTCATATATCTTTATGCCCTCTTTCACCGCTTCCACTGTTATCGCTTCGCTGCTGTCCGCAATGATCCAGTGTAACTGTGCCAGCGGAAGCTTCTCATTAAAAGCGACTTTTGACAGATTCATCTTCTTCACTAACGCCCTCGCCTCTTTCACTGTGGCGCACTGACCGAGAATCCATGGAATCAATTCAAACTGGGCAATATTATCCATGCCTTCTTTGCTATCCCAAAAGGCGGCATTGCCCACGAAATTCAATCCCGCAATCCCTAATCCCTTCTCGTTGACAGCGTCATAGTATAACGGATAATCTTCCGACACATACGCCATTCCGATCATTGCATAATGTGTATTTATATTTCCCGCTTCCCTAAAACAAAACGGATAATTTCTGGGCGTTATGACCACTTCATCGCCGTATGAAAATTCATAGTCCAATGTTCTCCCGAAATAAAAATCCTTCGTCTTATATGTTGCTGCAGTACACATATCGCTGTACCTCCTATATAAAAAAATAATTTTTACGCCTTTTTATATGATTCCACTAACTCCTCAATCCGCAAATTTAAATTTTCCGGTACATAGTTTTCGGTAACGTCAAGCAGTTTGATCCATAAGTGAAGATTCCTGTATCCGGAAGTTTTACTGCGTCTTCTTTTTTCCTGCTTTTCCGCCACCTGTATCTTAATCTGTACTCTCTTTTGCTCAAAGAGGGGCACGATAATATAGTAGAAGCGATCATCATGAAAAGACAGATAACCGATCTCCCGTCCCTTCTGATTCTGCAGATACAATCTGTGCTGCCTAAGTTTCGACGGATACAGTAAATCGCCGGCTTCCAAACTCACTGTACCGGCTGTCAGCTCCACCATGGCCGAAACATAAAAAATCTGTTTCCCGTCTGTTTCCGCCATCTCTTCTTTCGCCAGTTCCTGCAAAAGCGCACTCCCGTTTATGAACTGCTGCGTGAGCAGATAGGTGAGCTCCGCCTGAACACGATGTCTGTCCGCCGAAGCTGCTCCGCCGTGAAACTGTTCGTCACACTCATCCAAAAGCTGTTTGCCGCACTGATAAATGCTGAGCAGGAATAAGGGAAACTCTTCCTCCGTTGTCCACACATATTTTCCTTTTGCGATGCAAAAACTGCCTAACACAGTACCGTCATAATCTTCTGCATAGCATAAGATTTCCCGCTCTCTGTAAGCATTCCCGTTAATCGGCGCACCCCATTCGTCTTTTCTGTTGTCCCGCGCCGCTTTACCTCTCCTGTGACGGGTACCGGCAGCCTTATGGAAATCCACCTCGTCAGACTCTTCAGCAGAATGAGCTATGCTCACAAGTTCATAGGCAATATTAATTTCCTGCGCACTGTATCGACAGCCCTCCGCCGATGATCCGCCGCTGTCCGGATGCACTTGGAGCATAAGCTGTCTGTACCTTTTTTTAATTTCATCTTTCGACGTTTCCGGTAAGATCCCCAGAATTTTATATGCTTCCCGTCTTGTCACGACTGTTCGACAGTTCCTTTCACTCTTCTATCTTCTTATCCCTTATTGCTTTTTCCCCTTCAACACAAACACCTGCGACGGATACCCCTGCTCGATGCATAGTTCTGCCGGAAGAAATCCCAAAGCTTGATACAACGCCCGCGGTGCAGCTCCTTTCGGATCATCCTCGCGAAATGTCGTAACGGTAATATCTTTTGTCTGATCTAATTTGGTCAGCATTAAATCGATCATCTTTTTCGCGATTCCGCGTCTGCGATACTCAGGATGTACCGCCATACAAGATAGCATATTGTGCTTTGTGGAAAAAAGCAGAATTCCCACAACTATATTGCCATGTAACGCGCATATGGCGCTTTGCCGCTCCATATTTTTTATGACCGTCTCCCGGTATTCGTTTAGCAGCTCCTGTGTTTCCAGTCCCGGAAAATTATCCCTTGTAATTTCCACCAGACTCATCCATGAAGCAAGGCGGTGCGGTGCAGCAAATTCTATCTCGATATCCCGTTTTTGATTGCCATGGGCATCAAAGCCGCGCACCTCAAATAATTTATCCAGAAACCAATAAGGAATCATAATTCCCTGCTCCTGCATTTGAAGCAGCTCTTCTCTGTCCGCCCACCGGACAGCCTGAACCTCTTCTTCCTGCAAATGAAGTTTTGTCAGATCCACTTCCCGTTCCAACAGATAATAATCGTCGAATCCATCCTCAAAATTGATCGTAAAGTCTGGTCTGGTCTCTGATAAATCCAGTTTTAAACCGATCTCCTCAAGCACTTCCCGCTCTGCCGCCTGACTGCTGCTCTCTCCATGCAAAGCGGAGCCGCCCACCGTGATATCCCACATATTAGACCATCCCTTTTTAAAAGGCTGCCGCTGCTGAATCAACAGTTGATTCTTGCTGTTAAAAATGCAGACATGGACCACCATATGATAATCTCCGTCCTTCATCTTCTCGCCACGTCTATGTAATCTGCCGGTCTTCACCCGATCTTTCGTATAAATATCCCACAATTCTTTTTCTGCATTATCCGCCATGGCAAATTCCTCTCCATATAATCAAGTGTTTTTTCAATAAATTCAATACTTTTTGATACCTGTTAATGAATGCTGCTGAGGTTATGGAGTGATCTTTACCTCATACAGGGCAGATATATAGTGTTT
>JAAUZM010000033.1 GCA_014804605.1 Lachnospiraceae bacterium | reverse complement strand
CGTAGCAGCCTTTACCAATATTCTCATAGAAATTATTATCCAGTATACACAAAAACGAATCTAAAAAGTGATTTCCATACCACCGGACAGATGATGGAAAATCATCCGGAATATTCAGACAGAAAGTAGGATATCTTATCCTTATTCCATATCGGGATACAGAGCATGACACTGACAAAACAGTGTCCATTCAGATAATCGGAGCCATTATGTGCTGCGTGGTTGAACAGCTTGGAGATATCCTCAGATTTCTGTCCAAATTTTGAGACCACGGTGTCATCTATGCAGAGGAATGCTGGCTGGGACTTTAAGCTGTCAGGGATTAGGTCCAAAGCCAGCCTTGCAATAGCATTCATAAAACCTGAAAGATCAACTTTGGCATAGGAGCAGTGTTTCAGCCGCAAGCACTGAAAATGTGAAAAATTAATATAAAAATATCGATATAGCCTACCGATTATATATTTTTCGTTGTATAATAAGTTTGCCGTATGAGGCCATTCACTTTTGTGTTTATTGTTTGCAAACTTATTATACACCAATGTGCTTCATACGGCACCTTTTGTTAAAAACTTGTAAAGTGGTATTACAACAATATAAACATCTGAATTTGAAGCGATTAATTGATTACAAGAAAAGTGGAAATGCTTGAAGAGAAAATACACCTAAATTTATCTCCATGGGATCCAGTTTGTCAGCATAGGAGAAACAGTGGCAAGACTTTCTAATTTATATGAAGATGTAACTGTTCAGAACCACTTTTGATGTCAGTGGCTTTTATTTTCGTCTTTTTTAGACGATTTTGAATAAAGTTAGTACTAATTGTGTCTTGAAATTTAATACTTATCCACTGGTATTTTTACCATTACGCAAAATCCTCGGGTTTTTTCCTGTGTTTTGGTTAAGCTATATGCATAGAAACCAAGGAAAGAAGGTGTTCTGGATGCCGATTAGTTTCCGGCAGATATAAAAGCGGCTGTGCCTGTTGCTTGACAGACACGGTAAGTAAGATCAGACAGAAAATGATCGGTTCAGGACTCGGACATTTCGATCAGACCAGAACCAGGGTGGATAGAAACTCTGGTGTGTTCATGATATCTCAAACTGTGAATACACTTATCTTGATATCAGTCTCAAACGTGGCTTCGCAGGCATGGAGCAATGCGGCATGTTCACAGAATCTCAGAGGATTGCTATGCATGACTGTTGGGCTTCCTGCTGGAATTATCCAGATACCCGGTTGCTTCCGGACAGAGGATAGAGAAAGAGACTATCTGAAGATTATGTGCTATGTCGGAACCGCTCACAAGCAGGGATATAACGCATATGAAGCAATTAAAAATGCAATTTTAGGTCACCCAGATTTCATTTTTGAATAGAGGATTCTGAATAGTTACAAATTGGGAACAAATTTTATTCATACGATGTGTGGAGAAAAATAAATGTTTTTTAGTTTATATGATTTGTATCAAGATATTATTAATTACGACAGAATTTATATATATGGAATGGGAATGTATTCTGAAATGATTGTTCCAAAACTATGTGATTTAGGATTAAAGGAAAAAATTGCGGGATATGTTCTTTCACAAAATTTTATTAAAGAAAAATTTAAAGAAGATATACCAATATATACTATTGATAATTTATATGTTGATTGTACTAATAGTATTTTTCTAATTGCAGTGAGCTCTAAATATGAATGCGAAATAGAGGAAATATTACAAAGATATCAATATAGCGGATTTCTAAGCTTGTCACATTATGAAAGAAATAATGATGTTCATGTATTTACGCAATATAAAAATGCTGACTATAATAAGCATTGTAAATTGATAGCTGAATGGTATGAATATAAGTATAGTGAAGAAATTGGTGGGCGGCTTCTTGAAAGACATGAAATTATAGTTGATAAAATTAAAGAAAAATATAAGAATCGTGAACAACAGATAAATAATTGCAATAAAAGACAAATCGTGTTTATAGTAGCTGTCATGATTCCTAGAGTCAATAAAATAGTGGGAGCATTAAAGGAAAAGGGCTATGAGATTATTATATTAGATATGTGTAACTCGGATCATCCATATGCTCAATATATTGAAGGGATAAAAGTAGTTTATTGTGTGGGTATGGAGGAGGTACTACTTGAAGCATTAAATTATGCTCCATTCTTATATTATTTTTTTATCATGGGAAATGATAGCTTGGTTGCAAACATAATGTTGATGAATAAAGTTTACTATGGTCGAGTTGTTGTGGATATTTATGATGTCTTGAAGGGATCATATAATGTAAAATCAGAGAATGCATGGCGATATGAAGCAGAAAAAGAAGTATTAGAACAAGCGGACGGTGTAGTATGGCGTTATGATGCTGAGGTTTTTTTACAAGAAAAGTATGGTTACAGGTTGAAAAACAAGTCTATTCAATTTTGGGATTATTGTTATGATGATTTTGTTTCTGATGAACCAGAGAATGATGGAATACTGCGGTTATGCATGATAGATTCATCGGCATTTTGCTTGCATGTGGACCATTACGATGAACTTGACAGACAGGGTATTGTCAGAGATGCTGAAATATTCGATGTTTTGAATAAAATAGGGAACAGGCCTGAATGTGAATTATATTTATATATCAGTAAGGTATCAAAAAGTGACTTGGATACACTTATTTCCTTAAAAAAGGAGTTTAAAAATTTCTATTTTTTCGTTGGACATTCACCTAAAATGATAATTAAAAGTATTGCCAAATGTGATTATGGGTGTTGTTTTTATTGTTTAGGGCGTGTGCCGTCAGATGCAGAATGTATTGAGAAAGGATACTATAGACTTGCAGGTACTTATCAAGTTTCTGCAACTAATCGGCATTTTGATTTTTTAAATGCTGGGATACCGGTATTGACATCATATGATGGGAAAAGGCAAATGGACTATTTAAAAGGTTATGGTGTGTTGGTTGATATGACTTTAGATGATCTGGATATAGAATATTTGATGGAAAATAAATATATTTATCGGAAAAAGGTTAAAGAAGCAGCACCTTTTTTAGCTATAGGTAACCAAATAGGGAGACTAATAAGCTTTTTTGATTCTCTATAGTGATCGGCGGAAAGATAGGAGAAAAGGTTTATATGGATAATAGTAATAGTATATTTGTGTGGAGTGACGGCTGGTGGCTGGAAAATGATAATGCATGGTTTGTCAGTGGAGTGCAGAATATTTTATTTTGTTTAGACTTGAATATGTATAAATGTGAATATGTAATGGCTGTACCAAGCATGAAGGCGACCAAAAACCGTTGTAATCCACTTTGCATTAAATTAGGTAATGATATTTATTGTATGCCGGATAAGGGAAGAAGTGTTTGGATATATAATGTAGATAATTGTAAGTTAAGGGAGCTTGAAATAAACAATCCTAATGATGTGAGATTACAAGTATATGGATTTTGGGATTATGATAATAGAATTTATGCAGTGTCTTATGGCTTGAAAAAAATAATTGAAATAGATATTTCCCGAAAGAAAATTCTTAATTATTATAACCTTGACGGAGAGGGAGTTATTGCTGACAGCATCAAAATTAAAAATAGAATATATATCTTATATGAATCAGGAAGAGTGTGTACGTTTGATATGAAAACAAGAGAAGATGAGCTATTTACCCTTCCCAATATTGAAAGAAAATTGTATAAATTTTGCTTTGATGTAGATAGATTTTGGATAACTGGTTATAGAAATGAAATATATATATGGTACAAGGAGAAAAATACATTATCTGTATTAGATAGTTTTCCGGAAGATTTCGGAATTTATAATTTTCTCGATAGCGAGGTTGATAAGGCTGGAAATAATTATCAGGTATTTGAATACACAGTTACGGCAGGCCATAGAGTTTGGTTTATACCTTACAACGCGAATGAAATTATTTATGCAGATAAGGAGAGACAAGAATTGCATGCATTTAGAATAGAGGAGGAAATTGAAACTGAAAAGAGCCTGTTGGAAAATGAGATGGGAGAAAAATATAGATTGGAATATGTAAAAGGAGAACGATATATTGGTCTTTTTTCCTTTAAAAATAATCGTGTTTTGGAAATAGATGCAAAGGAATTAAAATATAAATGGTGCGATTACTATTTTAGCGATGAATGTATAAAGAAATGCGCTGATATACTTGGCAACCTGTATCATGAAAAGGTGGTGTTTGAGAGACTGATTCACAGTAGGATTTCTCAAATAAAATGTAAAGATATGGTTGAAAGCGAAGATACAATTGGTAAAAAAATATATAGTGAAATTTTATAGGACGAGTTGAGTAATGAATAAATTGTATGTTACAATCACTATTGATACTGAGAATTCTCAAAAGGCGATTACTAGCGGAAAATGGGTAAAAGACACGATGATTGAATACTGTCAGGGGACAAACTGGGGGATACGGTATATTCTGAAGATGTTGGATTACTATAACGTTGTAGCAACATGGTATTTAAGTATATTCGAGAAGTATTTATTCGGTGAAAAATTAATGGCATCGGTTTGTGATCTGCTTATGACACATAATCAGGATATTCAACTTCATACACATCCGGTCTGGCTTATGGATCCGATTGAAAAGAAGCGTGTGTATATGCATCAGTATTCAGGTGATGAGCAAATATATATAATAAATAAAGGGATAGAAGATGTATACTGTTTGACAGGGGAAAAACCGATTGCACATAGGGCAGGGGGATATGGTGTAAATAAGGATACATTTATAGCGATAAATCAATGTGGTTTAAAGATAGACTCCAGCATCTTTTATAAAAATAAGGTCTGCAAGATACATACATCGGGAATCATAAATAAGATTTCAGATTTTATGAACGTGATTGAAATTCCTGTGAGTGTTTGTAAAAGAAGTGAAATATATCCATTTTCGAAATGGAATAACACTTATAAAATTGAAAAGGTTGATATCAACAGGATGAATGGAAAAGATATCATAAATATATTTAAAGATATGTTGAGGCATGGTGGGGGATATATTAATTTATTTATGCATAGCGGCTCGTTCTATAGGTTTTTTGAAAGAAACGGATTAAATACGATAGAAGATGTGCTCAATCGGAATGATACAGCAGTGAGAAACTTTCAGGAAGTGCTGCAGTATATTAATAGAACATCTGGCATTGAGATTGTAACAGTTCCAACACTTTATGAAAAATTTGTTGGAGGTGAAGTGATGAATAAAGAATATATTCCCAGAGTGAGTAAGATGGGAGTTTTATGAAGGAGGAGAGATATATGAGGAAGAATAAGGCATATTTTGAAAAGAATTATTTTGCAAATTACGATGAACAGGACGGAAATGGATGGGGATTTAATTGGCGTGCCTCACAAAAAAAGAGGATGGAAAATGCGGTTAGATTCATGGGAAAAACTCTGAAAAAAAAGGATCTGACCGTGTTGGAAGCAGGATGTGCAACTGCGGATATGACAAGACTTATATATGAGAATATAGATTCAATAAAACGCTATGATGCATTTGATATTTCTGATATTGCCATAAAGATATGTAAAACTAAGGGAATGGATCAAATTAACTGGATGGTTTGCGACTTAACAGATATGAATTTTATACCGAATACCTATGATCTGATTATTTGTAGTGAAGCAATTGCTTACTTGAGTTTTGACCAGCAAAAAGTATGTATTGAAAAGTTCTATTCGTATTTAAAGCGTGGAGGTGTTTTGTTCCTTTCCATGCACGATGATGAGTATGGGGAAATATTTAAACCGGTTTTAAAATGTTTTAGAAAGAAAAAAATATTTTATAATAAAACGTGGCTTTGGACGAAAATTGAATATCAATTGTTTCGTTGTTACAGACAGTCAAATAAAAAAATATTTAGAAGATTGCTCAGGTTACTTATTTCCAATGAGAAGCTAATGGAGTTTTTTAATAAAATAAATGAAATATTTTTACCTAATAAAATTCAGCATATTTTTTTGCTATTAAAAAAGTGAGTCCGTTAAAGTTAAGGTTGGATAATGTATGTATAGCTATATTAAATGCAATGAGTTAATAATACAATGTAATACCAGAACTAAGTTGAAGCAGCTTTATATAAAATATATGCGGCATGAATTCGATTTGCTTGGGAGCGGTTTTGTAAAAATGGGGTATAACTTAAACCCAAAGGGAGTATGCGGGAAAAGATATATAAATCCGAGTATGTCAAAATATGGGAAAAAGGCTGCAGGAAAATTGCATAAAAAGTGTTCAGCATCATATCAGCCGATTAATTGGTTTGTGGATTTTAAGAGCGGTTTTTTCTTTGATCCTAAGGAGTATAATACAAGAGAAAAATGCAGATCAATTATTGGAAAAAGACAAGGTGTAGATATTAAGTGTCCTTGGGAATTAGGAAGGTTCTACCATTTAGTTAGGCTAGCGATATACGCAATTGCGGAAAAAAGCTGTCGTGACAAAATAGTTGTTGAATTTAGGGATGAGGTGTTGGATTTTATTTATCTTAACCCTATTGGTAGAACGGTGCAGTGGTCAGCACCTATGGATACGTCGATAAGAATCGTAAATCTGTTGATTGCATACGACATATTAAAGCAGCTGGATGATAAAAGAAAATTAGACAGTCAGTTTGAAAGGCAATTTGAACAATTAATTAGAGGTAGTTTGGAATATGTGTTAGAAAGGCTGGAATGTAGCGGAAAAGCGCGTATAGGCGGGAATCATTACCTGTCAAATATAGTCGGTATTATTTTTGCGTCAGCTTATTTGCCGGCAGATGACTTTACGGATGCCTGCTGTGTGTTTGGCGCACAGGAATTGATTACTCAGGTAGAAAGGCAATTTAACCCTGAGGGCAGTCACTTTGAGGGATCGACAAGCTATCATAGATTGAGTGCAGAGTTTGCTGTATATGCAACAGCACTTTTGTATGGAGTTTTAGCCAGCAGAAAGGGTAACATTTTCCAGAACTACAAGCACAATCTGTTAAGAAGTTATGGCTTAAAACCATATGGCATGCAGAAATATGATATCAGGACAAGCGAGTTTTTCCCTCAATGGTATTTGAACAGACTTTATAATATGGGCGTATTTACTAGAGCGATATTAAAGCAAAACAATGAAATTGTACAAATTGGAGATAATGATAATGGAAGACTTGTTATGCTCACACCAATGGGAGAATGCCTGCAAGAAAATGTGTTGGATCACAGGACATTGCTGGCAGAATTCAGCGGCCTGTTTGATTGTCATGAATGGGAAGATATGATAGGAGGCATACTATTGGAAAAAAGTATGCTTCAGACTTTGGCGAATCATACGAAAGTGAATGGCCAGCTGTATCAAACTTTGATAACTGATTATGATATTTATCAGAATAAAAAGATAGAATACGAGTATTTTAGGGAAACAGTTTTATATAAATCAGAAAGTGAGACAAAACTCAACGAAGGGGTTAGAACTTATTGTTTTCAGAGTTTTGGAATTATAATATTACGTGGCAAGCGTATATTTGTCAGTATGGTTATAGATACTGCAGGAAGTGATAGATTTTGTGGACATACACATAATGATAAGTTATCTATAGAAGTTATGGTTGATGAAAAATATATAACCAGAGATCCGGGAACTTACATATATACTGCCTCACCTGAACTAATGGGTAGATTTCGCAGCGTAAAAGCTCATAATGTGATTCATGTAAATGGATGTGAGCAAAATTTGTTGAAAGATATGTGGTTTGTGACAAGGCGCGCTAAATCTCAATTGATATATGCAAATTCTCAAATGATTGCAGGGGAAGTATGCTATGGCCATGTAAAGCATTTCCGAGAAGTGATTATTACAGAAAAAGAAATTATTGTTAAAGATTACGCAAATCAACCATTCACGGTAGGGTTTAACAACAAAATATATGCATCACAGTATGGAAAATTAGTAAGGCTGAGAACGGGGGAGGATTAGACAGTGATGGTTAATGTAATTGGACTTGGATATATAGGACTTCCAACGGCTCTTATTTTGGCTGCACATGGAACAATGTATCAGTTTTGAAAGTGTATGCAAAATTAAAATAGAAGAAAAATTTCTGACAAAAATAAACTTACGATGATGTCTAAAAGCCATGAATTGTTAGAGTTTTATGAAAAGGTAAAAGGCAGGGAAATAGTACGAAAAATACATGAAAAGTAGAAAACAGAATGTGTTGAAAGGAGAATGAGTTTTATGAAAAAGGGAATTATTGCTGCTATATCATCGGTTGTTGGGGTGAGTTTGGGGGCATGCGCTGTTAGAAAGAGTATGGGGGATGAGTTATGTAAATATAAAGGTTATGCCGAAAAGCATATGTCGCTGTATCTCATGATGAACCAATGGGTAAAAATAAAACAGGATAATAAATCTGTATCAAAATATTTAGAGGAACAGGGTTTTAAGAATATTGCCATTTATGGAATGAGCTATGCTGGAGAAACACTTTTCAATGAATTGAAGGGAACCAAAATAAATGTGGAATATGGAATAGATAGAAATCCAGGAACTATTTATATGGATTTAAATGTTGTTTCACCGGATGATGACTTGCAGGATGTGGATGCAGTTATAGTAACTGCTATTACCTATTTTGACGAGATTGAAGAAATGCTATCTGAGAAAATGAATTGTCCCATTTTTTCTCTGGAGGATATTCTTTATGAGCTGTGAAGTGAGTGCAGATGCTGGTTGTTTCAATAGTTATACCATTGTTTAATGCGCAAACGTATTTATCAGAGACGTTGAAAAGCCTTTCGGTGCAGACATGTAAGGATTATAAAAAATACGCAGCGTAGTGGCGCAGTGTATTCCAGAAATAGAGGATTGTATGAGGCACAGGGGGAGAAGAAACGAACAAAGGGACACTGACACTAGATGCAACCTGCGCACCAGCAAATATCCGTTATCCGAAGGATATATCATTTCTGAACGAATCGAGGGAAAAACTTGAAACCATCATTTATCGTTTTTGTAAATCCTATGGTTTGCGACTGCTAAGGCGTTACAGCAGGCGTGCCAGAAAAGACTATCTTGCATTTGCCAAAAGTAAAAAGCACAGTGTAAAGAGAATCCGGAACGCGTGCTGGCAGACCAAGTGTAGACGCAAAAAACGATAAAAAGCAGGAGTATCAGGATAACAGTGACAGAATTGAAGTAGAACGTACTTTCAGCCTAAGTAAACGTTGCTATGGCATGGAATGCATTACCAAGAAACTGGAAGCAACGCAGCTTATTACTTCTATTGCATTATCGCTATTCGTAACGAATCTGTTTAAGATTCAGAAACGGGTACTTTGCGCTCTTTTTGTATCTGCTCCGACTTAGGAACAGATATGGGAGCTGGAATATACAAATTTTTGTTTAATCAGCAGACACTACGTAGAGTAACGGGAGCATTGAGGGAGTTAGGACATACACCGATTATTGTATCTTGCGGCGCGCAAGATATGCATTATATGGAGAATGGTGTTGAAATATTTTCTATTCGATCTTCTCATAGACGATTAGGTACAGGCAGTTTGGAATTAGTTTATAATATGCTATATAATAGTTGGATTATTAATAGGAAAATTGCAGATCTTGTGCGAGAGAGAAAGATAGGTAGATAGATAGGGATTATAAGGATAGTAAAGTAGAAAATCCATTGAATATTTTAAGGAAAGCGGCGGGGCGATACGTAGAAAGATTCATATTTATAAAAGAACCTCCGCATAATCAGTTATATCCTGTTATTCAGCATGCGGATTTTGTAATTTTCCCATCTTTAATTGATAATTTTTCAAATGCGTGTATAGAAGAAATGTATTTTGAGCGTGTTGTGATAGGGACTGATGGTACCAGTTTTGAGCAACTAATCGATGATGGAAAAAGCGGACAATTATGTAAACCGAATGATGCAGACAGTCTGTTAAAGAAGATGAACGAAGCAGCTACAATGAACGAATTGCAAAAGATAGAGATGGGTAAAAATGCAAGAAAACGGATCGACAGATTGGCACCGGAGTTTGTTGTCAAAAAATTACTCCGATATTATCAGTATATCATTGACAACACTGATAAATAAGTTATGATATCAATATAGGAGGATATGATTTAATATGAATATTGCACTTTGGGGTACTGGAAATTTTGGCAAATATGTACAACAACAATTAAAAAAAAATAAGAACTATTCTATCAAATATTTTGTAGACAGTAATGAACTTTTATGGGGGCAAAAAATAAATGGAATAGAGGTTATTTCGCCAGAGAAATTACAGAATATTTTCATCGAGGAATTAGAATTTGTATTGATTACTTTTATTAATGGTATTACTATTTATGAGAAACTTTTTGCTATGAAAATTGGCAAATTTGGCATTGTGCATAATAGAGTGTTTGATTTGCAGCTTGATTTGGAAAAAGAATTGTATTTAGATAAAAATATTTTTTGGTATGATAGTTTTGATTTGAGTAGACCTTTAATGAGAACTCTGGAAACAAATATTGTAGATGATTGTAATTTAAATTGTAGAGGATGCAGTCATTTTTCTAATTTGTTTAAACATGGTGAAAAGGTACCATTTGATACTTTTTGTAGCGATTTACGGCAAGTAAAAAAACATGTGGATATTTATCAGTTTAATATGTTGGGAGGTGAAGCATTATTAGATAGAAGAATTACAGATTACATAAATTTTGTGAGAAAGATATTACCAAATTCTAAAATTCAATTAATTTCCAACGGCTTATTAATTCCAAAGCAGACACCGGATTTTTTTGAGTGTTGTAAAGAAAATAATATCAGAGTTATTGTTTCTGCGTATAAACCGACGTTATTGCTGAAAGATAAAATTATAGGAATTTTAGAAAAGAATCAAGTTGAGTATTCTATTCGGGTTAATAGGGAAGAATTTGGGAAGAATATTGATTTGGCAGGAATGGCAGATAAATGTGAAGCTGTAAAAAAATGCCGGGAAAGTAGATGTCAGTTCCTTCGATATGGAAAAATATATAAATGTCCATTTGAAGCATTAGGAAATAGGTTTTTTGAGTATTACAACTTAGATATTAGATTTCATGGCGGATTTGATATCTATGATGAAAATCTGAATTGGAATGTACTGGTGGATGATTTAGCTCATAAACCGGTTGAAGCATGTAGGTTTTGCGGAGAAGAAGAAAAGATTGAATGGTGTGTGACCAATTCACCGGCATTGGAAGATTGGGTTGTTAGAAACGAAAGTTAAATAAGTTTATGATTTAACATAGGTAATTGAAAAATGATTTTCTTCTATGATGTGGATAACCATCCCCCCTATATAAGGAGAAAAAACAGTCATTATTCAGAATTGTTTCTGAATTGACATAAATCATCAGCTTTTGTGGTGGTGTGGTTCCTGGTCTTTCTTCCGGCAATGCACATATTGGTCTTGAAGTGGTTGATAGCACATTCCACAATGGTCCTGATCCTGTAGGTAGTGTTCCATTCGTCGGAATCACGCTGGATATCTGGAAACATGCGTAATTCCATGTTTTCATAAGTGTATGTTGTCCTGCTTTTTTTGGCTGTGCTGCAAGGATGTTCGCATTCGCAGTGCCACTGGCCTTTTTTGTACTGCATTCTGGGGCATCCCCATTTGATACGGTCTGCCCGCCCTTTTTCTTTTGTCACACCATGGTATTTCATGGCGAGGGAAGGATCGTTGGGGCAGGTGGGATAGCCGTATTCATTGTAACCGACTTTTTTAAGCCTGCTTTCATTTCGTGGATTGTAGGGAATCAGGGCTTTGGAGAAATGGAAATCATGGAACAGGGCGCCATAAAGTTCGGCGGAATCAAAGGAGGCATCGCCCAGAAAGACATCCGGGTGAAAACCGGGATGCAGGGTGAAAAAATCGTTAAGGACAGGGATTAAGGAAGAGGCATCGCCAACGGATTTGTCTTCGTCGGGGGAACCGGATTTCTTTTCAACAGTCAGTTCTGGGTGGGAGGATTTGAACGAATCATCGTCAAGGAAAGAGATGTGGCGGACGATTCCCAGCCCATTAGTAAGGATGGCAAATTTGTCGGCATAACAGAAATGGCCGTTGATATACATCTGTTTGGCATCGGGGCATGAGGCGGCCTGGGATGGCATGAGGCCGTAAGCCATCTTATAAGGATCGACATCGGGATTATCTTTATAAAAAGCTTTGAGCTTTTTGATCAGTGCGTTGAGGGTCTTTGGGTTATTTTCAGTGACATAGAGCTCAATGCCGGAGGTGTCAAAAGTGAGCATCTGTGCGAGGGAAGCATCCACAGCCTGACAGATGGGTTCAGTATAATCGACCATGAGCTGGAACATCTGCTCGATATAAGGTTCGAAGCCATGTTTGAAGCGGGACAGGAGGGAAGCGTCCGGCACTTTGGAAAAACCGCAGAAATCCCTGAGTTCCTTGCAAAGATTGAGGAAAAGCAGGAGCAGGGAATCGGAGGGGATGGAGAAGATCTTCTGGAGGACAAGTGCGGAAAGGAAACCTTCAAGAGGATAAAGACGGGTACGGCCAAGAGACTGGTAAAAGGCGTTCCTGAAGGTGGAAGGGATAAATTGCTGGAAGTCAAAGTGTTCGTCCATAAGCTGAAAAAAGGAAGAGACATCATCCTGAAACATGTCCTTAAATTGAGAAAAGGATTCTTTTAAAGAAATCTGGTGAGATTTAGTCATAAATTTTCTCCTCCGTTTGTGAGTAGGGTGTATGTGTGGTTACTTATATTTTACCATGGGTGGAGAGAAAATTTATATATAAAAGTAAAGAAAACCCAGTAAAATCAATGGGTTTCGGCATTTAACAAATGCCTATATGATTTAACAGAAAAGGAGAGCAACATGAAAAAGGCATTGTGGGAGCATTATCATCGGGAGCAACGGCGGCGGTTGGGAAGATGCTAGGTAAGCGCGTTGAAGAAGAAAATGATTTGGCATATAAACATTTGGCTTTATTTCAAATGATGAACCAGTGGGTTAAGGTAAAACAAGCAGGTAAGAACTTGTCATCTTATTTTGAACAGGAAGATAAGGTAGATTGCCCGATAATTTCATTAGAAGACATTTTGTATCAGGTGTGAGTATGGTAAAAATTTCGATTATTATGCCTTTGTATAATGCTGCAAAATATTTAGAGGAAAGCTTAAAGTGTATACAGCAGCAGACATTTACAGATTATGAATTAATTTGCATTAACGATGCGTCATTGGATGCTACACTGCGGATACTAGAGGAATTTGCGCAAGAGGATCATAGAATCAGGATATATTCTAATAAAAAGCGTTCTGGCGCAGCATATTCGAGAAATTATGGAATGAAGAAGGCCGATGGAGTTTATCTTACATTTCTAGATGGCGATGATGTTTTTGATGAGGAAATGTTGGAATGCGCATATAAAGCAGCAGAAAAATATTATACAGACGTAGTTATATATGAACAAAAACATGTTCTTAGTAAGGAAATTCACCATAAACAACAAGTATTTCACGGAGAAAAATTTCGTGACAGGTATTGCAAATCAGTGTTTGAGGTGAAAGATCATATGCCGCAGGAGTTTCTAATCTGGCCATCAGGACCGACAAGTAAGCTTTACAAACGAATATTCATAGAGGAGAATAAACTTGAATTTCAAAATTTAAGTTGCGCTAACGATCTTTATTTCAGCTGTATGGTTTTGATGTTATCTAAAAGAATAATAATGTTAGATGACAGCAGAGTAATGGTTTATGCACGTGACCATGACGAGCCGTCGAGGATATCCAGCAATAGGGATCCTATGTGTAGTTTTGAGGCTTTTTTGCATATAGCAGAAGAATTGCAAAAACGAAATAAATTTATGGACTTGTATCAGCACTATTATTATAAGTTTTATAACGCTGTAGTGAGCGCACTGATACAGTGTAAAACTGAGGAAAAGCAGAGAGCGTTTTATTACTTTATGCAAAATGAAGGGATTGATAGAATAAGTGCCATAGGAGGAGAGTATTATAAAGCTCTGGACGAATATATAAAAACACTAGTAGATCAATTTAAAACACGAGACTATAATTCAAAATGGTTTGTTAAACAAGAGCAGGGCTTAAATATGTGGCTGAATCAAAAACCACTAAGTGCTGCAGTGATTAATCTGTTTCAACAATATGAGAAGCAGCAGAAGACAATAGGAATCTGGGGTGCTGGTGCAAATGGTGTTTCCTTGTTAAAATTTTGTAAAGCAAATAATTTACATATAGATATGATGATTGATAAAGATAAGAAAAAACAAGGGTGTATTTTGGAAGGATATCAAGTTAAAGCACCTGAGGAAATAGGAGATATATTACAAGTGATTATTATATCTGCGCGCTATATTTATAAAAGTGTCTTGGAAGAATTGTCAGGACAGAATATAGAAGTCATAGATATAAACCAGTTTTTATGGATATATTAGCGTACAGGGATCTGAGGGGAAAATTTATAAAAGTGTTGTGGAAGAATTGCCAGGGAAGGGAATTAAAGTCATAGACGTAAACCAATTTTTATGTATGTATTAGCTTGCGAAAATGATAATATGGCAAACATAAATATCTTGCGTCAGGATGGAGAGAATGGCATAGTGTGTATATTTCACTTTTTTATGCTTGCGGTAGATCATTTATATAATACGAAAGGAAACCACAGAATGAAGATTGCAATATGGGGTACAGGAAATATAGGGAAATATGTATATCAGAAAATAGTGAATAATGAGAAATATATAGTCAGCTATTTTGTAGATAGCAATGAAGTGTTATGGGGAACACAAATAAGTGGAGTTAAGGTCATTTCTCCAAAACAGTTAGAAAATATTTTTACCGAGGAATTAAGTTTTGTTTTGGTTGCTTTTTCTAAAGGCGTTTCCATTTATCGTAGATTATTAAATATGAATATTAGTAAATTTGGAATTATAGATGAATGTGTTTATTCCTCAAAACTTGAATTGGAAAGAGATTTATGCCAGGATAAAAATATATTATGGAGCGATACCGTGGATAAGCCACTACTATGGCATTTAGAAACAAATGTTGTTGATAATTGTAATTTGAACTGTAGAGGATGCAGTCACTTTTCTAATATATATGGACATCGTGATAAGGTGCCATTTGATATTTTTTGTAGGGACTTGCAAAAGATTGCCGACAATATTGAAATTTATTCTTTTTTATTACTGGGTGGAGAGCCTTTATTAGAGGATAAAATAAATGATTATATGAGAACTGCAAGAAAAATATTACCGCGCACTATTATTCAGATAACTACTAATGGTCTGTTGATTCCAAAGCAGACAAAAGAATTCTTTGAATGTTGTAGAGAAAATGATATTAGAATTATTATTTCTGCATATAAACCAACATTGCGGCTAAAAGATAAAATTATAGAAATTTTGGAGGAGAATCAAATTAGTTATATAATACGGGAAAATAGAGAGGAGTTTAGTAAGAATATAGACTTATCAGGAATGGCAGATCAAGATTTGGCAGTCAGACAATGTAGGGAAAGCGGATGTCATTTTTTCAGGTATGGGAAGCTATATAAGTGTCCTTTTGAGGCATTGGCAAACAAATTATTTGAACATTATAATTTAGATATCAGATTTCGTGGTGGAGTGGATATCTATGACGATAAATTGGATTGGAATATGTTGGTAGATGCCTTATCCAATGAGCCGATTGATGCGTGTCGCTATTGCGGTATAGAAGAAAAAGTTGAATGGTGTGTGGCTAATCCCCCGGCATTGGAGGATTGGGTTGTCAAAATGAAATAATCATGTTGTTAGTTAAGGGAATGGGGAAATGGTAGAAATATCAATTGTAATGCCTCTTTATAATGCAGTGAAATATCTAAAGGAAGCTTTGGAAAGTATATTATGTCAGAGTTTTAAAAATTTTGAGGTGATTTGCATTAATGATGCATCTACGGATGCTACGATGGATATTTTGTTAGATTTTCAGAAGAAAGATGACAGGATTCGTGTCCTTTCCAATGAAGAGCGTTGTGGGGCGGCTTATTCCAGAAATAAAGGGATGGGCGTGGCATGCGGAGAATATCTTGCGTTTTTGGATGGGGATGATATTTTTGATGAAAGAATGTTGGAAAAGGCGTATTTTGCGATAGAAGAAAAAGAAGCAGATGTTGTAATGTATGAGTACCAGCACGTATCATCGGATTCCATACATCATAAACTACAAAAAAAACATGGTCAAGGATACAAGAAAAAGTATTGTAAGAAGATATTTTCTGTACAAGAATGTGAGCCATATGAAATTGTAAACTGGACACTGGCACCATGGAATAAGCTGTATAGAAGAGCTTTTATACAGGAGAATGAACTTTTATTTCAAGATTTGTCTTGTGCAAATGATGTATATTTTGTATGTATGGTATTGATGCTATCAGAGAGAATGATTGTATTGAATGATCCAACAGTCATGGTATATGCCCGTGATCATTCTGAAGCAGATAGAATTTCCTCTGACAGAGATGCTATGTGTACTTATAAGGCATTGATGAAAATTGGTCAAGAATTAATCAAGAGAGGGAAGTTTGATCGATTATATGAATGTTTTTATTATAGGGTTTTTTTTTATTTAAGAGATGGTCTTATAGCTGATAAAAAGGTAGAACGCGTAGAAAACTTCTATGCTTTTCTGCAAAGAGAAGGGATAGCCAATTTCTGTTCTCTCGGTGGTGAATATTATGAAAAAGTGGATGAGTTTTTACAGAAGGAAATGAGTCAATTTATAGCAAAAAGTTTTTCAACGGGCTGGTATAAAGAAGAAAATGTATTGAAGCTTTATTTAAATAAAAAATCGGAAGAGGTTATAGATTTGTATAATGGATTTAGAAATACTGGAGCTAAAATAGCTGTATGGGGAGCCGGCATGCATGGTAAGACTCTGTTAGAGTTTTGTATGCAGCATAATTTGGAGATANTAGCAGTAATTGATAAATTAAAGGAAAAACAAGGGAGTATGNTNCAGGGANATATGATTGTTTCACCAGANGAAATTTTAGATAANATACAGGTTATTATAATCTCTGCACGTTTAATCTATGAAGAGGTGGTAAAAGAAGTGGGAGATCGGGAGATTGAAGTAGTAGATATCAATCNGTTCCTGTGTTTGACTTAAATATGCAGATTATAGATGGCAGTATGCGAGGAACAGTAACAACTCTTCGGTATCCGCCTTTCATGCGTGTATGCAAATAGCTCTATTAGGGCTAACAATAAACCTTTTTTGGAAGAGTTATNTATTTTGTACGAGGGAGTAGTTATGAAAAAAATAGCAGTTATTGTTCCTGTTTATAATGGCGAGAAATTTCTTCCCGAATTTATTTCATCTCTGCTCAGACAGACAATTAATAGTTTTGAAGTATATTTTGTAGATGATTGTTCTACTGATAACACGGGTNTTTTGCTTCAGGATGCAGTGAGTAAAAATGCCTCTTTTTATTATATAAGAAACAAGAGCAAATGTGGGGCAGCGTTGTCGCGGAATAAAGGGATAGAGTATAGCCAATCCGAATATGTTTTGTGTTTAGATGCGGATGATTTGATTGCCGACGATTTATTAGAAGAATTAGAAAGAACAGCAGAATTTTATTGTGCAGATATGGTTATGCTGGAAAGAAAAGATTTCAAAAAAAATGATCCTATCAGGAGAGAAAACAGTTTTTTAAATGACGATACAGAATTATATATAAATTCGGANATGCCATATAGTATGCAGACATTTAAGGTAAAAGAACAGTCGGANGATTTTTTGNTTCGNTGTATGAACGCGACATATGATCGGATGATTAAGAGAGAATTATTAANTAAATATCANATTCAATTTCAGGATCTGCCTTCGTCAAATGATGTTTTTTATATATTGTTTGCTACTTTTGCAGCAGAATGTATTGTGCATACGCAGACCACTGATTATCTTTATTACAGAAGAATTCATTCCGAACCGGATAGAATCAGTAATAATCGTGATCCCATGTGTGCGTTTGAAGCATTATATGCAGTAAAAGAAGCATTGATTCANTATCATATGTGGNAGGACTGTTGCATTCATTTTTGGATTTTTGCGCTGGANTCTTTAGAGAAACAACTNTTTGTTTGTAAAAATGCAGACNGACAAAGAGAAGTNTATCAATANCTTCAGGATGAGGGNTTAAAGAGANTNGGNGTCNNGGAGGATTTATCATATAATGATCTTCCGGTNTGNTACAANAAACAATTTGAACGTTTNCTNACAACACCATTTGAAGAGAAATGTTTTAATGATTCTATGACGTTCCATGCGTTATGTGAAAGCAGGCAGGAAAAGATTNATGATATTTTTGTTTTAGCAGCANAGGAAAATCTTAAGGTNGGATATTGGGGTATCGGGAGAATGACAGAGGGATTTTTGTCNGTTGCAGAGAGNATGNGNAACAAAGTGGACTANNTGATNGATAATAATAGGGACAAGCATGGAAAGAANATGTTTGGTAAAGAAGTGCTTTCTTTTGATANCNTAGTACAGAAAGTNGGGNTGATTATTGTTTCCAACAAACAATATTTCCNCGAAATACATGAACAAATCAAAAAAGCAAATGNNCATATCAAGGTGGTATGNATACAGGAATATTTATATTGCAGTAAAGNNTTAGAANANTGCANAAGATAATTGNGAAAAGGGGATACATGGCAAAGATTTCAATAATCATACCGGTTTACAACTGTGAACAGTCTATAGAACAGAGTATCCGAAGCATACAGAAACAGACCATAAAAGAACTGGAGATCATCTGTGTAAATGATGGATCTACAGANCGCTCAGCAGAAGTTATCAGGCAGCTTCAGAACGAAGATGAAAGAATNNTACTGTATGATCAGGATAATCAGGGTTCCGGCGCGGCACGGAATTTGGGACTTGATCATGCNGCGGGGGAGTTTATTGCATTTCTNGACGCTGATGATTACTATTTAGANGCAGATGCCTTAGAGAGTATGTTTGATGCATGCAAAAAGAATCAAGTATCTGTATGCGGAACGTGTGTAAGGATTGAGAGAGGNGGAGTACCTGTTCCNGACAAAGGATTTCAATCGATTATAGANGCTTCGTATAAAANNGATGTATTATCATANTCNGATTTTCAATTNGATTACGGATATTATGGATTTATTTTNGAGAGAAGATTGATTTGTGAAAACGGGGTTCNGTTCCCNCAATATCGCCGCTTCCAGGATCCTGTATTTTTCGTTAGGNNAATGCNGGCGGCAGAANAATTCTGTTTTATANATAANNCANTNTATGTATATCGGGCNCCCAATGTNTTGTCACGTTTTCANNCGGGTAATGTGGTTGATTTGNTNCGTGGANTATCAGANAATCTTCANTTTGCATTGGAGCATAATTTNAATAAACTTTTTGCGCATACCGTGGAGCGGATAGAGGACGAGTATGCGGATGTTATTTNNCATAATCTGANNGTAGAGAGCCTATCTTATNTGATTGAAATAAATAATTTTATAAAGAATACTANGGCAGNNGCAGANTATGTGATAAAGCCACTACAGAGCGTATTNAAANGTGTTAAAGNATTAGAAGAGTGGCATCGGAAAGAACTGATAAATAAGCTGGAAACATGTACAAGAATATATCCATACGGAGCAGGAAAAACATGTGGAGATTTTTTACAACATCTATCAGAACACAATTTACTACAAAAGGTTAGCGGCATTTTAGTATCAAGCTTAAGTGATAATCCGGATAGATTACAAGATATTCCCGTAATGGAGATAAGTGAATATCAAGCTAGGGAAGGGGATCTTGTAGTCGTCACTGTAGTTGGAATATATCAGAAAGAGGTAATTACTGTATTAGAAGATAAAAAAATAGATAATTATGTAGTTATCAGAGGTTATATGGATTTGTTCTAGTGAGGACCTTAAGACATACCGTTAGGTTAGAGAAGTGTATAGAAGAGGAATTAAAGGTTTATGCCATTACAAAATTTACTTACCTGCCCATTCTGTATTTATGGTGCAGGTATTGTTGCTTCCAGTGCCTATATGGCAATTAAAACATTATATAATAGGAACCCCCTTTTCTTTCTGGTGTCCGATCCAAAAGATCAAGGTGGCTCCATGGAACAGACACCCGCTGAGATTGACGGTATTATGGTTAAAACACTGTCAGAGTGGGCCGGTGAAGTACAAGGTATTACGCCTGAGTTAGAAATTCCCCAGTATTATTTGGTTGCTACACCGGAAGCACATCATGACGCTATTAAAGCGACGTTACTTTCATCGAAAACCGTAGCAATTAAGGATGAGCAGGTTATCTTATTTACCAGTGAGCTAGAGAACAGACTGATGGAGGAATATTATCGAAAGGTAGAAGGATGTACTACGGCATTTAGCATAATTGCCAAAGCCCGAGTACACGAAAAGAATGTGGATGCCGTTGAAGAAATGGATGTAGCAGCCTGTGCCCCTATATCGGGGTCTAAACTGCCCTCGATTCAGATTTTTCAAGCGAAGTCTCATATAGATAAACAACTGCGTAGTCAGAGTGCAGTGGCATCATATGTTTATCCGATCCAAGTCGGTGCCGCCCTTACAGACCGCCGAATTGTCGATCTCCAAGATAACCAGGGCGATAACATATCTGTTAAAAACCGCAATTATTGTGAATTGACCGCGACTTACTATGCGTGGAAACACAGCCATGCCGCATACAAGGGGATCTGCCACTATAGACGAATCTTTGATATCGGCGAACAACAAATGCAGAGATTGCTGGAAATGAAACAGGAGTGGGATGTTATTCTGCCCTATCCGTCTATCCACTATCCGAACATCTCAGCGCAACACTCCCGCTATGTGAAAGAGGCCGATTGGAATGCCATGCTTCGGGCATTAGAAGAAGTCGCGCCGGAATATTTGAATGCATATGAGAAGAGTGTTGCAGCCGGAGAGCAATTCTTCCATAATTTTAATATGTTAATTGCAAAGGCCGCGGTGTTTGATGACTATTGTGATTTCTTGTTCAGGGTTCTGAAACGGACGGAGGAGATGACCACACCGAAGGGCTGGGAGCGTGCTGACAGGTTTGCAGGATATCTGGGTGAGAATCTGACTACGATCTATTTCTTGAAGAACCACGACAAATGGAAGATTGTGTATGCAGGCAAGCTTTGGCTGATATAAGTCACTATATATCAGAATAAAGCACAAGGAAGGGATAATATGACACTGACATATAAGCAAGAATTACAACTATCACTCAAACAAAACCTACCATGGCAACACCTATCCGGCAAAACAATACTACTGTCCGGCGCCACAGGCATGATTGGAAAGTGTGTCGTTGATCTGCTGATGCAATGTAATGAAGATATGCTCTTAAGTCATCCGGTCAATGTAATCGCACTTAGCAGGAATGAAGAAAGCGCGAGGCAAAGGCTTGGCGAGCATTGGAATAAAGAGGCTTTTCAATATATTTCCTGCGACGTCAACCAGACTCTTCCGGAATGCGGACATGTAGACTATGTGATTCACGCGGCGAGCAATACGCATCCATTACAATATTCAGGAGATCCCATAGGGACGATCACTTCGAATGTTATTGGTACTAAAAATCTGCTGGATTATGCAGTATCTCATCGGACGGAGCGATTCTGCTTTCTGTCATCGGTAGAAATTTACGGAGAGAATCGCGGTGATGCGGACAAGTTTGATGAAAACTATCTGGGTTACATCGACTGTAATACGCTGCGAGCAGGATATCCGGAAAGCAAACGCGTCGGGGAGGCTTTGTGCAACGCATATGCTCAGGTTTATCAGATGGATTTCGTCATTCCGCGCCTGAGCAGGGTCTATGGTCCAACTATGCTTCAGTCGGACTCTAAAGCAATCGCACAGTTTATCAAGAAGGCGGCAGCAGGCGAAGACATTATCTTAAAAAGCGCAGGAACACAGTTATATTCCTATACATATGCTTTGGATGCGGCGATGGGAGTTCTCACGGTATTATTGAAGGGAGAAAACGGTGAAGCGTATAATATTTCTGATACGGAATCGGAAGTAACCCTCAGGCAGATCTGTGAATGGCTGGCGGAAGATAATCATGTGAAAATTGTCTTTGATATACCGGATGCGAAGGAGCAGGCGGGCTATTCCATGGCTACCAAGGCGCTTCTGGATACGGAGAAGATAGAAGCATTAGGCTGGTCTCCCCAGACTCATATGCGGGATGGGCTTCGTAAGACGGTACAGTCATAGATATACAAATCCCCCAAATTGTATTCCCTCATCCTCCTCCAAATCGTTGTCAACAATATGACAAAATGATATAATTTCCCTCGAACGGTGTAGGGAGGCGCTTGTACGATGGAGAACGAATTAAATACGAAAAAAAACAGTAATCAGGCGATGGTGAAGATATGCGGCTTTATTGTGGATAAGAGAAATCTCTTTTTCCTAATCTTCGGTCTCCTGATTATTTTTTCTGCCATATCGAGGAACTGGGTCGAGGTGGAGAATTCCATGGCACATTACCTGCCGGGGACAACGGAGACGAAGCAGGGCCTGGATCTCATGGAAGAAGAATTTATTACATACGGAACCTGTAACGTGATGATGGCGAATGTATCCTATGAACAGGCGGAGCGTATATGCGAGCGTTTGGAACGGTCGCCGGGTGTATTCTCTGTGGACTTCGACGATACGGAAGAACATTACACGAACGGTTCCGCTTATTATAATGTTACGTTCGATTATGACGAGAAGGACGATGCCTGTCTGGAGGCTTTGGATGCATTGAAGGAGAAGCTGGACGGTTATGATTATTATCTGACCACCAGTCTGGGGGATACGCAGTCGGAGTTGATCGGGCAGGAGATGAATACGATCACCGTGCTGGTCGCTATTATTGTAGTGTCGGTGCTTTTGCTGACGACGCAGGCGTATGCGGAGATTCCGGTACTGTTGATCACATTTCTATCGGCGGCGATTCTCAATATGGGAACAAATTTCCTGTTAGGGACGATCTCCTTTGTATCTGATTCCGTAACGATCGTGTTGCAGCTCGCGTTGTCGGTAGACTACGCAGTTATCCTTTTGAACAGATATAAAGAAGAGCACGCCTCTCTTCCTGCCAGAGAAGCGATTATCATTGCGCTCAGCAAGGCGATTCCGGAGATCGCGGGAAGTTCCCTGACTACGATCGGCGGCTTGATCGCAATGACTTTCATGCAGTACAAGATGGGACCGGATATGGGTGTCGTGCTGATCAAGGCGATCCTCTTAAGTCTATGTGCGGTATTCTTATTGATGCCCGGCGTCATTATGCTGTTTTCCAATCTGATGGAAAAGACGCAGCATAAGAATTTCATTCCGGAGATTCCGATTGTAGGAAAGTTTGCATATTTGTCGCGGTATATTGTGGCGCCGCTTTTTATCGTAGTGATCGCGGTCGCTTACAAGATTTCGGGAAGCTGCCCTTACGTATTCGGATACAGCACGGTGACACCGCCGCTGCAGAACAGTGTGCAGAAGGCGGAAGAGATGCAGGGGGAGAATTTCGGTGAATCCAATATGGTTGCACTTCTTGTTCCTGCGGGAAGTTATGAGGATGAAAAGGCGCTTCTGCGGGATCTGGATGCATGTCCGGAAGTGGATTACACGATGGGGCTTGCGAACATTGAAGCGATGGACGGTTACAATTTGACGGATAAACTGACACCGCGTCAGTTTTCGGAATTGATCGATCTGGATTATGAGGTGGCTGAGCTGATCTATGCGGCTTATGCGGTGAACGACGAGGACTATGCGAAGGTAGTCAACGGGCTGTCCGATTATCAGGTGCCTCTGATCGAGATGTTTATGTTTGTCTATGACGAGGTGGAAGAAGGTTATGTGACGCTGGAGGATGATCTTCAGGAAACGCTGGATGACGCTTACAGGCAGATGAACTTCGCGAAGAATCAGCTTCAGGGAGAGAATTACAGTCGTATGCTCGTATATCTCACGTTGCCTGAGGAGAGCGAGGAGACTTTCGCTTTTCTGGATGAGATGCATGAGATTGCCGGAAAGTACTACAGCGGCAAGGTGCTTGTCTGCGGTGAGTCGGTGAGTCAGTATGACTTACAGAAAACTTTCTCGCGGGACAATATCGTGGTGAATGTGGTGTCCATTCTGGTGGTTTTGGTGGTATTGCTGTTTACCTTTAAGTCGGCGGGTATGCCGGTGCTTTTAATCGCTGTCATTCAAGGAAGTATCTGGATCAATTTCTCGGTGCCTGCGCTGCAGAACGATAATCTGTTTTTCATGGGTTATCTGATTGTCAGCTCCATACAGATGGGTGCTAACATCGACTATGCCATTGTCATTGCCAGCCGCTACACGGAGCTGCGCAAGGAGATGGGCAGGAAGCAGTCCATTATAGATACGATGAATCAATCCTTCCCGACGATCGTTACTTCCGGTACAATGCTTGCGATATCGGGTATACTGATCGGCAAGATGACATCGGATGTGGCGATCTTCGGTATCGGTAAATGTCTGGGCCGGGGAACACTGATCTCCATTTTCATTACGATGTTTGTGCTCCCGCAGATCCTGCTGGTGGGCGATAAGATTATAGAGAAGACGGCGTTTGTCATGAACATGCCGATCCGTACGAAGAATGCTTCCGGTCTCGTGAAGGTGGACGGTCTGGTACGAGGCAGGATCGAGGGTACGGTTACCGGTACGATGAATGCGATTGTCAGAGGTAATGTGAGCGCTTACGTAGAGGCAGGAGATGTGACGGAGCTTACGGAGGAAGAATACAGGAATCTGACAGAGGCGGTGTCGGAAGAGATGGGAAGCAGGGAGGTGAAGACGCATGCGTAAGGAAAGTAGGTTATCATCTCCGATCAACGAATTACAATGTAGACGGAACCGGATTTTGAATATAAAAGGTGTGAAAAGTGGATTTGCCCTTATTCTGGCGGCGCTGCTTGCTATAGCGCCCGCGGTGGATGTTCTGGCTGTGGAAGAGTCACAGAGCGTATCGAACCATGGGACGGCAGAGCGCACGGAGGATAGCACAGGATCGAGAGCTGCAGACAGCAACAGGGCTGTGCAGACAGATACAGGAGAGGTGACGGACGATAGCACGAAAGAGATTACCAGCGTCGAGGATGCGAATGAAACTCTGGCCTCCTATAAAGATGAAGAGACCGAGTGGGAAGAGATATACATAGATTCCGTGGAAGGGCTGAAGGCCTTTTCCCGGAAATGCCGACTGGATACATGGTCTCAGAACAAGAAGGTATATCTGCGGGACGACCTAAATCTGGCGGGCAGCGAGTTTATATCCATACCGACCTTCGGCGGATATTTCGACGGTCAGGGACATACGATCAGCGGTCTGACGATCAGGGACTGCGTATCGTATACGGGATTGTTCTGCTATACGCAGAAATCGGCTGTCATAGCGAATCTGAATGTGCAGGGAGCGGTGCGTCCTTCCGGCAATCAGATGGTAGTCGGCGGCATCGTGGGCGACAACAGCGGTATTATAATCAATTGTACCTATGAAGGTACGGTTGAGGGGAATGATTACGTCGGCGGTATTACGGGCTTCAATGAGCTCAGCGGTATCCTGATGGACTGTAAAAACAGCGGTAAGATCACGGGAGCACATTACACGGGCGGCATTGCGGGTGAAAATATCGGAAATATAGTGGGCTGTACGAATGCGGCACAGATCAACACTTCCAATGAAGATAAGGGCAAGTCGCTTGAGGATATTAATCTTACGCAGTATACGACCGGATTTCTGGATAACGGTGAAGGAAGCGAGGCGGAAAAAGAGGCGGCAGTTATCAGCAATACCATTGATTCCGGCGGCATTGCTGGGCTGTCAACGGGTATTATACAGTTTTGCAGTAACAGCGGAGAAGTAGGCTATGAGCATGTGGGATATAATATCGGCGGTATCGTGGGAAGGCAGTCCGGTTATGTGTATGCGTGTGAGAATACGGGGACTGTCTATGGACGTAAGGATGTAGGCGGTATTGCTGGACAGACGGAGCCGTATATTGCGGTGGATCTTTCCGAGGATATCGCATACCAGCTCATGGATAATATTGACAAGATGCACGATCTGACCGGACAGATGCTAGACGATGCAGGGGCGGAATCCGGTACGGTATCGGCGCGGTTGAGCATTGTGCAGGACTTTGTAGATAAGGCGTTGGAGGATACCTCCTTTCTGGCCGACAGAACAGTGGGATGGACGGACGAGATGATCGGTTCCGTCAACGAGGCGGTCAACCGGCTGGACTATATCATGGATGAATCCGCGAAGGACGACGGAGTCATCGATTATGCGCACGATGCGGCGGGCAATGTGAAGGATGCCGCAGAGAAATTGGGCGATATGGTAGATTCACTGGATATCTATCAGTACATGACGCCGGCAGAAAAAGAGCGTTACGATAATGCAAAAGAAAATATGGAGCGTGCCATGAAACAGCATGCGGAGGATTATGCCGATGCGTTGGAGGCATATAAGAATTATTATATCGATCGTGTACGCTCCACAGAAGATAAGTATAAACAGTCAGATCGAATCAACGAGAATGACTTGAAGCCGCGGTTTGAAAGCGGCGTGGATTCCGGATGGTCATGGAACGGAAGCAATACTTATGAGAATTATTTCGGGGTGACAGGGTGGGTACACCACAATCCCGATACAGGTGAGGACAGAGATTTTCCGCAATCGGAAGGGGATCTGGGAACACTGGATCATGATCTGCTGGATGACGCTGACAAACAGATGGCAGAGGATATCGTTAAAGTGCAGAAAGACGCTTCCGATTACGCGGATAAGCAGTACAGCGGCGGGGATATCACGAAAGACTACGATCGGGATATGCGGGAATATCTGGAGATCATGTCGGATATCGTTATGGCGCATCAGGATGAGATGACAGAGGATGCCGCAAAGCAGCTTAAGAGCGCGATGGGGTATGTGGAAGATGCTGCGGGGAACATGCAGTCTGCCGGCAGTGAGGCGAGGCATATGCTGGATACGTTGAACGGTATGCCGGATATTGCGTTGCCACAGCTGGGCGGTGATTACCGATCCAGAACGAACAGTCTGACGGCTAATCTACAGGGGCTGTCGGAAAATATGGGACGGCTGAATGACGAGATGTCTTCCACCAATGATGTGCTGATAGATGATCTGTCGGATATCAACGATCAGTTCAGCACAATCATGCGGTTATATACGGATGCGATTGACGGTGTTCTGGATATGGATTATTCCAATGTTTACGAGGATACTTCCCAGGAGGATGCCGAGACCAGTACCGATGCGACGATCGCAGACTGCAGGAACGGCGGATTGATACAGGGAGATATCAATGTCTCCGGTATAGCCGGAACCATGGCCATCGAATATGATTTTGATCTGGAGGGTGATGTCACAGGCATTGAGAACGCTAAGATGAATTCCACCTTGCTTACTAAGTGTGTGCAGCGTAGAAATATTAATGTGGGCAAGGTCATGGCTCATAAGAGCTGTGCCGGAGGAATATCGGGTCTGCAGGAGATGGGTACTATCCTGCGCTGTGAGAATTACGGACGGATCGAGACCAGTACAGGTAATTACGCGGGCGGGGTAGCCGGTCAATCCGTGTCTTATATTATGAACAGTTATGCGAAATGTACTGTGGCCGGTAAGGAGTATGTGGCAGGGATCGCAGGCTCCGGTTCGAGTATTGAGAATTGCTGTGCGATCGTGCGTATTCAGGAATCGGATGCATTTTCAGGAGCGATTGCGGGCGATACGGACAGCAGCGGAACTGTGTTGCACAATTATTTCGTGTCGGATGAAATTGCGGGTATCGACCGAATCAGCTACAGCGGCAAAGCGGAGCCGATCGGCTATCAGGATATGTTGGAGATCGAAGGGATTCCGAACAAGTTCCGTATGATGACGATTTCCTTCTATGCAGACGAGGAGGAAGTTAAGACGGTAGAGTGTCCTTACGGCGGCAGCGTTCCCATTGATCTGTATCCGGAGATACCGGCGAAACTGGGATTTTATGCGGATTGGGATATTAAGGATCTGAACAATGTCCTGTATGACGAAGACGTGACAGTAGAATATGTCCGGTATTTGACCACACTGGCTTCGGAGCAGACGCGTCCGAACGGGCAGTCTGTTATTCTGGCGGACGGTATGTTTAAGCAGGAGGACGTGCTGAACGTGACAGAGGGAACGTCTTCCGTAAACAGCACAACAGATACGGCACTGCCGGATGACGTGGCGGAGCGTTGGACGGTGAAGATCCCAGATGACAGTGCGGCGAGAATGAAGACGGAAGAAGCAGATGAAATCCGTGGGGCACACACGCTGCGGTATCAGGCACCGGAGGGACAGACAGAAGGTGTGAGCATCTACGTGAAGCAGGACGGCGGATGGAAGCAGGCGGATACGGAACTTATGGGAATCTATCATCTGTTTACTGTCGAGGCTGCTGATGATGCGAATGTAGAGATCGCCGTGTGTATATATGAGAAGGGAATCAAGGACTATCTGATCTATATTATTCCGGCGGCAGTGGTGCTGCTTGTGATCCTCATTTTGATTATCAGGAAGGCCGGAAAGAAGAGAAAAGCGAAGAAGGCGGCAGAAGCAGAAGCGTTGAATCAGAAAGAGGCAAAGGCAGCACATGAAGAGACAAAGACAGCTGCTAAGGAAGAGAAAAAATAGAAAAGAACAGAATGAACCGCTCCGGAATGTCGGGGCGGTTCATTTCGTAGTGCGCCTTGCGGCGCACGTTTCTAATGGGTGAAAGTCCCTAATCCGCCCTAGTAGTGGGAAGGATACAGCCAAGACCAAGGGTGTCCATCGTGAGGTGGAATCTGAAGGAAGGT
>JAAUZM010000032.1 GCA_014804605.1 Lachnospiraceae bacterium | reverse complement strand
GCAATGAACGACATAGACGCCCATTTGCGTACACGACTGCGTGTAATCATCTGGAAACAATGGAAAGTGCCTAAAAAGAGGCAGTGGGGATTGCAGAAACTCGGCATAGGAAAAGACCTTGCAAGACTGACATCCTACTACGGAGACCGCTATCAATGGATAGTGACGAAAACGTGTGTGGTCAGGGCAATCTCAAAAGAAAAGCTGGCACAGGCGGGGCTTGTGAGTTGTTACGATTATTACATGGAACGTCATGCTTTGAAGTTATGTTGAACCGCCGTATGCCGAACGGCACGTACTGGTGGTGTGAGAGGGGAGATTTAATCTCCCCTACTCGATTGCGTGCATGAGCCGCCGTTCAGGGGCCGTGCGCCGCCCCTCCGGTCTTGAAAACTGTTTAACCAAATTTCAAGACTGGAGGGAATCTGAATGAAAATTGAATACAAGTTTGTGGATGGGACTGTGACAGAGATTGAGGTGGACGGAAGTCTCGGTGAGTTTATGTTGGAACTGAAAAATGAAGGGGACAGGGTGGAAAGGAAGGAAACGCGCCGCCATGTCCTCCTGTCAGCGGTTGACCCGGAAGACCGTTATTATGATTCGGGGCGGGACACGCCAGAGGAAATTGCCAGGAAGGACGAGCTTGAGAGGCTTGCGGCAGCCATAGACAAGCTGCAGCCGCAGCAGAGGGAGCTTCTGCGCCGCATCTACTGGAATAGTGAGAAACAGAAGGACATCGCTGCCGAGGACGGGGTATCGGAACGTGCCATCACAGGCAGGATGAAAAAAAATCTATGCTGCCTTAAAAAAATTTATGGATTAGGGGGTTCAGTTTTTCATTTCCCGTGGCTTATATGTGAGGGGCGAAAATACGGCTCCTCGGAAAGGGAGGTCATGGGCATGGAACACACGTTGAGGATCAGTGTTTCAAAGGAGCCGGCATCCGGCGGGATCGTGAGCTGCCGCCATATCTCCGTGAGGGAGCGTTTCTTACGCTTCCTCCTTGGGGAGAAGCGGAGGCTGACCATTATCGTTCCGGGCGATTCCGTCCAGGAGCTGGCAGTGAGTGAAGTCATGGAAGGAGGAAATGTACATGCAAAGACTGCCGTACTGTATGCCACGGCCTACCTCTACGAACACCGGGAGGAGGCAGACCACCACGCCATGATGGAGCAGTTCATCTGTGACCGCATCCGCGAAATGTTCATCACTAACGAGGACGGAATTCAGAATATAAAAGGGCTTTTGGTCAGTGCGGTTACGGCCACAAAGGACTGGAGCCTTCATATCACGCCATCCGAAAAGGGCGGCCATTACAACATCGTGAACCTCATTGATTCGGTGGTCATTCCGGCAATGGAGAAATACAGCATCCTTGTGAAGACCAAGCTGGACATCCAGAACCGGGAAATCCGGATCACGGTGGGGAGGGCGGCGGCAGGAGTCATCACCATAGAGAGTGACCTGCCAAACATCATTAAAAAGAGCGTCACCATCAGGCAGGTCAGCGCGGATGTGAATAAACTCATTATCTATGACGCATCCGATTATGAAAAGAAAAGAGTGTACTATCTTCATTCTGATTTAGGCTATGACACGAAAGACCGGGACCGCATTACCCCGGTGGTGTGTGGGATGCAGGCAGTTTCCCACGAGGAGGGGAGCAGCTTTGAGAGCGCGGCTATAAACGCCGCCCATAACAAGTTTGCCAACCTGTCCTATTCCAACCTGATTGAACTTACCATGATGAACGGTGACGCACTGGTGAAGCCGGAGGAATTGGAGTTCGGGCAGGTGGCGGATATCATCTCGGACGGGCAGAGCTACCGGAGCATCCTCACCGGGAGGGAGCGGGGCAGGAATACCAAGCTGGTATTCGGCACAGTGCGCCTGGACTTGACTAAGATTTTAAGGAGGCAGGAGAATGGCTGATAATATCGTACTCAAAACATACAAAGGCGGGAATGTCACACCACAGGACGATGCCATTATCTATGAGACGGCAGTCCCCGGCAGTGGCATCTTCAAAGGGTGTGAAGTGACCTACGCAAGGGGGAATGTGCTGCATATCTCGCAGGGCTTCGGCATGATCCGGGGCGCTTTTTTGAAGTGTATGAAACCGAGATTGACGTGCGCCTTGCGGATGTGGGGGAAACGCTGGACGGCAGGGTGTATATCCACCTTGACCTGTCAAATACGGATGAACCTATCAAGATACTGGCGCAGGCGGCGGCAGAACTTCCCCCGCTGGATGCAGAAGAAAGGGCAGGTAGCACATACCATAAAGGAGCAGGTGCACAGGAAATGATTGTAATGGTATGCAGATTTTTATCAAATGCCCTTACGGTTTTTAAAGCGTTATCTGCTGTCAATAGAAGCTGCTTTGCCTGTTCTACAGCTTTCATACCTGTATCATTGAGTATAATTTTATTTTTCCCTCTTACAAACAGGGATACCCCGAAAGCATCTTCAAGGTGCTGCATTGTCCTTGTAATCGTGGGCTGTGAAATATGAAGTTTTTCCGCAGCCATAGACAAGGTTCCCATATCTGCAAAGGTGATAAGCTGTTCCAGTTCGTTTAAATCCAACATAATATTTCCCCATATTCAGTATTCGTTTTGTGAAATGTAGATTCCGATATTCTTATTGTACATTTTCCAAAGAAAAAAGTAAAATACAATTATCGAAAGGAAAATAGAATTCAAAATATGAATATCAGGAGGATGGAAAATGGAATATGTAAAATTAAATAACGGAGTAAAAATGCCCATACTTGGATACGGAGTCTATCAGACACCGCCGGAGGAGACTGAAAGATGTGTATTGGATGCAATCCGTATAGGATACAGAAGCATTGATACCGCACAGACGTACGGCAATGAGGAAGGGGTAGGAAATGCTCTGGCAAAATGCGGGCTGCCAAGAGAAGAGTTCTTTATCACCACCAAGGTTTGGATGTCCAATGCAGGCTACGAGAAAGCGAAAGCCTCTATTGAAGAATCTTTAAAGAAGCTACAGGTTTCCTATATTGACCTGCTGCTGATTCATCAGCCGTTTGGTGATTATTATGGAACTTACCGGGCAATGGAAGAGGCATACAAAGAAGGAAAGGTAAGGGCAATCGGCGTATCCAACTTTTATCCTGACAGATATATAGACATCCACCATTTTGCAGAGATTAAACCGGCGGTCAATCAGGTGGAGACCCATGTATTCCAGCAGCAGAAGATTGCGAAAGAATATCTGAAGAAAAACGGGACACAGATCGAGTCATGGGGACCGTTTGCAGAGGGAAAAAATGATTACTTTAATAATCCTGTTTTGAAAGAAATCGGTGCAAGCCATGGCAAATCTGCGGCACAGGTTGCCTTACGCTATCTGATTCAGAGCGATGTGGTGGTAATTCCAAAGTCTACACATGTGGAAAGAATGGAGGAGAATTTCAATGTGTTTGATTTTGAACTGACTGCGGACGAGATGGCAAAGGTGGAAGAGTTGGATGGCGGAGAGAGTCTGTTCTTTTCTCACTACGATCCTAAAACAGTAGAGTGGTTTATGACGTTTGCATAAAAGCGGAAACCTTTCAGTTAGGGTTTTCAGGCTTGGAGGGGTTCACCGGAGTGGTTGGTGAGCCTCTCTTGTCTTATCGAGCCACAGGAGCAGAGAAAGAAGCAGACAAGGGGACAACGATATTTTGTTGTGACTGGAGGGGATACATGATACAATCATAATGTCTTAGAGAGACAAATCCGAAGTTGCAAAGGAGAACTTTATGCAATCATGCAATAGAGATGATGGCTGGCTAACTGGAAGACTATATTTCAACAGAGAAGATAAAAGAGTAATTATCAAGAGACCGCAAAGTGGGTTTGGCTATACAATGAATTTAGGAAATAAGTGGACATGGATATTTAATATTATTTTTGTAATTATTATAGCTATATTAGTCAGCGTTCTTTAAGACCACTTCTGGAGAAAAATATGAAATCAGATAGAAATTATGTGTATACAGAACGTGCGCACTTTATGTGTCCTAATATGCACTTTGGAATTATGGCAAAAATAGAAAGCAATTATGATGAAGGACAGCTAAGACAAAGCATAGAAACTCTTAAAAAAGCGCATCCGTTTCTGCAAAGTTTAATTGCAGAAGAAACGGACACTGGCAGATTTTATTATCAAATACAAGAGCATTTGAATGTTCCTGTAATGGTAAAAGAAGATGTTGCTTTGTGGCAACATGATTATGAAGAAATATCTGGCCGCGGGTGGAATATCAAGAAAGAATGTCTGCTAAAAGTAGTGGTTTATCCAAAGAAAAATGAATTTCAAATTCTTTTTATTGCCCACCATCTTTTGTGTGACGGCAGAGGACTTTTACAACTGGCAGAGGAATTTGCAGAGCATTATGCTAACGGAGTAATACCTCAATTTGCCCCGGAACGTTTAATTCAGGGCTTAAACGACCTTCCCCCAAACAGCGATTTACCCCTTATCAGTAAATTGATAATAGGCGATGCAAACAGGAGGTGGAAAAAAGAAGGGCAGCAAGTTACGTATGAGGAATATAGCGCATTTGAAAGAGCCTATATTCAGGAACACAAAATGAAACGCGAAATTTTCACCGTTTGTAATCATGAGTTAGAAAAAATACTGACTTTGTGCAAACAACATAGTGTTACTGTAAACGACTGGCTGATTGCAAAGATGATGTTGGAAGAGAATACAAATAAGGTGGTTATTGCAGCCGATATTCGTAATCAGATAAAATGTTACAAACAAGGGGCAATGGGAAATTATTCTACTGCTTTTAGCGTTTCCGTGAAAACGAACGGGGAAAATGTAATTACCCTTGCAAAGCGCGTAGCGTCACAAGTCATAAACATATGCCAACACCCACAGAAAGAAATGCTTGTGCTTGCCTGTTATATACATATGCTGCCGGAGCTGATTGACGCTGTTGTAATATCTACATTAGGAGATTTTGGAAGTAAAGCAGGAACATTTGTAGGAAGAAATATGTTTGGATATGGTTTACAAAACGGTTATAGCATTACCAATTTAGGGAAAATTCAAAGTAATGTAATTGCAGAAGCTGTTTTTATACCACCTGCTTCACCTGCCAATAAAAAAATCTGGGGTGTTTTAACGGTTAATAATCATATGAAAATATGTACGTCAAATTTAATTGCAGAAAGGGAAGTTTGATTGCCGTAAAGGATTTACAGGTAACAGTGATTAACGTGGAGTTGCAAAGGGAATATGAGAGGAAGGATGGTCGATAGCATGAAAATTTTAATGTTGGAGGGCAGCCCTAACAGGCAGGGTTCCTCACATATGCTTGCAGAGGAGTTTGCAAAAGGCGCAGGCGAGGCAGGGCATGAAATTGTTTCTATTTCAGCCGCACACAGTAAGATTAGTCCATGTACCGGATGTGTTTCCTGCGGTTATAACGGTCCGTGTGTACAAAAAGATGACATGGAGAATATACGACAGGAAATTCTTGAAGCCGATATGTTGGTATTTGTCACGCCGCTTTATTACTATGGGATGTCTGCACAGTTGAAAATACTGATTGACAGGTTCTGTGCCATAAACGGGAGTATTCAGAGAAAGAAAATGAAATCGGCCCTGATTTCAGTAGCATGGAATAGTGACAACTGGACGTTTGACGCATTGGAGGCGCATTATCATACACTTGTAAAATATCTGAACTTCCAAGATCAGGGCATGATTTTGGGAAAAGGCTGTGGAACCCCGTCCATGACAAAAAACAGCAAATATCCAGGAATGTCATATAATCTTGGAAAATCTTTGGTTTGATAATAAAAAGTATAAAAAATAAATAATTTTGGAGGAGCCATATGCGCCTCATGCACTGGCAGGAGTCATGGCACAGAACAAGCCTGAAAGTGCAAAGAACAAACATGTATAACCCATTTCGTATAAGGAGGATGATAGTTATGAAAAGGATAGTGATGTCGCTGCTTATGGCAGTTATGGTAATATTCCTGACAGCATGCGGCGGAAATGCCGGACAAAATGGGAACTCTTCATCAGATACTTTGGACAGGGAACAAAGTTCTGCACCTGCAGAAGAATCGGCATCTGTCCAGCCGGAAACAGACGACACACCCGAACCATCAGAGGATGCGGCGGTGACAGGAATGGACAGTACAGATGCAGCCGGCAGCCAGGAGGTTCCGGATGCAGAAGGGAGCAAAGTGTTGGTAGCGTATTTTTCAGCGACAGGGACGACCAAAGGAGTTGCTGAGATTATAGCGGAAAATATGGGGGCGGATATTTATGAGATCGTACCCCAGAAACCTTATACAGATGCAGATCTGGACTGGCATGATGACAGCAGCCGCAGCACCATTGAAATGAATGACAGATTATGCCGGCCTGAGATTAATGGCGCAGTGGAGGATATGGAACAGTATGATATCGTGTTCGTAGGCTATCCGATCTGGTGGGGTGAGGCACCGAGGATTGTGAGCACATTTATGGAAAGCTATTCTTTTGATGGCAAAACACTGATTCCATTCTGTACCTCATCCAGCAGCGGGCTGGGTTCCAGTGGCAAGAATTTGGAGAAACTGACTGACGGTGCACAGTGGATGGAAGGCATGAGGTTTGGCGGCGGAGCTTCCGAAACGGATGTAAAGGCATGGATTGAAGGACTGGATTTATGAATACAAAAATGAGATGGAAGATTGCCCTAGACATCCTGATGTCCGTCGTGCTTCTGCTTCTTATGGCCTATCAAGTAGTGGGGGAGTATCTGCATGAGATATGCGGGACGGCAATGCTTGTGCTGTTTCTGATACACCATGTCCTGAATGTCCGATGGTACAGGAGCCTGTTGAAAGGAAAATATACACCGCAAAGGATAATCGGCACTATACTGAATGCAGCGCTTCTGGCAGCAATGCTTTCCCTTGCATACAGCGGGGTGGTATTGTCGCGGCATGTATTTGATTTCCTGCCGATCACAAGAGGGATGGCACTGGCCAGGGTGATGCATCTGGCCGCCTCCTATTGGGGCTTTGTCCTGATGAGCCTGCACATAGGACTCCATTGGAGCATGATGGTAGGGATGTTCCATAAACTCGCAGGAGGGAAAAGAAGACCGGTTCTTGCATGGATCGCACGTTTCCTGGCTGTGGCAATTGCTGTATATGGGGCAGTCTGTTTCCGGCATGCAGATATCTTTTCCTATATGTTTGTGAATGTGGAGTTTGTATTCTTTGATTATGAGAAAAGTACCGCATTGGTATTTGCGGAGCATATTGCGATGATGGGAACATGGATTTTTGCAGGTTATTATGTGTCAAAAGGAATCGGGAGAATTGCACGTTTAGAAAAATAAAAATGGAGGATAACGAATATGAGTGAAAAAATAGTACAGACCGCAGGGCGGGAGAGCCTTGGACAATTTGCACCGATGTTTGCACATCTGAATGATGATGTGCTGTTTGGAGAGGTATGGAATGAAGACGTCCTTCCGGTAAAAACGAAATGTATCATTACACTGGTGTCCCTGATGGCATCCGGCATCACAGATTCTTCTTTGACCTACCATTTGCAGAATGCGAAGAACCATGGGGTGACAAGGGAGGAAATTGCTGCGATCATTACCCATGCTACCATGTATGTGGGCTGGCCCAAAGGATGGGCTGTGTTCCGTCTGGCAAAGGAAGTATGGAATGAGGAGATTGTGGAAACGTCGGAAAAGGACAGATACCAGAACACCATCTTTTTCCCGATTGGGAAACCCAACGATGGGTTCGCGCAGTATTTCATAGGACAAAGTTATCTTGCGCCGGTATCTACGGAGCAGGTTCCGGTCTTTAATGTGACCTTTGAGCCGGGCTGCCGGAACAACTGGCATATCCATCATGCAAAGAGCGGTGGCGGACAGATGCTGATTTGTGTAGGCGGCAGAGGCTATTATCAGGAATGGGGCAAAGAGGCAGTGGAGATGACACCGGGCAGCGTGGTCAATATTCCTACGGAAGTAAAGCACTGGCACGGAGCTGCATCGGATTCATGGTTTTCTCACCTTGCAGTGGAAGTTCCCGGAGAGGATAGCGGCAATGAATGGTGCGAACCCGTTTCGGAGGAGGAGTATGGGAAACTGAAATAGAGCAACACAAAGAAAAGGGAGGAAAGTATGAGTAATAGTCGGCGGGACTATTGTGTATATATAGATTAAGCATAGGATTGGCGATATTTTCTATTCTATGTTTGCGCTTTGTGTCTGCAAATAGTGCAGATTGCTTATACATAGAGACTGACATGGGATGAGGATATGAAGAGAGAAATAAAGTATGATATAAAATTACTTATAAAACTGTCCTTGATTTTTTTTGGTCTGTTGTTTATGCTCTGTATTCTGCTCGGCAGGAGGGAAAGGAAACAGGAACCTCCCACGGGTGACAAAATTGCCGTACAGGATGCGGAGATTCTGTTAGATGCGTTAGGTATCAATATGTCAGAGATAACGCAAGAAGATACGCCTAATCTGACATACGGGATGTATGTGGCGATTAGACAGGCATTGCAGGACAAAGTGCCCGACCTGCCGGAGTATGAGAAGCGTTATGAACCGGAACATGAGATGTTGAAGACAGATTGGTATGCGGCGTATCGAATCATGCTTGCCTATCTGGATATGGAGTCTTCTATTTGGGAGACTGAAATCTTTCTGTTAAAGACCGACACGGATGCGAAAGAGGCATACATTGTAAACGGGAATAACAGGGCACCGTATCATTATCTTTCCGACGAATTTGAAAAAAGTCAGCTGCGGGAGATGAAGGTCTATGTAAAGGGAAATGATCTGCTGGCAGTTTCGGAGGTGGTTCCGGGTGAATATGAACTTAAGAATGTCTGGGTTACGGAGGCGGCAGAAGGAACGATGGAATGCTTCTTTCAGCAGACATATTTTACGGTTATGGCAGATCAAGTGGTTAAGCGGGAGCAGATTGCCGATCTGGTTGTTCGGGATGGCCGGGTAGTCGAAGCCCGTGAAAAATCAAAGAAAGTACATGGAAAACTGCTCTGGGTATCTAAAGAAGCGTTGGAAATAGAAGGCAGCGGTGTCTATCCGCTTTCAGAGGGGGTAGAAGTATATAAGCTGTACGGGAGTATGGAGACACTGGCGTGTGCAGATTTAAGAATCGGCTATGCAGATACCGATTATGTGATTGAGCGCGGTAAAGTGTGCGCGTGCCTTGTGTCCGAACGGGAGACGGCTGACAGGATTCGGGTGCTCCTTAAGAATACCGCGAAGGGCACCAACTACTATGACAGGGTGGAGCTGGTCGTGGATGGGGAGACCATACAGATAGAGGAGAAGGATCTGGCGGTAGGAGAACGCAGAAGTTACCGCTGTGCCGCGCTGACGGATAAGATCCTGCTTAATATTGAGGGAATCAGCAAGGAGGATAACGCTTATCGCGGTGTCATTGAGTGTTACCGGAATGAGGAAGGAATGGTTCTGATCAATGAACTTCCCTTAGAGGAATACCTGTATGCAGTAGTACCCAGCGAGATGCCGGCCTCTTATCCGGCGGAATCGCTCAAGGCGCAGGCGGTATGTGCCAGAACATATGCGTATCGCTATATCCTGCGTGCCGGACTTCCTGAGGTCGGAGCCCATGTGGATGATACCACGGCTTATCAGGTGTATCATAACTGCAGGGAGAATGCGGCGACCACGACAGCAGTTAAGGAGACGGACGGTGTACTGCTGACTTATCAGGATGAACCGGCACAGAATTATTATTATTCCACGTCCTGCGGCATCGGTACGGATGCCGCTATCTGGAAATCGGGAAGTGAGGGGGATATCTCATACTTGCGAGCGGTTGAGATCAATCGTGATACATACGCTGCATTGGGTTTAGAAGAGGCGGAAGGTGCACAGGGTCAAGTAACCGTGAGGAATAATGAAACGGCAGACAGCTTAAGGGACGAAGAGAACTTCCGGCAGTTTATCACGACAACAAATGAGGCGGATCTTGAATATACACAACCTTGGTATCGATGGACTTATACGGTAGAAGAGAACGATGAGGAAGCGATGTTGTCGCGTATTCGGGATCGTTATGCAGTCAGTCCGGCCTCGGTTCTGACGAAGACCGAAGGCGAATATTATGTATCCCAGACTGTTGAGAATTTGGGTAAAATTAAGGAACTGAGTATTGCAAAACGCGGTGCGGGCGGTGTGGCGGAGGAATTGTTGATCAGGACAGACCAAGCTACCTATAAGATCCTTTCGGAGTATAATATCCGCTATATATTATGTGACACAAAGAGCGAGATTGTGAAACAGGATGGAAGCGTAACGATTCCGTCCACGCTCCTTCCCAGTGGCTTTTTCATAATAGAAGCTGGTAAAAAAGAGGGAAATATGGTAGGATATACGTTAATTGGCGGAGGATACGGTCATGGGGTGGGGATGTCTCAGAATGGCGCCAAGGCGCTTGGCGAAGAAGGAAGTTCCTACAGTCAGATTCTGGAATTCTTTTTTCCGGGCTGCAAGCTAACGGATTCCGACCGGACGGCTGATTTGTAGATACAATAGATGTAGGTAATTATGACGAGGATAATGGCGATGTTCCGGATGGAACAAGTCAGGTGAATTATGAGAACAATCTATAGGTTATATTATATATTTCGAGATTTCAGTTGGCAGATGACGAAGAAGAACATAGCCGCATTTGCGGCGAGCACAGCGTTCTTTCTTTTCCTGTCCATGATCCCGCTGTTGATGGCATTATGTGCAATTCTGCCCTACACGACGCTTACGGAGGAGAATCTGATTAATGCCATTACGCAGTTTACGCCGGATGCCATGAATGCACTGGTTATTAGTATAGTGTCGGATGTGTATGCAAGGTCGGCGGGGACCATTACTATATTTGCGATCGTCACGATCTGGTCTGCGTCCAAAGCCATGCTTGCATTGATCCACGGATTGAATGTGGTGAATGATTTTGAAGAACGGCGTAATTATTTTGTGCTGCGGTCGATCGCATGTATTTATACGGTGATTATTTTAATTGCAATGATTCTGGCGCTGTTCGTTATGGTATTCGGTAATGTGATTGTGAATTTTCTGCTTGCGGATATTCCGCCGTTACATATATTGATGCAGTTTGTCATGCATTTTCGCTTCCTTTTTTCATGGGTGATACTGACGCTTATCTTTGCATTAATATATGCCTATGTACCGAATAACAAGATGCGTTTCAAGAGTCAGATTCCGGGAGCTGCTTTTTCGGCAGTTATGTGGAGTGCGGCATCGTTTCTTTTCGCCGTATATGTGGATCACTTCAACGGGTTCGGTACATACGGAGGATTGACTACGGTGGTCATCATGATGATTTGGTTTTACCTGCTTATGTATATTCTGTTGATCGGGGCTCACATCAATCGTTATTTCGGACCGGTGTATAAATTTCTGTTTGGATGGCTTGACAAGTCAGCCAAAAGTCACTAAAATGTCAATAGGTTCGTAATAGGACTTAGTGAATTACAATGATAAAGGCAGTGAAGGTGTCAGTAGAAAATCATTTTCCGACAGAGAGAGGAGATCATCGGCTGTAAGTTTCCTCAGGTTCAGATGATTTTTTGAATTTCCCACCGGAGCCGTCCGGGTGAAAACAGTAGTCCGGAACGTTACGGCACGTTACGCCGAATGAGGTGTCTGTCCTCTTATGCTTAAAGTATGTATTTATCATGGCAGCAGGACAGGAAACTGGGTGGTACCGCGGATATATTTCGTCCCATGTGTGTTTTACACATGGGATTTTTTGTTTGTATACGCAGCAAAAGTCAGAAAATCTACGAAATTCATAAAAAAAGGAGAGCAGCAATGAAAGAAAAGTTAGAACAGATCAAGGCAGAAGCACTGCGCCAGATCGAGGCGAGTGATGCGCTGGAAAAACTGAATGATGTGCGGGTCAATTATCTTGGCAAAAAAGGAGAATTGACAGCTGTGCTCAAGAGCATGAAGGATGTTGCACCGGAGGATCGTCCGAAGGTGGGACAGCTTGTCAACGAGACGAGAGCAGAGATCGAGCGCGTACTGGAAGAATCCGTGAAGAAGATGGAGAAGGCGGTCAGGGAAGCGAAGATGAAGAAAGAAGTCATCGATGTGACGCTGCCGGCGAAGAAGAACAATGTGGGACACCGCCACCCCAACACCATTGCTCTGGAGGAGGCGGAGAGAATATTCATCGGTATGGGCTACGAGGTTGTGGAAGGACCGGAAGTCGAGAAAGACTATTACAACTTCGAGGCGTTGAATATTCCTGCAGATCATCCTGCAAAAGACGAGCAGGACACTTTCTATATCACCGGAGATATCCTGCTCAGAACACAGACCTCATCTACGCAGGTGCATGAGATGGAAAAAGGAAAACTGCCTATCCGCATGATTGCTCCCGGACGTGTATTTCGTTCCGATGAAGTAGATGCGACACATTCCCCTTCGTTCCACCAGATCGAAGGACTGGTTATTGATAAGAATATTACCTTTGCCGACTTGAAAGGCACTTTGGCGGAGTTTGCAAGAGAACTGTTTGGAGAAGATACGAAGGTTAAGTTCAGACCGCATCATTTCCCGTTCACGGAACCCAGTGCGGAGATGGATGTGAGCTGCTTTAAATGCGGAGGTAAGGGCTGTCGTTTCTGTAAGGGCGAAGGCTGGATCGAAATCCTAGGCTGCGGTATGGTACATCCCCATGTGCTGGAGATGAGCGGCATCGATCCGGAGCAGTATACCGGATTTGCTTTTGGCGTAGGACTGGAGCGTATTGCTCTGTTAAAATATGAGATCGACGATATGAGACTGCTGTACGAGAATGATATACGTTTTCTGAGACAGTTTTGATATCTTTGGATGAAAGGAGAAAAGTAATGAATACAGCATTATCATGGATCAAGGCGTATGTGCCCGATTTAGAGTGCACGGATCAGGAATATATGGACGCAATGACGCTGTCCGGCACGAAGGTGGAAGGATACAGCAGGTTAGACAAAAATCTGGAGAAGATCGTTGTCGGTCAGATCGAGAAAATCGAGAAGCACCCCGACGCGGATAAATTGATTGTTTGTCAGGTCAATATCGGTAAGGAAGTGGTACAGATCGTGACCGGCGCACCCAATGTTAAAGAAGGCGATAAAGTACCCGTTGTGCTCGACGGCGGTAAAGTGGCAGGTGGACATGACGGCGGACCGCTTCCGGAGGACGGGATTGAGATCAAGGCAGGTAAGCTGCGCGGCGTGCCTTCTAATGGAATGATGTGTTCCATCGAGGAGCTTGGTTCCGACAGAAATATGTATCCCGAAGCGCCGGAACTCGGAATTTATATTTTTAAAGAGGACGTGGAAGTAGGCAGTGATGCCGTCGAGGCGCTTGGATTAAGAGATACAGTCTTCGAGTATGAGGTTACCTCCAATCGTGTGGACTGCTACAGCGTGATCGGTATCGCAAGGGAGGCGGCGGCAACGTTCCGCAAGCCGTTCTATCCGCCCGAGGTTAAGGTGAAGGGGAACAGTGAAAAGGTAGAAGATTATATATCCGTAGAAGTGCAGGATACGGATCTGTGCCCCAGATACTGTGCGAGAGTATGTAAAAATATTAAGATCGGTCCCTCGCCCAAATGGATGCAGAGACGCCTGGCGGCGAGCGGTATCCGTCCGATCAATAACTTGGTAGATATTACCAACTATGTGATGGAAGAATACGGACAGCCCATGCATGCGTATGATCTGGATACCATTGCGGGACATAAGATTATCGTGCGCCGTGCCAAAGACGGAGACGTATTCCGTACATTGGACGGACAGGACAGAAATCTGGATTCCGATGTGCTGATGATCTGCGATGCCGAGAAGGAAGTCGGACTTGCCGGTATTATGGGCGGAGAGAATTCTATGATTACCGATGACGTGAAGACAGTGTTGTTTGAGGCTGCAACTTTCAACGGCGCCAATATCCGTAAGTCCGCCAAAAGGATCGGGCTGCGCACGGATGCGTCGGGTAAATTCGAGAAGGGACTGGACCCTTATAATGCGGAGGCTGCTATCAACAGAGCCTGCCAGTTGATTGAAGAACTAGGCTGCGGTGAAGTGATCGGCGGTATCGTGGATGTGCACGGTGCTATGAAAGATAAGGTAGTACTGCCTTTTGAGCCGGAGCAATATAATAAACTGTTAGGAACCGATGTATCGAAAGAGGAAATGTTGGAAATCTTTAAGATGATAGAGGTAGATTATGATCCGGAGACCAACGAACTGACGGTTCCGACATTCCGGCAGGATCTGCTCAGGCGCTGTGACATTGCGGAAGAGGTGGCACGTTTCTACGGTTATGACAAGATTCCTACCACGCTGCCTACCGGAGAAGCGACGACCGGTAAACTTCCGTTTAAGCTTCGCATCGAGCAGAAGGCACGGGATATCGCCGAGTACTGTGGTTTCTCTCAGGGGATGTGCTATTCTTTCGAGAGCCCGAAAGTGTTTGATAAGCTGCTTTTGGATGCGGATGATCCTGCTCGTCAGGCAATCACTATATCCAATCCGCTGGGGGAAGATTTCTCCATCATGAGAACGGTTTCCTTAAACGGTATGCTGACCAGCCTGGCAACGAATTATAATCGGAGAAATAAAGATGTACGCCTTTATGAACTGGGGAATATTTATCGTCCGAAGGCATTGCCGCTGACAGAACTGCCGGAGGAGAGAATGCAGTTCACGCTCGGTATGTACGGCGATTGTGATTTCTTCGTGATGAAAGGAGTGGTGGAGGAATTCTTCGACAGCATCGGCGTGAAGGGAAAAGTTACTTACGATCCCAAGGCAGGTAAAAACTTCCTGCACCCCGGAAGACAGGCGAATATAATCTATGACGGAAAAACGCTCGGTTATCTCGGTGAGGTGCATCCGGAAGTATGCGACAACTATGATATGAAGACAAAAGCTTATGTGGCCGTGCTGGATATGCCGGAAGTGATACCATATGCGACTTTTGACCGTAAGTACGAGGGAATCGCCAAGTACCCGGCAGTGTCCAGAGATATCAGCATGGTAGTGCCCAAGGAGATCATGGTAGGACAGATCGAATCGGTTATCGCACAGCGGGGCGGTAAGATTCTGGAGGATTATCAGTTGTTCGATATCTATGAGGGCGATCAGATTAAGGACGGCTATAAGTCGGTGGCGTACTCTATCACATTCCGGGCTAAAGACAGGACCCTGGAGGAAGCGGATGTGGCTGCAGCTATGAAGAAGATTCTGAACGGACTGGATAGCATGGGGATTGAGCTTAGGTCATAATAGTAATATAATATTTTTACATGAAAATAAAGAAAGTGGGTGTCATTATGGAACATAAGAATACGTGGGAAACTTATAACGAGAAACAGCTTAAAGAAGTGGACACTTTTGCGCGGGATTATATGGATTTTCTGGATAACGGCAAGACGGAGCGTGAGTGTATCGACCGGATCGTGAACACGATTGAACAGGCAGGATATCAGGAGCTGGAGGCATTGATTAAATCCGGCGCGAAGCTGAAGACGGGCGATAAAGTATATTCCGTATGGATGAATAAATCGATTGTCATGTTTCGGATCGGTAAGGAGAAGATGACGGATGGTATCAATATATTGGGCGCGCACATTGATTCACCGCGTCTTGATATTAAGCAGAATCCTCTCTACGAAGACGGTGGTTTCGCATATCTGGATACCCATTATTACGGCGGTGTAAAGAAATATCAGTGGGTGACGATTCCGCTTGCCATTCATGGCGTTGTAGTGAAGAAGGACGGCACTACGGTAGAAATTAATGTAGGTGAGAACGATGACGATCCTGTATTTTTCGTATCCGATCTGTTGATTCATCTGGCAAACGAGCAGTTAGAGAAGAAGGCGAATAAGGTCATCGAGGGAGAAGCATTAGACATTATCATCGGCAATAAACCGCTGGTGATCGAGAAAAAAGGAAAGAATACAAAGAACAAGGATGAGGAAGATAAAGAAGAAAAATCTGCCGATAAGGAGGCCGTAAAAAATGGCATCCTCGAGATCTTACAGAAATCTTATGATATCGAAGAGGAGGACTTTATCTCCGCGGAATTGGAAGTGGTTCCGGCAGGCAGAACGAGAGAGGCAGGCTTTGACAGGAGCATGATCCTAGGATACGGACAGGATGACAGAGTGTGTGCTTTTACCTCTCTGAAAGCAATGCTGGAGGTTACGAGCAGTGACCGGACCGCCTGCTGTATTCTGGTAGACAAGGAGGAAATCGGCAGTGTCGGCGCCACCGGTATGCAGTCTAAGTTCTTTGAGAACGCAGTGGCTGAGGTGATGAACCTGACGGGAGAGTACAGTGAACTGAATGTGCGCAGATGTCTGGCTCATTCCTGTATGCTTTCATCGGATGTAAGCAGCGCTTTTGATCCCACTTATGCCTCCAGCTTTGATAAGAAAAATGTGGCGTATCTTGGCGGCGGCATGGTATTTAATAAGTTCACGGGTGCAAGAGGTAAGTCGGGCTCTAATGATGCCAACGCGGAGTATCTGGGACATATCCGGGCAATTTTTGAGAAGGAAAATGTGAATTTCCAGACGGCGGAGCTTGGCAAAGTGGACTTGGGCGGCGGCGGCACCATCGCATATATTCTGGCGCTTTACGGCATGAACGTAATCGACAGCGGTGTGGCGGTACTGAATATGCATGCGCCCTGGGAAGCGACCAGCAAGGCGGATGTATATGAGGCGAAGAGAGGATATGTAGCATTTTTGAAGCATGCCGATCTGTAGTAAAAGCTTGCGAGTTGCAGTCTGTACATTGTAACACGCAAACAGTAACTTTCATATGAAAACGGAAAATACAATATATGGAGACAATAAAAAAATCAGATTTTTATTTTGAACTGCCAGAGGAGCTGATTGCGCAGGACCCTTTGGAGGATCGTTCGGGTTCGCGGCTGTTGATGCTTGACAAGATAAGCGGCAGAACAGAGCACCATATTTTTAAAGAGATTATTGATTATTTAAGGCCGGGCGATTGTCTGGTCTTAAATAACACTAAGGTACTTCCCGCGAGACTCATGGGTGTGAAGGAAGATACCGGCGCGGCGATAGAGGTTCTGCTTTTAAAAAGAAAAGAGAATGATGTCTGGGAAACATTGGTTAAGCCGGGCAAAAAAGCAAAGCCGGGAACAAGAATTACATTCGGTAACGGTTCCTTGCATGCGGAAGTACTTGAAGTGGTGGAAGAGGGGAATCGTTTGATCCGGTTCTCTTATGAGGGGATTTTCGAGGAGGTGTTGGATCGGCTCGGAGAGATGCCCCTTCCACCTTACATAACGCATAAATTACAGGATAAGAACCGTTACCAGACCGTCTATGCGAAATACGACGGTTCCGCGGCAGCGCCTACTGCCGGGCTGCATTTTACGGAGGAACTGCTCAGACAGATCGAGGATAAAGGTGTGGAGACTGCCTATGTGACTTTGCACGTAGGGCTCGGAACCTTCCGNCCGGTCAAGTCGGATAATATTCTGGAGCATCATATGCATTCCGAATATTATCAGGTCACAGCAGAGGCGGCTGAGAAGATTAATCGTGCCAAGGCGGAGGGGCATCGTGTCATATGCGTGGGTACAACGAGTTGCCGCACGGTCGAGAGCGCGGCCAAACCGGACGGAACATTGGAAGCGTGCTGCGGCAACACGGATATTTTCATCTATCCGGGGTATCGTTTTAAGATTCTGGACTGCCTGATTACTAATTTTCATCTGCCGGAATCCACACTCGTGATGCTTGTTTCCGCACTGGCCGGAAGAGAGAATGTGCTGCAGGCTTATGAGGAAGCGATTAGGGAGCGGTATCGGTTTTTCAGTTTCGGGGACGCGATGTTTATTACAGATTCCTTTACAAAAAAAGCCAAATAATGTAATATNAAAATATGAATATTTGCAAAGCCGTTTGGGGGATATGNCCGTCTGTCTTACACAGTCTGGTTTAAACGGCTATATTATTGATTACACAGGAGGAAGAGAAGGGGAATATGGAGGAAAGAAGAAAAAACAAGCGTATGGCATTATCCGCGAAACTTTTGATTAAACGAATGGATAGAAGCGGATATTCCGANGAGATAAACCAAGAGGTAAACATAGAGATTCAGGACGTGTCCAAAACAGGAGTCGGATTTCAGTGTGANGCAGGTCTTCANGTAGGCGCNGTGTATGAATGTTTTNTGACAATATGGACGAAGGAAGTNCTGCATTGTTTNCTGGAGATCGTTCGNNTNGATCCCGGAGAGAACGGCATGTATATCTACGGCGCGATATTTATCGGCATGNCNGAGATCGATGCCAGCAGGATNGAGACATACGGTACGATAGAAGACATGGAAGCATAAGGAAAGCGTATTGAAATGAAGCNGGAAAGACATACCGGGCTGTGGCTGGAGATNGTCGTAATTGCGGCATCNTTCTTAGGACTTATATTGCTTTTATATTTTGTTATGGTCGTCTCATTTCAGAACGGTGAGCAGTCAACCAGTGTGACGATGAAAGTNGCGGAGCAGATTGCCGTAAGTATTTTTGACANTCCGACACAGGAACAGATTAAGACTGTCAGTCGGATCATTCGGTACGGGGCTCATCTGGGACTGTTTTTTGTAGTGGGAGTTGTCATGGCCTTTGTCAGTATGGTGGTGTTCAGAAGATATTTTCGGATCATCGGAGTGNTGGGAGCCGGATTNGTCTGCTATGTNTTGGCATATTATACGGAGTACTATAAACAATATATTGACGGAAGACATTTTCAAATGTCAGATGTGNCNCTCAACTGGTACGGGAGTCTGGCGGGNATCACTTGNATGGTGATTTCCTATTTNCTGAACAGGCTGTTGGTCAAGCTGTCATCTTGAATATAATATTGACTATCTCGAAAGCGGGNCTGCCCGCTTTCTTTTCTTTTAGAAAGTTGTTCGTTTAAGCACGAGTTTGCGAAGCAAATCTCGCAATCGAGCGTAGCTCGATTTTTTCTTATTTTTTTGTATNAATNGGATATCCGTGTTTAGTCATAATTTGGATCGCCTGTTCGATGGCNTTCTTGTCATAGAACTCAATGCGCAGCGCGCCTTCGGCGAGCTCTCTGTTATGGTTGATGCCGATATTCTTGATACTCACATCATGCATGGAGAGCAGNGAGGCAATGGCGGCGATGGCACCNGGTTTATCTGCAATATCNACCGTGATAACATATTCCTCCTTGATAGGTCCGCTGGAGGTGNTGATGAAGGATTCCCGATAATTTCTCGCTGTATCAAAGAAGTCATACAGTGACTCGGCAGATCGATTGTNGAGACGGTCAGATATCTCGGTGAGGTACTTTATATAAAGTTTCAGAAGCTTTGAGATATTATCCGTATTTGTCAGGCAGATCTGTTGCCACATGGTAGGAGAAGACGAAGCGATTCTTGTGATATCCTTGAATCCGCCGGCAGCAACCATCNTCATGATCCCTTCTTCGGAATCGCAGCTCCTGACCAGATTGACCAGAGAGGAAGCGATTACGTGAGGAAGATGAGAGATGGCGGCAGTTACATAGTCATGTTCTTCGCAGTTTAATATAAGCGGGATCGCGCCGATGGATTCCACCAGCTCTCGGTATCCGGCCAGTTTGCCCTTAGCCACGGTATCGGAGGGAGTCAGAATATAATAAGCATTTTCCAGAAGAGAAGCGTTAGAATTCTGATAGCCGAACCGTTCTGAACCGGTCATGGGATGTCCGCCGATAAACTGATCCTGTAATCCCAATGATTCAATATGCCTGTGTATGCCTGTCTTAACGCTTCCGACATCCGTCAGGATCGTTTCAGCAGACAAATACTTCTTTAAAATGAGAAGATTATCATCATTATGTGCAACCGGCGCACATAGGAATATATAGTCGCAGGCACTGAAAGAGTCGTCTATAGCGGAACAGATCGTATTGACCACATGCTCTTTGTGTGCAAGAAGCAGGGAAGATTCGTTGACATCATATGCGATGATACGTGCGTCCGGAACAGCATTACGGATCGCCTTGGCAATAGAACCGCCGATCAATCCAAGTCCGATAAAACCACAGTTAAGAGTGTTCATAATATAGCAGCCTTTCTATGTCTGAAATAAAATTTGCTTGGTTTAGAATTGTAGAAAATATGCTTCCGGGATCGGATGTACTGTCTCCGCCAGCTTCAAAATTCGTATATATAGTATAACATTTCGCAGATCATGCTACAAGGGCGAAAGCGCGGCTCCGTAGATATTAACATCTCTCTGTGCGGACGGCTTAAGTAATCGTGGAATTTTTTTACCCTGTTTCGAGCTTTCAAACCAAATTTCACCAAGCTAACATGCAAAGCAAATTAACTTTTATTATACATTTCGCATAATTGATATTGTAATTTATAAAGAAATTTAGTAAAATATACTTACAATTTGTGCTTGGGAATAAGTCAAACAGAACAATCTGCCCAATCATAAGTGAATAACAGAACTGGAGGATTGCAAAAAATGAATATTTACACAACGGATAAGATTCGTAATGTGGTTTTGCTGGGGCATGGCGGCTGTGGTAAGACCAGTCTGGTGGAAGCGATGGCTTACCTGTCCGGTATCACTTCCAGAATGGGCAAGGTAGACGACGGCAATACGGTAAGCGATTTCGGTAAAGAAGAGCAGAAGCGCCAGATATCCATTGCGACATCTGTTGTTCCGATCGAATGGGAAGATGTGAAGATCAATGTACTGGATACACCCGGGTTCTTTGATTTTGTCGGTGAAGTAGAAGAGGCAGTCGGCGCGGCTGATGCGGCTGTTATCGTAGTGTCCGGCAAGGCGGGCGTGGAAGTAGGCACAGAGAAGGCATGGGAACTGTGCGATAAATACAAGCTTCCCAGATTTGTATTTGTAACGGATATGGATATCGATAACGCATCGTTCCGTCAGGTAGTGGAGGATATGACTGACAAATACGGCAAGAAACTGGCACCGTTCCATCTCCCGATTCGTGAGAATGAGAAATTTGTGGGATATATCAATGTCATTACCGAGCAGGCATACCGTTGGGAAGGCAAGGAAGTGGTAGAGTGCGAGATGCCGGAATATAGTAAGGCTAATCTGCAGCTTTGCAGAGACACATTGATGGAAGCCGTAGCCGAGACCAGCGAAGATTTTATGGAACGGTATTTTAACGGGGACAGCTTCTCCGAGGCGGAGATCAGAGCAGCTCTTCGCAGCAATGTCATGGACGGCAGTATTGTACCTATGTCCATGGGCTCGAATGTGTTGTGTCAGGGTATCTACACATTGCTGGATGACATCGTGAAATATATGCCCAGCCCGGAGAACCGTGAACTTGCGGGAATCGACCTGAAGAGTAATGAGATCTTCCAGGCGAACTACGACTTCTCCAAACCGAAGTCCGCATATATTTTCAAGACTATCGTGGATCCTTTTATCGGCAAGTATTCACTGATTAAAGTGTGCTCCGGTGTATTTAAGAATGACGATACGATCTATAATGATGAGAAAGAGGTCGAGGAGAAGATCAATAAGCTTTATGTGCTGCAGGGCAATAAGCCGATTGAGGTAAAAGAACTGCATGCCGGAGATATCGGCGCGATCGCAAAGCTGACGGCAGCAAGAACGGGTAATACATTGTCTACTAAGGCGAGAATTATTCGGTACGGTAAGACAGAGATATCCACACCTTATACATATAAGCGGTACAGAGCTAAGAATAAGGGCGACGTGGATAAGGTAGCACAGGCGCTGCAGAAGATGAAACATGAAGATCAGACTTTATGGATTGTCAATGATGCGGAGAATAAGCAGACACTGCTTTACGGCATGGGCGATCTGCATCTGGATGTGATTGCCAGCAGGCTCCTTAACGAATATAAAGCGGAAATTGAATTGTCTGATCCGAAGATCGCTTACAGAGAGACGATCAGGAAGAAGTCTGATGTAGAGTATAAGTATAAGAAACAATCCGGAGGACACGGACAGTACGGTCATGTTAAGATGCGCTTCGAGGCATCGGGAGACTTGGAATCGGCTTATGTGTTTGAACAGGAAGTAGTGGGTGGAGCAGTGCCTAAGAACTATTTCCCGGCTGTCGAGAAGGGACTTCAGGATTCCGTGAGCAGTGGACCGCTCGCAGCATATCCGGTAGTGGGTGTCAAAGCGATACTTTATGATGGATCTTATCATCCGGTAGATTCTTCCGAGATGGCCTTTAAGATGGCTACGATTCAGGCGTTTAAGAAGGGCTTCATGGAGGCGGGACCGGTACTCCTTGAGCCGATCGCTAATTTGCAGGTGACTGTACCGGATTCCTACACCGGTGATGTAATGGGTGATCTGAATAAGAGAAGAGGACGCGTACTCGGTATGAATCCGGCCGGGGACGGCAAGACTGTCATTGAGGCGGATATTCCGGTGGCATGTCTGAATGGTTATTGCACTGACCTGCGCTCCATGACTGGTGGACGCGGCACATATAAATATGAGTTTGCCAGATATGAACAGGCTCCCAGCGATGTACAGGAGAAGGAAGTTGCTGCGAGAGCTAATAAGGTAGCGGAGGCCGGAAGCGAGGCTTAGGGGAATGTCTCGCGGAATGCTATATGATCGACTATAGCGATAGAGAAGGGTCTATAATAGGAACGGGGCGTGGCTGACACGCCCTGTTCCTATTGGGAGAAAAGATTGTTATGCAATCCGCTTGACAAATTCATTCAGTATAATAAAATATTAAGCGTGGATATAATGAGCAAGTTTATTTGCTAGATTTGCTCCGCAGACCCGGTCGGTATAAACGGTGCGGAGCTGAAAGGTATGGTCATAAAATGGCAGAAGTTTACAATCACAGAGAAGTAGAGACAAAGTGGCAGAAAGTATGGGATGACGAGAAGGCGTTTAAGACTTCTGATGATTATTCCAAACCGAAATATTATGCGTTGGTGGAATTCCCGTATCCTTCGGGACAGGGACTTCATGTAGGGCATCCGAGACCCTATACCGCACTTGATATTGTGGCGAGAAAGAGAAGGATGCAGGGATATAACGTGCTCTATCCGATGGGGTGGGATGCGTTCGGTCTGCCTACGGAGAATTATGCGATTCAGAATCATATTCATCCGAAAATCGTGACACAGAATAATGTGGCGCGTTTTAAAGGACAGCTGCACTCGCTTGGATATTCTTTTGACTGGGACAGGGAAGTCAACACAACAGATCCGAATTATTATAAGTGGACACAGTGGATCTTCCTGAAACTATTTAAGGCCGGTCTGGCATACAAATCCGAGATGCCGATCAACTGGTGTACCTCCTGCAAAGTCGGGCTTGCCAACGAGGAAGTAGTTAACGGCGTCTGTGAACGTTGCGGTTCCGAGGTGGTCCGCAAAGTGAAGAGCCAGTGGATGCTTAAGATCACAGAATATGCCGACAAACTGATCGAAGGACTTGACACGGTTGACTATGTGGAGAGGGTGAAAGTTTCTCAGAAGAACTGGATCGGTAAGTCTACCGGTGCCGAGGTTGATTTTATCATCAAAGGCAAAGAAGATAAGATGCGTATATACACGACCAGATGTGATACGCTGTTCGGTGTGACGTATATGGTTATGTCTCCGGAGCATCCGCTTCTGGATAAGTATAAAGAGGATATTAAGAACTGGGACGAAATCGTAGCCTATCGTGAACAGGCGGCGAGAAAGTCTGATTTCGAGCGTGCGGAGCTGGCAAAGGAGAAGACCGGCGTTAAGATTGACGGGTTGACGGCAGTTAATCCGGTTAGCGACGTGGAGATACCGATTTTTGTTTCCGATTATGTACTTATGAGTTACGGTACAGGTGCGATCATGGCGGTTCCGGCTCATGATGAGAGAGACTGGGAGTTTGCGAAGAAGTTTGATCTGCCGATCATTGAGGTCGTTGCGGGCGGCAGAGATGTACAGGAAGAAGTGTATACGGATGTGGCGACAGGTACGATCGTTAATTCCGGCTTCATCAGCGGACTTGGCGTGGAGGAAGCCAAAGCGAAGATGATCGCATTCTTGGAAGAGAAAGGCATCGGATGTGCTAAGACGAACTTTAAATTAAGGGACTGGGTATTTTCCAGACAACGCTACTGGGGTGAGCCTATTCCGATTGTATACTGCGAGAAATGCGGTTATGTACCGATAGATGAGAGCGAGCTGCCTCTGGAGCTTCCGGATGTGGACAGTTATATGCCGACGGACACCGGAGAATCTCCGCTTGCGCTTATGACTGATTGGGTCAACACCACATGTCCGTGCTGCGGCGGTCCGGCGAAGAGAGAGACGGATACCATGCCTCAGTGGGCAGGTTCTTCATGGTACTTCTTAAGATATACAGATCCGAATAATACGGAGGCGCTTGCAAGTAAGGAGGCGCTGGAATACTGGATGCCGGTGGACTGGTATAACGGCGGTATGGAGCATACTACGCTGCATTTGTTATATTCCAGATTCTGGCACAAGTTCCTTTACGATCAGAAAGCAGTTCCTTGTCCCGAGCCTTATGCAAAGAGAACATCTCATGGCATGATTCTCGGACTGAACCCTCATAATTTTGCGAATTTATCAGCGAAAGAACAGGAGAAGCTGCTTCAGGAGCATGGCAGTGAGAAGGCGGCAAGGGAGGCGCTTAAGGAAAAATACGGAGAGATGGCGGAACATCCGGTAGTTAAGATGTCTAAATCCCTCGGTAATGTGGTGAATCCCGATGACATTGTGACAGATTATGGTGCGGACACGCTCAGAACCTATGAAATGTTTATCGGCGCTTTTGAATTAAGCGCAGGGTGGAGTGAAGACGGTGTCAAAGGCTGCCGGCGTTTTCTGGAAAGAGTTTGGAAATTGCAGGATATTCTGACGGATGATATGGAGTATTCTAAAGATTTCGAGACGAAGATGCACCAGACCATCAAGAAAGTCAGCAATGATTTTGAAAATCTGAAATATAACACGGCGATTGCTGCAATGATGGCGCTTATCAATGATTTTTATAAGAAAAATTCCGTGACCAAGGGTGAGTTTAAGACGCTGATCACGATGTTGAATCCGGTTGCGCCGCATATTACAGAAGAACTGTGGCAGAGAGTAGGATTTGAGGGCAGAGTGTACCAGACTACATGGCCGGAGTACGACGAAGCCAAGACCGTAGAGTCTACGGTAGAGATCGCGGTACAGATCAACGGCAAGACAAGGGCAACCCTTTCTATCGGCAAAGACGATCCGAAAGACGATGTGATTGCAAAGGCGAAAGAGGTCATTGCAGATAAGCTGACAGGAACGATTGTAAAAGAGATTTATGTTCCGGGCAGGATCGTAAATATTGTACAGAAATAAAAAAACGAGCAGAGCTCGTTTTTTTTTTGCATTATTTTTTACTCAGTTTCATTAATTTGTCGATCTTATCCAGTTCTTCCGGCGTAGAATAACTGCGTATCGTGGCGGTGATTGTTTCTACTTCTTCTTTTGTGAAAGAAATGTGGTTGTCCCTGCCTCTTTTAGCGATTGCCATAAAGAAAGGCATCATCTGCTCTTTGGTGAGAGACTGGCTCTCGAAGACAAGGGACTGCAGAAAGTCCAGCTTTGCTTTGTCAATATGCGCGACAGCCGGATCGTCCATCCAGTTTCCGGTCATGATATCATCCTTTCTGCCGCTTAGATCATAGCCTGATCCGTGCGGAATCCTTTTTTGATATGATTGTAACAAAGGCTGCTTTTGGTTGTACGAAAAAAATATTACGACTCTTGTGTGTCTGTGTTTTGCTGGAACATTTCGTACATGGCCTTCTGTTCCGGTGTGAGCATGTTCGTTAACATATCCATCATGGAAAACGGTGCAGCATCACCGAAACCGGTTGATTCTTTCGAATCTGCTTCGGCATCACCGGTGTTTTCGGAGGAAACGAAATCCCCGAAAGGCGATGCTGCGGCAAGATCGGGAAAGATTTCCTGTAGGGCGGACATGGTCTGAGACATTTCCTGCATGGTTTCCATGGTCTGTAACATGTTCTGCATCTGTTCCAATTGTCTGATTTCTTCGGGGGAAGAGTAGAGACATAATTGCCGGCACAGCTCGCGCAGATCCGGCTTTTTATCGGAAGGTATACTGCATCCGCTGATCTGAAAAGGATGCAGTCTGACATAACTCATTGTGTATTGCAACTCCATATATTTAATATAGATCGCCATGTGCTTCTGCATGGAGGGATCTATGTAGGGGAGAAGAACCTTCCATTTCTGAATATTGTTGGTAGTGTATAAGGCATCGAATGCCATAACGTTTGCTGCTTCTTCATTTTTAGCTGCCATAGGATATGCCTTTCTGATGCCATGGTGCACTGATTTTTCTCTACAGTATATGACACATGTGAGAAAAATAGGCTCTAAAGTGCAAGAGCCTATTTCCCAGATGTGAAATCAAATAGATGTGTAAAAGGGGAGTTTCATGGATTAGTTACCGCAGCAGCTGGAAAGGATCAATAACCAGATCAATGTGTTGCAGCAGCCATTGTCGCCGTTATTACCGAAGAGGCTGAAACCGCCGCCGTCGCATCCGCAGCCATCATTGTTGTTTCCGCAGCAGGATAAGAGGAGCAGGATCCAGATCCAGGAACCACATCCGTTGCCGCCGAAAAGACTGGTGTTATTATTGTTGCATCCGCAGTGAGTTGCTGATAAATCGCTCATTTATTTGTTCCTCCAAATGTTGTTTATGGTTTATCTTATGAGCGAGGCGTGTATGTGTTACAAATTTTAAAATTGTTCAGTGAAGCGAAACAGTCAGGAGTAAAAGGATTTTTATAAAAGAAGAATTTACAACAGGTGGTATTTCGAGTATAATAAATATGTATAAATATAGCTATATCTAGTATTGCCGTAAGGATAAAGGAGTGTTGGGAATGAGCAGAGTATTTCGGACGAAGCGTATGAGGATGACAGCATGGCTGCTTTCGGCGGCTGTATTCATGGGAAGTATGGATGTTAATATACTTACCGTACAGGCGGCGCAGGAAGGGAACTTGTACGCGGAAGAGAATCCGGAAATAACGGAAGATACGGTGCCGGAGGCAGATTCGTCAGCCGCCGATGAAACTGTGGTCGAGAATCCGGATACAGCCGGGCAGACACAGTCGGAGCAGGGTACTGTGCCGGAGGGAGAACCGCAGATTGAGAACCATGAGGAAAGTGCGGAAGTATATAGTACTCCGGAGACTGCCGAATCAGATGCACCGGCAGTGCAGGCGGATGGAGACGAGGAACCGGTTGGGCCTGTGACAGTTACGATTTCGGGTGTTGCAGTGCAGAATAAAACATATGATGGGACTGCGGGAGCCGTAAATGGATTGAAAGCAATCGTACCCAAAGAAGTATCGGCTTCCAAAAAAGATGAAGATGTCACCTCTCAGGTTACTTTTCAATATACCATATCGGGTGAGAAGAAAGACGGCAATCTGTATTCTGAGAATGGCAGCACATCTGACGGCAGCATCAGGAACGGGATGCCGAAGGATGCAGGAGATTATACACTCGCAGTCAGTGTAGAAGATGTGAACGGAAAATATATTGGTTCACAAAGCTGTTCGTTTGTTATTACACAAAGACCAATCACCATAAAACCTAAAGACATTACGAAAAAGATTGGCGACGCGAAACCTGTATTGGATAAGCCGGGAGATTATATGATTATTGGCACTCTGGCAAATGGGGATACAAACGATACTATATTTGTGGGAACGAATCCGCAGAAAAATCCCCCGAAGCTTGAATGTGATGTGGAACCTGATACAGACGGTAAACTGACCAAGCCGGGCAAATACACGATTTCTGCTTCGGGCGCTGATGCAGGGCCTAATTATATCATCAGCTATCAGGAGGGAACCCTGACCGTCTCGGAGAAAGAAGAGGTCAAGATTACCGGTGTCATGGTTACCGATAAAACCTATGACGGTAAGCCGGTGAGCCGGGCAGCTTGTGGTCTGCAGGAAACAGCGGATACAATCGGCAGTCAGATCAAGGTAACGGATGCTGATGGAAGGGATATAACCGAAGAGGTGGAATTAAATCTCCGTATTTCCGGCAGGCAAAACAATGGAGAGTCATATTCTTTTAGTACAAATAAAGTGAATAACGTTTCGGAATCGGTAGATACACAGGAGGACGATACGGAACCTCAGAATGGTATGCCGGTAAATGCGGGTGAATATGCATTAACAATAACCGTTACGGCTACGAAGTACCGGGGGATTTATAAAAAGGAATTCAGTATCAATCGGAGACCCGTGACGCTGAAAGCGGACGATATGGAAATAAAGCAGGACGCTAAGGTTCCCGAACAGTCGGACTATACTTGCACACCCGATGGGTTGCTGGGAACTGATACGATTACGAAATGGCCGATTTTCGACTGCGATATCACCAGCACAGAAAAGACCGGAGAATATTCTATCACCCCCAGAAGAGCGTCTGCGGGGGGGAATTATGTGATTAGTTATCTGCCGGGAACCTTGAAGGTGTTGGAAAAAGACAGGATCACGATTTCCGGTGTCACGATACCGGTTAAAGTATACGACGGTAAACCCTCAGTATGCAGTAAAGATAATTTGAAAGTGGTATTAAACCAAGTCGATAAACCGAGTGAGGATATTACGAATCAAGTAACTTTCACGTATGACATATCCGGTACTACAGAAGCCGGTAAAGCATATTCATCTTCGAGTATCGAGACAGGGATGCCGACTGAAGCAGGAGAGTATACGCTTACGGTAAATGTAGCTTCCGAACCGGATGATGAAAGCGGAAATAAATATCAAGGATGGCAGGAGTGGTCATTCAGGATATCAAAGAGACCGATCATCATTAAGGTGAAGGATATGGAAATCAGAACGGAAGACGAAATTCCGGCACCAAGTGAATATATGTATGATCCAAACGACATGGGCATGGGCTTCATAGGAGATGATACGTTTATCAATGAACCGGTATTTACCTGCGATATACAGAATACTGATCGTGTGGGAACATACGACATTATCGCGTCGGATGCGGATGCGGGAAGCAATTACAGCATAACTTATCAGTCTGGCACTTTAACGGTTGTAGAGAAAGAGGTAGAGAAGATAAGAAGACTGCTAAGGATCATACCGCCTGTGCCGGTGGTGAATGTGGAAAACGGCACTACCTTAGATAAGATGCCGCTGCCCGAGACAGTTGAGATCGTGACCAGAGACTTTAATGCGGTAGTTGATAAGGAGGACAGCTCACTGTCAGAGAATAACGAGAAAGCAGGAGTGATTTGGGAACGGAAACCGATTGATGGCACTTCTTACAGTCTGAGTAATGAAGGTGAGCAGACTTTCACTATTGGCGGAACCGTGGTGCTTCCCGCAGATGTAGACGAGGAGGAAGTGTCTCTGGCGGTGAAAGTTCGGGTCAGCGTGCGGGAAAAGTGGTCGTTTAGGGATACTGTGGCGGCTCCCGTGGCAAGTATTCCCGGCGGAAGCGCCGTGCGCCGCGGAACGACGGTGAGATTGTCCTGTGAGACGGAAGGTGCGCAGATCTATTATACATTGGATGACAAGAAACCCGACAGGACGAGTAATCTCTATACAACACCGATCGAGATTAACGGTTTTACGGTTATTTGGGCATATGCTCATAAGGAAGGACAACCGGACAGCGAAACGGTGAAATATTATTACTATATAGGATCCCCTGATGGAGAAGGCGATGAGCCGGAAGTGCCCGAGGAGGATATTCCGGAGGACGGAATCATTCCGGAAGGACTTTGGATCACGAAAGTTTCGGAGTATACCTATACCGGTAAAGCAATCAAACCCGAGGTCCGGGTGTATGATTATAAGACGCGGCTGGAGGAAAAGAAAGACTATACCATAAGCTATGCGAACAATACGAAAGCGGCGGATCAGAATGCGGAGAAGGCTCCTTCGATTATTATTACGGGTAAGGGAAATTACGAAGGTAAGTTGACGAAGCGCTTTACGATTTTACCTAAAGACATAGGAAATAGTGATGTCAGCGTGGATGATATCGCGGTTGCATATAATAAGAATAAGTCACAGAAGCCTGTGCCATCGGTTTTATGGAATGGCAAGAAACTTGCGGCTAAGAAAGACTACATTGTACAGGATGTGAGTTATAAAGAGGCGGGAACCTATCCAGTGACTGTGACCGGTATCGGTAATTACACGGGAGAAAAAACATTTAAATTCACGATTACAGAGGGTGTGCTGGTGTCTAAGCTGACAATCAGCAAGATACCGAACCAAACCTACACGGGAAAAGAGATCATACCGGAGTTTACGGTCAAATATAAAGGCAAGGAATTAACCCGGGACGAGGATTATGCCGTAGTAAGATATGAGAATAATAAGAATGTCGGAACGGCGACAATCGTCATTGAAGGAAGGGGCGGTTATGCCGGAACAAGGAAAATAACCTTTAAAATCGTAGAAATTGCTTCTCTGGCTAAAGCAAAAGCAGAACTGAAATTTGTCAATACGCCAACTTATACGGGAAAAGAGATACGCGCAGATCAGGAGATCGTGACCATCACGCTTAAAGAAAACGGTGAATCCGTAATCCGTACGCTTAAGAGAGGTATAGATTATGAGGTGACGTACACCAATAATGTGAAGGTGGGAACCGCAACCGCAAACTTTACGGGCAAAGGCGCGTACAGCGGGAAGCTCAAAAAGACATTTAAGATTGTTGCGTGCGATATAAACAAAGCAAAGATTACCTTGAATAAGTCCTATAGTTATGAGAAGGGCGGATGTAAGCCGGAACCGGTCGTTACCTTCGGCGGTAAGACTCTGAAAGCGGGTACGGATTATACGCTTACTTATAAACAGAACAATACGGCGGGCATTAGGGCGGTGCTGACAGTCAAAGGTAAGGGTAACTTTAAGGAAAGCAAGAGTATAGAGTATGACGTCACGCAGCAGGATATCGGCAAGATGACAATAGCAGCAGCCGATAAAGTTTACCAGAACAAAAAGAATATTTATATGACGACTGTTCAGGTGACGGATGTAAACGGCAAGCGTCTGGTTGCGGGCAAAGACTATAATAAGAATATGGAATACACCTATGCGGAAAGAACGCTTATCGACAGGACTTACAAGAAGGCGGGAGAACCGGTTGGTAAAGATGACATCATACCCGCAGGAACGAAGATCAACGTGACCGTCACTGCGAACGGAGCCGATTACAGCGGAACGTTGACCGGCACTTACAGGATCGTGACGGCAAATATTTCCAAGGCTAAGGTGACGATACCGGTACAGTCTTACACAGGCAAGGAGATTAAGCCCGATACACAGATTCGTGTGGAGATCCAAGGAACTGTCTTAAAACCGGAAGAATATGAGGTTGTAGGATACAGTAACAATATCAATAAGGGTACAGCCAAAGTTGTGATCCACGGATTGGGTAATTATGGAGGCACCAAGACGGCAACTTTTAAGATTAAGGGAAAAGGACTCTTTAATTTTTAATAGTAAAATAGCAGGACTCTCACCACGGGAGTCCTGTTTGCGGTATATTGAAATTGGAGAAATTGTGTAAATTATGACAAAACACTTGCATAAATCTCAAGATATAGTAAAATTAAACTATATGCTAGTAGCTCGAATTGGGCTGCCTGGTACATAGTATTATAATAAAGGGGCGATCCCCTATGGTGGGATTTGAGGTTTCCGGCAAGAGATTCCGGACCGAGGCGGACTATCAGGCTGCCTTGCGGGATCAGGCGAAGATTGAGAAAATAAAGGCGCAAGTCAATATGGAGCAGCCGGGGGAAGTGATTACACTTTATGCGGCAATCGGTGCGGGAGAATATCGCTTTGAGACGGTAATCGGCAACGATTTTGATGATGAGATCTATGAACTGGCGCAGCAGTATAAGCGGCAGGGATATGATAAGGACAGCAGGCTCCCGGTCGGAAAAAATAAAAAAAACAAAGCAGGGCAGACGAAAAAAACGGCAAAAAATCAAGGAAAAACGACGGCAAATAAGGAGAAGAAAGTATCACTTGATGAGTTTGATAAAGAGATGCAGAAGGAAATTCTCCGCGAGCTAAAGAGACGGGAAAAGCGCCGTAAATTAGCACTTGTCATCTGCTCGCTTGTTGCGGTTTTGTGTTTCGGGTATTTCGGAATTTACTATTATTTTTCTGACAGAACACAGACACAATATGAAGATTTGGCGCAGCTTAAGGGGAACAGCACCCTGACGGGCACTCTTTTTCGGGAAGTTCACCATTCGCAGGATGAGACGGTGGAACTGGAGGTGCTGGAGGAGTACCGGACTTTATTTAATAAGAACAAAAAGCTAATTGGATGGTTAAAAATTGACGATACAAATATAGACTATCCAGTGATGCAGACCGCTAATAATGAATATTATCTGGATCATAATTTTGATCAGGAATATGATAAGAACGGTAGCCTGTTTCTGGATAAAGACTGCGATGTAGTACATAGGAATACCAACTTGATAATATACGGACATCATATGAAGTCCGGCAAAATGTTCGGTAATCTGAATAAGTACAGTAGCGAAGAATATGGTAAGAAGCATTCTCTGATTCAATTCGACACGATCTACGAGAAGGGAACATATGAAATTATGTACGTGTTTCGGTCGAAAATCTATAATGAGGATGAAGTAGTATTTAAATATTATCAATTCTTTGATGCCGCTTCGGAGAAAGAGTTTGAGTCTAATATGCAGGAGATGGCGGCATTATCGCTCTATAACACCGGCGTGATGGCAAGCTACGGAGATGAGCTTCTGACATTATCTACCTGTGATAACTCTGAGACAGACGGTAGATTCGTGGTGGTGGCTAAGAGAGTGTGGGAGGAGAATTAATTTTTTACATAAATAGAAATGTGTAAGGGAATGAGGAAAGAGCAATGGCAAAGAAGACAGTAATGAAAAAATCCAAGAGAAGATTAAAAAGAACAGTGAGACGTAGTCTTGCGGCTGTGTTGATGATTACGGCGATCGCTGTTGCGGCGATTCCGGTGCCGGAGAATCTGGCGGATGAATCAGACTCGACAGGGGGAGGCGATGCGGGCATCCAGTACATTGAGGCGGATCCGAATGACGATTATATTCACAATCCCGGGCATACACTTAACGATTATTGGGATAAGGGTGATGAAGAGCTGGCGAACAAAGTAGCAAGTGGAGATTTGGAACAAACTGAGATTGTAGTTCGAGATGGACAGTCACTTGCTCTCACATGGCAATTTTTATATGAGCCAATCGATGCTCAATATGGGCGCTTATGTAAATATAATGATTCTTTCCAGAGAGATGTCGTAAACCTTGGTTTGCAGCCGAATAAGAATTATTTTGTAGTAACAATGAAGGAGTTTAATGATTATTTCGGTGCAAGTGCGGACCCGAAGAGCTGTGGCATTTCTTATATGGACAATTTGAGCCCCAGCAATCAGTTTTATCCGACGAATACGCTCACATACAGTTATCTGGATTATGATCCACTTTCGGGGGCTGTAATTCTGGATGAGAAAATCATAGCTTTCTTTCAGAAGTATTTTGAGAGAGATTTCACTACGAAGACAGAGGAATTCAAAGCATATTATGCAGGGCTGAAAGACAATCCGTCTTTAATGCCGCCGGATGAAATGCGGAAGAGTCCAATGAATCTGGACAGTGACCAGCAGATAGATTTTTTCTGTGAACATAATATTATTCTAAAGGGAACTAAATATAGACTGACGACAGCGACAGATCGGAGACTTGGACATAGTAATGAATTCGTTTATGTGGCATACAGTGATGAAAAATCCGAGGATCTTCCTTATGGATATGTAGATGTGGACGGATATCTTGTTTTGCTTGATATGCATTACGTCAGCACAATAGCTGACAAAGCATTTGCCGGAGTGACGAACGTCGGTCAGATAGACATTTCGGATAAAGTTCGGTATATTGGTGAAAGCGCTTTTGAAGGGTCTGGAATTACCAGCGTGGTGATTGGTAACGCGATAATGATCGGTAATCGGGCTTTCTATGGTTGTCAGAAATTGACGAGCATATCTTTCACAGATACAGCGCCTACTGAGGTGATTGGCGCGGAGGCATTCCGCATGTCCGGAATCAATACACCGTTGGCATTACCTTGGACGCTGAAGACGATCGGGTATGGTGCTTTTTCAAGCTGCCTGAATTTGAGTGAGATTCGGTTTGATGACCGGATCAGCGATTGCGATATCGGGGAGTATGCATTTTTTGACGATACCAGACTGGCGACTGTTAATTTCGGCACTGCCAAGATCAAGAATCTCGGAAGAGGAAGCTTTGCGGTACAGTCACCCAGCGGTGATTCGTTACAGACTTTTTCTTTCCCGAGTGAGGGACTTTCGACCATGGACGACTATGTGCTTGCCAACCATAGGGATATGACGGAAGTCAATATACAGAATTTTACGAAGAAAATACCGGTATCTACCTTTTATAATTGTTTCGGATTAAAGAAAGCCGTGTTCTCCGAAAAGTGTGGTATGGCATCCTTCGATCCGGGGTTGTTTAAGTATGTGACGGATGCTGAGTTCTGTGTCTATGGTCCGGAGTCATATGCAGGCGGGCCAGCATATCCCAGAAGCAGTACGTGGGATGCGTACAGAAATGACGGCAACGGAATTCCGTATGTTTATGAGAGCGGAGGTAAGACTTATTATGAAATGGCTTTAGAAAGTGAGGATGGCACTCGTTATCGTTACGGTGCAGGTAATGACGGGGAGTTGATTTCATGCGCATTGATTGATGGTTCTTCAGCGAAGAGCGTTGATATTGTGATACCGAGTAAGATCGGTAACTTTGATATCAAGAGCATTGGTTCGGAGTGCTTCTCCAATAAAGAGTTACGGGAGAAGATTAAGAGTATTACGATACAGAATCGTTCTGTTAGCACTATTGCTGACGGGGCGTTTAGGGATTTGCCGATTTTGAGCAAAGTGAGAATCGGTGATTCCGTGACCAATATCGGCAGAGAGGCTTTTGCAGGTTGCAAGTATTTATATGATGTATATTTCACGAAACCTGCAAACGGCTATGAATCGTTGGTGATGGATGAGACAGCATTTGTTACGACCGGCAGCCAGCTTACTTTCCATGGAGATATTGTGGAAGACTATGCACCTTTTGAATGGGCGACTAACACAGCGCATGTATTGAAGGATCAAGATAATGTCAATGCGCCGGCAATTAACGTGTGCTATCAGAGTCTGTGGGACAGTGAAGTTGGCACTCACTTGACGGTAATGTGTGATAAGAACGGTGAAGTGACGCTGCTGGACTATCCGAAATATAGTGATCTTGACGTGGCAAACAGAAAAGAACTCGATGAAGAACTGCAGGATTACTGTCAAGATATGGAGAATTATTATTACTATACGGTATATAATAGCGGCGATGCGGTAGACAAATTGCGTAGCGATTATGCACGTATCTTTGATGCACAACAGAAAGGCTTAGGCTCGGCTACCTTAGAGGACGGAACGATTATTCCGGCAGGTAATGATGAATTTCAAAGTGAATTAGACCAGCGTTATGGTCCGTGGATCAATCCGGAGTACTGTGAACCGGGATTCTGGAAGAGTTATCTGTCCACAGGCGCTGATACCGCGATGAATGGGCTGGTTGATAAATTGTTTGAACCCATTGTTGTGCAGGCGGCAGCGAATCCGTCACCGTACTTCAAGGCGTATCCGTATAATTTTATGGATAACTATAGGAGTTATCTGAACGATCTGAATTATGATTCCCTGCCCGATTATAAAAAGGTGCCGGATAGGGTGTGGATCTTTATCAACGCTACGAAGGATGTTGTGGTGCCGGCGGGTGTGGATTCCATAGATGTCAGCGCTTATGCGACGGCGAACGGTGATAACTACGATACCTATATCAGAAAGAAGAGACCAGCGGCAACCAATAATATGTATACACGTAAGACAAACGGTGCGACCCCAGGTCTATTCAGTGGTTATTATGTCGATTATAAAGAAGGTGATGCACGTGAAGAGAATGCGAACGGTAACGATCATTTAGAGAGTGTTGTCCTCACTAGTGTGAAGAAACTGCCGGATTATGCTTTTGACAGCTGTGAGCAGCTGGAGAGAGTAGTGCTTGGTCAGGCTGAAGAGATCGGTGCGCTTCCTTTCAGAGGATGCGGTAATCTGACGAATGTGGTCGGCAACGAGAAATATCCGGCAGAGAATGGTATTATCTATGAGCAGGATGCGAATAATGCTGGAAAATATAGAATCATAGAGTGCCTTATGAGCAGAGGTAAATCGAATACAAGCGATGAGAATCTGAAGAAGGCAACTGTAGCGCCGGATCCCGACAGGCTGATCAGCAGTGTGAGCGAGATCGCAGAGAGTGCTTTTGAGGGCTGTGACGGAATATCAGTAGTGGATCTTTCCTCGGCGGAAGGATTGGGAATTATACCGGAGAACTGCTTTAAGGATTGTTTGAGTCTGATAAATGTAAAATTGCCGGGAACTGTTAATAAGATCAGAGATGATGCTTTCAGCGGCATAGCGAATGCGACGCATCCGTTGGCAATAACCATTCCCGGACGGGAAGTTGATATAGCGGATATGGCATTTGATCCGAAACGGAATGTTACGATCTATACTTACGAAGATTCTGCGGCATATCGTTATGGAAAACGGTATGAAGGTCAAGGCATGAAGGTGGAAGTGCTGAATGCTTACCGTGTTATGTTCTATGACTATGACGGAACGCAGGTTGGCGCGACCCAGATCGTAGATCATGATACGGGTGGCAGCAAGGCGACAGCGCCGCCGGAGGAGGAGACTCTGAAGCAGGCGGATCACAGACCGGGTTATAAGTTCAGCCATTGGGAGACCACCGGCGGTATGACGTTGGACGATCCGATTACAGACGATATGACCATATTTATTGCACAGTATGAGTCGGATGGTTCCATGATTAATGGTAAATATGTAGTGGAGTTCCTTGATGGTATAGACGGTCATAGATTGAGCGGCCGTAACTCCAGCGATGATGACGGTAAGTATTATGTAGAACCGAACAACAGCTTTATGGATTTGGGATGGGAGGCTCCGCAATACGCTGATCACACTAAGGAAGGCAAGGAATTCCTGCAGTGGAGTAATAACTGGACGGAGAATACGACGATCGATGCCAATATGACGATCATTGCTCTGTACCGTGATGTTGCGACCAGCGGCGGATCTACCAATACAAGCGGTAGTTCTACGAACACGAGCAGAAACTCATCAAGCAGTGGCAGCTCGAATACATCGAGAGGAAGTACTTCATCCTCATCGAGTAGTACATCATCGTCCTCGTCAAGCAGTTCGACGAGCACGACATCATCCACATCCAATACCTCATCGTCTACGGCGGCAAGCTTTACAGTAACGGTTGTAAACGGTAGCGGAAGCGGTACCTATGCACAGGGTGCAACCGTTGTGATCGCGGCGAATGAACCTGCAGCGGGTATGGTATTCCAGAAGTGGACGACGGAGTCTAACGGGGTTACGCTGGCGAGTGTCAGTCTGCCGGCAACCACCTTTACGATGCCGGCGGGTAATGTGACCGTGACTGCGAATTATGTGGCGGCAACAACAACGGCGGCGAATACAGACAATAACGGCGGCGGCGGTGGTAACACCGGCGGAAGCGGCGGCACTCGTGTGGATATCACGAAGCCCGGTATATCCAATAAGGATCTGGCAACTGCCAATGCAAACGGTACGACTGATAACTTTATCGTGAAGATTACGGAGACGGATGAGGCGACCAGAGCGGTAGCCGAAGCACTGACGAACAAGTACGGCAGTCTGGATAGTATCTTGTATTATGCGATGGATATCAGCTTGTGGGATTCTACAGGAACCTACCAGCTTACAGGTGACCAGCTTGCGGGAATTACAGTGGATATCACGATTCCGATTCCGGATGCACTGGTGGCGTATGGCGGTAATAATATGGCCGGTGCGGTTGTTAACGGTAATCAGTTAGAGAATTTAAATGAGAACTTTACAACGATAAACGGTGTTCCTTGTATCAGATTTACGGCTTCGCACTTTTCGCCGTACACGGTCTATGTAGACACGGGAAATCTGACAGAGGGTATGCTGGATACTACACCTAAGACCGGAGATCCGATTCATCCGAAGTGGTTCTTATCCATCGGTCTGGCATGTTTATCCATTATTCTGTTCATGAAGAAGGATAAGTCTGCTAAAGTGAAAACGGCATAAAAGGAAATCCTATGGGAAAGAAAGTAAGAAATCTGATTGGTATACTGCTTCTTGTTACGGCAGTTGCAGTTACACAGATCCCTGTATCAGATGTGGAAGCGGCTCCGACCTCTTCCGCATCTGATTTTCAGATGGATGGAACGACATTAGTGAAATACAACGGCACGGCTGAGGACGTGTCTATTTCCAATTACGTTGAGCGGATAGAAGCCGGAGCTTTTGCGGGCAATGATAATATCAGACACGTGACGATCGGCGATTCCGTAGAGGTTATAGGCTCCGGGGCATTTACCGGATGTAATAATCTTACGAGTGTTTTGATTCCGGATTCGGTAAAGACGATAGGAAATGCGGCTTTCAGTGGCTGTCCGTCCTTAAGGGAAGTGAATGTCGGAGTCGGNCTGAGCGATCTGGGTAACGGTGCTTTTGCGGGAGATTATAATCTNTCGGACGTTCATTTCGACAGCAGTAATCCNCAATTTACATGTGACGANGGAGCAATCTATAATAAGAACGGCAGAAATACGCTGTATCAACTGCTTGCAGGCAGGAGAGGCGANAGCTATTCNATGCCGTCTACGGTTGTGAAGATNAAACCGTANGCNTTTTGGGGNGACTATAATCTGGAGAAGGTNANNATCAGCAGCAATGTGAAGGAGATTTCCGCATATGCCTTTTCCAACTGTAAGAATCTGAAAGAAGTNAATATTCCCTATTCNGTCAAAAATATTGATATGAAAGCTTTTGAGGACTGTGTCAGACTGCGGGAAATCGAGATCCCNCCTTCTGTAGGCACGATTCACAGCACGGCATTCGANGGGTGCACNAGGCTGGAAATNNAGGCGGAAGTCGGCTCTGTAGCGAATACCTTTGCGCAGTCNCTGGAACTGGAAGATATCGAAGTGTCGGAATATGAGGAAGCGCCGGGNACTGANAGCGTAAGCGGAAATGATGTATCNGNTGAAGACGATANGNCGCAGATTGTGGCACCGGTAGATTATTATCATGAAGTGTCACATATGAATGCGATGGAGGCAGAGGAGGATGACTCGGTTAAGGGCAAGACGAGAGTNATCGGCCGCGANGCNTTTATCCTGATCGACAANGCAAACGCCACGATTAATGTGGGNAGTACGGGNGAGACGATAGGNGGCACTCCGGTGGAGGATACACCGACCGATACCGTGCCNGGACTTGCNGGGTCNAGTGATGCGAAGGGNGGTTCCTTCCCGAAGTATACCGTAGTGNANGGTTCCGTGATTGCNGCGCAGGCATATTATGATGATGACATGACGTCTTTTGATATTCCGGATGGAATNGTCAGAATNGGTGAGTTTNCNTTTGCGAGATCNTCGTTGCANTCCGTGCAGATTCCGAATGGTGTGGAAGAGATCGGTTATGCGGCATTCTATCACTGCGATGGATTGACTAATGTNGTCATNCCGAACAGTGTGCNTAATATTGCGGCTTCNGCATTTGCNGCAACTCCGTGGCTNTCAGAGTGGAAACAGAGCGGCAGCGGAGATTTCCTGATTGTNGGNGACGGCATNGTGCTGGCGTANAANGGAAGCGGCGGTGTCGTTTCTATTCCCTCGGGAGTAAAGCAGATCGGNGCAGAGGTATTTAGAAANAATAAAAACGTGACCGGAGTGATTCTGCCGGACAGCGTGGAAGTGATNGGTGAAGCNGCTTTTGANAATTGCANTAANCTTACATCNATAGAGGGCGGCAATCATGTAAAAGANGTTCGTGACAGGGCTTATGCGGGTTGTCCCATTAATACGGTNCATATNCCGGCAGACGGCTCAGAAGATCGGNCTGCGTGCTTATGANAGTNCGGGAACACAGAAGGCGGCGGNNAATGGCGTCATTGTGTTTGAGNCNGAGNCGATACCGCAGNTATCCTATGAGGANGCTTCAACGAAAGTGTACAGAGANGANTATCGTGATCTGGCTTTTAAGGGGAATATGATNGCCGTGNTNCCTGAGNGCGTAAGTGACTTGGCAGATACGGTACTGGATGATGCACAGGCCGGTTTTAACGGCGTAATCTGTAAANTGACGAAGGAAGCGGCNGNCGGAGAAGNCGGTACGCTGCGNATNGTCGGCAGACGCGGTTTCGGNAGTTTNCCCGCANCCGGNGAGACCTGTACNATAGACGGCATGACTTATGTGNTGGAAGCNGGTACGGATGAACTGGGAAGCNGTGTGCCTCAGGAGGAAGNNCGTGAGGGAATAGATGTGCGGATTAACAGTTATTCATTACCGCAGGACGGNATGGCCGGTGCNGTGATGGAAGGCTCCGANGAAAACTATGTGTTGACGATCACNGACAGCGAAGANGCNAAANCNNNAATNGGCGATGTTTATAAGAAAATATATGGTAACAGACTGCCTCATAATCTGTGTGCATACGAGGTCAGTATGACGGATGCACAGACCGGCATTCCGATCAGCGGACTGGGGAAGCAGAGTGTGGAAGTCACACTTCCGATTCCGAAAGGCGTGGGAGAAGATAATATGCATGTAGTCTGTCTGGATGCTGACGGGCAGCTTGAAGAGGTAGAGAGCAGAGTCGTCTCCGTGGACGGTATGGATGCGCTTATGTTTTCGGCGAAGCATTTCTCGCCCTACGGTATCTATAATTACGGCAACAGCACGGTGGTGGCGGACGTACAGGACGGGCAGGCGGTTTTTGCCTCTCTTGGTAAAAAAGATGCTTCACCGGATACCGGCGATTACAGCATTCATCCGAAGTGGTTCTTTAGCGCGGGAATGATCTGCACCGCTCTGGCGTTGTTTTTCTATCGCGGGGGAAACCGCAGACGAAGACAGATAAAGTAGTCCGGATAAAACGTGCGGGAATATATAGCAGGATGTAAATAAAAAGGACACTGAACATGGTAAGACTCTCGGCATAGAATAAATCTATAGTCGGGAGTTTTTATTATGCAGGAAAGTTCATTGGGCTTCCTATATGACAAATACTGAACGACAGTAGAACGAAATATGGTGGGATTGTCGTGAATCGTGTCAGAAAGCAGATTGGATGTACTGATCATATACAGGAGGATATTGTAACAGAAGATGTTACCGTGGCAGTTCTTGATACGGGCATTGGCGCTCATCCGGATTTTGGAGATCGTATCGTTGATTTTGCCGATTTCGTGAACGACCGGCAGGGAAGCTATGACGACAGCGGACATGGTACTCATGTGGCGGGATGTGTGGGTGGAAGCGGATATGCGTCCCATGGAGTATACAAAGGGATAGCACCGGCCTGCCATCTGTGCGTGGGGAAGGTACTGGATCAAAACGGAGAGGGCAGTATAGACAGTATGCATCGGGGCATCCTATGGATTATGCAGAATCGTATCCGCTATCAGATCCGCGTGCTCAACATATCGCTGGGTATCGGAACAAGCGGGGAGAGAGAACGCATGAAGGAATTGATAGATCTTCTGGATGAGGCGTGGAAGCAAGGAATTGTAGTAGTGTGTGCGGCCGGTAATAACGGTCCGGGGGAGGGTACGGTATCGCCCCTCGGAAGCAGCCGCAGAGTGATCACAGTAGGATGTCATGAAGGAGGGTATTTTGGTTCCCGCCGAGATCTTTGTGAGAATTATTCTGGCAGAGGAAGCCGCGATATGCTGTACCGCAAGCCCGATGTGGTGGCACCCGGAACAGATATTGTATCCTGTAATATGAACTTTCTGTGGAATCCGAGGAACGGTTACCGCAATGCTTATATCAGGAAGAGCGGAACTTCCATGGCAACACCTATCGTATCCGGCGCGGCAGCGCTTTTATTACAAAAATATCCTGATATGAGTAATGAACAGGTGAAACGCAGGATAATCTACAGCGCACGTGATATGGGAGATTCATGGAATAAACAGGGGTGGGGCATGATAAATCTGGAAGAAATGTGCGGTACGGGTTGACACAAATGGTATGATTGTATACAATTATACGTGGCGTACATCCATGCGACAATGTGGTATGAGAGATAATATTGATTGCAGCGGATAGACACGGAAAGGTACGTGACAGCTATGTATGATGAGAGAACATTTGCGAATCGTCCGGTAACCATGAATGATCATAATAATCTTCTGGAAATAGAAGAGCATATGTATATTTTGGACGATGTTCAGAAACCTAATGTGTTCCGGAATATGTTTCCCTATTCCGAAATACCTAAGATTCCTTTTAACGACAGGACAGTGCCGCATAATATGCCGAAGGATATTTGGATTACGGATACCACCTTTCGGGACGGTCAGCAGTCAAGAGCGCCCTATACAACGCAGCAGATCGTCACAATCTATGATTATCTGCACAAGTTGGGCGGACCAAACGGTATGATCCGTGCCTGCGAATTTTTTCTGTACAGTAAAAAGGATCGGGACGCGGTATATAAGTGTATGGAACAGGGGTATCAGTATCCGGAGATCACGAGCTGGATCCGTGCCAGCAAGGAAGATTTCAAGCTGGTGAAAGAGATCGGCATGAAGGAGACGGGCATTCTGGTAAGCTGCTCGGATTATCATATTTTCTTAAAGCTTAAAATGACAAGAAGGCAGGCTATGGATCATTATTTGGGTGTGATCCGTGACTGTCTGGAGGAGGGAATCAGTCCCAGATGTCATTTGGAGGATATTACGCGGGCTGATATTTACGGATATGTGGTGCCTTTTTGCATGGAACTGATGAAGCTCATGGAAGAGTATAAGATTCCGATTAAGGTGCGTGCCTGCGATACGATGGGATACGGAGTCAATTATCCGGGTGCGGTTATTCCCAGAAGCGTACAGGGAATTATTTACGCATTACATACACATGCGGGGGTACCGCATGAGCTGCTTGAATGGCATGGGCATAATGATTTCTACAAGGCGGTATCCAATTCTACTACCGCTTGGCTGTATGGCTGTTCGGGGATCAATACCTCGCTGTTTGGCATCGGTGAGAGGACAGGCAATACACCGTTAGAGGCAATGGTATTTGAATATGCTCAGCTTCGCGGCAGTTTAAACGGTATGGATACCAGAGTGATTACGGAACTGGCGGAGTACTACGAGAAGGAGATCGGTTATGAGATACCGCCCAGAACACCTTTTGTGGGGAAGAATTTCAATGTGACGAGAGCAGGAATTCATGCGGACGGACTTCTTAAGAATGAGGAGATCTATAATATATTTGACACGGATAAATTCCTGAACAGACCGGTTCTGTGCGCAGTATCCAATACATCGGGGCTGGCGGGAATCGCGCACTGGATCAATACGTACTATCATCTGCCGGAGGATAAACATTTGGACAAGAACTGTGATCTGGTACATGCGCTTAAGGTATGGGTAGATGAGGAGTATGCGACAGGTCGTGTGACGGTGTTGACGGATGAGGAACTTGTTGCACAGATAAAGAAGACCTGTGAGGAACTGGGAATTGAGACTCCGGGGGCTTAAGCATTTGTCCGGAGCGGTAAGACTGATACGCGAAAAGGAGTGGAAACGGAAAAAGAAATGGCTAATTATGATTTAAAGAATGAAGTCAATGATAAGTATTCCCTGCGCGGAAGAGTGTTCCAGAAGCTGCGGGAGGATATTTTAAGCGGAAAGTATAAGGAGCACGAAGAACTGAAGGAAGTTGCGATCGGGGAAGAGCTGGGCGTCAGCCGTACACCGGTCAGGGAGGCTTTCCGGCAGTTGGAGCTGGAAGGATTGATACAGATCGTGCCCAATAAGGGAGCATATGTTACCGGCATCACGGCGAAGGATGTAAAAGATATCTATATGATTCGTTCTCTTCTGGAGGGATTATGTGCAAGACTTGCCACGGAGAAGATTACGAAAGAGCAGATGGAGGAGATGGAGGAAAATATCTATCTGGCCGAGTTCCATGCCTCTAAGGGGCATATGGATCAGATGGCGGAGCTGGACAACCGTTTCCATGATATTCTCTACGAGGCATGCGATTCTAAGATGCTGGAGCATACGCTGCGGGATTATCATCAGTATGTGCTCAGGGTCAGACAGAAGACGCTTTCTACAAACACGAGAGGACGGGCATCCAATGATGAACACAGACAGATCATGGAAGCGATTAAAGCGGGTGACGCGGACAGGGCGGAACAGCTTGCGAATAAACATATGCTGAATGCTTATGACAACATGGTGAAGAACGGATTGTATGAAATTTACGGTGAGGAATCCGTACAGTAATCTTTCTTTATAAATATGAAAATAATGAAAAGGCAGGAGGAATCAACAATGGAAAAGATTAAGATGACGACACCCCTTGTAGAGATGGACGGAGATGAGATGACAAGAATTCTCTGGAAAATGATCAAGGACGAACTGTTATTGCCCTATATCGACTTAAAGACGGAATATTATGATCTGGGGCTGGCACATCGTGATGAGACATTGGATCAGGTTACGGTCGATTCTGCGGAGGCGACGAAGAAATACGGTGTGGCGGTTAAGTGTGCCACAATTACGCCCAACGCGGCCAGAATGACAGAGTATAATCTTAAGGAAATGTGGAAAAGTCCTAACGGTACGATACGTGCAGCGTTAGATGGCACAGTGTTCCGTACCCCTATTGTGGTGAAAGGGATAGAAACCTGCGTCAGAAATTGGGAGAAACCGATCACACTGGCGCGTCATGCTTACGGTGATGTATATAAGAATACGGAGATCAAAGTACCCGGTGCAGGCAGGGCGGAGTTAGTATTTACCGCCGAAGACGGTACTACGATCAGGGAGACGATACATGAATTTAAGGGTTCGGGCATCCTGCAGGGTATCCATAACACGGACGAGTCTATCACGAGCTTTGCCAAAGCATGTTTTAATTATGCGCTTGACACGAAGCAGGATCTGTGGTTTGCCACGAAGGATACGATCTCCAAGAAATACGATCATAATTTCAAGGATATTTTCCAGGAGATCTATGATACGGAGTACAAGGATCAATTTGAGGCGGCAGGGATAGAGTATTTTTATACGCTGATTGACGATGCGGTGGCGCGGGTTATGAAGGCAAAGGGCGGATTTATCTGGGCGTGCAAGAATTATGACGGCGATGTGATGAGCGATATGGTTTCCTCTGCATTCGGTTCTCTTGCCATGATGACTTCCGTGCTGGTATCTCCCAGCGGTGTCTATGAATATGAAGCGGCGCACGGGACAGTACAACGGCATTATTATAAGCATCTGAAAGGTGAGGAGACTTCCACCAATTCTGTGGCTACTATCTTTGCATGGACGGGAGCGCTCAGGAAACGCGGTGAGCTGGATAATAATCCGGATCTTGTGACATTTGCGGACAAGTTGGAGAGTGCGACGATCCGGACGATCGAGTCAGGTAAGATGACCAAAGATCTGGCTTTAATCACTTCGCTGCAGAATGTGACTGTCTTAAACAGCGAGAATTTTATTAAGGCGATCAAGGCGGAATATGAAGCAATGTAGAAAATTGAACAAGTTCGATTTATATCAAGTGATTTAAATTAAGAGGGAACAGCTCTTATTCAGAGAGCTGTTCCCACTTTTCGTACAGATCAGACAATTCAGTGTCGTTGGATTCCTTTTCACGGCTCAGTTCCTGCAGCTTAGCCACATCGGTATAAATGTCGGGCGATGCCATGAGCGCATCGATTTCCCCGTTTCGGGTTTCCAATTCTTCGATCCGAGCTTCGCATTTCTTTAGTGCATTTTCTTTTTTGCGCTGTGCCGCCTGCTGTTCTTTGTGTGCCAGCCAGTCCTGTCTGCCATCAGCCGGAGCGTTTGTGTTGCCTTCGGAACCAGCGGCATGGATATTGTGAGCATTCGGCGGCAGATCAGAGCCGGCATTTCTTTTTGCGGCATCGATCAGTGCGAGCTGTTCTTCTTTTTTCTCTAAATAATAATCATAATTGCCGAGGTATCCGGTCAGCACCTGATGGTTTAAGTCAAGGATTCTGGAGGCGGTTTTATTGATGAAGTAGCGGTCATGGGACACATAGAGTACCGTGCCGGTATAAGCATTCAACGCATCTTCCAAGATCTCCTTAGACATAATATCCAAGTGGTTTGTGGGCTCATCCAGAATGAGAAAATTAGCCTCTGATAACATCAGCTTGGCGAGAGAGACGCGTCCCCGTTCGCCGCCGCTTAGGGATTTTACCTGCTTGAATACATCCTCTCCGGTAAAGAGAAAAGCGGCGAGAGTATTACGAATCTCCGTGTTCGTGAGAGTCGGATAATCATCGGAAATCTCCTCAAACAGCGTTTTATCCATATGTAATACATGATGTTCCTGATCATAGTAACCGATGGCTACGTTCGTACCGAGCCGGATCTCGCCGGTATCCGGAGCCACTAGATCGTTGATCATTTTAAGGATCGTAGTCTTGCCGGTACCGTTGTCACCGATTATGGCTACATGTTCTCCCTTTCTGATATCAAAACCAAGCTGCTCAAAGAGCGTGAGAGAACCGAAGTGCTTGGACAGATTCTCCACGTGTAGCACGTCATTGCCGCTTTCATATTTCGGCTCCAGACGAAGGTGCATATCGGCACGTACTGTGGTGGGTTTTTCCAGTACGTCGATTTTTTCTAACATTTTTTCACGACTCTCTGCACGACGAATCGATTTTTCACGGTTAAAGGATCTTAATTTTTCGATTACTTCTTCTTGATGTTTAATTTCCTGCTGTTGTTTTACATAGGCATTATATTCCGCTGTACGCAGGATTTCTTTTTTGGAGGCGTAATCGGAATAATTTCCCGTAAAGGCAGTAGCCTTGGTGTTGTCAAGCTCTATGACTTTATTTGCGATTCTGTCCAGAAAATAACGGTCGTGGGATACGATGATCACAGCACCTTTATAGCTTCTTAAATAGGTTTCCAGCCAAGTGATGGAAGACATATCCAGATGGTTTGTAGGCTCGTCAAGGATGATCAGATCAGGCTTTATTAGGAGGAGTTTACCTAAAGCCACGCGGGTCTTCTGACCTCCGGAGAGGGTATCGACAGACCGCGTAAATTCATCTTCCGTAAATCCGAGTCCCTTGAGTACGCCGGTCAGTTCGCTTTTGTAAGCGTAACCGTTGGCGGATTCAAAGGCGTGTGTCAGGTCGGAGTAGGTGTTCATCAGGCGCTGCAATGTATCCTCGGAAGCCGTCTTCATCTGCAATTCCGTGGAGCGGATCTTCTGTTCCAGTTCAATGATGTTCTGCTTCACAGCGAGCAGTTCATCATAGATCGTGTTTTCACCGGACACTGCCTCGTGCTGGGAGAGATAACCGATCGTCCGGTCGCGGGAGATCGTCACGATACCGTTGTCGGGAGTCAGTTCTCCCATGATAATGCGAAGCAAAGTAGTCTTACCTGCGCCGTTGATTCCGACGATGGCAGCCTTATCGTGATCTTCTATATGGAACGATACGTTTTTCAGTACTGGGATATCGTTGAAAGATTTATCAATATTACTGACGGAAAGCAGCATATGGCACAACCCTTTCTTTTTTTATTCTATAAGAATACCGTCAGAATGCTAAACTGTCAAGTTACGGTTGTGGACCGGCAGTGCTAAGTTGTTTGACAGTTTTTTAACACAGTTGTATACTTATCATATTACGATACAGGGGGTGCGGCAAGGTGGAAGACAAAGAGATTTCACAGGCTGTTATCAGCCGTTTACCCAGATATTTCAGATATCTTGGCGAATTGAAGGATGAGGGGATCGAGAGGGTTTCTTCACAGGAACTGAGTGATATCATGAGAGTGACTGCCTCACAGATCAGACAGGATCTGAATAACTTCGGCGGGTTCGGTCAACAGGGGTATGGCTACAACGTAGGATATCTGTATGATGAAATCGGTAAGATACTGGGACTCCATGAGGAGCATAATCTGATTATTGTGGGAGCCGGGCATCTGGGACAGGCGCTTGTGAATTACATGAATTTTGAGCGCAGGGGATTTATTTTCAGAGGAATATTTGATATTGATGAGAGGCTCCATGGCTCGCAGATTCGGGGGATCACAGTGCGGCCGATGCAGGAAATGGAATGTTTTGTGAAAGACAATGACATTGATATCGCAGTCCTTACCATACCCAAAAGCAGCGCAGTGGAAGTGGCGGAACAGCTTGTATCCTGTGGGATCAAGGGATTCTGGAATTTTGCACATGTGGATCTGCATGTGCCGGATGATATACAGGTTGAGAATGTGCACCTTTCGGACAGTTTGATGAAATTGTCCTACAACCTTGCATCTCATGACAGATAACTGCAGGTAGGTATCGCATGATAGAGAATATCGCATAACAGAGAGTATTATATGACAGAGAGGCAGTGAATATATGTCCAGAACAGACGAAATATTTGAACCGGCGCTGTCCGGGAAGAAAATCCCGATTCTCACGCTGGATAATAAATGGCATAAGCTTTTTACGCAGAAGGAATACAGCACTGAGATCAAGCGTATGGAAAGCGAAATGAATAAATTGCTCAAGCGTCAGGCTAAAGCTAATGAGGAAAGCCGTGAAATCAAAAAATTGAAGAAGGCAAAGATGGACGAGATCGTAATACTTGCGGACGAGATGGGGAAAGCGCCTTCCAAGAAATTGGAAAAAAAGATGGAAGAGTGCAGGGAAACTGTCACAGCCTGCAACGAGAAGATAGAGGCATGTGAGGAAGAGATGATGGAACTTCCCAGGCAGATTAACCACTTGAATCATAAGCTGATGCTTGCCACGATGGAGGTATGTTACCGTAAACTGCAGAAAAATACTGAGGAACTGGAAGAGATCGATGAATGGATCAACGGTATCCGGAGAGAATTGAAGAAAAAGGTCGTGCGCAAGCAGGAGAAAGAGGCGATGAATCATCTGCTGTACTCCTATATGCATGATATCTTCGGGGCGGATGTCATAGAGATTTTTGATATGAAATATGATCCGAAGGAGAAGTATAGTAACAAGAAAGAACCGGATGACAAGAACGGTGATTCGGATGCAGAGAACAAAGGTGACGATGAGGATGCGTTGAAATCGTGAGATTTTGACGCTTCCCTTGCGTTGGGGAGAGTGTGCCTGCAGGTGGTCGTGACAGGCGGAATGGAGAAGTGTATGATGCAGTATTTGGTGACCGCTTCCGAGATGAAGCGTTATGACAGGAACACGATAGAGAAGTATCGTCTGCCGGCGCTGCTGCTTATGGAGCGGGCGGCGCTTGTGACGGTGGAGGAAGTCAGGCGAGTGTACGGTAAGGCTCCGTGCAGAGTGGCGGTTATAGCGGGAGGAGGTAACAACGGCGGGGATGGTCTGGCGGTGGGAAGACTGCTTATGCTGCAAGGGTATGAAGTAACCTTTATTATGTTGGATAAAGAAGACCGGTATTCGGCAGAGACGGCCAGACAGATCGAGATTTTGCGGGAATATGAGGCGCAGGTTTTTAGCACAATACAGGATGATGAATATGATATAGTGATAGATGCGATATTGGGGATCGGTTTGTCAAGGCCTGTAGCGGGAGTTTATGCGGAATCCATAGAGTGGATCAATCGAAGAGACGCCTATGTGTGCAGCGTGGATATTTCATCAGGCATTTGTGCCGATACGGGGGAGATCATGGGATGTGCCGTGAAGGCTGATCTGACCGTAACATACGGATTTCGCAAGGTCGGACAGATCCTGTATCCGGGAGCGGAATATACTGGTACGCTGGTATGCGGAAATATGGGGATAGACGAACGTAGCTTTCTCGGTGAGGAACCGTATTGGTATACCTATACAGGGCGGAATGACAGAGTGCTTCCGGCACGCAGGCCAGACGGCAATAAGGGGACATTCGGTAAGACGCTTATTGTTGCGGGAAGCGATCAGATTGCAGGGGCCGCTATGATGGCGGCAAAGAGTGCGTTTCGAATCGGGGCAGGTATGGTGAAGGTAGTTACGGCAGCGGAGAACAGGGAAGCACTGCAGCAGTTTGTACCGGAAGCCATGCTGCTTACCTATACGGGTGATGTTTCGCCCGAACAAGAGGAGAAGTTTACGCAGGAACTTAAGGAGGCGGAGAACTGGGCAGACTGTATCCTGATCGGTCCGGGGATCGGTATGGGAAAACAGGCGCAGGAATTGCTTCGGTTCAGTATTCTTAAGAGCGGCAAGCCGTTAGTCATCGATGCGGATGGCTTGAATCTTCTGACACAGGCTCAAAGGTTACAGGAAACTTTGGCAGAGCAGGGCAGTCGGGGAAGGACTGTGATTCTCACCCCGCATCTGGGAGAATTTGCGAGATTGTATGGATGTACGACCGCGCAGGCTAAAGAGCATCTGACAGACTATCCGATTCGGCTTAGTGACAGATTGCAGTGTATAGTTGTCTGTAAGGACGTGCGCACAGTGGTGGCAGGGCATAGAGAACGGCGGAGATATCTGAATACCACAGGTAATAATGGAATGGCTACGGCAGGTTCCGGTGATGTGCTGGCAGGCATGGTAACGGGATTGCTGGCACAGGGAATGCCGGGAGCGGATGCGGCGGTGGCGGGAGTATATCTTCACGGTATCGCAGGGGATCTGGCGGCAGAGCGGGAAACGAACGTGTCCATGACGGCTACGGATATGATAGAACGGATTAGGGATGTGATCCTGCTGCAACAGGGCGGAATGGAGTAAGTGATATGAAAGAAAATTACCAAAGAGTCTACGCGGCGATAGATCTGGATGCGGTCTGTTATAATATGGAACAGATGCATGGGAATCTGTCGACACATACGAAAATGATCGGCGTCATTAAGACGGACGGTTACGGGCATGGAGCGGTACAGATCGGGCGTGAATTAGAGCAGATGGATTATGTATTCGGCTATGCGGTGGCGACTGCGGAGGAAGCGCTGATATTGCGTCATGCGGGACTTAGGAAACCGATCCTTATCTTGGGATATACTTTTCCCTATTGCTATGAAGATCTGATTCGGCAGGATATAAGGCCTGCTGTATTTCGAGAGGATACCATTGACGAGTTGGCGTCATGTGCGCGCAGACTCGGTAAGAACGCGAAAGTGCACGTGAAGGTTGATACCGGAATGACAAGGGTGGGGATCAGACCGGATGAGAGCGGCCTTGTCTTTGTGGATAAAGTGCTTCGCACGGAAGGTATTGAGCTGGAAGGGATGTTTACCCATTTTGCGAGGGCGGATGAGCGGGATAAGACGGCGGCAATGGAACAGCTTGCGCAGATACGTGATTTTATGAATCTGGTGGAAAAAGAATCAGGTTACCGTATTCCCGTGAAGCATTGTGCCAACAGCGCCGGGCTGATTGAGATCCGTGAGGCGGATATGGATGTAGTCAGAGCGGGAATTACATTGTATGGGTTATGGCCTTCGCCGGAGGTATCACGGGATATCGTGAATTTGCAGCCGGTGCTGTCCTTAAGAAGCCATATTGTATATATCAAGGAAGTGGAAGCCGGGGTGCCGGTCAGTTACGGCGGTACTTATGTGACACCGAAGCGGATGCGCATTGCGACGATACCGGTAGGGTATGGGGACGGATATCCGAGAGGATTGTCCGGTAAAGGTTATGTGCTGATTCGCGGTAAGAGAGCGCCGATTCTCGGCAGGGTCTGTATGGATCAGTTCATGGTCAGCGTGGAGGAGATACCGGAGGCGGAAGAAGGAGACGAAGTGACACTGATCGGAACGGACGGTAAAGAGCAGATTACCATGGAAGAGCTGGGAGAATTATCGGGGCGATTCAATTATGAACTCGCCTGTGATCTCGGAAAGCGGATACCCAGAGTTTACTTGAAAAACGGTCGCATTACGGCAACCAAGGACTATTACGAAGACTATCGTTAGGTCATCATAAATTGTTCCTAATTATCATGTATACCCTTAGAGAAACCGGCAATACTATTGTTGGAAATATTAGTATAAGGATAATATAAGGAAGTGTATGATAATGAAAAGAGGAGATATCTATTACGCGGATTTAAGACCGGTGATCGGTTCCGAACAGGGAGGTATCAGACCGGTGCTGATCATACAGAATGACATCGGGAACAAGCATAGTCCGACGGTGATCTGTGCCGCGATCACTTCAAAGATGAATAAGGCAAAGCTGCCCACGCATATAGAATTGAATGCCAGTAAATATGATATGGTTAAAGATTCTGTTATTCTGCTGGAGCAGCTGCGGACGATCGATAAGAAACGTTTAAAGGACAGGATATGTCATCTTGATCAGGATATTATGCAGGTAGTGAATAATGGATTGATGGTCAGCCTCGAGTTAAATACATAAGACTGACTTGAATTTGACACGGGTTCCATTCCTTGTTATATTATAGAACAGACAATATCAAATATAAAGGAAGGGATTCAAAATATGGATGACGGTGTCTCGGGCAGTATAGTATGGTTTATTCTGCTACTGCTGCTTGAAATGTTATTTTACGGTTTCGGATCTGCACTTAGCAATATGAAGGGCGCGGATAAGGATGAGACGGAGAAAGAAGAGTCCGGCAGGCTCAGTGCAAAGCAGCTTCGGCTTACTTATCTGACAGAGCACCATGCACAATATGCCGGTGCGATCCAACTGGGAGCTGTGACGGTCAATTTATTGATGGGAGCCTTGTATTTATACCGCCTGAACAGTTACTTCGGATATATTGTCTATCGGGCGGCAGTTCATAATATAGGGAATCTGGTCGAATGGCAGATCACATTGTTTGCCGTGCTTACGGCAATATTGGTTACACTGTTTCTTCTGTACATAGTGTTAACGTTCGGTATATCGATACCTAAGAAAACCGCCGCGCGCAATCCGGACAGATGGCTGGGGATTTTTGTCACGCCAATCTATTATTATGTTCGGGTGGTATCGCCTTTGACAGCGATGATCTCGATGACGGCAAATGGTATCTTACGTCTGTTTGGTATCAATGCATCGGGTGACAAGTCGGATGTCACGGAGGAGGAAATACTGTCCATGGTCAATGAGGGTCATGAACAGGGAATCCTGCATGCCAATGAGGCTGAGATGATCAGCAATATCTTTGAGTATGGAGATAAGGAAGCCAAGGATATCATGATCAACAGAAATAATATGATAGGGATCGAGTGTACGATGACATTACAGGAGGCGGCAGCGTTTATTGTGGATGCGCACAACAGCCGTTTCCCGGTCTATGACGGCACGATCGATCATATCGTAGGCATTCTTCACCTGAAAGATGTCATGCGTATGCAGATGAATGACAGGATGAAAAATAAGCCGATCGGCAAGATCAAGGGGCTTTTGCGGGAACCGCGGTTTATAACGGAGAAGAGAAAGATAGACGATCTGTTCAGGGTGATGCAGACGGAGAAGATTCAGATGGTCATCGTGATTGATGAGTATGGGCAGACGGCAGGACTCGTGGCGTTGGAAGATATTCTGGAGGAAATCGTCGGGAACATCGAGGATGAGTACGATGAGGAGGCCAGCTATATCAGCCGGAACGGAACGGATGAGTATGTTATCCAAGGCAAAATGCCGTTGGAAGAGCTGGGGGAACAGCTTGAGATCAGCTTCGAAGAGGAACCTTTTGATACGGTCAACGGATTCGTGATATCCAGACTGGAGCATATTCCGGAAGAGGGAGAGGATTTCGAGTTTGACTATGAAGGTTATATGTTCCGTATTCTGGAAGTAAAAGACCGCATGATCCAGACGGTGCTGGCGTGTCCGAAACCACCGGAAGTAACGGAATGAATGAAATAACCGGAACATGAAAAATAAGAAGACAAAGGAGAGTATGAAATGTCAGGACATTCTAAATTTGCAAATATTAAACATAAAAAGGAAAAAAACGATGCCGCCAAGGGCAAGATCTTCACGATCATCGGAAGAGAGATCGCTGTTGCAGTGAAGGAGGGCGGACCGGACCCGGCCAATAATTTCAAGCTGGCACAGGTCATTGCCAAAGCGAAGGCAAACAATATGCCTAACGATACCATTGACAGAGGCATCAAGAAAGCGGCAGGCGAGGGCGGTAACGTCAACTATAAGTATGTGACATATGAGGGATACGGACCAAACGGCATAGCGATTATCGTGGATGCCCTGACGGATAACCAGAACAGAACGGCGGCAAATGTGCGGAGCGCTTTTACGAAAGGACAGGGCAATGTCGGAACACCCGGATGTGTTTCCTTCATGTTTGATAAGAAGGGTCAGATCATTATCGATAAGGAAGAGTGTGACATGGAAGCGGATGATCTGATGATGCTGGCACTGGATGCGGGTGCGGAAGATTTCGAGGAAGAGGAGGACTGTTTTGAAGTATATACAGATCCCGATCAGTGGAGTGAAGTGGATGCGGCATTAAAGGAAGCAGGTGTCGTTCCGGTTTCCTCAGAGGTTACCATGATTCCTCAGAATTGGGTGGAACTGACAGACGAGACGGCAATCAAAAATTTACAGAGAACTCTCGATTTATTAGAAGACGACGATGATGTGCAGGCAGTGTATCATAACTGGGATGAATAATTGGCAAAGAGCAGGAGAATGTAGATGAATAATATGCATTTGGGTCAGATTGCCGGCATGCTGGATCAGGCGGCAGATCGAATTTCCGAGTTTAAAAAAGAGACTTATGCGTCATCCTTTGAGAGATATCTGGAGGAGAATATTTCCGTATGGAGTGCGCTTGCGGCGGTGTGGAATGAAGATACGCCGGATAGGGAGCAAGTATATATACAAGTGGCGGATTGCCTTACAGATAAGGTACAGCGCATGCAGGAAGGTATCAAAGGAAGGACAAAGAGAGAAGAGCTGCAGTTGAATATGAACCTGTATATGGTATCCTACTTTCTGCCGGCCATTATCGCTTATCAGAGGCGGTGCGGTGCGGCAGAAGAAGATATGAAAAAAATGACAGGCATAATATGTGACAGATGGAACGAGCGATTCGGGCAGCATATACAGGTAGCCGATTATGAATCCATTCAGGCAGGGTTCAAACAGAAATTGTGCTTCGTGACTACCGCGGTATGCTGTGGGCTGCATAAGCCGCAGGACTGTAGGGAGATCGAGCTGATGAAGCGGTACAGGGACGAGTATCTGTTCCGACAGGACGACGGGCAGGAGATTATTCGGGAGTATTATGATATCGCGCCTACGATTGTCAAGCGGATTGCCAGAGAGGCGACACCCGAAGAAAAATATTTGTATCTGTGGGAGCATTATATCAGCAAATGTGTTGCATACGTTGAGAATCGGGAAAATGAACGGTGTAGACAGTTGTATGAAATGATGATGTCGGAGCTGAAAGCGGAGTATATGGTGACAGACCGACATAAACAGGAAGGGGCATTACATAGAGATGAATAAACAATATCAGAAAGAAACTATATGTATCCAGTCAGGGTGGCAGCCGAAGAACGGTGAGCCCCGTGTGCTGCCGATCTATCAGAGTACGACATTTAAGTATGAAACCTCCGAACAGATGGGGCGGCTTTTTGATTTGGAAGAAAGCGGATATTTCTACAGCAGACTACAAAATCCCACGAATGATTGCGTGGCGGCCAAGATCTGTGAGCTGGAGGGCGGTGAGGCGGCTATGCTGACGTCATCGGGGCAGGCGGCCAGTTATTATGCCGTATTTAACATTTGTGAGGCGGGAGATCACGTAGTGCTGTCTTCCACCGTGTATGGCGGAACTTTTAACCTGATCACCTGCACCATGAAAAAGATGGGGGTAGAATGCACCATTGTGGATCCCGATGCATCGATACAGGAGCTTGCAGAGGCATTTCGTCCGAATACCAAGTGTGTTTTTGCGGAGACGATAGCGAATCCGGCATTAGTGGTACTGGATATCGAAAAGTTTGCGAAAGCGGCACATGACCATCAGGTTCCGTTGATCGTAGACAATACTTTCGCCACACCCATCAACTGTAATCCGATCAAGTGGGGAGCGGATATCGTGATCCACTCCACAACGAAATATATGGACGGTCACGCAATGGCGCTGGGCGGCTGTATCGTGGATTCCGGTAATTTTGACTGGAGCGCATATCCCGATAAATTCCCGGGATTATGTACGCCGGACGAGTCTTACCACGGCATTATTTATACGGAGAAGTTCGGCAGGGCGGCTTATCTCACCAAGGCAACGACCCAGTTGATGAGAGACTTAGGCTCAATGCAGTCTCCGCAGAATGCTTTTCTGTTGAATGTCGGGTTGGAAACATTGCCCTTGCGGATGGAGCGGCATTGTTATAATGCGCAGAAGGTGGCTGAATATCTGGAAGGACATGAGAAGGTAGCGTGGGTGAATTATCCGGGATTAAAGAGCTGCAAATATTATGAGACGGCACAAAAATATATGCCGAAGGGAACCTGCGGGGTTATCTCTTTCGGCTTAAAGGGCGGGAGAGAGGCGGCCTCTAAAATGATGGATCTTCTGGAACTGGCCGCTATAGTGACACATGTTGCGGATGCAAGGACGAGCGTGCTCCATCCGGCTAGTCACACGCACAGGCAGATGAATGAGGAGCAGCTTAAAGAAGCGGGCGTGGCTCCCGATCTGATCAGATTTTCTGTCGGAATCGAGCATATAGATGATATCATTGCGGATTTAGAACAGGCATTATCTAAAATATAATGTAAAAGGATAATCATTATGACTTATCGTAAGACGTGGTTTAGCTACGTATTGTGGATTCTGTATACCGTTCTGTGTGTCATCTCGCTGGTGGTGCTTGCCGGAGGTGTATGGACAGCCTACCTTGCGGGCATACCGTATGGGAGAGAATTTCCAAATCCCGTAGTCAGCCCGCTTGCCGGTGTGAACGACAATATACTGATCTTGCTCGGACTTCTAATTGTTCCGATTACGGTTCTGTTATATTGGGCGATCAGAGGTCTGTCCGGAATGCTCAGAAAGAATTGCACGTGGAGAGAACGTACTTTGCGGATATGGGAATGTGTCGTTGTGCTCCTCATTTTGGCAGGCGGCGTTTTTTTGCGGATTATGTATGCTGAATATGCCGCATCTGTGTTTCACAATGAGTGGGGACTTCAGGTGAGCGGCATGGAATATTATAATATGGCGATAGCGGCAGGCGGAAATGTTATGCCAAATGAACTGGACGGAATTTCTTATTTGTATGTGCTGTGTCTGTCGGTGGTAGTATCTTTTCTGGGTCATAAGATTACTTCAGCGATTATCTTACAGATCGCATTGCAGATCGTCGGTATGCTGCTTGCTTATGTGGTGACGAGGAAGAGTGCCGGACGTCTTCCGGCATGCGTTGTGCTTCTGTATATGGCATGTTCGTTCTGTTGTCTGAGGATGCTTGTATGCTTCGGTCCGGAATGGCTGTTCTTCGTGTTATATATGACTGGCATGCTGATCGTTGTCAATTTCATACAAAGTTATTGTGATAATCGCCTGAATAAACCGGCGGCATTTTTCGGGGCTGCAATAATAGGTGCAGTGATCGGGCTGCTTGCATGTATTGAGCTGTCAGCGGCACCGCTTATGCTTATGATCGTGGCGGTTGCTACCGGACGGAAGAAAAGACAGGAAGCAGTGCCCGTGTACAACTCTGCGGGGATCAGTGCCGTGGTGATTGGTATAATGATCGTTGCTTATGCTGTTATGTTGCTCGCGGCAACTTATTTCGGATTGTACGGCGCGGAGTTTAATATTCGGAATGTAAAACTATGGTATCAATATAGTGCAGCATTCAATAATTTAAGCCCATATCTGTATGACATCTATTTGATCGGGTTACTGATTATCCCGGCTTCATTTCTTGTTTTTGAGTTTTTCCGAAGCGGCAGGGAACAAAATTATATGTTGTGGATTCTGTTGTGTATTGTTGTAGCGCCGACTCCCATGGCGGGAATCGGAGGATGGCAGTTCGGACTGCTGTCGCTCTATATCTGGGCAGTTCTGGCAGGGTTGGGGATGCAGAATTGTATTTTCGGCGGTAAAACGGAGGATTTGCAGGCGGTGATCGAAAACACTAATGTTTCAGACGAACAGGGAGAAGCGGATATACGGGCGAAAGGGCTTCATGCGCCGGAAGGAGAAACGGAGGAGTCGAAGAAGCCGCGCTACATAGAAAATCCCTTGCCTCTTCCGAAAAAACATGTGAAGAAGGAGATGGATTATCAATATCCCATTGAAGAAAAAGACATGAAATACGATGTAAATGTTTCGGATCATGATGACTTTGATATTTTATAAAACTAATCAGATTTTTTAGAATAGAATTTGATGCATAAATCATCACGAATAACGCAAACTAAGGGAGAATCACGTGAAATAACAACGTCGGTTCTCCTTTTTAAGTTTATAGGAAATAGTCGGAGGTTCATGATGGGAAATAAGGATAATAAGAATAACGGCAGGGAAAATAAGGAAAGCAAAGAAAATAATAAAGAAAGCAAAAATAATAAGGAAGAAAAACGCGAGGAGCAGGAAAAACAACAGGATAAGGAGAAGCACAGAGATGAACGGATCAGTGAAGTAGGGCAGATCACATTGGATGAAAACGAATCACATCACAAGATCCATTTGATCTCTATCATCGGAGAGATTGAGGGACACGATAACTTAAGCAGTACGGCCAAGACAACCAAATACGATCATATTCTGCCGCAGCTTGCTGCGATCGAGGACAGCAAGGAGATAGACGGTGTATTGATTCTGCTTAATACGATGGGCGGTGATGTGGAAGCCGGGCTTGCAATAGCAGAGATGATCGCATCGCTTAGCAAACCGACGGTTTCGCTTGTGCTGGGCGGCAGTCACTCCATAGGTGTTCCGATTGCCGTAAGCACGGATTATTCTTATATCGTGCCTACGGGAACCATGGTGATCCATCCGGTACGGTTAAACGGCATGGTGATCGGTGTACAGCAGACATTTGATTATTTCCGCCAGATTCAAAATCGCATCACAGGATTTGTCTGTGAACACTGTAAGATATCCAAATCGAGATTGGAAGAGCTGATGATGGAGACCGGTGTGCTGACGAAGGACGTGGGAACGATTCTGGTAGGAAATGAAGCGGTTCAGGAGGGGATCATATGTGAGGTAGGCGGAATTAAAGATGCCATCGCACAGCTCCACGATATGGTAGATAAGAAAAAGGCAGATACAAAATAAGGGATGACAAGCGAAAATGAAAATGCTATACTATATTGAGTTATATTATCAGGAGGAGTATGCTCAGGAGGCATTATCATGGCAGCAAGTCAGGGAGGAAACCGTTCTTCCGCAAAGAAAAAAACGACAACTTCAAATAGAAATACGGGTGGAAACAGACAGACGCAGACGAGAAAAAGAAATACGGAAGGCAGAGCGGCACAGCCTATGGATGTCGCGATACGCAATGAGATTCTGCTGCTTATTTTTCTGGCGCTGGCGGTCATTCTGTTTCTGTGTAACTTCGGTATCGTGGGCAAGGCCGGCAATGCGGTCAGCAGTGTGATGTTTGGTATCTTCGGACTGACGGCGTATATTGCGCCGGTGATCGTCTTTCTGGCGATCGCTTTCGGCATGTCCAATATGGGGAATGATATTGCAACCAGAAAACTGGTGGCAGGCATTGCGATGTTTGTGCTGATCAGCATGGTATGTGAGTTACTGGGTACAAAACTTGCGCAGGCAGAGGGATATCAGATTAAGGAGATCTATCTGCGCTGCAGTGAGAACCGAAACGGCGGTGGCATCATTGCAGGCTCCCTCGCCTATCTTTCCTATAAATTTCTGGGGATGGTAGGCACGGTGCTGGCGATTTTGGTGGTGGGAATCATCTGTATGGTGGTGGTCACTGAGAAATCATTTATCGGCGGCGTAACCAGACAGGGAAAGCGTATGTATGAGCGTTCTGTGGAGGATGCTGCATACCGCAGGGAACGTGCACAGGAAAGACGGATCGCTATGGAAGAGAAGCGCGCCAGAGCAGAGGAGCAGCGCAGACAGCGGGAGGAAGAGATAGAGAACGAGAAAATCCTGCGCATGGATAAGAAGGTGACCGGTGTTATGGTTGACACGGCGCTTGACAGGGGCAGAGAGAAGGATAACACGGAAAAGATCAGGGATGATATCCATGAAATTACTTTACATATGGCGGAAGAAGTAGAGGAGACGGAAGCGAATCGCCTGCCGGTAAGGGAGGCACATTCCTATCATTATATAGAGAATGAGTCGGACGATCTGGATGAGATTCAAATTCATGGTGCGGTAGACGAGCCGGAACAGGAAGACGATTTCGATATTCCGGAGGTTTACGAGGAAGAAGCCCCGCTGCCTGACAGACCGGAACGGATGCTTGGTAACAGTATGTCGCCGAATGCCGGAAGAGAACGTCCGGCGGCATATAAGAGTGCGGCAGGACAGACGAAAGAGGCTCCGGCAGAAGTGTCGGGAACGTCAGACAGCGGAGAAATCAACAGACAGATCACAGGCGGGGAACCAAAGATTGCAAAACCGTATAAATTCCCGTCCACGAATTTGTTAGCGAAAGGCAGTGGCAAGAAAAACGGAGATTCTGCTAGGGAATTAAAAGAGACTGCCGTGAGGCTGCAACAGACGTTAAACACATTCGGCGTGAGGGTAACCGTCACAGATATCAGTCAGGGACCGTCCGTCACACGCTATGAGCTGCAGCCGGAGCAGGGTGTCAAGGTCAGCAAGATCGTTGGGCTTGCGGATGATATTAAACTGAATCTTGCGGCTACGGATATTCGTATCGAGGCGCCGATTCCGGGTAAAGCGGCCGTCGGCATAGAGGTGCCGAACAAAGAGAATAGTGCGGTCTCCTTCAGAGAATTGGTGGAATCCAAGGAATTTAAAGAGTTTAATTCAAACCTTGCCTTTGCTGTGGGTAAGGATATCGGCGGCAAGATCGTAGTGGCGGATATCGCCAAGATGCCCCATATGCTTATTGCAGGAGCTACCGGGTCCGGTAAGTCAGTTTGTATTAACACGATTATTATGGGAATTTTATATAAAGCAAAACCGGAGGATGTGAAGATGATCATGGTCGATCCGAAGGTGGTGGAGCTCAGTGTCTATAACGGCATACCGCATCTGCTGATTCCCGTAGTGACAGATCCGAAGAAAGCGGCCGCAGCCCTCCACTGGGGCGTGGCGGAGATGACGGATCGTTATAAGAAATTTGCGGATTACAATGTCAGGGATCTGAAAGGTTATAATAAGAAAGTAGAGAGTATGAAGGCGTCAGGTGATCCGGAGGCGCCGGAGAAGCTGCCGCAGATTCTTATCATTGTGGACGAGCTGGCGGATCTGATGATGGTATCGCCGGGCGAAGTGGAAGAATCCATCTGCCGTCTGGCACAGCTTGCGAGAGCCTGCGGCATCCATCTGATCATAGCGACACAGCGTCCGTCCGTAGACGTTATTACAGGTCTGATCAAAGCCAATATGCCCAGCCGTGTGGCGTTCGCCGTTTCCAGCGGCGTGGATTCCCGCACGATCCTTGATATGGTAGGCGCGGAGAAGCTGTTAGGTAAAGGCGACATGCTCTTTTATCCGCAGGGATATCCGAAACCGGCCCGCATTCAGGGCGCTTTCGTGTCGGATAAGGAAGTGTCGGATGTGGTAGATTTCCTTAAGAATCAGGCCATCGGCAATGTTTACAGTGATGATGTGGAAAATCAGATCAAAAATATGGGAAGCAGTGCCGGCGGTGGAATGCCGGGGAGTGACGGCAGTTCCGAATATGATGAATATTTTGTGGAGGCCGGCAGATTTATCATTGAAAAAGACAAAGCATCCATCGGTATGCTGCAGCGCGTCTTCAAAATCGGATTCAACCGGGCGGCCCGTATTATGGATCAACTGTGTGAAGCGGGCGTTGTCGGAGAAGAAGAGGGAACGAAACCACGTAAAATTGTAATGACGGCAGAGGAGTTTGAGCAGTTCGTAGAGGAAACCATATAACAGCCGCTCGTGAAGAGCAAGCGGCGCAAAGCATACATTTGTTTTTCGGGAAAAACAGAAAGGCGGGAAGCGGGCTTGAAGACAGATATTGAAATTGCACAGGAAGCGGTTCTTGAGAATATTGCGGACGTTGCCGGACAAATCGGAGTCGGACCGGATGATCTGGAAATGTACGGCAGATATAAGGCTAAAATATCGGATGAATACATAGAGCGTATTCAGAATAATTCTGACGGTAAATTGATTCTCGTGACGGCAATCAATCCCACGCCTGCCGGAGAGGGTAAGACCACCACAAGCGTCGGGCTCGGACAGGCGTTCGGAAAGATGGGGAAAAAAGCGGTTATCGCCCTCAGAGAGCCGTCTCTCGGCCCGTGTTTCGGGATTAAGGGCGGTGCCGCAGGCGGAGGCTATGCGCAGGTAGTGCCCATGGAAGATCTGAATCTGCACTTTACCGGAGATTTTCATGCGATTACCTCAGCCAATAATCTGCTGGCTGCGATCTTGGATAACCACATTCAGCAGGGAAATGAGCTGAATATTGATCCTAGACAGATCGTGTGGAAGCGCTGTCTGGATATGAATGACAGGGCACTGCGCAATGTGATCGTCGGGCTCGGCGGCAGAACGGACGGCGTAGTGCGGGAAGATCATTTTGTCATTACAGTGGCATCCGAGATTATGGCGATACTCTGTTTAGCCTCCGATATGACGGATCTAAAGGACAGGCTGGGCAAGATCATCGTTGCCTATGATTATCAGGGTGGTCCGGTGACGGCATCAGATTTAAAAGCGGTAGGCGCAATGGCGGCATTACTTAAAGATGCCATGAAACCGAATCTGATTCAGACATTGGAGCACACACCGGCACTGGTACACGGCGGACCGTTTGCGAATATCGCGCACGGTTGCAATTCGATCCGTGCCACGAAGACAGCGCTTAAGATGGCGGACTATGTTATTACCGAGGCAGGGTTCGGCGCTGATCTGGGTGCGGAGAAATTCTTTGATATCAAATGCCGCATGGCGGGACTGAAACCCGATGCGGTAGTACTGGTTGCCACGGTCCGCGCTTTGAAGTACAATGGAGGGGTAGCAAAAAGTGATCTTGGCAAGGAAAATCTGATTGCGTTGGAGGCAGGCATTGTAAATCTTGAGAAACATATTGAGAACCTGCACAAATACGGCGTGCCGATTGTAGTTACACTCAATTCTTTCGTAACCGATACGGAGGCGGAGATCGGATATGTGCGTAAGTTCTGTCAGGACAGAGGCTGTGAGTTCGCAATTTCCGAGGTTTGGGAGAAAGGCGGTGCAGGCGGCTTAGAACTTGCTGAGAAGGTACTTGATACGTTGGAACATAAAGAAAGTCATTTTAAGGTGCTGTATGAGGATGCCCTGTCTCTCAGAGAGAAGATTGAGACGATTGCTGCAGAGATATACGGTGCCGGAGGGGTGTCTTATTCGCCGGCGGCGGAACGGCAGCTTAAGAAGCTGCAGGAAATGGGATTCGGTGATATGCCGGTGTGTATGGCGAAGACGCAGTATTCTCTGTCTGATGATCCGGCGCTTCTGGGCAGACCCGTAGGATTTAACATGAATGTGCGGGAGGTTTATGTAGCTGCGGGTGCAGGATTCGTAGTTGCATTGACCGGAACGGTCATGACCATGCCCGGACTTCCTAAGAATCCGGCAGCTTACCAGATTGATGTGAATGAGAGCGGAGTNATTACAGGTTTATTTTAAAANANNAAAAAGGGAGGNCGNGGATTATGCCACAGATCATNGACGGTAAGGCAATCTCTACGGCNATCAAAGAGGAATTAAAGATAGAGGTNGNGAAACTGAAAGANGAGCATATTGATATATGTCTNGCCGTGATTCAGGTGGGAAATGATCCGGCNTCCNGTGTATATGTAGGAAATAAGAAAAAGGCGTGCGCCTATATCGGTATTGATTCTCTGTCNTATGAGCTGCCGGAGGAGACAACACAGGAGGAGCTGCTTAAGCTGATCAGAGATTTGAATGAGAAGAAAGAAGTTAATGGNATTCTNGTACANCTTCCNCTNCCGAANCATATTGACGANGACGAGGTGATACGGGCGATNGATCCGAAGAAGGATGTGGACGGATTCCATCCGCAGAGTGTCGGNGCGCTCTGTATCGGTCANCCCGGTTTNGTNTCCTGTACACCGGCCGGTATTATTCAGNTNNTNAAACGTTCCGGAATTGAGATTGCCGGTAAAGAATGTGTCGTGATCGGAAGAAGNAATATCGTGGGNAAACCNATGGCNNTGCTGCTTCTGCGGGAGAACGGGACGGTAACGGTTGCNCANTCCCGAACNAAGGATCTGAAAGANGTGACAAAAAGAGCGGATATTCTGATTGTCGCGGTGGGCAGNCCNAAGATGATTACGANNGAATATGTGAAAGAGGGGGCGGTGGTAATAGATGTAGGTATNCACCGCAATGAGAATAATAAGTTATGCGGTGATGTGGATTATGACGATGTGGCGCCGGTTTGCAGCGCCATTACGCCTGTGCCGGGAGGCGTGGGTCCCATGACGATAGCAATGCTTATGCACAACTGTGTGGAAGCGGGAAAAGCGCGATAATCTGTCAGCGGTCGAGAGAGAAAGGGAACGGATTATGAAGTGTCCCCATTGTGGAAATGAGTTAAAGGAAGGATATCTGATCTGCGAGAAATGCGGTGAAGAGATTCNNATCGTGCCGGANTTTGAGCCGGAGATAGAAAACAGCATAACGGAAACCTTGTCCACACTTGCAGCGTTGCAGGAAGGGGAAGACACACAGGNGAGAGCGCGGGAAGACGGGGAAAGTAAAGAGCAGAAGANACNGGAGCATAACGCTTCGNANGAAGACGGNAGGAAGATTTGGGTGATTNCCAGTNTTGTGCTCATATGTGTGGTNGCANTACTTTCCTACAGTGCGTATGCCTACCATATCAGGACAGTGGAATATCAGATTAAGAAGGCNCAGGAATATGCNGCAGATGAGTCTTATGGTGAGGCGATTGCCTGTCTGGAANCCGCNTATGTGAAATATCCCGATGTGGCACAGATTCTTTTTCTGGAAGCGGATTATTATTATCTNCAGCAGGANAATGATTCNGCGCTTCAGGTTCTGTATCGGATCATAGAACGAGGCGATTTTCCATATGAAGATCTGGAGAAGGCATATAATAAGATCGTGACGATCTATGCNAATCAGGAGATGTACGGTCAGATCAACGAGCTTNTGCGAAANTGCCCGGAGGATGGGATCGTCAATATGTTTCAGGGATATCTNGCCATGGAGCCGGAATTCAGNTATGTNGANGGAAGCTATGCNGAAGTTATNCCTTTGAAACTCAGNTCNAATACTTCCGGNACCATCTANTANACGATGGACGGNACGAANCCNACGAAGAACAGTNNGATCTATACCGCTCCGTTATTNCTGGAGACAGGAGAGTATACGATCAGCGCNTTTTTCGTNAANGATTATGGAATAGAGAGCGAGATCGTCAGTAAGAAGTATATCATTAATCTGNCGGTACCGAATGCNCCGGAGGTTGAACTCTACAGNGGGGAGTATACGGAACCGACGATGATNGCGGTAGAGGGAATAGAGGGATGTAAGATNTANTATACCACAGATGAATCCGAGCCGACNGCGGACAGTGTGCCGTATACCGGACCGATTCCCATGCCGCTGGGAAAGACNCTTTTTAAATTNGTCAATATCAGTGANGAGGGCGTGTCCAGTGAAGTNACACTGCGTACATATACGTTAAGGCTGCCGGGCGCCATATCTACTNCNCAGGCAGTATCGAATCTGGTAGACCGGCTGGTGGAAAACGGATATCTGGAAGATANCGCNGGGCACAANCANCGNCAGAACGGAACNTTTAGCTATCAGTTCAGCTCTGTACTGAGAGTGGGCGGGGCAGATGACTATTATACGATCTATGAGTATTATGACGACGGAACGGGAATGTTGAGCCGCACGGATAAGGTATTCCTGATTCAGATCTACACNGGCGAGGCGGCNCAGCTTGGATATGATGATAANGGNGNATTTATNGCNATNCCCATATAAGTCTGTTNNATGCGGTGNTTTGAGTAAAAATCTGGTAAAAATCTGGTATTAACAGAAAAGAGTTGCAAAAACAAGGAAGTTCTTTTATCATAAGTAAGGTGCGTGCTTAATTCTGTATATGATAGGCATATCATGTAATCCGGGTGCGTATTGGATAAANAGGGATATCAGTTTAGGAGGAAAAGTAACAATGTACAAGATATTGAAAGCTGAAGAACTTACGACGAACATCTATCTGATGGACGTTGAAGCTCCACGGGTTGCGAAGGCCTGTCAACCGGGACAGTTCGTAATCGTCAGAATGGACGAAGACAGCGAGCGCATTCCGCTGACCATATGCGATTATGACAGGACGGCGGGGACGATCACAATTGTAGTGCAGGTGGTAGGTGCGGCGACAGAGATGATGCGCAGTCTTAAGACCGGCGACAGCTTCCACGATTTTGTGGGACCGCTGGGATGTCCTTCCGAATTTGTGGAAGAAGAGATAGAGAGTCTACGTCAAAAGAAGATTCTGTTTGTGGCGGGCGGACTCGGCACGGCACCGGTATATCCTCAGGTGAAATGGCTTCATGAACATGGGATAGAGGCAGATGTGATTGTAGGCGCAAAAACGAAAGATCTGCTGATTATGGAAGAAGAGATGAAGGCGGTTGCAGGGAATCTCTATATCACCACAGATGACGGCTCTTATGGCAGAAGCGGCATGGTGACAAAGGTGATCGACGACCTGATCACGGAGGAAGGCAAGAGCTATGATGTATGTGTAGCCATCGGGCCGATGATTATGATGAAATTCGTATGTCTTACGACTAAGAAATATGATCTGCCCACGGTAGTAAGTATGAACCCGATCATGGTGGACGGTACCGGCATGTGCGGTGCATGTCGTCTGACAGTGGATGGTGAGGTCAAGTTTGCGTGCGTGGACGGTCCGGAATTTGACGGACATAAAGTAGATTTTGATCAGGCAATGAAACGCCAGCAGATCTATAAGACGAAAGAGGGAAGAGCATTCTTAAAGGCACAAGAGGGTAATACCCATCATGGCGGATGCGGAAATTGCGGAGGAGAGGAATAATGGAAGCAGATGTATTAAAGAAAGTACCCGTCCGTGAACAGGATGCCAAGGTACGTGCAACGAATTTTGAGGAAGTATGTCTGGGATATGATAAAGAGGAAGCAATGTGCGAGGCGACTCGCTGTATCAACTGTAAGAATGCACAGTGTATTAAGGGCTGCCCTGTAGCAATCAATATACCCGGATTTATCGAGAAAGTAAAAGAGGGAGATATTGCTGCTGCGTATCAGATCATCAGTGAGTCTTCTGCACTTCCAGCAGTATGCGGACGTGTCTGCCCGCAGGAGAGCCAATGTGAAGGCAAATGTATCCGCGGTATCAAAGGTGAGCCGATCTCTATCGGTAAACTGGAGCGTTTCGTGGCTGACTGGGCGCGGGAGAATGGTGTTAAGCCCGAAGGTGCGAAGGAGAATAAGGGCAAGAAGGTGGCAGTGATCGGTTCCGGTCCGTCCGGACTGACCTGTGCAGGCGATCTGGCTAAGATGGGCTATGATGTGACCATCTTTGAAGCGCTGCATGAGGCAGGCGGCGTACTTGTGTACGGCATTCCCGAATTCCGACTTCCGAAGAAGGATGTAGTAGCCAAAGAAATCGAGAATGTACAGTCTCTGGGTGTTAAGATCGAGACGAATGTAGTGGTGGGTAAATCCGTCACAATAGATGAGCTTCTGGAGGAGGAAGGTTTCGATGCCGTATTTATCGGTTCGGGAGCCGGCCTGCCGAAATTCATGGGAATTCCCGGTGAACAGGCAAACGGCGTATTCTCCGCCAACGAATATCTGACAAGAAGTAATCTGATGAAGGCATTTGACGAGGAATCCAATACGCCAATCATGAGAGGAAAGAAGGTAGCGGTCGTAGGCGGCGGTAATGTGGCGATGGATGCCGCAAGAACAGCACTTCGTCTCGGTGCGGAGGTGCATATCGTATACCGCAGAAGTGAAGAAGAACTTCCGGCCCGTGTGGAAGAAGTGCATCATGCCAAGGAGGAAGGCATTATCTTTGATCTGCTTACCAACCCGACGGAGATCCTCGAGGATGAGAACGGATGGGTGTGCGGTATCAAGTGTGTACGGATGGAGTTGGGAGAACCTGACGCTTCCGGCAGAAGACGTCCTGTGGTGATCGAAGGTTCCGAGTTTACAATGGAAGTGGATACGGTTATTATGTCTCTCGGAACATCACCGAATCCGCTTATATCTTCCACCACGAAAGGCTTGGATGTCAATAAGTATAAATGTATCGTTGCAGAGGAAGAGTTCGGTAAGACAAGCAAAGAAGGTGTCTACGCGGGCGGCGACGCTGTGACGGGAGCTGCCACCGTGATTCTTGCCATGGGTGCGGGTAAAGCGGCAGCGAAGGGGATTGATGAGTATTTGTCCAAATAGAGCGAATGATAGAGATAGAGCTGTGGGGGAGCCCACAGCTTTATCTAAATAATGCGCACAGATAAAAGTTAATATCTACAGAGCCGCGCTTTCGCTCCGCAAAAAGCGTAGCGGACACTAAACTCGTGAGAAACCTCGTTAAGTGCCGACGCTTTTTGAGGGGCTCCTTAAGATATTAACTTTCATCTGTGCTTAGGTATTGGCTAGGTTAGCTTGAATAGTGTCAAAAATAAGTAAGTGAATCTATAACTGTTCAGAAGGTGCTTCTTAATTGTGAAGAACAGGGTTCTGAACAGTTACGAAAATCTTAATAATTTGTATAGTAGTTTATTAAGGAATGGCAAGTATAATGAATGAGAAAGGATCAAGAAAATGGTAAATCATATTGTATTGTGGAACTTGAAGGCAGAGTTATCCGATCAGGAGAAAAAGGAAGCGGCGGAGCGTATTAAGAGAGAACTGGAAGGGGTAAAAGAGCAGGTGTCAGGCGTGGTGTCGCTGCAGGTGGTAACATCACCGCTTGTCTCAAGTAATAAGGATATCGGATTGATCTCGGTGTTTGAAAGCGCGGAGGATCTGCAGAACTATCAGGTGCACCCTGCACATGTTGCGGCTGCAAAGTATATCGGAACTGTGACAGAGGGGAGAGTCTGCCTGGATTATTAAGAGAAAGGTAAGTGTGGCCTATGAATTTGATGGAACGAAAACCTCATACGGATCAGGATGATTGGCGTGATGATATTAAGTCAGAATTGCATACAAAGCAAAGCGGGCAGAGCGAAATGCCGATAGAAGAGCTTGTTCAAACACAGGATGATGAAGTGGAAGAAGTCAGTGGAGGTCTGGCGGAGATATTGCAGAAGCCGTATATGACGCCGGTGCTGCTGGGGATTATTGCGGTGCTTTTGATCTGTATTATTGTGCTGCTGTTTCTGCTGCCCGGACGAAAGAGGGCGGCACAGACCGGAGCAAATGATCTGCAGCAGGATATCACGCAGTATGCTCAGGAGCAGAAACAGAACGATTATGTCTCCGGACTGTCGGGAGAGACTGTTTCTGTGGAGACACCGGAGCAGACGAGCGAGGAGAAGCACGGATCAGAGAGCGGACAGGAAACAGAGACGGACGCAGATATAGATGATACTCTTGTGGCAGGCGATAGCGATAAGACAGCAATTGTGGTCGATATAGAAGACGAAAGTGATGTAGCTTACAGCAAGGAATTCATTTTAAATGAGGCGCTGCCATATTTTGCAGATAATAATCAGGATGCCATATGGGATCTGGCGCATTTAAAGCGATATGTGAAACTGTCAGCGGAGCTGGAAGGCACAGACAAGTATTATTATAACGGGGATGTGAACAGTGACGGACTACCGCACGGACAAGGGCTGGCAATCTATGAAGATAACAGTTACTATTACGGCGGCTGGGTAAACGGTGTAAGAAGCGGCAACGGCACATGGTTCAGATTCTATATCGGTAAGAAGAATAAGAGCAATGCCATGGGTAAATATACGGCGCACAGTTACAGCGGTGAATGGGCGGAGGATCTGCCGAACGGAAATGGGGCGGAGCACTATGATGTGGACATTTCCAAGCTGAAGGTGAGGGAGCGGATCTTGCAGAATGTGGTCGGCAATTTCAGCAGCGGTCTGTATGACGGTGAGCTGTATGCGAACACTGTGGATTATACCGGCAACGTGGAGGAATGGAGCGGTGTTACTAAGAAAGGTGTGTTTACGCTGTGGAGAGATATGAGTGCCATCGGCGAGTGTTCCGTGTGGCGTAAGAATGATGATCCTTCGCTTTGCATGGATATTGATAAGTCGGAAAATAAAAATCAAGGTTTACGGGAATTACTTAAAAATGTTGCAAAGTGAGTGAAATTGATTTTTACGAAACGATGATCGAATGAGAAATGAGTAGCATTATAAGCGGGATACCCGATTTTCGGGTATCTTGTTTTTATGGTATAAAAAAGTACATACTATGACAAAATGCACATAGGAAATAGTTGCAATTTATGCAAAATGATTATAAAATAAGATTGTGTGGTGGAATTTTTAGGCAGTTTGCAAACTTTTGTGATAAGGAGTGTGACAGTATGCCTTGGTGTCCGGTATGTAAGAGCGAGTATAGAGAGGGAATAGAGCGTTGTGCAGAGTGTAAAGTAGAGCTGGTAGATCAGCTGGAGGATGAGAAGGAACAGAGTGCTGAGGCTGTGCAACAGGATTATGGTTATCCGGCAGAGGAATCAGCGGCAAATTCAAAAGTATTAGAGGGATATGGTGCATTTGGCGATGATCATGAGACAACAGAGACAGACAGCATTCCTGATCCGCCGCCGGTATATCATGCTTATCAGAACAGTGCGGCGAAGGCGGAGGATAATCGCTCTTCAGCATATACGCTTCTGTTTGTCGGAATCGTAGGATTTATTCTTGTTCTGCTTGTATTTATGGGGGTGATACCGATCTATCGAAGCAGCGGTACGACAAAATATCTCGTATGCGGTGTTATGGGCGCCCTATTTGTGCTCTTCATCGTGTTCGGATTCGTGTCCATGCGTAACTCTAAGATTTTGTTTATTAAGGCTAAATCAGAAGATTCCCTGTTATCGGAGATGACTAAATGGTGTGAGGAACACCTGAGTGCACAGCAGATTGATGATGGGTTGTTTATGCCGGAAGCAGGGGAGAACATTTCGGATGAGCAGAAATATTTCAGACGTACGGATAAGATGAAGTTGATCATCAATGATAAATTTATGAATCTCGATGAGGCGCTTTTGGAACATTTTGTGGACGAGTATTATCAGGAGTTGTTCGAGAATCAATGAAGATAACTGTGATCACGGTCGGTAAGATCAAAGAAAAATTTTATCGTGATGCCATAGCGGAGTACGAGAAGCGGCTTAGTCGTTACTGTAAATTGGATATTATTCAGGTGGAAGATGAGAAGACGCCGGATGGGGCGGGAATTGCGTCGGAAGAAGCGGTTAAGAAGAAGGAGGCGGCGCGTATCCTGCGATATATCAAGGAGGAGGCTTATGTTGTGACCTTGGAAATCCAAGGTAAGACGTATGATTCCGTAGGTTTTGCGGGTGAGATCGAGAAGCTTGCGACGGGAGGAATCAGCCATATCCAGTTTATTATTGGCGGTTCTCTGGGACTGCATGAAGACGTGTGTAAGAGGGCTGACCTTGCGGTCAGCTTTTCTAAAATGACTTTTCCCCATCAGCTGATGCGGGTCATTTTGTTAGAGCAGATTTATCGCGCTTACCGCATTATAAACGGTGAGCCGTATCATAAATAACGGAGGTCATTTATTATGAGAATGTATGATTTGATCATGAAGAAACGTAACGGGGATACATTAAGCACCGAAGAAATAGAGTATATGATCAAAGAATACACGGCGGATCATATACCGGATTATCAGATGTCCGCCATGATGATGGCGGTCTATTTTCAGGGAATGAGTGCGCAGGAGACAGTGGCGCTCACCATGGCAATGGCTCACAGCGGAGATATGATGAACTTAAGCGCTGTCGAAGGTGTTAAGGTGGATAAACATTCCACCGGCGGCGTGGGAGATAAGACATCCATTGCGCTTACGCCGATGGTTGCCGCCTGCGGTGTTAAAATTGCTAAGATGAGCGGCAGAGGTTTGGGACATACCGGAGGTACTATTGATAAGCTGGAGAGCTTCGCAGGATTTACTACGGGGATCACAGAAGAGCATTTCATTAGGCAGGTCAATGAGATCGGGGTGTCCATCATGGGACAGACAGCGGATATCGCGCCGGCGGATAAGAAATTATATGCTTTGCGGGATGTGACTGCCACGGTGGATAATATGTCATTGATCGCCAGCTCCATTATGAGCAAGAAGCTTGCTTCCGGTGCGGATGCCATAGTGCTGGATGTGAAGACGGGAAGCGGCGCTTTTATGAAAAAGGAGGAAGACTCCTTCGCATTGGCAAGGGAGATGGTTACGCTCGGCAATATGGCCGGCAGAAAGACCATAGCTGTCGTATCGGATATGGATCAGCCGCTTGGGCGTGCGGTGGGAAATGCATTGGAAGTGGAGGAGGCCATCGCCACTTTGCGTGGAGAAGGACCGGAAGATTTTATGCGTTTATGCATGACGCTGGGTGCTTATATGCTGGTTGCAGGAGGTGCAGCCGACGACGAGGAGGAGGCAAGAGAGAAGTTGGAGCATGTGATTGCAGACGGAAGCGCTTTGAAGAAGTTGGCGGATTTTGTGCTGGCACAGGGTGGTGACCCTCAGGCGGTGTATGATACCTCACTCCTGCCGAAAGCAGCTGTTGCCGAAGAGATTACGACACCACAGGAAGGGTATGTGAGTAAGATCGACTGTGATGAAATCGGCATTTGTTCTCTGATTCTCGGCGGCGGGCGCGAGACGAAGGACAGCGAGATCGACTTATCGGTGGGATTAATCCTGCATAAGAAGGTCGGTGATCCGGTGAAGGCGGGCGAGTCTTTAGCAACGATCTATGCCAATGATCAGAATAAGCTGGCGGCGGCAAGAGAGAGGTTTTTGAAGGCGTACCATTTTACAGAACAGCCTGTACGGAAAACAGAGCTAATTAAGGGCATTGTGCGGGAATAAAGACATGAATCCAGTCATGAATTCATTCTTCGGAACATATAGTGAACTATGAAGAGAAATCATAAAAAAATGCCAATACAAGCTCTGTCAAATTCCAAAGAACTGATCGTGGAATCCTTACGTCTTCCGAAAGATACGATGTTGGGAGCGGCGATTGTAACGATCACGGGAAAGCAGGAAGCTTTTATAGAGAATTATAAGGGGATTCTGGAGTATACCACGGAGTCTATCGTGCTGCAGGGCAAGAACTGTAAGATCTGCTTTGAGGGACGGAGATTGTCGATTGATTATTATACCAATGAAGACATGAAAATAAGCGGCAGTATCGATGCTGTCCGATATGTTTGATGGAGAGGGTAGGATGCTTCACTGGGTGCAATATATCAGAGGTTATGTGACAATCAAAGTGTGGGGGTACTCCACGGAAAGACTGCTCAATCTGTGTGGAAATCACAATATTCTGGTGTGGGATATTGAGGATCACGGCGACTATGATACGATGAATATCAGCGTGCAGGGTTTTTTTGCATTAAAGCCGCTTCTTAAGAAGACCGGAACGAAGGCATCCGTTCTGAAAAGATACGGACTGCCTTTTTTTATGTCCAAAATGGGACGGCGTAAAATATTCGTTGCAGGTTTCCTGTGCTGTATGCTCTTCTGGATGCTGACATCGGGCTATATCTGGAATATCAGGTTCGAAGGCAACTATGTATTGACAGAGGATGTGCTTCTTGACTATCTGGAAGAGAAGGATGTTCACGTCGCCATGAAAAAAAGCCGGCTTCAGATTGAGGAGCTGGAGAAGGCGTTGCGGGAAGATTATGATGTGATCACATGGACATCCGTACAGGTAAAAGGCACTACACTGCTAATCTATATCAAAGAAAATGAAATGCCAAATTATGACCAAATGGGTCAATCTGATAAAACAGAGAGTGAAGCCGGAACGGAAGGGATGGATCTGATCGCCACGAAGTCCGGAACGGTATCATATATTATCACAAGGAGCGGTGTGCCGCAGGTTGCGTTGGGAGATACGGTAGAGAAGGGGGATGTGCTGGTCAGCGGTGCCGTGCCGGTCTACAATGAGGACACTACGGTCAGGAAATATCAATATGTGGAGTCGGATGCCGATATCAAACTCCGTTATACGGAATCGGTTTCCGTTAAAAAGGACATTCTATATGAGGAGAAGATGTATTCCGGCAGACAGAAAACAATGTTTATGCTCGGAGTCAATGACAGGGAGATCAATCTCAGACTGGGCAAGATTCCGTATGCGGAATATGATGTCAGCGGCGAGAAGAAACAGGTGAAACTGCTGGACCATCTCTATCTGCCCGTTTTTTACGGCAAAAAAACAGTTCAGGAATATGAAATGATACGTCAGAAGCACACGGAAGAAGAAATGAATTCGATGATGCAGGGAGAGTGGCATAAAATTATGGAAACTTTAAACGAAAAAGGGGTACAAATTATCAAAAAAAATGTTACAATAAAAAAGAATGATAAAAATTGGGTATTGAATGCCAATATGCAGTTGGAGGAATCGGCGGCGGAACTTGTGCCGACGAGTACGGAACCGATAGGCGTTGAGGAAGAAACTGTGCAGGAAGAGACGGCAGAGTAGAGATTGAGAGCAAACGGTAACGGATAGAGAGGCAGAAGACAGATCGATGGGAGAATTTACAGTCAGTATAGATGCGTCCGTGGAGCATATGCGGAATTTATTCGGTGAGCGTGATGCCTATATCCGGAAAATAGAAGACGATCTGGATGTGGTCATTGTAGACAGGGACGGCGCCGTTAAGATAAGCGGTGACCGTGAGGCGGTCATGAAAGCGTCTCATGTGGTGAGAGAGCTTCTTGCCCTGTCGGAGAGAGGTAATGTGTTGGAAGAACAGAATGTGAATTATGCCATTGAAATGGAGGGCGAGAGTGACAAGGACGTGCTGCTTGAGATAGACAGCGACTGTATCTGTCATACAATAAACGGCAAGCCGATTAAACCGAAGACTTTGGGACAGAAACAATATGTGGACGCCATCAGGGATCGCATGATCGTGTTTGGCATTGGACCTGCCGGAACCGGTAAAACATATCTGGCCATGGCGATGGCAGTTACGGCTTTTAAAAATAACGAGGTGAGCAGGATCATTCTCACAAGACCGGCGATCGAGGCAGGGGAAAAGCTCGGCTTTCTGCCCGGAGATCTGCAGAGTAAAGTGGATCCGTATCTCAGACCGCTCTATGATGCTTTATATCAGATCATGGGAGCGGAGAGTTTCGCCAAGAATATGGAGAAAGGATTGATCGAAGTGGCGCCTCTTGCCTATATGAGAGGACGTACACTGGATAACGCCTACATTATTCTGGATGAGGCACAGAATACGACGCCGGCACAGATGAAGATGTTTCTGACCCGTATCGGTTTCGGCTCTAAGGTGATCATAACGGGAGATGCTTCACAGAAGGATCTGGCGCCGGATGTGAAATCGGGTCTGGACATTGCCATGAAGGTATTGGCTAAGATTGATGATATTGCCTTTTGCAGACTGACAAGTAAGGATGTTGTACGGCATCCGCTGGTGCAGAAGATCGTCAGGGCATATGATGATTATGAATCTAAAGAGAAGAAGCGTACAGAACTAAAACAGAGAAACAGGAATTACGAACGTGGAAAAAAATAAGAGACAGACTTTAAAGAGAATAGCGGTGTTTGGATTAATGTTTATACTGGCAGGCATGATTGCGCTGGCAGGAACGATATTGCATAAAGGCGAGATGGAAGAGATGCTGCGCAATACTGTTATGGTCATGACTGGTACCGGTATGGTGATATTTTCATTTGCGATGGAGGAGATCAATCAGCGCTTCATATATCGCAATGAAGGAAAATACGGCAGATTTTCCCTCATGTATCTGGGCAGTCTGCTGGCGGCGGTTTTCCTTCCCTATCTGCCGGTGACAGGCTGGCCTTTTCTCGTGATCTTTGTGCTGCTCGGAGTCTTCAGCGATACTGCAACGGGTTTAATGGCGGGAAGTGTATGCCTTCTTTTGTCAGTACATTTTGCCGGAGGGGATTTTGGGATTTTCTGGCTGTATTTTATCAGCGGTGTAGCGGGATGTCTGGTCTTCAGTACGCTGGATGATGATTTTCGCGTTATGCTGCCACTGTTTATATCGCTGGCTATTTTAACGCTGTGTCTGACCGCCAACGAGATATTATTTACTCCGATGAAATTGTCGGCGGCGCAATTTTTGATCCCGGCGATTAATCTGGTCGTGTGCTGTATCCTGCTGCTGATCAGTCTTAAGATGTTTAGTACTGCTGTGATTCACAGGAATCGGGAGAAGTATATGGAGATCAACGATCCTGAATTTCCGCTTCTGGTACAGCTTAAGGAGATGTCTAAGGAAGAGTATTATCATGCGGTACACACGGCTTACTTAAGCGACCGTATTGCCAGACGTCTGGAATTGGACGATGCGGCGGCGAAAGCATGTGCATATTATCACCGGATCGGCAGGCTTAAGGGTGAGAATACGTGGGAGAATGTGTCTGCGATCTGTAATGAGTATCATTTCCCGTCCAATACCAAGAAAATCTTAAAGGAGTATGTGGACGAATCGGAAAAAGTAGTGTCCAAGGAAACGATTATCGTATTGTTTGCTGACTGCATCGTATCTTCGATTCTATATCTGTTTGAGAAAGATCCTATGGCACAGTTGGATTATGCGCAGTTGATTGATACTGTGTTCCAGAAGAAACTGGAAACGGACGAGCTGTGGTGGAATGAAATATCATTGTCGCAGATTCGTGAGATGAAGAAGATATTTATTGAGGAGAAATTATATTATGACTTCTTACGTTGAGAATGAGACTAAGGTCGATTTTTCCTTCGATGTTCAGGAGATTCTGAATAAGATCATGGAAGCGGTCACGCAGATGGAAAATTGTCCGTATGAGACAACTGTCAATCTTCTGATTACCGATAATGAGGGAATACGCGAATATAATAAGAATTACAGGGATATGGATCGTGAGACGGATGTACTGTCTTTTCCGAATATTTCTTTTGATAATGAAGGAGATTTTTCGCAAGTTGAGAATATGTCGGCGGATTATTTTGATCCGGACAGCGGCGAACTGATTCTGGGAGATATCATTCTGTCTGCGGATCGTGTACTGTCGCAGGCACAGGAATACGGACACAGTATTTTGCGCGAATTTGCTTTTCTGACGGCACACAGTATGTTTCATCTGTGTGGGTATGATCATATGGAAGAGCGGGAGGCTGCCGTCATGGAGGAGAAGCAGGAGACAGTTCTTATGAATCTGGGGATTTCCAGAGAATAGTAAACGGATGAAACTAGGATGAATAAGAGGGCATGGTATTGCTATGAAATTACGAAAGAGAGATTCTGACGGCGGACTACTGAATAGATCGATTAAAAATCCGATGGTGCAATATGCGGGCATTATATCCTATATCATATTGCTTCTTATGCGGATTCCTTTATCAAAGGTGATCGGCGATGCCGGAATTGGATTGTTTGCGCCTGCATACGAGATTTTTTTTCTGATTACGATTTTTACTTCATACTGTATGACGAAGGCCATGACCGGAATCATACGATATCGGGTGAAACGGGATCAGTATAAGAATGCGAAGCGTGCGTTTCGTGCGGCATTCAGTATGGATTTGCTGATCAGCGTTGTGCTGGCATTGCTGGTATTATTAATGTCCAAAATCATAGCGGATATTTTTGTGCTGGAATCGTTTGCACGTATGGCGGTCATGGCGGTTGCTCCGGTGATCATTTTCGCTGCGTTTATCGGCACTTTCCGGGGATATTTTGACGGCTACGGGCTTGGAGTGCTGACAGCGCATTCCCAATATATTGAGAGTATTTCCATGGCGGTCTGTGCCTTTTGTTTCGGGGATATTTGCTATATATACGGTACTAAGGTCGCAGCGCTCAGACAGGACAATGTATACAGCTATGCATATGGTGCGCTTGGTGCTATGCTCGGAGTCATGGTGTCACAGATCATTACTACGGTCCATCTGCTGGTGGTTTATGTGGTTTACGCGGGATCACTTCGCGGCAAGCTGGGAATGGATGGAAGTAAACGTCTGGAAACCCAGTATTCCTTGCAGGGCATGGTATTGCGCAGCAGCCTTCCGTTTGCTGTTTCGGGAATCATTTCAAATCTTTACATGTTGATTGACCAGCGTATGTTTAATTACTGTATGAATAAGCGAGAGCTGGGACCGGAGCGGACAGGATTATGGGGATGTTATTATGGCAAGTGCGCCGTGTTGATCAGTGTGGGGGCAGCATTAGGCGTATGGAGCATTTACACGGCTGCGGGCAGGATCAGTAATGCGTTTGATCGGGGTGATTACCGCATTATGCGGGAGCGGATCGGCAAGGCGGTGCGCAGATTGTGTATCGTAGCTTTTCCGACGGCCATTTATCTGGCGGCACTGGCAAGAGCTTTCGCCGAATGTCTGTATAAGGGCGGCAGTGATGCGTTGACCGCATGGGTGCAGAAGGGAGCAGTTATTATAATACTGTATGGATGCTGCTTTCTCTTTGGGCAGCTTATGTACAGAGTCCATATGATAAGGGAACTGCTCTTTACGGCAGGGATCTCGCTGGTAGTTCATGTCCTTACAGCATATATTCTGGTACAAAAGGCGCTTCTTGGTGCAGACGGTATTGTGTATGCGCTGATTCTGTCTTTTGCAGTGTGCGGCGGACTGAATTTCTTTCTGGTCAGCAGAAATCTAAAATACAGGCAGGAGTGGCTGGGAGGAATTGTTTTTCCGGCGGCGGCTGCCGGTGTGTCCGGTGTGGTGGTCGCGCTGCTCAGTAGTTTTTTGCTGGAACCGCTGGGCGGTATGTTGACGCTGCTGATCGGCATAGTTGCGGGATTATTTATCTATGTGACGTTTTTGATGATCTTAAGGGTCATAGGGGAAGCGGAGCTGTCCAGAATTCCGCTTGGATTTTTCTTCATCATGTTAGGCAGGAATCTCGGCATTCTTTGATATAACAAAATAATAAAATGCTGCATAAAATTTGTGAAATGACTGATACTGATTACAGGTAATCCGGTAAGAAAGGCAATTGGAAGGATGAAATTTATAAGACGTATCAGTCTTTTTCTTATGTTATCGGGAATTATGCTCGGAGCAGGAGGCTATGCCGCGCTGAAGGCGGAGCACTTCTTCTATCCGAACCGATATCAGATGAAGGAGAGCAGTGAACAGACAAGACAGAAAGCGCCGGAAATCGGCGATGTACAGGAGCAGATCATAGAGACGGCGGTGGCGGAGGTTCCCGTGGTAACGGCGGACACGACTTATCTGATTGAGGAAGTGGATCTGATGAGTGGTACTGTGAATGAAAAAGAGGAGAATGTGCCGGTCAAATATATCGGTCTGGACCGGGATGGGCTTCTTCAGGAACTGGAATCCTACGACCGGAATCCGCCGCTGACGGAATTAGAGCAGGGATTTGAGACGATTGAGCTGACCGCCTTTTCCAAGGACAGGGTGGTGATCTGTAAATATTATAAACAAGAAGAGAATAAAGGTTATTATCTTATGGTAGCCGATCATTTTATTGTTGTTTATCAGGAGGATAAGCGGACGCTCTATATGAATACGGATATTCTGCTTGCCAGTCTCGACGATGGACTGCAGGCGGAGATTATGCGGGGAAAGTATATTGAGACGGAGGAAGAACTATATAATTTCCTTGAATCTTATTCGAGTTGAGGGTATCATATTAACGTAAAAAGTACTTCTAAAGCCTGCATCAAAGGATGTCTTGCTAAGAAATACTGCGTTTTGTGTGCTGATACAAAACAGCGGCATGGAGGTTAATATGAATAGAAAAATTGCTGTGGTTGGTGGCGGCGCGGCGGGAATGACGGCTGCCATCCATGCGGCGCGGGCAGGCGCACAGGTGACGATATATGAGAGAAATGACAGGGTTGGAAGGAAGCTTCTGTCAACGGGAAACGGCAAGTGTAACTTCTCCAATGAAGAGATGAGCCCGGAATGTTATTATGGCAGCGGTGTAGCGCTTGTCAAAGACCTGTATGGGACGGTCGGTGTGGCGCAGACGAAAGATTTTTTCTCAGGATTGGGCATGCGGATAAAGAACCGGAACGGTTATCTGTATCCTGCCAGCGAACAGGCCTCAACCGTGCAGGATGTTCTCCGATTTGAGCTGGAACGGCAAAAGGTGTGTGTACATACGAATCGGCAGGTGGCCGACCTGATCAGGCAGAGTGAGGGGCTTACCGTGATGACGAAGGAAGGACGGAAAGAACGTTACGATGCGGTAATACTTGCCTGTGGCGGCAGTGCAGCCCCTACAACGGGATCGGACGGCGCAGGAGCTGCGCTGGCACGGAAGCTGGGGCATCGTATTATTCCCCTTGTTCCGGCGCTTGTTGCACTGCATTGTCAGGAAGATTTCTATAAGCGGGTGGCGGGTGTGCGCTGTGAGGCAGGATTAACGTTACGGATAGACGATAAGACCGTACAGACACAGCGTGGCGAATTGCAATGGACGAATTACGGCATTTCCGGCATTCCCGTATTTCAATTGAGCAGAGAGGCGGCGTATGCGCTGCAGGAACGGAGAAGGGTTACGATTGAGATCGATCTGATGCCGGATGGTTCTATGCCTACGGATATGGGAGATGATAATACCACGGTGAACGGAAGATACGAGAAAGACGCCGGTTTCTGGGAAGACAGATGGAACAGGCAGAGTATGCAGACGATGGATCAGTTTGTGACCGGGTTGGTCAATAAGAAAATTGGACTTCTTCTTCTGAAACTGGCAGGAATCAGGGAGACGGATCGGGCGACGGATGTGCCTGCGGCATCCCGGGTGAAACTGGCCGGTCTTTTCCGGTCTTTTACGGTGGTGGTCAAGGGAACGAACTCTTTTGAGCAGGCACAGGTATGTGCCGGTGGCGTGGACTGCAGGGAGGTGACCCGCACACTGGAGTCAAGACTTGTTCCGGGGCTTTTCCTTGCGGGAGAGATACTGGATATCGACGGTATATGCGGCGGCTATAATTTACAATGGGCGTGGAGCAGTGGTATCGTGGCAGGAAGAGCGGCAGCACATGTGTTGTAGAAAGGTACGGATATTGAAATGAAAGTTGTATTAAAGAATCTGACAAAAAAATTTCCGAGCAGGGACAGGAAAAGCCATGCGGATGTAATAGCGGTCAACGATTTCAATTTTGAGATTCCGGACGGCAGACTGATCGGTCTGCTGGGACCTTCCGGATGCGGTAAGAGCACGGCGCTCAATCTGATCAGCGGATTGTTGAAGCCCACGGAAGGAAGGATCTTTTTCGGAGATGAGGATGTCACGGATCTTCCGCCGGAGAATCGGGGAATCGGTCTGGTATTTCAGAATTATGCCCTTTATCCGCATCTGAACGTGAAGCAGAATATCCTCTTCCCGCTTCAAAATCTTAAGGGCAAGGACAAGCTTTCTAAGTCTGAGATGCTTGAAAAGGTAACAGAGGCGGCGAAGTTAGTTCAGATTGATGATCTGATGGAGCGTAAGCCGAAAGAACTTTCGGGAGGACAGCAGCAGCGGGTGGCGATTGCCCGTGCGCTTGTGAAAAGACCGAAAGTACTTTTGCTGGATGAACCGCTTTCTAATCTTGATGCGCGTCTGCGAATCCAGACAAGGGAAGAGATCAGAAGAATTCAACAGGAGACAGGCATTACCACCATCTTCGTGACGCATGATCAGGAAGAAGCGATGAGTATCTCCGACAGAATCGTTGTAATGAAGGATGGGGTGATCCAGCAGATCGGCGAACCTCAGGAAGTCTATGACAGTCCGGCGAATCTTTTTGTTGCCAGATTCCTCGGAACGCCGCCAATCAATGTTTTTGAAGGACAGGTACAGGACGGCAGACTCATCATTGGGGAGGATGTTATTATGCAGATCGGGGGCGTTGCAGACAGGCAGGTCTATGTGGGAATCAGGCCCGAGGGCTTCGTGCTGAAGGAAGACGGGGCGTTTCGCTGCCAATTAGACAGAGTGGAAGTGATGGGAAGGGATATCAGTGTAGTCTGCACGAATGCGGCCTCCATAAATTCTACAGTTCGTGCGATCTTAAGTACGGATCATAAGATCAGTCTGAATGCAGGGCGGAGAGAAGAAGGAACCTTCGTAAATTTTTCCCTCATATCCCGCAAAGTGTTTCTGTTTGATAAGGAGACAGAGAAGAGAATCTATTTCGGGGAGAAAAATTTATGATGCGTGACAAAACAATCAACAGCAGTTTAAAAGGGTGGCTCTATCTTTTGCCGGCGGTTCTCTTTCTGGGAGTCTTCATGGTGTACCCGTTAGTCGATGTGTTGGTCTATTCTTTTGAGGAGGGATATAACTCGGCGTCCCAGACCTATTTTGGCATCGGTTCTTATAACTATGCATATGTTCTGCGGGATCCTTACTTCTTACAGGCGTTGAAGAATACTTTCCTGTTAGTGATAATTACCGTGCCGCTCTCCACAGGGATCGCGCTGCTTATTTCCCTTGGGTTAAACTCCGTAAGACCCTTTCGCGACTTGTTTCAGACCATATATTTCCTGCCTTATGTGACCAATACGCTGGCAGTCGGCATGGTGTTTATGATTCTGTTCAAGAAGACTGCTTATTCCGACGGATTGATCAATCTGTTGATCAGATGTTTCGGCGGAGATGGTGTAGATTTTATAGATGGACCTTATTGGGCGAAGATGTTTGTCTTATGTATTTATACGATCTGGGTTGTCATGCCCTTTAAGATTCTGATTCTGACCAGTGCGCTTGCAGCGGTGGATCAGCAGTATTATAATGCGGCGAAGGTGGATGGCACGTCGAAGTTCAGGACCTTCGTAAGAATCACGCTGCCGATGATTTCTCCGATGATATTTTATCTGATTATAACGGGATTTATCGGGGCATTTAAGGCGTACAGCGATGTGGTGGCTCTGTTTGGCACGAATCTGAATGCGGCGGGAATGAATACTATCGTAGGCTATGTCTATGACATGCTCTACGGGGACAGCGGCGGATATCCCTCCTATGCATCGGCAGCGGCGATCCTTCTGTTTGCCATTGTATTTACGATCACCTGCATCAATCTGTTGATTAGTAAGAGAAAAGTGCATTACTGAAAATATGGAAATGGTCTGTTCTAAGAGGTTATTATTATGGTAGAAAAGGTAAGTAAACAGGAAAATACGACTGATTACCAAAAAATAGAAGCTGCTGCCCGAAGGCGTAAGAAAACTGCAGCGGTCATCACCTATATTCTGTTATCGGTGTGGGCTGTTATCGTGTTATTTCCGTTTTACTGGATGGTTTTGACTTCTGTCAAGAGTTACAGTGCGTATAATGCCGAATATATTCCGAGATTCTTCACGTTGTCCCCGACCATGCAGAATTATGTGGAAGCATTTACCGCAGTGCCGCTCGGACGTTATCTGCTTAATACGTTGATCTTTACGCTGGTGACTACGCTTATTATGCTGGTGGTGATCACATTGGCGGCATTTGCGTTTGCAAGGCTGGAATTTCGGGGGAAGAATGTCATGTTCGTTATTTTCCTCTCCATGATGATGATTCCGAACGAGCTGGCAGTTATTACGAATTTTATGACGGTCACGAATCTTGATATGCGAAACTCCTTCGCCGGATTGATTCTGCCGTCAGTGATGTCGGTCTTTTATGTTTATCTGCTCAAGGAGAATTTTGAACAGATACCGGACAGTCTGTATTATGCCGCGAAAGTGGACGGCACATCGGATTTAAGGTATCTGCTTCGGGTAATGATACCGATTTCTAAGCCGACGCTTGTGACGATTACGATCCTGAAAGTGATCGAATGCTGGAATTCTTATGTGTGGCCGCGTCTGATCACGGATGATCCGGATTATTTTCTTGTATCTAACGGGATTCAGGAGATTCGTGAGAACGGTTTCGGGCGTGAGAATATTCCGGCGATGATGGCGGCGGTAGTGGTGATTTCGGTACCTCTGATCCTGCTGTTTCTCGTGTTCCATAAGAAAATCATGGAGGGCGTTTCCAGAGGAGGCACGAAGGGATGAGGAAAAATATTTTCAACAGAATATTATGTTCGGTTATATTATGCGGATGCATATTCGTGCTGTCGGGCTGTCATGGCAGGGAAGGACTTTCCACCTTCGAGAGGCCGGAACAGTTTGATGACACAAGAGAATATGAGATCACGTTCTGGGCGAAGAATGACACCAATAAAACACAGACGGCGATTTATGAGAGAGCGATCGATGAGTTCGAGACGCTGTATCCGAATATTACCGTGAATATGCGCCTCTATACGGATTATGGCAAGATCTACAACGATGTGATCACGAATGTTGCTACAGACACCACGCCCAACGTATGTATTACTTATCCGGATCATATTGCCACATATCTGACAGGAACGAATCTGGTAGTCCCGCTGGATGAGCTGTATGCGGATGAGGCATATGGACTTGGCGGGAGCGAAGTAAAGTTTGATTCTCCTAAAGTGTCGGAGATCATTNCGAAGTTTTTAGAAGAATGTTCTATTGANGGACGCTGTTATGCNCTTCCATACATGCGTTCCACGGAAGCCTGTTACGTGAACAAGACTTATGTGGAAGCCTTGGGATATACCTTGCCCGAGGTCCTTACATGGGACTTTATATGGGANGTTTCCGAGGCTGCGATGGAGCAGGATGAGGACGGNANGTTTCTGGTCAATGGGCAGAAGGTGTTGATACCTTTTATCTACAAATCAACAGATAATATGATGATTCAGATGTTGAGACAAAAAGGTGCCGGATATTCTGANGAGAGCGGAAATATCCTGCTTTTTAANGANACNACATCGGAGCTTNTGACAACCNTNGCAGNACACGGTGACAGNGGNGCATTTTCTACTTTTAAGATTTCAAGNTATCCGGCGAATTTCCTGAATGCCGGGCAGTGTATCTTCGCNATAGATTCCACGGCGGGTGCCACATGGATGGGAACGGATGCACCGTTATGTGACATCAGTGAAGATAAGATCGTTGAATTTGAGACTGCGGTTATGATGATTCCGCAGTTTGATGTGGGAAATCCAAGCATGATATCTCAGGGACCGTCNGTCTGTGTTTTCAATAAAGAAGATCCGCAGGAAGTTATGGCATCATGGNTGTTTACACAGTATCTGCTGACGAANGAGGTNCAGATCGCTTATGCAGAGACGGAAGGGTATGTGCCTGTGACGACAAANGCACAGGAGTCNGCCGAATANAAAGANTATCTGTCTGAAATCGGNANAGATGCCNNCTCGCATTATGAAGTTAAGATCAAGGCNGCNGAGCTGTTGCTTGACAANGTGGNNCATACTTTCGTTACNCCTGTGTTCGTGGGTTCCGCCTCTCTTCGCGATGCCGCCGGACAGCTTGTGGAGAATACCGTAAAATCCGTCAGAAGAGGGCAGGTGGTCGATACGGAATACATTACAGGACTTTACAGTGATATAACCGCTCTGTACCGGCTGGATCAGATCGGGATACAGAACAGTCGATTGAATTCCGGGGGAGAGGAGCTGGGACCGCTTCCTAAGGCATCCGTCATACTGTTAACGGCACTGGCTGTTGTCTGGGGTGGNATGATCGTATATGTAATTCGACAATTTGCTATTGATTTCCTGTGAATTTCATGTATACTTAGTTTGTGCATAGACNGGCAGTATNNCGGTCAACAAACTTGCAGGTAAAGAGAAAGGCATGGTACNAAAATGAAAAAATTTATAACATTACTTTTNGCTTCGGCACTTGTGTTAACTTNTGCNGGATGTGGTTCTAAGGGCGGAGATACAACGTCTGAGAGCAGTGCGGCGGATGTAAAATCCGAGGGTGTCATGACATATGATGAATATGTGGCGGCCCCATTAGATTCNGAAGTTGTGATTGANACATATGTGCAGGACAAGCAGTCATGGTGGGANAATAAGGCTACNCTGTATACGCAGGATAAGGATGGCGCTTATTTTGTATACAATATTACTTGTTCGGAAGAAGACTATAAGAAGCTGACAACGGGAACGAAGATTAAAGTAACCGGATATAAAGCGGAATGGTCGGGAGAAGTAGAGATTGCAGAGGGCGCTGCTTTTGAGATTGAAGACGGAAATTATGTAGCGGCCGCAGAGGATGTTACATCACTGCTTAATTCCGATGATTTAATCAAGCACCAGAATAAGTTTGTATCCTTTAAAGGAATGACCGTAGAGGCTGCCGGTCAGGATGATGACGGAAANGATGTTGCTTTTCTGTACAACTGGGANGGNTCCGGACAGGACGGAGANGACTTGTATTTCAANGTATCTCTCGANGGCAATACTTATACCTTCACGGTAGAGTCTTATCTGCGTGACAAGACGACNGATGTGTANGCNGCTGTGAANNNCTTAAATATCGGTGATAAGATTNATATGGAAGGCTTCCTGTATTGGTATGAGGGCGTAAATCCNCANATTACTTCCGTGACGGCGGCGAAGTAATCAGTGATNATNTAAGCTTGNTANAGGTTATTANGCNNTGTAGTACGNGTGGCGTGAAGAGTAACAAATAATTGAACTTCCATGCANATNANNATTGACAATATAATACACCCTGAATNTCGGTGNCGATACATCNTANTATNNNCTGTATCAAAGCNATGTTCAGGGTGTTCTATNTATNGGTGAAGAATCCGTCAGGATGTAGGCTGGCGCAGAGGACAATCCGACATGCTGATNTTGTCCTTCAGGATGTTNAAACCGCAGTCATCTAAATAATCCTGTAAGATCGGAAGGGACTGAGAGGAGGTGGGACCGATGATGATCTCGCCTACCAGATCCGACAGATGCAGATTCAATTTACCGCACATACGGTTTAAGTCCAGCGGATAATATTTTTTGATTCTGCCCCGTGCCACATGATATTTTGGTTCTACGGCAAAATCGTTGGAGATGAACGGTGAGACCACTAACCGGAATTCCCGTTCGTTTGCGAAAGAAGGGTGCTTAAAGGCGGCTGATTCCACCCAGGCATCGTTCATCAGATCTCGTAATCGGGGCAGATTTTCCGACAACTGTTCCGAATTCTTGAACAGTCGGTAAAATTCGCCTACGAGATGATGTTCACGCACATCGGCCTGATAATATACTTCCTGAAGAGAGACGACACCGCCGACCATCTTCTTCATGAGCGCCTCATGGAAAGCGATGCATACACCCTGACCAAGATATCCGTAGCGCTCCCACTGGGCGGCATCATCGCGGTATCTTGAGAAACATGCCGCATAGGCGGAATAATGAAATTCTTCTTCCATTTCCCTGACAAAAAAATTCTGCGCTTCGCGGAGTCTGTCGTGGTCTCCGTCTGCACGTAGCTTTTCGATGACGGCTTTGCAGATCCCGTTCATGAAAAGTGTCATCTCGGAAGCATCGTTCATATTTAAGATATTGTTAAGTCTCAGTTCGCCGCAGCGGATGATCCCGTCGAATGCGGTAAAGTCTGTGTAGTGATAGAGCATAGGCATCCTCCGTAAATGTTTGTACTTATGTGATTTCAGTATACCACAAATCATAGAGAAAAGTCATTTTGTTAATTGGGAGGTATCGGACGGATTCATTGGCATTGGTTCATGTTTTCTTATTAAAAGTGCGCGAGGTGGAAGACTGGGGTAAGATATGTTATACAATTAAGGAGTGGCGCTTTGATTACGACAGAGTTATGGAAGGAGACAAATATTATGCAATCATCTGAAGATTACATGCAGAACTTAAAACAATGGCTTCGGGATACGGCAGATTCCCCGCTGGAAGAAATGTCTGACTTCTTTGCAAAGCGGCTGTATGACTATGAAGAACATATGTCAATTTGGGAGAAATCATACCATATATTTGCCGAAATCATACCTTCGGAATGTCAGAAAATTTTAGACTTAGGATGTGGAACCGGACTAGAACTGGACAAGATATGGCAAAGAAATCCGAACATTAAGATAACGGGCGTAGATTTATGTGCAAATATGCTGGATAAACTGCATGAGAAACATTACGATAAACCTCTTACCACAGTATGTCAGGACTATTTTCAATATGATTTTGGCTATGATAAATGGGATGCCGTAATTTCCTTTGAAAGCCTGCATCATTTCCTGCCGGAACGCAAAAAGGAATTGTACCGGAAGATTTGCTGCAGTCTGAAAGAAAGCGGCGTTTTTATATTGGGAGACTACATTGCATGTTGTAACGAAGAAGAAGAACTGTTGCGCAGTGTTTATCTGGAAAAAAGAAAACAGTCAGACGTACCGGATAATTGTTATGTGCATTTTGATATTCCTCTGACCTTGGAGCATGAAAAAGAAGTATTGCAAAGCGCAGGATTTGTAATTGGAGAAGTTTTGGATGGCGAAGCAACGATTATTGTTAGCAGAAAAGAAGACTGATGCATCACATACACTTTTATGTCGGATGAATTTTAGAAGATATCCTGAAACGTTATGGTGTAAAAATATGAATTGATTAAGGAGAGAAGGAGATGGAGAGCAAAATCATTATAGCAGAAACAGAAATGTTGGTTCTAAGAAGATATAAGCAAGAGGATTTGCAGGATTTATTTGAATATTTGTCTGATAAAGAAGTTGTGGAATATGAACCATATAGACCGCTGACTCTTAATGAAACAAAAGAAAATCTCGAATGGCGTATTGGAACAGAGGAAATGATTGCTGTTGAATCAAAAAATTCCCGCAAAATGATTGGTAATGTATATATGGGAAAACGTGAATTTGAAGCGCTGGAAATGGGTTATGTATTCAATCGGAATTATTGGGGCAATGGCTATGCTGCTGAAAGCTGTAAAGCGTTAATTCAACAAGCATTTTCAAATGGTATACATAGGATATATGCAGAATGTGACCCACGTAATAAGAGTTCATGGAAATTACTTGAAGTATTAGGATTTCAGCGTGAAGCTCATTTAAGAAAAAATGTATATTTCTGGAAAGATGAAAACGATAGAGCGATTTGGAAGGATACATATATTTATGCCAAATTAAATGATGACGACTAATTAAATTCCGGTTTGGTGCATTGGGAACACTTTTCCGAAAAGGGAGAATATATAAATGAAATGGTTTCTTTGCCTATCATAGAGTTTTCTATTGGAAATTGGAACTTTACTTACAACACAGAGTGAAGTATGATGGTAGAGATAGTGAGCGCTGGTAAAAGAGGCACGTTTGCCTGTTCGGCGGCAATTCTATTGTAAATTATGATATGGGGATATATAATACGGAAAAGGTTTAAATACAATGATTCGGGTAAATCAGATCAAGGTTCCTCTGTCACACAGTCGGGAGGATATTCTGTATAAAACTGCAAAAATACTGCGGGTAGCGCCTGAAAAGATTCTTTCGTGGCAGATCGTGAAGAAATCCATCGATGCCAGAAAGAAGCCGGAGATTATGGTGATTTATTCGGTGGATGTGCGGGTGGATGCGCAGGATAGGGTACTTCGAGCGTGCAAGAGTCAGCAGATACAGGCGGTGACTGAGAAACCTTATATATTTCCGGCAGAGGGAGAGAAGCAGTTAGGCTACAGACCAGTTATTGTGGGCACGGGACCGGCAGGACTGTTCTGCGGATATTTGTTGGCGAAACACGGTTACAGGCCGCTTATCTTAGAGCGGGGCGGCTGTGTGGAAGAGCGACAGAGAGATGTGGATAAGTTTTGGCGGGAGGGAGTGCTTAACCACAGATCCAATGTACAGTTCGGGGAAGGCGGAGCAGGTACTTTTTCGGACGGAAAACTCAATACACTTGTAAAAGATAAATACGGCAGAAATAGAGAGGTTCTGCGGATTTTTGTGGAAAATGGTGCGCCGGAGGAAATTCTGTATGAGGCGAAGCCACATATCGGCACGGATATTCTGTGTAAGATTGTGCGTAGTATGCGGGAACAGATTAGTGCGTGGGGCGGAGAGATCAGATTCCATGCTCAGGTTACCGAATTGTGTACAGATCAGAACCGTGTGACCGGGGTGATTGTAAACGGAGGAGAAACCATTGCTTGTGAAGCGGTAATCCTCGCCGTCGGTCACAGCGCAAGAGATACGTTTGAGATGCTTTATGAGAAGCGGATTCCCATGGAAGCGAAATCTTTTGCGGTCGGGCTTCGCATGGAGCATCCGCGCAGATTAATCGACCGGATACAGTACGGAGTGGAAGAGCATCCGCTGCTTCCGGCGGCAAGTTATAAAGTGACGGCGCAGACTTCCTCCGGCAGAGGGGTCTATTCTTTCTGTATGTGTCCCGGCGGATATGTGGTCAACGCTTCTTCGGAATCAGGAAAGCTTGTGGTAAACGGCATGAGTTACAGCGGTCGGGGCGGAGATAACAGCAACAGCGCCATGATTGTCACGGTGACACCGCAGGATTATAGAGATGATTCTCCGCTTGCGGGGATTGTATTTCAGCGAGAGCTGGAAGAAAAGGCTTACCGGATCGGCGGCGGTGCTGTTCCGGTGGAGCGCTACGGAAACTATCGATGTGCCGTGACGGGACAGCCCTCGGACGCATCGGTTATCATACAGGAATATCCTGATTTTGCTCCCGCGGTCAAAGGCGGCTGTCATATGGCGTCAGTACATGATATTTTACCGAAGGAGCTGAATGAGGCGCTTGTGGAGGGGATTGACTTAATCGGTCAGAAGGTGCCCGGATTTGCTGACAGCGGCGCATATCTGTCGGGTATCGAGAGCAGAACGTCATCGCCCGTCAGAATTACCCGTGATGAGACAGGACAGTCCGTGATACAGGGACTCTATCCTTGTGGGGAGGGCGCAGGCTATGCGGGTGGAATCACATCGGCGGCGATGGATGGCATGCTGATCGCGGAGAAGATCGGAGCAAGGTATAAACGGATGATTATGTAAAAATAACGTTTATATTATGGAACACGGGAGGAAGAAGCATGACGGACTGGAGCGGGGTCAGAACATGGGAAATGTTGTTAAAGAAGATTATCTGGACGCAGTTAGGTGACATAGAGGGTAAGGAAATTCTGGATTTCGGGAGCGGTCTTGGAATTACGGCGGATTATTATGCGCAGAAAAATGATGTGACGGCAGTGGAAATATCCGCTCAAAGAGTCGAGGATCGCAGGCAGGAACATCAGTATAAGCAGTTCTGCGGCAGCACGGAGGTGCTTAAAACATTGCCGTCCGAAGCATTTGATGTGATTCTATGTCACAATGTGCTGGAGTACGCGGCGGACCGGGACGAGATTATGCGTCAGTTTGCGCGGGTGTTGAAGCCTGACGGCTATCTGTCGCTTGTAAAACACAATCGGGCAGGGCGCGTCATGCAGATGGTGGTGCTGCTCAATGATTTCGATCATGCGAACAGCCTGTTAGACGGCAATGACGGTATGACTTCCGAATTCGGAGAGATTCATTATTATAACGACAGCGATATTTCCGACTGGTGCGCGGACTTTGAGATTACAAAGACGATGGGGATCAGAACTTTTTGGGATCTACAGCAGAATCAGGAGATACAGGAAGACCAACAGTGGCAGCGAAAGATGATGGATGTGGAACTGCGTGTATCTGACATGAAAGAATATCAGGACATTGCTTTTTTCCACCATCTGATCATTCGGAAATGCAAATGAGTATCTAAGTATGCCGGATTTGCTTTGCAAATTGGAAATATGCTAAAGAACTTTCTATAATATAAAGATGAGACATGGAGAAGAACAATGGCAGATATCAGAGAAATGATGAAAGATAAACAGAGGATCGTAATCAAGATCGGTTCCTCATCCTTGCAGCATAAGGAAACCGGTGATTTGGATTATACCAAGCTGGATGTACTGGTCAGAGAACTCTGTGACTTAAGAAACCGTGGTAAGGATGTAGTACTGGTGACGTCCGGCGCCGTGGCAGTGGGTAAGAAAGCGGTCATGATGCAGAATATCGGAGAGGATAATCCCACGGCCGTCAAACAGGCGTGCGCGGCTATCGGACAGGCAAGGCTGATGATGACTTATCAGAAGATTTTTGCAGAGTATAACCAGGTGGCGGCGCAGATTCTGATGACCAAGAATACGATCATAGATAATCTGAACCGATTTAATGCCCGCAACACATTTGCGGAGCTTTTTAAGCTGGGAGTAGTACCTATCGTCAACGAGAACGATACGATCGCGACTTACGAGCTGGGAATCGGTGACAATGACACGCTGTCGGCGATCGTGGCATCTCTGATCGATGCGGATATGTTGTTGCTTTTGTCGGATATAGACGGGCTTTATACGGATGATCCGAGAACGAATCCGGACGCGAAGTATATAGAAGTGGTGGAGAGACTGACCGATGAACTGATGGAGATGGGGAAGAGTTCCACGGGAAGCAGCAGCGGCACAGGCGGGATGAATACGAAGCTGCAGGCGGCGAAGATCGCCAATAACATGGGTGTGGATATGGTAATCGCTAACAGTGCGGANATTAANGTAATNCANCGGATTCTGGCAGGACAGAATATCGGGACANTGTTTCTNGCNCATAAAGATGANGGNTTTGANCTNCCGNTGTATGTNCANCAGATGCATGANTAANAAATANTTNTTTCGGNAGTGCACAGGGGATTGGTGGAAAAATGGGAAGCCTGAAAGATTAGTATTGGATTTTATCTGCAAATTGGTATATACTATGTATATACNAANTTGNNTTAGATAACAGGNGGTTTTACTATGCAGACACAAGTAAGAGAATGGGGTAACAGTCAAGGAATCAGACTTTCAAAAGAAATTTTAAAAACTGCCGGAATTGAATTGAATGAAGTNCTGGATGTAACAGTATCTAANGGAGNGATTACACTGGTAAAAGCATTTCGCCATAGAACTCTGGAAGAAAGAGCAGCAGAATTTGGTGGGAAACTTGATCTTGATGGTGAATATGATTGGGGAGAGTCTGTTGGAAGAGAGGCATGGTAATGGCAGAACAGTTACATCAGGGAGATATCATTAAGTTAGAAAAAATTAAGCATCCGGTGCTGGTAGTCAGCAAAGATTTTTTTAATNCNTCGGGAGAAATTATNGGATGTCCGATTTTTGATNATTCGNTCGAAGGACCNCTTCATATTNTNATTTCCACAGATGAAACGACGGGATGTGTTCAATGTGAAAAACTTGCACTGCTTGATCTGAAAGTACGTGGATATAAGAAAATAGATACACTTTCTATTGCTGCAATGATAAATATTGAAGATGCTATTCAGGGGATTTTTGAATATAAATAGTCAGATACCTATATTTTCCTTTAATTTGGATATGGGAATAAAGGAGAATATTAGAAACTTAGGAGAGATTAATATATGAACGTAGAGCAGATGACAAAGAGAATCAATGAATTATACCACAAATCTCAGGCAGAAGGGCTGACAGAGCAGGAAAAAGAGGAACAGAAGCAGTTAAGGCAGGCGTATGTCGCTAATGTGCGGGCAAATCTGAGAGGACAGCTTAATAATATTTCTATCGTGGAAAAGGACGGTTCCGTTACAGATTTAGGGGAGAAATTCGGGAATAAGAAAAATGACAAATGAGAAAATTCATTTGATATTGAAAAGATGATGAATAAGAAAAACATTCAGCGATAAAAGGCGGTAAATGTAAAATCGGTGATANAAAAGTGATGAGTAAAAAAGATGAGAAAAAAGAGATNCGCAAGAATATTTTGAAAGTTCGGNATGAAATNTCAGCCGAAGAAAGAGCAAGCTGTGATNTTAAAATTAAAAAATNNGTATTGACTCNTTCAGTCTATGAAGAAGCACAGGTAATTCTGNCATACGCAAGCTACCGAAGCGAAGTCGATACGGCAACATTGATCGNACAGGCACTGGCGGANGGCAAGTATGTATTTGCGCCGAAAGTTTCCGGCGAAGAGATGGAGTTTTGGCGGATTACGACTGCGGANGATTTGAGANAAGGATATCGGGGAATANCGGAGCCGGTGGAGAGCGTCTCTTTTCCCAAATGGTTAGCGNAACAGAGTNATGCCGGAGNNATACATGTAATGATGTGGNTGCCGGGTGCNGTCTTTGATAAAGATNGNCATCGNATCGGCTATGGCAAAGGGTTTTATGACAGATATTTGGACAGATTANCAGATTTNCAGAAAGAAAANTGTTGCGGATGNCATGNAGAATTACATTTGACCACAGCGGCACTTGCTTACAGTTGTCANGTGCTTGAGCAGATTCCGTACGAGCCGCATGATATAAAACCTGATATGTTGNTTACGGAAGAAGGAGTGTTGCAGTCAGTCAATATANAGGAATGATTTCAGGACAAGATTTTCTGATGTGGGAAGGGGATATAATTNGTATGATAAATTTAATTAAGAGTAGAACGAGCTATAGAGGAAAATATAAGAGTATTCCGGTTCCAAGNGAAGATTTAATTACGATTATGGAGANNGGNCTTGCGGCNCCNTCCGGTTGCAATAAGCAGACAACATCATTNATTGCGGTTGATGATGAGAATTTGCTAAAAGATTTAAAAGAACTGATCAATCCGCCCATTTGTCAGACNGCACCGGCATTTATTTTAGTTTTAACACAANAAATNTATGCNTANNGGGANAGATGNTATCAGGTTCAGGATTATAGNGCNTGCATAGAGAATATGTTGCTTGCGATAAAAGCATTGGGATATGAAAGCTGCTGGTATGAGGGNCATATTACTGATNANGANNATATNGCAGGNAAACTTGCAGAAAGNNTGANTGTTCCNAANGATTACAAAATTGTTTGTCTATTACCGGTGGGCGTTGCAGANGATGAAANAAAATATGCAATAAAAAAGGATTTCTCNGANCGGGCATGGTTTAACGGATTTGGTAAGAAAATTTGAAANAAGNAAATATGAANACGNANAGAATGGAGATGGATTCANATGGAATATTTAGAGACATTAGGNCNGAAGGCTGTTGCGGCAAAATATGAATTNCAACNATTGACTACAGAAGTCAAAAACNATGCNTTGCAGGCGGTCGCTGCNGCGTTAGTTAAGGAAACAGACCGAATTCTTGCCGCAAATCAAAAAGATTATGAGATCGCAAAAGAAGGCGGTATGGCGGANGGNCTGTTAGACCGNCTNAAANTNACNNNTNCGCGNATCGANGGNATGGCGGAAGGACTNNGGCANATNGNGGNACTGNATGNCCCTGTGGGNGAGNTCATGGAGANGTTTGAGCGACCGAACGGNCTTCATATCAGNAAAGTCAGGGTTCCTATGGGNGTCATCGGCATCATATATGAGGCAAGACCTAATGTGACGGCGGACGCTTTCGGATTGTGTTTTAAGACTGGCAATGCCGTAATCTTAAAANGTGGTAAAGATGCCTTTTATTCCAATGAGGCTATTACGGAAGTTATCAGAGAGACATTAGAAGGCATACATGTTGCTGCGGATGCAATACAGCTCATTACGGACAATGACAGGGCAGTCACCACGGCGTTTATGCAGTTAAAACAATATGTGGATGTGCTGATCCCAAGAGGAGGCGCAGGACTGATTCGTGCCGTGGTAGAGAACAGCACTATACCCGTGATTGAGACAGGAACGGGAAACTGCCATATCTATGTAGATGAAGACGCAGACTTGGAGCGGGCGATTCCCATCATCGTTAATGCCAAGACACAGAGGATCGGTGTGTGTAACGCCTGTGAATCACTGCTGGTGCATGAGAAGATTGCCGACCGTTTTCTGCCTGCGCTGGGAGAAGCATTGAGGGCAAAAAATGTAGAGATGCGCGGAGATCGAAAGGTGATGACGCTGATTCCCGATGCGTTGGAGGCAACTGAGGAAGATTACGGCACGGAATATTTGGATTATATTATTTCCATGAAAACAGTTACATCTGTGGATGAAGCTGTGGCGCATATTAATAAGTACAATACGAGACACTCCGATGCGATACTGACGGAAAATGCAGCACATGCCGAAACGTTTCTGCAGGGAGTGGACTCCGCATGTGTCTATGTCAATGCATCCACACGCTTTACGGACGGATTCGAATTTGGATTCGGGGCGGAGATCGGAATCAGCACACAGAAACTGCACGCAAGAGGCCCTATGGGGTTGAAGGAATTGACTACATATAAGTATCTGATACGGGGGAATGGTCAGGTCAGGGAATGATTCCTTATTTTCGGAATAATATTATTCCATAAATTTGTTGACATTTAACACATATTATATTATTATACATATGAACAGATAAACATATGTATATTCATAAGCCGTATGGAGGAGATGACATTGGCGGAAGAAAACAAAAACAAGTTACAGACGGCGGACAAGGATTCACAGACAGAACGGGGAGAAATCATAAACAGAGTGCTGGAACAGCAGCCTGATGATGAGATTCTGTATGATCTGGCGGAGCTTTTTAAAGTGTTCGGAGATTCTACGAGGATCAAGATCCTGTACTCCATGTTTGAGCATGAACTTTGCGTGAATGATATTGCCGGATTGTTGAATTTGAGCCAGTCTTCCGTGAGTCATCAGCTGCGAATCCTTAAGACATCCAAACTGGTGAAGTTCAGAAGAGAAGGCAAGTCGATCTACTATTCGCTGGACGACGAGCATGTACGGGCAATCATCAGCATGGGAATGGAGCATGTGGAAGAATAAAACATGAAGTAATACTAAAGCAGCAAAGTACGCTGCTTAAGTATCACTAAGTCATGTTTGAAAGAATGACGCTGGCGCGTACATTCTTTCGGGTTGTGTATGAGCGTGAATGTATATTAGTAAAATGAGACGGAGGAAAGAGATATGAGCAAAACTTATAAGATTGAGGTCGATTGTGCTAACTGTGCGGAGAAAATGCAGGATGCGGCGAATAAGACGGAAGGTGTCGCAGAGGCTGTGGTAAGTTTTATGACACAGAAAATGAAAGTAGAGTTCGCAGAAGGCGCAGATGAGAAAGCGGTTATGAAGCAGGTGCTGAAGGCTTGTAAGAAAGTGGAACCGGACTGTGAGATTGCGATTTAATCGACAATTACTACCGCAAATTCAGAATGCTCTAAGATTAAAATACAGATAAACGCCACTGATTCATCGGTGGCGTTTACTGCATTATAAGAGCATTTTCGAGCTTGCAAAGCAAATCTCGCATTCGAACTTGTTCGATTTTTCTATGTTTCTTTCTTAGGCTGCGGGTTAAAGCTGACGCCTCTGTTGACATCACCGCTTGGATTTTCACCGAAGGTGTAGTCGTTGCCGGGCAGGATGGCATTCAGGATAATGCCTGCCAGCGCTGCGATGGCAAGGGAAGTCAATGTGATGGACGTACCGGCAACGGTGAATGTAAGGCCGTCGGAGAATCCGAGTCCGCATACAAGAATAACAGCAGCGATGATCAGATTTCTTGATTTAGTGAAATCAACCTTGTTTTCCACTACGTTTCTGACGCCGATGGCAGAGATCATACCGTACAGAATGAAGCTGACTCCGCCGATGATAGCCGAAGGAAGTGAACCGATGATGGCAGACATCTTCGGAATGAAGCTTAATACGATCGCATAGACTGCGGCCAGACGGATGACTTTCGGGTCATATACATGGCTCAGCTCCAGAACGCCGGTGTTTTCTCCGTAAGTCGTATTAGCAGGACCGCCGAACAGTGCGGAGAGAGAAGTAGCCAGACCGTCGCCGATCAGCGTGCGGTGCAGACCCGGATCTTCCAGATAATTCTCGCCTACTGTGGCGGATATGGCGGAGATATCACCGATATGTTCCATCATGGTCGCCAGTGCAATGGGCGCCATGACGAGGATGGCCGTAAGATCAAATTTACACAGCAGGAAGGGCGGAAGTCCTACAAAGGAGGAAGCGGATACACCGGAGAAGTCCAGGATAGCGCTGCCATCTGCATTGGTAAGGCCGATCGCGTTCATGATCAGCGCTACTGCGTAAGAGATCACAACACCGAGTAAGATCGGAATAATTTTCCACATTCCTTTTCCCCATATGTTAAAGATAATGATTACCGCCAGCGCAATAATTGCAAGGAACCAGTTGGAGGATGCATTGTTTACGGCGGAGGGTGCAAGGCTTAAGCCGATACAGATAATAATGGGACCGGTAACTACGGGCGGCAGGAAGCGCATAACCCTTTTTACTCCCACAACTTTGATCACCAGCGCCAGAATCAGATACAGCAGGCCGGCAATCACGATACCGCCGCATGCATAGGGCAGCTTTTCGCCGTAAGTCATGTCGGCAAAGATACCGGTATTCAGTTCCGCAACTGTGGCGAATCCGCCCAGAAAGGCGAAGGAAGATCCCAGGAAAGCGGGAACCTTCAATTTAGAACAGACATGGAAAAAGAGGGTACCGATACCGGCAAAGAATAAAGTCACCTGAATCGATAAGCCCTCTCCGTTAAAATAACTGTTGACTAAGATCGGTACTAAGATCGTCGCACCGAACATTGCGAACATGTGCTGCAGACCGAGCAGCAGCATCTTGGGGATACCCAACGAGCGGGCATCGCGAATCGCTTCAAAACTTTTGCTCATAATAAATCTCCTTCCTCATTTGACATTTAAACCTAAACAGATTATATAGAGTCGGACATTGTTTGGCAAGAGCGTTATGGAAAGAATGCTGAAAAGTTATTGACTAAAACGGCGGAAGTCAGTAGTATTTATAGATAAGGATTATTTTTCAGGGAATCAGAAAAAACGGAAAAGAGGACGAAAGATGGAAAAAATAGAAAAGATGGAAAATGTGTTCGTCATGAATCACCCGCTGATCCAGCACAAGATCTCTCAGATCAGGGATATCAATACGGGCACGAATGAATTTCGTAAATGTATCGAGGAGATTGCCATGCTGATGGGCTATGAGGCGCTTAGTGATCTTCCGCTTGAGGATGTGGAAGTGCAGACGCCTATTGAGACCTGCATGACACCCAAAATCGCAGGAAAGAAGATGGCAGTCGTGCCGATCCTGCGTGCAGGGCTTGGCATGGTGGGCGGAATCCTTGCATTGGTACCCAGCGCAAAAGTGGGACATATCGGTCTGTACAGGGATCCTGAAACCCATGAACCGCATGAGTATTACTGTAAATTGCCGGAACCGATTGACCAGAGGACGATCGTCGTAGTAGATCCCATGCTTGCCACAGGCGGTTCGGGCTCCGAGGCTGTCAGCTTTATCAAACAGCACGGCGGAAGAAACATTAAATTTATGTGCATTATTGCCGCTCCGGAAGGCATAGAGCGTCTGCACGGGGATCATCCGGATATTCAGATTTATATCGGTCATATAGACCGCTGTCTGAATGAGCATGCTTATATCTGTCCGGGTTTGGGAGATGCGGGAGACAGAATCTTCGGCACCAAATAACTGTTCATAAGCGGACAGGCCATATTTTGTGAAAATGTGCTTCTGGGGGAAAAGAAATTTGAAGAATGCAAATAAATTAGCGGTCTTATGCTTTGTGCTGCTGTGTGGATTTCTTTTGACGGCATGCGGTGAAGACGAGACGCTGACTGCATATCAGGAAGATATGAATACTTTTTTTGAACATATCGCTTCATACAATGACGGAATGAATGCGATCAATGCTGATGACACGGATGCCACAGAACAACTGTTGTCCTATCTGGATCAGCTTCAGGCGGAGATTACCTGGATGGCGGAGCTTACCGTGCCGGAGCGGTTTTCGGCAATAGACAGTCTGGCGGATGAGGCGGATGAAAATATGCAGCAGGCGGTTGCTCTTTATCACCGGGCTTACGGATCGGAGACTTTTGATGAAGGGGTTGCACAGGCTGCCAGAGAATACTACGATCGGGCCAATATTCGTATCCAGTACATTATTATGATTCTGCACGGTGAGATTCCGGAGGGTGAGGGAATTACATACACGGAAGAGAACGGCATTCTGGGCGGCGGTTATCTGAATCGGGATGAGGACGATGAAGAGGCGCCGGAGGAACAGGAAACGGGTAATTCCGATGCGGATGATTCCGGCGAAGAAGACAACTTTGATACTGATGATACGGTATTCTATGAAGAGCCGGCACAAGATGAGACACAGGAGAGCATGGAATAAGATGAATAAACAGGAATTTCGTGCGTTTATAAATGAAAACCCGATTATTCTGGACGGCGCAACCGGATCAAATCTGCAAAAACAGGGAATGCCTGCCGGTGTGTGTCCGGAGCAATGGATTCTGCAGCACAGGGAGATCATGATCGCGCTCCAGAGAGAGTTTGTCGATGCGGGAAGCAATATCGTCTATGCCCCTACTTTTACTGCAAATCGGATCAAATTAAAAGAGTACGGGCTGGAGTCACAGGTACGTCAAATGAATCTGGATCTGGTGGCGATTTCCAGGGAAGCGGTCGGGGACAGAGCATATGTGGCGGGAGATCTGACTATGACCGGGGAACAGCTTGCACCCCTGGGGCGGCTTGACTTCGAGGAATTGATAGATATCTATAAAGAACAGATCAACTATTTGGTGGAAGCGGGGGCGGATCTCCTTGTCGTAGAGACGATGATGAGCCTTCAGGAGACGAGGGCGGCACTGATTGCGGCGAAGGAAGTCTGCGATCTGCCGGTGATGGCTACCATGACATTCGAATCGGACGGACGGACGCTGTACGGAACGGATGCGATAACAGCGGCTGTCGTGTTGGAGAGTCTGGGTGCTGACGCCATAGGCACTAACTGTTCTACCGGCCCAGACAAGATGATAGATGTTGTCCGCAATATGGCATCGGTAACAACGATTCCGATCATAGCAAAGCCGAATGCCGGACTTCCCTCTCTGGATGAAAAGGGTAATACGGTCTATGATATGGAGGCGGAGGAGTTCGGAATATGCATGAAAGCGCTGGTAGAGGCGGGAGCCGCAATTATAGGCGGATGCTGTGGAACCACCCCGGAACATATACGGTCGCTACAGCGGCATGCAGGTGATATGCAGATCGTGCACAGGAAACCGTCGGATATGCGGTTCCTTACCAGTGAGCGTCAGACTGTTTCTTTCGGGCTTTCGGATAACTTTATCATAGTCGGAGAACGGATCAATCCCACGGGCAAGAAGAAGCTGCAGGAACAGCTGCGCGCGGGAAATATGGATATGGTAGTCGATTTCGCCGAGGAACAGGAGGCGTGTGGCGCAGGGATACTGGATATCAATATGGGCATGAGCGGTGTGAATGAGAAAGAACTGATGCTCAAAGCAATAGAGACGGTCGGTGGAATCACAAGTCTGCCGTTATCTCTCGATTCCAGTCATGTGGATGTGCTGGAGGCAGCGCTGCGCAGATATCCGGGCCGGGCATTAATCAATTCGATTTCTTATGAGAAGGCGAAATTAGATGCCTTACTGCCTATTGCAAAGAAATACGGCGCAATGTTTGTTCTGCTTCCTCTGTCGGATGAAGGACTGCCGAAGAATTTGGATGAGAAGATCAATATTATAGAGAAGATACAGACGCGTGCTTATGAACTGGGTATGCGCCGGGAAGATATTGTGGTGGACGGCTTAGTCGCCACCGTGGGCGCAAATAAGAATGCGGCTGTAGAGACGCTTCAAACGATACGTTACTGCAAGCAGAACGGTCTGGCAACGATATGCGGACTGTCCAATATTTCATTCGGACTGCCGGAACGCAGCTTCGTCAATGCCGCATTTCTGACCATGGCGATTCAGGCTGGTCTGACGATGGCCATCGCCAATCCATCGCAGGATCTGTTGGTAAGCTGTGCGTTTGCTTCCGATCTGCTCTTAAATAAAGAGGGCGCTGATCTTAGGTATATTCAGTTGATGGAAGCAGTGCGGGCCAAGCGGGAAGCGATGGGAGAGACTGCCACCGTAAACACCGGAATTCGCATGCAGATGGCAGCACAGGGGGCGGTGCAGGCAGGCGGCAGCGTCAAGGATAAACTGTATGCCGATGTGCTTAAAGGAAACGGTGCTTCCATTGTGGAGGATACGAAGAAAGCGTTATCCGAAGGACACGAAGCCAAAGAGCTTTTGGACGAAATACTGCTTAAGGCAATTAATGAAGTGGGAGAGCTTTTTGATAAGGGGAAATATTTCCTGCCACAGCTGATTGCCAGCGCGGAGGCGATGAAAGCCTCTATAGAATATTTAGAACCACTGCTGGCCACCGGAAGTTCTGAGGAAGAGATGCCTACAGTGGTGATTGCTACGGTAGAGGGCGATATACATGATATCGGCAAAAATCTGGTGGCGTTAATGCTTAAAAATTATGGATTCAGGGTGATCGATCTGGGCAAAGATGTGCCGAAGGAGAAGATTATTGAAGCGGCAAAGGAACATCACGCACAGGTCATCGCTTTGTCAGCGCTCATGACTACCACCATGCAGCAGATGAAGCATGTAATTGACTATGCGAAAGACAATAAGACGGATGCCAAGATTATAGTCGGCGGCGCCGTGATTACGCAGGATTACGCGGATGAGATCGGAGCTGACGGTTATTCCAAGGATGCGGCGGAGGCGGTAAAACTGACGAAGCGGATTCTGAATATGAATGATTAAGGGAGAATAGAGTATGTTAGGTGCAGATGCAATGGTAAAATGCCTGGAGGAAGAGGGCGTAAAGTATGTATTCGGTTATCCGGGGGTGGCAATATGCCCCTTCTATAACAGTATACTGGATTCCAAGATTGATACAATCCTGATCCGTACAGAGCAGAATGCGGCGCATGCGGCAAGCGGTCTGGCCCGGGTGACAGGACAGGTGGGTGTCTGTGCCGTAACTTCGGGCCCCGGAGCAACTAATGTGATCACCGGTATCGCGACGGCTTTTGCGGACAGCATACCGCTTGTGTGCATTACGGGACAGGTTAACAGCGAACTGCTGGGTTCTGATGTGTTTCAGGAAGCAGATATCACCGGTGCGGTGGAATCTTTTGTGAAATACAGTTATCTGGTGCGGGATGCCGATGAGATTCCGAGAATCTTTAAGGAAGCTTTCTATATTGCAAATTCGGGGAGAAAAGGTCCCGTTTTGATTGATGTGCCTATTGATGTCCAGAATGCGGTAGTAAACAAATTCAAATATCCGGAAGAAGTCAATATGCGGACTTATAAGCCTACGGTCAAAGGCCATGCGGTGCAGATTAAGAAGGTTGTGAAGGAGCTTTCCAGAGCAAAGCGTCCCATCATCTGCGCCGGCGGCGGCGTACTCTTAAGCGATGCGGAGAAGGAGCTTCGCGAATTTGCACAAAAACACAGAGTACCGGTGGTTTCCACTATGATGGGAATCGGCGTCATGCCTACGAAGCACCCGATGTATTATGGTATGGTGGGCAACAACGGACACCCTTATGCCAACCGTGCCATGAATGAATCGGATCTGCTTATTATGGTGGGTGCGAGAGTGGCGGATCGTGCAGTGAGTCAGCCCGATCTGATTACGGAGAATAAGATTCTGGTGCATATTGATGTAGATCCGGCGGAGATCGGTAAGAATGTGGGACCGACGATCCCGTTGGTAGGAGATGCGAAACATATTATCGCGGATTTCCTGGAGGAAGATTTTGCTTGTGAACATGAGGAATGGATTCGTGTGCTAAGCGGGTATCGGGATACTATGGGACGTGTCAGGAAACCCAATCCGGAGTATGTGGACCCGGCAGAATTTATCCGTATGTTGTCAGAGGCAATGGAAGACGATGCGGTCTATGTGGCGGATGTGGGGCAGAATCAGATTTGGTCCTGCAATAATCATATTGTCAAGGACGGAAGATTCCTGACCACAGGCGGTATGGGAACCATGGGATATTCCATTCCCGCGGCGATGGGAGCGAAGCTGGCCGACAGGGAAAAACAGGTGGTAGCCGTGTGCGGAGACGGTTCTTTCCAGATGTCTATGATGGAGCTTGCCACGATGCGCCAGTTTGATGTGCCTGTGAAGATCATCGTGCTGAAGAATAACTATCTGGGTATGGTACGTGAATATCAGCATTATACATACAAAGATAATTATTCTGTTGTGGATCTTTCCGGCAGCCCGGATTTAGAGAAGCTGTCATCGGCATATGACATGAAATTTATGCGCCTTCATACTATGGAACGGGCGCAGGAGACGATCGGGGAATTTCTGGCAAAGGATGAATCCATGCTGCTTGAATGTCTGATTGATCCCATGGATCTTGTGAAATAGATGGATGAAAGGATAAACGGAATGAAGAAAATATATTCGGTTTTAGTGGAAAACAGATCCGGTGTACTGTGTAAGGTGGCGGGACTTTTTTCCCGAAGATGTTTCAATATTGACAGTCTTGCGGTGGGAGAGACAGATGATCCGACAACATCATGCATGACGATTGTCAGCAGCGGAGACCAGCGTACTATAGAGCAGATCGAAAAGCAGCTTAATAAGAAGCTGGATGTCATTAAGGTTAAAACCTTTGATGAAACGGCCAGTGTCAGCAGGGAACTTATGTTGATGAAAGTTAAGTATAACAAGGGAAACAGGCGTGATATCATGGAGACCTGCGAGATCATGAAGGCACAGATCGTGGATATGTCCAAGAAGACAATGATCATACAGATATGCGATGTGCCGGAGAGAATTCAGCTTTTTATCGGCATGATGCAGTCCATCAGTATTGTAGAAGTCGCAAGAACAGGGACTTTAGCGCTTCAGAAGTGTCTTGAGACGGATGTGCCGTAACCGGGGTGCGATATGACTTATAAATGCGATCGGGGACAGACAGCATGTTGACTTTTGAACCCTAAATTGATACAATGATTGACGGTGTATGACAGATGATGGACATGCACGGAAAGGTTTATGTTATGCAGAAGAAGGTATTGCAGTTATTAGTAGATAACACATCGGGCGTATTGAGCCGAATTTCCGGTCTTTTTTCAAGACGAGGCTACAATATAGACAGTATCACGGCAGGCGTAACGGCTGATCCGCGGTTTACCCGTATCACGATCGTGACTTCCGGAGACGATGAGATTCTGGATCAGATCGAGAAACAGGTGGCAAAGCTGATTGATGTAAGGGATATTAAAGAGCTTAGGCCTGAGGAAAGCGTATACAGGGAGCTCGCGCTGATTAAGGTCAAGACATCTGCGGCACAGAGGCAGGGTGTAATTGCCGTAGCGGATATATTCCGTGCCAATATTATTGATGTATCACCTGAGAGTCTGGTGATTGAGCTTACCGGTGATCAGGATAAGATCGCAGCTTTTATCAGCCTGTTGGATGGCTACGAAATCTTAGAGCTTGCCAGAACAGGTATTGCAGGCTTAGGACGCGGTATTGAGAACGTGACATATCTGTAGACACGAATATGGTAATGAATGGGGAACATCCCTTGAAATTATACAGAAATATATAAGACTACATTAAACTAATCAACAAACGGAGGAGTAGGAAAATGGCAAAGATTTTTTATCAGGAAGACTGTAACTTATCCCTGCTGGAAGGCAAGACGATCGCGGTGATCGGCTACGGCAGTCAGGGACATGCACATGCGTTGAATGCAAAAGAGTCCGGCTGTCACGTGATTATCGGTCTTTATGAAGGCTCTAAATCATGGGCAAAGGCCGAGGCACAGGGATTTGAGGTATATACTGCGGCAGAGGCTGCTAAGAAGGCTGATATCATCATGATTCTGATCAATGACGAGTTGCAGGCTGCTATGTACAAGAAAGATATCGAGCCCAACTTAGAGGCAGGCAATATGCTGATGTTTGCACATGGCTTTAATATTCACTTCGGCTGTATCGTACCGCCTAAGGATGTGGATGTAACGATGATCGCACCGAAGGGACCGGGACATACGGTAAGAAGCGAGTATCAGGCAGGTAAGGGTGTTCCTTGTCTGGTAGCCGTTCATCAGGATGCTACAGGTAAGGCGCAGGATATGGCATTGGCTTATGCGCTTGCGATCGGCGGTGCAAGAGCCGGCGTTCTGGAGACTACATTCAGAACAGAGACAGAGACAGACCTTTTCGGTGAGCAGGCAGTGCTCTGTGGCGGTGTATGTGCGCTTATGCAGGCAGGCTTCGAGACACTGGTTGAAGCAGGATATGATCCGAGAAATGCATATTTCGAGTGTATCCATGAGATGAAGCTGATTGTGGATCTGATCTATCAGTCCGGTTTTGCGGGCATGAGATATTCTATCTCCAACACGGCTGAATACGGCGATTACATTACGGGACCGAAGATCATCACAGATGAGACGAAGAAGACCATGAAGAAGATCCTGTCCGATATTCAGGACGGTACATTTGCGAAGGACTTCCTGCTTGATATGTCTTCCGCGGGCGGTCAGGTACACTTCAAAGCGATGAGAAAGCTGGCTTCTGAGCATCCTTCCGAGGTAGTAGGTGAGGACATCAGAAAGCTGTACAGCTGGAATGGCGAAGATAAACTGATTAACAACTAATGTGGGGTTAACCATGCAATCCAAAACCAATGTGGACCTGATGCTGGCTGAGAGCTTTAAAAATTTAGCGCTCAAGATGCCGATCGAGAAAATTACGATTCGGGAAATTACGGAAGGTGCGGGAGTCATACGACCGACTTTTTATAATCATTTCAGGGATAAGTATGAACTCTTAGAGTGGTTGATCCATACAGAGGTTCTGGATCCTGTGATTCCACTTATGGAGAAGGGACACATCAGAGAGAGCCTGATCCTGATCTTTGAGAACCTTCATAAGGAAAAAAAGTTCTACAAGAAGGTTGTCAGACTGGAAGGACAGGATTCCTGTGAAAGTATTGCGAAGAAGTTTATCAAGGAGATCCTGTATACTTTTATCAATGAACAGGCGGGCAATAAAAAGGTGTCAAAGAGAGGTTTGACAACGGACTTGGTTGCGGAATATTATGCACAGTCCATGTCGTTTGTTGTGATCCAGTGGGTGAAAATGGATATGAGTTTATCACCTGTGCAGATGGCGGATCTGTTTGAGTATATTACGACTCATTCCATGGACGATGTGATAGCAGAAATGAATTGATTGACAGGGCTTGTCCGGGTTTTCCAGGCAAGCCCTATTTTTCGGGACGGAATATCTATCGGCAGAGGCAGGCGGATCAGGCTGTGGTCTGTTAATTCTTTCACAACAAAGTTTTCGATGACACATGCAATACCCATATCGATTTTCGCAAATTCGATCAGGAGATCCATGGTGGAGGTCTCAAGGATCTGCGATAGTTGTATTTGTGATTGTTGGAGGCAGGAATCAATATAACTTCTTGAGATATTTTCACGGTTCAGCATCAGAAATGTTGCATCCTGCCATATACGTGAGCGGGCAGGAATATCGGTAAAGGTGTACTGAGCCGCATCGGATATGCCCAGCCGTACGCACAGATTATCCAGATAACGGCTGGTGGTCACAAAGCTATCCTGTATTTCCATGATGGGAAGAAATGACAGGGCATGGAGCCCGGTGGATTCACCGATCAGGCCGATATCCAGAGATCCGTCTGAGAGACCTTGGATTGTCTCCGTGGTGGATTGACAGGCAATAGACACTTTCACATGAGGATTGGCCAGAATATACTGCTGCAAATGCGGCAGAAGCACATATTTACAGAGAGTGGCGCTGACACCGATGGTGATCTGTCCGATTCCCAGTTCATGGATTTTGTGTAATTCTTCCTCGGCATGGGAAATTGCCGAAAAGGCATGGTGCAGCTGTTCCAACAGGACAGTTCCCTCGGGTGTCAGTTTTACGCCTCTGGAATTGCGGTAGAACAAGGTGGTATTTAAGTTGTCTTCCAGTTTGGCAATGGCTTTACTGACGGCAGGCTGGCTGATATACAGTTGTTTGGCGGCGAGGGAGATATTTCCGGCCAGAGCAGTCTGATAGAAGATATGGTATAAATTCAGGTTAGTTGTGAAATTGCTGTTCATGAGGTTGCCCCCCTTTCTGAAATTAATTTTGATCGCAAATTTATACTGCGGTGCATATTTGTACATAATGTGTCGAAATAAAACTGTTCGTTCACGTACGTGTTTGTGAAGCGCAAGCGAGCAAATCTCGTAAACGAGCTCTGCTCGTTTTTTTATTGTTATATATTATATTATAACTTATAAGAATAGTAAATATGAATAATATGTATTAGAAGAATATTAAAGGATGTTATATACTGAACATATGGATTCGGATGTCAAAAAGGGTATTCATATCTGTCGGGCAGATTCTATGCCGAAACAGGTATTGTGATGAAGCGGGATAACCATATGAAGACATAGGAAGGTAAATAAAGGAGGAGAAGACTATGGGAATGACAATGACGCAGAAAATTCTGGCGGCGCATGCAGGACTTGACCATGTGGAAGCCGGACAGCTGATCGAAGCGGATCTGGATCTGGTACTGGGAAACGATATTACCAGCCCCGTGGCCATCAAGGAGATGGAAAAAATGAATGTGGACGGCGTGTTCCATAAGGATAAGATCGCGCTGGTTCCGGATCATTTCGTGCCGAACAAGGATATCAAGTCGGCGGAACATTGTAAATGCGTGCGTGAGTTTGCCCGCCGCAATGAGATCACCAATTATTTTGAAGTGGGAGAGATGGGCATCGAGCATGCGCTGCTTCCGGAGAAAGGACTTACGGTAGCCGGAGACGTGATCATAGGTGCGGATTCTCATACATGTACTTACGGTGCACTGGGCGCTTTTTCCACGGGTGTGGGAAGCACGGATATGGCGGCAGGAATGGCAACAGGTAAGGCGTGGTTCAAGGTTCCGTCTGCAATCAAATTTAATCTGACAGGGAAACCGTCCGAATGGGTCAGCGGTAAAGATGTAATCCTGCATATCATCGGTATGATCGGTGTGGACGGCGCGTTGTATAAGTCTATGGAATTCGTGGGCGACGGTATACAGAATCTTTCTATGGATGACCGGTTTACCATTGCCAATATGGCGATTGAGGCTGGTGGCAAGAACGGGATATTCCCCGTGGATGATCTGGCAATCGCATATATGAAAGAACACTCCACAAGAGAATACAAAGTCTATGAAGCAGACGAGGATGCAGTGTATGACGAAGAATACACGATTGATCTTAGCTGCTTAAGGCCTACGGTAGCATTTCCCCATCTGCCGGAGAATACGAAAACAATCGATGAGATTAAGGAAGATATTAAGATCGATCAGGTAGTGATCGGGTCTTGCACCAACGGCAGATTGGATGATCTGAGGACTGCTGCAAAGGTATTACAGGGCAGACATGTGGCGGAAGGTATGCGCTGTATTGTGATTCCTGCCACACAGAAGATTTATCTGCAGGCAATGGAAGAGGGACTTTTGAAGACTTTTATTGAGGCGGGGGCGATTGTCAGCACACCCACCTGTGGTCCCTGTCTGGGCGGCTATATGGGCATTCTGGCTGAGGGAGAGCGTTGTGTATCAACCACGAACCGTAACTTTGTAGGACGCATGGGCCATGTCAACTCGGAGATCTATCTGGCAAGTCCTGCGGTAGCGGCGGCAAGCGCGGTAACAGGTAAAATATCCTGCCCGTGTCAGTTAGCGTAAAACGATATTTCATCATAACAATGGAAGCAGATGCTTCAGATCGGAGGAGACATGCAATCAGCAAAAGGAACTGTTTTTAAATACGGAGATAATGTGGATACGGATGTGATCATCCCGGCACGATACCTGAATTCATCTGATCCGGCGGAGTTGGCAACACACTGCATGGAGGATATTGACAAAGAATTTGTGAACAGGGTGAACAAAGGGGATATCATTGTGGCAACGAAGAATTTCGGCTGCGGTTCATCCAGAGAGCATGCGCCCATTGCCATTAAGGCGGCGGGAGTAAGCTGTGTGATCGCGGAGACGTTTGCAAGGATTTTCTATCGGAATGCTATCAATATCGGACTTCCGATTATCGAATGTCCGGAGGCGGCAGGAGAGATCGAGGCCGGAGATGTGGTGGAAGTCAACTTTGATACCGGAGTGATTACGGATGTGACGAAGGGCACGAGCTATAAGGGGCAGGCATTCCCGGAATTCATGCAGAAGATCATTGCGGCGGAAGGTCTTGTGAATTATATCAATCAGAAATAAGTTACTTTTCATACCTATGCCACAGCCTAAGCTCAGATATTAACTCCCCTTTGAGCGACCGGGTTGGCCAATGTGTGAAAAGTAACAGAAATAATATTGGATGTTTTCGGATGATTCTTATCTTATGGATTTTTAGTTTCTAATCTGTTATAATACTTATCATGGTAAACAGAGTAAACGGAAACGAATATTATGATTATTCACAACTGAAAATGCCGGATGCGGCTGATAAGACAGATAACGGTGAGAAGTTCAGCTTGAATTATCAGCACACGCGGAACGAAGCGACTGAGAAAGATAAGAAAGAGAAGGACGGAGAAACCGAAAAGATTAACAACGGTTCCCGCACTGTCCTGCAGGGCGGTGTCCGGCTGGAATTATCCCGTAATAGCGCACAGTCTGTCTCTGACCGAACGCGCGGGAAGGCAGAGAGGACGCAGGATACCGGACAGAATCTGATCGGTATGGTACAGTCATGGCTGCAGGCATTTGTACAGGCAGTCAAGGATATTGCTAATAAGATCTGGAATGATCCGATACCACAGGACGAAACATCAGTGGAGCAGGTTAAGTCGGAAGATAAGACGGTGCAGGAGACACAAGCACCGGAACGGCTGACTGAGGAATATTTTGCACTGCATCCGGAGCATTTGCGTAATACGCAGGAGCTTGAGAGTTCTTCGCTGCAGCGGGGAGAGAATCGGGATAAAGAGATTCAGAAATACCTGCGTTCCGGCAATTTGGAGCAAGTGATCAGTCTGGTGACGGATAACGGACGCAAAACGATGGCTAAGAATTCTACCTTGCTGACTTATTACGACCGGCATGGCAGGATCGCACCTATTGGCGCTTCTGATCAGGAGCGTATCCTGCACGGGGATAGAAATGTAAAGAAACTGTGACTGCCTTTCATAGTCAGATTAAGATTCTGATCTATGGGAGGCAGTTATGCTACAACCCTGTTTTTGCCGCTACGCTTACCTTTATAGAGGTTATAGTCCGCATTGGTTATGGTTTCCTCTATGGTGTCGCCGTCATTGTATGTGGATATGCCGAGAGTGAGCGTACAGTGAATCCATTTATTGTTAAGTTCAAAGACATGGTTAGCGACGTTACGGCGAATATTTTCAGCGATGCGTCCTACATTCTCCTTGGCGGAACTGCTGACTAATATCAGTATTTCTTCCCCGCCCCACCGGCATACATATCCGTTTGAAGCTACGTGCTGTGTCGTGATCATGGCAACCTCCCGCAGAACGACATCGCCAAAATCGTGACCATATGTATCGTTAACTTTCTTGAAATCATCGATATCGCACATGATGAGGGAGAAACCTGAATCGGACTGCAGCGCCTGATGCAGAAACACATCCATACTCCTGCGGTTATACAGACCGGTCAGCGGATCGGTACTCGCCAGTTTTTCGAGGATCGCATTCTGATGTCGCAGCTGCGTGCCGGACAGCTTCATTTCTGAGATAAAGATCAGAGAAAATACGATGAGAAATATAAAAGTGCAGATTGAATTAAAAATATATAACTTTAATTCCAGCGGTAGCATGTGAAGCTCATATACCGGTGTAATGTAGAAGGATAACAGCTTACAGCTTAGGAAAGACGCTGCGGCACAGAATGCCGATGCAGTTGCGATAAGCATCTTGCTGCGTTTTGTATTCATTGTATAGCAGATATAGAAACCTACGGGAATAAGCGCAATAATGTATTGTGCAAATCCAAACTGCCATCCGATGCAGATCGTTGCAACAAAGGAGTGCAGAATAATTTCAAGGTAGGTGATCCAGTATACCGGCAGAAGTTTTTCAAGGCGGACAAGCAGCGTGCAGGAAAGATAGGTAAGCACACTGAGAATGTTAAAAATCAATAGCGGAAGAACCCTGTAATAACCAAAGACACATGCAAGAAAAAAATGAACCATCGCCACGGAGTAAATAATGACGCTGAATTTCTGCTTGTCAGAGATACGTGCATTGCCGGTCAGTATTTTTTTGATATATGTAAGGTGTTCCTTTAACATTTTCATTCCCATCCGTATGTGCAGGAATTCGGTGCCTGCAAAAATGTAACCTACAATATTATAGAGTATATCGTCAAAAAAGTAAATCTTTTTTGAGCTTTTCCAGCTTTTCCCCAGCATTTCCAGATATTCTAAATATATTCCAGATATTCGGGAGGAACAGAAACACTTGTTCGATAGTAGGAAATCTGATATACTATTAAAAAATGATCATATGCGGAGAAATGAATGTGAATATTTTGGACAGAGAAGCTTTCGAACAAGCGAAATTAAAGGTGCTGTTGAAGCAGAATGATCCTCACGGATTCGGTACTCTTCAGGAGAAAACCGTGCATGCGGTCATGAAGCTGTACTACGAACCCAACGAGGATTATCATGAAGTGCCGATTGAAGGATATATAGCGGATATCTACACAGGAGAACGGATTATAGAGATTCAAAACGGGAATTTTAATAAACTGCGCCCCAAACTGGCGGCATATCTGCCTCTGTATCCGGTAACGGTAGTATTGCCGATCCCTCATTATAAATGGCTGATCTGGATGGATGAAGAGTCCGGAGAATTATCGAAAAAACATAAATCTCCGGTAACCGGGAATGTTTATCATGCTTTTCCAGAACTGTACAAGATCAAACAATATCTGGGACATCCTAATCTGTCCTTTGTTTTTCCTTTATTGGATATGGAAGAGTATCGGCTGCTCAACGGGTGGAGCAAGGACAAGAAAAAAGGATCCAGCCGTTACGACAGAATGCCGACGGCCCTTTATGATGAGGTGCTGATTGAACGGACAGAGGATTTCATACAACTCGTGCCATATGAACTGGAACACGATTTCACGATCAAGGAATTTGCACAGGCGGCGGGAATACGCAGAGATCTGGCGGCCTCGGTGGTGCCGCTGTTGATGTATATGCAGATTCTTGTGAGGACAGGCAAGCGTAGCAGAGAATATTTATATGAAGTGGCGGAAGAGTGCAGATAACATCATGTAGAATGAGCACGGCGAGGCCTGAACAGTAACAACAATAAACTTGTCTCACGTGATATTGTCCGATATAATATATAAAGTGCGGTATAATGTTATGCAAGATAAAGTTACATATTGAGGTTTATTATGAATATAATGGTGACAGTGCACGGAGTAGGTCTTATTGTCTGCTTTATCATGATCATGTTAATTTGCGTGGCGAAACCTTCGGAACAACAGAAGATTCTGTTTGCGGGGACGCTTTTTACCTTTATGGATGTGGCCGGGTATTTCTTTGAACTTCAGAGTAAGAGTCTGGAGGTGACGCGGCTTGCGGTCAAAATGGAATATATCGGTACAACTATGGGGCTTTTGAGTTTCCTGTATTTTGCATGTCTGTACAGCAACCACAAGAATGATAAAAGCATTCGCTTCATCAAAGGATTTTATACTGTCAATCATATCCTGATTCTGTCTCTTGTGTTTACCATAGATTATCACACACTATACTATAAGAGTATAACTTATTCCGTGAGTGACGGGATCTATCTGTGGATATATGAGCCCGGCATATTTTATTATTGGTGGGCGGCAACCACTGCGGTGCTCGGATGTGTGATCGCATTGATCATGATCCAGTCCGTACTGGAGCATAAGGGAGAGAAACGTCCCGAGCTGCTGTTAATTTTCGGAGCCTCCTTGCTGCCGATCGGATTCTGGATACTGCGGCTGTTGGGAATGGTCGGATATTATGATACGTATCCTATTTCCATGATGATTACCGAATCACTGCTTGTGCTGGTCATGTATCATTACCGGCTGTTTGATACGGTGCAAGGTGCCAAGGACAGAGTGATTGATGAGATACGGGAAGGAATTCTTGTCGTCGATGGTCTCGGAAATATTGTGTACTCGAATCATGAGGCGGAGTTAATCTTTCCGAAAATCAACTGGAATGATAAGTCTGAAGTTTCCGAACATGTATTGCAGTTTATGGAAACGCAGAATGATGGGTTTATGCTGAGGGGTAGATTCTATAAGTGGCAGAGAAGTGAAATTGATGATGACAATCGGAGAAAAGTGGGGACTTTATATCGTATTTCTGATATGACGGACAATTATCTGTACACGAAGCAGCTTATTGAACTGAAAGAGGAGGCGGAACGTGCCAACGAAGCGAAGAGTACCTTCCTTGCACGCATGTCTCATGAGATCAGAACGCCGATCAATGCGGTTCTTGGGATGAATGAAATGATCCTGCGGGAGACCGAATCGGACAATATCAGGGAGTATGCGTCGAATATCAACAGCGCGGGCAGGACGCTTCTGTCAATTATCAATGATATTCTTGATCTGTCTAAGATCGAATCAAGCAGGATGGAGATCGTGGAGAACGACTATAATCTTGGCAGGCTGCTTATAGATGTGGAAAATATGATATCCATGCGTGCTGAGGAGAAAAATCTTTTTTTCAGGGTAGTAACGGACGATAAACTGCCGAATAAACTTCATGGTGATGATATACGCATCAAGCAGTGTATGACTAACCTATTGACTAATGCAGTCAAATACACAAAAGAAGGAAACGTCACGTTAAAAGTGGATTCCGTAGGCAGTGACGGCAGTATGATCAATCTTAGGGTCACAGTCTCGGATACCGGTATAGGAATTAAAGAGGAAGAACTGCATAAACTCTTTGATCCGTTTACCAGACTTGATCTTATGCAGAATAAGAGTGTAGAGGGAACGGGTCTGGGCTTAAGCATTGCGAAGCGTTTGGTGGAAATGATGGGTGGCGAACTGATTGTAGAAAGCTGCTATGGCAAAGGAAGCAGTTTCTCCTTCGTGATTCCGCAAAAAACCGTTGGTAGTGAGCCGTTGGGTGACTATAAGACAACCGCCATACAGATGAGTGAGGAGGAAGCCCGGGAAAGAAAGGAATATATCGCTCCTAAAGCACGAATTCTGGCGGTTGATGATAACCGGGTCAATATTACTGTAGTCAAGGGACTGCTTAAGAAGCTTAAAGTGCAGTTTGATTCGGCCGGGAGCGGTCAGGAATGTCTGGCGAAAATCAGGCAAAATCACTATGATATTATCTTGTTAGACCACATGATGCCCGATATGGATGGCATAGAGACGCTGCGCGCGATGCAGCAGATCGAAGAGTATATAAAGAATCGCTCCGTAGTGATTGCGCTCACCGCTAATGCAATCGTAGGCGCTAAAGAAGAATACCTTAGCGAAGGATTTGAGGATTATCTTTCGAAGCCGATTGATTTTGTGATGCTGGAAGAGATGATCCGGAAGTATCTTCCTGAGGATATGATAGAGTATGTATCATAATGGCGGAATTGCTACGGATTGCTATACTACATATAGTAATTTTACTTTGCAAAATACTAAATATATGGTAAAATATGTTTCGTGAGAAATTCTGATAATATATTCTTTTTTTGTGTATGAAATCCCGAAAATGTGAGGTATTGATCTATGGCGAAGACAAATACGGCAAATAATTATGATGCCTCCAGCATTACCGTGCTGGAAGGGCTTGAGGCAGTCCGCGTAAGACCGGGAATGTATATCGGCAGTGTTTCTACCAAGGGTCTGAATCATCTGATCTATGAGATCATGGATAACGCAGTGGATGAGCATTTGGCGGGATTCTGTACGACAATCCGTGTAACGCTTGAGGCGGACGGTTCGGCAACGGTATCGGATAACGGGCGTGGCATTCCGGTGGGAATGCATGAAAAGGGGATCAGCGCGGAGCGATTGGTGTTTACAACGCTTCATGCAGGTGGTAAGTTTGACAATGAAGCATACAAGACCAGCGGCGGATTACACGGAGTCGGTTCCTCTGTAGTCAATGCACTGTCCAAATATATGCATGTAACGGTAAAAACGGGCGGATTTATCTACGAAGATCACTATGAGCAGGGCATTCCAACGATGGAGTTGGACAAAGGGCTCCTGCCGGCCGTGGGCAAAACAAAAGAAACCGGCACTACCATCAATTTTCTGCCGGATGACACGATTTTTGACCGGACGAGATTTAAGGAAGATGAAGTCAAGAGCCGTCTCCACGAGACTGCCTACCTCAATCCGGAACTGACCATCATCTATGAGGATAAGCGCAAGGAGGAAGTAGAGCATCTGGAGTATCATGAACCCGAGGGAATCGTGGGTTTCATCAAGGATATGAACAAATCCAAGGAATCAATACATGATGTGATCTACTACAAGGGAGAGTCCGAGGGGATCACGGTGGAGGTAGCCCTGCAGTATGTAAATGAATTTCATGAAAATGTTCTTGGTTTTTGCAATAACATATATAATGCCGAGGGCGGGACACATCTGACCGGCTTTAAGACCATGTTTACCAACGTGATCAATACATACGCAAGAGGGTTGAATATTTTAAAAGAAAAGGATGTCAACTTCACCGGGGCCGATGTGCGTAACGGCATGACCGCAGTGGTTTCCATTAAACATCCGGACCCTCGGTTTGAGGGACAGACTAAGACCAAGCTGGATAATCAGGATGCAGCGAAGATCGTGAGCAAGGTGACAGGGGATGAGATCGTTCGTTTCTTCGACCGTAATCTGGAAACATTAAAGAGTATTATCGGTTGTGCGGAGAAGGCGGCGAAGATTCGTAAGACGGAAGAAAAGGCAAAGACAAATCTGCTCAGCAAACAGAAGTTTTCCTTTGACTCCAACGGCAAGCTGGCGAACTGTGAATCAAAGGAGGCCTCTAAATGTGAGATTTTTATCGTAGAGGGTGATTCCGCCGGAGGCAGCGCCAAGATGGCGAGAAATCGTATGTTTCAGGCGATTCTGCCGATCCGCGGTAAAATTTTAAATGTAGAGAAAGCGAGTATCGATAAGATTCTGGCAAATGCCGAGATCAAGACGATGATCAATGCGTTTGGATGTGGATTCTCTGAAGGCTACGGGAACGATTTCGATATCAGCAGGCTGCGCTATGATAAGATCATTATTATGGCGGATGCGGATGTGGACGGTGCCCATATTTCCACGCTTCTTCTGACATTGTTCTATCGGTTTATGCCGGAGCTGATCTATGAGGGACATGTTTATATTGCCATGCCGCCGCTGTATAAGGCAATGCCGTCTAAAGGAGAAGAGGAATACCTCTATGACGATAAGGCATTGGAGCGATACCGCAAGAAGCACAAGGGTCCGTTTACTTTACAGAGATATAAAGGTCTGGGAGAGATGGATGCGCAACAGCTTTGGGAGACGACGCTCGACCCTGACACAAGATTGCTTAAACTGGTGGAGATTGAGGATGCCCGCATGGCNTCGGAGGTAACGGANCTTTTAATGGGGACTGAAGTACCGCCCCGNAAAGAATTTATATACCGGCATGCACAGGATGCGGAATTGGATNTCTAAAAAAGGGAGCGGTCAATCGGTATGAGTATGAACGANAGAATNATTAAAACGGAATATTCCGAAGTAATGCAGAAATCTTATATAGACTANGCCATGAGCGTAATCATNGCCAGAGCGCTNCCGGANGTAAGNGACGGACTCNAANCGGTNCAGCGNCGGACGNTGTACGATATGTACGAGCTNGGGATACGNTTTGACAGACCNTANCGTAAATCNGCGCGTATCGTCGGCGATACCATGGGTAAATACCATCCCCACGGNGACAGNTCCATCTATGAGGCGNTGGTNGTTATGGCNCAGGATTTCAAGAAAGGGCTTCCNCTCATTGACGGACATGGTAANTTCGGNAATATTGAGGGTGACGGTGCCGCTGCCATGCGTTATACGGAAGCGCGTCTGGANAAGATCACACAGGAAGCATTTCTNGCNGATCTGGATAAAGATGTNGTTGACTTTCTNCCCAATTTTGACGAGACGGAGAAAGAGCCAAGNGTTCTNCCNGTNAAGATCCCCAATCTNTTGGTCAACGGCTCGGANGGTATTGCAGTCGGTATGGCGACCAGCACNCCNCCGCATAATCTGGCGGAGGTGATCAATGCNACNAAAGCATATATGCTGGATGAGAANATTACCACNAGAGANCTGATGCGCTATGTGAAGGGACCCGANTTNCCTACGGGCGGTATTGTGATCAATGAAAATGAATTATTAGATATCTATGAGACAGGAACCGGTAAGATCAAGATTCGNGGNAAGGTGGAGATNGAGAAGGCCAAGGGCGGCANNACGAATCTGGTGATNACNGAGATNCCCTATACGATGATCGGCGCCAATATCGGCAAATTCCTGATGGACGTTGCGGCGCTGGCGGAGACNAAGAAGACGCAGGATATCGTAGATATCACGAACCAGTCTTCCAAAGAAGGTATNCGNATCGTTATCGAACTGCGTAAAGACGCGGANGTCGAGAATTTCAAAAANATGCTCTATAAGAAAACCCGNCTGGAGGATACTTTCGGTGTCAATATGCTNGCGATCGTTGACGGCAGACCGGAGACGATGGGNTTAAAGCAGATCATACAGGAGAGTGTGAAATTCCAGTATGAGGTGGCCACCAGAAAATATACCAATCTGCTGCAGAAGGAATTGGANCGCAAAGAGATTCAGGANGGGCTGATCAAAGCCTGCAANGTGATNGATCTGATCATCGAGATNCTGCGNGGNTCTAAAGACAGNGCGATGGCCAAGGCCTGNCTGATCGAGGGTAAANTCGACGGGATCAAGTTTAAATCCAANGAATCAAAGATCATGGCAACNCAGTTGATGTTTNCGGAGAAGCAGGCGAACGCGATNCTGGATATGAGACTCTATAAANTGATCGGNTTAGAGATCGAGGCGCTTATCAACGAACACGAGGAGACGATGGCGAANATCTATCGNTATGAGGATATANTAGCCAGAAGAGATTCCATGGCNCANGTTATCATTAATGAGCTGGATGAGATCAAGGAACAGTATAAGTCNCCCAGAAAAACCCAGATNACCACGGAGAGCGAGGCCGTCTATGTGGAGAAGAAGATNGAAGAGATGGATATCGTCTTNCTNATGGANCGNTTCGGTTATGCCAGAACNATAGATGTCGCCACTTATGAGCGGAATAAGGAAGCGGCAGACAGNGAGAANAAATATGCTTTTGTCTGTAAAAATACGGGCAAGGTATGTNTGTTTACCAACACGGGNCAGCTTCACACGNTGAAAATGATGGANCTGCCNATGGGNAAATTCAGNGANAAGGGAGTNCCGGTNGACAATGTCAGCAACTATGATTCCTCCAAGGAGAATATCGTATATGNTGCGAGTCAGAGTGATTTAAATCTNTATNGNGTNATNTTCGCAACGAAACAGGCGATGCTTAAAGTAGTGGATGGCGGAGANTTTGACGTNGCGAAGCGAACAGTGGCNGCTACGAAGCTNNTGGANGGCGATGAGGTTATAAGNGTNGTGACNTTTACNGANCANCGNAATATNGTNNTNCANTCCGCAGAAGGATATTTCTTACGTTTCCCGGTGGAAGAGATTCCTGAGAAGAAGAAGGGNGCCATCGGTGTGCGGGGTATGAAGCTGGGAGCAAAGGACAGTCTGGAAGCCGTGTACTATACGCGTAATGCAGTGGAACAGAGCATTGAATACGNCGGCAGGGAACTGGAANTGAACAAACTGAAATTGGGCAAGCGCGACAGCAAAGGCGTAAAGGTANGAGTTTAGAAAGGGAATATCTGTAATATGAGAGTGATCGCGGGAACAGCAAGAAGCTTACGCTTGAAAACGCCGGAGAATATGGATACCAGACCTACCACGGATCGGATCAAAGAAACACTTTTTAATATGCTGCAGCCGTATCTTGCGGACGCTGTCTTTATTGATCTGTACAGCGGCAGCGGCGGGATCGGGATTGAAGCGCTCAGCAGAGGAGCAAGGCATGCTTATTTTGTGGAAAATAGCAGAAACGCAATTGCCTGTATTACGGAGAATCTGCAGTTTACAAGACTCATGGATCGGGCAACTATCTTAAAACAGGATGTCCTAAGCGCCTTGTCGGGAATTCACGAGAAGGAGACGGATGTGATTTTCATGGACCCTCCTTATAATTGCGGATGCGAAAAACAGGTGCTTCAGGTTCTGACAGGCGCTCCTTATGTGACGGAGAATACATTGATTGTCATAGAGGCATCTCTAGAAACGGATTTTGCCTATCTTGATCAGTTAGGATTTTGCATTACGAAGGAAAAATGCTACAAGACTAACAAACATATTTTCTGTCGGAAGGCATAAATTGCCATATTTTTGTAAAAAAACACATAAATTGAAAAATAAGTAAAGACATTTCCGCAAAATTGTTTTATTATTAATACAAAAGCTCTTTTTTTCGAGTTTGTGAAGCATATCTCGCAATCGAACTTGTTCGATTTGTTATGTTGCGAAGCAAATTTACTTTTTAGAAAGGCATAAACTGTTTTATGAGTGCAGCAATCTATCCGGGAAGTTTTGATCCGGTGACATACGGACATTTAGATATCATCAAGCGAGCGGCCGAAATTTTTGACGAATTGACGGTCAGTGTGCTTAATAATAAAACAAAGACTCCATTGTTTTCTGTGGAAGAACGTGTTAAGATGTTAGAAGAGGCGACGAAGGATATTCCAAATGTAAAGATAGATTCCTTCAGTGGTCTGTTGATTGATTATGCAAGAGAACAGAACATACATGTGGCGATCAGAGGATTACGTGCTTTTACGGATTTCGAGTATGAACTTCAGATCGCACAGACTAACAGGAAGTTCTCCGGCGGAGATCTTGACACGATGTTTTTAACGACCAGTTTGGAATACGCGTATCTGAGTTCTTCGACGGTTAAGGAGATTGCCAGCTTCAACGGCGATATCTCCCAGTGTGTACCGGAGTTTGTCGGCAAATTAATCTATGAAAAATATGGGCATAACAGGTAGGAGTAAAGATGAGCAGTAGAATCGAACAACTTATCGACGAAATTGAAGACTATATTGACAGCTGTAAATATCAGCCTCTATCCAAAACAAATATTATTGTCAACAAGGAAGAAATTGATGAGCTTCTGCGTGAGCTTCGCATGAAGACACCGGATGAGATCAAGCGCTATCAGAAGATTATCTCTAATAAGGAAGCTATTTTGAATGATGCGCGTTCCAAGGCGGAGGCACTCATTAAAGATGCAACCGTACAGACTACGGAACTGATCAATGAGCACGAGATCATGCAGCAGGCTTATGCGCAGGCGAATGAAGTGGTTCGCATGGCGACCATGCAGGCGCAGGATATTCTTAACACCGCTACGGCGGAAGCCAATGGGGTTCGTACATCTGCCATGCAGTATCTGGATGATATGCTGGCCAATCTGGAGAGTGCCATGACGGCGACTTTGGCAACAACGACGGAACATTATGAGAGTTTCTATAACACGATTAACGGGTATAATGAGACCGTGAAGGCGAATCGTGCGGAACTGCGTCCGGTACAGGTGGAGCAGATGCTGAAAGAGGCAGAAGGAGAAGCGGAGCCTGTGCAGCTGGATCTGATGTAATGCACATGGTGATAAATATACCGATATAAGATGAAGTATGTGAGCCGGTTTCATGGGAAGCCGGCTTGTATATTATGCGCAGAGTGCATAGAGAAATCAGCGGTTTTGCGGTATGCATCCGCGCCGCGAGTAAGAGAGGACAGCGCTTCTCTGCTTAAATAAAGAAATAAGACGAGGTGGAACAGTTTGAAATGCTGTAATATCGCGATTGTGAATAAAATTTATAAGGGCGTTAGCTTTCGTTTTCTGACAGCAATATTATTAGTCTGTGCGGGGTTATTTCTGCCATTGGGAAAATGTGCCGTGCATGCGGAGGAAATTGCTGCCGGAACGATGGAAGACGGCGTGGGAGCTGAAGCACAGGATGGATTTTCAGAGGCAGATCAGGAACCGATCGTAGTCGTCATAGATCCGGGACACGGCGGGAAGAATCTGGGTGGTGAGTACGAGGATTATACCGAGAAAGAGATGACGATCGTTGTGGCAAATGCCATGAAAGAGGAACTGGAAAAGTATGAGGGGATTACCGTCTATCTTACAAGAAACGGTGATCAGGAGCTGGATTTGGAGGAGCGCTGTGAATATGCCAAGAGTGTGGATGCTGATTTTATATTCTGTCTGCATTTTAATCTGTCGGCATATCATACACTGTTCGGAGCAGAGTGCTGGGTGTCTGCGTTCGGTGAGAATTATAGCAAAGGATACAGCTTTGCCAGCGTGGAGATCGATATGCTGCAGGATATGGGACTCTATTCCAGAGGTATTAAGACAAGGTTAAATGATAAGGGGACTGATTATTACGGTATCATCCGTCATGCCACGGAGCGGGATATCCCATGTGTTCTCATTGAACACTGCCATTTGGATCAGGAGAACGATAAACCCTTCTATGACCATAATGAGAAGCTGCAGGATTTCGGAAGGCTGGATGCCACGGCTGTGGCCAAATATTTCGGGCTTCGATCAGAGATATTAGGAGTAGATTACAGTAATTATCAGAATGTGCATGTAGATGTACCGTCTCATGTGGTTGCGCCCGACCGGACAGAGCCGGACATCTGTATGATCGAAGTGACGGATCAGAATACGGAGACAGGTGAAGTGACGGTTCAGGTTTCCGCGGCGGATTATGACAGTGGAATGCTGTATTATACTTACAGCTATGATAACGGAGAGCATTTTTCCGAGTTACAGCGTTGGCCGGATAAGAGCAGAGACACTTTCAGTTTTACCCTGCAGGTTCCGCCACGTGTCATGCCCCAGATCATAGTCAACGGTTATAACGGATTTGACTTGTATACTGCCAGCAACATGATTTCTCTTCCCTCTATGGATTATGAGACAGCGGAAGAGATCGCGGCAAAACAGATGGCGCAGAGGGCGCTTGAGAGCATATCCAAGACGGTGGTTCCTGTTAAGAAAGAGCCGGTGAATATCAGCGTCACAAGAAGGGAGCCTGAGGAAGAAGCAGATAAACCGGTATCCTTCCGTTATTTCATGACAGTGTGTATCGTATGTGCGCTGCTGGTTCTTGCCATGACGGTATCCATGATATTGATCATACGCGGGACGAAACGCAAACGGCGCAGACGGCGGAAGCGGAGACCTAAAATATAAACAATAAAAAGTAACATACGGCAGTGATCGCGGTCTGTATCGTCTTATGGAAAATATATGGGCGTATGGACAGATCAGTCTGCCGGATCATACTGTAGGTCTGGGCAATACATGAGAATCCTCCGAAAGGCAATAATATGAGGATCGGATAAAAAAGTGACTGACCAGAATAGTCAATCCCGCTTGTGATTTCCAGAATACACCGGTAGACATTAAGAAACTCCGTATTAACATGACCAAAAGGCACAAAAACGATGTTGAGCAGATTAAAGAACACCATGTAGCCGCCTAATCTGGCAATACCGAGAAGTCCTGATAATACGGAGGTATCTATGGCGGTAAGCAAAGGCATACTCTGTGGCTGCGATGGTGAGTGCTCAATGGAGGAATTATCACATTTTTGTAAACTATAGCCATGGCTGGCCGCTGAAAAAGGATTTGTTACATGGCGCAGTAATGGGGCACGTAAAAGTATAAAGCCGTACAATAACGGTATACCGTACATAATCAGAAGCGGTATAAGCGGTTTCTTAATGGCAAGAGTCGGAACCACATAACTTAAGAAATAGATCGGGCCGATATTGTTGCAGAAGTACAGGAGCTTTGCGCTTTCTTCGCGGGACAGCTTTCCGGATTCATAGAGTTCTCCCACGATTCTTGCACCCATGGGGAATCCGCACAGAAATCCCATAGCGATGGTGTAGGAGCCGTTTTTTGACGTGCCGAATATACGATGCAGCAGCGGATGCAGCAGGCTGACAAAGCCTTCCGTCAGGTTCATACGGATCATGATGCCGGAGAGAATCATGAACGGAAGAAGCGTGGGAACCATCTTGGTGAACCATAGATTCAGTCCGGTAGAAGCATATTCTAAGGAGAGCGCCGGATAACGTAGCAATAGGAAGACTAAGTATAGGGCAAGAGCTGTAAAGAGAACTCTGTAGAATTTGTCGGTTTTGCTCATGTTCATAATTCCTTTCAAAAAGACAGTAAGGTTGTTCTATATATATTCTCGGAATAGCATGATTATACAGATGTTACTGAGAATCTTGATGGTTGAAAAAGCAAGACCGAAAGCGAAATTTATAATGTCGTTAACTATAGGAGACAAACAGATCTATGCGGTTAGATAAATTTCTATGTGGGTGTAACCTTGGCACGAGAAGCCAGATCAAAAAGGATATTAAGGCTGGTCTGGTGACAGTCAATGATCAGGCAGCTCGCAAACCGGAACAGCATATCGACGAAAAAGAGGACCAAGTCTGTTATAAAGGACAAATCTGTATCTATGAGCCGTATGTATATTACATGCTGCATAAACCTGCAGGTGTAGTGTCCGCTACCGAAGATCAACACGATCGGACGGTACTTGATCTGCTGGGAGAGGACAGACGAAATGACCTTTTTCCGGTAGGAAGGCTTGACAAGGACACGGAAGGACTTCTTTTGATCACTAGTGACGGTGCGCTGGCACATGAACTGTTGTCACCGGCTAAGCATGTGGAGAAGGAATACGAGTGCCATTTGGAGAAGCCTTTTGACGAAGAACAGAAGACGCGGCTGGAACAGGGCGTGGATATTGGTGAGAAGTCATTGACGAAGCCTGCAGTAGTACGTGTATTGGATGATAAAAAGATTACGCTGACGATTACGGAAGGTAAATTCCATCAAGTCAAACGTATGCTGCACACGGTCGGCAATAAAGTTACTTATCTGAAAAGAATACGCATGGGAACTCTTANGCTNGATTCGGAACTTCCGAGAGGAGGTTACCGCAGACTGACAGAAGAGGAAAAAGAGAGGCTGGGAGAAAACANATGATAGANGCGGTTATTTTTGATCTTGACGGCTCCATGGTGGATTCCATGTGGTTATGGAAAGCAATTGATATAGAGTATCTCGGTAAATTCGGGATAACCTTGCCGGATAATCTGCAGATGTGTATTGAAGGAATGAGTTTTAGCGAGACAGCTGCATATTTCAAGGAGCGGTTTAACCTTCCGGATGACTTAGATACGATTAAGGCAGAGTGGAACCGTATGGCGTGGGATAAATATACCTATGAAGTGCCTGTAAAAGAAGGCGTGACTGAGCTTCTGGAATATTGTATGGAACACGGAATAAAGGCCGGAATCGCCACAAGCAATTCCAGAGAACTGGTGGAAAATGTAGTGAAAGTACATGGATTGAATCAATATTTCGGCTGTATCATGACGGGCTGCGATGTGGCGAAGGGTAAACCGGCACCGGACATTTATCTGGCGGTAGCGAAGGAGCTTAATGTTGCACCGGAGAACTGTCTTGTGTTTGAGGATATTATACCGGGCATTCAGGCAGGCAGGGCAGCCGGCATGAGGGTTTGTGCCGTTTACGATAAATATTCGGAGTATCAGGATAATGAGAAGCGCATTCAGGCGGATTACTATACATATCATTTTAGAGAGTTAATAGAAAACGGAGTTTTGGGTTAGTGCAGAGAGGTTACGTAGACTGTAAAACAGGAGCAAGTGAAGATGGGATTTTTACCGATTTCTAAAAAGGATATGGAAGAACAGGGCATAGAACAGTTGGATTTCGTCTATGTCATCGGGGATGCCTATGTGGATCATCCTTCTTTCGGACATGCCATTATCAGCAGAGTCCTGCAGTCCCGCGGATACAGTGTGGGAATCATTGCACAGCCGGACTGGAAAGACGAGAAGAGCATTACGGTTCTGGGAAAGCCCAGATTAGGGTTTCTCATATCCGGCGGTAATATGGATTCCATGGTAAACCATTATTATGTGTCCGGTAAACATCGACCGATCGATGCCTATACACCGGGCGGCGAGCCATACAAAAGACCGGATCACGCCACGGTAGTCTATGGCAATCTGATTCGTCGCGTTTATAAGGATATTCCCGTTATTATCGGCGGTATTGAGGCAAGTCTTCGGCGTATGGCGCATTACGATTACTGGTCGGACAGCTTCAAGCGTTCTATTCTGTTGGACAGTCAGGCGGACTTGATCTCATACGGCATGGGAGAGAAGTCGATCGTGGAGATCGCGGAAGCGCTGGACAGTGGCATTGCGGTTAAAGATATCACGTTTATTCCGGGGACAGTCTATAAANCAAAAGAGAGCGAGGGTATCTATGACAGTGTCACGCTTCCTTCTTATGATGCCATGAAAGCGGAACCGCGCAGATATGCGGAAAGTTTTCAGATTCAATACTGTAATACCGATCCGTTTACCGGTAAGACATTGATCGAAGAATACCCGAACGGTGTCTACGTGGTGCAGAATCCGCCGCAGCCGCCGCTTACAACGGAAGAGATGGATGAAATCTATGATCTGCCGTATATGCGCACATACCATCCGTCTTACGAAGAGGCGGGCGGTGTTCCCGCTATTACGGAGATTAAATTTTCGCTGGTCAGCAACAGAGGATGTTTCGGCGGCTGTAATTTCTGCGCACTCACTTTTCATCAGGGAAGAACGGTTCAGGTCAGAAGCCATGAGTCGATCATAAAAGAAGCGGAGCTGATGATACGGGATAAAGATTTTAAGGGCTATATCCATGATGTGGGCGGACCTACGGCCAATTTCAGACATCCGTCATGCAGGAAACAGATGACGCAGGGTGTCTGCAAGAACAGACAGTGTCTTTTTCCGGAACCATGTCCTAATATGGAAGTAGATCATTCCGATTATCTGGCGCTGCTTCGCAAACTCCGGGCGCTTCCCGGCATCAAGAAAGTGTTTGTTCGTTCCGGCATCCGNTTCGATTATCTGATGGCAGATCCTGACGATACTTTTTTCAGGGAGTTGGTGGAGCATCATGTCAGCGGCCAGCTCAAAGTAGCACCGGAGCATATTTCGGATGCAGTGCTTTCCAAACTCGGCAAGCCGAAGAAGGAAGTCTATGAGCGTTTTGTACGGAAATATTATAAAATCAATGAACAGCTCGGGAAAAAGCAGTTTCTTGTGCCGTATCTGATGTCCTCGCATCCGGGATCAACGCTTAAGGAAGCAATCGAGTTAGCAGAGTATTTGCGGGATCTGGGATATATGCCGGAACAGGTGCAGGATTTCTATCCGACACCGTCTACCGTGTCCACAGTCATGTACTATACGGGAATTGATCCCAGGAATGGNAAGAAAGTGTATGTCTGCCGCAATCCNCATGAAAAAGCGATGCAGAGGGCACTGATTCAGTACCGNAATCCNAATAATTATGACCTTGTCAGAGAAGCGCTGATCAAAGGCGGCAGNGAGGATNTGATCGGGTTTGATAAGAAGTGCCTGATCAGACCGAGAAAATCNGCAAACCGAAACGAAGCGGGGAAACCTGNCAANAGAANAAAGACNGATGTCAGGCGNTCCCCGCAAAAGAATANAGATAAAGGCGGCAAGAAAAGAACCATTCGCAATNTACACAAAAAGAAAGGNTGATCAGCTTTCNGCCGAAGGGCGNGAAGAACGGCTGACAGCNAAGAGNTTCTCGCGCATNTCATCCTCNATCCGGACAAGCTCNACTTCNGCGTTCTGNCGTTTGGTGCGGCCTTCTTCCTGAATNTTTATCACTTCATCCAGCGTACTGATCAGGGTCTGATTGGTNGCGGTGAGGGTNTCNATATCCACGATGCCNCGCTCGCTTTCCCGTGCCGTNTCNATNGTGGCGGTCTTTAACGCTTCCGCNTTTTTCTTCAGAAGAGCATTGGTCATATCAGTCACTTCNTTCTGGGCTTTNGCNGCTTCNCTGGAGTGATTCAGCCCGATNGCGATTACCATCTGGCTTTTCCAGAGGGGAATTGTATTCACNANGGTAGANTGTATTTTCTCNGACATNGCGGTATCGTTACTTTGAATCAGCCGGATCTGAGGNGCCATCTGCATGGCGATNGTTCTGGTCAGNTCAAGATCGTATATTTTCTTCTCGAAACGCTCACACATNGCGGCANAATCGTTGGCAGCCTGTGTATCTTCCGGGAGAGANCTTTGCTCCGCTTTCTCTAAAAGGGCAGCAAGTTCAACGGTTCTGGCATGATTCAGTTTTTGNTTGCCGGCTAATATATACATGGACAGNTCTTTGAAATAATTAAGATTCAGCTCGTACATCTTGTCCAGCATGGCGGCATCTTTTAAGAGGGTCACCTGATGATCNTCCATAACCTTGCAGATCTTGTTNATATTTGCTTCNGCCTTGTCGTATTTGANCTTCAGGCTTTCCAGCTTGTTGCNGCCNTTTTTTAAAAATCCGAAAAATCCTTTTTCTTCTTCCTCTCCGAAATCTTTAAGTTCTGTGACCACGTCCGCAAGCATCTGNCCGATCTCGCCCATATCCTTGGTTCNAACNTTGTTCAGAGCGTTTTCGGAGAAATCNGCAATCTTTTTNTGACTGCCNGCACCGTACTGCATCACCATCTGGGTGTTGGTNATATCGATCTGCGCGGCAAAGTCATCNACCATTTTCTGTTCCTCNGNCGTNAATACCACTTCGGGAACTTTAGCTTNTTCCTCCTTGNCGAAGNGCGNAGGANTTTCCNCTATTTCTGTCGGNTCAAAAGGCTCCAGAGTCAGGGANGGCGCTTCTTTTAACATTTCATCCAGATTATTGTTCATNTTANTTTCCTCCGTTTANNATTTATTGGTTGNAAAATCCATTTCATTCATCAATCCTTCACTGGCAAGCATAGTCTTTAGCACCTGTGCGTCGGTGGTGGCATCCAGNACTGCATCTTGGAANAGATTNTTTAAAAGTTCTGCNAATGCCTGATTGATCGTATCCAGAGTATTTTCGATCTCGGCNTTGGCGGCNATGATGTCGTCTCCCGGAACGCTCACCCTGTCAAATTCTTCATAGGATTCCACCAGCTTCAAGGTGGTAGGAAGGTAGTAGTTCATCAATTTATGCATCCGGTGCATCTGTTCCGGGTGTTCTCTTACGCTGTCAAAAAGATCCTTTAACAGGTTTTCCAGCTTAAAAAGTTTAGCAGAGATCACTTCTCCGGGAATCTTGTCATTCAGAATCCGTAGTTTACGGATACATTCCATTCCCTCAGAAATCATGGCGTTTAGTTCCGATTCCTGTTCTGTAAGATCCGGTGTCCGTCCGGCATTTGCTTCCTGCGTATCCGTCACATCCTGACGGGATGAGAGACTTTGGCTTTCCGCTTCACGCCTCTTTCTGTTGTTTTCTGTCTCCAGATACTGATTGTAGATTCCGTCGTTTAACATAAAGCAGGTTTTCTTTTCATCCAGATGACCTTCAGGGAACATGCCGATCTTCATCATTTTCTGAAGATCCCTGATCACGCGGCGTGTCTTACGACCTGTGCTTGCGGCCAGATGTTCGATCTCGTCGTACATATTGCGGCCGCANAGTCCGACGTAGCGCTCCGCCAGCTTAAGACGTCTGCNCTGTCCGATTCCCAGCCTGATCATGCCNGCAAAAAATGCNAGAAAGAGCAGATTGGCGATCCAGCCGACGGTACTTNCAGNGCCNTCAATNACTGTAANGGNAAATGTTGTAAGCAGCGTGCAGCCNAGNCCGATTCCGCCAAANACTTGATANAGGACATTGGATACATTNCCNACCCTTTTAAACNGAACGGGAAGNNGCGATGTATGATTCGGTTGCACAGGTGCGTANGGTGACGATTGCCATGCNGTTTCCTGCGGCATCTTCTGAAAAGAGTCGTNNNGCNGNTTAGNTGCTTCCGTTCNCTGGTACATCTGTTGCGCTTGCCTGCGTGCCTGNTCCTGTCTTTGNNCTTTCTCNTGCCTGCGTACCTGNTCCCGTGTNTGTTGGGNTGTATATGGCGANTCTTGTCTGTGCGGCGGCTTCTGTGTCTGCCNTTGTCCGGNCGATGTTCTCTGCGTATCGCCGGGATCTATGAANGGGATGTNTNTTCCGACTTCNTTTAAGGCGTTTGTCACACTTTCGGAGACCAGCCTGTTCAGGTCNCTGAAATCTCCGCTCTGNAANGCATCCGACAGAGCCTCNGTGATNTGTTCTCCTATGTTTTGCTCGCTCTGATTATCTTTCATTTTATTNTAAAACCTCACTGCNTCTGTAAAGTNGTATGTATAGAAANCCTTCAAGCACTATTATCACATATTGCGAGCCGCTTCGCAATCATCTTNTCATAAAAAATCGAGCNNNGCTNGATTGCGAGNTNNNCTNCNNAGAAGGACTNNNAGGTTGATACTTTACAAANTANGATTTTNATGTAAAATAAGTANTGNACGCAGGTTTGGACGGCCTGCGTCTAAGTTTATACCGGAAAGGAACTAAGANNNCATGAATATNGCAATTATNACAGGCGCTTCCTCCGGCATGGGCATGGAATTTGCCAGACAGTTNGATCAGGACTTACGCAAAACAGATGANATCTGGCTGCTTGCCCGCAGAAAAGAACCNCTGANTGAGCTGTCNGNACNGATGAAAACGAAGGTACGNCCNATCGTCATNGATATGACAAGTGAGAGAGAAATGNCACAGTTTGCGGAAGTACTTACTATCAGNAATCCGAGGATTACGGTTNTNGTCAACTGTGCGGGTGTGGGAAGCTACGGAGAATTCAGGAANCAGAGCAATGANGATNTATCCGCAATGATCCGNCTGAATATCATGGCCCTGACCCAGATGACCAAAATCTGCCTGCCCTATATGCNCAGAGGGAGCAAAATNATACAATTTTCGTCGGGAGCGGCATTTNTGCCGCAGGCGGCCTTTGCGGTCTATGCGGCTTCGAAATCTTATGTGTATTCATTAAGCAGGGCGCTTGGCAAAGAACTGCAGGGAAGCGGAATCCGTGTGATGGCGGTCTGTCCCGGCCCTGTCAATACGCCTTTTCTGGAACATGCTTACGGGGATCTCTCACGTATAAGCGGTCTGAAAAAATTGACGATGATGAAGACGGAATGTGTGGTGGCAAAGGCGATTGCGGACTGTAAGATGGGAAAATCNGTCTCGGTCTGCGGACTGCCTATGAAGGCGCTTTATCTGATGACGCAGAGCGTGCAGAACATGATGCAGATGTTTAATATACATAAAACAGTGTAGAAACGGAGAAACAGCAATGGCAATNGAACGGGTNAAGGAATATTTCAAACAGTATGATATGGAGNAGAGAATCATCGAACTGGNAGAGTCCAGCGCGACNGTGGAGCTGGCNGCNCATGCCCTTGGCTGCGANCCGGCACGTATCGCGAAATCNCTNTCTTTTATGGTAAACNATGNNCCGGTTCTGGTNNTCTGTGCCGGTGATGTGAAGATNGATAATGCCAAGTATAAGNCGAAATTTGAAACGAAAGCCAAAATGCTTACGGCNGAGCAGGTGGAGACATTNATCGGNCATGCTGTNGGNGGNGTATGTCCTTTCGGCATCAACGAGGGTGTGGACGTGTATCTGGATGAGTCGNTAAAGCGGTTCACAACCGTATTTCCTGCATGCGGAAGCGGCAACAGCGCGATCGAGTTGACGATTCCGGAGATGGAACAGTATTCCGGTTATGTAGAGTGGGTGGATGTCTGCAAGATGCGGGAATAGCTGCAGGCATATCTGTCTGGCGGCATAGGAACACAATTTGCGTAAAAGGAAATATATGCATGAAGAGTATGATTGTAAAAAAAGGTGCCTATGGCTATATTGAGAATCATAAAGCGGTGACTGCTCTCAGGACAATGGTATTTATTTTAGTGTCCGTGGGGCTGTATGTGATGGGGTATNTGAAANCGGGGAGCAGTAAGAATCTGCTGACGNTCGTTGCGGTGCTGNNGTGTCTGCCNGCCTGCAAGAGTATGGTTAATTTCATCATGTTCCTGAAGGCTGNNGGCTGCAGTGAAGAGCTTAAAAATNAAGTATGTNCCTTTGNCGATAAGCTGACTGTCTTTTATGATATGTATTTTACTTCNTATCAGAAGAACTTTCCGATCAGTCATATGGTGTTAAAGGGAAATGTGCTGTGTGGTGTTACGGAAAGTGCGAAATGCGATTGCAAAGAGGCCGAAAAGCACTTGGAACAAATGCTCACGCAGGAAGGAATCAAGAATCTTACGGTTAAGATTTTTTCTCAAAGAGATAAATATATTGACCGACTGAGTCAGTTAGTGGATTTAGAGACGGATGAACATAGAAANCGACAGGNAATCATTGAGTTGCTGTATTCTATTTCTCTATGANCGTACAGCCTTAATGATCGTGAGGGACANAGGCATTCATCGAACAGATTCAGACTGAAACGGGGATTACAATATGTATCAGACAACCATTACGGAGCGGGAAGCAGGGCAGCGGTTCGATAAATATCTGCACAGGCTTCTGCCCGGTGCGGGGAGCAGCTTNCTGTATAAAATGCTTCGNAAGAAAAANATCACTTTAAACGGCAAAAANGCTGTCGGCAGTGAGAAAACCGTTGCCGGNGACAGTGTTGCAATNTATTTTTCCGNTGAAACGCTNGNCAAGTTCATGGGAGCGGGAGCAACGGGAGATGCCGAAACCACGGAGTTTGAGACAGGACATAACGCGGAACGTTACACTGGTAAGGAATCGGATTATATGGCCGCTTATCACACGCTTTCAGGGATTCAGGTTCTCTATGAGAACGATCATATACTGCTTGCCGATAAGCCTGTTGGAGTATTATCACAGAAAGCGGCAAAAGAAGATCTGTCATTGAACGAATGGCTGATCGGTTATTTACTGCAAAACGGCGCCGTGACGATGGCGGACCTTATCGTATACAAGCCTTCCGTGTGTAACCGGCTTGACCGCAACACGAGCGGAATCGTTCTCTGCGCNAAANCCCTGAAAGGNGCNCAGATGTTGAGCGAATTGTTGAAAAACAGGACGCTTCATAAATACTATCAGTTATACGTCAAGGGACGAATCAGTGAAGAACACTTGATAGAAGGCTTCCTGATGAAAGATGAGAAACATAATAAAGTGTCTGTTGTCCCGTCAGACACAAACGGTGCGAAGCAATCAAAGAAATCAGCCGGGGAGCCACGGGGATCATACATCAGGACCGCTTATAAGCCNCTTAAGGCGGAGGAAGATAAGACGCTTTTAGAGGTTGAGCTTTTCACCGGAAAGACGCATCAGATCCGGGCTCATCTGGCCAGTATCGGGCATCCGCTTCTGGGAGACTATAAATACGGTGATAGGGCGTGGAATGATATCTATCAGAAGAAGTATCATATCAGATCACAGCTTCTGCATGCTTATAANGTAGTGTTTCCACAGCTTGAGGAACCCTTTGAGGATATCAGCGGAAAGACATTTTACGCTGAGTTACCGGATGTTTTCTGTAAAATAAGTAATGAGTAGGGGAATGAAACATGGCGACTTGGAATTCACGCGGACTGCGCGGTTCAACATTGGAAGATCTGATTAATCGAACCAATGAGAAATATCTGGAAAACGGTCTGGCGCTCATTCAGAAAATACCAACCCCCATTACGCCCATCAACATTGATAAAGAAAGCCGGCATATCACGCTCGCCTATTTCGATCAGAAGAGTACGGTGGACTATATCGGCGCGGTGCAGGGGATTCCGGTCTGTTTCGATGCCAAGGAATGTGCGGTGGATACTTTTTCCCTTCAAAATATTCATGAACATCAGGTGGAGTTTATGGGACAATTTGAAAAGCAGAAGGGAATTGCCTTCTTCCTCATCTATTATTCCCATAAGGATATTTTTTATTATCTGCCTTATGAAATGCTTCGATTCTTCTGGGATCGGGCGAAGGAGGGCGGCAGAAAGAGTTTCCGTTTTGACGAGTTGAATCCGGAGTATATCCTGCCGAAAAAACACGGGATTCTGGTGCCTTATCTTGATATGCTGCAAAAAGATCTGGATGATCGAATTGAATAAAAGTATTCCGGACATTAAGAAAGGTTATTGGCTTATGAGAGATTACGAGATATGGTAATGGGCGTATAGGAAAAGCGATTGACAAACAGGTAGGATTGCGTTATAGTAAATAAAGTTTNGCTTAGTAACAAATTAGCGAATTACCACTTTAAAGTGATAAAGTAAAGGGAGCTATTATGAGTAAGAAATTAGTACATACGCCGGAAGGCGTGAGAGACATATACGGAGACGAGAAGGCGAAAAAGACTGTCGTAGAGAGCCTTCTTCATGAAAAAATACAGTGCTACGGATATCGGGATATTCAGACACCAACTTTTGAGTTTTTCGACGTTTTTTCCAAGGAAGTGGGTACAACACCGTCCAAGGAGCTGTATAAATTCTTTGACAAGGAAGGCAACACGCTGGTACTTCGTCCTGATTTTACGCCGTCCATCGCCAGATGTGCCGCGAAATATTTTATGGAAGAGGATGTGCCGATCCGGTTCTGCTATCAGGGCAACACCTTTACAAACACCTCAAACTTGCAGGGAAAGCTGAAAGAAGTGACCCAGATGGGGGCAGAGTTGATCGGAGACGATTCCGTACAGGCGGATGCGGAGATGATCGCCATGACAATAGAAGCGCTCTACCACGCGGGACTGTCTGATTTCCAGATCAGCATCGGTAATCTGGAATATTTCAAGGGAATCTGCGCCGAAGCCGGACTGGACGAGGAAACGGAACTGGAGCTTAGGGAGTTTATTTCCGGCAAGAACTATTTTGGTGCGGAGGAGCTGTTAGACCGTGTCCATGTTAAAAAGAAGGATAAGGAACTGTTACTTAAGGTCAGTGAGCTGTTCGGTACGGTTGCAACGCTTGAGGAGGCCAGGAAGACCGTAACCAATGAACGTTCTAAGAAGGCCATAGAGCGGCTTGAGAAAGTGTATCAGGTACTTTGTGATTACGGCGTTGAGAAATATGTTTCCTTTGACCTGGGCATGTTAAGTAAGTATAATTACTATACCGGTATTATCTTCAAAGGATATACTTACGGCGTAGGAGATGCCATTGTAAAGGGTGGACGTTACGACAATCTGCTTGAGCGCTTTGGTAAAAAAGCGGCGGCGATCGGCTTTGTGATCGTAGTAGATGATCTGCTGGCGGCAATGGGCAGACAGGGCGTGGTGATTTCAGGCATTGACAGCTACGTGAAGCTGTATTATACCGAGGCTGATTTTAAAGAGAAGTTACAGGAAGCAAGAAAGCTTCGCCAGTCCGGTAAAAAAGTGGAATTTAGGAAAAGAGTGTTTAGATAAAATGAGCGAAGACAGATATTTGACATTTGCCCTCGGAAAAGGGCGGCTTGCCAATAAGACCATGGAGCTTTTTGAGAAGATCGGTATCACTTGTGAGGAGATGAAGGATAAAGATTCCCGCAAACTGATCTTTGTGAATGAAGAACTGAAATTGAAATTCTTNCTTGCAAAAGGGCCGGATGTACCGACTTATGTGGAATACGGTGCGGCAGATATCGGTGTTGTCGGCAAAGATACCATTATGGAAGAAAACAGAAGGGTTTACGAGGTGCTTGACTTAGGATACGGNAAGTGCAGAATGTGNGTATGCGGACCNGAGAGCGCNNAGGAGCTGTTACNNCANCANGAGATGATCCGGGTAGCCAGCAAATACCCCAATATTGCCAAAGACTATTTTTATAACAAAAAGCATCAGACGGTTGACATCATCAAATTAAACGGTTCCGTGGAGCTTGGACCGATCGTAAAGCTGGCCGATGTGATCGTGGATATTGTGGAGACAGGTTCTACCTTAAAAGAAAACGGTCTGCAGGTATTAGAGGAAATCTGTCCGTTATCCGCCCGGATGATCGTCAATCAGGTCAGTATGCAGATGGANCCNGAGCGNATTAAGAAGCTGATTAATGATTTGAAGAGTAATCTATTATGAGAATGAAGCGAGGAGACATATGAAAACAGTAAGATTAACTGCGGATACGCAGAGGGATATATTGAGCAGCCTGTTAAAGAGAAGTCCTAANAATTACTCTGAATANGAAAGTGTAGTTGCAAAGATCATACAGAATGTNCGGGANCANGGNGATAAGGCNGTNTTTGAATATACGGANCAGTTTGATAAGTGGCCGATTTGTGCGGATAATATTCGTGTGACCAAGGCGGAGATGGACGAAGCATATTCTTTGATTGAAGAGGATTTTGTGGAAGTGATGAAAAAATCCGCNGCNAATATTGAAGANTTNCACCGNANNCAGCTTCGNAACAGTTGGATNGATACCAAACCGGACGGCANTATTCTGGGACAGCGTATNCTGCCNNTNGCGGTGTCCGGCGTATATGTGCCCGGCGGAAAAGCNGCATANCCGAGCAGTCTTTTGATGAATGTGATTCCGGCAAAAGTGGCGGGAGTATCTAAAATCATCATGACCACTCCGGCCGGCGCTGACGGTAAGGTGAATCCGGGTACTTTGGTTGCTGCCGGAATCGCAGGCGTAGATGAAATCTANAAGGTNGGCGGTGCGCAGGCAATCGCNGCNATGGCGTTCGGNACAGAGAGNATTCCGAAGGTGGATAAGATNACCGGNCCGGGNAACATTTTCGTNGCCCTTGCNAAGAAGGCATGTTTCGGTTNTGTGAGTATAGANTCTATTGCGGGTCCCAGTGAGATTNTGGTCATTGCNGATGAAACGGCAAATCCNCGNTATGTGGCGGCGGATCTGCTTTCCCAAGCCGAACACGACGAGCTGGCAAGCGCAATCCTCATCACCACCGATGAAGGTGTGGCTGAGGCGGTACAAAAAGAGATAGAGGGCTTCTTACAGGAGCTTTCGAGAAGCGNAATTATCNAGAAATCATTGGACAATTACGGNTATATTCTNTTGGCGGACTCCATGGACGATGCCGTGGNCGCNGCAAATGCNATCGCCTCGGANCATTTGGAGATCCTGACCAAAGATCCNTATAACGTGATGACGAAGATTCAGAATGCGGGCGCTATTTTCNTGGGAGAATATTCTTCCGANCCCTTGGGNGANTANTATGCGGGNCCNAATCATATNCTGCCTACCAACGGTACAGCCAGATTCTTTTCNCCCTTAAGCGTGGACGATTTCATGAAGAAAACNAGCATTATTTCCTATTCCGAAGANGCATTAAGACGGGCNCATAAAGATATTGAGCTNTTTGCAGAGAAAGAAGGGCTTACCGCTCATGCGAACTCGATTAAGGTNAGATTTTCGNNAGAATAATNNANGAGNGGNANGNCNGTTTTCNAACGTTNCGTNAGAATATTAATCTGCTATTGAGAAAGAGAGTATATATGNCCAGAACAGCAAATATTAATCGTAAAACAAAAGAGACGGATATCACATTAAATCTTAAGATCGACGGTNNGGGAANNAGNGANNTNNATACCGGAATCGGGTTCTTTGATCATATGCTGGANGGATTTTCCAAACACGGTTTTTTTGATCTGANACTGCAGGTGAACGGNGATCTTCATGTGGATGGGCACCATACGGTGGAAGATACGGGAATCGTACTCGGTACGGCAATTCGTGAGGCGATCGGGGATAAGGCCGGAATCANACGGTATGGCTCGTTTATNCTGCCGATGGACGANGCNCTCTGTCTGTGTGCCATAGATNTGTGCGGCAGACCTTATTTTGCATACGATTGTGAATTTCCCGTTGAGCGGGTAGGAGAGCTGGATACGGAATTGGTGAAAGAATTTTTCTATGCNGTNTCCTATGGNGCNGGCATGAATCTGCATATCAAGATGNTNAATGGCGCTAANGCACATCACATGATNGAAGCGATGTTTAAAGCGTTNGGNAAAGCGNTGGATGAAGCNACANCTTACGATGAACGGATCAAAGGGGTACTCAGTACGAAGGGCGCTCTGGCATAAGAGAACAGTNTAGAAGNTAAAAACACAAGAAAGGTATCATCATCGACTATGAGNTACAAGAAGTTTGTACCCTGTATTTATTTATATAAAGGAGANGCNGTCAAAGNTTTCTCGGANAANACGATCATTGACACNAATCCGGTAGCGCTTGCNAAGTTCTACAGTGANAATAATGCGGACGAAATNATCGTNTATGACATGTCGGATCAGGACNCGGAGCATGANGAGGCGCTGGATATCATCAANGCCATCTGNAATGAAGCGGANGTNCCGGTGATCGGTGCNGGAAACGTGAAGCGNATGGAAGACATTAAGAAGCTGCTGTATGCGGGNTGTAAGAAGGCGGCGCTCAATTATTCCAANCCGGGCAANATAGAGATTACGGAAGAAGTTTCCAAGAAATTCGGCAAGGATAAGATCGTGGCCTGTGTGACGGAGGCCGATACCATTACTGATAACAGAGATCNTCTGGCNGACTATGTATCAGAGATCATTNTNGTNCGNGAGAANGGATTAAANGAGNCGATCAGTGTTTCCGAGTTCCCGATGATCGCTTCCGTTCCGGAAGTTTCTCTCGACAAGATACTGGAACTTTTATCNAACGATAATATNTGCGGTATTTCCGGCTATGCAATCAATCAGAANGNNAAAGAACTGCTTGCCATCAAGGCACTCTGCCAGAATAACGGTATTGCGGTCAATACGTTTGAACCTGCGATNCGNTGGGAAGANTTTAAGCTNAATTCNGACGGACATGTNACGGTNGTGGTGCAGGACTATAAGACCGATGAAGTGCTGATGGTGGCATACATGAATGAGGAAGCTTATAATATGACCNTGAAGACCGGNAAAATGACTTATTATAGCAGAAGCCGGCAGGAACTCTGGGTTAAGGGCGAGACCAGCGGNCATTTCCAGTACGTGAAATCTCTCACGGCTGACTGCGATAAGGATACNATTCTTGCAAAAGTTTCCCAGATCGGAGCTGCCTGTCATACGGGNTCCCATTCCTGNTTCTTTAATGAGATTATGACGAAGGAATATGAAGAGACNAATCCACTCAAAGTNTTCGAGCAGGTGTTTGATGTGATTAANGANCGAAAAGTGCACCCGAAAGAGGGATCATATACNAATTATCTGTTTGATAAAGGAATCGATAAGATCCTNAAGAAGCTGGGNGAGGAGGCTACAGAGATTGTAATTGCCGCNAAAAACCCTAATGCAAACGAAGTTAAGTANGAAATTTCCGATTTTCTGTACCATATGATGGTGCTGATGGCGGAAAAAAATGTAACTTGGGAAGAGATTACAACAGAATTAGCACAGAGATAAAGTCATAAATACATTACTTTGACAACAAAGACATGTAAATCGAAATAACAATAGTTATCAATTATCCATTTTATGGTAACTATTGTTATTTTTGTTTTTCATAAAAATTTGTTGTGATTTCACATCAAATTAGATTTGACGCAAATGATTTAACGACAATATTATTAAAATGTGAATTGTCAAAAAAACATATCATAAAAATCAATAAATAAATTTTTTATTAAACCGTACTATGAATGCAAGCTAAAATGGAGAGGGATTACTTTTTGATTTTTACAGTGTCGCAACTGAGATATTTTATCTAAAATTCATAAAACTTTCATATTTGCAATAATTTTCCATCTTTAAAATGCGCTTTGCAGGATTTCCTGCGTAAATTATATTGATTTGTTCAAAAATAAAATGTGAAGCAAATAAAATAACGCATGCGATATAATTTCTTATCTGTATGAGTTTGCGATGCTGAAGTGATTTATTTGTTATTGGCTTTCTTTGTAGTTTGTTCGGAAAAGTGAATAACAATTGTTTCTTCATATTTTTCGCTTTTGCGTGTCAGCTAGAACGCTGTACAACCGGACTCGTTCTTTTTTTGGATGACAAAACATAAAATAGAGCAACAGATATATGGGATAGGCAGTATAAATATGGAACATAAAATTCCTTTGGAAAAGAAAATGGCTCTGGCACAGTACATAAGAGAGGAAAATCATGGAAATCGTATAAAAATAAGACAGAGAGAACATATTCTGTACGGTACGAACACGCAGCCACCTTTGTATGACAGGGGAAAATTATTGTCGGGAGACCATGATTATGAGAATCGTCCGACGGAGGACGGTATTGTTCCGGTATTTTCCATGGGAACATTTAAGTACCGCATGATTCTTGCGATTCTCTTGTTTGTCGGTTTTCTGTTGTGTGATACGGGTGATGACAAAATCGGCCAGTATACGACCAATGATATTCATGAGATGATTATGGCGGATACCTTTCATTTATATGACGGGGAGGGGAATAGTACCATGGATGGATTGGCGTCGTTGCTTGATTTTGAGTAATATATCCTATATACTAAGACAAGAAGAATTTCTAAGCTAAGGAACAATAATTTATGAGAAAACTGGCATTAAGCGACGACATTTTAATGCAGGTGGAGAAGCCTGCACGTTATATTGGCAATGAGGTGAACTCTGTCGTAAAGGATAAATCGCAGGTGGCGATTCGTTTCGCAATGTGTTTTCCGGATGTATATGAGATCGGCATGTCTCATCTTGGCATCCAGATTATTTATAGTATGCTGAACGAGTGGGAGGACGTGTGGTGTGAGCGCGTCTATTCTCCGTGGGTTGATCTGGATAAGATTATGCGGGATAAGAATATTCCGCTTTTTGGCTTAGAATCGCAGGAACCGGTCAAAAATATGGATTTTCTCGGGATAACCATTCAGTATGAAATGTGCTATACCAATATTTTGCAGGTACTGGATCTTGCACAGATACCACTATGTGCTAAAGACCGGGGAGAGGATATGCCTATCGTGATCGGCGGCGGTCCGTGCACCTATAATCCGGAGCCGATTGCAGAATTTTTTGATCTGTTCTATATCGGGGAAGGTGAGACACAGTACCGCACATTATTTGACTGGTATATTGAAAATAGAGATCATGGCGGGTCAAGGCAGGATTTCTTACGCGGAGCAGCGAAGATTCCCGGCATATATGTGCCGCAGTTCTATGAGGAGCTTTATAACGAGGACGGTACGATACGGGGACGGCGTAAGCTGTATGATGATATTCCCGACACTATCTTAAAAGAGATCGTGATGGATGTGACAAATACGCATTATCCGCTAAAGCCGGTAGTTCCTTTTATTAAGGTGACACAGGACCGGGTAGTATTGGAGATTCAAAGGGGCTGCATCCGCGGCTGCCGGTTCTGTCAGGCAGGTCAGTTATATCGTCCCGTGCGGGAGAGGAATGTGGACAAACTTAAGGAATACGCGGTTGAAATGCTTAAAAACACAGGATATGAAGAGATTTCCTTAAGTTCTTTAAGTTCCAGCGATTATTCCCGTCTGGATGATCTTTTGGATTTCCTGATTGAAGACTGCGGTCAGAGACATACGAATATCTCCCTGCCGTCTCTGCGTATTGATGCCTTTTCTCTGGATGTGATGAGCAAGGTGCAGGATGTCAAGAAGAGCAGCCTTACCTTCGCGCCGGAGGCGGGCAGCCAGAGACTGCGGGACGTAATCAATAAGGGATTGACGGAGGAAGTGATCTTAAAAGGCGCGGCGCTTGCCTTTCAGGGCGGATGGACCAGAGTGAAACTTTATTTCATGCTGGGGCTTCCTACCGAGACAGAGGAAGATATCCGGGGCATCGGCGATCTTTCCAATAAGATTGCGGCGACTTTTTTTGATACTGTTCCGAAGGACAAGCGTATCAACGGCAAAGTGCAGATTGTCACCAGCACGTCCTTTTTCATTCCAAAGCCCTTTACGCCCTTTCAGTGGGCACCTATGTGCACGAAGGAGGAATTTATCGAGAAGGCTTATCAGACGAAGCGGGGGATTATGGAGCAGCTCAATCAGAAGAGTATAAAGTACAACTGGCATGAGGCGGACGTGAGTGTGCTGGAGGGTGTTTTTGCCAGAGGTGACCGTAAAATTGCTCAAGTGATTATGGAGGCTTATAAAAGGGGCTGTCTGTTTGACTCATGGAGCGAGTATTTTCACAATGACATATGGATGAAAAGCTTTGAGGACTGTGGTCTGGATATCGGATTTTACACCACGAGGGAGCGGGCAGATGATGAGAATTTCCCATGGGATTTTCTGGACTGCGGCGTGACGAAGGAGTTTTTGCTGCGTGAATGGAAGAAGGCGCAAACCCAGACAGTTTCTCCTAACTGTAAGGTGCAGTGTCAGGGGTGCGGAGCAAACCGTTTCGGCGGCGGAATCTGTTATGAGAGAGTGTGTGAGTAAAAGAGGAGAGCCTTTATTATGTCAGATGTCATTCAAAATGAAAAAGAGCTGGAATTTGCTATTTTTTGCGTGGAAAATATAGCAATTCATTTGAATGTTGCGGCGGAGAAGGTTTATGATGCGTTGACGATAAAAAGTGACATTCTATATAGCTATATTGTGCCATGCTACGATATCCTGCATACACAGGGCAAGGAATATATCGTGGAGGATATTGAGGAACTTATGAAAAAGAGAGGAATAACGGTATGATTCTATATCATGGCTCTTATACGGAAGTCGCAAATCCGGATATCATACATTCCAGAACAAATGTAGATTTTGGGCGTGGATTTTACACAACACCGCTTTTGGAACAGGCACAAAAATGGTGTAAAAAGTTTAAAGATAAAGGGGAATCAGCAGTAGTTTCTGTTTATGCATTGGATGAGAATGCTCTAAATGAGTGTAAAGTGAAGAGATTTGACAGTTATTCGGAAGAATGGTTAGAGTTTGTTCTCAAATGCCGGCGCAATGAAGACGACACAGATTATGAGATCGTTATGGGCGGCGTGGCGAATGATAAAGTATTTAATACTGTTGAGCTGTTTTATGACGGCCTGATTGACATGACAGAAGCTATCAAGCGGCTGCGCTATGAGAAACCTAATTTTCAGATAGTATTCCGCTCACAAGATGTAATTGACCAATATCTAAAGTATGAGAGGAGTGAGCCTGCATGAATGCGAATCCGACTTTATTGCAAATGAAATATGCCCGCGTGGTCAGTTTGTTTGCCGGGATAACAGGCATATCGTTTGACGAGGCGCTTACATTTTTCTATCACTCTGATTTATATCAACTTGTTAAAAACGGAGTTTCAGATATGCACTGTATGAGTGACGCATATCTTGCAAAAGATTTGCAGGATGAATATGAAAAATTGGTGTAAAACATGTATTTTTATCTAATGGTATTTTAAGATATTGAAAAAGCCTTTGGTTATGTTCAGAACTCTGATGGAAACGGAGATTGTCAATGAAAATCAGAATCAAATTCGCCAAATACGGCGCAATGAAGTTTATAGGACATCTTGATATGATGCGCTTTTTCCAGAAAGCGATCAGACGTGCAGATATCGATATTAAGTACTCGGAAGGGTTCAGCCCACACCAGATCATGTCCTTTGCGGCGCCTCTGGGCGTAGGAATAGAGAGCCGTGGGGAATATATGGATATTGAAGTGCTCTCCATGACTTCTACGGAGGATATGAAAAACGCACTGAATCAGGTCATGGTGGAAGGTGTGGAAGTGATTTCTGTAACCATATTGCCGGAGCATGTGAAAAATGCCATGTCCAGTGTCGCGGCGGCTTCTTACAGCCTGCGGATGAAAGAGGGCAGTTTTCCGATTGATGATCTGGAAGGTAAAATACGGGATTTCTGCAGACAGGCTACCATCCCGTACACGAAAGAAACGAAGAAAAGTGTTGTTGAGCTGGATTTAAAACAGGGCATCTATGAACTCGGAGCGGGGCAGAACGGAACGATTCACATGCTTGTCAATGCTAGCAGCAGCGGAAACATTAAGCCTACGTTGGTATTTGAAAAACTGTGTCAGTTTGCGGGTGTAGAAATTTCCCCGTCGGCTTATCAGGTGACCAGACTGGAGACTTACACTGATACTGCGAAAGATGGAGACGACCACAGATTTATCCCGCTTGCAGATGTGGGGTAAGAAACGAAGAGGACTGAACATGCCATATACAGACAAAGTAAAAGGACTAAACGCAAATACGCTTAAACTGATAGCGATCGTGGCGATGACGCTGGATCACTTAACATGGACATTGTTTCCGGGCTACTCTATAGAGTGGTATGTGATTTTTTTACATATTATCGGCAGAATTACAGCGCCTATTATGTGGTTTTTCATTGCCGAGGGATATTATCACACACATAATATTAAGAAATATGCTACAAGATTATTTATATTGGCAGCGATATCCCATTTTGCTTACAATTTCTGCTTTGGAATACCTTTCATCCCTTTTCAGACTACAATATTTAATCAGACCGGAGTTGTATGGTCGTTAGCATGGGGACTGGTATTACTGTACATATTTGACAAGGCTGAGTGGAAAGCGTGGCAGAAAAGCGTGGCGGCTATCATCATCTGTCTCATTACTTTTCCTTCTGACTGGAGTTGTATCGCTACCATGGCAATTTTATCGATCGGCATGAACAGAGGAAATTTTCAGAAACAGATGACGCATATGATGGCTTGTGTAGTCATGTATGCAATTGTATATTTCCTGTTTATCGATAAAATATACGCACTCATCCAGTTGGGAACCTGCCTTACGATTCCGCTTTTACGACTCTATAATGGGGAACGCGGTACTTTCAAGGGAATGGGCAAATTATTTTATGCGTATTATCCGCTCCATTTGCTCATATGCGGTGTGATACGCATTATATTATGGGGTGTCGGATATTCAACCGGAACAGCAAACTTTTAGATAATGTGTCAAAGTTTCGGGCTTTTTATAGGATCAGTCAAAGTGCAATAATTTGGTCGTTTAATATAGGGAATTTTTTGCAAAATATATTTGCAAAAGTTCCCTATAATATTATTGATAAAATTGCAAAAAACTCTTGACCTTCCACCTTGTGGAAGCCTTATTCTGATTGCAACAGGACGGGTAAGAAAGGAAATCATACCATGAAGATCAACGAAGTTGAACAGCAGGTGGGCATTACCAAGAAGAACATCCGCTTCTATGAACAACAAGGACTTCTGAATCCTAAGAGAAATGTTGAAAACGGATATCGGGACTATACGGAGGAAGACGTGTCTGAGCTAAAGAAAATCAAACTTCTCAGAAAACTTTCCCTTCCGATTGAGGAGATCCGTAAAATTCAGCATGGCGAACTGCTTCTTGAGGATGCGCTGCAACGACAGTTGATCGTTTTGGAACGGGAGAAAATTAATTTGCAGGAAACTTCCGGGCTCTGCCATAGTCTTTTGGAGGATCATTGTAAATACCCCTTTCTTATGCCTGATGAATACTTGGAAAGGATGGTGGCAATGGAGAAGGAAGGAACGAGATTTACCAATGTGAATAAGAATGATATTATTCAAAAAAAATTCGGCTCCATCATCGCGGCAGGAACATTTATTATTTTTATGGTGTTTCTTATCTGTGTCTTTATATGGGGCTATATAACAGACCCGATTCCGCTCTGGATGCTGGGTGTATTTATTTTCATACCGATAGCGGTGATTATGGCAGTGATTATCGCACTGATACAGCGCATGAGAGAGATTGAAGGAGGAGAAGAAGATGCTGCTCGTAAATACTGATTATATTTCAGGAAAAGAATTAGAAACATTAGGAATCGTGAAGGGAAGTATCGTGCAGACGAAAAATTTCGGCAAGGATTTTATGGCGGGAATCAAAACATTAGTCGGCGGAGAGGTCACGGAATATACGGAAATGCTCAATCAGGCAAGACAGATCGCCGTGAAGCGTATGGTGGATGAAGCGCAGGCGATAGGCGCGGATGCAATTGTCAATGTGCGGTATGCATCTTCCTCGGTTATGCAGGGAGCGGCAGAAGTGATTGCTTACGGCACGGCTGTGAAATATAAAAATCTGTAATAACAAAGGAGGATGTCTTATGGGGAAGATCAAGGCATCCTCTATATTTATTTAAAATTTTAATTTGAGCGGAGGATGAACCGATATGGAACATAAAATAACGAAAAAACGCACGATTTTATTTTGCGTTATTACTTTTACCCTGACATGGATGCTTCTTGCATTGATCCCAGTTATGGGGGTAGCTTACGGGGGAATAGAGTCCCTTGTCATATTTATGCTGTGTATGTTTATGCCGGTTCTCGGCAATGTACTGACCAGACTGTTCACGAAGCAGGGGTTTCACGATTTTAAGCTGGCACCCAAATTCAAAGGGAATGGGAAAAATTATCTGTTTGCTTATTTTAGCTTTATCATCTTAGTGTATCTGGGTATATTGGTTTATTATCTGATCTACAGCGAACAGTTTGACCTGACCGCATCCGTGATGTGGGATTTTGCTCCGGATATGCGCACGTCACAGATCGTCAATTTGATCGTGGTTACGGCGATTTCACCAATTATCAATGTAATTCCGACTCTTGGTGAAGAGCTCGGCTGGCGTGGATATCTGTTATACGGATTAAAGGACTCCTGCGGCACCATGAAAGCTGTTCTGTTTACGGGCGTAATCTGGGGAATATGGCATGCGCCGATGATTGCCATGGGACATAATTACGGCACGGATTACCCTGGATACCCTTATTTGGGCATTTTGATGATGATTGTCTTCTGCACTTTCATCGGAGTGATTGAAGGGTACGTCACACTGCGTACAGACAGCGCACTTCCGGCAGCGATCTGCCACAGCGCCATCAACGGCTTGGGAAGCACAGGCATACTGTTCTGCAGTACAACGCAATATAAGATATTGATCGGTCCTGCATATGCAGGAATCATCCCTTTTATGCCGACTATTTTGTTTGCATTCTATATTCTGTATAGAATTAAAAAAGAAGGACTGTAAAACGCATTCATATCGTATGATTTGCCGCATGATTCTGTTTTGGCTTTTCTCTTATATTGTGATATACTATTCACAGTGAACTTCAGTCATATGGCGTAGTTCTAAACGTAGGATGATATAAGCAGGAGTCTGCGATGTCGGCAAAAGGTAAAATTTTGATTTTAAAATTAAATAATCAATTACTCTCCATACTCATACGAGACAATCAGATTCTGTCCATCCAGGTACAGAATCAGAACGAGTATGCGGTGGGGAACATCTATGTAGGCAAGGTGAAGAATATCTCTGATAATATCGGAGCCGCATTTGTGGATCTGGGGCAGGGATACCTCACCTTTTTGCCGCTTACGGACGCAAAATACGCCTGTGTGATGAATCGGAAAGCGGACGGGAAGATTAAAGCGGGAGACGAAATTCCCGTACAGATCATCAAAGAACCGATGAAAACGAAGCTGGCAGGTGTGACGACATCAATTTCCCTGTCGGGGCAGTATGCTGTCGTGGGGGTGCCGCGACAGGAGCATTTCGGGAACCGTATCCCTGCAGAGCCGGATTCCGGTACACAGGCAGAGGACTCTGATAGCATTTGCGGACGGAACATTGTTCAGATATCATCTAAATTGAGCAAAAAGAAGCAGGTCAGATTCCGAAGCATAGAGGCACTGCGGCAGATCGCCGAACATTATCAGCTTATCGTCCGTACGAATGCCGGGGAACTTGCCGAAGATGAGCCGTTGATTGAAGAAGCACGGTATTTGACAGAGCAGTTGGCGCATATTATGCAGATTGCGGATAAACGTACCTGCTATAGCTGCCTGTACCGCGGCAAGCCCGATTATGTTCATTTTATTGAAAACACTTATACGTCAGAATATGATGAGGTAATCACCGATCTTCCCGAAATCTATGAAGTACTGCAATCTCAGTTTACTGGAACGGATCTGTCGCTCCGGCTCTATGAGGACAAAATGCTGCCGCTTTATAAGCTGTATGCCGTAGAAACGCGGATCCATGAGCTTTTAGACAGGAAGGTTTGGTTAAAGTCAGGCGGTTATCTTGTCATTGAGCCGACAGAGGCCCTTATTTCCATTGATGTCAACAGCGGAAAATGTGAGCAGGGCAAAAATAAAGAAGAAACCGCCGTAAAGATCAACATGGAAGCTGCCGAGATGATTGCCGTACATCTGCGGGCGAGAAACTTATCGGGCATTATTCTGGTGGATTTCATTAATCTCAGAAAAAAGGAGCATGAGAGACAGCTCGTGGAATATATGAGAAATCTGCTGAAAAAAGACAGTATCACGGCAGATGTTGTGGATATGACGGGACTCGGATTGATGGAGATTACCAGAAAAAAAGTGAACCCGAGTTTCCGGGAGCAATTTGGTCAAGCGGCTCCGCATAAATTATAAGATATGATATGCTACGATAGGATGATGACAAAGAGAAAGGCATGGTTATTCATATGAAGCTTCTGAGTTTCGAGAAGGTAAAAGACGGAAAGTACCTGAAAAATTACGAGCTGACTTATATCAATAAGGCGGGCAGGGAGAAAAAATATGAGATCGTCAGCCGGAGTGAGATTGCGGGACCGGAGGCGATCGGACAGCGTGTAAGCGGGGTTTCCATCGTGGCGTATCATGAGGATAAGCTGCTGTTATTAAAGGAATTCCGTATGGGTGTCAACCGTTTCGTATACAATCTGTGTGCGGGTATGATCAACGAAGGGGAATCTTTGGAAGAATGTATTCAAAGAGAGCTTTATGAAGAGACAGGACTCAGTGTGAAAAAAATTCGCAGCATTCTGCCGCCTTCTTTCGCGGCGGTAGCCTTTTCCGATGTAAAAACACAGATTGCATTCGTAGATGCTGAAGGGGAGTTCGAGGATCATACATCGGAAAATGAGCAAATCACGGCAAATTTTTACAGCAAAGAAGAAGTGCGGGAACTGTTGGAGACGGAAGAGTTCAGTTCCAGAGCGCAGATGGCGGCGTATTTTTTTGTAAAATAGGTCGGTCAGAAGCGTAATCCGATATATAGATTATGAATTTTATTATTTTATAATAAAGCCATTGACAAATATCCCCAAAACGTTTATGATATTCGAGTATGCCGCATAGCGAGGTATAAGTATGCCTATTTATAAGCAGTTTACAAACAGACTTATATGACGGACATCACCGGAGCTAGCGAGTAAATGGACTTCGGTTCATGAATAGGAGGTGCCATATGTACGCAATTATTGCAACAGGTGGAAAGCAGTACAAAGTTTCTGAAGGAGACGTCATCAAAGTTGAGAAGCTTGACGTTGAGGTCGGAGGCGCTGTGACATTTGATCAGGTTTTAGCTGTCAGCGATAAAGAGCTTAAGGTTGCAGGCGATGTAGCAAACGCAACTGTTACCGGAACCGTTATGGATCAGGGTAAGTATCGTAAAGTTATCGTGTACAAGTACAAGAGAAAAACCGGCTATCATAAGAAAAACGGTCACAGACAAGCATACACTCAGATTAAAATCGATAAAATTAATGCGTAGTATTTATTAACGATTGAGAGTTGTGCGAAGGTGTGAGATGACACAGATCACATTTTATAAGACAACAGCAGGAGAATATCAGGGATTTATCTGTGACGGGCATGCAGGATATGCCGTCCATGGCGAAGATATCGTATGTGCTGCCATCTCCATACTTGTCATTAACACCATTAATTCTCTGGAAGAGATTACCGGAGAGAAGATGCGTGTGGAGACAGACGAAGAGACCGGAACCATTCGGTGTCATTTTGTAAATCCGCCCTTGAAGGAAACTTCCAAGGCGCTTATGGATTCTCTGGTGCTGGGACTTACCCAGATTGAGAAACAATATGGTAAGAACTATTGTAAATTGACATTTGAGGAGGTGTAATACCATGTTAAATATGAACCTTCAATTTTTTGCACATAAGAAAGGTGTAGGTTCTACTAAGAACGGTAGAGATTCCGAGGCCAAAAGATTAGGTGCCAAAAGAGCTGACGGACAATTCGTCAAAGCAGGAAATATCTTATACAGACAGCGTGGAACAAAGATCCATCCCGGTATTAACGTAGGGATCGGCGGTGACGACACTCTGTTTGCATTAGTTGACGGTGTGCTTCGTTTCGAGAGAAAAGGAAGAGACAAGAAACAGGCTTCCGTATATCCTGTAGAGAAATAGGATGATTGATTCGGGCTTCGAACATCTAGGTGTTTGGAGCCTTTTTTCAAATGGAGGAAACTATGTTTGCAGATCGTGCAAAAATATATGTAAAGAGCGGAAAGGGCGGCGACGGGCATGTATCCTTCCGCAGAGAGAAATATGTGCCGAACGGCGGACCCGACGGCGGTGACGGTGGCAAGGGCGGAAGCGTGTATTTTGAGGTGGACGACGGCCTGAATACACTTACGGATTTTCGCCATATCCGCAAGTACTGCGCCGGAAACGGGGAAAACGGCGGAAAGCGCAACTGTGCGGGTAAGAACGGTGAAGACATTACAATCAAAGTACCTGCCGGAACGGTAATCAAAGAAGCCGAAAGCGGACAGGTTATTACGGATATGTCCGGCGAAAATCGCAGATTTCTCCTGCTAAACGGCGGAAAAGGCGGTAACGGCAACCAGCATTACGCCACAAGTACCATGCAGGCTCCCAGATATGCCCAGCCGGGACAGCCGGCGCAGGAGCTGGAGCTTATGCTGGAACTTAAGGTGATCGCCGATGTGGGTCTGGTAGGATTCCCGAATGTGGGCAAATCCACATTTCTCTCTAAGGTGACAAACGCAAGACCGAAGATTGCCAATTACCATTTTACAACCTTGAATCCCAATCTTGGTGTGGTGGATTTAGAAGATGCGAAGGGATTCGTCATTGCAGACATTCCGGGGCTCATCGAAGGCGCTTCTGAGGGAGTCGGTCTTGGTCACGAATTCCTGCGGCATATTGAGCGCACGAAACTGATCGTGCATATCGTGGATGCCGCATCCACGGAAGGCCGCGATCCGATTGAAGATATCTACGCTATTAATAAGGAACTGGCGACTTACAATGCGGAGATCGCCGAGCGTCCTCAAATTATTGCCGCCAATAAGATCGACATGATTTATACGGAGGATGATCCCGTAGCAAAGATCAGAGCGGAATTTGAGCCGAAGGGCATTCCGGTATACGCCATTTCCGCAATCAGCGGACAGGGACTGCGGGAGCTTCTGTATGCAATCAGCAATGCTCTTGAGAAGCTTGATTCCAATCCGGTTATCTTTGAACAGGAATTCTTCCCGGAATTTCATTTCAGTTCCGAAAGTGATCCTTTTACCGTTATCTATGACGAGGAAGAGGATGCTTATGTGGTGGAAGGCCCGAGGATCGAGAAGATGTTGTCCTACACGAATCTGGAATCCGAAAAAGGCTTCAAGTTCTTTCAGGACTTCTTAAAAGACAATGGTATTCTGGAACAGTTAGAAGCACTGGGGATCAGCGAGGGCGATACGGTACGGATGTACGGTCTATCCTTCGATTACTATAAATAATGCAACGGATATGATCTATAATATGAATTTACAACAGTTGAAAACAGAGGTATATTATGACAAGTAAGCAGAGAGCATATTTAAAGAGTCTGGCGAGTACGTTAAATCCTATTTTTCAAGTAGGAAAATCCAGCCTGACACCGGAATTTACAGAGGCAATTAATGAAGCGTTCAATACAAAAGAACTGATTAAGATCGCCGTGTTAAAAAACTGCATGGATGATCCCGGTGAAATCGCACAGGTAATTGCGGAACGTACACATTCTCAAGTAGTGCAGGTGATCGGTAAGAAGATCGTACTTTACAAGCCGGACAAAAAAGACCCGAAAATCGTGCTGCCGAAGGAAAATCCTTCAAAGCAGGGAAATTGAGTGATTGGTACAAAATAAGGTTCGGCACGGCATTGCTGTACAGGAGGTAGACTTTGAGAAAAGTAGGAATCATGGGCGGTACTTTCAACCCGATCCATAACGGTCATCTTAGGCTCGCACAGAAAGCGCTGGAGCAGTTTGCACTGGATGAGGTGCTTTTCATGCCATGCGGTGTGCCGTATATGAAGGTTGACCAGAAGGTAGAAGACGGACGGGTACGTGCCGAAATGACGGCCCTTGCGATCGAGGGGCAGCCTCGGTTTACGCTGTCCGACATAGAGCTTACGCAGACGGGAAATACTTACACCTATCAGACGCTAAAACGGCTTCGGGCGGAAAATCCGCAGGCTAAATACTATTTCATTGTAGGCGCTGACAGTCTTTTTCATATGTCTAAGTGGGCTCATCCCGAGGAACTTTTTGCTGACTGCTGTATTCTGGCAGCCGTGCGGGATGGCAAGACGACTGAGGACATGGAAGAACAGATTCGGTTTTTACAAGAAGAATACTGTGCAGACATTTGCCTGCTGCAGACAGAATGTATGGATATTTCTTCTTCAGACATCCGACGAAAGATTGCGGCCGGAGAGTCCGTCGAGAGGGATGTACCCGAATCTGTCAGATCATATATTGTACAGAAGGGTTTATATCGCGAAGAGAACCGGCACGGAAAGGATTGATATACACATGAAAACAGCAGATCTGTCAAAACTCAGAAAAGAGATGGAGAAAACGCTGGAACCCAAGCGATATGAGCATACTTTGAGTGTAGCATATACAGCGGCCAATCTGGCTGCGGTACACGACGTGGATATAGAAAAAGCGCTTATAGCAGGAATGCTGCACGACTGCGCCAAGTGCTTAAGTTATAAAAAGCAGATGTCTCTTTGTATCAAAAATCATATCGTGCTCTCTGAAACAGAGGCACAGGAAGATTCTCCGCTCTTACATGCCAAAGCAGGCGGTGCGCTGGCAAAGCAGGAATATGGCATTACCGATGAAGATATTTTGAATGCTATATATTATCACACTACGGGCAGACCGCAGATGAGCCCGCTGGAACAAGTAATCTATATCGCAGACTATATTGAACCCGGACGGAAACGTATGAAAAGAACCACAGTTATTGAGGAGCAATATATGCAGAATCTCGCGGCGGCGCGAAAAATGGCCTATCAGGACTTGAATGAAGCGTTATGCAGAATCTTACAAGATACGTTAACCCATCTGACCCAGAAGGGTGGGAGAATAGATCCCATGACAAGAGAAACCTATGAATATTATAGAAAACCGTAATATAGTATTAAGTACGGCATGCAGGGTCTGCAAAACAATTTCCTATATACGATACAACAGAAAGAAAGGAAGCAACAGTTTATGGACAGTAAAGAAATTGCAAAACTTGCCATAGAGGCATTGGAAGATAAAAAGGCGGAAGACATCAAGGTGATCGATATCAGCGAGGTATCCGTGATTGCGGATTATTTCATTATTGCAAACGGCACAAATAGCAGCCAGATTCAGGCTCTTTCCGACAACGTAGAAGAGAAGCTCGGCAAAGCGGGCGTTCCCCTAAGACAGATTGAAGGTTATAATAACGCCAACTGGATACTCCTTGATTTCCATGACGTGATTATCCACATTTTCGATAAAGAAAACCGTTTGTTTTACGATCTGGAACGCATTTGGAGAGACGGGAAGCTTGTGGAAAACTTTTAAACATGAATGAGACTTCCTATAAGCAAAAACAGAAGCCGACATGCTGTAAAAGGCAATGCCGGCTTACGTTTATTCGGACTGTTAAAATCCGGTTTGCATAAATAATTACGAATCGGCGCTTCGTGTCTCACCACCTGCATACATATAGAACGTGATGATATAAAGACCCGAAATTCCGACTAACGCATAAATGATTCTTGAGAACCATGACATATTACCGAAAACAAATGCCACAAGGTCAAAACTGAAAAGACCGATCAACCCCCAGTTAATAGCACCGATAATGGCAATCGTCAGGGCAAGATAATCTAAACCTTTATTTTTCATGCTTTTTCCCCCTTTTTGAAAACGTACAATCCCGTTACTTCAAATCTTGATAGGCTAATTTTCGTGCCTTTGAAAGATTCTCGTCTAAATTTAAAATAGTAACTGCCGACTTTTGTTGACAGTTACTATTATTATGTCTTACGCCAAATATACTATACTGGAAAATATACCAATAACAATACAGCGTGAATAATTCATACATAATTTACAAAAAATATCAGTTCAGATATCAATATTATTGGCGGTACAGTCTGAATACACCAAAAACCTTGCCCAGAATCTGGCAGTTATCAACAATGATAGGCTCCATAGAATCGTTTTCGGGTTGCAGACGAATATGACCGTTTTCTTTATAAAATGTCTTAACAGTGGCGGAATCGTCGATCAAGGCAACCACCGTATCTCCGTTATTAGCAGTTTGACAGCTCTTGACAAAAATCTGGTCACCGTTATAGATTCCTACGTTGATCATGGAATCGCCCTTAACCTTCAGAGCAAAGGACTCACCGCTCGGTACCATATCGGCGGGAACGGGAAAATAGCTCTCTATATTTTGTTCAGCAAGAATGGGCTGCCCGGCAGCAACCTGTCCGATTACAGGAATGGAAACCATCTCTGTGCGTACCATCTGAAAATTATCATCGCAAATTTCAATAGCACGCGGTTTGGTGGGGTCACGTCTGATATATCCGTTCTTCTCAAGGGTTTCTAAATGAGAGTGCACGGAAGAAGTTGATTTTAAATTGACAGCTTCGCAGATCTCCCGAACTGCCGGCGGATATCCACGCTTTAAGATTTCATCTTTAATATAGTCAAGTATTTGCTGCTGCTTTGCGGTAATCTTACCATAACCCATAAATAATAACCTTATCCTTTCCTAAATAAATTGTGAAATTGTTCCTACGCTACAATGGAAAAAAGTAAGCGCATACTTTAAGAAAGAGCTTAATTTCTTAAGATATTATAAGCATAACACAGTAAAGAAGAAAAAGCAAACATATATTCAGAATATTTGTTCGAAAAATTTATTTAAAAGTATTGACACCAGAAAATATGTTCGATATAATACAAGACATAAAGAACGTTTGTTCGCAACATTTGTTCTGATTTAAGAAAGGAGACGATCAGAGGGATGTACACCAATCATGTGAGATATATGAGAACGGAAGATTTGAGAAGTGAGCGAAGAATTCGCAGGAACAGAGCGAGAAGGCAGCGGGAGATGATGAAGAATTTTCTTATTTTGGTCATGACCGTATGCCTGATTGTCACCTGCTCTGTGGCATTAAGCAGTTTCCGCTCCAATGCCAAGGCTGACGCAGCACCTTCCTACAAGTATTATAAGAGTATTGTGGTATCTAACAATGACACATTATGGTCAATTGCAGAAGAGTACATGGACGGGGAACATTATACTTCTATTAACGATTATATTAATGAAGTCAAAACCATGAATTCTCTGTCGGGTGACTCTATCCAATATGGGAGACATCTGGTTGTTCCCTATTATGACACAGATTTCACAGGATGATATTAATCTTCCGATTCATCGGGGTGATGTTTTTCCCGCAGTTTTACTTTGTCTGCAGCATAACGACGCCGTTCATCTTCCAGGGCGGCATAATGTTTTCTGGTCGTATTAACATCTTTATGACCTAAAACATCCGCCACCAGATAGATATCCCCGGTTTCACGATATAGGGATGTGCCGTATGTGCTTCGAAGCTTATGCGGAGTAATTTTCTTAAGGCTTGTGACTGTAGATGAGTATTTTTTAACCATATTTTCTATAGCCCGCACAGAGATCCGTCGATTCTGAAGGGACAGAAACAGGGCTTCTTCATGCCCGGACTGCGGAATGATATGATGGCGGTCATCCAGATAGTCCTGCAGGGCATTTTCTACCTCTTCGCCGAAATAGACGACTGCCTCATAGCCGCCTTTACGCCGAATCTTTATGCCGTTATTTTTGAAGTCCACATCACCGATGTCCAGTCCGACACATTCCGATACACGTATGCCCGTACCGAGTAGCAGTGTAAGAATCGCAACGTCTCTTGTCTTTGTGACCTTATGGAAACGCTGCTGAGCTTTAGTCAGTCCGGTGCCATCCTCTACCTGATCCAGCAGAATGGCAACTTCATCCGCATCCAGACGGATAATTTCCTTTTCATGTAGTTTGGGAAGCGGAACGAGAACCGCGGGGTTTTTCTCAATCAATTCCGCTTGAAAAAAAAAATTATAAAAACTTCTGAGAGCCGCCAATTTTCTTTTCTTGCCACGCTCATCATTTGTGTAGACTTTGCCGTCTTTCTCATAGTAAGAAAGATACTCAATATACTCTTCGATATCTTCCCGCGTAAGCTGTTCCAGAATCGTCAAGGGAAATTTCTGAATATCCATCTGCCCGCAATAACTGTTATTATCATGCAGATATTCAAAAAAAACCCTGATGTCGTACGCATAGGCAAGCCTCGTCCGCGCCGAAGTATATTCGCTGATACCACGGAAAAACTGTTTGCAGAAGGGCGGTAATGTGCCGATTACCTCTCGCATTTTCTGAACATTACTTATATTCTGCTGGTCGTGGTAATTTTGATCTTTTGCATTCATGACAGTTCCCATCCTTCCAGTTTTCCGCTCTGAATGGCGGTAAACATTCTTTCTTTGACTCCGGGAGTTTCCAGATTGATCTCACGGACAAGGTTCTTAATATATTCCCGTTTCGTATGTCCGTCCGCCGGACAGGGACTTTTTACTACGGGAACATTATATTTATTGACAAAACCGATCACATCTGCTTCATTCATATAGATTAAAGGACGAATCACGGTAATATCCGTGCGGTCCAGATAAGTGACCGGACGGAAAGTGTGGAAGCGACCTTCATAGATCAGAGACATCATCATGGTCTCCACAACGTCATCCTTATGGTGGGCATATGCTACTTTATTACATCCGGAAGCCTTCATAGCATCGTTTAATGCACCTTTTCGCATTTTTGCACACAGGGAGCATGGGTTTGATTCTTTGCGGTCATCAAAAATTATTTTGCCGATATCTGTCTTGATAATATGATATTCTATGTCAAGAGAAGCACATAACTCTTTGATCTTATCCAAATTCAGGTTATCGAATCCCAGATCTACCGTAACGCCGCATAGTTCAAATGACTGCGGATAGAATCTGCGTAGTCCCTGCAAGGCATAGAGCAGCGTCAGGCTGTCTTTACCGCCGGAAATACCGACGGCAATCTTATCACCCGCTGTAATCATGTGATAATCATCTATGGCCCTACGCGTCAGGCTGTATAATTGCTGAAGTTTCATGCGATGTTCCTTCCCTCTGATAAATGTGGTTATCGCATCTATTATACAAAACAATCACCTCCTTAGCACTAAATTTTTAAATTTATAATGCAGATTATGAAAAAAATGGTATACTAATATATATCGTATCTTTTATGGTAGTATACGGATACGGAATGTACATAATCTATAGCGGGGTTAATCTAAATGAAATTTAAGTTTGAAAAGAAATACTTTTGCTGGGGACTCACGGCATTTCTTGTGATAGTTGCAAGTATCTTATTTTATTATGTTCTTTTTCACAGATCCAGCTTATCTAACAATATTGCAAAGTTTATCGGGATCTCTATGCCGATTATAGACGGTTTTGTTTTGGCATATCTGATGACGCCTGTTCTCAATAAGATTGAGAAATGTATCATCAAACCTCTATATAAGAAGGCTAATGTGCCGATGACAGCCAAAAATAAAAGGCGGATGAGAGGTCTTTCTATATTAGTGACCATTGTTTTGATCCTGATCATCCTATATGAATTTTTCGGACTCATTATCCCTGAGGTGATCCGTAGTATACAGAGCATTATTTTTCAGTTCCCGATCTATGTCAATAATTTAAATACATGGGCGCTTGGACTGATGAAAAATAACCCTGATCTTGAGCAAGTCGTAAATGGACTGATTGCTCAATATTCCTCCAAATTACTGGATTATTTCAACAGTAATCTGCTTCCTCATATTAATGATCTTTTAAAGACACTGTCTTTGAGTGTGATCGGTGTATTTAAGGCACTGTGGAATTTTGTGATCGGTTTTATTATCTCCATCTATATTCTCGGCAGCAAAGAGAAATTTGCCGGACAGGCGAAGAAAATAGCCTATGCATTGTTTGACCGCAAGGCCGGAAATGAGGTCATCACTAACTTTCGATTTATCCACAGCACTTTTATCGGATTTATCGGCGGTAAGATCGTGGATTCTATTATTATTGGCGTTATATGCTTCGTATGTACCAGTATTATTGGAACTCCATATGCAATCCTTGTGAGCGTAATCATCGGTGTAACTAATGTTATCCCATTCTTCGGTCCGTGGATCGGCGGAGTACCGAGTGCGCTGCTTGTTCTGATGGTTGATCCGATACAGGCGCTGTATTTTATTATTCTGATTTTGATTATTCAGCAGTTTGACGGCAATATTCTCGGGCCGAAGATTCTGGGTGATTCTACAGGTCTTTCAGGTTTCTGGGTTATATTTGCAATCACAATATTCGGCGGTCTGTTCGGAGTGCTCGGTATGGTGGTCGGTGTGCCGATCTTTGCGGTTTTCTATGCGGGTGTCAAAGCTATGGTAAATAGAATGCTGATTAAAAAAGAGCTTCCTACAGATATACAGCCTTATATGACGGTGGGACAGATCGACGAGGCTAAAGTATTCACAGAATATGTCCCGCCGGTCAAAAAGAAAAAGAGAAAAGAAGAGAGTAGTGACAATGAGACTTCTGATTCAACGCGTAAATAGAGCAAGTGTAACGATAGAAGACAGGATCGTCGGAGAGATCGGGCTGGGATTCTGTGTATTTGTCGGTATTTCTGACAGCGATACGAAAGAAATTGCCGATAAAATGATCCATAAGCTGGTTAATCTTCGTATTTTCAGCGATGAGAACGAAAAAACAAATTTGAATATTTCTTCTGTTGATGGTGAATTGTTAATTGTTTCACAATTTACATTATATGCTGATTGTAAACATGGAAACAGACCCTCATTTATAAAAGCCGGCAAACCCGAACCTTCGGAGCTATTGTATAAGTACATCATAGAAAAATGCAGAGAATTTGTCCCGAAGGTTGCCCATGGCGAGTTTGGCGCTGATATGCAGGTAGCGCTTGTAAATGATGGTCCTTTTACAGTCTGGCTGGATTCTGAGGAAATTTACACCTAAAGTTAACGTTTACGAGCACAACTATTCGTTAAACTTGTGTTTTGCGCATAGTTATATATTGGACCAATCCACTCTCAAATCATATAAACTGCCATAAAATACAGTAAAATCAAGGTTATGCAAGGTTTTATAAAATACAAATTATAATCAATCACTATTCACAGACTTTGTAGCGCAACATATCCGGTATCAGATATGATTTGCTGACCTTGAGAACCTGTCATCCATTCTAAAAATAATTTTACATTTTCATTCGGATTATCGGCAAGCGTAACCGCATAAAGTTCTGTAGTAATTGGATATTCTCCGGATCGAATCGTTTTCTCATCAGGATAAACGCCATCTACTGACAGATATTTAATATGATCCGAGTAATTCATATCTTTTACCATAATAGTTGCAAAATACCGGAAGGAATAACCGATTGCCGAAGAACGATTCTGATAATTTGCCGTTCTTAAGAACAGATCGCCCATACCACCAACATGTTCGGTTTGCAGAGGTTTTTTTAGCGGTATATCCCCCATAAAATATTCCATCATTGTCTGAGAACCGGAATTCTCAGGACGTTGGAATGCAAGAATTCGTTCGCTTGCTCCGCCGATTTTATTCCAATTTGTGATTTCACCGGAGTAAATATCGCGTATTTGGTCGGAAGTCAGTCCGTTAACCGGATTTTCGCTATTGACAAAAAAGATGAACGCTTCTTTGCCTATTGGTGTCAGAACCAGCTCCTTGCCGGCTTCTGCAGCCAGCTTCTGTTGCTCTTTTGATGGTTTTGCGCCAAAAAAGATATCTGTCTCTCCGGCCACCAAATCCTCGAAAGCAATCACGCTGTTATTAAACTTAACAGGCATTGTGACATCAGAATCTTTGGATTTGTTCCGTTTGGCATATTCCTGTATTTCACTAATATTCTCATAGCAGGCATTAGCAAAAGCAGAATAGACCGGATATGCCGCTTCTGCTCCATCCAATACAGGCATTTGGGTTGGTTCGGAAATTATAAATATGGATGGTTCATCTAATCTGGCAAGAATATTTGCTTCATTCTCAACATAGTACGGTTCTAAATTAGTGCTTGAATAGCCGTTCTCATAGGCAAATCCATATCCGCTCTGCTCCGAATCTCGTTCTATAATATCTCTCCGCTTATAAAACCAGACTCCTTCGCTTATTATTATCATCGTGGCGCTGCAAATCAGTATCAAACGTACATATTTGATACGAAAGGATTTTCGCACTACTTTAGTCTTGTGAAAGGCAAATCGCTCTCCTGCTATGAAACCGCCTGAGAGCGATAAGCTATAAATCCAGTTAAAAAGCAGTACCAACTGCCAATCAGGGTCATACATGACTCCGTAAAAATTCAAAGATAATAACGCATAGATAAATGCACCATCATAGATAAACAAGGTAAATATCACCGAGAGAAATAATTGCCAACTCAGATAACCGAGGATTGGTAAATATAATCCAAACAGGCTGTCAGGTTTATTCAATTTGAATTTGGCAATACACAAATATGTATATAGAAACATCATAAACGCGACAAATAGAGGCGTATATTCAAATATGCCGTTGACTCCCATTATAATCGTTATGGCAACAGGTACAAAAAGCACATAAAGTACTGTAAACATGTAATATTCATCATAATTCGGCGGTGGCGGATTAGATGTACTATTGCTTATGTATGAATGGTTCTCTGTGTACGGCTTATGTCGCTCCTGCTTTTTCCTGTCCATAAGTTTCTCCATAGTCAAAGGAAAAGGACGAAAGCCAGACACCTTCGTCCTTATGATATTATCGATTCTCGAAATCCTCAACGAACTGCGTAATCAGCTTCACGGAACCGTCAATTCCGAGAACTCCGCTGTTGATGGACAGATCATAACTGTCCGAGCGCCCCCACTTCTTAGAAGAATAATAATTATAGTAACTCTGACGTGATTTATCTTTTTTGTTCATCATGTCAATAGCCTTCTGCTCCGATGTCACATCCTCGTAGCGTTCCATAATTCGCTTCACTTTGCTCTTCTGATCCGCATGGATAAAAAGATGGAGACAATTCTGATAATCATGCAGCGCATAATCAGCGCATCTGCCGACGATCACGCAGGGACCCTCTCCCGCGATCTTCTTAATGGTATCAAATTGTGCCAAAAAGACTTTGTGACTGATCGGCATATCCACAAAGGAAGAAGAATTATAGCCGAAAGAATAAGTATCCATCACCAAATTATAGAGAAATGAATTAGTCGGACGCTCGTCATGGGTCTGTATCATTTCCTCACAGAAGCCACTCTCCTTTGCTGCTCTTGTCAGAAGATCCTTATCATAAAATTTTATTCCGAAGTGATCGGCTACTTTCTTTCCGATCTCGCGCCCACCGGAACCAAACTGACGACCGATTGTAATAATTGTATTCATAAAGTCTCATCCTTTCTGCCATAAGATTATTATCTTAACAAGATAATTATATTTATATTATATAGATTTTCCACATAAAAAGCAAATATTTTGATCGTTTATTATACAAAACATATAAAATTATAAAATTGTATCTATATTCGTTATTATTTTACATATTTTTTATTGTATATAATTGGGTTTATATGCTTTATCATGTACAATATAAGTCTGAGACAAAAAAGAGTTCACGAAGCGAATCTCGCAACCCTTCGTAGCTCAATTTTTTATATAAGAAATGTTTACAAAGGAGAAAACAGAAAAATGGAAAATGATTTACAAAAGAATATAAAAAATTATCTGGACTATTGCCGATACCAGAAACGTCTGGATGAAAAGACACTAAAAGCGTATCGTATCGACTTAGGACAGTTTACCGTGCAGGTCGCACCAATAGCACCAAAAAGCTTGGATCTGAATCCGGATCACTCTCCGATCACAGAAATTACAGAAACGGAAAACGCAGATATTGTAGATGCCACTGATCCTACAGAAATCACAGATGTTACTGATATCACGCCGCTAGTATTAGAAAATTATATTGCATACCTTCATCAAACTTACAAACCAAAGACGGTAAAACGCAAGATCGCATCTCTCAAAGCACTCTTCCACTTCCTGGAATACAAAGAAGTCATTGAACGAAATCCGTTCAGCAAACTCCAAATAAAATTCCGGGAACCTTCTATTCTTCCGAAAACAATACCCCTCCATACGGTAGAGCAGTTTTTATCCGCCATTTATTCACAGTATAGGAATGCAAAGACAGATTATCAAAAGAAAACCGCTCTTCGCGACGCGGCAGTCATTGAACTGCTCTTTTCCACCGGTATGCGGATATCGGAACTGTGTGCGTTGAAAAGTGGTGATGTGAACTTGTATGACCGGACGATCCTTATCTACGGCAAAGGTGCTAAGGAGAGACGAATCCAGATCGGCAATGACGATGTCATCAGAATATTGGAAACTTATCGAGAACAGTTTCGTTCGGAAATACAAGGCTGCGGATATTTCTTTATCAACCTGTCAGGAAGACCCCTAACGGATCAGTCTGTCCGCAGAATGATCCATAAATACTGTGCTCTTGCATCTATCGAGCTACATATTACCCCACATATGTTCCGACACACGTTCGCTACAAGTCTGCTGGAAGCCGATGTGGATATCCGCTATATTCAGGAGATGCTTGGTCACAGCTCCATCAATATCACGGAAATCTACACCCATGTTGCAACGGCAAAACAGCGGGATATCCTTACCACAAAGCACCCGCGAAAGGATTTTAAGTTATAAGCATGGTTTTGATCATTGTTTGATTACTCCATCCATACCCAGTCAAGGTCTTCTAAACCGCATTCCGTAAATCCCGGCATATTGTCGGTTATGACCTGTACCTCGTCAACATACTTGTATAGATCCTGAAAGTCTTTGCAGAGTTTTGGATCTTCGTTTGTGTAATCGGCGTCTGAATATCTTGTATAAATCAAGGCATACTCATTGTCTTCTGTTCTGTAGACACCCAATACTTTATGGATGTTCCGCGCGTCCTCTCCAAAAAATCTATATGGATTATCCGCACTGAATGTCAGATCCTCCTCACTGTGACCGATATAAAACAGATGCACTAGCTCTCCACCGCCACCTGCATTTGCGTTATTCTTTTCAGATATGCACAGCGTATTTATTAAATCATATTTTTCCAATACGATTTTGTCGTTCCACGCTTCCGGAAGAATCAGCCGTAATCCGTTTGTAAATTGCAACACATTGGCATTGGTTTCACCGGAGGAAGGTATCATATTACAGAAGTCGTTTTTTACTGTTTCTGATGCACTGAAAGTATCAACAATCACCGGCAGTCTTGCCCCGGCACCCTCTATGGCTCCCTCCGGATAGCAATAAAATACCGCCCAAACATGGGATGCCTCTGGTTGTTCGATAAGCCGCACTTTTGTAATGAGATCCCCCATCTGCCCTGTCATCTCATTCTCTCTGATTGATTCCACATCAGGGAGCATTCCCTGAGAATTGCCAAGTTCTCTCTTCACCTGTGACATATCCTGATCTGCATAGCAGGTAACCCAGAACCGGATTCTATCGTTATAAATACTATGCCATATATCAGATCCGTATAGAATCCAGTCGTCATCCGGTACATAGATGGAATAGCCGTTGCCTGTAAACAATGCAGCCGTCTGCTCCACGGGTTCACCTTCTATAATATACGTAAGTATCGTAGTATTGCCGCTCTCAGACGTGTCTGCCTCACCCAATATGCCCATCGATTCAAGCTGATTTCTTAAATCATCTGTAAATACTTCGTCCGGCGGATAACAATCATTTTCAAATAAGTATGTGAGGTAAGTAAGATCGTCACCATTCTGTTGAAAAATCAAAAATCTGCTGTTGGAATAGTCAGGCGTGACCCATCCATCCTCAGTGATGCTCATACCGCCTGCTAACATGACATTTTCGGGCTGTTCGGATAGTAACTCAAAATTTAACTGATAAATCTGCAAAGTTATACCCTCAAAATCCTTATAAGTGTAACAGTGCGTTAATAACTCGATCCGCCAATTGGCATAACCGTAATCCGGAAAGTCCGTCTGGGCCCACACAAACCATTCCGCAACCAGTTTTTTTGCGTGATCCAGCACAATTTCCGGTACATCCACATTTTCCGCTACAATTCTTTCTGATATTTTAGTACTCTCCTCTTCTGACATGCTCGCTGAACTGCCGGATTCGGAGACGGAACATCCGATCAATAAACCAAGAATAATGACAAGAACAAACGTGCAGAGCAGAATGATGAATCCGCTTCTCTTACCTGAACGTCCGAGGATATTTCTAAACCGTTTTTCCATTACGCGTTTTCCGCCGTAAAACTGCGTATATAAAGGTGTCTTACGCATGCATTTTTTGTGCAGTGTGGAAAAAAGCGTTTCCATATAAGCTTTCCTTATCGTATAACCGGCATCCAGCATGACTCTCTCATCGCAGGACAATTCCATATCCACTACGGATTCTCTCTGCATAAGCCAGATAAACGGATTAAACCAATGGATCGCATTAGCCAGCACAAAAAGCAGTTTACACCAGACATCATGGCGTTTATAATGAATCAACTCGTGTTTTATTATGAAAAACAACTCTTCGTCGGAATATTCTTCCGCCGGCAGAACAAGAACTGGTCGGACAAATCCCAGCACCATCGGGCTGTCCGCCTTAGAATATTCTATTATGGAAATACGCCTTTTAAGTTGTAGTTCATCGGACAGGTTATGAATGAGTTCCGCGACCGCTTTATCTTTTCGCAGGACTCCTCCATGCCGCACTTGACGCTTATATGTAAAATATGTGCCAAGATGTACGCCGAGGAAGATCATACTTCCCGCAATCCATATACATTCCAGAATTATAAACCGCGTAACGCGGGCCGATGTCCGGTCAGTCTGTACCAGTGGCTCTGTCATTCCGGAAGGCAGCTCCAACAGGATTCTCTGATTCGGGCGAACTGTCACATCGTCCTGTGACGAACGCACGGCATCTCGCCCGGACTGCAGCGCTTCGGCAGTCGGACTTTGGCTCAGATTTTCGATCACGTTCTGCAGATCTGTCAGATTAACAGGCATGATTAAGCGCAGTGCAAGTACAATCCACACCCAATATTTCCATTTGGCCGCATATCGCCTGTTGATAAAGGGAGACAGTATCATAAGCAGTATAATAATGAGACTTGTTGCCAGTGAAGTGCTTAAGACAGAAAGAAACATACGCTCTACCATTATTCCGCCTCCTCATGATTCGTATCTTCCAATGCATCCAGATAACTTCGAAGCTCCGCAAGATCCGCTTCTTTGATCATCTTACTGCTATATAACGCAGCTACCATATTCTGTATGGAATTGTTATACAATTGTTCCAGAAAATGCTTTCCGGCATTGGTCTTGTAATCACTCTCGGAGATAATTTGGCTATACAGATTCGTACCCGAAGAACGGTCACAGATAATAAAACCTTTGTTGACAAGCCTTGATAAAGATGTCATAAGCGTCGATAACTGCCATTTCCTGCGTCCCTGCAATTCTTTGAGAATATAGTTGGAAGTAACGGGCGCCGTACTGTCCCAGATAACCTGCATGATCTCCAGTTCGGCTTCCCCCAGTTTTTTTGTTGCTTTGCACATAGAAGCTACTCCTTTTGTTATACATTTGTATAACATATTATACAAATGTATAATTAATGAGTCAACTATAATATTATCATTTTTTGATATTATTCTATTTGTTACTGTATTTACTACCCAGCCCAGATGGAAGTTAATATCTTAAGGAACCCCTTAAAATGCGTCGGCACTTAGCGAGGTACTTAACGAGCTTAGTGTCCGCTACGCATTTTACGGAGCGAGAGCGCGGTTCCGTAGATATTAACTTTCATCTGGGCGGACAACTTCAAAAAAACTATCCTTTCCAGTCCATTAATCTTCCATCTTAGTATAAGAAAGACACATCTGCAAATACACAGATGTGTCTTTCTTAAAATATCAATTCAATCAATTTATGCTTCCTTGCCCCACAGTACCTTGCCGCCATCGATCAAAAGGATGACTGCCAGAATCACGATCGGGACAATGATAACGTCCTGTAATACGTTTGTAAAGATCGCTGTTCCGTCTAATCCGCCGCCCATCAGTGCAACAAGATTGTTCTTAAATGAGAAGAACAGAGATACCAGTGTCGCACAAGACATGAAGATAATCGGGATATACAGCATCTTGTTGTTTCTCTTTTGTTTCTTTAAGTATGTGCCGACCGCAAGGAATGCAGGAACCGCAACTAACTGGTTACATGCACCGAACAGAGGCCATACCTTCTGATAGCCTGCCAGACACAGCGCAAAGCCACAGATCGCTGTGATGACTGTTGCCACATACATATTGTCGAGCTTCATCTTCTTGCCGATCTCTGTACCCGCAAACAATTCTTGGAACATAAAACGTCCCAGTCTTGTACCGGTATCTAAGGATGTCAGACAGAAACAGGATACTGCCAGAGAGATAATGGTATAAGTAGCGCTTACCGCTCCATCCGGGAAACCAACCGTAGCAAAGAAACCGGAAATAGCCGTTGCAAATACTACCGTAGGTGAACCGTAACCTGCCGCGGCAAACTGTCCGTCTGTTGTCAGTGTAGCAACCGCAATTAAAGAAATAACTGCCAGCACGCACTCGATCAGCATGGAGCCGTAACCAACCAACAGAGCATCTTTTTCATTGTCCAACTGCTTGGATGTGGTACCGGAACCAATCAATGAATGGAAACCGGAAATAGCACCGCATGCAATGGTGATGAACAATGTCGGGAACAGATAGTTAGCTCCTACATGGAATCCGATAAATGCCGGAACCTCGATTGCAGGATGTGCCGCAAAGATACCGATCACAGCAGCAATCATCATGAAGTAAAGCAGGAAAGAGCTCAAATAATCTCTGGGCTGTAACAGGATCCATACCGGAGTCACGGATGCGATCATGATGTAAACAAATACAAATCCAAGCCAGAAGTTCTTAGAAAGAACGATCGGGAATGCAAGACCGATTGCTACACATGCCGCAAGCAGAATAACACCGATCACGGATGCTACTGCCATCGGGGCATTTTTTCTATACACGAAGAAGCCAAATACAATCGCAAGCGGAATGAACAGTATGGAAGCTGTTGCAACGGAACCGTTTGCGTCGCTGCCCGTAAAGGAGTTCGCAACAATATCTGCAAAAGCAGCAATTACAAGAAGTAATACGAGCCATGCAAATACAGTGAAAAGAACTCTGCTCTTATGTCCGATGTTCTCCTCGATAACCTCACCGAGAGACTTACCCTCGTGACGAATGGATACGAAGATAGAACCGAAGTCCTGAACGGCTCCGAAGAAGATACCCCCGATCACGATCCATAAGAAACACGGAAGCCAGCCGAAGAATGCTGCCTGAATCGGTCCGTTGACCGGTCCGGCACCGGCAATAGATGAAAAGTGATGTCCCATCAGAACCGGAGTCTTGGCAGGACAATAATCAACACCGTCTTCTAACTCATGCGCCGGTGTTTTGCGACTGGGGTCGATTCCCCATGTCTTGGCTAAGTATCTGCCGTATGTAAGATAAGCTACTACGAAGATTACAATAGCCAGCAAAATTAATACTACTGAGTTCACACTAATCCCTCCTAATTTGATATATTTCTTTAGTGCCTGTTCTTATATGAAATAGATTGCTCTATTCTATAAGCAAATGTCTTTGAAGTTATCCTGAAATAACTTCGCTGATTTACGCCCCACATAATTGGTGTAGACTTTCTTATCTTCCATAGTTGCACAGATGATATGTGCCTGTGAGAAACCGCGGATATTGAACTTGTAACTCTTTTCATATTTAAAGCGCTTAAGGGCTTTTTGCATTTCTTTCGGTAAAGGCTGTTCGGAGATCAGACTGATCGTCATATAACTATACATATGTCCCTCAGCCGGCATATCTTCCCCTTTACGCACAAGAACCGGTTCCATATAATCTTTTACAATAAAATACGCCTCATCGATTAAAGCCTGATCCACGCTTTCCGTCTCAATAAAAAGAATATGTTCATAGCTGTCGGCGGACCACATATTTGCTTCCCGCACAAGAATGTATTTCTCTATATGTGAAAAAAAGTACCCATATGCAGGGTACTCTTTACCATGAATGACGTATGGCTGATAGATATCAAATGTACCCGAGTATTTGCGTAACAGTTGATCCAGATAATCAGCAGTTCTCATTCTAATACCCCTTTGTATTATGCGATAGGTCTATGCAGTGGTAATAAAACATTTTTTTATGCAAGATTCTTATATTACACACTAATAAAAATTTATCACAAATGTATATAAAAAACAATGTTTTTTATACAGAATGTTTAGAAATCCTTTAGAATTTCTTTATAAAAACTATATATGCATAAGCAAAAAATATACAGTTTATATTGCAAATTTATGCACATTTTCTATCATTCATAAAGTATAGAACCGGATATCAGAATCTTCTTACAAAATATGCAGTAAGTGTTCGAAATATTCCGGCAGCGGCGCTGTCACTTCCGTATATCCGCCGGTAGACGGATGCATGAAGCCGATCACCATGGCATGAAGCGTCTGCCCTTCCGTACGATGGACAGATTTACGACTGCCATACACTTCATCCCCCAGAAGCGGATACCCGATACTTGCCATGTGAACTCTGATCTGATGCGTCCGACCTGTTTCCAGCTGACATTCTATATAAGTATATCCTTTAAATCTTTGCAGCACCTTATAATGTGTCACCGCGGGTTTCCCGTTTATTTCATTGACAGCCATCCTCTTTCGCTCTTTCGGATCTCTGCCGATAGGCGCCTGAACAGTGCCATGGTCGGAAGCAATAACACCGCATACGATAGCACGGTATTTGCGCGTGATACTGTGCTCTTTTAGTTGTGCCGCAATAACATTGTGCGCATGGTCATTCTTACAGATAATCAGAGACCCTGTCGTATCCCGATCGATCCGATGCACGATTCCCGGACGCAGTACTCCGTTTATTCCGGAGAGATTCCCCTTACAATGATACATGACTGCATTGACAAGCGTGCCGCTGTAGTGTCCGGGGGCAGGGTGTACCACCATTCCTTTTGGCTTGTTTACGACCAGTACATCCGCATCTTCGTATAAAATATCCAAAGATATATTTTCGGCGGCTATATCCGGTTCTACGGCTTCCGGAATATGAAAAACGATCTCATCATCCACCCGAAGCCGATAACTTGCTTTCTGCGGTTTTCCGTTTACCAGCAGGTCATCGCTCTTGATGCACTTCTGGATATAAGAACGGGAAAGGTCAGGCAGCGCACTACTAATCCATTTATCCAGCCGCTCATCGTCCTCTCCCAATCCAATCTGATAAGTAAATTGTTCCATAAAATACGAAGTAAATTCCGAAGGAATTTACTTCACTTCACCTCTCGATAACGTTTCTGTTTAAAGCTGATAAAACTTAAGTCGTTTTCTTTATACACAAACAGTAAAAGAAATACGAGCGCTACGGTGGAAACCGTTACATATATATCTGCTACATTAAAGATCGGAAAATTGATCAATACAAAATAGATAAAGTCTACCACATAGTCGAAACGGATCCGATCAATCATATTGCCGATCGCGCCGGCAGCAATCAGACTGAGCAGAAGATGCAGAATCCGATATTTTTTTCGATCAGGCACTTTAAAAAGTACATAGCCGATAACGCTGAGTGTCACGACCGCCACGAAGATAAAAAAAGCTTTCTGATTCTGCAGCATGCCGAAAGCGGCTCCTTTGTTCTCGAGATAATTCAACTCCAGAACGCCGTTTATGATATTGTATGCCGGTTTATCTTTTAAATGGATCACGGCGAGATATTTCGTATACTGATCCAGAGCAATTAATGCGCAAATTCCCAGCAGATCTAAGAACAATAACAGTTTCTTCTTCAGACTCATTTTTTTGCATCCTCATCACTAAAATATATTTCGCGGATTGCCTCCAAGATCTCTTCATCCGTAATGGTCTTGTCAATTACGGCTTTGCCGACTTTCTTAAGCAACACAAATTTGATCTGTCCACCATCCATCTTCTTATCGGATTTCGTCAGCCGCAGAATTTCTTCCGGGTCAATGGAATCGATGCTGATCGGGAGGTTAAAAGGAACAAACATATCCCGTACTTCATAATATTCCTCCATGGACAACCAATTATGTTTCCATGAAATGTATGCGGCGGCAACCATACCGAGCGCAATGCATTCTCCGTGCACCATCTCAAAATGCATAGCCTTTTCAATAGCATGTCCGATCGTATGTCCGAAATTCAAAAGTGCACGGTCTCCCTGCTCCTTCGGATCTTTCTCCACTACCAGTTTCTTGATTGTGCAGCTTCTCATAACCATTTCCTCAAGCACCTCAAGTTCACGGTCATGGATTCCATACATATTGTCAAGCAGCCATTCATAGAACATAGAATCTTTAATAAGACCATGTTTCATGACTTCTGCAAACCCGGCATAAAACTGCCTGTCGTCCAGTTCTTTAAGGACTGCGATATTCATATAGACCAGCTTCGGCATGTAGAAGGCACCCACCATATTCTTGTATCCATCGAAATCTACGCCTGTCTTGCCACCGATACTGCTGTCCGACTGGGCAATCAGGGTTGTCGGAATCTGGATAAAATCTACTCCGCGAAGATATGTAGCCGCCGTATAGCCGGTAACATCTCCTACAACACCGCCGCCCAAGGCAATTAGCAGATCCTTACGGTCAAACTTTGCCTCGATCAGGGCTTTATAGATGTCCTTGACCGTATCTAAAGTCTTGTTGGCTTCCCCTGCCGGAAATGCATGAAGCATCACTTCTTTGCAGCGGCCTTTCAGCAGATCACACACCTCATTTCCAAACAAACGCTCTGTGTTGGAATCAGCAATAACGGCCACCTTCCGGTTTTCCAGATCAAATGCCTGCAATTCATCGGGAATCAGATCAAAACTGTCGGTAAAAACGATGTCATAGCAGGGTTTCTTCTCATAATTGATTGTCATTCTGTTCGCCATAATTTCCTCCGTAAAAAACTTCCTGACCGTACAGTCAGGAAGTCGTCTTGCTTAACTTACATTCCGTTGTTGATCGGCACATCAAAAGAACCGGATAAGATTTCCTGAAAATCACCGGAAATATCAACACTCGCCGGTGTGATAATAAAGATATAATGTGATATCTTCTGCAGATTGCCTGAAATAGCAAAGCATGATCCCGATGTAAAATCAATGATCCTCTGTGCAATATCAACATCCAGTCCTTCCAGATTCAAAACGACGGTCCTGTTCGCAAGAAGCGTCTCCGTAATCTCTCTGGCATCCTCCACCGTAGTGGGTTTGATCACACAGACCTCCATACCGGTTCCCGGCATTTTCTTCATCTGTCTCATCGGTGTTACTTTCGGTGTAGATTTTTTGACCGGCCTGTCGTCATCCATAGCGGGATCTTCCCGCATCGAGCTCGGTTTCTTAATCGGTTCCGGTTCATCATCATAGAAATCATCGTCGTAGTATTCGTCTTCTTCATCATTTAGTTTCATTGCATTTAAAAACTTGTCCATTACACTCATATGCAAAAGCCTCCGTCGTTTCGATTTCCTTCATTACGCATTAACTTATGTATACTAAACATTCTGATATTGTCTTTCTCCGAAAATACCGGTTCCGACGCGGATATATGTCGCCCCCTCTTCTATCGCGACTTCATAATCTCCGGTCATACCCATAGAAAGTTCTTCCATAAAAACATTATCAATGTTTTTATGTATTATGTCAACATATATTTGCTTTAATTTTGCAAAATATAGTCTGTTCTCTTCCGAATTCTCAACATATGGTGCTATCGTCATTAATCCTTTAATCACGATGTTGGGCAGCTTTGCTATTTCCTCTACAAGAGAAATCGCTTCTTGCGCAGTGGTTCCGAATTTTGTCTCTTCACCTGCCACATTGACTTCCACAAGAATAGAAATAATTACGCTTTTCTTAACCGCTTCCCGGCTGATCTCCTCGGCGAGCCGCAAAGAATCCACGCTGTGAATCAGAAACACTTTATCTACGATATATTTTACTTTATTGCGCTGTAAGTGTCCGATCATATGCCATCTGATATCTCCGGGCAGTTTGTCGTATTTATCCATCAGTTCCTGCACTTTATTTTCGCCGAAATCGCGACATCCTAAGTCATATGCTTCCCGCAGCATTTCTACCGGTTTAGTCTTACTGACCGCGATTAACTTCACGTCTTCACGACTACGTCCGCTCCTATCACAGGCGGATTTGATATTTTCTTCTACGTGCTGCAGATTATCTCGAATCATAGTTGTTATGTAAACCTTTCTTGCTATTCATAAATAAACTGGTTATCGTTCACCATCGAGGCATCCAATACGATGTGATCATAGACATTCAAACCGTATACGGTGTTGGATCTCACGACAGAATATTCTTCGTTCTCATAGAGAACATTTACCTGCTTAAAGTCTGCATATCCTTTATTAATGTTATATACGCCGGTAAGAGAGCCAGTTTTACTAATCTTGTATTTCTCCGTGGATTCCGGCTTGACAATATAGTTGTCGGCACGCAGGACCGTATCATCCAGATAATACTCCGTCTCCGTGGCATCATAGATCGTAGTTGGCACAAATTCTGTGGTGGCATTGCCCTCATCGTCATATGTCTCCAGAAGTACGCCGTCGCGGCCGCTGTTACCGCCCTTCGTAAGATATTCTTTGGGAACGATGAAAAACTCTTTCTCCACAATGGCGGAATTCGGTATCTTAAGACCTTTTTCTTCTTCCAACAACAGCTCGATATCGATAAAGCGGTCATTACAGAAAGTAATCATGGAATTCGTAAATGTCAGTGAAACAAGGTTGTCTCCCGCCTCATTCGTATGGGTCTCAACCGTGCCCCATGATGTATACTGATTCTTTAAAAACCTGACCTCGACGACCTCCTTTTCAACGAGCTGTTCCAGAATATTTTCATCATCTACCTGAATCACGATAGACCAATCCTCGTTAGTGGACAGTTTATATACCGGATCTCCCTTGGCAATCAATTCATTATTGACAAGATGCTGTTTTTCATACTGCTTCTGGTCGAAAAGCTCTTTCGTCATATCTTCCGGCTTCAGATTCTCATAACCGTCAATATAGTATGTAACGATGCCGCTTTTGGCCGCGTAGCGGTAATTGATGAATGCTGTGCCGGAGGCATCGTTTAATGCGCCTGCGTTCTCCAGAATATTGTAATTGGAGAGTTTCAATGCCGTTCCTTCCACACTATACTTGAAATTATATACATCCATAAATTCTGTGCGGTCAAATCGACTCGTAAAAGCGATGATCTCAGTCTTTAGCTCTGACAGATCTGCGTCTGACAGGGAGTTTTCCCCACTCTCGCTTGCATGAATATAGTCGGACAGCCGCCCGGTTTCATCAACAGTATAAATTAAATTACCGACAGCGGCGCGCGCTCCTTCTCTGGCAAAATAATTGATGTACCCTGCATCGTTACTTGTTACGATCTCCTCCGTGCGCAGCGCGATGCCGGTATAGATGCTGTTGGAGGTCAGGGAACCTTCCTGAACATTGTAGCCGACAATATGATCTGTCCTAAAGTATGTTGCTACGCCTATGATTACATAGATAAAAATAGCGACGAAGATCAGCATACCGATATTTAAATTCAGCGGACGTCTGTATTTAGTTATCTTCCTTCCGTTATCTGCCACAAACAATTTCCTCCGAAAAGCAAAAACCCCGGATTCCCCGAGGTTTTATGGAATTACATATTTATAAGATTATGTATCGTTTATAAAGAGATAATAACCTTGGATTTCAGATCTTCGGGTAATGCACTCTCATCAACGGAGATGCTAAGTACAAATTCAACATTGAATTTTGTACTGATGGTTTCTAACTTGGCAATCGTAGCGCCGATCTCATTTTCATTCAGGCAGGCAATTTTTAAGAAACTGTCAAAATACATATGCTGCAGATCATGATCCTGCGAGATAATACCGCAGATAAATCCGATAAACTCGTCACTGTTTGTCACCAGGTAATCAGAAACATCAATCAGTCTGATCTTGTTGTTCAGCTCGAACATGTGCTTAGTGCTCTTGTCAAGATAAACGACATTTCCCTGCACGTTTTTGATCTCCGTATTTACTTTATCCAATAAATGCTTGGTTTTTCCTTTACCTTTATTGCCTACGATTAATTGCACCATGGCGAAACCCTCCTAAAGTAAATTATTATGACATCTATGATATTACTTTGTCTATCCATATTATAAGGGAAAGACATCAAAAAAACAACTAAAAAAAATCATTTCACCAGCCCTAGTAATTTAGTCATATCGGTATACAGATCATCCCCGGAAGTATCCTTCATGATAATGGATATGTAAGGGGTTCCGTCGCTGCTCCTTGACAGCAGGATCAGACAATGCCCGGCAGCATTGGTAGTCCCTGTTTTTCCGCCGATCACGGTAACATTCGGCGGCATCTCCCACGTACCCTTCAGATATCGGTTCGAGCTATTTACCTCAAGCGATTTCTCATTGCCGTTTCTGTCCGTATATACGGTAGAGTATGAAGTCATTTGAATAATCTGGTTAAAAAGATCATATTGAAGCGCTTCCTGAAAAATCAGATATAAATCATACGCCGTCACATAATGCCCTTCCTGAGTCAAACCGTTCGGATTGGCAAAATTGCAGTTCGTTGCGCCAAGCTCTGCGGCCTCCTGATTCATAAGAGACACAAACTCGTCCACGGACCCGGCAACACCTTCTGCGATCAGAATCGCCACATCATTGGCCGACTGAATGAGCAGAATATGTAATGCCTGATCAAGTGTCATCTGATCTCCCGGATTCAAACCGCATAATACCGCCCCTGATTCCGTGACCAAGACGTTCTCTGAGGCCGTCAGCATCTGATCCGTCGATGCATGTTTCATGGCTACGAGCGCCGTCATGATCTTCGTCAGACTGGCAGGATTTACCTGCGTATTTGCGTTCTTCGCATAGAGTGTCTTCAAATTCTTGGTGTCAAACAGCGCTGCCGCTCCTACTTCAGACAGATCGATCCCTGCCACTTTCACATCATCGCTCACAACGCACAGATCCGCGGCAAAAGGCTCCAGAGTTTCCTGATTTGTCGTATTTAAGAGCTGAAAACTACTCACATCATTATTTAGTTTATATGCCATATCATACTTGCTGCCGCCGCAACCTGTTATGGTCATGGCAAGCATTAGAAGAATGGCCGCCGCTTTACATTTGGAATTACTATTTATACATTTCACGCCACTCAAGGTCTCCTCTGTCGAGTGATTTGATCAACAATTCCGCCGAAGCCAGATTAGTAGCAAGCGGTATGTTATGCCGGTCGCACAGCATCACTACATTGTTGACATCCGGTTCATGCGATTTCGGATATAAAGGATCACGCAGGAAAATAACAAGGTCTATCTGATTATGTTCGATCTGCGCGCCGATCTGCTGCGCGCCGCCTAAGTGACCTGCCAGATATTTATGGATGGTCAGATTCGTCACTTCTTCAATCAACCGGCCCGTTGTTCCCGTTGCAAACAATTCGTTTTTACTTAAAATTCCCCGATATGCGATACAAAAGTTCTGCATCAGTTTCTTCTTTGCATCATGTGCAATTAATGCAATGTTCATAATTGATAACACCCTTCTTTGACTATATTATTTTTTGCACTGTAATCGTACATTCAGTACGAATCCTACCCCAATATAAAGACTGACCAGAGAGGTCAATCCATAACTGACAAAAGGCAGCGGTATTCCCGTGTTTGGAATGACAAAAGTGGCAACCGATATATTGATCATTCCCTGAAATCCGATTAGCGCCGCCACCCCCGCGGCGATTATCGTTCCCGCCAGATCTTTTGCCCTCCTAGCTACCATAATACATTCAAATGCGATTAAAATCAATAAGACAATTACGGTACATCCCCCAACAAATCCAAATTCTTCCCCTATAACCGCGTATATAAAGTCAGTTTCAGGTTCCGAAATAAAATTTCCGCTCTTCACAGAGCTGAATTCGTTGTTATTATATCCTTTGCCGTACAGCATTCCGGAGCCGATAGCCGTAACGGAGTTTTTCTGCTGGTATGCCTCCGCGTTGGCATATTCATCAGGATAAAGAAATGCAAGAATACGCTTCTGCTGGAAAGGCTCAATGATCTCCTGATCCGGCTGCAGTACAAGCGTAAGTAGGATGATAAAGGCCGGAACCGCCACTGCGATTGCCATGATGATATATTTCCAACTGATACCGCCCACGAAAAGAATGATGCAGAATAACAATACAATCATGATACTCGTGGACAGATCCGGCTGCTTATAGATGAGGGCGATCGGCGGGATAAAGAAAAGTACACACATACCGATCACCTTTAGCGAACCCATCTCGTCCTTATGTTTTAATATAAACTGCGCAAAGAAAAGAAGAAGTAATATTTTTGCCGTTTCCGACGGCTGAAACTGAATACCGAAAATATTCAGCCATCTCTGGGCGCCGCCACGCTCTACACCTTTCTGTCTGACTAATTCCAAAAGCACAATGTTTGCCGCATACATCACCCAGTAAAATCGAAGGATGATTGAATAGTCAAACAAAGACAGAACGATCATCAGAAAAAAACCCAGGACAAACCCCGTAATCTGTCTGGACTGCAGGGATTCCTGCGCGCTGCCGATGGCAAAGATGCCGATCCATGTCAGCGCTACCACAAGAATAATCAATTTGAAGTCATAATCCCGTATATGGTATTGTCGTGCCATTCAAGCGGCTCCTTTCCGGGCAATTCTGTCGTATTATCCATCATCTGTAGAATAATGTGTACAGCTTAATCGTGATTCAGATCCAAGATCGGTATATTTGCATAAAGCGTCGGATTTTTCAAGCTGCGTCCCTTGCTTCCAGTCTTGGTGATCTGTATTTCCATGCTCTTAGTGTCTATCTTCATGTATTTGGAGATCACCTTCGCAATATCGTTTTTGATCATCTCCATCATCTCCGGAGAACAATTGACACGGTCTGAAATCAACAGAATCTTCAATCTATCCTTTGCAATCTCTCTGGAGCTTTTCCGTTTTAATATATTTTTAAACACTGCAATCCCCCCTAACCCTTATGAAAGATACCTGACACTCTCGCCCAGAAAGAAACTCCCTTCTCAAAATCAAGAAAAGGTACCTCTCTTCCGAGCACTCTGTGACAAATATTCTGATAGGCTCTGCCCGCAAGCGTATTATTTCCGACTAACGGTTCACCCTGATTGGTGGCGATTACCACGTTCTCATCATCGGGAACCATCCCAATAAGGGGTAAGGAAAGGATGTCTACCACATCTTCCGAAGACATCATATCTCCGCGTTTTATCATATCATAGCGAATGCGGTTAATTACTAAATCTATCTTATGTATCTCATTGGCTTCCAAAAGACCGATGATTCGGTCCGCATCCCGGATGGCTGATACCTCCGGCGTTGTGACGACAAGCGCCCGATCCGCACCGGCTATGGCATTCTGAAACCCCTGCTCTATACCAGCAGGACAGTCCAATATGATATAATCGAACTGATCCTTAAGATGGCTGATCATTCTGACCATTTGTGAGGGGTTTACAGCGCTTTTATCTCTGGTTTGCGCGGAAGGAAGCAGAAATAAAGTGGGATACCTCTTATCCCGTATGATTGCCTGTTTGATGCGGCAGTTACCTTCTACCACATCTACCAGATTGTATACGATCCTGTTTTCCAATCCCATAACGACATCCAGATTACGTAATCCGATGTCGGTATCGATCAGGATCACTTTCTTCCCCATAGCTGCCAGACCTGTACCAACGTTTGCGGTAGTAGTGGTCTTGCCTACTCCGCCTTTCCCTGATGTGACGACAATTACTTCACTCATATCTTCTCGTTGACCTCCTGAATATGATGTATTATCGTCCCCTGACCGCTGCCGCTAGATAGGCAGATCGTTCAGTAATTCTTTGGTAATNGGNTCNATNATGACTCTTCCGTCCTNCACATAAGCAATCTTCGGCTGNATCTTGGGTTTGATCGACCATTTGCTNTGTTTTTCNGATGTCTTATATTTGAANTCACCGATTTTAAGCTTCTCCGGTGACATTTCAAGCGCAACAACAAANTGTCCCTCTTCNCCGTTNCCNCCGGCATAGGCATGTCCNTACANACCGCCGAGTACCACGATATCTTTATTGGATATTACGCTTGCTCCNGGGTATACATCTCCCAACACGATCAGACTGTTTTCCGTTTCCAGAACTTGTCCGTCCTTCAGGGTTCCCTTATAGAACTGTCCGGCATTCTCAAGCGCCTGCTGGTGATAAGATACCTTCTGCAGAGCCTTCACAAAGTTCTTGTTAGTCTCNTCGTTCTTGCCCATGATACACATCACATTCAGCGAAGAATTAGCCGTAATCGTGTTCACAAGCTGCCGTTCCTCCTGATCGGACAGGCTTCTTCCCTCAAAGGAAATCACCATGCTGGCATCCTTAAAGAAATGCGCCGATTCTTTGAATTTAAACGCAATCTCATTAAGGAGTTCNGCAAACGGCATCTCTTCATCCAGGTAGATAGACAACCCGTTTTGAAAACTTTTAATAATAACCGGATTCTTCATGATATCCTCCATCTGACGATAATTCGTCACTTAATCTGCATTGATCGCACCNCCNTCTAAGGTCGTGGCGGTTCCGGTAATGATCTCGCTCTCGTCTTTCAGTCCATAATAGTACGCATAGACATCTTTGGCAATCTGCGCACTGTAATCTGATGTATAGCCGTGCGCCACACGAACCGTAACGGATATTTCAGGGTCATCGTAGGGTGCATAGCTGATAAAAAGCGCATGGTTCGGGCGGTTACGGTCTTCCTGCGCCGTACCGGTNTTGCCCGCAACTTCCACGTCCAGATCAGAGAAATATGCCTTGCCCTCCACAACTCTGCGCATGCCCATATGCATGGCATCCCAATACTCGCCTGCTAAATCGATCGTGTTGCGGACCTGCGCCTCATTATCCGNAATCANATTATTGTTATGGTCNTCTATTTTGTCTACTAATGTTAAATTATAACATGTTCCGCTGTTGGCAACAGTTGTAACATATCGCGCAAGACCTACCGTTGTAAAGTTGTTGCTGCCATGGCCGATCGCCGAACGGACGGCATCCGTATCGGATATCTCCGGGGCATACTCCTCGATCTCCACACCCGAAGTTTCGGACAGACCGTACAGATCCGCCGCCCTTGCCAATTTGTTAAGCGCAACATCACTATTGTAGGAGTCCCCTACGATCCCCAGCCGGTAACCGACCTCATAGAAAAAATAGTTACAGGAACGCTGTATGCCGCCGGATACGTTCAAGGAGCCGTGAGCACCCGGATAAATATGACATCTCGGGCTCTGGGTGCCGGAATCGATTTTATCAAAAATTCCCGTACANGTGATCGTGTCCGTCGTCGTGATCACTCCTTCTGTCAATCCTGCCGTAGAAGATACCAGCTTAAAGGTAGAACCCGGTGCNGTCCTCTGCTGTGTCGCATAGTTTAGGAGCGGGTAGGACAGATCGTTGTTCAGGCTTGCAAAGTATGCCGCGTTTACTCCATTTGCCATCTTNTTATTATCATAACTCGGATAGGACACGAGNGCCAGTACTTCTCCCGTGTTCACATCCGTAATAACGATGGAACCGGAATAGGGATCCAGTGCAAGCTGCGCNGGCGTAATATCCAGATTCTCAATGCGGTTTCGCATAAAAACATACGGCGTTACGCTGCCCGCTTCAAACTGCTGCAGCTCTTCCTCCGGCAGTTCGACTACATTCTGCTCTATCAGAAGCTGACAGATCTGTCTGCCCGTCAGTTCGTCACTGTTGATCATATAGCGGTACATTCTCTTATCAAAGTCACTGTCGGAATTCAGTTGTGCGAAGATATAATCCATGACCTTGTTATATATTTCAACAGAATCAGAATANCGTGAGTCAATGGCAAGTGCNGATACATTGATCCAGTTCTGAGCGATCGCATAGTTCAGATACTCGTTCAGACTGATCACNTCGTCCGTTGTCCACGCAATATACGTGGCATCTTTACGGTCNATCAAGGAACGCATNATAATTTCTTTTCTGTAAAGCATGGATACGATATANCTCTCGTAATTCTGATATTCNTCCGTCAGGTTTTCATAGGGAGTACAGNTCTCTTCCATTTCTTCNCGAAGCGTGGCAAACACCCGCGACTTCTTATCCAGATATGTCTCCTGAACAAGCTTCTCCGTTTCACCGGCATGANCNGACTCAAAATGNGAGGTGTCGATGACATTATTGTTGATGCATGCAAAATANACATCATAGATCGGGATCGGAATATTACCGCCGCTTCCGGTTTCCGGTGCATGGTATTCCTTGATATTCTCGATTTTGGCGAGGAGAATACTGGCAAGTTTAGATTCCAAAATATGATAACACGTTCTTTGCAAATCCGGATCTATCGTCAAATAGACATCATTACCGGCAATCGATTCCACTCTGTCATGGGTTTCGATTACTTTACCGAGGTTGTCCACATAGACCGTCTCAGATCCTTTCTTCCCCTGAAGTTCTCTCTCCATGGAGGCTTCAATGCCTGATTTACCTACGGTATCGTTCAGATCGTAGGTCTCATCTGTCTCCTGCAGCTCTTTTAGCTCTTCCGTGTCAACTTTACCGGTATATCCCAATATCTGGGAAAAATAGATGCTGTCATTGTATTTGCGGATCGTGCCCTCGGCAATCGAGACACCCAGAAGCTCATCCGCGTTCTCCATTACTACAGCCACCGTCTTCTCCGAAACATTGTTCGCCACCGTAGTTGCAATATATTTCTGAAAGCTGTTGGCACTCATGGCATAACGAATGGTGACGATCTTGAGAACCTCTTCCTTGGTATAGCCGTACCCTGCTTCAAAGGTGGAAGAATCATCTTCCACTGTGCATGCACCGATGCCGTAACGAGAGGAAGGCGAAGTACCGCACAGGTAATCAATCACCTCTTCTGCCGTAGCAACCCTCTCATCCGGCTTAAGCTCATCAATGGTCGGATAGCCGTAGATATCCGCCAGAAACCGCAGAAGCTGTGTTCCTTCCACATTAAACTGATAATTCCCGCTCTTATCCAGCACGATGTGGAAATCGCTGATGATCTGATCCCCGTTTCGTTCGATCATCTTAATCAGTTTGTAGATCGTATTATTGAGATTGGCATTCTTGGTTCTGCCCGACTCATACACATCCTCTATCGTGACCGAATATGCCAGTTCATTATATGCCAGCAGATTACCGTTACGATCGAGAATATTACCCCTTGTCGGTAAGATTGTCCGTTCTTTTGTAATACTGAGCTGAAAGTTGTTATAGTACTCTTCACCATGGACGATCTGCAGTTGAAAGATCGTGTAGATCAGATAACCACCCATACCGAACAGGACAAATATAAGAACAAGCAGTCTGGAGGTGATCATATTCATGAAATTTTCTTTGAATTGTTCCATTATATGGTCAAACAAACTTTTTACCACTCCTTAGTTCACTACGCTCCAGCCCGGTGTTGATCCAGAGGATGAGCGGATACAGAAATATTGTTACAACGATCGTATATACGATCTCCGGCAGGATAATATGCACGAAATAATAACTGAATTCAAATCTGCTGCGCAGAAGGAACATAATCACATAACAAATTAACCCGTAGAAGCAGTCGCTCGCGAGTATCAGCGCAATCGGCAGTTTGATGTCCTGCGGATAAAAGATCGTACAGAACTTACCGTTCATATATCCGATATACATGTACAAAAGGGCATAAAATCCTATCGTATTACCGAAAAAAATGTCTACAAGCAGTCCGCAGAAAAAGCCAATCAAAAGTCCTGTCTTTTCTCCGCGCATAAATCCGAAGGAGGCGGTCAGAACAATCAGCAGATTCGGCACGATGCCACCGAACGCCAGTGTGTGAAATACGGTGCACTGCAACAGGAAACATATGAAAATCAAAACCGTGGTGATAAGAAAACGCTTCATAACTCTCCCTAATCTTCTATGGACTGCTTCAACTGCATGATTACAAGCACTTCTTCCAAATGTTCAAAATCCACTGCCGGTGTGATATATCCCGATTTCGTCAGGTTATTGGCATCCTGATTGATCGTGCTGATATAACCTACCAGAATTCCGGGCAAATATTTATCGCTGATATTGGAGGTGACGATCTTATCCCCCTCCACGACCACATTATCGCTGTCTACCAGCTGCTCAAATTCAATCACTCCGGAAGCATACAGTTTCAGGTTGCCCGATACGATCATATTGTCGGAACTGGACAGCACCATAGCGCTTACATTGGAATCGTCTGCGATAATCGCCTTCACCTTTGACCAGTTCGGACCCACATCTACAATGCGTCCTACCAGACCGCTGCCTGCCATCACATTCATATCAACGTCAATGCCGTCCGCAGAACCTTTATTGATCACAAAAGAATAAAACCAGTTACCGCTGTCCCGGGCAATGATACGCGCGCCGGTCTTTTCGTACTCGTCATACTGCGCGTCCAGACTGTACAACTCCCGCAGGTTAGTCAGCTCATAGCGGTCCTGTTGCAGTCTGGTATTTTCGATTGTTAGATCATCTACCTGTTGTTTGAGTTTCTCATTCTCCGCGATCAGATCCCTGATCTGCACCAATTCCTCGGAGCGGTTCGCAAGCCAGCTTCCCACACTGCTGATTCCCTCTTCAAAGGGAACTACCGTGTACCCAGCCACCGCACTTAACGGACCGCTGAACACAGTGGTATTAAAAGTAAGCAGCACCATGCCGGTGCAGAGGATTGTTAAAATAAAAAGGAGATATTTACCTGGTAACGTAAATTTCTCTCCTTTTCTCTTTACGATTGGACTCATTTACTCATTCCTTCTATTGCATATGCTACGGATTTATAATTGTCATCATTAATGATCTTAGCGAGCCCCAGCGCAACACTGGTCATAGGATTCTCAGACACATTGACTTTAAGTCCTGTTCCCTTGCTCATGAGTCTGGCAAGGTTACTCACCTGTGAAGCGCCGCCTGTCAGATAGATGCCATGGCGGTATATATCCGCCGCGAGTTCCGGCGGCGTGCGCTCTAATATCACCTTAATATTATCTATAATCGTATCAAAATGCTCGGTGAGACATTCATCCACAAGCGCGGTGGGAATCTCGCGCTCCACAGGAAGTCCCGTGACAATATCTCTGCCGTACACGAGAGCGCCCAGACGCTGCTCCTCCAGATCAAGAAGGGATGTTTTCACAACTTCCGCGGTTTTACCGCCGATAATAAGACTGTATTCCCGACGAATTGCCGCCTTGATCGCATCGTCAAATTTACGACCGCCGACCTTAATCAGTCTGCTGAGCACGATGCCACCCAACGACAGGATAGAGATTTCCGTCGTGTCAAACCCAACGTTAACTACCAGAACACCCTGTGAATTCTTGACATCGATCCCCAGACCCAGACCGTCCGCAACGGCTTTATCCACAACCATAACTTTCTTTGCCTTGACATTGGACTCCTTAATCAGGTCTTTAAACGCACGCTTCTCCACTTCGGTTACGTCCCATGGGACAGCAATATAGTAATCTGCCGGTCTTAAGTTGTTCTTCATCAAATCACTCATGAAATATCTGACGAGCATCTCCATATTCTGAATATCGGCGATAACACCATTGCTAAGCGGATACGAAATATTAATATTACCGGGGGCCTTCTCATACATCTCAAAAGCAGAATCCCCATATGCAAACAGGTTTCTCTTATTCTCAATGGCGATCATGTTTTTCTCTACAAAAACTTCGTCATCCGAACGATTATATATTTTGATATTACTCGTTCCCAAATCAATTCCAAATGCATTGTAAGCCAAGGCAGCTATTCCTCTCTTTCCTGTAATACACTTTCAGAACATATATCTGTCAATAATTTGCTTTCGCTGAAGCTGAAATATTTATTATCCCCTATAATGATGTGATCATAAAGCGGTATATCCGTCAGCATGCCGATCTGCCCGATTCGTCTCGTGACCCGTATATCATTCTCGCTGGGCACCGGATTGCCGCCCGGATGATTGTGCAGGAGCATGATCCCTGCCGCCTGCGCCTGCAGAGCATGAATGAATACTTCTCTCGGAGATGCCAAAGACGCATTGACAGTTCCCTTGGAAAGAATCCGCTCACTGATCAGATGCAGACCGGAATCCAGCATTAAGAGCATAATATATTCCACGCTCTCATGACGGAAACGCTCCATGTAGTAATCGGCTATCGAGGCAGGGCTGTGAAAGGAAAGATTGCTCTTCGCTTTCGCCTGTGCCATTCTGGTAGAAAGCTCCGCAACTGTCTTAAGCTGGATTGCTTTCACCTCGCCGATGCCGTCAATTTTACACAGTTCTTTCAGCGGAATGTGATATAATCCCAACAGTCCGTTGCCGTAACGCGCCGTCTCAGAGAGCACCTTCTCTCCCAGCATACGCGCGTTCATACCCCGTGTTCCGGTACGCAGCATGATCGCCAGAAGCTCTGAGTCGGTAAGCGATCTGCTTCCATAGGAAATAAATTTCTCATATGGAAGATTTTGCATCCTGTAATATTCATTGTTCTCATACTTGCCTGATTTCATTCAACCTCTTTCCCGACAGCTTCTCTCTCCTTAAACGACGGGTAAAAGATCCGTTAAATAAAGCGATATATAATGATCGCCGCCGCAATACCGATAATGCTTGCGATCGTGATCTTAATGGATAGACCAAACGTAATGCTGAGAATCCCCAGATCCAGTATCAATGGCGTAGACAAGCCAAAAGACTGTCCGTAATTCAGCCATGTATTAGGAAAAAGGCTTCCGATGAAACCGCCAATAACAATACCTGCCAGAATCAGCAAAAAACACGCCCAATTATTCTTATGCATACGATTGAGAACTCCTTTCCCAACGCTCATTTTATCACAAGAGGTTTTTGATGTATACAAAAATTGGTAAATTTTAATAAAAGAATCATAAAATAAGTGGCTATTCACAAGTCATATATGACGTCCGCACAGATAAAAGTTAATATCTTCGTCGCCGCGCTTTCGCTCCGTAAAAAGCGTAACAGACGCTAAACTCGTGAGTTGCTTTGCAACTCATAACCTCGTTAAGCGCTGACGCTTTTTAAGGGGCTCCTTAAGAAATTAACTTCCATCTGTGCTAGGTATTTATGCCTTGCGGAAATCTGCCGTGATTATGTTTCTGTCTATCAGGTTTTGAAGGGTTTTAAGGATACCCAGTTTCGCGTGGGGGAAGGTCAGACCGCCCTGAAAATAAACCGCAAAGGGCGGCGCGATGGGACCGTCCGCACTGAGTTCTATGGAAGAACCTGACACGAAAGCGCCGGCTGCCATGATCACTTGGGAATCATATCCGGGCATATCCCAAGGTTCCGGTGTCACGAAGCTGTCCACGGAAGCGGCCGCCTGAATTCCCTGACAGAAAGCGATTACTCCGTCCGGCGATCCGAATGTGACCGCCTGTATAATGTCATGTCTGCTCTCGGATCCGTCCGGCACTACTGAAAAACCGATCTTTTCATAGATGTTTGCCGCAAAAATAGCTCCTTTTAAGGCATTCGCTGTAACGGTGGGCGCTAAGAATAAACCTTCATAGAAGGAAGAAAGAATCCCAAGTGACGCTCCGACTTCCTTGCCAAGTCCCGGCGAAGTCAGTCGATAGGCCGCATTCTCAACACACTCTTTCCCGCCCGCTATATAGCCGCCGATGGGTGCCAGTCCGCCGCCGGGGTTTTTGATCAGGGAACCCACGACCATATCCGCGCCCACATCCGTAGGCTCTATGGTCTCCACGAACTCACCGTAGCAGTTGTCAACCATGCAGATGATATCGGGCCTGATAGCCTTAATGAAGCGAATCAGTTCTCCGATGCGCGCAACGGACAGTGTAGGTCTGGTCTGATAGCCTTTAGACCGCTGGATGGTAACCAGTCTGGTATGCTCTCCTATCGCTGCGCGTATTCCCTCGTAATCGAATCCGCCGTCCGGCAGAAGGTCTACCTGCCTGTAGGAAATCCCATATTCTTTCAGGGAGCCCTTTGAGGGTCTTATGCCGATGACCTCCTCCAAGGTATCATAGGGCTTGCCTACGGGAGATAAAAGTTCATCGCCCGGACGCAGATTGCTCATAAGCGCCAAGGCCAGCGCATGGGTGCCGCAGGTGATCTGAGGCCGCACTAACGCATCTTCCGTGTGGAAAAAGGCAGCATATACCTTTTCCAGCGTATCACGTCCTAAATCGTTATAGCCATAACCCGTTGTGCCGAACAGACATGCTTCGCTGACATTGCACTCCTGCATGGCACGAATCACTTTTAGCTGGTTATACTCCGCGACTTCATCAATTTGTCTGAAACGCTCCCGCAGTGTGGAAAGAATCTCTTCGCCGTAGGTATATACTTTTTCCGATATACCAAATTGTTCATATTGTTTGTTTAATTCAATCATTTTCTTTTCCCGTTTCTTAGTGAATAATATTTTTCTCCCGTAGTACGGACATAATATATTCTGTAATCAGATTCTGAATCAAGTCATTATCATAATTCACTTCCGGTTTCTCTACCCACAGTACGTCTCGCTCCCTGCGAAACCATGTAAGCTGCCGCTTGGCGAAATGCCTCGTATCACGCTTGATCAGATACACGGCCTCTTCCAGTGTGATGTGCCCGTCCAGATAATCCAGAATCTCTTTATAGCCGAGCCCCTGCATAGAAACCATATCCCGTGTACACCCTGCGGCGGCAAGTCGGGACACTTCTTCTACCAGCCCCTGTTCCATCATAGCATCGACTCTTTGTTCGATCTTCCGGTACAGCTTCGTCCGGTCTTCATTCAGTACAAAATAAGCAAAGTTGTAAGGAGAGCTGTTTTGACGCTGTGTTTTATTATGCGCTGATATTTTCATGCCCGTCTTCTCGTAAAATTCAATGGCACGAATCACACGCTTCACATTATTGGGATGGATGATCTCGCAGGATTCCGGATCGATCTTCCTAAGCCTCTCATACAACGCCTCACTGCCCTGCACATTCGCGATCTCTTCCAATTCTGCCCGCAGAGCTGTATCTTCGTCATTATCTGTAAAATCAATGTCATAAAGAAGCGCCTGAATATAGAAGCCCGTACCACCCACAACTATGGGAATGCGACCTCTGTCATAAATCTCATGCAGCGCCTCTTTGGCCTCTTTTTGAAATATGACCACGTTAAACTCTTCTGTCGGTTCCAGTATATCGATCAGATGATGGGGAATACCGCCCATCTGCTCCGGCATGATCTTGGCAGAGCCGATATCCATATGCCGGTACACCTGCATAGAATCTGCGGAAATAATCTCTCCGCCGATCCGTTTCGCCAATTCAATGGAAAGCGCTGATTTTCCCACCGCCGTCGGTCCGGTCAATATAATTAATGGCTTCTTCATCAGGTTACGATCCTCTTAAATTTCTTCTCAAGCTCATACTTCGTCATGGATACAATGGTGGGTCTGCCGTGGGGACAATGATAGGGATTATCCAGTGTCAACAGTTCGTCTATAAGCTGTTCGGCCTCCTCACAGTTCATGTGCATATTGCCCTTAACGGCCGCTTTGCATGCCATAGTAGCAATGCGAATGCGGATGCTCTCGGGCGTACCCGTCACGGACTCGTCCGCCAGTTCGTCCAGTATTTCCCGGAAAAATTCTTTCTCTTCATATCCGTACAGATCCAAAGGAACCCCGCGGATCGCATAGTCATTGCCGCCGAATTCCTCAACCATAAAGCCTAATGCCTCGAAGTCCTCTGCGTGTTTTAAATAACATTCCCGCTCTTTACCGCTCATGGTCACCACGATGGGCGGATTGATCGTCTGGGAAGCGATGTCATGCTCTCGAAACCGTTTCATGAACCGCTCATATTTCACTTTTTCATGGGCCGCATGCTGATCCACAATGAGAAGCTTGTCCTCATAGGCGATCAGCCAGTAGGTGTCGAACAACTGCCCGATAATTTCGAAATGAACTCTCGCCTTTTCGGACAGAATCTTATCATCGAAAAGCTCCATCTGTATGGGCTTTTGCGCCGGTATCTCCTTTGTGGCAGATTGATCTGCTATATGATAGTCTGTTGTTTCACGTAGACTGTCCTGCTCTGATATTTTTCTGAGATTAGTCGGCCGATAGGCGATTGTAGTTTCCTGGATCTGGCTTGTTCCTGTCTTCTGCGAGTTCTTCCCTTCTGAATCCAGATGACAGCGGTTTGACTGATTTTTCTGATAGATCCTTGCGATGGCATCCGATTTCACCGGACAGGAAGCAGCCTCCGCGATCCTCCGCTTTTCAAAGGGCTCCGGCACAGATACTTTCGTATTCTCTGCTGTCCGGTTTGATTTTTCTCTTCGCTCTTCTTTGCTGTCGGCAAGAGATACCTGCGGGATCATCTCCGTCTCATGAAGCGCCTCGTGAATCGCACGCATCACTGTATCGTAGAAAGCAGGACCGTCCGCAATGCGGATCTCCATCTTGGTAGGATGTACATTTACATCGATCCGATCCGTATCAATCGTAAAATGCAGAACACAGAACGGGAATTTATGCTGCATAAGGTATTCCCGATAGCCTTCCTCGATGGCCTTGCTGATCAGTGTGCTCTTAATGTATCTGCCGTTGACATAGAAAATCTCATAATTTCGGTTGGAACGGTTGATCACCGGTTTACCCAGAAGTCCGTCAATTATAATTCCCTTATCCTCGTAATGAAACGGAACAAGCTGCGCCGCGATCTCCTTACCGTAGATACGATAAATAATCTCCTGCAGTTCATGATTGCCGGATGTGTAGAATCTTGTCTGCCCGTTTATAATGAATTTAAAGGAAATGTCGGGGTTGGACATAGCCAGATGTTCCATTAAATCCGCTACATAGGAGCCCTCTGTCTGAGGCTGTTTTAGGAATTTCCTGCGGGGCGGCGTATTATAGAAAAGATTCCTCACAAGAACAGTCGTTCCCTCCGGCGCGCCAATCTCCTCCTGCTCTTTCTCCATACCGCCTTCAATCACATAGCGAATACCAGTCAGCTCCTGTGGCGTCTTGGAGATCAGTTCTACCATGGCAACCGCCGCGATACTGGCCAGCGCCTCTCCACGAAACCCCAAACTGACCAGTTTAGTCAAATCATCTGCGGAAGTAATTTTACTTGTAGCATGACGCAGAAAAGCATTGCGTATCTGCGATTTCTCTATGCCGCCGCCGTTATCCGTGACACGGATCAGCGAAGTCCCGCCGTCCTTAATCTCTACGGTAACTGCACTCGCGCCCGCATCTATAGCATTCTCCACAAGTTCCTTAACCACGCTGGACGGACGCTCCACCACCTCACCGGCAGCGATTTTATCAATTGTCTGATGATCTAATATATTAATAAGAGCCATATATTCTCACTCTCTCTTTTTCACCATCGGTTTTTCAGTTTATTTTGCAGACGATATAAGGTATTAAGCGCATCAACAGGTGTCAGATGTCCCACATCGATCTCCTGCAGTTCCTTAATGATATCCTCATCCTTCACCGTGTCAAAAAGTGACATCTGCTCCAGATCAACTTCATCATACTTCACAGGTTTGCGTTTCTCGCTCTTGATGTTGACCTCGATATTCTGAACCTTCTCAATAATATCGTTGTCACTTAATTGTTCCACGATCTCTTTTGCTCGGTCGATTACCATATCCGGCACACCGGCCAGCTTCGCTACCTGTATGCCGTAGCTCTTATCCGCGCCTCCCTTGATAATCTTGCGAAGGAACACGATATCATCGCCCTTTTCCTTTACGGCAATGCAGTAATTATTCACATTATCCATCTTGTCTTCCAGCTCCGTCAGCTCATGATAATGGGTCGCGAACAACGTCTTCGCCCCCAGAATCTTACGATTGCTGATATGCTCTATGACTGCCCACGCAATACTCAGTCCGTCGAAGGTGGATGTGCCCCTGCCGATCTCGTCTAACACTAACAGGCTGTTGACGGTGGCGTTTCTCAGGATATTAGCGACCTCATTCATCTCCACCATAAAGGTAGACTGACCGCTGGAAAGATCGTCGGAGGCTCCCACACGGGTAAAGATGCGGTCTACAATGCCGATATCCGCTTTTCTGGCCGGTACGAAAGAACCGATCTGGGCTAGAAGGACAATCAGGGCAGTCTGACGCATATAGGTGGACTTGCCCGCCATATTCGGTCCCGTAATCACAGCGATACAGTGTTTCCGGTTATCCAGATATGTGTCATTCTCAATAAACATATCATGGTCAATCATCTGTTCCACTACAGGATGCCTGCCGCCTTTGATGTCAATAATTCCCTTTTCGTTGAGAGAAGGCCGTATGTACTGATTGCGCTCGGCTACATAGGACAGCGAAGAAAATACATCCAGCTTCGCGATCGCTCTTGCCGTCCTCTGAATGCGCTCCATCTCGGCCGCAATAGCCTCTCTGATTTCACAGAACAGGTCGTACTCCAGAGAAGACAGCTTATCTTCCGCATTAAGAATGGAGTCTTCCAGCTCCTTTAAACGAGGCGTGGTGTAACGCTCCGCATTGGCCAGTGTCTGCTTGCGGATGTAATCCTCCGGAACAAGATCTTTATAGGAGTTAGTCACCTCGAAATAATAGCCGAATACCTTATTATATTTGATACGCAGATTCTTGATTCCCGTGCGCTCTCTGTCCGCCTCTTCCAGCTCGGCAAGCCAGTTCTTACCGTCTGTCTTAGCGCTGCGAAGTGAATCTATGGTATCGCTGAATCCTTCTTTGATCATGCCGCCGTCTCTGATCGAGATAGGCGGTTCCTCTATGATCGAATCATCTATCAGATGGTAGATATCCTCCAAAGAATCTATATGGTCATTAATGTCCTGTAAAAGAGCTGCATCAAGATCACTCAGCACTGTCTTGATAGATGGCAGCATGGCAAGAGAATTGCGAAAAGCGATCAGGTCGCGAGGATTTGCCGTTTTATAGCTCACCTTACCGAGAAGCCGTTCCAGATCGTATATCGTATTCAGATACTCCCGCAGTTCATCTCTGTCTACACTTTTTTGACTAAGCGCCTCTACCGCATCCAGTCTCTGCTCCATTTTAACCTTGTCGATCAACGGTTGTTCGATATATTTTCGCAGCAGCCGGCCGCCCATGGCGGTTTTGGTCCGATCGAGGACTCCCAGCAGTGATCCTTTCTTCTGCTTCTCCCGAAGAGTCTCGGTCAATTCCAAATTGCGTCTCGTAGAACTGTCTAACAGCATGTACTTATTCGTAAGATAAGGATACAGGTGCGTAAAATGTGCAAGAGACGTCTTCTGCGTCTCGTATAAATATTGTAAAAGCGCACCCGCAGCGATCAAACCTGTCGGAAAGTCCTCTATTCCCAGCCCGGAGAGCGTGTTTACGTGGAAGTGTCTCATTAATATCTTACGACAATGATCCTCATCAAAATAGTGGGATTGCAGAGAATAGACCGTAACACCTAGACGATCCTTCAGATCATCGATCTCATAGCCACTGACAAGAAACTGCTCATTGCAGACAATCTCGGAAGGTTCATATTTATTGATTTCATCCTGTAGCTTACGAATATCCTCCACTTCTGTCAGATAATAATCGCCGGTGGTGACATCCGCTACGGATATACCTGTTTTCCCCGGAAAATAGGCAACACAGATAAGATAGTTATTGCGTGATTCCTCTATTGCCTGCAGATTCAGATTCGTTCCCGGCGTCACGATTCGCACGACTTCCCGCTTAACGATTCCCTTGGTAAGTTTCGGATCCTCCATCTGCTCACAAATTGCAACTTTATGCCCCTTAGATACCAGCTTGCTCAGATATCCTTCCAATGCATGATGGGGTACGCCGCACATAGGCGCACGCTCCTCCTGTCCACAGCTCTTGCCCGTTAGCGTAATTTCCAGTTCTTTAGAGGCCAAAAGCGCATCCTCATAAAACATTTCATAGAAATCTCCCAAACGATACAAAAGAATGCAATCCTGATATTCTTTTTTTGTTTCCAGATACTGTTGCATCATGGGGGTTAGTTCTGCCATTTATCTTTAACCGTCTTTCTTTTTTTATTCTTCGACTACATGCCCCGTATAATAGAACCCATGACAGGTATCAAGAGACACCATAACAAGCTGTCCGATCTGTATATCGCCTGCCGGAAAATGAACCAGCATATTATTGGATAGCCGCCCAGTCAGCAGGGAGTCATCCTGCTCATTCACTTCTTCCACCAGTGCTTCCATAACTTTCCCCTGTAAAAGCGCCGCCCGCTCCCTCGCAGTATCCTGCACCACTTTTAAGAGTTTGTCGAAGCCTTCCCTGACGATCTCTTCCGGAACCTGATTTTCCATCGCCGCTGCCGGTGTGCCCGTCCGCTTGGAATAGATAAAAGTAAATGCGTTATCATACTGTACCCTGCGCACGACATCGATGGTTTCTTCCACATCCTCTAATGTCTCCCCCGGGAAACCGACAATGATATCTGTGGTAATGGCAATATCCGGCATGGCCATTTTAATCTTATCCACAAGCGACAGATACTGTTCCTTTGTGTAGTGTCTGTTCATCGACTGCAGTATCCGGTCCGATCCCGCCTGAACCGGCAGATGTAGGTGCCGGCATATCTTCGTGGAATGCTTCATCACATCGATCAGTTCGTCGGAGAGATCCTTCGGATGGGACGTCATGAATCGGATTCGTTTCAGCCCGTCAATCTGTTCTACTTCCCGCAAAAGCTGTGCAAAAGTAATCGGTTCTTTTAGATTCTTTCCATAAGAATTGACGTTCTGACCTAACAGCATAACCTCCACTACGCCATCTGCCACCAAACGTTCGATCTCTCTTATAATTTCTTTCGGGTCTCTGCTGCGCTCCCGCCCTCTCACATAGGGCACGATACAGTAACTGCAGAAATTATTACACCCGAACATAATATTGATTCCCGACTTATAAGGATATTTACGACTGACCGGCAGTTCTTCGACGATCTGATCTGTCTCCTGCCAGATATCGATGATCATCTCCTGATTTTCAAACATTGTCACCAGAAGCTGTGCAAACTTGAAGATATTATGGGTTCCGAAGATCAGATCCACGAACCGGTAGCTTTGCCGGATTTTGTCAATTACGCTCTTCTCCTGCATCATACAGCCGCACAATGCGATCTTAAGATGAGGTTTCTTGCGCTTCAGACTGTTCAGAAAACCCAGCCGGCCGTAAACCCGCTGATTGGCATTATCCCGAACGGTACAGGTATTGTATATGACGAAATCGGCTTCTTCCTCCTTTTCGGTAGGCCGATAACCGATCCTCGTCAGGATTCCCAGCAGTTTCTCGGAATCTCTGGCGTTCATCTGGCACCCGAAGGTAGTCACACAGCACAGAGGTTTCCGGCCAAGCTGCTTCGACAGTTCGTCCACATAGGACGCTGCCTTGTCCATGTATTCATTCTGCAGGGCTGATTCCTGCTCGTCATTTGTAGATGTATACTCCATTATATTATGATCCGCCATGTTCATTCTCTCTGTCATTTTATCTTCTTGCAGCAGGCGACCGCAAGTGAACCCGGACCGATATGGCAGGCAACGCTTAAGGACAACGGGTCAACATGTATTTCAAAACCTGAGAACTGTGCCTGCACTTCATCTTTGAGCTGCAATGCCGCTTCACGGTCATAAGAGTAGGCGATCTGTAACCAGATATTATCCGGTGTGGCACCGCCGAACCGCTTCTCCATATCGCTGCGGATCGCGTTGATCATGATAGACTTTCCCTGAGAGACTGTTCTTGCCTTGGCAAACGCATCCAGTTTATCACCCTGTATCTGCAATACCGGTTTTAATCTAAGAATTGTACCCAGCGCTGCGGCAGCCGGTGTGATTCTCCCGCCCTTTTTCAGATAATAGAGCGTGTCCAGCATAATATAGATACTGGAATTGAATTTATCCTGTTCCAGAAAGTCTTTAATCTGCCGGGCATTCATGCCCTGCTTTGACAACTGCAGCGCATCTAATGCGGATTGTCTCTGGGTAACGGATATCCGCTGGTTATTAACCACTTCCACCTTACCCTCATAGTCCTGTGCAAGCATAATCGCACTTTGACAAGAACCGCTTAGACCGCTTGACATGGGAATATGGACGATCTCGTCATAATCCTGCAGCAGTTCATCCCACAGATTCATGACAGACTCCGGTGTCGGCTGACTCGTGATCACATCCGCACCTTCCGCCAGACGACGATAGAATTCCTCCTGTGTCAATGTGATGTCTTCATAATATGTCTCGTTATTGATCATAAATGGCATAGGCAACACATAAATGCCAAGCTCCTTAGCCTGTGCCTGCGTTATACCACTGTTGCTGTCCGTAACGATCGCGATTTTCTGTGCCATAGCAGCTATCCTCTCCATTTTCTATTCATCAGTGATAGATCATATCTCCCTTAACCATATTACTTTTAGATAGTTCTAAAGTCAACCTCATTTATTGCGGCATGTTCCAGCCGCTCCCGCAGTAAAGCATACCGTACATCTGTAAAAAATGCCTCTTCGGACAGGATCAAATCCGCCCTGTCACTAGCGCGCTGTAATATTCCAGCATCTTGATAGATATCCCCTAATGCAAAGTGAATATCTCCGCTCTGTCTGATACCGAAAAGATCTCCCGGCCCCCGAAGTTTTAAGTCCTGCGAGGCAATAAAGAATCCGTCATTGGACTCATTTAATATCTTAAGTCTTGCCATGGTTTCAGGCTTCTGCGAGCTGCTCACAAAGATACAGTACGATTGTTCGTCTCCCCTCCCCACACGTCCGCGAAGCTGATGAAGCTGCGCCAGACCGAAGCGTTCTGCATTTTCCACCATCATCACCGTGGCATTTGGTACATTGATCCCCACCTCGATTACGGTGGTAGATACCAATACATCAATCCGTCGTGCGGCGAAAGCTTCCATGATCCGCTTCTTCTCCGCCGCCTTCATCCTGCCGTGAAGGGCGGCAATTTGGATGGACGGGCTCATCGTACCTTTTAATTTAGCCGTATAGGAGACGACATTTTCCAATTCTTCCGCCTCTCCCTCATCCACCATAGGGCAGATCACATAGACCTGATGTCCGGCAGACACCTCTTTCTCGATAAACCGGTATGCAGTTTCCCGATAAGATGTGTTTACCACACAATTCTTGATGGGCAGACGATTTGCGGGCAGCTCATCCAACACGGAAATATGCAGATCGCCGTAGAGTATGATCGCCAGCGTCCGCGGAATCGGTGTCGCACTCATAACCAGTACATGCACCGTATTGCCTTTCTGTGCCAGACTTTCCCGCTGTCTTACCCCGAACCGATGCTGCTCATCGGTAATCACCAACGCCAAATTGCGGTAAATCACCTTATCCTGAATCAGTGCATGAGTTCCCAGAATAATATTGGCCTCACCGCTCTCGATCTGAGCATAGATAGATTTCCTGTCTTTCGCCGATGTGGAACCGGTCAATAACACGGGGCGAATCGGCAGCTTGTATTTCTTTTGCATCTGTATCAGCGTCTCATAATGCTGGGTGGCAAGCACTTCCGTGGGCGCCATCATCGCTCCCTGATACCCGTTTGCCACACACATAATAAGCGACAAAAAAGCAAGAATCGTCTTACCTGATCCCACGTCGCCCTGAATCAACCGGTTCATCGTATGCTCCGAAGTCAGATCATTCTGTATTTCCGCCCATACTTTATGTTGTGCATTTGTCAGGTTGTAAGGAAGCGCCTCGATCAGCCGCTTTGTCTGCGCAACATCGATCATCGGGTATTGATTGCTGATTTCTTCGTTGCTGTCCCGCATCCTGCGGATCATGAGAATAAAAAGCAGAAATTCATCAAATACAAGCCGTTCTCGGGCTTTCACCAGCGTTTCCCTGCTCTCGGGAAAATGCATTTGCCTCACCGCATCCTCTAAACTGTAGAGCCCTTCTTCCTTACGAATATGCTCCGGCAGATAATCATCAGACAGATTCACCGCCGTTATCGCCTGCCGAATGGCTTTGGTGACCGTATTATTACTTAATCCTTTGGTGGTCGAATAACGAGGAAGCATATGGGATGCCATCTTCCCATACTCCTCCGGTTTGTACATCCTTGCTTGCTCCATCACATATCGGCTGCCTCTTAGCTGCAAAATTCCACGGAATATATATAATACGTCCCGTTTCAGACTGTTTTTCAGATAAGGCATGTTAAAGTAAGTCATATACAAGGTTCCGCCACCTACACATTCCACCTCAAAGGACGTGATACTTAAGCCTCTCACGTGTCTGGTCGCAATATTCCCGCGGATTTTTCCCGAAACCGCTGTCATCTCATTCACACCGGCATGAATCAAATCTACCGGATCAGAGAAATACTCGTAATCTCTCGGATAATAATGCACCAGATCTTCCGCGGTATATACATGAAGTTTATGAAAAAGCTCCGCAGTCTTTTCCCCAATCCCCTTAAGCGCCGTAATCTCCATATTTTACAGCTTTCCTTCCTAAAAATCCCCGACAATAATATAACATTATTGTCAGGGAAACTCTAATCATAATCGCAAGCAAATAATCTAATCATTTCAAGGGAAGAATGCTGGCTTGCTTTTTCAAGCCGCATTCTTCCAGACATGACTTAGTGATTCTTAGGCTGTGTATTTTACAGCCTTAGAATCACTTCATGTCTTTTTACTCGGCAGACACAATATAATAATAAATCGGCTGGCCGCCATACTGTAATTCAATATCGCAGGAAGAATATTTGCTCTCAACCCGTTCGCGAAGGCTGTCGGCATCCTCCTGTGTGATCTCCGAGCCGTAATATATGCTGATCAGCTCCATCTCATCTGACATCATTTCGTCGATCATGTTCATGGTCACATCCGATATGGCCGTACCCACAGAGAGAATGCCGGAATCGCCGATTCCCATGAAATCTCCCTGCCTGATCTCTTTGCCGTCTATACTCGTATCTCTGACTGCATAGGTAACCTGACCGGTCGCCACATTAGCGATCTCTTCCGTCATAGTCTTCGTATTCTCCTCCACAGTCAGATCCGGCACATAGTTGATAACCGCCGTAATTCCCTGTGGAACGGTTTTCGTAGGAATCACCACAATCTTCTTATCCTTGACAAGTGACTGTGCCTGATTCGCCGCCAGAATAATATTCTTGTTGTTCGGCAGGATAAAGATCGTATCGGCATTGACCTGATCAATGGCGTTGAGCATGTCTTCTGTGCTCGGATTCATAGTCTGTCCGCCCTCGATGATATGATCCACACCGAGCCCCTTAAAGATCTCATTAATACCATCACCCACGGAAACCGCGATAAATCCTACATCCTTCTTAGGCTGTTCTTCCGTCGCTGGTTTCTCCGCCGCTTCCTTCTGAGACTGTTTAAACAGATTCTCCTGATGCTCCAGACGCATATTGTCGATCTTCATATTCGATAATGCGCCGTATTTCAGCGCTTTCTGAATGGCAAGACCCGGGTCGTTGGTATGTACATGTACCTTTACCACATCCTCATCTGCCACGACTACGATGGAATCACCGATCGACTCTAAATATGCCTTAAAATCCATCTCCGTCTTAATATTAAACACTTTATTCAACATAATAATAAATTCTGTGCAATAGCCGAATTTAATATCCGCATTTGCCTGCGCTTCCAAACCTGCTCCGCCAGATTTGCCGCCAGAATGAGACGTCTGCTCGGAACTCAGCGTCAGATCAATTTCTTTACCGGTGTATGCGTCATATACTCCCTTTAACACCTGCATAAGGCCTTGACCACCAGAGTCAACCACGCCTGCCTGTTTCAAAACCGGAAGCATATCCGGAGTCTGCTCCAAAACTTCATCCGCCCGCTCAATCACCTGTGCGAGGAAATCCGCCATGTCTTCCATGCCGCTGTCTGCCAATTCACGGGCTTTAACTGCAGCTCCTTTAGCCACAGTTAAAATCGTGCCTTCCTTAGGCTTCATGACCGCCTTATAAGCAGTCTCTACCGCCTTTTCAAAAGCCGAAGCGACAACCTGGATCGTAACCTCGTCATATTCCTTGACCACCTTTGTAAAACCGCGGAACAACTGGGACAAAATAACGCCGGAATTACCTCTGGCACCTCTTAAGGAACCGGAAGAGATGGCTTTACACAGTGACTGCATATCTACATCGCCCATGTCATGAAGAGCAGCAACCTCCCTTGCCGCCGACATAATTGTAAGCGTCATATTCGTACCGGTATCTCCGTCAGGAACCGGGAAAACATTTAATTCATTGATCCATTCTTTCTTACTTTCAAGATTCTTTGCTCCTGCCAAAAACAACTTTGCCATTGTTCCGGCATTAATCGTATTTGAAACCACCTCACTGTCCTCCCTTAGTCAATCACTTTGACACCTTCAACGAAGATGTTTATTTTTTCTATTTCAATTCCGGTAAACTCTTCCACTTTATATTTTACATTGCTGATCAGATTATCCGATACTGCAAGAATACTCACGCCGTAAGCCACAATAATATGAAAATTAAGCGTCAGCTTGTTATTGTTTAAAAGCACCTGAATTCCTCTTGTCATGCTGTCCCTCTTGAGCAGTCTGACAAGTCCGTCCCTGACGTTCATGATCGCCATACCGACTACGCCGAAACATTCCATCGCCACCGTACCGGCATACTGCGCAACGACTTCCTGATCAATCGAAATATTCCCCATATGAGTGTCCATTGAAGAAACTTTCATAAGTTACCTCCTTATTATTCTGAATATACATTGATATTATAACCCGATCTACTAAAAAATGAAACAAAAAATATCCATAATTTACCGATAGTTCACTTTTCATCTTATTTTTATGTCCAAAATATGTAATTTTTGCTTGCATTCCGATTTACTTTCTGCTATTATACAAATGTTGTGTGGGTGAATAATTGACACAAGAAGCTTTGAAATAAAGCAAATAAGAAGCGATTGTATCGTTAGGAGGTGCAAAGATGGCTAAATGTGATATTTGTGGTAAAGGCGCTCATTTCGGGAATAACGTAAGCCATTCTCATAGAAGATCTAACAGAATTTGGAATTCTAATGTCAAGAATGTTATGTGCAAAGTGAACGGCGCAAACAAGAAGCTGCATGTCTGCACACGCTGCTTAAGATCCGGCAAAGTAGAGAGAGCTTAGTTCCCGAGAACAGAATATGAAGTAAAAAAGTAAAGCCGACCTGTAGAAGGACGGCTTTTTCTATTTTCTAATTCGATTTATTTCGCTGATATGTCTACTGCTCCTATGCCTGTTTAAATCCTTCATAAGAACTTTTCAGACTCTCATACTCTCTGTTGATCCGCTGGATCATCTCTTTATCTCCCGACAAATTATCAGGATGGAATATTTTAATCAGATCTTTATACCGCTTCTTTAATGCAAGCGGAGTGCTGACACCCTGAAAGAAAACCGATACTTCTAATCCGTTTTCATATACGGTCCGTCCACCCATGATTTCCCGTTCGGCAGCTAAGCGCGCCCACTCCTTTTCCAACCGGCGTCTGTCTATATCAAGCTGACTGAACCCGCTCTGCAGGATCTCCAGTTTCTTCTCAAAAAACTGGTTGTCCTCCTTGAGACGCTGCCGTTCCGAAGAGATCTTATGATTTAACAGTTTCATCTCCTCCTGAAACTGTACTTTCTCCTTAAGAAACTGTTCCTGCATCCGTTCCAGTTCCTTGGTTGCCGTAGCCAGGCGTATATTTTCACGAAAGAGCCATGCCTTCAGTTCCTGCAGTTCTTCTTCCGATCCGTGTACCAATGTTTCCTCAAATGTTTCTTCTGTATTTTTCATCTAATCACAACTCCTGCCGTGCCGTCTTTAAATCAATCACAGCAAAAAAAATTATAACCAATCAGTAACAATAAAACTATGAGAACTAAACCGACAAACCGATTGACTAAAAAAAGCATAAACAGCATACCCGCGGCAATGCAAAAAGCCACAAGACCGATCAATTTCTTCATATACTACTCCTGCCTATGCTTCTTTAATATAGTATATGATAAAAGATTCTGAATTGTTCCGTTTTCATGTCAACGCAGTCTGTTGATCTTCGATTCGCTCACACCCGCAGAAAGTAAGCTATCACAATGAAGAATTACTCTTCTTCCGGGAAAGCAATATCCACTGCCTTGTCATCTTCAATCATTTCTTCTTTAGGTGCCGTAAACTTATCTACAATATCCGGTATCATATCGAGCACTTTGGTCAAGGCATCCTGATTCTTGACATTGACCAGCTTCGTGGAACCGTTCTTGATCACGAGGACTGCACTGGGTGACATCTTCGCGGTAAATCCTCCCGCACCGCCGTTCTTCTTATCGGCAACGCTTGCTCCTGCACCGACACCGAAACTGATATCCACAAGAGGCAGAATGATCGTATCCCCGATCTGTGTGGCATCCCCTACCACCGTCTTCGTACCGATCACGGCATTCATACCTTTCATCAATGATTCAACAACACCGGTAAAATTATTCTCTGCCATTTACACAGCCTCCTTCTTCAATAGCTTGATCAATTTCCTGATATCTTTGTCCATATAAACTCGTATTAATACCCGCAGGAATGTGAATGCCCTGATCCTGCCACGGATATCCAGCTTTCCCTCAATATGCGTACTCTCACTCTCAAAATCCGCGACAAGTCTCACACACTGACCGATCAGCGGATAAAGCATACCGTAGACTGCAAGTATCTGCCCCATAGTCGCCGGATCTTCCATACCGATATTAAGGTACGCTTCGAACTTATCCGGCTTCAGTTTCCGGAACACATAACCAAGTTCGCCCTTACACAGTTCCATGGATTGCTTAAAAGAATCACTCTCCATTACTTCCCGATAATACTGTATATTATCCAACGTAGATTTTATTTTATCACAGAAATTGCGGATTGTGTACTGTATATTTTCAAAGAGTGCTTTTATTTTATCGACCGTACTTTTGATCTTATCAATGAAATCCTTTATTTTCTCTATGAGTTTACGAATTTTGCCCGGCAGTGAAAATTTCCCAAAGATTGACGATTGCCCTTCGGCTTCCGAGTCTGTCTGTAACTTTTGTTTTAGCTCTTCATCCAGCGTTCCCAGCTCAAAAGAGCTAAAATTGTCATAGGCGGAAGCTTCCCGTGGTTCGTTTTCCATGACGGACGTTTGCGCGCCTTCTGTATGTGCTGCGGCTTCGTGAAATTCTATGGCTGTTTCTGTCTTCGAAACCTCTTGATCGGCTCTTTCTAATTCGTTTTCGGAATCCGTCTTATTCGCCGAATCGTCTTGATATTTCTGCTCCCCTTCATTTTCTGATTCTTTCGAATGCTCTTGGCTTATCTTTTTGCTTTCTGCTTTTTCAGGCTTTTTATTGCCCTTCTTTTCCTTGCCGGGCATTCTGAAAACGGTAAAAAGCATGATTCTTGCCCGTACGATCATGGCGGCAGGATAACGAATGAGAATATTCACCAGATGCAGAAGCCATGTGACCTTAACATAAGCCGTAAACGGCGGTTTTCCTTCCCCCTCTTCCCTACATACCTTTATCCGATACCGCACCGGCAAAAAGAGTGCACAGAAAATGACAAGAAGCAGAAATCCCAGAATGCATAACAGGACAATCCCTATGATTTTTAAAATAAGTAAAATAATATGTAGCATACGATTTGTAAATGCTTCCTTTTCCGATTTCAAATAATATAACGTGTCCGCATAAGACCCTTTTTATCAGAATCCGACTCTTAATTACGCGCTTCGCGCGGCTCGCTGAACAGATACGCAATCAGATCAGCCGTTTCCGTCTCCCTGACGGCTTCTTCCGCGATGCAACAGATCAGCTTGTTCGCTTCTTCTTTACTGCCCGCGATTCCTATAACATAAGGTGGATTATCTTTATAATAAGGCTGTTGCAACATCATGCTGTGAAATATCTCAATTCTTCTGTCCTTCTCCACATACGCAATCACATAAACATTTGTGAGTTTAGCATATTTTTTTAGTTTTCTTTTTATTTTATCGGGATTACTGATAGTATCCCCGATATAAAGTTTTTTATAAAATTTCATGACCAATTCCGACAATATTATTATTATAAATTTTCAGTTTTAGATATTTTAACATACTTTACCAAAATAAAATAGTAGAATCTGATGAGAAAAAATTTTGCGTCAGAAAAAGATCGCCATTCATAAAATAACGATCTTTTTAATCATCCCAATATGTAATACAAAAATCGGAATCTTCATAGATTAGAATCTTGAATAACCCTTATTCTAATTTTCTGCCACACTCCATGCACATGAATTGCCCTTCCGGAACCTTTGCACCGCAAATACACTCTCGCATTTTAGGTGCTGCTTTCATAATTTCCTGTTCCTGTAGAATATCTTCTGCGCGTTTTCCACAGACGCTACAGAATTTAACATCCTTTGCTAATTCTGCACCACAAGAACAGATAAGCATATCCCGAGCAACAACTTCGCCGCAATTCGGGCAGAAACGATCCTGTGGCTTTAGTTTATAGCCGCACGAACAGATATTTTTCCCGGCACTCTTTTTTTCAAGTTCTTCCTTTTGTTTTTCCAGTCCTTCAATTTCGCTGTTTAGTGCATCCATTTTATCCAGATAAGCCTTAATCTGCACGATCTCTATCTTTTTTTCTTTAGACAGATCATATACCTCCATTCCAATAAAACCATATATTTTAGCCTTTTCATTCATTCGCTCTTCCAAATTCTTCTTAACTGCCTTAAGGCTCAATCCATCTTCCGTCTGCACTTTAGAGGCAGGTATAATTTTTTCCGGTATTTTTACTTTTTTCATCAATCCCGCAATATTGTCCATCGTTTGTGTACTCCTTTTGCATTAATTTAAAGTCTGCTTTTGTATTCTGATGTCATTATTGGTCACATATTCCGCACACGGTTCCACTCTGTGCGCAGAACACCAAATTCTGACGCTTGGCTTGTCTGCGCAATATTTCCTGAATGATATTGTGAATCCTGAAACAGATTGCTCAACACATTCATATACTGGCGTTCATACTCTTCCGCTGCATTTTCCATGGCGATATCCAGTTTAGCGGAAAATTCATTCGTCTGTTCAAAACGAAGTAATTCCGTTTTCAAGTATTCTCCACATTGTTTGCTGATTTGATGATCGCACCATCGTTTCAATATTTTGAGATATAACATATAAAGTAATACGATTATCATGATAATGAGAATCAGTACTGCACCAAGACTAATCAAGACAGTCTTCAACCAATTTATTATCTTTGACATAGATATTTTGCTAAGTTCTTTCTTAGCAAACTCTTTTCCAACATCTATGGCAATCCCTTTCCCTGCATCCGTTAAAGAAGAATCATCATCTCCCGTGTCTGCATCTGCCACCACCTGCTTCGTTTCGTCCTTATTTACAGCCAGTTTTCCCACTGCTCCTATCGCAAGAAAACAGAGTACTACAAGAAGCGGAACCCACGCCAATAACTTTCTCTTACGCACCAGTTTCTTCACAATATTCTTGACCGGCTCCTTAGTAGTCTGCGCAAACGATATGATATCACCGCCTCCGATATCTGTTGTCTGTATCTCACCCTGTACTTTCTGATCGATACCGGTACGTTGTTCTTCATATTCATAATAAAACTTTTCACTGCCGATTCCGTTTTTATATCCACCGATGCTCTGGAACATACTTTTCAGATGATTCAGCATATGGTTATAGTTCTCACCGATACTCTGTAAAAGTTCCCGAAACATCTCAAAAGAATCTCTTTCGTATTTTGTTTTACAATTNTGAAAAAACTGCATGTATAAATCTTCATTTTTAAGTTCTTCCAGATGTGCTTTTGTATGGGATATTTCCATCATCTGTTCACAGTTTTTCCTGACAACCACATTTTTTCGTTCTGACATACCCGCTATAGAAGTGGCATTATCCGCCCGACAACGTTTTGCCATCTTCTCGACCCGTTCTTTTACCATCTCCACAGATACTTCATTGTTGTTATTGTCTGTCTGTGTACTCTGTGTGACAGTCTTTTGTTCCATACTGTTTAGCAGACTCTCCATGTTCAGATTGAGTGCATTCCAATCAACATTCCCGAAAGCTAATTGTTTCCTGCAATCTTCCAGTTCATCCATAATCCGCATCGGGAGTTTGTGTTCTGCCGCATACTCTGTCAGTTCATCCAGACATTTCAGCGCCCTCATTTGTTTTTCATCCATTTTTCTTTCCTCATCTCTTTTGTATTTTTTATATACTGTCTATTTTCATTAACAAATCCTCAGCTTCCAACAAGCGTTGTTCCAGCAGCGGAATTTTCCGCTCATCAATATTCACACTCATACGAAATTCTGCAAAGCAGCCGTCCACAGCAGCAAGTTCATTTTCAAAAATTTCCGTAATCTGTGCCGTAATTTGCTCAATCATTCTGCTTCTGGTCTGGTTTACCTCAGCCTTAAACTCCTCGATACATTGTCTGGTTGTTTCCTCCAGTTTATTTTCGTTTCTTGGGTCAAAAAAGGCTTTTGCTATTTTATTAATGACAATTGCACCTGCAATTGCAACAATTGCAATAATTGCAACAGTCCCAACGGTTGCAAAAACTCCACTGCCAGTTATCAGTGCACCTGCAATTGCATTTCCACCGAAAGCTCCCGTAGCAACTCCTGCCGCCTTAGATGCTAAGTTGATATTTCTTGCATTAGTGTCATACTTCTTCCTCGCATCCCAAATCTGCATAAAAAGCGTTTCTGATGCATCACTCAAAGTCCGATACAGTTCACCGGTTGACACAATCACTTCCTTCGTCTCGTTCACCATCTGCTTTCGACTAGTCGATAAAGAACCGTAGAATTTATCGTTTAGTGCAAGAATATTTTCCCTCGTGTTGAAATAACCGACCGCTTCCTGAAATACAATCTCCAAATCCCTAAGGCAGCTCTTAATTGCTTCTATCGTCTTGCGGTTTACGGAATCACTCATCATGGTCTTATAATTTTCATTGACCATATTCAAATAATCCTGAAAATCTTCTTTGTTTCTAAAGCGCTCTTTGATTTTATAAGGGTCAAGCTTAGAAATTATCTCGTCCTCATAATTATCAATATCCTTATTAACCTCAATTTTTAGCTCACCGATAAATTTGTCCAGAAACTGCTTATGATTCAACACATAGTTATCCATGGACTGGTTGATTTTCTGCAAGATTTCATAATCGGAGGTGTATTGCTTTTTCCTTAATGCAAAAGAATCCCNCAGTTGGATGAGCACATTCTTCATTTCCTGAATATTTTCCATCTGTTTATTCAGCATCGGATTTCTGCCGACCACATGCTCACTGATATGTGTACGAACATATTCCATGGACACCGTTCCTGCAATTTCNTTNCCCTCTGANCAATTCACAGCAAACAANGGCGCNGATATNCCGCTCTCCTGCATATAGCTTTTCATTTTTNCTATGNTTTGCGNTATATCTNCNTCCGAAATCAAATCACATTTAGTCAGAATAAAAATCATCCTTTTCTCNGGNCANCCNTCNATCACATCCCATAGTTTTGGNCTTCTGATATNTCCNGCANCAAAAACAACAAAGACAGNACTNCTCCGNTCTATCTGNCGTTGTATTGTTTTGCGNGCACCATCGCTTATAACNTCTATTCCCTTTGTGTCNATAACGGANATTCCNTTCATATTNTCCGATGTNACAAACTGCTTACACATNCCNTCGACTATNGGAGTCAANANTTCNTGTTCTCCCCAGCGATATTCACACAAATCNCNGTCTANACAGTCNGGAAANGACACCATATCCNGNAAAANCANACGTANGANGCNTGTTTTTCCGACNCCCTCATTNCCNATAATAAGATATGTTGTATTATCCGTCATTTTNCGCAAACTGTTTTTTATCCGTNCTTTTTCTTCCTCAGCGTCACTATCCTGTAGTAAGGCTTTGAAATTTTCAAATAAATCAGTTAATACAACATGCTCCTGTTTTTCACAAAGTATATTTGTTGTCTCCATTTATATCTCCTTTCTCCCTAACAATAATAACCTTATTAGTTTATTTTTGCAACACTATATAGGTTGTTATTTTAACTATTTCATTCATATATACTATTAGATAGCTACTAATGCACAGTATAGGAGTTCATTCATGAATGATTATAAAAAAGCTATGGGGGAAAGACTGAGAATACAGCGAAAACAACAACAGCTTACACAGGAACAGCTTGCCGAATGTCTAAACATTTCCATTAAACATTATAGTGAAGCGGAACGAGGGCTTGTGGGTCTCTCCGTCGAAAATTTAATTAAAGTCAGCGAAATTCTGGGCATCAGTCTTGATTATCTGTTGAAAGGCATTTCAATTGACTATCCGTTTCCCGTAAGAATGTTGGAAATCTATCATAATTGTCCGGAATCTAAGAAAAAATATCTTCTTGAATTACTGGAATTGGTAGATAAAATGTATTTATAATATCACCATATGCATAAGCAAAGAGAAGACCATTGGCGCAATTCGGCGAACCAATGGTCTTTTTGAATTGATTTTATTTCTTAACTGTTCTAAAATAGTGAGTAAAGAATCACTATGAAATCGAAGGTATACACATGAAAAAACTATTTTCCAAAAACTACAGCTCAAAAAATGAAACACCCGTCGGTCAGAAGCAGAATATCGATGTTATTCTATCCACCGTGGAAGAGGTAAAGTCCTCCAGCACGGACATCGTAAACGAAGTGACGGTGGTTCGCGACCTCGCCGACGAAAATAAGCACAGCGCAAACACCGTTGTGAACAATATGGATGAATTGACCGGGCAGAACGCGGTTCTCTCCGAGAAAACCCATTCTTCCATCAGCATGACCAGCGATATCCAGAATCAAGTGGAAAACATTGCTACCATGATCTCACAGATGGTCCTGCTGGTGAACGAGACTACCACCCATGCCGGAGAAAGTTCGCGCGAATTGGCAGAGGTAGTAGAATCCACGCACACCATGGCGGCGCTGTCCAATGATGTAAGCGACATCGTAAAAGAGTTCTCTGAGGAATTTGCCATGGTAAAGGAGGAGACTGTCTCCATTGAGGGTATCACCTCACAAACCAATCTTCTCTCCTTAAATGCATCTATTGAGGCGGCCAGAGCAGGAACCGCGGGACGCGGCTTTGCGGTTGTAGCCGATCAGATCCGCAAACTGAGCGTCGAGACTAAAAGCTCTTCCACAAGTATCATGAACGCTTTGAACCATCTGGAAGAAACATCCGCAAGAATGACCGCTGCCATTGCGAAAGTAATCGAGATCATTCAGCTGAATCTGGAGAAAATCACGCAGGTGAACGCCAGCGTAGTTAGTATTTCAAATGATTCCCAGACATTAAACAGCAATATTTCGCGTATCGACAATGCCATCAAGGACGTGGAGCAGTCCAATCAGAATATGGTAGAGAATATGCAGCAGATATCCGAAGCTATGTCTGTGATGAGTGAGTATGTGGAAAACGCTGCCGACAACGCCAAGAGTATGTTGAAAAAATATGAGCAGACTACTGTAAATGTGGGTAAAATCGAGGCGTCCGTGGGCAATCTTGTAGTGCGGCTGGGAGAAGGCGGCTTCATGGGCATTCAGGATGCAAAACCGGGCTGTAAAGTCTCCATCATTACGCTGGACAAGGATGGTGCGCCTGACAAAGAATATTACGGACAGGTTGTGCGCCAGCAGGGATCGGAAGCCGTGGTCGATATCCGCCCGAAATCCATCCCCAAGGGTCCGGAGGCACCCACATGTTTTCATCTGCAGATGATCCTCGGAAACGTGCTGTACCACTGGACGGAAGTTGCTGTCTCTGAGGTGTCGGAAGGCGGCAATACCTATTATCGTGTAGTGACGAGCGCCAATCCCAAAGTAATGCAGCGAAAGAAGAATCCACGTCTGGAAATCCACTGCCCTTGCGAGGTAACCATCGACGGCAATTCCAAGATATATCACGGGAAAATGCTGGATATCAGCGCCAATGGTATGGCGTTTACCGCCACAGACCCGGATTTTGAAGCGGCTGAAAAGAAAATGATAACCGTCACTATCCCCCAGCTCCCGATTCCTAAGGCACGCACGATACAGGCATACATCATGCGGTGCAAAACGGGAAGTAACGGATATATTCTGGGCTGCAGGCTCTCGGAAAACAATCTGGCGATTCAGCAATATATCGAAACACAGTGACGAAAGTCCCTTATCACATATTTAGATCATTCAGCGCTTAAAGGAGGATTTCTATGAAAAATGTTGCACGCATGGCACTGGAAAACGGAATGGTGATCGGTGAAGATGTCTATAGCTACAAGAATAAACTGATCTATCCGAAGGACACGGTGGTGGATGACTCGGTGGTTGCACGACTGGCACGCTACTCCATTATGTGTGTTTCCATTATGGAGGACATAGATTATGCGTCCACACATTTCGAGAAGGTTCGTCTCAGTTCCGAATTTAAGACTTTTGAACTGACTTATAATAACTGTATGTCGATCTATCGCAAGCTGATGAAGGGTTTTGTGGAACAGGGTACGCCGGCTAAGATGGGAAGCCTGATGGAACTGTATGTCAAAATCTCCTCTCGCGCCAGAGGCGGCGAACAGCTTCTGGATTTCCTCTATAACATGCTGCCCAGCGAAGATGATATGACTTATGCACACTGCCTGAATTCCGCCCTGATCGCCGGTGTGTTCGGCACATGGCTTAATCTTTCCAAAGAAGATATTTTCCTTCTGATCCAGTGCGCATTCTTCTATGATATCGGGAAACTGAAGCTGCCACAGGATCTGTTGTGGAAATCAGGTAAACTGACGGATCTGGAATTCACGAAGTTAAAGACGCATACGATGCTGGGATTCGATATGCTCAAGGACCGCGATATGGATGAACATGTACTGAAAGCCACACTCATGCACCACGAACGCTGTGACGGCTCCGGTTATCCTTCCAAACTGCGTTCCGACAAGATTGACATCTATGCCAAGTACATAGCGATCATAGACGCCTATGAAGCGATGACATCCGCAAGAACTTATCGGGTATCCCTGAATCCTTTTCAGGTAATCGCAAATTTCGAAAAAGAGGGCTATGTCAAATTTGATGAAGAAATATTAAAGCCCATCTTATCTCACATTGCCGCAACGCAAATCGGCTTTACCGTGCGGCTGACCAACGATGTGGAAGCCAAGGTCGTACAGATCAACGAGGATCACCTCACCAGGCCGCTGCTACAGGCGGGTGACGAGATGATTGACCTTACGAAAGAACCGGATCTCGATATTGCCGCGATCTACTGACCGAAATACTCATTAAAAATGCGCTTTGCGATGGGCACAGCGTAATCACCGCCGCTTCCCGCACCTTCGATGATGATGGTAACGCATACTTCCGGATTCTCTGCCGGGGCAAAACCTGTAAACCATGCATGGGATTCCGTTTTGACACTGCTGTATTCCGCTGAGCCGGTCTTTCCTGCCGCCGTGTAGGACTGATCGGCCAGTTTTGTGCCGGTTCCACTCGTAATAACTTCCTGCATAAGGCTGTTTAATGCAGCCGCTTCTTCCTCGGACATTAGTTTCCGATAGGTATTAGGATTAAACTGTTTGATAATATTCCCCTCATTGTTTTTCACATAATCTACCAGATAGGGTTTCATAAGTACCCCATTATTAGCGATGGCGCATGTGATCATATTCAGGTGCAGCGGTGTGATCTGCGTTGTCCCCTGTCCGATCGCCGCCTGCATAATATCGGAATCCGAAGTGGACTCATCCACGATGAGCCTGCTCTTGTTATAGTTGAAAGCAACCGGCAGTTCCTTATTGAACAACAGACTGTTTAATGTACTGCCGAACTGTGCACGGTCAATCTGCATTCCGATATTGGCAAAAGAAGAATTACACGATTTTGCAAAAGACTTCGTAAAATCCTCATAGCCGTGAATCGAACCGTGATAACAGTTGATCGTATCCTGCCCTGATGTAAACCGTCCGCCGCACTGATAACTGTACTGATTATAAGTATCCGGGTTTTCCCGAATATATTCGAGCGCAGTTACGATCTTAAATGTGGAGCCGGGAGGATACAGCCCTTGGGTCGCACGATTTAACAGTACCGTGCTCTCCTTGTCTTCCAGAAGTTCATCCCAGATCTCATCGATCTCATTAGGATCAAAATCCGGTTTCGACACCATGGCAATGATCTTTCCGGTGTCGGGTTCCGACACAATGATCGCACCTTTATAGATTCCCAGTGATTGAAAGGCAACTTCCTGTACCCCTACATCCAGCGTAGTCACCACACTGTCCCCCGGATATTTTTCCCCTGCCACATCACTTGCCACTTTATCGGCGAGTTTTGCATTGGAATTAATAAGATAATAATTACTCAGAGACTCAATTCCGTATTTTCCATTGGATGCATATCCCACTGCGTGGGCAAAAAGATTCCCATATGGATAGACTCTCGTCTCGCTGCCGTCCTCTTTCGTCTCTGTCTGCGCCAGCACCTGCCCTCCGGCGGCATAGATTGTTCCACGCCTGTTCTGGGATATGAGCAGTTCCTGTCGGCCGTTATAGCTGTTGTTGATCAGCTCCTGCTGGTTTGTGATGGCATAATAACATGTATATCCCATCATACACAGGAATACAGCCACAAAAAGATATGTCACTGCAAGAATCTGTTTATTCCTCTTCTTCCGTTTCCTGCTCTTCCCGGAAGTCTTCCGGTTCCGTTCTTCGTCTTCTTTTCTTTTTGGCACGTCTGGTTCCCTCTTCCTGTCTTATGATGTATAGTCCTTCTATAATAAAAAACATCACTAATGTGGTCAGCACCGAACTTCCGCCATAACTGATAAACGGCAGTGTAATTCCGGTCATCGGTATAAATTTCGTTCCGCCCCCGATCGTTAAGAATACCTGAAAGATATAAGTAACGCCCAGTCCGAAAGCTATTAACTGATAGAATTTATCCTGCAGCCGCATGGCTATATTCATGAACATGATAAAACAACTGATGCAGATCAGAATCATGCACATAGAAAACGCAATGCCAAGTTCCTCCGCCACAGCCGAAAAAACGAAATCGGCTTCCACAAAAGGAATGGAATCCGGCGTCCCCCGAAACAGCCCCAGGCCAAACCATCCGCCGCTGCTGATGGCAAAAAGTGACTGTGTAATCTGATACCCCGCATCATCAATACAGCTGAAGGGATCTTTCCAAGCCTGCACACGCACCTGCACATGACTGAAAAGCTGATAGGCTATCACCGCCGCCCCGCAGCCTCCCGCGCTTCCCAGAAACAGATAAACCCAGTTGCCTGTAGCGATAAACACCATCATCACATAGACAATAAAGAAAATCAAGGCGCTGCCCAGATCCTTGGAAGCCACTAAAATAAGCACATGTGCACCGGCCACCACCGCTGTAAGCGTGACCCGGAGCAGATCGTGAGATTCACTGAGCGCACTGGCGAGGAAAAAAACGAAAATAATCTTTACAAATTCCGATGGCTGGAACGTTACGCCAGCGATCGAGTAAGATATTTTGGAACCATAGGTAGTAGAACCTAAGATCAGCACAATGCCGATCGCCACAATGCCCACCGCCGCGTACACCCATGTGAGACTTTTCAGGAATTTCAGTTTATGGATAAAAAACGGAATCAGCATACCGATAATGATGGAAACCGTCACGATAAAAAACTGCTTAATCGCTTTTTCAAAAGAAAGTCTGCTGAGTATGACGAATCCTATACTGAGCAGCAGACACATGTTGTTTATGATCAATCTGTTTCCGCCCGGATATACCATTCTAAACAGAACGATCGTCGCAAACAATAAAATCTGCTGCAGAACATAGAACAACAGATACTCCAGTTTCCCCGTCTCGAAACAGATGACAAGAAAGCATGAAAAATGCACCAGAAACATCAATAGATTCTGGCGGATATAACTGCCGCTTCGTTTCTCCTCATCCTGAAAACGAAACACGAGAAAACACTCTAACGTATATAATGCAATAAATAAAGTAATAAAATACTTTGAAAGCTCGGTGATATACAATTCCATAAAATACTATTCCACGCCTCTTTTCAAATGTCCCGTTGTATAAGCTTCATAGGGGAACGATTCTCCTGTAAGAATCCGTCTGCAATCCTGCGCCGACTCTGTGGTAAAGTCATATCGCCTTATATCGGCACCGATCCGTTTTACCTCATTTTCCTGCAAATGCAGGGAATAAGGTATAGAATTATAAATGATATTATAGCAGTGCAGACAATTCGTCTCAACCGGGAAATCCGTCCCGTATCGATCCCTGATCCGCAGATTGGAATGCTGATTCCCGTACCCGTCTGCATGACACCGCGCTGCCGTTTTTCGGATACAGTTAGCTGTCACCATCATAGGAATCGTCCCATATACGATCATTGCCGTGCGCATCCCCATCTCTTCTGCCGCCCGGACAAGCTTTGCGGATTCTTTTCTGTTTAACTCATAAGGCAGTGTACATTCCTTTGTATATTCTGCCCAGAATCGAAGACTTTCCGTGTTAAAAGAATATAATCCGGCATCGGGAATCAATTTATAAGATTCACCAAATGTTACGGCATAAGCAAATCCCTCTAAATTACGGACTAAAAAGCCGCTGATTAACGTATCGCACCTTCTGTGATCGTCTGGTCGGGAATACAAGGCCGTATCAGTCTCATGGTTACGGCAATCCATTTTGACCATATCGGTCAATTTGCATAAATATGCTTCATCCCGTGCCCGCAGCACATAGGGAAGCGCCAAGGCATATTGTAGATCGCCGTGTGTGTGCATAAGTGATACCACTCTATCATGTTCCGTCATATAAAGATCACTGTCTATATGAATGCGACGGCACGGAAATGTAACTGCCACAGCCAGTTGATCGCATGTCGATACCATAATATCAGTCTTCCTGTTCAGCATACCCGGTTCAGACTCTGAGGATTCCACACAGATATCATTTGCCGAAATGTCTCTACCAGCCGCCTCTTCTTTACCCACTGAAGCTTTCCGCCTAACGGGTGCTGCCCCAGACAGCGGATTCCGGCCTGCCGACATGCCCATCCTGATGATATATTGCCGCTCATAGGCTTCTATACCCTTTCGGCGCAGATCGTTTAGCGCGCTTACCGGCAGAAATACGTCTCCCTTTATCTCAATCTCGCAGGATGTCACTATCAGACAACTGTTCCCTGTTTTCAATAACTGTCTTTTAATATGATCAGGCTGCAGCGGCATCTTCTTCGCCGCTTCCGCCACTGCACCGTACACGGTGATCGAAATTCCTTCTTCTGCTGGATTCACAGTATCGCCACACTGCTTCGTATCTTCGATTTCGGAATCACAGATCTGCAGACATACCGGTTCTCCGACAGTTAAGGTAACCGTCATTCTGACAGGGTGCTTGTCCGGCTCTCTGATATATTCGGACGCAATCTGTTCAAGAAGCTCCTGATCGCTTCCCGCGTAGCTTGGCTTATGCAGGGTGATCATCTCCCTGCCGTTATGACGTTCATAGTATCCTGTCTGTATCTCGCTGCGGATGTACAGGCTTCGCAGCATATCCTGATCCTCTTTGGATACATGATAGCCGTCATTACCGTTTCTTTCATACAGATCTATATATTTGCGGTACAGAGCCGTGACCCCCGCCGCGTACTCTGGTTTTTTCATTCGTCCTTCTATTTTAAATGAATCGATCCCTGCATCAATCAACTGCGGCAGAAATGAGATCGTGCACATATCCTTAAGGCTGAGAGGATATTCGATCCCTTTTACCCGCTCTTCTCCGTCACAGATCTGATACGGCAGTCTGCAAGGCTGTGCACATCTGCCCCGGTTGCCGCTTCGTCCGCCCAATATACTGCTGAAGAGACACTGTCCGGAATAACAATAGCACATCGCACCATGGATGAAACATTCTATCTCCAATCCGGTTTCTTCCTTCATCCGCCGCACTTCCTCAAGAGACAGCTCTCTTGCAGGCACAATACGCTCCACACCCAGTCTGCTAAGCATCGCTGCACCGCCTAAGCCCGTCACGGCCATCTGTGTGCTGGCATGCAGTGCCAGATCCGGAAAGCACTCCCTGATATACCACAACGCTCCCAGATCCTGTACGATAATCCCGTCCAGCCCCGCCTCATAGAACGGGCACAGATAGGAGTACAGTTCTGAAAGCTCCGTATCTTTTATCAGTGTGTTAACTGTAAGATATATTTTCCGCCCCATGAAATGGGCTGTGCGAATGGCACGGCAGATTTCCTCTCCGGTAAAATTCTGCGCATATGCTCTGGCACCGAATTTCTCTCCGCCCAGATATACCGCGTCCGCTCCCGCATTCACAGCACCGAGAAAAGCTTCATAATTGCCCGCAGGAGCCAATAATTCGACTGTTTTCTTCATATAATTTCCGTTTCCCGTTTTCCCTGTTACATGAAAAGCCCTGTAGATTTCTCTGACAGGGCTAGGATTCTTATTTTTTCAGTTCTTTTAACTCTGTTTCCAACCGAATGATCTTCTTGGCGTTCTCATTGTTTTCACTTTGAAGCGCACGGATGTTTTTCTCCGTACTCTCCAATTTAATCTGAGAAGCGATCAGTTCATGTTTCAAGTCATACATTTCCTTGTCTTTGCTCTGCAATTTCTCTTCCAGTTCGCTGATCTTCTCCTTCGCCTTAAAATAATCATCCGCTATATTAAGCTGCAATAAAACATTCTGCGTATCGAGAGACTGTCTCTTAAAACTGTCAACCTTGTTATATTCCGCCACTTTATTGTTTATGTAAGAGGCAACCTTCTGTAAATACTCTTCGCTCTCATAACCGCTCAGTGTAAAAACCTTACCGGCAATGATTACCTCTGTATCTGTTTTCGTTGACATAGGACTTTCCTCCCACACAAAATATGCCACCCGACAAAATAATATAGTACAATATCTATTATATATAGCCCTCGTACGAATTTCAACCATTTTTTTAGTGACAGATGGAAATCAGCTGTGCAATTGCTGGCTGTAAAATTTATTTTAAACAAAATCGATTTTGTATAACAACTATTAAAAATCAGAGAAAAAGAGAAAAAATGGAGGAAAAGAAAAATGAAATGTATAATAGTTGGAATCAAGAGAGGTAAGACCAAGACCGGGAAGGATTGTTTTAATTATTACGCCCTGAAAGATTTTTCAGATTACGATATGGAGAACAGTGAGTGTAAAGGACAGGAACCCATATCGGCATTCAGTTACAAAGATTATTCTGTGGAAGTCGGTGACCATGTAGATTTCCGGTATGAGCCCGGATATGAGGGAAAGGCTTCGCTTGAAGATATTGTGATGATTAAACCCGCCGGTGGTGCCCCTTTCGATCAGAAAAAAGAAAAGGAAGCAGTAAACAAGTAATCTGAGGCGGGCATGATCTGGAAGGGTTGTGTCCGCTTTCTCTGGAAAGGAAAAAAGATATGGAAACATTATTTATACTTGCCCTTGTGTTCCTGATCGGCTGCTTCGTCTTCCGGAAAAAGCTGAGCGTATTCATGACAGACCGCAGGGAAAGAAAACGTAACGCTTCTTCCCTCCCCATGAATCCGTCAGCGGATCGGGAAACGACTGCATATACAGTGCTGGCATTTAACGCAAAGGATTATGATACAACAAAGGATCTTGAGAACATGATGGAGTTAAGGCTTGAGAAGTGCCTTTCAGGACTGGCAAAACAGGGGCATAAGGCAGAGGTAGAGTTCCATGCAACGGGCTTCGTGCTTGTGTACCTTGTTAAGTATACATATTAGGGGTGAAGATATGGGAGAAGAAAACAACGTTATCCCAGAACCGGAAGAAAATGAAACAGTATCCGGCAATGATCCCGGGGAGACGGAACCGACACAACCGGAACCGGATGAGGGAAAAGAAGAAATGCCCGCACCGGAAAAGCCGGGACATGAACAGGATCATGACGGGGAAAATGAGGGAAATACAGAACAGACGGAACCGCCTTTACAGCAGCCGGATTACAGTGAAATGTTTGCGGACGCACTGGCCGGACTGGAACATCCGCCAGACCGCACTGACGAACTGACGGAAAGGCTTGATGAAGTGATTAAACTTCTTACACCTCCGGAAGAGGAAGAAGAACCAGCAGTCCATTCCGAACTGTCTGTTCCGCCTTCCGGTTATGAGGACTATGTATATCCTGTCAGTGTGACCTACGGGATCACGACATCAACGGGCTATTCAACATATGTAGGCATGAAATACGATTCTGCGGACTCATTCCGTGCCGGCTTTGAAAAGATGGAAACTGACGTAGCGGAAGGCAACCTGCAGTCGTTTTATGTGCGGTATGTGCACGGGATTGGTGAAGACGGCTTATATAATCAGTTGCTTTATGACTCGGAAAGCCCAGTTGCTGTTCCTGATCCGGAAGAACCGGAGGAAAATGAAACCGCCGCGCTGCTGCTCTCCCACCTCGAAGGGATCAATAGCTATCTGGCAGACATGGCAGCAGCAGACATGGAATATTATGCAGCCTGTGCTGCTTACCGGGAACAAATGCTTGAGCTCCAGACAGCGGAAACTGCCAGTACGATTTTTCTATGTGCCGGGCTGTTCTTTTTGGCAGGAATTGTCATGGTGCGCCAGTTTTTTGGGAGGATTAAATGATGGAAAATGTAGCACAGTTCATAAAAGATTATATGCCCCAGCTTGTGGGTACGGGGTTAGGTTTTGGCTGGTTTATCGGCTTTGTGGCTGAACTTTCAGGCTATGCAGTCGGCAAGGTGCAGGGCATGATAGGCTGCAATGAATAATGTTTATCACGGGATCACTCCCGATGATATATAAGCGCGCGTATTCTAGGAAAGGAAGGTAAAAGTCTATGATCAATTCAGCATTAGCAAATGGCGTTATGGCGCTTACGGGCGGTGCAACTCCCGCTTCTCTGGATTTTAGTGAATCAATCACTTCTTCACTGAACGGGATCAGTGCCGATTTTGCAAAGTTAGCCCTTATTGCGGTACCGATCGCACTCGGTATCTGGGCAGCCCCCAGAGTGGTCAGGATCGTCATGAGATTTTTCAGCGCCCTTACCCATTAAGGGACGGCAGCATATCACGGGATCGGGGAGTAAAACGCTCCCCGATTTTTAGAAGGGAGTAAGCCATGGGAAAATGGGCAGACACCGCCGCTATATATACAAACGGCACACAGTCCGGCATTGCCGGGTTAAATGCGGAAGGCAATATAACTGCCAGCTTCGCGAAGGGAGAAAATATAATTCCTGAAAAGAACAGAATGAGCCTTGTGCATGCGCTTATGATACTGCATAAGGTGCGCAGGGTTGAAAAGCTAATGGAACAGATCGGAATAGAACAATGCGGGGAAGCGTTTGACGTTGTCTTTGAATGGATAGATAACGTAGTGATCCTGCTTAATAGGATTGGAGGAAATAAACACGGATGAAATGAGAAAGGCGCTGGAAGCCTATAACACGATACGGGAATACTGCCGAACGCAGAAATGTAGTAACTGTCTTTTCTCCGATGAGAATGATAGGTGTATTTTATTCTGTAGGGATGGTATACCCGAAAGCTGGCAGGAACTTGATCTGGATTAACCTGAGCAGCCAAAACCCAGCACGTCAGAATGCGGCTGCGTGGTGTCGTACAGATTTTCATGAGTGCATAGCATCTTACGAATAGAAAATCTGGAAGACCCACGGTGCGGCATTCTGGCGGCGTCCGGGATCGGAAAAAGAAGAAAGGAAGTGGTAAGTCATGAGCGATAAAGAAAATAATACTACTGTGCTGGAAGAAAATAAAATGAGCCTTAGTGAATCGCTGGACAATATGAAAAAGCTGCGCAATTTCTGTCATGCTCTGGATCTTCCGCAATATGTTACCGCGCTTGACACTGTTTATGAATGGGTAGATAAAATGGTCACATTTTTCTACAGTGTAAGCAAGTAATTGAAGGAATGTATTTCACAACTGAATAGTTTACACAGCCGTAGTTTAATGTTATACTTCTCTTATAGTTTAATAAGAGGGGGTGTTAATCATCGAGCCTAGATTGTTTGATTTAGACTTGCAATTATTTGTCGATTCAATTCTTTCGCTTATTATAATTGTACCCGTTATAATCGGCGCAATAGTTATAATAAGGACTATAAGGGATAGCAAAAAATCGGATTGCAACAACTGCCCGTATCGGGATAACAACACATACCATTAAGAACGGTTTTTAGCCGTTCTTTTTTATTGGGGGTATTTATGAAACAAGTATTTAAAAGAATTATATCTTTTTCATTGTCTATATGCATAATTGTTGTATCGGTTCTTCTGTGTCCGATTTCCTCTTATGCTGTATATGAACCGGGAACTTCTTGGTGGGATAAGTTTGCTACAGAAACCTCTACATATCTTTCATATCTTGCTAGTCGTGTCGGCGCTATTGTACAAGATCATGATTTTGCTCAATGGTATCAAAATCGTGAAGATTATAAAGAGTGGTGGAATACTGGACATATTTCAAGGCTTGAGGACTCTAACGGGAATGTTTCATACTCTTTCGATGCCGATTTAGTAGCACAATTCAAGCAAGCTCTAATTGAATACAGCCAAGAAACCAACGGCTTCTATCTCCTGCCGACAACGGACTACCGGACAGTTCCGGTAGAATTGTTTGCAACTGCCCCGCAGTACCGCACATTTAAAAATATCATAGAGGAAAAAGGCATGCTTGCGGTTTCTATTCCTTACTCTGCCAGTTACAGCTTTAGATTCGTTGACCCTTTCAGTGATCCGGATAACGCTGTTTCCCTCGTCGGTTCCTCCAGCATGATAAATACTCTTGATCAACGCCCATGGATGCCCGTCAGTGCAAATTTTTATGGATTTAACGACTGGAAATTAAAAGAATACCGTTTTCAGGTTTTCCCCGACCTTGACACAGTATACCATACATCCGCTGTTGCGGTTGACTGGAATACGGGCGGCACTAATGACATTAAAAATTCTGCTATGGTAAATTTTGATATGTCCAATCATGGCAGTTATGGCCATGATAGTGTTATTATATATTCCACCTCCGGCGAAAAAATCCGTGTATTCGTTTCCCTGACTGCCATGAAGAATTATAGTGTTGATAGGCGTACCGTATACTTTAGTAAAGACTTCTATGACTTCGTACCGTCCGACATTACCGCCACATGGGATGAGATCAATGACCGGATCGAGCACATAGATGATATATTGCAGCAGTTACTCGATAAGATCGGTGATAGCGATGATGAGAACAGAATTGAGGAACTCCTGCAGGAAATACTTGACGCAATCAAAAACGGCGGCGGTAATGGTGACAACCAAGGCGGTAATGGCGGCGGCAATACCGGCACGGGTGGCGGCGGGATCGGCGGCGCTATTTCCCAGTGGTATGAGGACGTCCTTGATTACCTTGAAAAGATACTGAAACAGTTGAAAAGTATTAAACGCTGGACGGTAGTGAATACAGTGATCAACGGGGTGGACGCAATAGCCGACTGGCTTGACCTGATCCATGATATATTAAGCGATGTGGATGACGGCATGGAGTCGGCAGTTGCCACCCTCTCCGATGCCCTTGGGGACGCCACCGGGCTATTAAAAAGCAAGTTCCCGTTTTCCGTCCCGTGGGATATTTTTTTCTTTGTCACGCTGCTTGCTGCTGAACCGGAAACGCCGCATTTTGAAGTGCCTATTGATTTTGACGTCTCCGCACTGGACATGCATATACACTATGACTTTGTGGTTGATTTCTCGGATTACCAGTACCTTTCTGATATCTGCCGGGTGGTCCTTAGCATGACGTATGCGGTCGGGCTCATGAAGATGACGGCTGGGATCGTCAACACAAAAAAGGAGGAATGAAAACATGCTGGACATACTGAAATCATTTTTTACAAAGATCTACAACCTGCTTCCGGACTCCCCGTTCCAGACGTTTTTTTCTGACGTGGATTTTGATTTCCTGCACTGGCTCAACTGGTTTGTGCCCTTTGACATCTGTTTCAAGATAACGGAAGTGTGGGTTACCGCCATAGCGGCATATTACCTGTTTGTGGTGATCAAAAAGGTAGTCTTTGACCTGATCATCGGCAAGCTGCTTGCATAAAAAGAAAGGAGTCTGATAACATGATCTATTTCTATACGGGAACTCCCGGATCCGGGAAATCCCTGCACATGGCGTCCGTGATTTATGATTCCATCTTAAAGGGCATAAACGTGATTGCCAACTTTGAGATCAACGAGCATTACTTTGATAAGGTGCGCCATCCGGAGAAGCTGGGGAAGTTTATTTATGTGAATAACAGGGAATGGCTGGAAAACGCCTATACGACCAGACAGGCATACGACCCCGTAAAGGAAACTTATTTCAGGGGCATAGTGCCGGAAAACCATTATACATATCTTGACGGGCTTTACTCTTTCGGCCTGCAGTTCCATGAACGGGATAAAAACGGAAATATCAAGTTAGGCCAGACACTTGTTGTGCTGGATGAGTGCCAGGAGCTTCTAAACAACAGGACATGGGCAAAGAAAGACCGTCAGGAATGGATCTCTTTTTTCCGCGAACACAGGAAATACGGCTTTGATGTCTACCTGATCAGCCAGGACGACAAGGTGATCGACAAACAGGTCAGGAACGTCCTGCAGTACAAGGTGGAACACAGGTCTGTAAAGAATTATAAGCTGGCCGGAAAACTCCTTGCGCTTATAAACGGCGGTGAACTCTTCGTCTGGATCATGAGCAACTATCAGATCAGGGGGAAGGATGGACGTCTCTGCTCGGAGTTCTACAACGGAAGGAAGTTTTACGATTTTTATAACAGTTTCCAGACGTTCCACACGGGCTAATGTCCGGCGCGCCAGCGCCTGACCTATGCACGTGCGGGGCGGCTGGAAACTCCGGGAGTTTATATACCCTTTACTGTAGGGGCGCACGTTTTAGCCTTGTTCATGGGTGGCACCCCGTGCCGCCCATGGCTTTTAAAGGATAGTGCGCGGGTGCCTGCAGTCAAGGGCTCCCGGGTTTCCTAAGGCTAGTATTACCTTAGGAAACCTCCGTGTAATGTGTAATTTAGGTTCAAACACTGATAAATACTGGATTTTTGGTTGTGTAATTTATGTGTAATTTTGCTGTGTAAAATAACCTCTGTGTATTTTGAGGGAAAACAGGAGGCGTGCATGGAAGATAAATCACGCTCCCGGAAGTGGCTGCTGACAATCAACAACCCGAAAGAACACGGTTATGACCATGACTATATAAAGTCGGCACTGTCAACGTTTAAGGCTGTAAAGTACTGGTGTATGTGTGATGAGGTAGGCGGGAAGAACAACGTATACCATACCCACCTCTTCATCATGGGGAATAACGGTATACTCTTCTCCACCGTAAAGAAGAAATTTCCGAAGGCACATATTGACTACTGCCATGGGCTGGCACAGGAAAACCGTGATTATGTCCTGAAGGAAGGTAAATACAAGGGAACGAAGAAAGAAGAGACAAATATAAAAGAAACCTTTGAAGAAATGGGTGATTGTCCGGTGGAAAAGCCGGGACAGAGAAATGACCTGATTGATCTGTATGATATGATCAAGTCGGGAATGGACAACTATGATATTTTAGAAAGTGATCCGTCTTATATGTTGCAGCTTGATAAAATAGACCGCTGCAGGCAGATCGTAAAAGAAAAGGAGTTTAGGAATATGTTCAGAGAATTGGAAGTTGAATATTGGTCCGGAAAAACAGACAGCGGGAAGACCCGCACACTTATGGACCGTTACGGATATAACAATGTGTACAGGGTAACAAACTATAAATACCCGTTTGACGGTTACCGCGGGCAGGATGTCATTGTCTTTGAAGAATTCCGTGACAGCATAACGATCACTGAAATGCTTACGCTGCTTGACGGCTACCCGTTAGAGCTTCCCTGCCGTTATAACAATAAGACAGCATGTTATACTAAAGTGTATATACTCTCAAATACTGACCTGTCTGAGCAGTATCAGGAAGAACAGAAATACAGCCGCGAAACATGGAACGCATTCCTGCGCCGGATCAGCGCAGTCAAGATATTTGATGAACACGGCATAAAGGACTATAAGAGCCCGGAAGAATACCTATTAAGGCTCCGCCCCTGTTCTTCATCACCGTTTGATAAGGATTTTGATGAAAAATATGAGCAGGAAATGCTTGACCTGAAGGGAAAGGAGAAAAAGAAAAATGATGACAACGGATCTAACAGTAAAGGAAAGTGATTTAAGAATTAAATATGGCCCGTATTATCGTGGTAAAGAAGTAAATATACAGAATCTTGCTACCGTCAAATATATGTACACTGATTTAACCGATATCCGGAAATATTATATAAGACTTGGTTTCCATCTGTGTGAATTTAGAGTAAATGCGGGTTATATGGATTTTGGTTATTTAACCTTGGAAGATTTCTGTGATGTCAATCTTGGTTTGGATAAAAGTGCAGTTTCACGCTGCATTAATGTTTACCGGGAATTTAATGCTAGAAATGATCAGGAAAATATACGCGGCTTAGAAAAGCATGGCTGTGCCATGGATTTATCTGACAAGTGGAAGGATTATTCTTATACCCAGCTCTGTGAAATGCTTCCGCTCTCTCCAGAAGACCGTAAGAATGTGCTTCCTAGTATGTCATGTAAGGAAATCAGGGAATTTAAAAAGCAATTGAAGGATAGAAAGAAAAAGTCATTGAACGGAGCAGTTGCGTCAACGCAACCAGAAGAATCAGGATCGGGATCAGTTGCGTCAACGCAACCGAAAATTTTTAGTTATGAAGAGTATGTGAGAAAAAATAGCGGTATTATAGAGCAAAATTATATTAAGTCATGTGATTCGCTTGATTCTATTGTCGTACATGTATTTGACAGCAGGGGAAGGAAAGTTTTATGTAACTATTGGGCTGATCTTTTGGAAAGACCTACCGGAAAAAATAATAATCGTTTAGTAATTCGTATGTGTTCTAATTTTACTCCCGCTGTTATTGCTCTTGATGCACAGCCTGATCAGAAGGGAGATCATAATGAGTAAATGTAAAGACTGCAAGTATTGTGATCCGGAGCTTCTGGAGAGTAAGAAATGGTATTGCAATAATTCTGATGTTTTAGTTTCTGCTGTTACAATATTTGATCTTCCATTTGACAACGAACATAGTGAATATTGTTATGAAAGAGGTTAAAAAATATGAAAATAAAAAAAATGCAAAGATTATTGTGGTTTGGCTTGTGTTGATGGTTCCTGTCCTATAGCAAATGCGGAAGAATACGAAGAAAGGTGCATGGACGTAATTAAAAAATGTGATGACTGCCCTTATAATAAAGGCTGTAAATATTGTGTTTTTGCTGACACAGAATATTGTGAAAAGGAAGGGGATAAAAGATATGCAGAAAATGACTGAACATAATACTACTGCACCGGAAGAAAACAAGATGAGCCTTAGTGAAGCGCTGGACATG
>JAAUZM010000031.1 GCA_014804605.1 Lachnospiraceae bacterium | reverse complement strand
GCGTAGCAGCCTTTACCAATATTCTCATAGAAATTATTATCCAGTATACACAAAAACGAATCTAAAAAGTGATTTCCATACCACCGGACAGATGATGGAAAATCATCCGGAATATTCAATTACTCAATGATAGTAGCAACACGACCTGAACCAACTGTTCTACCACCCTCACGGATTAGGTTGAAAGAATCTTGTTTTGCAAATGGCGTATTTCCGGGCTTTTCTGTTATTAAATTATCTGAAAATATTGATTTTCTCTGTGTTTTCAGAATTTTTGTAGCCATTTTGTAGCCAAACACGAGCGTTCAATAAAACCGTCTACAAATCCGTTCCTTCTTCTATCCATTCCTTTAATTTCATCTGAAGTTCCTTCTTATCTGGCAAATATAATTGATACTCAGCTGCATAAATATTAGCCTCATCCGGTAATGTAATTTCTACAAGGGCATCATCTTTTTCCTTGCATAGCAGAATTCCTACCGTTGGATTTTCCTCCGGTAGCTTCTCATATTTGTCATAATAATGTACATACATCAGCATCTGTCCTAAATCCTGATGTGTAAGTTTATCAATTTTCAAATCTATCAACACATAGCATCGTAAAAGTCTGTTATAGAACACGAGATCCACATAATAGTTATCTTCCTTAAATGTAAATCGTTTCTGCCTTGCTTCAAATAGATAGCCTTTGCCCAATTCCAACAAAAATTTTTGCAATTTATTGATAATCGCGGTCTCCAAATCAGATTCCACATATTTCGCTTTTTCATCTAACCCAAGAAATTCAAGCACAGTGGGTTGTTTCACAATATCCTGCGGTTTTGTTATTACATTGCCTTCAGACGCAAGCCGCATTACCTCGTCCTTTTCTCTACTCAAAGCCAGCCTTTCATAAAGACTCGAATTATATTGTCTTTGCAGGGTTCGTATTCCCCATGCCTCATTTGTCGCTTCTATTTCATAAAATTTTCGCTCATTTTCATCCTTAATACGCATCAATTGCAGATAATGAGACCACGGAAGTGTGAACGGTGATTCTTTTTCAAAAAGGCTAAACACTGTTTCGGATTTTTCCACAGCAAATTTCCGAAACACTGTTTCGGAAATTCTATCTTGATATGTAAGAAAAAATCGTCTGGCATTCTCCAATGTATCTACCGAAAATCCTCTTCCATACTGCTCAGTCAGAGCTTCTGAAAGCCTTTTAATCACTCTTTGACCATATTTCGCTCTACTTTCACCTTGTTGCTGTTCTTCAACAATCCATCTTCCTATGGAATAAAATGTCATTAGCTGAATGATGTTAATCTGCTTTGCTGTGATTCCTCTTGCATATTCAATTAAATCTATTGAATTTTTGCACAGATCATTCAATGACTTGTCCACATCCATTATTTCCAGCAAATCCTTTTCCATGATTCAACCCCCAACCTTATACTCTGATACACTTTAAGTATCCAACTATCCTCATTACTATTTTATAGGATGATACAGCCAATATTCTTCATTCTGTTTTCTACTCTTATCTAACATTATGCCAATGTCTGTATTTTCCTGTGAGTTATATTGTTCACATTTCACATGATTTATTTCTATACTTTTAATTGTAGAATATGTATATTGGTTACAAAATCTTCTTATAATAAAATCATCAATACTAATTTGCTCTTCTTTAAGTTCAAAACACAGCAGTTTTGTCTTTTTATTTGGATTATATATCTTATCTATTTTATAAGACTTTTTAATAAAATATGGCAAGACGCATTCAAACCCAATCTTATCCATCTCTTGTCCAAAAATCTTTACTTTCGTTAACATTTGTTCCTGTAGGTCAAATGATAATATATCGGAAACAGAACCATGTGCTATACGGTTTCTCCTATCAGCTAAATCCTCCAAAAAAGAAAAGATTGTACCTAGTTTTAATTGTTCGTAATTACATTCTCCATTTTCATCTATATATATTTTTTTCAATTCCTCATTTTTCTTAATACGCGAAATCACATCTGCCAATCCTACATTTCTAAGGACATCTTCAATTGTATGAATTCTGAAATTGGCTGTATGTTGGCAAAATGCTTCATAATTCAAACAGCATATATCGTTTTGTATACATTCATGAAGATTGTTTATAATTTGCTCTTTTGTCAGATAAGCACTATATTTAGGTTGATCTATCTTCCCTATCAAGGATACTGATAAGTCTATATGATTATCTCTTATTATGGAAGGTAATTGAGAATAAACTTTACATTCATTTACTAATATCATAAGATAATCTTTTATAAAATTTTCTATTAATTGCTCGAAGCAGCCATATAAACTTATTATTACTACCGTATAGTCATATTTTCTTTTGCTGAATTTATTATTAAAGCTTTTAAATTCCAGTATCATATTTTTATAATCATCATCCACTTTTGAAACATCCATTTTTAAAATCTGATTATAATTTTTTATGCTACACATATATTTTTCTATTTGTTCTATTTCATCCTTAAAGGTATCATATGAAGGCATCATTTTGTTTCACCTATTGCCTTATCTATTGCATCTATTACTGCATCCCGTCGCTTAGTAATATCATTCTTATTAAATCTACTAACGAACAACTCTGGTTCCATTTTAAATAATAACTTAATATTTTGGGAAATTTCAGCTTTCTGTTTTACCAATTCATCTTTTCTATCTATATATTGACAAAATGCCAGCATAAATGGATCATACAAAACTTTTGTCGGTGTTTTTACTTGTTTCAATTCATCACTATTACGAGTAATCTTCCATAATTTAAATGCAGATACTCCCATAATATCATAAATAATATCTATCGTTTCATTAAAAGCTCTTTTCAATTTTCTTAAGACTTCTTCTGAGAAATCATTTCCCAACGTTAAATACTCATCTAAAAATTTTTTTATATATCCTCCAGTCCATTTCTCAATTTGTCTAAAAGCAAAAAATCTTAAAACCAATTCTACATCATCCATCTTATCATATAATGCATTATCAGTCTTTTCATTTTTCTCATCAACATCAATAGGAATATTAAACAATTTTCTAAACTTTGTATTACCAGATAATTCAATGCACATCTGATTTAAATTTCCATCATATAGAGCATTTCTTATCTCCTGATCCGACAAATCAACGCCACCACTATTCAACCTTTCAAACACTAATTGCTTCATATTTCTTGCTTCAGATTCATTTTTCGCTGTCTCTTGCAATAAAATAATGGAAGAAAGATACCGCCTATCAATTCCCTGCCTTATGACCTCTGGTAATTGACTATATTTATATCCATTCAACTCTGGCCATTCGCGTAATCCAGTCAATTCAAATTTATCAGTGTAAAATTCATATATTGCCGTTATCCTTTGCAAACCATCCATTACTTCGTATTTAGAGTATGTCGTTTCATACAAAAATATTGGCGGAATTGGAACATTTATGATGAATGATTCAATCAATTTCGATTTTCTTTCAGGTTCCCAACGATGTCTTCTTTGAAATGTAGGATTTAATTTATAATTTCCGTCATTAATCATTCCAACAATTGTATTAAGAGGATATCTCGCCTGCTCAGTTACAATTCGCACTTGGCCTTTATGATATTTTTTAGTTATTTCCTCAAATGATATTTCCAAATTAACTTCCACCTTATTTTTACCTATGCTTAATTCTTCTCCATCGTATAATTTCATTATTCTTTCTCCTTTATAATTATGACGCACTATGCCGCAATTATTCTAAATTATTACTCTTCTTTTAGATGGCATTATCTGTCGTTATATCAAACGGTGTCCTTTATCCGCGTAATACTCACCCACATATTTCTCCAATGCCCTTTCCACCGCTACAGTCTTCGACTGCCCAGAATCCTCACAAAATTTGCACAATTTTTCGTAAATTCCTCTTTCCAGTCTTACACTAAATGGTACATTATCCTTTTTTGCCCTCGCCACTATTTTACCCTCCATAAATCTCAGATAATTTTTGTTCCAAAGTTCCTTCTTTTGCATATTGTAATGCATGCCTTCTTTACCGAATAACATTCAAAATCTACTAGTTTTTCCATACAAATCAAATATGAGAATATATTTCCCATATATCCATGATAAATGATTTATAATGAAAACGCAATACAATTCATGACAACAGCGCTATAATATTACAACTAAAAATAGCTGTCGATGCACGTGCTCAACTTTATCAAAAGCCGATACTTAATCAGATACAATATATATCTTTAAGCTAATAAAATAAAGCGTCCATTGATTTATTATAATGGTATTACTATAAAAATGTGTTGGTATATAAAAATCTAGAAAAAGACGTCATTTGTGACATGTATGAACTGGACAAAATGCATCAAGAAGTCGAATATCAAAAGAACCAAGACAGTCCATTTCCGTCTTGGTTCTTTTGATAGTCTATTACCTTTTTAACACTTTACTTACAATTTAGACGCTGTAAACCGATCCATTTCAAACTCTTCTTCTGTTTCATAACCAATCATGACATACATACGATCAAAATCCTCTGATATTTTTACCGTATAACCAGAAGCTACAGCTTTTGAAAGTTTATTCGTAAGTGAACTATAAATGGCATCTACGCTTTTAAATACCATATCAGGACGCAACTCATATGTCACACTATTTTCCATCGATGAAAATTTCACAACTACAGTATTTTCCTTTGGTGTCACTTCATATGAAACCAAAACAAAGGTCATAATTTTATCATCTTCATCCTCAATTGAATAGTAACTCATTCCCAATCCCCCCTTTCGTCTTTTATTATGTAGAATTTTTAAACATGTTTGCATTTCAGCCAATGAGCCTCCCTTAATACGAAGCAAATTACCGTGCATTTCTAAAATACTTGAGCCAAATCGTACAATCTCATCCCCTTTCATATGATAATCAGCTTCAAGTTCTGCCCAAAAACCTTTCCCCAATAAAATATCAGCATCCACAACGCCATATTCCTTTAACTTATAGCTATCTCCAAAGTTTTCGGTAAGCCTATTCATTCTCAATGGATACATTTTATTTTCTCGAACTGCTTCAAAATTTTTTATACCTTCCCTTAGGATCTGAGACTTTGTAATTCCGTATTTTTTTTCAAGGTTATTCAACACAAAACTATCCGCTTCATCGATTCTAACTCGAATAATAATTTCCTTCCCCAAAACTCTCCTCCTTCCTCTTATTGTAACCACAATAATAGTATCGCTGTAGCCACAATTTGTCAATAGTAAATTATTTGGTGTTTGTTCTGTTATCTATCCAGATTAATTTTATATATTAGCATCATAAATAATCCTCGAAGTTATAATGCCTTTTCAGAGTCAAATTCCTGCCCACTCAATATGCCGCTATCCCGACCTATCTGGTTTACTTCCGTCATCAGCTTAATACCATCATAAAGCCCCTGCTTATAAGCACTTGCGCCATATGCAGCTCCACTCGCATTAGTAGCAGAAATCGCCTTATCAACTACCTTGTTCTGATCTCTGCTCAAACCTACATTCTCCAGTTCATTTATTGCTTCATCTACTTCTTTTTGCGCTGCTTGATACAACTTGTTATCATTTAATACGTTTTCTAATCCTCTATGTATCCTTTCTTCCGCAAGAATATCCAGTAAGCTTTCTTCTCTTTTTTCCATGCTGTATTGCCTCCCGTCTAAAGTTTTATAGTGAAATTATAATATGCCGTCATTATGCCGTCAATATGATTTTAGCCGTCATTTCGACGGTATAATAATGTCATATTGGAGGTATTATTATGATGACTGATATAGCTAAATTTACATTAAGGACGGATGCGGAAATCCTTAAGAAATTCCGTTACATTGCAGATTATAATGGTCGTTCTGCCAACAGAGAATTGGAAGTTCTTATGAAAAAGCATATTGCCGAATTTGAAAAAGAACATGGTAAGATAACTTTTGACTAACATTTCTGATTATATTGAAAATGATGGAGCAGTTACCCGCTCCACCACTTTCAGCAATATACTATCTCTATTAATACTATTTCCTCTGCTCGCGCTCTAATATTATTCATTCTCCGCACCCATTTCATCTGATCAGATGCTTTCAGTGCCTCGTCCACTCCCTCTGTTTTCGCCATCTGCTCCGTCAGGAAGTCCATTCTCTCCTCCGCCTGCCTCTGTATCTCCAGACAGTGCGCTTTCAATTCGCCCGTCATCAGCAGTCCGCTGTAAACTCCCCTCCGGTGTTCCTTCAGATAATTTCTCCTCATCAGTCCATACTTGGTCAGCGGCTCCTCCGGTTCCGGATCAGGTATTAAGTTCGGTAATAGATAATCTCCGCATTTTTCATAAGTTAAATTCATTGTCTTTTCCTCTCTTTCCTATAAACTCACATCTTGTTTTCTATGCTGCTTTGTTTCTCTATGCTCATCCTTTTCAACTCCCAAATACTGTCTCATGTTCTTCAGCTGCTTATCCGCTTCAGCCGCCTCTTTTTCTGCTGTCTGGTATGTTTTCTTCAACTTTGCTTTTTGTTCTGTCATTGCATCATATTCTGCCTGCATCTTTTCCACATCCAAAGATGCCGTCTTTATCCCATACCGCTTCAGCATATTTTCAGCACCGCCAAACAGAATAATCTGTGTTTCGTGGTTTCGGAAATAGGCATCCTGATCTTTTGCTTTCTCATATCCCCTCTGGTATTTACTGTTTGCCATGTACTGCTTCGCATATTTAAGGATTTCCGCTTTATTTTTCATTTCATGCTCTAACTCCACCATCTCATTATGGGCAGTTTTAGCTGCCGCATTTCTCTCTGCTATTTTTCGTTCCAGTTCTTCTATGGAACCGCCTTCTGCATAACTGGCAGCGGCAATCTTTAAATTCTGTATATCTGCCCAATGCTTTAACGCACCACTCTCCTGAAACTTCTCTTTATCCGTATCAATCAATGTCCGCTTTGCATCCGGTCGCTTTGGAAAAGGAACTCTCTTTCTTACAGCGGAATAGCCTTGTGCTTTTACTCGTTGTTCAATCCTTTCCCTGATTGCTTCTTTTGTATATCCTTCACCAAAATTCTTTACGCTCACACGAGTAAAACGGTTTTGTCCTGAAGCAGAAAATGATAAATATTTCAACGCATCATCTCCAAAAGTTTCACCCTTAACCGCATATCCTTTTGACCGCATCCGACAGATAAAATCGTCAAAGCTGGATGCTTTACAAATAGCATCGTCCATATCTGACTTCATCTGCGATTTCCATGACTGCCCTTTTTTCTGCTCCTGCCACTCATAATGCGACTTCCCCTTTTGCCCCGATGGAATAATAACCGACAATCCATGTTCTCTGCACAGTCCGTCTGACAAATTCCGTATCTGCCTGTATGTACGCTTGCAGTCATTATATTTTTTATGCTCTACGTTATCAACCGCACAAAAAATGATATGGTTATGGCAATGCTCCTTGTCTATATGCGTTGCAATGACGTAACTGTATTTATTCTCTAACAGCTTATCCGCAAGCTCTATTCCTACCTGATGCGCCATATCAAAATCCACTTCCCCCGGTGCAAATGACTGGATCAGGTGGAACGCCTGTTTATCACCCACACCGGAAGACTTTGATAATGCATCCATAAAATCATAATGTGCTGTTTCCACTCCGCAAGCAAAAGAATCTATCAGAAGTTTACCATCCGTTTTCTCCGGATTGCAGATATATTTTAATGCTTTCTGTACGGTTGCTTTGACAGCATGGATTCGTGTGTACGCCATACCTGTTTCATCAGCTCCTTTACTTCTTCCATATCTTCCTGATAGATATTGCCTGTGGTATTTATTCTTGCCGCTATCTGGTTCAGGCTTTTACTGATCCTGCTTAGATTGATATTGTAGTCATGCAGCTCCGAATAATCTACAAAATAGGTATACCCATATAATATCAGATGCCGGAGATAATCATTTTTGTTCTTATACTCTGCCTTTTTACATTTGGCATCTAAAATGTATTTTTCATCGTCATTCAACCGGAGAATAACCTGATTGCCACGTTTCCGCTTTTCCATCTTCAACCTCCATTGGTTCACAATTTTACTAATAAGATCGACTTCCCACCTGCCTGCCTTTTGTTTAAAATGCATTTCATAAGGGGGTTAGGGGATTCCCCTACAAGCGGATTGGATATCCAGTTTTCTTTTTTTGGATATCCGAATCCAGTGCTTGCTATTCTAGCAAAATCTTTAAACAAAGAGAGCAACAAGTCCAGAAACCTATCTCCTGATTTCTTTGGACAGCTCCTAAAATCAGCCATTTTTCCAGTTTATTGCTCTGTCTGCTAAAACTGCTCTTATTTCTGCTATTTTTTCCTCAAAACAAATCATCCAGTGCATCTAACACATCTTCACTGATTTTTGGCAGATGATTGTCTTCTTTTTCTGCTACTTTCTCAATTTCTACCGTAGGTAATGCGATTTGTCCCTGTAACAGATTCCCCATCTCGCTTCTGAAACGCTCCCAATAGTTTTCGGACATCTCTGCTTTATTCTCTGCATCTGCGTTTTCAAAATAGCGGATAAGCGACTTGATAATGACTTTGGAATAGGACTTTTCAACTGACCTGTCCATCGTCTGCATATAATCCCAAGCCTTTTTATGTTCCTCTTTATCCAGATTAAAACGGATGTTAATGTCCTTGATCATGATGCCTTTCCTCTGCTTTGTGTCCGTTTCAAGGTCTGTAACGCCAATACTTCATACCCTTTTGCCGTTGCACAGATATCCTGAATAATCACTACTCTGTCCACATCATACTCCGCAAAATTCCTTATTAGACAGCCACCGCCGCCAATCACATGCAGTTTCATCAAATCCGGATTATATCCATACTCCCGTAGCTTACTGAATACCTGTTTTACATAGTCCTTTGCCACTTCTGAAACTGACTGTATGTACCGTTCGGGAATATCCGCAGTTCCTCTACGGAACACTTCCTCAATAATGTGATCCGGAACCTCACACTGACAGTTTCTCATGACCTCATTTCTTGCTTTTTTCATACACTGGTACACGCCAAACTGCTCTGTGAAAATTTTTCCTGCTAATGGCTTCCCATTCTGCATAAATGCCACATTCATTGTTCCATTGCCGATATCTGCCAGCACCGTATTTCCTCCGGTATCTCCGTCATAATTGATAAATGCGGCATATCCCTGTGGATGAATGGAAGCATCTGCAATAACCACATGATAGGACTCACCGTTATATTTAAAACGTACATCCTTTTCACACAGCAGATATTCCCGAAAACTTTCTTTCTGCTCCTTTACCCAGAACAACGGCACTCCTGCGGCTAAATGGATAACTGCCTCATTCTTTCCTCTGAATTTTAGTTCTTCAGCAACAGCCGCAAGCGTTAAGATCCAATAATCCTCATCATGGATTTTCTGTACCTGAAACTCCTTATGACCGCCGCCGATTCCGTATTCTTTTCCTTTGTACTCCAATGCCACTGCCCCCAACTGCACCTCTTTCTCAACACTGGCAGCAAAAACCCTGTGCGCTGTTTTCATGTTTCCATATCCATGATCCACGCCTAAAATCAATTTTCCGTTACAATATAATTCCTGCATTATAAATTCCTCCAATCATTTTAATGTTTCTAACTACAATACGAGATCGCTTTCTATACATCGTTTCTGCCATTACCGTACTCATAATAATTTACTTCCGCACTGTAATAATTACTAATCGTGTTTGGCGCATTATAAAGCGCTGTCAGCAGATACGCCTTGATATTCGCTATATGGGTGGTAGTCTTTTCCATGCTGTCCAAAACATAGCGGATATGCCCTGAATCCAGCTTTAGAAATTTTCCCTTGACCAGTTCATACGGATAATCTGCGCCACTGATACGAATACTTTTTCTCTGGATTGCCACCACATCAACGATGATTTCTACCAGCTCGTCCAGCAATTCGTACTGATATTTCATATCTGCCTTCAGAATCTCNTAATCNATATTTTCTNTCACNATCTGCNTATAANNCTCTATCNNATCCATCTGATCNNNATNTNNTTCTCCCTGATTGATGGATAGATAATCTTTATTAGTANTCTCTATNGTATTCTTTGTATTTGTCTCCCCTTTCAGGGAGAGACCTGTCACCTTTGAAGTAGTACCCTCCCTCTTTTCAGGGATACCCCTCCCTCCTTCTACGGATAGAGGTATCTCCTTTGGCGGGGAGAGGGTATTTTCCTCAATCTCTTCCGGAAATGTCACTTCATACAGCCTCTTGGGAACCAGTTCGATAAACAACACATTATTTAAAATCTGTCCTCTTACTTGGATTGTTTTGAAAATGCGTTTGATAATGCCCATCTTCTCAAGAGCCTTTACCGCTTCCGTTGCCTGTTTCTTTGATAAGCCAAAAGTATCCGCCATCTGGTCATAGCTGCGCTGTAAGTAATCATCCCGAAACTTCTTTTTCATGCAGATCAGCTGTCCGCTTTCTTCATCTCGTTCTTCTTTTGGTCGATACCAATACACGATATCTGCCAGAATATGAATCGCATTATTGTTTGGAGCGCCATTTGGATATCTGATTGTCTTAAACCACACCATAGGGATTACATTTCCCGTAAAATTCATGGTTCCAACTTCATCCACAATAGGATTACCCGTTGAATACCGGAATGTCTTTTTATATTCCATCCTTTCCCCCTTTTCGTAATCTGATATTTACTTCAAAGAGAGCCTTTGTTATACTAAATTTGCTATATGAGTATAGTAAGGCTCTGCTTTGCTTACTCCGAAATGCCCTTGTTACCAGCAGGGGCATTTTCTTTTATTCCTGCCATCTTGTCCAACATATCCGCTACCTTTTCCTGCTCTGACGGATATAAATGTCCATAGGTATTCAATGTGATCCGGATATCCTTATGTCCAAGACGCTCTTTAATAATCATGGGTTGAACACCAAGATGTATGAGATAGGCACAACTTGAATGTCTGAGATCGTGGACACGGATATATTTGACTCCGGCTTTATCCGCATGACGTTTCATCACATGCTGTACCGCTTCCGGCACGACTGCAAAGATCCTTTCATCTGCAGGCAGCTTATACATAGATGCCATATATGCCTTTAGTTCTTCCGCCAAAAATTCAGGAATAATCACCGTCCGCACAGATTCCCTTGTTTTAGGTTCTGTAATCTCGTCTTTACCCTTGTGTCGGAAATATGTCTTAGTAATAGATATCCGCCTGTTTACCGTGTCAATGTCCGATGCAGTAAGCGCTAATGCTTCCCCGATTCTACAGCCACTATAAAACAACAAATCAAACAAGACATGATATTTGCTCCCACTTTCAAAGGTGTTTATAAAACAATTAAATTCATCTAATGTCCAGAATTGTAACTGCTTTTTATCTGCATCTGCTCTGCCCATGCGCTTTACTTTCGTGCAAGGATTATCTTTTAAGTTGTAAATCTTTGTGGCATGAGTAAATAATGCCGTCATCTGATTTTGAAGCATCCGCTGATAGGTTTCCTTAAATCCTTTGGATCGGATCTCGTTCTGCCACTGTATAATATCTGCTGGTGTAATGCTATCCATAGCCTTATTACCTAAAAGCGGAATAATGTGATGTTCAATCATATAACGCTTATTCCGAATTGTGCGCTGCTTCAATTCGCCTTCTTTATCCCTGAAATATACCTCTACAAAATCAGCCAGTTTCATGTTCATATCTGTTTTTGACGCTAACAGTGTATTTCGCTCCCATTCCAAGGCTTCTTTTTTACTCGCAAACCCACGCTTCTTTTTATGCTTTTTCTTACCCTGCCAGTCTTCCACCCATATTTGTGAAGTCCATGTGCCTTTTTCTGTATCTCTGGATACTGCCATCCTACAATCACTCCCCTCCTTATCCGATATTTCTTTTTCCGGAATAAAATCTTTCGCTCCAATATGTACGTGGCACTTTTGCCTGTACCGTCATATATCCGGCAGCCGCTAATTCCTCATTGAGCTGACGGATAATGCGATACCCTTTCTGCTTTGACACGCCCAATTCCTGAGCGACATCATCAACAGTCATCATATAGTTTGTCTTTGCCATGTNAATTCTCCTTTCGCANTATATTTTCTCANATTANGCANTTCGTATTATGATTGNNTTAATATTATTACTCATTGCGTATTTTGTCAATACTATTTTAAAATTATTTTTAATTATTTACGAATTGCATAATATGTTGTACAATGTTATAATATATAAAATATCTTTTGTATTTAAACCGCTAGTAAAATAAATTGTGATTTGACGAGGAAGTTTTGTTATGTTCATTTTAGATTGTAATACTATCATCTCAAAGTGTCTTGAGACGGCATTTAATCTTAAAATACATATGGAAATTATGCAAGCTGCAGAATACGTTGATTTCAAATCTACTACAGAATTTCGTAAAAATACAATGATTTTATAAAGTGCGATAACGGTCTTCTGAATGGTATGACCAGTATTTTTCACTTATGGAACAGCAAACAAAAGAATTGCGTTCTATTGAAAATTTATTGCGTATTATGTTTAAAGACGATGGTAAGATCGATGTGTCGTTTGTATGCAAACTAATAGCTACCATTAATCCAAAACTTTCTATATGGGATAAGTTTGTACTTATAAACTTAGATAAGACAACACCGTGGAAGAAACTTCAATCTACTGACGTAGAAAATATTGATTTTCTACTTTGAAACAAACAATAATCTATTAGTTTGCTATGAATCAAATAAATTAGCTATTTTGGAGGTAAGAAAATGAGATATGAGCCAGAGCATCTTGCATTCGATTTTTGTTTTTTTGAAATATATGAAGTTAAGCATGAGCAAGTTAAAAAGTTTAGTGATATATGCTATCAACGTTTTTTATCATTATGTAAAGATGATACCGGACAATTAGTCATGACATCAAGCATAAATACAGAATGGATTTTACGATCATATTGTGCCACAAAGATGATAATGGCAGCAACCTTGTTGTTGAACTCTGCTCAATATTGCATAAATAAAAATATTCTGATAACTGTACCATATCTTCTTTATTATGCTGCATTATCCTCCGCAAGAGGCTTGCTATATGTGTCACCCTTTGATCAAACTAAAGACTTGGATGGACTTATGACTATTACCCATAGCAAAGTGCTTAATGTAGTTCCCGATTTAATTAGAAACCATTTTGATAGAGAACTTGGGGAAAAGATAAAAACTTTATTATGTTACCTTAGGAATCAACGAGAATTGTTTTCTTATAAATTTCCAGCTTCTGGCATTAGCGATGATATTAACTTTGATGAAACTGTTGAAATTTGTGGATTGCTAGCAGAACTTACAGAATTGAGTTCATGGCAGATTCAGAAAGTTTATGAGAATAAATTCATTAATGACATAAAAAAAATAGATATAGCATATGGAACATGGATGATTCTTGATAAAGAAATAATTCAAAAAACGTATGTATATTCATTAAAAAATATAACAGGTGATGAAATTCAATGGATAGATTCGGAAGATTGGTATCGAATTAACTATATTGAGCGGAAAGTAAAGTATCCCACATCTGTTTTGAATACAATGACAGAGGGAATGACTGAAGATTTTTTTGGAGCTTGGTATGATTACGAAGAAGATAATGAAGCGGATAAATTTAATCCAGATAAAGACTGGAATCTTATCTTCCCGATACCATAATAAATGGCATTAAATTTCAGAATATTGGTGAATGCGTTTATTAATAATGCGTAGGAAAATAATAGTAATTTTTTTGGTAAACAGGTAAATCATGAGTTGTTAGGAGATACATATTATGAATAATGAAGAATATTTGAAATGGATTATGCCGTCCATTAAAAATCGCTCTTTGGTTATTTCTGATTTTAGATATAAGAAAGCAGAAGAACAAGCTAGAATGGAGACGGTAAAGTCTACAGATATTATTAATTTTGTAAATGAATTTTTGTGTAAAGTTGGCATGAAAACTACCGAAGATTTGAGTTTTTCACCAAGAATAGAACTTCAGAGGAATGGAATACGGCAGATTAGATATGCAGAAATACGTAAGAAAAATCAAATAGATGACAAAAGAGATATAGTTTGGATAAAATTTACAAAGGACAATTATATAAGTGTAATTGGAACTGGTTGTGATATATCATTTAGCGAATGGGCTAGAAATAATACAACTGCTGGACGTATCAATCAACATTTAAACAAAGAATGGGATGACAGTTTTGTGTTAATATTCCCACTTAAAGAAATCCCGGAAAATTTGAATCGGTCCGATATAGAAAGTGGAATAGGAAATTATTTAACTCATAAAGGAGTACCAATTTTGGATTTTTATTCACACAACTACTAGATGAATTTATCTTGTAACTTATTAGTTATACAACTTCTGGCTTTTTGAGGTGAATAAGAAATGGACTACGATACATTCAAACTAATACATAGCGAATTGATTATGTCGGTTCAATATATAGAGCAAGATTTGAAATTAATATATTCTATTCTCAAAGGTGGAGATTTTTATGATAATTATTCCTATGTCGAGAACTCTCCTTTAGGTAAGCTACTCAAGAGCCTTCATGAAATGGATCAGGAATTAGGTTACTCAAAAATCAAGGAGGAAGACTATGATTTATTAAATCAGATTCGAGAAATACGCAATTACTGGTGTCATCAATGCTATATTGATTTTCATTATATTGAAGATCCGCAAGAGCATGACAAGGCTTTTCAAAAGGTGGCTATAAGACTGCATGAAGATGAATTGCGTGTTTATGAATTGCAGCAGAAGATAGAGAAGCTTCGTAAAAGTGTTGAAAAGAAACATAGGCATAAAAAGAGAATTCAATAAACCAGTTTATCATAGGAACACATTTGTAAAAATGAAGCAAAAATATCATTTAGCAGAAAGGAATGTAATTATATGGGTTATGGTCAAAATTTAAAAGATATTTTAGACAACAAGGGCATGACAGTAAAAGAACTTGCGTTAAAGGCAAAGATTGCACCAACGACGCTTTATTCCATTATTCAAAGGGACACTGCTATTCGATTTGATACCGCACTTAGAATCTCTAACATATTGGATATTCCTATCAGTTCTATCTGCAAAGATAATCCATATGACGATATTGAGACTTTACCCACACTTCCGTCTGACAATGAAAAGCGGAATATTGACAGCCATAAAAACAGTTATATATCAGATCGTACTGCCCGTATCCTGAAAAAGTTCAATTACACAGAGCTGCCTATGGTTGATGAGTTGATTGCCGATTTATATGTGTTGGATGATACAACCAGACGAGACCTCTTTGAATATACAAAAATGTTAAAGAAAAATCATACCTCTCCTGAAAGAGCTGCTGATTTGAAAGATATAAAATAATAATAGGTTACGCTTAAATCTCTAATAAATATAGGAAGGATAACATTATATTTGTTATAGGTATATACATATGAATGAGCATTTAAATTTTCTTTATAATTGGTTTTCAGAAATTGATTGTCATCCTCAATTCCCTAATATACAATTTTCTCAACCAACCATTCTTACTGTAAAACAAGAGCTAAAGCAATTAAGCCAAGATATAGGACAGACTGATTCTTTCCATAGCAAAGAATTCATGCGATTAAAAGACCGTTTATTTAATCCATTCGGGGTAAATCCTGCTGTTCATGGAATGATATTTGGTTACATTACTTCTTTATTTGAAAAACAAAAACAACCCTTCAATGATATATGGGATTATATTCACCCCAAAATCCAAAAGGTTTCCAAAGGACAATATCTCTCTGGATTCTATGCTGACGCTGCCGAAAATGCTTTTAAAGAAATCAACGCGCGGACAAAACGCATATATGCAAATGCGTGTCCAAATACTCCTATTCCAGATGGTGCCGCTGCTATGACAAAAGTATATTCTTCAAACAATCCTATTGTAGAATTTTGTGATAGACACACCGAGAGTGGACAAAATACCCAATTAGGTTTTATGAAAATGGCAGAAGGTGCCATGATTGCTTTAAGAAATCCTGTTGCACATGAAAATCTAAACATGTCCCAAGATGATGCAATGCGTCAGCTCATGTTTGCAAGTATGATAATGTATAAGATTGACGAAGGTGTTATTCATTCAGGAATTACTGAGCAAGAATAAAATATCGTAGCCATTTTGTAGCCACTTTAGCCCTCTAAAGTGGCTTTCCACGTAAAAAGGGTTCCGGAGAAATCTCCGAAACCCTTGAATTTACTGTAATTCTATTGATTACTCGATGATAGTAGCAACCCTACCTGATCCAACTGTTCTACCACCCTCACGGATAGCAAACGTAAGACCCTGCTCCATAGCGATCGGGTGAATCAGCTCGATAGACATCTCTACGTTATCACCAGGCATGCACATCTCTGTGCCATCAGGCAGATTACATACACCTGTGATATCTGTTGTTCTGAAGTAGAACTGAGGTCTGTAGTTATTGAAGAAAGGAGTATGACGACCACCCTCGTCTTTCGTCAAAACGTAAACCTGAGCTGTAAATTTCTTGTGGCATGTTACTGTACCGGGTTTAGCAAGAACCTGTCCTCTTTCGATATCTGTTCTCTGGATACCACGAAGCAGAACACCGATGTTATCACCAGCCTGAGCCTCATCCAGTAACTTACGGAACATCTCGATACCTGTTACAACAGATTTCTGTGTTTCTTCCTTAACACCGATGATCTCAACATCATCAGACATATGCAGTGTACCACGCTCTACTCTACCTGTAGCAACGGTACCACGGCCTGTGATAGAGAATACATCCTCGATAGGCATAAGGAAAGGCTTATCTGTATCACGCTGAGGATCCGGAATATACTCATCAACTGTGCTCATGAGCTCCATGATCTTGTCGCCCCACTCGCTGCTGGGATCTTCCAGAGCCTTCAGAGCAGAACCCTTAACGATCGGGCAGTCTGTGAACTCATATTCCTCTAACTGCTCTGTGATTTCCATCTCAACCAGCTCAAGCAGCTCAGGATCGTCTACCATATCGCACTTGTTCATGAATACTACGATATAAGGTACGCCTACCTGACGGGACAGAAGGATGTGCTCTTTCGTCTGAGCCATAACACCGTCTGTAGCAGCTACAACAAGGATAGCGCCATCCATCTGAGCAGCACCTGTGATCATGTTCTTAACGTAGTCAGCATGTCCGGGGCAGTCAACGTGAGCATAGTGTCTCTTCTCTGTCTCATACTCAACGTGTGCTGTAGAGATCGTGATACCTCTTTCTCTCTCTTCCGGAGCTTTATCGATGTTCTCGAAATCTGTAGCAGTATTACCTGCAACTCTCTCGGAAAGAACCTTTGTGATTGCAGCTGTTAAAGTTGTTTTACCATGGTCAACGTGACCAATGGTACCGATATTACAATGTGGTTTGTTTCTTTCAAACTTAGCTTTAGCCATTTCTAAAGTCCTCCTTATAAAACTAAATAAATTTTTAAATGTTTCTTTACAATCAGCTATCTTTGATTATATTAAAGATTGCCAAGATTTTCAAGCATTATTTCGTTTTTGCGCTAAAACCTTTATTTAGCCTTAGCCGCCAGCACCTTTTCTTGTACGCTCTTCGGTACCTGCTCATATTTCTCAAAGAACATCGAGTAGTTACCACGACCCTGTGTCTTGGAACGTAAGTCAGTGGAATAACCGAACATCTCAGCAAGCGGTACATAGCCCTTAACCATCTTGCCTCCACCGATATCTTCCATACCTTCAATACGTCCGCGACGGGAGTTGATATCACCGATAACATCGCCCATATATTCCTCAGGCATTGTTACCTCAACCTTCATGATAGGCTCAAGCAGTACAGGACCGGCTTTTTTCATTGCTTCCTTGAAACACATGGAACCTGCAATGTGGAATGCCATCTCGGATGAGTCCACTTCATGGTAGGAACCGTCGTATACATTGGCATGTACGCCAAGTACGGGGAATCCACCCAGAATACCTGCTTTTGAAGCTTCTTCAATACCCTCGCCGACAGCCGGAATATATTCCTTCGGAATAGCGCCGCCGACTACGGACGACTCATACTTAAATGTCTCTTCGCTGTTCGGATCCATGGGCTCGAACTTAACTTTACAATGTCCGTACTGTCCACGACCACCGGACTGCTTCGCATATTTGTATTCCTGATCAACAGGCTTGGTAAATGTCTCTTTATAAGCAACCTGCGGAGCACCTACGTTAGCCTCTACTTTGTATTCACGAAGCAGACGGTCTACGATGATCTCCAAATGCAGCTCGCCCATACCTGCGATAATAGTCTGACCAGTCTCCTGATCTGTATGCGCGCGGAACGTCGGATCTTCTTCCGCAAGCTTTGCCAGTGCTTCACCCATCTTACCCTGACCTGCTTTGGTCTTAGGCTCGATTGCCAGCTCGATAACCGGCTCGGGGAATTCCATGGACTCTAAGATTACCGGATGCTGCTCGTCACAAATCGTATCACCGGTTGTTGTGAGCTTAAATCCAACGGCAGCCGCGATATCACCGGAATATACCTTATCCAGCTCTGCTCTCTTATTCGCATGCATCTGCAGAATACGGCCTACACGTTCTTTCTTATCTTTAGTAGCATTCAGCACATAAGAACCTGAGTTCATCGTACCGGAATACACACGGAAGAATGCAAGCTTACCTACAAAAGGATCAGCCATGATCTTGAATGCCAGTGCAGAGAAAGGTTCATCATCGGATGAATGTCTCTCCACTTCATTACCGTCGGCATCAACACCCTTGATTGCAGGGATGTCTGTAGGTGACGGCATATACTCAAGGACTGCGTCCAGAAGCTTCTGAACACCTTTATTTCTGTAAGCGGAACCACAGCATACGGGAACTGCCGTACATTCGCAGGTACCCTTGCGCAGTGCTTTCTTCATATCTTCTACGGACGGTTCTTCACCCTCCAAGTACATCATGGTCAGATCATCGTCCAGTTCGCAGACTTTCTCAACCAACTCATCATGGTAGAGTGCCGCGTCGTCCGCCATATCGGCAGGAATCTCTGTGATTGTGATATCCTCGCCCTTATCATCATTGTAGATATAGGCTTTCATCTCGAATAAGTCGATGATTCCTTTGAAATCGTCCTCTTTACCGATAGGCAGTTGGAGGATAATCGCATTTTTACCTAATCTGGTTCTGATCTGCTCTACAGCACCGTAGAAATTAGCGCCTAAGATATCCATCTTATTAATAAATGCCATTCTCGGTACATTGTAGGTATCAGCCTGTCTCCATACATTCTCTGACTGTGGTTCAACACCACCCTTTGCACAAAATACGCCTACTGCGCCATCAAGTACGCGGAGTGAACGCTCAACTTCTACAGTAAAGTCAACGTGACCGGGAGTATCAATGATGTTGATACGATGCTCTAATGCGCCTTCCTTCGGTTTGCAGTTTTCTTCCAAAGTCCAGTGGCACGTTGTAGCGGCTGATGTGATCGTAATACCTCTTTCCTGCTCCTGCTCCATCCAGTCCATGGTCGCAGTACCTTCATGAGTATCACCGATCTTGTAGTTTACGCCAGTATAATACAGGATACGCTCTGTCAATGTCGTCTTACCGGCATCGATATGCGCCATGATACCTATATTTCTGGTTCTCTCTAACGGATATTCTCTTCCAGCCAAGGTTTTTTCCTCCTTATAATACTAGAAACGGTAGTGAGCAAACGCCTTGTTTGCTTCTGCCATTTTGTGCATATCTTCTTTTCTCTTAACTGCTGCACCTGTATTGTTTGCAGCATCTAAAATCTCGTTCGCAAGTCTGTCCTTCATGGTCTTCTCGCCTCTCTTACGAGAAAACATTACCAACCAACGAAGACCGAGAGCCTGACGTCTGTCCGGACGAACCTCGATCGGTACCTGATAGGTAGCACCACCGATACGTCTAGCCTTAACTTCGAGAACAGGCATGATATTGTTCATAGCCTCCTCAAATACGTCAAGTGCCGGTTTGCCGGCTTTCTCTTCTACTCGCTCAAATGCTCCGTATACAATCTTCTGGGCTACACCCTTCTTGCCGTCCAACATGATATTGTTGATCAGCTTGGTGACAACCTTATTATTGTATAAAGGATCTGCTAATACATCTCTCTTTGCAATATGTCCTTTACGTGGCACGATTCTTCCCTCCTTAAAAAATATTTTAATTCATCGGTACTCACATGTGTCCTCTAATTCAATGTGTACGTGCGGTATTTCTATTCATATCGAGCAGGACAGCCCTACTCGCCTCAAAAGAATCCCAACACTAAATTAGTTCTGTTTGTGGTACTAAAGCCTGCAGGCTATACGCCTTTCTCAAGCCGAAAATCTGTGAAGCAATTTTACTTCGATGCTTTCGGTCTCTTAGCGCCGTACTTAGAACGAGCCTGCTTTCTGTTAGCGACTCCCGCGGTATCCAGCGTACCTCTGATGATATGGTATCTTGTACCGGGTAAGTCCTTTACTCTTCCGCCACGGATCAGGACAACGCTATGCTCCTGTAAGTTGTGACCTTCGCCCGGAATGTAGCTTGTTACCTCGATTCCGTTGGAAAGACGTACTCTGGCGATCTTTCTGAGTGCGGAGTTAGGCTTCTTAGGAGTTGCTGTCTTAACAGCGGTGCAGACACCTCTCTTCTGCGGTGAAGCCGTATCGATCGCTGTCTTGTGAAGGGAGTTGTAACCTTTCAACAATGCAGGTGCGGTTGACTTCTTTACAGATGTCTGACGTCCTTTTCTGACTAACTGGTTAAATGTTGGCATTCTTTTCACCTCCTACTTATTATTAATACATGCCTCTATGACATTCTGCGCAACGCAAAAAAATGCATTCACGTGCACACTAAAATAGTATACTTGCACGCGAATGCATTGTCAACACATTTTTTTGCTTTATAAAACGGTTCTAAACGGCGATAATTTCTTACTCTACTACTTCCATCTCCGCCTCTTCAACATCGGACTCTTCCGGATCGTTATCCTCGAGATCGCTCTCCATATCCACATCCTCGTCGATATCAACATCTGTCAACTCTTCATCTTCTAACAGTTCTTCTGCCGGTTCTTCTTCGCCATCGAACCCGTCATCAAAGCTCAGTTCATTCTCCGTCACAAGACGGCTGAGAAGATTGGCGTCCGTACTGAGCGTTGTATCACGATACCGCTTCATACCGGTTCCTGCCGGAATCAGTTTACCGATGATGACATTCTCTTTCAGTCCGATCAGGGAATCAACCTTGCCCTTGATCGCCGCCTCAGTCAATACCTTCGTGGTCTCTTGGAAAGATGCTGCCGACAGGAAGGAATCCGTTGCCAGCGCTGCTTTGGTGATACCGAGCAGAATCTGTTTGCCATCCGCCGGCTCTTTACCCGCCTTGATCAGTTCCTCGTTCATGTCCTCATAATCCAGAACATCTACCAACGTACCCGGCAGGAAATCCGTATCGCCGCTGTTTTCAATGCGGACTTTCTTAAGCATCTGCCGCACGATCACCTCGATATGCTTATCGGCAATATCAACACCCTGCAGGCGGTATACACGCTGTACTTCACGCAGCATGTAATCCTGAACTGCACGAATACCTTTAATCTTAAGCAGATCATGTGGATTCACGCTACCCTCTGTCAGCTCGTCACCGGCCTCCAATACGGCACCGTCCATAATCTTGATTCTGGAGCCGTAGGAAATCAGATACGTCTTGGACTCTCCCGTCTCATCATTCGTGATTACGACTTCTCTCTTCTTCTTTGTATCCTTAATCGTGGCCACGCCGCCGAACTCTGCGATGATTGCCAGACCTTTCGGCTTACGGGCCTCAAAAAGTTCTTCTACACGGGGAAGACCCTGCGTGATATCGTCACCGGCCACACCACCCGTATGGAACGTACGCATGGTAAGCTGTGTACCGGGTTCACCGATGGACTGTGCCGCGATGATACCGACAGCCTCACCTACCTGAACAGCCTCACCGGTTGCCATGTTAGCGCCGTAACACTTCGCACAGATTCCCACATGGGAACGGCAGGTTAATATGGTACGGATCTTCACCTCTTCGATGGGTTCACCCTTCTCGTTTACTCCCTTGCTTAAGATCTTCGCCGCACGGGCCGGTGTGATCATGTGATTTCTCTTCACGATCATCTTGCCGTCTCTATCTTTGATATCCTCACAGGAGAAACGTCCTGTGATTCTGTCGCTCAATCCCTCGATCGTCTCTTTGCCGTCCATGAACGCCTTAACTACGATACCCGGAATTTCATCCTTACCCTCGCAGCAGTCGGTTTCACGGATGATCAGTTCCTGTGAAACGTCAACCATACGTCTGGTCAAATAACCGGAGTCGGCTGTACGCAGTGCCGTATCGGACAGACCTTTACGTGCACCATGTGCGGACATAAAGTATTCCAGTACATCCAGACCTTCACGGAAGTTAGATTTGATCGGCAGCTCGATGGTTCTACCTGTCGTATCGGCCATCAATCCACGCATACCCGCCAGCTGCTTGATCTGCTGGTTGGAACCACGGGCACCGGAATCCGCCATCATGAATATATTATTATATTTATCCAGACCGGACAAAAGCACATCCGTCAGCTTCTTATCCGTCTCATTCCACGTCTCTACAACAGCACGGTAGCGCTCTTCCTCCGTAATCAGACCACGCCTGAAATTGACGGAGATCTTATCAACGGTAGCCTGTGCTTCTTCCAGCATTTCCTCTTTCTTCGCCGGCACGGTCATGTCGGAAATGGATACCGTCATAGCCGCTCTTGTAGAATACTTATAACCTGTAGATTTGATCAAGTCAAGCACCTCAGCCGTCTTTACGGCACCATGGATGTTGATGACCTTCTCCAGAATTTGCTTTAACTGCTTCTTACCCACATGGAAGTCCACTTCCAACTTCAACAGGTCTTCAGGTGTGTTTCTCTCCACATATCCCAGATCCTGCGGCAATATCTCATTGAATAGAAATCTTCCCAGCGTGGACTCCACATTGCCGGTCACATTCTCACCGTCCGCTGTCTGCTTCGTAACCCTGACCGTAATTCTCGTGTGAAGCGTACATGCGCCGTTCTCATAGGCCAGAATCGCTTCGTTGACATTCTTATAGAATTTGCCCTCGCCAATTGCGCCGGGTCTCTCCTGTGTCAGATAATAGATTCCCAATACCATATCCTGTGAAGGAACCGCCACCGGTCCGCCGTCGGAAGGCTTTAACAGATTGTTCGGAGACAGCAGTAAGAATCTGCACTCTGCCTGCGCCTCCACGGACAGCGGCAGATGAACTGCCATCTGGTCACCGTCGAAATCGGCATTAAATGCCGTACATACAAGCGGATGAAGCTTGATTGCCTTACCTTCCACAAGGATCGGCTCGAACGCCTGAATACCAAGTCTGTGCAGGGTAGGAGCACGGTTTAACATAACCGGATGTTCTTTGATTACTTCCTCTAAGACATCCCATACCTGCGTATCCAGTCTCTCCACCAGTTTCTTGGCATTCTTGATATTCTGGGAGATTCCTCTGGATACCAATTCTTTCATTACAAAAGGTTTAAACAGCTCGATCGCCATTTCCTTCGGCAGACCGCACTGATAGATCTTTAATTCGGGACCAACCACGATAACGGAACGTCCGGAATAATCCACACGCTTACCGAGCAGGTTCTGACGGAAACGGCCGGATTTACCTTTTAACATATCGGACAGAGACTTAAGCGCTCTGTTACCGGGACCCGTTACCGGACGTCCTCTTCTGCCGTTGTCGATCAGAGCATCCACTGCCTCCTGAAGCATTCTCTTCTCATTGCGTACAATAATATCAGGCGCACCAAGCTCTAACAGTCTCTTAAGACGGTTGTTTCTGTTGATGATCCTTCTATATAAATCATTTAAGTCACTGGTCGCAAAACGTCCGCCGTCCAGCTGTACCATCGGTCTAAGATCGGGCGGAATAACCGGAATCGCATCCATGATCATCCACTCCGGCTGGTTACCGGACTCTCTGAAAGCCTCGATCACTTCCAGTCTCTTGATGATACGCGCACGCTTCTGCCCTGTGGACTCGCGTAAGCCGTCTTTTAACTCTTCCGCCTCGGCATCTAAGTCAATTGCCTGCAGCAGTTCCTTAATCGCCTCAGCACCCATGCCTACACGGAAACGATTGCCCCATGCTTCTCTGGCATCCTGGTATTCCTTCTCGGAGAGAACCTGTTTGTACTCCAGATCGCTCTCGCCGCTGTCCAATACGATATAGGAAGCAAAATATAACACTTTCTCCAGCACTCTCGGAGACAGATCAAGAATCAGTCCCATACGGCTGGGGATTCCTTTAAAATACCAGATATGGGAAACCGGTGCTGCCAGCTCGATATGTCCCATACGCTCTCTGCGGACGCTGGCCTTGGTAACTTCAACACCGCATCGGTCACAGACTACACCCTTATATCTGATCTTCTTATACTTACCGCAGTGACACTCCCAGTCCTTGCTCGGTCCGAAGATCTTCTCGCAGAACAGACCTTCTTTCTCAGGTTTTAAAGTTCTATAGTTAATGGTCTCCGGCTTAGTCACTTCACCTCTCGACCACTCTCTGATTTTCTCAGGCGATGCCAATCCGATCTTGATGGCATCGAATGTCATAGGTTGATAGGTTGCTTGTTTCATGTCTGACATTTTATATCACCATGCTCCTTCCAGATTATATATTTGCGCGGCGTCCTATGACGTCTTAGAAAACCTCTTTCTCTTCTTCCGCGAAATCAGCGTCCAGATCCATATCGTCCTCTGCGAATGCGTCCTCATCCTCATCGCTGCTCACCAGCTCTCCGCTGTCCTCGTCGAACTCCTGTTTCTGGTATCCCATAGAACCGAATGAATCTTTCTCATAATCATAATTTCTGGAATCACCCTCGATCTCATAGCGGTAATCATTCTCGCCGTAATCGATCGTCTCCATAATTTCTACTTCCGTCTGATCATCACGGAGCACTCTTACATCCAGACCAAGAGACTGTAACTCTTTTAACAGTACCTTGAAGGACTCCGGAATACCCGGCTCAGGAATGTTATCACCCTTGATGATCGCTTCATAAGTCTTGACACGTCCTACCACATCATCGGATTTCACCGTAAGGATCTCCTGCAGGGTATAGGCTGCGCCGTACGCTTCCAGCGCCCACACTTCCATCTCTCCGAAACGCTGTCCGCCGAACTGCGCCTTACCGCCCAGAGGCTGCTGCGTTACCAGCGAGTAAGGACCCGTGGAACGTGCATGGATCTTATCATCTACCAGATGATGCAGTTTCAGGTAATGCATGTGTCCGATGGTAACCGGTGAATCGAAATATTCGCCTGTTCTGCCGTCTCTAAGCTGCACCTTACCGTCTCTGGAAATCTCAACACCCTTCCATACTTCGCGATGTTCTCTATTCTCATAAAGATATTCCATGATCTCGTCTGACAGGTCATCTTTATGCTTCTTCTCAAATTCTTCCCATTCCATATTGACATAGTCATTCGCAAGTTCCAGCGTATCACCGATATCGCCTTCCTTCGCGCCGTCAAACACCGGTGTTGCCACATTAAATCCGAGTGCTTTCGCCGCCAGCGACAAGTGAATCTCCAGTACCTGTCCGATATTCATACGGGAAGGCACACCCAGAGGATTTAATACGATATCGAGCGGGCGTCCGTTAGGCAGATAAGGCATATCTTCCACCGGAAGTACACGGGAAACAACACCCTTGTTACCGTGACGGCCTGCCATCTTGTCACCTACCGAAATCTTCCTCTTCTGTGCAATGTAGATGCGAACTGCCTGATTTACACCCGGTGACAACTCATCGCCGTTCTCTCTCGTAAATACCTTGGCATCTACGACAATACCATACTCGCCATGAGGCACTTTCAAGGAAGTATCCCGCACCTCTCTGGCCTTCTCGCCGAAGATCGCACGAAGGAGTCTCTCCTCCGCCGTCAGCTCCGTCTCACCCTTAGGCGTAACTTTACCGACCAATATATCGCCGGCACGAACCTCCGCACCGATACGGATAATACCTCTGTCATCCAGATCCTTGAGGGCGTCGTCACCAACACCCGGAACATCTCTCGTAATCTCTTCCGGTCCTAACTTGGTGTCACGCGCCTCAGCTTCATATTCCTCAATGTGTACGGAAGTATAGACATCTTCCTGTACCAGTCTTTCACTTAAAAGAACCGCATCCTCGTAGTTATAACCTTCCCATGTCATGAATCCGATCAGCGGATTCTTACCAAGTGCCAACTCGCCGCCGTCTGTAGAAGGACCGTCAGCGATCACCTCACCCTGCGCCACATGATTGCCCTTGAACACAATAGGCTTCTGGTTGTAGCAGTTGGACTGGTTACTTCTGGAGAATTTCGTCAAATGATATTCGTCCTTCTCACCGTCATCATAAGTCATCTTGATGAGATCAGCGGATACATAATCAATCGTTCCCGCCTTCTTAGCAACCACACATACACCGGAGTCAACAGCCGCCTTCGGCTCCATACCGGTACCTACTGCCGGCGCCTCGGTAAAGAGCAGCGGCACTGCCTGCCTCTGCATGTTGGAACCCATCAGCGCACGGTTCGCATCATCGTTCTGCAGGAACGGAATAAGCGCCGTCGCCACGGAGAATACCATCTTCGGCGATACGTCCATATAATCGAACATCGCCTTCGGATATTCCTGTGTCTCTTCTTTGTAACGACCGGAAACATTATTACGTGTAAAATAGCCGTTCTCATCAAGCGGCGCAGATGCCTGTGCCACATGATAATTATCTTCTTCGTCCGCAGTCATGTATACAACCCTGTCGGTAACACGAGGGTTCTGCGGATCGGACTTGTCAATCTCACGGTAAGGCGCCTCCACGAATCCGTACTCATTGATCCGCGCATAGGATGCCAGTGAGTTGATCAGACCGATGTTAGGACCTTCCGGTGTCTCAATAGGACACATTCTGCCGTAATGTGTATAGTGTACGTCTCGAACCTCGAATCCGGCTCTGTCTCTGGACAGACCGCCGGGGCCTAACGCGGACAGACGTCTCTTATGTGTCAGCTCACCCAGCGGATTATTCTGATCCATAAACTGGGACAACTGCGAGGAACCGAAGAACTCCTTGACGGCAGCCTGTACCGGTTTAATGTTAATCAGTACCTGCGGGGAGATCTCCTCCGCATCATGTGTCGTCATTCTCTCGCGAACCACTCTCTCAAGTCTGGACAGACCGATACGATACTGGTTCTGTAAAAGTTCTCCTACCGCACGAATACGTCTGTTGCCCAGATGGTCAATATCATCGTCGTTACCGATGCCGTATTCCAAATGAATATTATAGTTAATGGAAGCAATGATGTCTTCTTTCGTAATATGTTTCGGGATCAGCTCATGTACGTTCTTCTGAATCGCCTCTGCAAGCATCTCCGGATCTTCACTATACTCCTCCAGAATCTGCTGTAACACAGGATAGTATACCAGTTCCGTGATGCCCAGCTCTTTCGGATTACACTCCACAAAGTTCGTGATATCTACCATCATGTTGGACAGAACCTTAACATTCTTCTCTTCCGTCTGGATCATGACCGCAGGAATTGCCGCATTCTGTATGGCATCTGCCAGCTCGGCGCTGACCTTATCGCCCGCCTTCGCAATCACCTCACCGGTCAGGGTATCCACCACATCCTCTGCCAGTATGTGATGTCTGATTCTGTTCCTGAACATTAACTTCTTATTAAATTTATACCTGCCGACTTTGGCAAGATCATATCTTCTGGGGTCAAAAAACATGGACATGATGAGGCTCTCCGCACTCTCCACGCTTAAGGGCTCACCGGGACGTATCTTCTTATATAATTCCAGAAGACCTTCCTGATAATTCTCNGCAGTATCCTTGGCAAAGCTTGCCTCGATCTTCGGNTCATCGCCNAACAGTTCCCTNATCTCGTCGTTGGAACCAACGCCGAGCGCACGAATCAACACGGTGATCGGTACCTTCCTCGTTCTGTCAACACGCACGTAAAACACATCATTAGAGTCTGTTTCATACTCTAACCATGCGCCGCGGTTNGGAATGACGGTTGCNGAAAAAAGTCTCTTACCGATCTTATCATGCCCGATTCCGTAATAGATGCCGGGAGAACGCACTAACTGGCTNACGATAACACGCTCCGCACCGTTGATGACGAAAGTGCCCGTAGCTGTCATGAGCGGAAGATCTCCCATGAAGATCTCNTGCTCCGTGATCTCATCCTTCTCCTTATTAATCAGACGGACTTTAACCTTAAGGGGTGCCGCGTAGGTAGCATCTCTTTCCTTACATTTCTCAATCGAATACTTAACATCNTCCTCGCATAACTCGAAGTCTACAAACTCCAGACTCAAATGTCCNCTATAGTCTGAAATAGGAGAGATGTCATCGAAAACTTCCTTCAAGCCCTCATCCAGAAACCACTGATAGGAGTCCTTCTGGACTTCGATCAGATTTGGCATTTCCAGAACTTCCTTCTGTCGTGCATAGGTCATACGCGTATTTCTGCCGGCGGCAGTCTTACGGATCCTGTTCTTTTCCATCGACAATTTCACCCCGTTCTTTATGATTTATTGCTCATTGATTAGAAATTACAATNCAAATAAGCATACCACACCACAATAGTGCATTATCCATTCTACTACAAACTTTTTGGAGAGTCAATGATTATTTCAAGAATTTTACAAAAGAATTTTCCGATCTGNTTATGAGAAAAAGCCTGCNGCAAACAAGCATAAAACCGTTCATGCTGACAAAACATAAGCCTGNCTGACATGAACGGTTCTTTTTACTTATGGTTNTTTCCCGGATTATTTCAGGGTAACCTTAGCGCCTTCTGCCTCTAACTTAGCCTTGATGTCATCAGCCTCTTCCTTGGAAGCAGCCTCTTTCAATACCTTNGGAGCGGAATCAACTAAGTCTTTTGCTTCCTTCAGNCCCAGACCTGTTGCTTCACGTACAACCTTGATAACNTTAACCTTGTTAGGACCAACCTCTGTCAGCTCAACATCGAACTCGGTCTTCTCTTCTGCTGCCGCTGCNCCNGCGTCACCNCCTGCTGCTGCAACAACAACGCCTGCTGCTGCAGATACGCCGAACTCTTCTTCACATGCTTTTACTAAATCATTTAATTCCAATACTGTCAACTCTTTGATCGCATCGATTAATTCCTGAGTAGATAATTTTGCCATTANTGTTTACCTCCGTTATTTTTGTTTACATGTTATATGATACTTCTCACTATTCTGCNGCAGGTGCTTCNGCCGCTTCTTCAGCGGGTGCCGCTTCNGCNGNCTNCTCCGCTGCGGGTGCTNCTGCTGCCGCTGCTTCCTCAGCCGCAGGCGCTTCTGCCGGAGCTTCCTCTGCAGGTGCCGCTTCTGCTGCNCACTCGGANGCGCCGCCTTTTTCCGCCAACTGATTCATGACGCGCGCAAAATTGGTNATCGGGGACTGNATGCTTCCAAGCAGCTTGGAAAGCAGCTCTTCTCTGGACGGAATCTTCGAGATATTCTCGATTCCCTTAGCATCATAAGCCACACCTTCCACAACACCGCCCTTAACTTCAAGAGCGTTTGCCGTCTTAGCGAATTTGCATAATATTCTCGCAGGTGCNGTAGCATCCTCAGTGGAAATAGCAACTGCACTGGGNCCTTCCAGATAGGGAGTAAGCGACTCNAAATCCGTACCCTTAAATGCAAAATTCATCATTGTGTTCTTGTAAACCTTGTAAGTNATTCCTGCTTCACGAAGCTGTTTACGAAGTTCCGTATCCTGCTCCACCGTAAGTCCNCGGTAATCAACCAGAACAACTGACTGCGCNTCTTTCACGGAAGCCGAGATCTCTTCTACGATAGGTTTTTTCAGTTCGACCTTTGCCATTACATTTACCTCCTTATAGATTTTACGCCGAAAGGAGNTCACCATATATAAACCCCTTTCCAAAGACAGGAAAGGGGGTGACTTTACAAGCTAACTCTTCTCCTCGGTAGGCGGATTTGCTTACGCCGGCATTACGGCACCTACTGTCTTCGGCATGGTTATAACAACCTTGACAACTATAGCACACGGTGTTTATGNCTGTCAAGTCCTAATTTTTACGCACCCCACGCTCGGATATTGCCTCCGAGCTTGAGANATTGTTCCTGTCAATACTATGNCCCACATCTATCATCANCCCGAACTTCTGCGCCTGTGTNACTTCCANTTCCATNACGCCGTAGGCCGTCTTGATCTGCAGCACNGTNGAGCCGTCCGGTTTNGTTATAAGCTNNGTTTCNATCTCATCCTCTTCTTCCGAANCNTTATCCNCNCCGACTCCNGCAGGGATCGTCATCTTGCCGNNATAATCTGACANCCGTGTCANATTCTTCCTGTTTTCATGCATTATGCCACGCAGGATCAGNTCCATCTCTTCTCNGGTATAGAANNGNGNNCCGAAGTCATTCATATATTTNGCATACTTGACTTTCTCCCGATCTATGTAAGTGGAGCCATCCTTCTCATAGGTATAATCNGGNACNCCNTCCTTTGTTGTCTCGAAAAAGGNNACNAANTCATCCTCNTTNATCTCACCNGCAAGGAAATCNTTCCAGAAATTCTCGTGGGCGGCAAANCGCAGATTGGCATCCTGAGGAAACCGCTCCAAAAACGCCATGACCTTCTCGTACTGTCCTTTTTCCGTATATGAAAAGCTCCACAGATCCTTGTTGACCCATCTAGTGCCGTCAAAATATGCTTCCTTACAAGAGATACCGCCCTGCCCGTAACAGGTAATATACCAGTGCTTCTGCTCCGGATTATCGGTGGGGTAACTGCATTTCGTGATCTCATCAGTAAGAAGCGCCGCTACATTCTGTGTCTCCGTTGTTTCTGACACGTATGTCGTTTCTTTCGGATCATGCATGCCGCTCTCTGCTTCCCGGCGCAGCGCCTCCGCTTCCGCCTGCTTCTTGATCTCCTCGATCATCGCTTCCACTTCCTCGCGAAGCGCCTCCTCGGCAGCATCGAATTTCTCCAGAAGCTTTTCCCACTCTTTGATAGTATACTCCTGCGCGCCGATCTTAAATTTCGGCTGGATCGTACCTTTTTTGATATTCTGCGCCATCTCCTCCATCTTCTCTAAAATCTGTTCTCTGTAAGACTTTGGCTCGGCGGCATCATCCTTCTTATTGTCCTTCGCAGCCTCTCCGGCCTTGGCACTCTCATCCACTGCCTTCTGCCCCTCGTCGAGACGGTCAGCAAAGCTCGTCGTTTCCTCATTTTCCGCAGAATTTTTGCCATAGCTTCTGCCATATTCCGGATAATATCCCACTCTTGGGCCGTATTGATTCTGATTAATATTCATACAATCTATCCTCCATGTCTGAACAGCCGATCACAACAGCACTCCGACTCCGGAATGACTCCGGACAGCCTTTTCGTGAATCGCAGCTTTTACTTATGTTCTTACTATAAATACGAATCACATATCCGAAAAGTTTCACCCGGTTTTATTTTTCAATTTTTATACCCTTCCCGTCATGTCATGCCAGTGACACAAACAATACGGGAAGAATACCTGCTTAATTTGGGATTTCCTTCACACTTTTACCAGGTAATATATCCCTCGTCGTCAATCCGTACGCCTGTTGACATATTTCGCATGTCATTTAACACTCTCATCTTCTCCTCACCCTGCAGCAAAACCGTCCTGCTCCCCTGCTGCAGACAGGGCAGAAATCTACAGCTTTTCAGCCCGCCTTCGTCAATCTCCACCTTGATCATTCCGGTATCTATCGTTCTGGAATTAAACCAGAAATTGCCCAGACTGTACACCACCGGCACCCCCTGCACGATACTGATCGGCTGTAGGCAATGCGGATGGGCTCCGACAATCAGATCAGCGCCTGCCGCTGCCACTTCTGCTCCTTGTTTTTCCTGTGCCCAATCAATCTCGGATACGTTCTCGGTACCCCAATGCAGATACACGATCACAAAATCGCTGTTTTCCTTCGCTTCCCGCACGGTTTCCAACAGGTTGGCACCGTTCCAGCAGCGAAATACCCCTGCCGAAGAATCAGTCGCCCCTTTAGTGTCCGGGTAATCCAGCTTCTCAATCTGGGTTGCGGATACGATGGCGATCTTCATATTATTAATAATATAGTAAACCGGTCTGCGAGCCTCTCTCAGATTTCGTCCGGCACCCACATAAGCGATGCCCGCCGACTCCAGTGTAGCCATCGTGTCCAGAAAAGCACTCTCTCCATAGTCATAAGCATGATTGTTGGCAAGCGATACGATATCCACACCCAGATCATTCAGATAAGACACTCTGTAGGGTTTGGCGCGAAAGGTAAATTGTTTTTCTTCAAGCGGACTGCCGCCGCCCGAATACGGGAACTCATTATTGAGCATCATGATATCCGCACTTTTCATCTCCTCGATCAGTTCCGACGAAATGCCGTTGGATATATCATCATTATCCACTACCCTTGTCATGATCGCATAATTTTCGTCAAACAGAATATCTCCTGCAAAAGTAATCGTCACCTGATCCGGCTCCGCCGCGTTCTTTGCGTAGATGTTATTCTCCACCATGTATTCCGGATCATTCAGCACATCTTCGTACTTATCATTGACGCTTATGATCTCTTCGATCTGCGCCTGCGTCTGTGCCTCTACTTCCGCCTCAGATTCTCCTGCCATCTCCGTCTTGTCCACGCTCACCTGAAAATGGCTGGTGTTTATCGCTTTGACAGGTTCCATAATCCACTGGTATGCCGCGATTCCTGAAACTCCGATCAACATCACCGCACTGAAAGTCAGGATAAACGGCTTCATAAAATGATGTCCGACGCTTATTCTGTTATGTTTCTTCCTTCTTCTGCTCTTTCTACCCATGTTATCATTTCACCCGGAATAACTCTCAACCCACGGAGAATGCATGCTTTTCGCATTCTCCCAGACATGTTTTAGTTATACTTAGGCGGCGTTCTATGGCGCCTTAGTATAACTTCATGTCTTATTATATCACAATCAAACCGCTTCGCAATTATAACGTCAAAAGGACAGCGCGCCTGCTGCGTGCTGTCCTCTTATCATTCGTTTGCCGTAATCTGTAATCGACTGATTAATATTTCGCCGTGCTTACTTTCACGCCCGGTCCCATTGTAGTCGCCAGTGTGATACTTCTCAGATACTGACCCTTGAGTGCCGACGGTCTTGCCTTAACGATCGCTTCCATCAATGCATCAAAGTTCTCCTGAAGCTTCGCCTCGTCAAAGGAAACCTTGCCGACCGGAACATGAATGATGTTCGCCTTATCCAGTCTGTACTCGATCTTACCAGCCTTGATATCATTGACAGCCTTGGTAACATCCATGGTTACCGTGCCTGCCTTCGGGTTGGGCATAAGACCTTTCGGTCCAAGTACCTTACCAAGACGCCCTACCACACCCATCATATCAGGTGTCGCAACGACTACGTCAAAATCCAGCCATCCGTCATTCTGGATCTTCGGAATCAGTTCCTCGCCGCCTACGTGATCCGCGCCTGCTGCCTCTGCCTCAGCCACTTTATCACCCTTAGCAAATACCAATACTCTGACGGTCTTACCTGTTCCGTTCGGAAGTACAACGGCACCACGAATCTGCTGTTCCGCATGACGTCCGTCACATCCGGTCTTAATATGAACTTCTACAGTCTCATCGAATTTAGCTGTTGCTGTCTTTTTAACCAGAGCGATCGCTTCTGCCGTATCGTACTGAACTGTACGATCTACGAGCTTAGCCGCCTCTGCATACTTTTTACCATGTTTCATATCAAATCCTCCATTACTCTTCTACTGTGATGCCCATGCTTCTGGCAGTTCCGGCGATCATGCTCATAGCCGCCTCCAAGCTTGCAGCGTTCAAATCAGGCATCTTTGTCTCTGCGATCTCCTGTAATTTCGCTTTAGAGATCGTAGCAACCTTTGTCTTATTCGGAACTGCGGAACCGGATTTAATGTTGCATGCTTTCTTCAAAAGAACTGCTGCAGGGGGAGTCTTCGTGATGAAACTGAAACTTCTGTCTGCATAAACCGTAATAACAACCGGGATGATCACATCACCTTTATCGGCTGTCCTTGCGTTGAACTGTTTCGTAAATTCAACGATGTTCACGCCGTGCTGTCCGAGTGCGGGACCAACCGGCGGCGCCGGCGTAGCTTTGCCGGCAGGGATCTGTAACTTAATGTATCCTTCTACTTTCTTTGCCATAATGGCACCTCCTAAAATAATGTGGTACGGGCGCACCATACTCCTGAATCTTGCTCGACATGCAAGAATTTACGACAGTAAATTCTTGTCACTTCGGCGAAGTCGAAGTGATGCTCCCACAGTCGGGTCACAATTCTGCCATGCCATTCATAATTTGTCGAACACACATCGCATTTAAATTCCACACATCGCACGACAAATTATTCATGTCGGGCATCCGCCCTATAGAAATGAACATATAATAAATCCTTAGTGAGCAAGCTCCCACAGATTTATTATATATTCATTTCTGCATGGCTGAATTATAACCACAGTATATCTAATCCGCCGAAGCGGAATAAATATCAATTACATTTTCCTGACTTCCGCGAAACCGATCTCCACAGGTGTCTCTCTTCCGAACAGCTCGACATTAATCGTAGCCACCTGTTTACCGAAGTCAATTCTCTGAACAACGCCGATCGTATCCTTCCAGACACCGGCAACCACCGCAATGGTATCACCCTCCGCGAAGTCAACGCTCACGTTCTCCATCTTAATACCAAGCGGCTTCATCTCAGCCTCTGTCAGCGGCACCGGCTTGCTTCCCGGTCCGACAAATCCCGTGACGCCTCTGGTATTTCTCACAACATACCATGTATCGTCATTCATGATCATATTGATCAGGACATATCCGGGGAACATCTTCTTCTGAACAGTCTTACGGGCACCATTCTTCATTTCCATGACTTCCTGCATAGGCACCCTGACCTCCAGAATCTCTTCCTCCAGATGTCTGTTCTCGATCGTCTTCTCAATGTTGGCTTTTACTTTATTCTCATATCCGGAATAAGTATGAACAACATACCAATTTGCTTCTGCCATATGTCCCTCCACGTCAGTATGATCTTCTGATCTCATATCATACTAATACCCATGCCTTTCTCACAACCTGTTACCAGAGCTTCCTATAATGAAAAAGTTGTAAGGAAATCCACACCATACTGCAGACCAAAGTCCAGTATCGTAATGATTGCTCCGATCACAACGGAAATAATAACAACCGCGATAGATTGTTTTAAGAGGGCATCTTTATCAGGCCAAGTGATTTTCTTAAATTCAGCTTTCACGCCATTCCAAAATTTGGTGATCTTGGATGCTCCTTCTGATTTAGCAGAATCTCCCATGCTATACTCCTTTCGTCCACACAGCCGGCGACTATTTTGTTTCCTTATGCAAAGTATGTGTCTTACAGAATCTGCAATACTTCTTTGTCTCCATTCTGTCCGGATGAGTCTTCTTGTCCTTCGTCGTATTGTAGTTACGCTGTTTGCACTCTGTGCATGCTAAAGTAATTTTTGTACGCATCTCGCTACCTCCACGTGTATGATTCAAACATTCGAGTCACTATTTTTGAGCATAAAAAAAAGACCTGAATCTTATCTTGCTCAAACAATATACCATACGAAAATCATGAAGTCAACCTGTTTTTCCGATTATTTGGGGCACCCCCGGCTGTAAAATTAATTTCAACAAAGAATAGAACTACGATGTGTTGTATAATTTACTATTTTTTGTATTTATGGATGGGGAGTTTTTTCTTAATTTTTTTCTCCTCATCCGTATT
>JAAUZM010000030.1 GCA_014804605.1 Lachnospiraceae bacterium | reverse complement strand
GTCGGGCAAGGGGGTTGGGGGTGTCGGAATGGTACACAAAAAGTACCTCTATTTTTCATGCAACTAAATATGTAGCCATACTAGAAAAGTAAAAACTGCACAAAAAAACCACCTGTTAAGTACCCTGATCGGAGTAATAACAGGTGATTTTATTGTGCAGAATTACCAAACATGTGTTATGGGTTAAAATTATACTTGCAAACCAGCCTGTGCAATTAACTTTTTTATTACAATTCTTAGAAAGTCTATGACATTGACTATTATCAAAATCCCCTGTCTGACCGATATAAAGAATATAAAATAATACAGCAAGTCACAGACTTATAGAAAAAGGAAACGGATTTCCTGCTATGTTCACGGATCGGACACTCTATAAGGATTATGCATTGCAGCTTTTTCACATACTGTCTGCAGTTCCTCCGTATATCAGCGAACTCCGCAAGAAAAATCCACTTAAGATGATGTAACTGTTTCCTTTATAATCAATTTACAGCTTGGGGAAAGGCATGGTGTTGATATGAGTATGACGGTAGGAACACGCAATTCAGATGTCATCAAAATAGAAATGTATAATCGGGACGGCTCCTATGCGGGCACGATGACCGTTTCAAAACCGCGCAAGCGCACTACTACAAATACGAAAAGTGTGTCCATGGCGAATAATAAGAAAAAGAAGAAGAAACTGCAATATAATTTCAAGCGGCTTTCCAATCAGATCATGCGGACCAAGACATCGATCAATGCCAAGCAGCTCACGACAAAAACGAAATTCCAGATCGCCGATCTGCGTATGAAGCTGATCAGCGGTGATTATGATTATGTAGAAATTCACAATGCCCTTACCCATGCGGAGAAAATAGCCCGTGTTGCCAAGAAACGCTTAAAACACCTTCAGGAAGAAGAAAATCTTGAAAAATCAGGAGGCAAAGGCTTGACGGAGCCCGAAGAAATGCAAACGGAAAAGGACAAAGAAGATGAAATCATCGATACAACCGGCATGACTCAGGATGAACTAAAACAACTTGTACAGGAGATTCAGGAAGAACTGGAGAAAATCGAGGAAGAACTGGAAAAAACCATGGAAGATTCTCAGGATCTTATGGAGGAATTTGTTCAGGGGAGCAAACAGCAGATGGATCCGAAGGATCTCGAGCTGTTAAAAAAGAAACATCGTGCCGACGAGATTCGCGATATCATGAAAGCGGACATGGAATATCTCAGGGCGCTCTTTGACAAACTGGAAAAAGAAAAAAGCGCCGGCGTAAGCGGTTTCGGAGATAACTCTTCCGATTCCGGCGATTCTTCCGGAAATACCTCCGGCGTATCACTGCAGATTGGCGGCATAGATATCCCTGTTTCAAACGTTGAGGCGCCGTTAGAAATCGCCGGTACCACTGTCGATGTGATGGCATAAAGTAAATCGCTTCGCGATTAACTTTACGAGATTTGCTTCGCAAACTCAGAAAAGAATGAAGATTTTTTTACACACCGGGCATCTCAAGCCCTAAATGATGATAAGTACGCTCCGTGACAACTCTGCCGCGGGGCGTTCTGTTTAAGAAGCCGTTCTTGATCAGGTATGGTTCATAGACATCCTCGATCGTTCCCGCATCTTCCCCAATAGCCGCCGCCAATGTATCCAGCCCTACCGGGCCTCCTTTAAACTTATCGATCATCGTACACAGGATATTTCTGTCGATATGGTCTAATCCCATCTTGTCCACATCCATCAAATCAAGAGCAATATTAGCCACATCCAGCGTGATCACACCATCGTACTTTACCTGAGCAAAATCCCGCACTCTCTTAAGAATACGATTGGCAAGACGTGGCGTACCACGGCTTCTTCTTGCCAGTTCCGTAGCGCCTTCCTCGTCGATTTTCACTCCAAGGATCACTGCAGAATGCTGAATAATCACCCGCAATTCTTCCACGGAATAAAATTCCAACCGATGAATCACTCCGAACCTATCCCTAAGCGGCGCCGTGAGAAGTCCTGCCCTGGTGGTTGCGCCCACCAGTGTAAAATGCGGTAGATCCAAGCGGATCGACCGCGCCGAGGCTCCTTTGCCGATCATAATATCAATGGCATAATCCTCCATCGCAGGATATAATACTTCTTCTACCTGACGATTTAATCTGTGTATCTCATCCACAAACAGCAGATCGCCCTCCTGAAGATTATTCAGGATCGCTGCCATCTCGCCGGGCTTCTCGATGGCCGGTCCGCTGGTCACTTTCATGTGAACTCCCATTTCATTGGCAATAATGCTCGCCAAAGTCGTCTTACCAAGTCCCGGAGGCCCGTAAAAAAGCACATGATCCAATGCGTCATGCCGCTGTTTTGCAGCCTCTATATAGATTTTAAGATTTTCTTTAATCTTAGATTGACCGATGTAGTCATCCAATGTCTGTGGTCTGAGAGAACCTTCGATTTTAATATCCTCTTCTATTAAGTTTGTTTCGATCATTCTGCTGCCCATATTATTCCTCATCATGCACGCCTAAAACGCAACTATGTATATTCAGTCTCAGAACATGTGTTTTAAAGCGGATTTTAAAATACTCTCCACGGTGGACTCCTCCGTCACTTCCGCTTTCTTTACGGCAGCCGTGGCATCGGATGCCGAATAACCGAGTGCGACTAGCGCTTCGATCGCTTCTTTTTTCATAACATTGTCCTGGCTGCCACCGTCCAGAGACGCTCCGCCTGTGGACGGTATCGGCTCCCCGAGTCCCCGCAGTGTATCCTCCAACGAAATCTTGTCCCGCAGATCAAGAATCAATCGCTCTGCAGTCTTATTGCCTACACCGGGCGCCTTGGCAATGGCTTTCGCATCTCCCGCCATAATTGCAAATCGTAAGGCATCCGCGCTCATTACGGACAGAATCGCCAGCCCGCCCTTAGGTCCGATTCCGTTGACTGTGATCAATTTCTTGAAAATCTCCAGATCATCTCTTGTCAGAAATCCGTATAAGGAAAAGACATCTTCCCTTACAAGCGTATATGTATAAATCTTTACTTCATTACCCAGCGGCGGAAGCAGATCCGCCGTAGTTGTAGACACTTTCACATTATAGCCGATATTACCGACCTCTACAACAATGTTATCCTCTGTAATTTCCTCCAATGTTCCTTTTAAATAGGCGTACATAGTAAATCTCCTGTTTTTAATACTTTCTCATGTGGCGTTCTGTCTTCCCGCACCGCTGTCATACATTTATCATATCCTGTAATCATAATATAATTGATATCTCATGATTGTATATCAACTATATCAGTACATCCAGTTGCTATGACGATGTAGGTATGGCACCAGTTCCATCGCAACAAATCCCAAAACAGCTCCCGTCACCGTACCCGCTACAATCAGATAGGGTATATAGTATCCCACGTAAACCGTCTCAACTACCAGCATCGCAACAATGATCTGTCCGATGTTATGAAAGACACCACCCAGAACACTCACTCCGATCATGGAAAAGCATTTAAGCCGCCTGCCGAGAAGCATCGCCGCGAAACTGCATAATGCTCCGGCCAGAGCATATAATATCGTATACAGATTACTGAATAGAAATCCGGACAAAATGATGCGAAGTCCATTCACAAGCAAAGCCTCCCTGACTCCATCCTGTTTGCTTCCGGTGTTCTGCAATGCACTATTNTGCTCCGCTTTATTGTTCCTTGCTAACAANAAGACAACGATCAGATTTGGCAGCCCCAGTTTGATTCCCGGAATACCGAAAGAAAACGGAATTAGCGACTCAACATAGGCAAGGATCAGTGCGAGGGCAAGAAAAAAACCTAATTCAACAGTTTTCTTTATCATCGTGTCACCCCGTCTAACAATTCGTCACCCGTATCCTCATTCCGTTTCTGTTCGCGGTCTGATCCTGGTTTTCTTCCTTTTCCCTCTATTTCAACCACAAGCTTATGGGGCAGGCAGATAATACTTTCCCTCTCTGACATGATCGGTTTATGATTCACGCAGATTTGATCCCTACAGTCCGCAGATTTCATCGTAACATTGCCGTCTATAACAGAAATCAGATTATAATTTCCATCTTCGGGAAGTACAGGATAATCCTCATAATATATGATATAAATATCCTTATCCGCATATACTGTATTTCCCGCTGTATTGGCAGTATACCCTCTATCTTCCTCAANNTAGTAAATCATATAATATTCTTCTTGACTATTCAAGTCAATATCTGTCAGGTCAATTATATATACTTCTGCACCGTCACAGGAAATACGCACCATGCTGCCTGTTCCGTAGTGTAAGGCAAAGAATACGGCAAACGCTAATGCCGCAAGCAGGCAGCCGACAATCAGAATGATATCCGCTCTGCGTATGGAATGGTTATTATTCATGATACTCTTCCGATCCGTCCTCCATCCCGATCTCCTTCATATGTCTTCTGCCCAGATCTTTTCCCATGCGGGCTCCCCAATCAGACTTCAGAGCAAATCCGAGTCCACCGATCACGGTGACACTTATAAGAATCACAATCAAATCCAATGTCATATTCGCCCCTCCATTTCGCAGCTTCAAAAGCATATATTCAGTATAACATAGTTTCGATTAACTATGTATCTTCTTTCTCAAGTACTGTCTGCAAATGATTCTGCAAGAAATTATCCTGCTGATCGGATAATCCCTGTGCATTTAACTCCTGTACAATAATATTGCAGACCGCTTCAATAATCAGAACTCTGCCATCCTCTGTATTCAGATTATAGACATAGTCATGCGGTGAAACGCCCTCCCACGCTGCTTTCGGATCAGGGATCGTGTAGAGCAGATCAAGCATATCGCCGATCTCAGCGCCCACGGACAATTCTCTCATCCCCCTGCGCATCCATTTATCATAGGGTGCATAGCGCTTATTCAAAAGATAGACAACTTTCATGCTCTCCCGCACAAACTCGGAAAGAGCCAGTTCCGCCGCAATGCGCTCTCCACGCTTCATGGCTCTGGCATAATTGTACTGCCCGGATTGCGCTGCCTGTGCCAGACTCTGCACCAATCGCCTAATCCATACTTTCCTCGGATAATACTGCATGAGTTNATCACGAATGGCGCTGAATCTTCCCAGCCGGTCTTCAAAAATTCTGCCACTTACCGCAGCCGCCAGACTATCCTCAGAAACTGTAANCCACTCCTGATCTGTAACCGGAGCCCTGTCATATCCTAATATTCCGCTGTANAAATCTTCCAAGCAAAGCACACCTACTCTGCCCCTACCCTGTTCTTCACACACACGGCCGGAAAATCCCATAAATTCCTGCGGAAGCGCTTCATACTCCGCCTGCATTTGCGCNCCGTANTGTGCATAGATCTCCCGTGGCAGCCAGATGCAAAACGACGGACCATAATCATGATCCATCGATATCTCATCATCAAACCCCAGACATTCGGAACCGGCTCCAACCAATCCTATCGCCGTCTGATCCGCAATCTGCGGAAATTTTCCTTCAATCATTGCTCTGCCGTATGCTTCGTAATATTTTTGTGCCAGCTCTAATCCCTGCATAATATTAATCTCTCCAAATAAATATATCAATTCGAGTGNCGATTTCCGACTCAGATATATATTCTAATGAATCGCCTGNCGCACTTCNGNAGCCCGTCNCAAATAAAACTGCTGCTTCTCCTCATNCNCNANNTTCTCACACACCGCCGCNCAATTNTCGCATAGCACCGCGTAACTCATATTTTCACCGAAATGNACTTTCACCTCGTCAAGCGCTTTCTCATAATAGATAAGCGCCTTCTCATAATCCTGCATACGGTACCACGCTTCTGCCACTCCCGCCAGTGCGCCGCTGTAATGGGCATCTGTATTCTCACCGTTCTTCTCGAATAAGGAAAGTGCCCGCTCCAGAAACTCCTTTGCATTTTCCGGCTGTGAAATCTTAAAGTAAAGCANGGCAAGATTNGTCAGCGTTGTTGCCGTNTCCATCTCGCCGCCNTCCANNNTCTCAATNATTGCCAGTGCCTNATTCGCATAGNTGATNGCTTCNTCGTTNTCCTCCANCTTCTCCANCAGNATACTCATATTGTTGTAAAGACCTGCGAATCTGTAATCCTGCGGCGGCAAAATGCCGTTATAAATCTGCAGCGCCTGTCTGTAATANCGCAGCGCAANCTCATAATCTCCTGCCGCACGATAAGCNGTGGCGGCGTTTAACAGTGTTGTGGCGAAGTGCTCCGTATTCTCCATCTGCANTTCTTCCATCAAAAGAAGTACATCTTCCGCCGCGACATATGCTTTCTCAAATGCGGATATGCTGCGGTAGAAGCCGATCATCTCATTNCAGATGGAAATATATGCTCCGTAGTCTTCCTCCTCTTTTGCCTGTGCTAAGGAAGATACAAGAAAAGGATCTACTTTATCAATCTCCTGATTCGCAAAATAAGAGTCTAATGTCTCAAAAAATTTATTGACATTCATTATAAGGTCACCACCCTCTTTTCTAATACTGTCCGTTGAAAATTTGTGCCACCGGTGAATCATCGGACAGAATGACTGTCTTATTATTCCCGGTAATACTTGCTTTTACGGCATCCAGCGCACGTACAAAAGAATAAAAATCCATTTTCTCCGGATTGGCATAGGCATCCGACAAGATACGCATGTACTCTGCTTCGCCCTCCGCGATCGTAGCTTCCGCTTTTGCCTGAGCATCGGACAGCATAATGGACACTTCTTTATCCGTCGTGTTCTCTATCATCTTGGCCTCTGACTTACCCTCCGCCGTATACTGTGCGGCAATATTCTCACGCTCGGAGATCATACGGGCATATACGGCCTGTTTGTTATCGTCCGGTAGATCCAGTTTCTTTACATCCACCACTACGATCTCAATACCGTACTGTTCCTCCACATGATTGATCTGTGCCATGATCTCTTCCGTCAGGGAGGTAATTTCGATCACTTCCTGTACTTCTTCCGACAACACCAAATCATTGTTTGTTACATCGGACTCGCTCTCATCCACCGTAATCGTCATTTTGCCGTCACGGCTGCGGATCACTTCATCCTGCTTCATATTGGAAATCGTATTCTTAGTCGCATTATACACTATGGCATCGATACGTCCCTCTGCATTATTCACGGAACAGCTCAGTGTCTGGGCAAACTTTAAGGGATCTGTTACATGCCAGAGTACATAACTGTCCAGAATCATCGTCTTTTTGTCCGATGTAATGACATCGGAAGCGGGCAGGTCGTACAGCAGCAGTTCTTTCGGAATGGTGTCCACGGATTCCACAAAAGGAATCTTGAATGAAAGCCCCGACTGTGTCACCACGCGCTGTACCCGGCCGAACTGCCTGACCAGTTTGAACTGGTTCTGCTTCGTAACCACCATGGAATTACTCAGCACGATAATCGCTACGATTGCAATCAACACCGCCGTGAGCCCGAATCCGGAACCCTTTTTCTTATCCTTTTTATTTTTCTTCTTTGTACCGTCCGAGTTAAAATGCTCGAAAGGTGCCGATGTATTGTTAGTCTGGCTTGTATTCTGATTATAATCCACCTTTTTTCCTCCATTCTATCTGAACACTCTTTGCAAATAAATCCGATTCATACAGGCTTATATTGACATATCATGCCTGCACTATACGCTGCGTCCTTACGGATTATCCTCCGTATCAGCTTCCTGATCCGTTGTGCTCTTACTAAAAGCATTACCGGAAGCTTCCTCCGACACAAAGCTGTCAAGCGGCAAAATAGTGTTTGTACTGCCGTCTTTTCCCTGAATAATTACCTTGATCTCCGGCAGAACATCTTCCATCGCCTCATAAAACATACGTTTTTTCGTCACATCGGGATATTTTACATATTCCTGATACATAGAGTTAAAACGCGCCACCTGTCCGTTCGCCTCGTTAATTCTCTCCTGCTTCGTTGCTTCGGCATCCTGCAGAATCTTGTCCGCCTCCGCCTCGGCACCGGGAATCTGTTCATTGCGGTACTTGTTGGCATTATTAAGAGCAGTTTCCTTCCCCTGCTTCGCCGTCTCCACTTCCTTAAAAGCATTTTCCACTTCTGCAGTGGGCGGCGTAGCATCCTGAATCGTAATATTGACAAGCTGTATGCCGATATCGTAATTCTCCAGCTTATCCAGAATCATCTGCTTGATATTGGACTGTATCTCATTCTTACCGGTAGTGAGCACGCTGTCCACACTGTAGGACCCAATCGTCGTTCTGATACAGTTCTGTGCGATATTCTTCAGCACCAATTCCGGGTCTTGTGAAGCATATATTGCTTTGACCGGATCGGTCACTCTGTATTCTGCATAGAAATCTACAAAAATAAAGTTATAATCGGACGTGATCATCAACGCGTCCGCTTCCTCTCCAGTAGAATGATATCCGATGGAAAATCCCTGAATCGTTGTATTTACCTTCGTTACCGTCTGAATGAACGGAATCTTGAAATGAAGTCCCGGCGTGGTGACTGCCTTCGGTGAGCCGAAGGTGCACACGACAGCCTGTTCCTCCTCCTGTATGGAATAATAGGATTCACTCACAAGCACCAGCAGGATGACAATAACCACCGCAATCTTGGCAATATTCTTTCCCTTCCCGCTGTTTACCCTATTCAGCGTATCGTTTGTGTTTTTTCTTGCGCCAAACATAACTCTCCTCCGATCTTCTGTATGTTTTTCTTGTACTTCTTATATTGCATAAGTTCGAAAAAACATTTCTTATAAATAACATCTATGTTATTATATACTAGAGTGCGGTGAAACACTAATAAAATTTTACTAAAATACCGAATTATCCTGTAACTCTGAACCTACGACGTAAGCATAGCTACGCCAAACCGAAGTATCCGGCTTAAAATTATGGAAATAAATAACTTAACCATGACAGGAGGAAAAGGCACCATGCGAATTATTTTTATCAGACACGGAGACCCTGATTACGTAAATGACGCTCTGACTCCGAAAGGAATCAGAGAAGCAAAACTGTTATCTGACAGACTGGTAAAATGGCCAACTAAACAGATGGACTTCTACTGCTCACCACTCGGCAGAGCGAAGCAAACCGCTTCATACACCTTAGAGAGGATCGGGCGGACCGCTGAAATTTATGACTGGATGAAAGAGTTCTACTACCGCGTTGACGATCCCTCCACGGGACGCTTCGGTGTGCCTTGGGATTTCATGCCGGAGTATTGGACCGAGATACCGGAAATGTACGATAAAGATGCGTGGAAAAAGACAGACATCTACAGTTCCAATCCGGAACTCGTTCCCGCCTATCAGCAAACCTGTGATGAGCTCGACCGTCTCATCGAAAAATACGGTTACAAGAGACATCATAACTATTATATCAATACAAATACCACCGCTGCTGCAGATGATATTTCTGTGGCAAAAACCGAAATGCAGACAGATATCGAAGCTGGCGTGCAAAGCCCAATAGAAAAAAATGACACAATTGTCATCTTCTGCCATCTGGGTATCACATGCGTGATGATGAGTCATCTTCTGGGCATCTCACCCGCCCTTCTGTGCCACGCATTGTATCTGGCGCCCACCTCGGTGACTATTCTTGCCACGGAAGAACGGCAGAACAATATCGCTGCTTTCCGCGCACAAGTGATCGGCGATACAAATCACCTGCTGCAAGGCGGGGAACCGATTTCCGCTGCGGGATATTTTACGGATGTATTTCAAGGTTGAAAAAAAGTAAATTCCTCCGGAATTAACTTTGCGAGATTCGCTTCGCGAACTCGTGTATGAACGGAGCATTTCCTATAGATATTCGCTCAATTGCGAGATTTGCTTCGCAAACCCGAATAAAGCGCACACGGCCGCCGCTTGGCCATGGGCGCTTTATCAGTGACATATGTCGTACTTACCGGATTTTCTCCGGGAATCCTACTTTTTTCTGCACCTTACGGAGCGTTTTGGTGGCATAGTAATTCGCCTTCTCCGCATTATCCTTAATAATCTTGTCTATATAGTCCTTATTCTTGGACAGGTCTGCAAAACGATCCTGCAGCGGTTTCAAAACGCTGACTACGGATTCGCCTACCGCTATCTTGAAATCGCCGTACCCTTTCCCATCAAACTCTTTCTCGATATCTTCCGTTGATTTGCCGGTGCATACACTGTAGATATCCATCAGATTCTTAATGCCGGGCTGTTCATCCGTATAACGTACACATGCCTCGGAATCTGTCACCGCACGCTTGAATTTACGCATGATCGTGTCCGGATCATCCATCAGATAAATGCTGGCATTCGGATTCTCGTCCGACTTAGACATCTTCTTCGCAGGATCCTGTAAACTCTTGATGCTGGCGCCTTTCTTGCCGATGTATGGCTCCGGAACCGTGAATACATCGCCGTAGATTGCATTGAAACGTTGTGCAACATCACGGGTAAGCTCGAGGTGCTGCAATTGATCCTTACCTACCGGAACAACATCCGACTGATACAGCAGGATATCCGCCGCCATCAGAACCGGATAAGTAAACAATCCGGCATTAATATTGTCCGCATGCTTGGCCGCTTTATCTTTAAACTGTGTCATGCGGTTCAGTTCTCCCATATAGGTAAAACAGTTGAGAATCCACGACAACTCCGCATGTCCCGATACATGCGACTGATAATATAAACAGTTCTTCTCGGGATCGATCCCGGCCGCAATATACAAAATCAGCAAATTTCTGGCGCGTCTGCGAAGCTCTGCAGGATCCTGTCTGATCGTGATGGAATGAAGATCTACCACCGAATAAAAACACATATACTCATCACACAGGGTAATCCAGTTCTTAAGTGCCCCCAGATAATTCCCCAACGTAAGATTGCCGGTAGACTGCATACCGCTGAATAAAACTTTATTTCCCTCTATCATCTTTATCTTTCCTCCAATCCGAAACGTTCCAATCCGTTTCATGAGCACTCCCCGATAACCTTTCCCAGCTTGTACCAAAATTCAGTTTAACATTGCCCTTTCCTTCCGTCAACCAAAAAGAAAGGGCAACTGTATAGGGATTACTTACCGTCACATCCGCATCCGGAATTATTAAACGGTCTGGAATCAAAGCGGGGTTCAAACCGGGAGTCGTTGTTATTGCATGGACACGAATCACGGTCTGCGTCACCATCTCTGCCGCGGTCTCGGTCGCAGTCGCAATTACGCTCTCTCTCGCACTCCCTTTCTCTTTCCCTCTCTCTCTCCCTCGGACGGCAGGGCGGTGTCGGCGGCTCTACAACTTCACAGCCACAGCTTGATTCATTGTTATTCCCGCGTCCGTTTTGATTTCCAAAAAGTAAAAACAAAAGAATGATCCAACTATTCATACTCTTCTCATCTCCTTTTTCTCATACCATATCCTATGCAAAAAGGAGTAATCGGGTCACTCATCTTCTATGTTTTCGTAAAATTCTCGTTCTGATATATCTGTATGTTTTCTCCTCACCATAATCCGCCAGCATATGCAGCAGGAACTCCAATTGACGCTTCGTCTTAGGGTGCAGCGGCGGCGGGGTTTTGGATGACTGATAATACAGGAGCGGATCTTTAGTCGTATAGTCGTCCTTGTGATAAACCTTGCAGGCAGCAACCCGATCCATGAACATCTCCACTACATAGCGCTGCGGCATAGGTGCCGGTGCCATACCGCCTTCAATATCTTTGGTGCTGTAATCGATCCAGTATTCGTAATGGTGCTTATTTCTTCCCTTATGGTGCAGCCACGCAGAGGAATAGCCGATATCTTCCCTTTCCGCATTATTAGGACTTCTGTTGCCCTGAAAATATTTAGCGCCCACCAGAAATTCCGCCGGACTGTACTTGGACAGATCATGCAGTATCCCCTGCTTGTATAATCCCACTTTAAAACATCCTTCCATAACCAGCTTCTTATGATATGTAATTGTCTTAAAATGTTCCCATACCTTGTGCATAATTCACTTCCTTCGCCTTGACTAGCTCAGTCAATCCTCGCATTTTTCGCAATTCTTACTCTGATTTCCGTTTTTCCTTCACGGTTCTTAAGCTTTTTCTCTTATCTGCTGCAACTGGGCGGTCTTTCACTGTGTAGATTGCCATCGACCGCGGTGAAACATAGATTTCCTGCATGGGTTCCACTGCTTCATCGTCACTTTGTCCTGTGGCCTCTTCGACAGAACTGTCGGGATATTCCTGTGGATCAGTGGTTGCGAACAACGTCCATTCTTTTCCCTTCGGTGGCTGCGGCAGTCCGAGATAGTTCCCCTTCCAGTGGAAATTTACGCCGATGTAGAAAAGCGTATCATCCTTTGCTCCGCCAATCTCTCCGTACCATCCGCAGTACATAATACCGATACTTCTGCTGACAGGGCTTGTATCCGGCCTCCATGCCTCTCTTCCGTGAAAGGAGATATCCGGATAGCCGCAGGAAAGATAATCCATTCCCTTTAACGGCTCCCTGCTATGCAGGATCGGATGTGCCTTACGCAGTGCGATCAGAGCCTTTGTGTAATCCAGAAGCTCTCTGCCGCTCTCCATCTGGTTCCACTTGATCCATGCCACAGCATTATCCTGACAGTAGGGATTGTTATTTCCATCCTGAGTATTACCGAATTCATCCCCGCTGTATAGAAGCGGCGTTCCCTGTGACAAAAATACAAGTGACAATGCATTTTTCATCTGTCTCATACGCAGATCCGCAATATATTTCCGTCGGGTTTTACCTTCTGCGCCGCAATTCCAGCTGCAGTTATAATCTGTGCCGTCCTGATTATTCTCACCGTTTTGCTCATTATGCTTGCGGTCATAAGACACCAGATCTCTAAGTCTCATGCCGTCCCACTTCGCAATATAATTAATGATCCCCGTATCGGTACGGTTATTGCGCATATGGAAGATCAATTGGTTGATCAGATTATCATCGCCTTTAAGAACCCTTCGCATATCGTAGAGAAACCCATCACTCAGCCAGCCAAGCCGTCGTGTAGGCATAATATAGTCCGTATTTTTCGGACAATACTGCTGTATCGTCAGAAGTTTCGTCTCCGCCAGAAAAGGCTCCCTCGCAAACAGATCAATCGGAAGCTCCGTCCCCAGCACATGAAATCCGTCTATGTGATATTCCAGTATCCAATACTTCAGGATCTCCAGCATTTCCATAGGACTGATCTCCGGCGGGAAATAGAACTGCATAAGAACCTCTATTCCGCTTCGGTGCAGCGCTTTAATCATATCCTTATATTCTGAGACCGGATCTTTACTGTAAGCATATCCACTCTTAGGTATATAATATAATCCTTTCTGATATCCCCAGTAATTGACTCTACGGGCATTATTCTTAGAGCCCGAAATTGCATTCTCGACCTTTGTGTCGTCTTTTACAGGTGTATGCTCCGGGATCTGTCTGTAGGATGCCGCTGCCTGCTCCATCGTCATTTCCGAAGAAGATACCTTATTTTCCATGATCTCCTCGAACTCATAGGACGGCATCAGAAGGAGCGACGTGATTCCCAATTCTTTCAGATATGGTATCTTCTCCGCAATTCCGGCATAGGTTCCCCGGCACTGCACACCGGATGAACTGTGCTTCGTAAATCCGCGGACATGCAGGGCGTAGAGAATCATATCCTCATAAGGAAGTCCCAACGTTCGGTCCTCTTCCCAGTCATAACTTTCCGTCTGTACCATACACCTTGCCATGCCCCTGCCGGTCACCCCGTAACGATGCGGATTTTCTATTCTTTTACAATACGGATCCTGCCAGATCCGGTCACCGCGGTAGAACAGATAACTGCANGATGTGTCATGATAGTCCTTGAGCAGCATNGCATATACACAGCCTGTTCCACTCTCCTTCGGAAACGGAATCTTTACTCCGCTTCTGTGTTTCTTATCATATAANATCACTCCGAATTCCAGAGTGTCGTCATCATCCCTTGTTCGTTCACACACTGCGGCAATATGCATGCCTTCCGGCACGAAATACACGCCTAAAGGATATGCTTGTGTCTTTATCACTTCANATTTTNTGCGCATTATATCCTCCGACAAATAAAGTCTCATGATTAGCCTATAATAGTATTCTACCATAGAAAACCATTTTTCTGAATAAAAAATATTTCAACATTGAATATCCGGCTTATTTTTTGTAAAATATAGCTATTCCAATGCAAAAGGAGGTTCTCTTATGGACAAAACCGGCAACCAAAATGCAAATAACGGCTACGATGCGGAAGAAATGACGGTCGAACTTGACTTAGAGGACGGTACTTCCGTCACATGTGCCATTGTAACGATCCTGTCAGTCGGCGATCAGGACTATATTGCACTCCTTCCCCTTGACGAAAACGGAGATAATGCGGACGNCGAAGTCTGGTTCTACCGTTACCGCGAGAATCCGGATGATCCGAACGAGGAGCCGGAACTGACCTATATCGACGACGATGAGGAATACGAAGCCGTGACGGACGCGTTCGACGAATATCTGGATTCTGCGGAATTTGATGAATTAGTAGAGGAAAACGACTGACACAAGCATTTTATGAAGCGGGAGGGGACATCCTTTCCGCTTTTTCCATGGTATGCCATAAGGTATAGCTCCCGTTTGGCTCTGGTCATCGCAACGTAGAACATACGCCGTTCCTCTTCGATTTCCTCGTCAGTCTGTGATCTGGCGGACGGTATTGTGCCCTCCTGACAGTCCGGTATATAGANCGTGTCGAACTCCAATCCCTTCGATGCATGCATGGTCATAAGCCTGATTCCCGCNGNCTCTGTTTCACACGTCCTGATATCTCGTAATGTTTCTTCATATTGACTAATATAGTCATCTATCTGTGNAAAAGTTTGAAATTCTTTTACAAATTCCTGAAATTCTATCCCGATATCAATCAGTTCCCTTGCTTTTTCTACGCCATACTTTTCTGTAAGATATCGGTCATAGCCGATAATCTTGCGAATATAATGAACCTGTAGATNAGGACTCTTGGTGCGCAGATATTCCAACTCGCGGAACAATTTCCTGATCCGTTCCTGTAAGACGGGTGTGTCACGATAGTAAGCTGTCAATTGTGCNTCGACGATTCTTTCCTGCGATACNGCTTCTCTTTTCAGGTATCTGACGGGNCGATTCATGATNCGCAGGANATGTTTGCGNATAAGCTCTCCCTGNGCCAACGCCATATATGCCATGATATCCTGTATCACAAAGTGCCGGAAACGGCTCTTCGGCGCTTCTTTCATGGTAAACGGTATCCCTTTCCTGCGAAGAGTCTGCGCCCACATGGCGCAGTCATAGTTTGTCCTGCATATCATCGCGCATGCTTCTAAGGACTCCAGCTCTTTTTTCCGTTCCAGCTCTTCTGACAACCACTCTTCCTCTTCCGCTGCCGACCGGAAGAGCTGCAGATTTAGTCCTGCCCCTTCTTTGTGAGAGGCACGAACCTGCTTCTCGACTCGGTTATGATTTTCGCTGATCACTNTGCCTGCAGCTTCCACGATCTGACTGTTGCAGCGGTAATTGATATCCAGAAAAATTCTGTCGGCAGACGGNTAGTCTCTCATAAANTCCCGCATAATGCCGGGACTGGCCCCTCGAAATCCATAGATGGACTGGTCGTCGTCACCCACNATAAACANATTATCCTCCGGNGCCGCCAAGAGTCTGATGATCTCGTACTGTTTCGNCGANATATCCTGAAATTCATCNATNAAAATGTATNAAAACTGNTTCTGCCAACGGGCCAGAANATCCGGCTGTNCTGTCAGCATATCATAACAATGACACAGAATATCATCGAAATCCATCTGTTTAAATTCCCGCAAGTAGGAAGCATACTCTTCTGTTAGATAAAGAATGTCCGCTTCTNCGATCTTCTGCACCGNAAGCGGCTTTATAACGGAAGATGTCTTATAGGCGCTCAATGAAGCAATTATACTATCCATGTCTTCTTCCTGCAGACATGCAAAACGNNTATGCATATGAATGATCTGTCTGATCAGTTTCCTCCTCTCNGTTTCCGTAATGATGACATAATCGCGATACTGCGCAGATTGTTTCAGAATATGATAGAACACGGCATGAAAAGTGCCGAACCTGACCGGTGGTCTCTCCGGTTCCATNAGACGAAAGAAGCGTTCCTGCATTTCCAGTGCCGCCGCTTTCGTAAAAGTGATGACAAGAATATGTGACGGGTCTATGCCCTGTCCGGTGATGAGCTGTCTGATACGATGTACGATGACGTAAGTCTTGCCGCTGCCGGGACCGGCAAAAACCTGCGCTGCCCCGACAGTATGCATTATAGCCTGTTCCTGATTGGGATTTCCCGTAAATTCAGGCACCTTGTAATTTCTCGATTCCTTTACGGATTCTTGCAAGAGACTCCTCCTTGCCAAGCACCTCCATGATCTCGGTAGCGCCTGCCGGTGTCATCTGCTTGCCGGAAACTGCCGTCCGTATCGGCCACATCACGTATCCGTTTTTACAGCCCTTCTGCTCCACGTAGGAAACAAGAGTCTGATACAGTGCATCATTGCTGTAATCCGTCTGTGTTTCCAGAAGCGGCAGAACCTCCTGCAATACTTCCAATGAAGACTCTGCATTTGTCTTCATCTTCTTGTGGGTATACATCTCCACGTCATATTCCGGTAATTTCTCAAAGAAATCGACCATTTCCTTGATATCCGGGAAAATCTCTATTCTTGTCTTAACCATTGCGGCAATCTTATGAAGATCCAGATGTCCGCTGAGTGCTTCTTTCAAATACGGTTCCGCCATCTCATAGAACCGGTCAGCATCCATCGCTTTGAAGTATTCGCCGTTCATCCATTTTAATTTCGTATAATCAAATACTGCCGGCGATTTGGACAAATGATGGTAATCGAATTTACCGATCAGTTCTTCCAGCGTAAAGATCTCCGTGTTATCCTCCGGACTCCAGCCAAGCAGTGCCACAAAATTAACGATCGCCCCCGACAAAAATCCCTGTTCGATCAGATCCTCATAGGAGGAATGCCCGCATCTCTTGGACAATTTCTGGTGATTCTCATCGGTAATCAGCGGGCAATGCACATATTCCGGCACTTCCCAGCCGAATGCCTCATAAAGACGGTTATATTTGGGGGAAGACGACAGGTATTCATTGCCGCGCACCACATGGGTGATGCCCATCAGATGATCATCCACCACATTAGCAAAATTGTATGTGGGATAACCGTCCGATTTGATCAGGATCATATCATCCAGTTCCGAATTATCCACGCTGATATCTCCGTAGATATCATCATGGAAAGTGGTAGTTCCCTCTGTAGGATTATTCTGTCTGATCACGTAAGGTTTTCCGGCCGCAAGATTTGCCTCCACCTCTTCCTTCGATAAATGCAGACAATGCTTATCGTAAATATTGATCTCCTTGCCCGCTACGGTACGCGTCAGGGATGCAAGGCGCTCCTTATCACAGAAACAGTAATATGCCTCTCCCTTGTCCACCAGCTCCTTGGCATATTGCAGATAGATCCCCTGTTTCTGACGTTCGCTCTGTACATAAGGTCCCACGCCACCGTCTTTATCCGGTCCTTCGTCATGAATGAGTCCGGTTTTCTCAAGTGTACGGTAGATAATATCCACCGCTCCTTCTACATAACGCTCCTGATCTGTATCCTCTATTCTCAGGATAAAGTCACCTCTCTCATGCTTCGCAATCAGGTAGGCATACAATGCTGTTCTGAGATTTCCTACATGCATACGTCCCGTAGGACTGGGGGCATATCTTGTTCTTATTTTCTGACTCATAATTTCCTCCTTACTTCATATCCGGAATCTTTCTGTCCGCCGCTTCCTTAAAGGAGCCGACCGCCTTCGCTGCCGCCGATATGGCAATATTCGTCCCGGCACCCGCCACGCATCCGCCCGGACATGCCATACCCTCGATCAGACATCCGTTCTTCTTGCCCGCCTTGGCAAGCATCAGCATCTTTTTACACTCGGATAAACTTTCCGCATGTTCGATATTCACTTCCACATCGGGATAATACTCCCGCACACATTCCTCGATGGCACTTGCCACACCGCCTGCCACACCATAGCCGCGCCCCGCACCGGTAGCGCCTTTCAGCTCGTCCATCGCCTTGATCTCGTCAAGCAGGATTCCTCTCGCCTCGAAAATACCTGTCAGTTCCTCAAATGTGATGACAAAATCCACATCCGAACGAATCGTCCTTCTGGAAGCCTCCAGTTTTTTAGATGCACATGGCCCGATAAAGACAACCTTCGCATCGGGATGATCTTCTTTTATGATTCTGGCCGTCGCCACCATGGGGGTCAGCGCGTTTGATATCTTGTCAATGGTCTCGGGGAAAAACCGCTTCGCCAACACAGACCATGACGGACAACAGGAGGTTAGACTGAAGGGCAGTTTACCTGTCGCCACCTCCGTGGCGTAGTGTTCCGCTTCTGCCATAGCTCCCCGGTCGGCGCCGATCGCCGTCTCATAGACATCATAGAACCCTAACTCCTTCAAAGCAGTCTTCAACATATCCGGTGTCACATTCGGCCCGAACTGTCCCGCAAAAGCGGGCGCTACCTGCGCAATGATCTTATTGCCCGACTGCATGGCACGAATCAATTGGAATATCTGAGACTTATCCGCAATCGCACCGAAGGGACAATTCACCATACACTGACCGCATGAAACGCAAAGATCATTATCGATGACTGCCCTGCCCTTCTCGTCATTCTTGATGGCTCCCACACCACAGGCTCCCGCACAAGGTCTTACCTGATGGGATATGGCATCATAAGGACAGACCGCCTTACACTTACCACATTTAATGCATTTCTCCTGATCAATGACAGACTTGCCGTTCTTCATGGATATTGCACCACGGGGACATACTTCCCGACAAGGATGTGCCACACATCCCATACACCGGTCCGTCACCTGATAACAGTTCTCCGGACAGGCATTGCACGCCGAAGGAATTACCTGCATAAGAGGCGGTTCATAATATTTCTCGGAGATATTGCTTTCTTCTAACCCCTGCGTCAGATGCACCAGACGATTCTCCGGCCGCAAAGATAACCCCATTGCCAGTCTGATCCGTTCACGTACAATGGCGCGTTCCCTATAAATACTCTCGTATTCAGATTCATCATAATCTACGATCTGATAAGGAAGCGCTTCCACATCATCGATTAAGTTCTCTGAATGATAAGCCAGATTAGCTACCTCTTTGAAAATACGTCGTCTGTTCTTGCGAACCTGCGTATCGATCCCTCTCATATAATCCTCCGTCATTTATGTGTTAATATTTTCACAAACTTTTCGCATACCATCACGTATTCTGTCACGGATGTAAGGAAAATCCCCGTAAGTTATCATGTCTATTTTTGCATAAACTTACGGGGAAATCAAGTACATTTACCAATCTACTTCTTGCGGCGGCTCAGCCAGATGATCAGTCCGTTCACCAGACACAGAAGCGGAAGCAGAATAACAGACACAAATCCGACGATATAGACGACCTGCGCATTGAATGCCAGATAACCGATCGCATAATATTTCACCGGAATGGCCACGGAGTCCTCGCGGTCTGCCAGACTGGCGATCACACTGCCGAACAGTTTCACATTATATCCCGGTACGATCTCATCCGCCATGGCAGTAAACATCTGCTCCGTCGCTACAATGACCGCCTGTGATTCTCCTCCTGACTCAGTACCCTTTCTCACTTTCAGTCCGATTACGAATGGACCATCGATATCCTCTTCACCTTTGCGATAATTATCGCCATCCATCATATCAGTCTTACTGAAAGCACTCTCGCTCGTTGTCAGAAACGGCTGATAAGACACATCATCAACGTCCTCCGGGTAAGTCAGTCCTCTGGATAAAGGTGCCAGCACCGTCCCGCCGGACACCTTTTCCGTAAGATCCCCTTCCTCGATTTCTGGAAAAAGATTGTATGGATTCTGATAATAATAACTGCGATCTTCCTCCGCGATCACGCCATCTACCACAGATACATCGTAGTATCCCATGATCTTCTCAAACTGTTCCATACTCGTACCTGTCCACGTAGGAATAATAAGTGCATTGCCGCCCTGCTCCAGATACGTTAACACCTTATTTGTATCATCTTCCGAATAATCATTGACCGGCGCATTCAGAATTATACCGCGGGCATCTTCAGGAATCTCATCCACCGTATGAAGACTCAGATTCTCATAAGTCACGTTTTCCTTAGCCAAGGCATTCAAGAATTTTTCATCAAAAACAAGCTCATCATGCCCCGTTACAATATAGAATTTGGGAATATCGTCCGTCGTCACTCGCATGATCGCCGAGAGCAGCTGCCCTTCCCCGTCATAGCCTGCAATCTCATAACTGTATGTGGTATAGTTCGGTTCATAAGCATAGATATCATTGTAATCTACCACCGTATCTCCGTTCGGTCCGACCACGATCAGACTGTTGCGCGAAGGTTCCGTATCCGTATATTTATAATAAAACTTCGGATTCGCTATCGGATCGATATATTCTACCTTAATATGCTTAGAGAGTCCCTTAAATTGCTGCAGTGTCCTGTCCAGATCCTCATCTTTCGCTGCCTCCTCCGACAGCACATTGATCGTGACATCCTGCGACAGACTGCCGATGATCCGCTCGGTATCTTCCGTGAGCGTATAGAGCTTATTCGCCGTCACATCAAATGATGTGTACTGATCGGGCACATAATTCAGTCCAAGATTGACCGCGATAGTCAAGAGCGTCGTCAACAGAATAGTAACGATACTGTACGCCCCCAGTTTGATTCCTTTGCCCGCCACCGCATATCTTCGTTTCTGAATGGACTGGGTTGTGCAAAACAGTACAAATGCCGTAGCAGTCACAAAATATGCCACGGATTCCACCTGAAAATAGCCATTGCACAGTGCATCAAACCGTCCTACCATATCAAAGCATCGTAACAGTTTTGCAATATACTCTGCTAGTTTCGACGTGCCGGATGCAGATATCACATTGCAAAGTCCAGACATAATATACCCCAGAAACATCGCTGCAAAAGACAGCACAGCCGCAATCACAATGCTTTCGGTCAGTGAGGACATAAACAAACCGATTGCAAGGCCTAAACAACCATACAGAAAAAAACCAAGCAGCGATGTGTAGGATGTACCTGTCTGAAATTCTCCCGCACGCATCAACAGGATCGGTGCCAGACCGATCACAAATACCGGAACCGCATACATAGTCACCAGTGCCAGAAATTTACCCATCACAATCTTACCCACCGAGACCGGTGCCGTCAGGATCAACTGATCCGTCTTATACTTCCGCTCTTCCGCCAGCGTACGCATGGTCAGAATCGGTACAGTAATGATCAGCAGGAACACAACACTTTGTAAAACATACGAGATCGTGGGATACCCAGAGAGCATATTAAGTACCATAAAATATACTCCCATCATAAACAGCATGACCGCCAAGTAGAGCCAGCCTATAAAGGAGTGAAAGAAGGACTTCAACTCTCTCTTATAAATCGCTATCATCGTTCAAATCCTCCTTCTGCGCATCCTCTGTCAGCTTAAGGAATATATCTTCCAAAGATCTTTCGAGACGGTTCATGGAAAGGATCGGCATATCCGCCCTCGACAAAGCCATCGAAAGCTCCTTCCGGATATCCGCATCGTCTGCTGTCTCCACGTGGATCACTACCGAGTCTTCCTCCTGTCCATGTTCGATCGTATAAGTCACAATCTGCTCCATCCCCTTCAGGACCTCTTCCGCCTGCTCTTTAGTCCCGACGGCCGTCACTTCAAGCTCCGCTCTGGCCTGCATCTTCTGCTGCAATTCCTCCGGTGAACCGTCTGCCGCTAATTTACCGTCAGAGATAATCATAATATGATCACACACCGCACTCACTTCGGACAAAATATGTGAGCTTAAGATGATCGTATGTTTCTTTGCAAGACTCTTAATCAGGTCCCGCATCTCTATGATCTGCTTCGGGTCTAAGCCGACCATAGGTTCATCCAATATGAGAACTTTCGGATAGCCGATGAGTGCCTGTGCCAGTCCTACTCGCTGTTTATATCCCTTGGATAAGTTTCTGATCAGCCGCTCTTCTACCTCATTTAGCTGTGCCTTCTCTATGACTTCTTCCACATGTTCTTTTCTTTCTTTCCTGCCGACTTTCTTGAGCTCCGCCGCGAACATCAGATATTCCCACACCGTCATATCTGTATATAAAGGCGGAATCTCCGGCAGATAGCCGATACACTGTTTGGCTTTCTCCGGCTGTCCTAAAATATCATAGCCATTTATCTTCACGGTACCGCTGTTGGCAGCGATATATCCCGTCATAATATTCATTGTCGTTGACTTTCCGGCTCCGTTTGGTCCTAAAAAACCGTAGATCTGTCCCTTTTCTACCGTAAAAGTCAAATGATCCACCGCTGTATGTGCACCATATCTTTTTACCAAATTCTCAACCTGTATCAAAATAGGGTCCTCCCTTCTGCAAACGCTCATATAAATGTACTCGCAAAGTGTGTTTCTATTCTTATCAAATTGTGAAATTTCTGTGTCCGGTCATATTTGCCGCAAACACACCGCCACGATTATATCATATTATATTACTAAAAACACTTTAAATTATAGTAAACAACATAACAAATTCCTGCTTCCGGTTCTTGTAGGAGCCATATACGGAAACTTTTATAAGAACGAAAGCGTAAATTTTAATGTCGTTAACTATATAAGAAAGGGATCATATGAAGGATTATATGTATAAAGAAAACTTTGATAAGTTTCCTCTCGCAATGGCTTATGTTCCGTGGCAGCGATTTAACGGAATATACGATAATCTCGATGAAGCTCTTGACACCGGAACGATCTTTCCGGAACTCGACAAACCATTCACAGGAAGGAGATGCTGTAAAAAATGAATATGCATTTTGCCAACGAGCAGGAAAAACTGCTGCACGATATCCGGGTTCTGGACTTCGTAGTCATCGAAATGTCCCTGTATCTGGACACCCATCCTACCGACAGAAATGCAATGGAATATTTTAACCACTATAATCGTATGACTAATCAGGCCAAAAAAGAATACTCTGAAAAATTCGGCCCTCTGACACTGGCACTCGCTGACACCTCTAACTGCGGCGGCTGGGATTGGGCTACAATGCCTATGCCTTGGGAAGGAGGTTGTGCTTAATGTGGAATTATGAAAGAAGACTTGAATACCCCGTCAATATTACAGAACCTAATGCAATGCTGGCACAGGCGATTATCAGCCAGTACGGCGGTCCCGACGGTGAAATGGGCGCTTCCATGCGCTACCTGTCCCAGAGATATGCCTGCCCTTACAGGGAAGTATCCGCTGTTCTGACAGATATCGGCACAGAAGAATTAGCGCACTTAGAGATCGTTGCTACCATCGTACACCAGCTCACTAAGGACTTATCCATGGAAGAAATCGAGAAATCCGGTTTCTCCAACTATTATGTAGATCACACGATCGGCATCTGGCCTCAGGACGCAGGCGGATTCCCGTTCAGCGCGGCTCAGTTCCAGTCCACGGGTGATATCATCACGGATCTGACAGAGGATATGGCTGCGGAGCAGAAAGCAAGAACTACCTATGACAACATCTTAAGACTCGTTCACGATCAGGAAGTCTGTGAACCGATCAAATTCCTGCGTGCAAGGGAAGTCGTGCATTTCCAGAGATTTGGTGAAGCAAACCGGGAACATTGTAGTAAATCGTAACACACAAAATACAATCACTAAGACGCATACCCACATTTCCTCTAAGCTATGATTTAGGCTTTCACACCAAAAGAAAGGACAAGTTTATTATGCCAGTATTCAGAGTAAAGAAAGTCAAAGATTATACGATTATGCCAAATCTTCATTTACGCAACCGCCAGTTGTCCCTTCGGGCAAAGGGATTGCTGTGTCAAATGCTCTCAATGCCCCCAGAATGGAATTTTACATTGCAAGGGTTAGCGTATATCAACAAAGAGGGATTAGACGCCATTACAACGGTTATACACGAATTAGAACAGGCAGGATATATTACCCGTGCCAGAGTGCGGAATGAAAAGGGACAACTTCGGGAAATGGAATATACCGTCTATTCTTCTCCAATGCTGAATGAAGATTATAGCAAAAAGCCTGTCATGGAAAAGCCTACACCGGATAATCCAACATAGGTATTTCCAACACAGGGAAAACCAACGCAATAAAATATAGATATATAAAATACTAAAGAATAAAATACAGAATGATAAAATATCTATTCCTTTCCTATCCGTTCTTTAACTGATAATCCGATTTTCCTATCACGGGAAAGGAATGGAAGTGAAAAGAATGTAGCCAACATAGTTATTCATTTATGCCTTGATTACCCCTTATCAATGGCAGACAGTCAAGTCAAGGATTTACCGCTTTAGCGGCGTTTACGTCCTTGACTTGGCTATTTGACATTGATAGTCTGGAAAAGGCGTAAAAAGAATTTGCCGGACTTGTGTTTTTACCTGCGGAAGATATAGAGTAATTGAAAAGTCGGGGAATGGCAGTCTACGGATTGCTGTTTCCCGGCTTTCATTTTTATTACTTAATATAATATTCCTAAATTATATAGACCGCCAGCACCACTCTATTCCGAACACAAAAACGTAAGATTTCATGGAAAAATCCAAAAGATAAGATTTTACCACAATGCCGACGACGAAATTTCACTTCATTCTTCATATGTTTGTTAGATAAATAAACCATATAGTTACTTTTTGGATTTTTGTTTCAATTTGTCGGATATAATATTAAATTATTATTTTAAGCGAGTTTTCAATGATGTTTACAGGAGGAAATAAACAAAAGCAACTTAAAGTTGCGGAATTGTTAAAGTTGAATGATAGAAAATTCACTTTATTATGCTATCATGAATGAGAGTTAGGAGGAAAAAAATATGACATTTGGTGAAAAACTGTATAAGTTAAGAAAGGCGCAGGGGCTTTCACAAGAAGCCTTAGCAGAAAAATTGAATACGAGCAGACAGGCTGTAAGCAAATGGGAAAATAATAACGGCTATCCCGAAACAGAAAAAATTATTCTGATTAGTAAAATATTTCAAATAACACTTGACGATTTACTGATTGATGATAAGGAGCTTGGCTCAAAAGAAGAAAGAAAATTTTCGGAAGAAACAAAGGGATTTTATGTAAGCAGGGAAACAGCAAATGGTTTTCTGTTCTATTATAAAAAGAAATTCTTGCTATTGGCTGCGGCGAGTGGAATTGCGTTAGGTTGTAATTCAGTATCTTATACATCGACAGAACATTATTTGTTCGCTTCCAATATTGCTCCAATACTTACAACCATATCAATTATTATGTTGCTTGCTATCGTAATTTATATTGCTTTGAAACAAAATCCTTACAGAATGCTTCGGAAAAAGGAACTTGTTTTTGATGAGGAAGTGCGAACGGAAATACAAGAGGAATTTATTAAGATGAAGAAAATGTTGGTTGGTGGTATTGCGATTGGTCTAGTGATATTTGGAGCAAGTAACAGCGGTTGGGGGCTTCCTATATTTGAGAATATGAGTTATACAAATATTCTCTTTTATATTGTATTCTCTATGGTTTTAACAGGTATCAGTAGCTTTATCACATTTTTTTGTATAGGTATTTACTGGTCTTACTCAATATTACTCCGAAATCCCGAAAGAAAGGAAAGGTAAAATTTTATGACAGAACATCATTATATTGAAGTCAAAAATCTTGTAAAAAATTATGGAACAGGAAATGTAAAAGTAAACGCCGTTGATCATGTGAACTTTTATGTTGATAAAGGGGGATTTATTGGAATTATGGGAGCTTCTGGTTCTGGTAAAACCACAATCTTAAATATTCTCTCTACCATAGATACTATGTCGGACGGACAGGTCTTTTATGACAAGATTGATATATCAAGAATGAATGAAGCTGAACTATCTGACTTTCGGCAGAAAAACCTTGGATTTGTCTTTCAAGACTATAATCTTTTAGATACATTAAACATTGAAGAAAACATTATGCTTCCTATGGCTCTTAGCGGCGAGAAGAAAGAAGAAATAGAAAGCAGAATAAAGAATATATCGGAAGCCCTACATATTGGCGATATTTTGAGTAAATTCCCGTATGAAGTGTCCGGCGGGCAAAAACAGCGTGCGGCTTGTGCAAGGGCACTTGTCAACAAACCGAAATTGATTCTTGCTGACGAACCAACAGGGGCTTTAGACTCTAAATCATCTACTATGCTGCTTCGTACTTTACAGGTTATGAACAGAGAACTAGGCGCAACTATTTTAATGGTAACACATGATGTGTTTTCAGCCTGTTATTGTGAGAGGATTTTATTTTTGAGCGACGGAAAAATATGTGCTGAATTAAACCGGGAAAATATGAGTAAAAAAGATTACCTAAACCGTATTCTTGATATACAGTCCCAAATAGGGGGTGAAGATATTTATGCTGAATAAACTTGCATTGCGAAATGCGTGGAGATTGTGGAAAGACTATTTGAATTATTTTTTGACCTTATGTATGATAACTGCCATTACTTTTTCCTTTCATTCACTACTATTTTCAAAAGATATTTACGAAATGATTCATTACGGAAATAATGGGGAACTATCTACAGCAGGAACTATGTTGATTGCTTTTATGTCCGTTTCCACAGTGACAATTCTTATCATAGTAGCTTGGCTGATCAATTATATGACCCGTTTCATTTTAGAAAAAAGAAGCCGGGAATTTGCTATTTATTTGTTATCGGGAATGAGGAAAGAACAAATTGCAAGTCTTTACATGAAAGAAAATCTTTATCTTGGCGTATGCGCTCTTTTTGCAGGACTGATTTTCGGCAGTGGATTACAGCAGGTGCTATTTTTCATTTTTTATAAAAGTATCGGGAAAAATTACAAGGTAAATGTAGAAATATCAACGGGTAGCATAATATTGACAGTTATCTTGTATGGCGTTTGTTTTTTTGCTGCCCTGTTTCGGAACAGGAAAAAGTTTTCCCACATGGAAATAATCAATTTAATTAACATGGATAAGCAGAATGAAACAGTAAATGAAAAGCGAAACGCTTTATGGAAAAAGCTGTTCTTTCTCTCCATAGGAAATATATTGCTTTTATATTTTCTGATTTTTACAGGCGGGATAACGAAATGGACAGCGATATTGGAAATGATTGGGCTGATTTTTACGTTTTACTTTTTCTATTTAGGACTTTCCGCTTTTCTGATGAATTATATAAATGGGAAAGGCAAGTTAATCTATAAAAGAGAATATTTATTTATGATTAGGCAGTTTTCCTCAAAAATGCGGAATACCTGTTTTGTTCTTGGAACATTAAGTCTTTTGTTTATGTTTGCGCTAGTAGGAAGTTCGCTTGCGTTTATGTTGAGCGACTATCAAAACAAACAATTAGATGTAGAATATCCGTTTGACATTATTATAATCAGCGATAATACGAGCAATGACTTTTCTCAAGAAGAATCATTGATAAACGAAAATATAAATCCACGGAATATATTGAAATATTTTGTATACCAAAACGGAACAAGTGATATGAGCGATTATTTGTATCAGAATTTAAGGATTTTTTCTGATAGGGATAGCGACCCAGTTGTGGCAGAGGGAAAACGGGCTGTTGCTTATTATGATTATGATGTGTATATGGGAATTAGCGATTATAACCGTTTACGGGAAATGCTGGATTTAACGCCTGTTACTTTGCAAGATGACCAGTATTTAATTCATATAGCAAACCGTGTATATCAAGAAATTAAGGATAAAAGTGCCGAACTACCCAATAGCCTAAATATAGGGCTTGATTTTGCTGGATTCAAAACAGAGGGATTTGCACAAAATGGGCATAATGGAACAGATTACTTGCTGGTTGTGCCAGATAAGAAACTTGCGGGAATGAAAAAATATTTTTCACTTATGGCAGTTATGGCAAACGGAGATGTGCCGGAGTATTTATCAGAATGTTTATATGATTTAACCGGAAAAATACGGGGATATGATGAATTGGCTGATTATATAAAAATTGGAAGCGAAGAACTTTTTTTAATGCCTGCTACCATACAAGTCAAAAGCCGAGAGGTTTTAGAACTAAAATTTTTAATGAGTACCCTGTCATTTCCATTATTTTATATTGGATTAGTGTTTTTGTGTGTATCACTTACGGTTCTTTCCGTCCAACAGTTAAGCGATTCCAATAAATATAAATTTCGTTATCAGATTTTAAACAAACTTGGATTGGGGAAAAAAAGAATCAGACAGGTAGTAGCTAAGCAGCTATTCTTCTACTATCTATGCCCTGTTATCCTTTCGGTTATTATCAGTGCAGTATTTATACTATATGTAGGACGACAATTTGTGATTTACACAGGAATACGTACAGAATGGATTTTATATTTTTGCATTTCATTGACTAGTTTTCTTGGGATATACATTTTATATTTTTCTATAACATATTTTCAGTTTAATAAAAACATTGAGCCATAACCTAAGAAGTAGTAAATATTTCAAAATGTAATCGTCCTTTTTCAGAATAAATGTAACTGTCAAATAAACAACGTCCTATGTGGGAGAAAGGGTAAATTTCCTATGACTTGCACAGAAGCATACAAGGAACATATCATGTAAACTTTCAACAGCTTCTGTAAAGTTTTCATACACTATAACGGGAGGTGGTTTTTCGTGGGAAAATAGTCATGCTTATATTCAACGACACGGAAGAAAAAGCGGTTGAGAAAGCCATAACTGCCCTTGCCGATATGATACCGCTGGAAGCCATACAACCGCCACAATCCCCCGCATTGGTTTTTCCGGGACTGGAAATAAGACAGCACCAACGCCGGGTACTCCGGGACGGAATTGATATTTACCTTACCCGACTTGAATATGGTACGCTTGTGTATTTAGCTTCCTATCCGGGCATGGTATTTTCGCAGGAACAAATCTTTGAAGCAGTCTGGAGCATGGATAGTGATAGTTGCCAGTCCAGTGTGGTAAATGTAATATACAACCTGCGTAAAAAGATTGAACCAGATAGCAAAAACCCAATATACATAAAAACCGTTTTAGGTGTCGGCTATAAATTCAATGTATAAACACCGGACAATGGCAGTTTCATTGACTGTCATTCCCCGGTGTCTTTTTCTGCTTTTTCTAAGAAGGGTAAAGCCAACTAAAGTTGGCTTGGACGCGTTCCTAACAAGCAAATTTTTACAAGTCCGCAAGGACGACAATGTGAAAATTTACGGGATTGAGTACTCAATCCCTATGCTTGCTATTCTGCTCTTCTAAACTTTTTATAAAATTCCACAAAAAACTTGCCAGATTTTCCCTTACGTGCGTAGTAAGGGTAAAGGGGTAATCTACACTATTCTGTGTGAGATTTAGAACTTCTTAACGAAATGTCCTATGACATGAGTTTTAGAAGTTCTTCTCACACTGTTATAGTGTACTTGCCACTTCTCATAAAATTAAGGGAAACCGCCAAAGGAGAAAGTTTATGCTGAACAACGATACCTCTCCTACACCCGATACCCAGATACGCAAGGATAAAATGAGGCTGACAGTTACCAATATCTACCCCGCCTTTCAGAAAAAAACAGAGCAGGAAACCCGACAGGAAATAGCAGCCCGGCTCTATCAGATTTTCAAAAAGTATGCGTAAGTCACTTGCAAAACAATCATACAAACGGTATGATCAGTTTAATGTCAAATTCCATAAGAATTTGACATTGGGTATTGCGTCTTACGTTTTGGGAGGTAGATACTAAATGTATGACGCATTATATGCAAGACAGTCAATCGAAAAAAAGGACAGCATATCCGTAGAAAGCCAGCTTGAGTATTGCAGATACGAAACCCACGGGGAAGCCTATATTGAATATACAGACAAAGGTTTTTCTGGAAAGGACACCAACAGACCGGGCTTTGAAAAAATGATGAATGATATCCGCACAGGCAAAATAAAGCGTGTCATTGTCTACAAACTTGACCGTATCAGCCGTTCTATTCTGGACTTTGCAAACATGATGGAAATCTTTCAGAAATATCATGTTGAGTTTGTTTCTTCCACGGAAAAGTTTGACACCTCTACGCCAATCGGCAGGGCAATGTTAAATATCTGTATCGTGTTCGCCCAACTGGAACGGGAAACGATACAGAAACGTGTGACGGACGCTTATTATGCAAGGTGCAAACGTGGTTTTTACATGGGCGGTCGTATTCCCTATGGCTATCGTCTGACAAACACGGTCATTGATAATGTCCGTACTTCCATGTATGAGGAAGTCCCGGAGGAAAGCGAACAGCTAAAGCTGATTTATTCCATGTATGCAGACACAGATAATTCACTTGGCGATATTGTACGGTACTTGAATGAACACCAGATTAAAAATCTGCGTGGTGCAAACTGGAATACCGCCCGTATCAGCGAAATGCTCCGCAATCCCGTGTATGTGGAAGCCGACATTGACGTGTACCAGTTCTTTCAAAGTCAAGGCGCAAATATCTATAACCCGGCGAGTGATTTTACAGGATATAATGCCTGCTATCTCTACAAGGGTACAGTTTCCACTACGAGGAAACAATGCGACTTGTTCAACAAAGAAATCGTCCTTGCACCGCATAAGGGCTTTATTCCCTCTAAAACGTGGTTAGCCTGCCGTATACGGTGTCTGAACAACAGACAATCCACAAAGACCTGTAAACCGAAAAATTCGTGGCTTGTAGGCAAGGTAAAATGTGGAAATTGTGGTTACGCTCTGACGATCCGAAAGGCAAAGACAAAATGGGGACGCTACTTTGTATGCAGCCAGTCGGGAAATCACGGGAACTGCAAGGGTGCAGGCTGTACTATTTATGCAGACGTTTTGGAAGAATATATGCTTGGTGCAATTAAAGAAAGACTGTCGGAGTTTCAAAAACTTTCCTGTGTAACTAACACTGGAGAAGCACAAAAGAATATGACGAAAAAAATCCGTCTGACACAGATTGAGGAAGAAATTGAAGAACTTTTATCCAAAGTGTCCGGAGCAAGCGGCGTTCTGATGAAATACATAGACGAAAAGGTATCAGAACTGGATACAGAACGAAAAGCCTTGCAGGAAGAAATCGTTACGGCAAATGTCACAGACACAGAGGGCAGACTCAAGCAGATAACCAACCATGTAAAAGCATGGGAAACGCTCCCTTTCGAGGACAGACAGGCGGTGGTTGATACACTAATCAAAGTCATTCGGATTGCAAACGGTAACATTGAAATCACATGGAACATTTAACATCACACACCATGAAAGTCTAAAACACGCAATCTATGAGGAAAATTTTTAAGAAGCTGTGCTTCTTTGAAAAGATTTTTACTTCAATCTTCCCGTTTTGGTGAAGCTCTCAGAATCGTTCAGGATAGACTGAATGAGAAGAACTTCTATGCGTTTAATCCGGGGTTTGACTGTTCGAAATAAGAGACCTTGACATTTATATTTAATTTGAAACGAACTTTTCTGCTGTAAAAAATATAAAAAGTGAAAGCATCGGTCATTATTGACAGATGCTTTCGCTTAAATATGGTGTTATCTGCTCCTTCATAACCGGCTATATAAAAATCGTCATAATCTCTGGTTTCATAGCGGTTCAAACCAACGAAATTCATTCGTAATTTCATCTCTTATTATCTTATATGCCTGATAGTGTCCATTCTCATATTGTTCTCTGGCATTCGACAGACCATCTGCAAAAAACCAATAATAGGTATCATAAAAGTCTTCATCCACGCCATATAAAACAATATAGTCAAAACTAAATTCGGCAATAATATCTTTCATTTCACGTTGGTAATCTTCCTGTATTCTATAGATATTTATAAGGTCAAATTCCGGAAATAAATAATATTTTAATTGAGTTATCTGATCGTCATTAAGAGACTCTTCTTTGTCTGCATAAGAAATCCATAAATCCGGCATGTCTCCGGAATCATCATAGGTCATCTCCGGAATGCATGCCCGGATACTGTCTCTCAACTCATAAATTTCCTTAATTTCAGGGTCAGTTTCTTTGATATAGGTGTCTCTGCTCAAAAAACCAAAAATATTGCATATAAACAAAATGCCTAAATATAGGTATTGAACTTTCATAGGACCAACATTATAAAAAACCAGAAGATAGGTGCACACCACGAACCAGCCTATAATATATGAGCCGATATATCTGTCATAGCATACTATTCCAACCGCCTCTCCCTCCGACATCGTAGTTAAGTAAGTCCATAGCAAAAAAAGATTGTAGAGACAGAACAATAGCAGCATGCAAATATTCACACACAGTACTTTCTTTTTCTCACGCTGATTTTTCTGAAATATGACCGTAAACACCGCCATGGCGATACATAATGCCATCCATCCAAAGGCACTTATGTGAAATATCACTCCTCTAGTAAAAAAGGCAGTAAAGAAGTTCCGTATGACAATATGAAATAATTCCGCATACGCAGTATCCGATTGATATTTTGCAATCACAGTACCGGGCAGGAAACTTGACAACCTAAATTGGTCTCCGCCCGTTATGTTAAGATATTTCATCATGGCATTCCATATGCCTAATTCCATCAAAGGAATAGAAACGTTCAGTATTCCCCCACGTAATAATTTCCATGCGGCATTGGATGTCATATGAAATCCTTTACTGATATACTCATTCACCAGATAAACCAGACAAACAACGCTGACAAAAATAATACCGCTAGGCTTTATCATAACCAGCATAGCGGATAGCAGGGAAACACCGAATGCTTTACGGTAATAGTCTTCACTATCTGTTACGGCCAGACAAAGGGCTGCCATAAAGGCCGCGCCAAGCGGTATATCCATATAACCGGATGTATACGGCCATGTTTCCCCAAATTTCCAAATCCACAGAAAACTTGCAACACTCATTCCGGATATAATATAAACAATAAAAGTAATTATTTTATTGTTTGGAAGCAATTTCCTTATCTTACATACGGTAATATCAATAACCGAACAACTGGAGGCAAACAAAAGAACATTACTGCTTAACATAACATCTCGTTCCGAATATACACTCTTCCCCAAAGCAAATAATGAATACCATGCTGCCATACCATGGGGATAGACTCTATGGTTTACACACAAATCATTATTCCAGACATCAAGATTATGATTATAAAATACGGCCTTGGAAAACATGCCCCAATGCAAAAAGGCATCCAATTCTGTATAGAAAAGCGTTTTTCCGTAAGACAAAAACATATAAAACAAAGCCGCAAACATAAAACCGATAATGGCAGGATTTAAAAAGTAAGCTTTTATATCCACGCTGTTCTTTGTGCAGGCGATATAGGCAACGGAAAAAATACCGACAGCAATGCAATAAATGTTTGCAACCGGCCACAATACCCCGAATGCTCCGCCTATTTCCAATACAGCCATGCTGGTTGCAATACCCAGAATAGGTCCGAAACCTTTATTTATTTTTAAAATACCTGTCAATACATATCCCCAAAGCGCTATACCGACTATAAGAAGTAAATTGCTTATCATAAGCCATTATCCTTCCGTTCAACAGAAATTTTTACTTTTACTTAATTTTTGATATTTATATATGCACTGTATAATTACAAATCAAGTCCTTTTGCCTCGTCACATCCCAAAATAATGTTCATGCATTGAATTGCCGCTCCGGATGCACCTTTTCCTAAATTGTCAAACTGTGAGGAAATAACAAGGCGATCTTCATTGCCTGTCGCATAAATCTTCAAACCATCCCAACCGGACAATCCATTTCCTGCTAAAAAACCGCCCGCTGCAATCTCGTCATCTACTGCACTTACCTTAATGAACCGTTGATTTTGGTAATACTCTGCATAATAATCAAGCAGCGATTCGGGTGTCTCCTTTTTTGCCAGCATATCCGCATACAACGGTACGGAAACCACCATGCCGCTATAATAGTCATCGATAATCGGTGAGAATAACGGCGTACGCGCAAGTCCTGTGATTTTCTTCATCTCTTTCAAGTGCTTGTGCTGTTGTGTCAATGCATATTCTCTTCCTGACGATAATTCTTTCGGTCTATCCTCGCATTCATAAGCCGCTATCGTTTTCTTACCGGCTCCGCTGTATCCTGAAATTGCAAAGCTGCTTACCGGATAATCTTTGGGGAGAATCCCGCCTGCTATCAGAGGATACACTAAGGATATGAATCCCGTAGCATAGCATCCCGGGACCGCTACCCGCTTTCCTTTCTTAATGGCTGCTTTATGTTCATCGGACAATTCCGGGAATCCGTATGCCCATCCTTCTTCTGTCCGGTGCGCAGTAGATGCGTCGATAATTACCACTTCTTCATTCTCGATCAGTGCAACAGATTCCCTTGCCGCCTCATCCGGTAGACACAGAAAAGTAATATCTGATGCATTAATCATTTTCTTTCTCTCATCCGGATTTTTTCTAAGTTCCGGGGCTATGTGCAATAACTCTATATCGTCACGATTTTGGAAGCGTTCATTAATCCTTAATCCTGTTGTCCCTTCGCTTCCGTCAATAAAAACTTTAGTTTTCATATAAATTTACTCCTTCGCTATCCTCTTATTCTTCTCTTCGCGCCGCTCTCATCGCACGGAATTTTTCTTCCAGTGATTCAACAAACACCACACGAGCCTCCCGAATCTCCATACCACCCTGTCCGAAGTAGAATTTCAAAAAAGTAGTATTATGGAATGAGGGATTTAACTGTATTTCTTCAGTCCTCCATTCTTGATCCGCACCGGTAAGGGATATGGTTTTCAAAATCTGTTTATCCTGAGACAACGTAAGCGGAATCTGAGCCAGACTTCCCTGTCCGGCGATTCTGCAGACAAGCTCCATACGGTATATTCCCCGTTCTTTTACACTGATCTCAAATGTTACACTGCTTCCCTTTCCTGTCTTGATCTGTTCTACCGGAAGATAACCGATATTCTCTGCCATAGAGAAGCGCAGCATCTCGCCGAAAGACTCCGCTTCCTGTTCCACAATGGCCGCCAGTTGTCTGTCCAGTTCGCTCTCCCTGCCGATAAGCCGCTGATATGCAGGAGTACGCAGAAGATACCGGCAGATGTTCGCCGCGCTGCGAAGGTATTCGCCTCTCGTGACAGTTCCCTTTTCCAGACTCTCCATGGAATTATCCTTCATGGAATTTTCCTCGGCATTGGTCGTCACCATAAACAGATCGTTCTGGGCGCGCACCATCGCCGCCACATTCTCCGTTTTGCCGGCAGCGCCCTCATCATTGGCCTTTGCCCACCAATCAGTCATAACGATACCGTCATATCCCCATTCTTCACGCAGTATCGTGGTGATCAAATCGTAATTGCCGGCAGCCCAGAATCCGTTGATCGGATTGTAAGAGCTCATGACGGAGTATGCGCCGCCCTCCTTCACCGCGATCTCAAAGCCTTTCAGATAGATCTCTCTGAGCGCACGTTCCGAAACAACTGCCTCTACGATATGGCGCTTAAATTCCTGACTGTTACATGCGAAGTGTTTGATCGTTCCGGTAACTCCATAGCGTCCCATGCCGCGAAGCTGGGCTGCCGCCATCTTACCCGTCAGCAAAGGGTCCTCGCTGAAATATTCAAAATTACGCCCGTTTAACGGATTCCTGTGAATGTTGATGCCGGGCCCCAACAATGTGTCAATTTTATTTTTGCGAAGCTCCAATCCTTCCCATTCAAACAATTCCTCCGAAAGCGCCTCATTAAAAGTGCTTCCCAGACAGGTCCCGTTTGGCATGGCAAAAGCAATACTTCCACAGTCCATGCGGATACCGCTCGGTCCATCCGCACAACAGGCCGCCGGAATTCCAAAGTCTTGCAGCCGCTTCGTAATGCCGCCGAAAGCTCCCGCTGTTCCGGGTGTCACTTTCGGAGAGCACATACCCTCTCCGCGCACAATACAGCACAAATCTTCATCCGATAACTGAGCAAGAAATATCTCCATGGACACTTTGTCTTCTTCCACATCAGAAAGCTTATATCCTTGATCTCCTGTGCAGGCATAACTCTCCGGCAACTTTTCCGTGCGCCTGACCGACGGACTCTGCGTGCGAAGTGTTATCGCTTCATAATCTACCCGAAATCCTTCGTTTCCCGCCGGCTGCGGTTTCATTCTCTCGAAAGGTGTCACCGGCGCGCAGGCTTCTTCCAATTGCTGTACTACAACCGTTTCCTCCAGACACAGGCTTCCGGCAGGATATGCGCCTCTTACGTCTGTCCCCACAAAGAAGCGATATTCCCCTTCTTCCAGTACATAACAGGACTTGTGTCCGGTAATTCCACTGTCATCATAGGATGCAAGATATTCCCGCGAAACCGGTATCTGTAATTCCTGTGACTCCCCAGGAGCAAGTTCTCTCGTCTTAGCGAAACCGCACAGACTTCTGATCGGTTTGCCCAATACTCCCTGTGGTGCCTGACAATAAACCTGCACTACCTCTTTACCGGCATATGTTCCCGTATTTGTCACTTTCACACAGAACATAATCACGTCGGCCTGCTCTGCTTTTCCACTGTCCGTTTTTTCATTCCTCGCAAGTTCTGCCTCTATTGCAAAGGTAGTATAGGAAAGCCCAAAGCCAAAGGGGTAAAGCACTTTCTCCTTTGCAAAAGTTTCAAAATACCGATAGCCTACATAGATATCCTCCTGATAGATGTTTCGTTTCCGATCACCATGATTTCGTGTGGAGGGATAATCCGTAATATCTTCCGCAATGGTATCCGTAAGCTTACCGGAGGGAGATACCTTTCCCTCCAGTATGTCAAGCACCCCGTTTCCGCCTTCCTGACCACCCTGCCATACATACAGAAGCGCGGAGGGGCGGTAACGCTCCACCCACTTCATATCAATAATATTTCCTACATTCAGAAGAACCACTGTGCGTTCAAAAGATGCACATACAAGCCTGAGCATCTCCTCCTCTTCTTCCGTCAGCAGATAACTGCCGGCTTCCGCTTTATTGTCCTTATCTTCCCCTGCCGTTCTGGCAATCACAATCACCGCCGTGTCAGATGTTTTTCTGACACGCTCTACTAATTCCTGCGTCAGAGGCATTTCCTTCTGGAACCATGGTTCCGCACCCCAGCCTGATCCGGTATCGAACGGATTATCCTTAAGCCACTCCTCATAGACTGACTCCAGTTCCTCGTTTAAAGCAAAGCTGCTCTGCTTAAGGGCCTCTCTGATACCGACTACATAGCTTGTATTAACCATACCGCCCGAACCGGTACCGCTTTTATAATAATTAAATTGTCCTCTGCCAAACAAGGCAATCTTCTCTCCATTTTTCAAGGGTAGCAAATGGGATTCATTGCGAAGCATAACAATCCCTTCCGCCACCACAGCTCTTGCCGTTTTCGCATACTTTTCGATGTCAAAAATCTTATTTTCCATCATCTTCTCCCTGTCTTCACTTTCTCTAAGCCTGCACCAGCTCTTTAAGTTTTGCTATTTCAATCGGTTTCGAGTAATAATAGCCCTGAAACCATGTAGCCTGATATTGCCGCAGATAATTCTGCAACTCCTCTGTCTCCACGCCTTCTAAACAGGTACTCATACCGGAACTGTTGGCAAATTCGACAATAGCCTTAACCATAGCCTGTTTCTTGGCATCTTCGGTAATCCCCCGAATGAAGCTCATATCCAGTTTGATCTCATCCATCGGAGCATAAAGCACGATTCCTGAAGAAGCGCTTCCGGTTCCATAATCATCCATTGCCATGCGGATACCGTATCTCTGGAAGAATTCCACCTCTCTCTTTATTGATTCCAGCGGCATATCTTTACACCGTTCAGTCAATTCCAGACACAGGTGGCTGGCCGGAAACCCCGTCTGTTCTAAAATACGCAGCACCTCCGCGTGAAACTCTTCCCGCTCCATCTGTCTCGCCGACACATTGACGTTGAGAACAAACTCCGGCAAGATCTCAAGCAGTCCCACTGTTTCCTGTAGAGCCGTTTTCAGCACATAATTGCCGAGTTCATACATCTCCGGATCTTTTTCCATCCATGCGATGAACATGCCGGGCGGCACGGTTCCATAGGGTTCCATGCGCCATCTGACCAATGCCTCTGCTCCTATAATACGCCCTGTCCCGGAAACCACAATCGGCTGATATTCTACATAGAATCCCTTGCAGCCTTCCCTGACCGACTGGTGGATCACCTTCATCAATTCCAGATCTGCATTCTTAGAAGTGCGCACTTCATCGTTAAAAATGATCATTCTCCCTTGCTGCTCTGTTTCCGACTGTCCCAGAGCGTATGCTGCTTTAGAACAGAGTGCATCCGCTTTCCCGTCATACTGCTCGATCAAAATCGCTCCCGCACATATTTTCGGCGTAATCTGCGTGTTGTTTACCTGAATTCCCTTTGCCATCTTGTCCTTGAGCTCTTGCTCGAAAATAAGCAGTTTTTCTCTCCCGCATCCCTTTAAGATAAACCCAAATTTCGGACCGTCCAGACGGTAAACAGCGCTGTTCTCATCCATCATATAAATAAACTGCAGTGCCGTTTCTTTTAGAATCTGGTTGGTAAAGTCATTCCCATAAATAATATTCAGATTCGTAAATCGCTCCAGTTTGATCATTAACACGGCAAAAGGCTCTTTCTTTCCGATCGCCGTATCAATGTCTGCCACGAATCTTGCCTGAGAATATAAATCCGTCAGGGCATCAATTCTCGGCAGAACATTTTCATTATGTAACAGAACAAGCAGATACTCTTCCTCATTCTTCTCATCCGTTACGATATCCGTATGGATGCTGAACATATGATATTCCCCGGCAACACCCTTCATCCGGACGCACAATTCCCTGTCAAGATTCTTTCCCTGCGCCCTTTCCGGAATCCCTTCTTCGTACTCCCACCAGTCAACAGGATGGACCAGATCGTGCATGACTTCATAATGGTTTAAAACATACTTATCCCGAATCCCAAAATAGGTTCTGGCCGTCTCCGAAAACCATACTCTGTTCTGCTTTAGGTGCAGAATGTAAATATAGGTATCTTCCGCCAGCATATTTACCGTATTCATTACCGAATCTATGTAACTTTCATTTTCGTGCCAAAATCCTTGTCCCATTTGTATCCCCATGCCTTTCTTATCATTTAATGCTGTACGTTCTTCATCTGTTTCTCCATATTTCTGGCATATACAGGTCCCATGCACTTTTCAACGACCGGAATCAATTCATGGTCAAAGTTCTCCCACACTGTTGTCTCCCTACCGATCACAAGTGTGGATTCCTTATCAGGCGTACAGGCATCCCACTTGGGCACCTCCGGATTCTCGGGATTTCCTGTCTTAGCAAAAGCCATAATGGAATCAAACATTAACTTCTCCACACGCTCCGTAACGCCTTCTTCCTGTGTGTACGGTGCACACTGTGTATTGTGGAAGAAATAAGGAATATCCGCACAGTGCCATGGCGTACGTCCGCCGTCAAAGTTCATGTCCAGATTAAATAAATATGACCATACTCTTCCGCTGCACTTGCTTCTCTCTCTGATATAGTCTATCTCAGGTCTCCTAAACATAAAGTCCATTGTCAAGATGTCCGCCGGGTTACGTTCCGGATAAGTCTTTTGGAACAGTCGGATCAGCTCTTTCGATTCTTCTTTTCCCACTTCCTGCTCCACAATCTTTACACCCTCCTCTTTCGTCAGCCCGGAACGTTTATATGGCGTAGGTGCAAACGAGCCAAACTCTCCGAATACGCTGCCCACTATTAACGGCACATGCTCTGTTTCTTTACGAAAACCGTTCTTAACCGGTTCCCCCTTATAAAAAGCATTCACATAGGGCGAACAGCCAACGTACTCTCCGGCATTCTTTAAATCAGGCATTACTTTATTATAAGCTGCGGCCAACACATCATAGGGAACTGTCTCAAGAGTCTTCACATTATCAACCTTGAGCTCCCCCATAAGAGCACGCCCTAATTTCTCTCCGCTGCCCTTTCCGTCCATAAGCAAACTATCATCGATTACGCCGCTCATGATGATTCCCTTGGCATAGAGTCCGTCCGCCGACGGGGTCTGCAACAGGGTCGTTACCTTCACGCCACCGCCGGACTGTCCGAAAACGATCACGTTCTCCGGATCACCGCCGAATCTCTCAATATTATCATGCACCCATTTTAAAGCAGCTACAAGATCATCCGTTCCCGCATTTCCGGAATCTGCATATTCTTCCCCGAAAGGAGAAAGATCGCAATACCCCAGCACATTCAGTCTGTGGTTCACAGACACTACCACAACCTGCCCCAGCTTACACATATTCCCGCCCTCATAGGCAATCTGCTCAATCGAAGAACCATCAGTAAATCCGCCTCCATGGAGCCACACCATAACAGGACGCTTCTCACCGTCCAAGCCCGGCGTCCAGACGTTCAAATTCTGGCAGTCCTCATTCATTACCCAATAACGGTGAGGCACCAATAATTCACCATTCGGCTTCGGCAGGTTTAGCAGCGGGCACACATAACCATAACTTGTTGCCTCAAATACACCTTCCCAAGGTTCTACCGGCTCCGGCGCGTGAAAGCGTTTCGCCTTCGCATATGGGATTCCTTTAAAAATGTACACGTCATCATAAAAATAGCCGCGAACCTTTCCGCACCCTGTTTCTACGAGCGCGACGTCCTCGTCATAAACAAATCTTTTCTCCATACTGCTACCCTCACCTTTCTCTCATCTACTTTCAATTAACATATAATATTTATATCAATCAACAACTATTTGAAAAACAGCTCCAAAGCAGTTTGCCACTTTGGGGCTGTTTTATTTTTCTACATGCTATTATGCTTTAGGAAGCGCTGTTTGCCTGCGCAATAAACGCTACGAAATCTTTTCTCGGAATCGGTTTTGAGAAGAAATAACCTTGGATAAAATCGCACTGTAGTCTCGAAAATGCATCAAGCATCTCCTGCGTCTCAACACCTTCCACAACGATCTCCATATTCATGTCCTTAATCATCCTGACTGTATTTTCCAAGAATATCCACATCTTCGGATTATTGTTTTCATCCACAAAGGATTTATCCAGCTTAATGATCTTAAGCGGCATCTGAATCACGCGCTTCATATTAGAATATCCTGTTCCGTAATCATCCAGAGAGAAGCTGATTCCGGCTTCCGTGAGTCTCTCCAGATTTTCTGTCAGGACATTCTGCGCATAGGCCGCAGCCGTCTCCGTGATCTCCAGATTGATCCTATCCGATGAAACATTATACTTTTTCATGATTGCAAGTAATGTCTCCGGAAGATCACTGTTCATGCACTGTGCCACCGACAGGTTTACCTCGATATAGTCCAATCCCAGCCGCCTGAATTCTTCGCTTGCAATAAACTGGCATACCTGCTCGAAGACAAACTCTCCGATTCTGTGAATTGCACCGTTTCTCTCTGCTGCAGTAATCAGCGTCTCCGGAGAGATAAAACCATACTGCGAATCAAACAGACGGATCAATGCCTCGGCAGAGACAAATTTGCCATGGGGAATAGAGTAAATCGGCTGATAGTACACCTGAAAACTTCCTTCTTCAAGCGCCCGGTCTATAATCATGTCAATATTATTCTGAATGGAGAGCTGATTCTTATCATATAGCTCTCCTGCCTTCATAATCTGTCCCGTGTAATGATTCTTCTCATGGAAATCGGCGCCGAACGTCATGAGCATCTTAAAGTCTGTAATCTCTTCCGGACAGCTCGCCAGAACAATGAAGGGTGTCAGGTTAATATCCAGTCCATAAAAACTTCTCTTTTCTTTCAATTCCTGATTCAATACATTTGCCACAGATTCCGCGTTATCGATATTTTTGCCATAGAAAACCATCCTGAATCTGCCGTTATCAAGATAATACAGATCCGCATATCCATGTTGCTTTCTGTTAACTTCCCGAATCTTATCCGCCACATCCCTAAGCACCTGCGCAGCAGAATCAAACCCCATCATCGACTGAATCGTTCGGAAATTACCGATATTGAGCATGATAATATTCACATGCTTTTCATTATAAAAAGTGCGCTTCATGTCATTCGCATACGCACTGTGTTTCATGAGTAAAGTAAAAGAATCAATATAATCTTCCGGTCTCTGGATACCGATGCTGATAATCAGCAAGCTGATAGCCCCAGCAAACATCTCCACCAGAGCAGTCGGTATAAACAGTTGTATCAGCATAGCTGCCATTCCGATGGGAATGACTGCACTGATCGTCAAAATTTTACTGAAATTAAATAATTTTCTATAACGGATAATATAGAGAATGTCAAAAACGATATACAGGACAGTCGCCACATACATCATGCCAAACAGCGGACCTCTTGTATAACCGTTCTCCACTGAAAAGACAAGCTGGTTGCCGGCGTTCGCGACGAAGGCGACCAGCATAACAAAAAGCGGCAGAATAAGCATAAACTGCATAAAGTGATTTTTGCGCAGTTTATGCCAAGTATCGGTCAGACTGATTACAAAGATCAGGTGCATCGGTGCACTCAGAAAATGCATATACAGATACCCTGCATTTACCGCATACAGCAAGGAGGTCTGATCACTGTGCACATTATCAAGCGCTACCGCTATAATATCGAACACCGTCGACGCGATTGCGCATAATATAATAATAAGAAATATGCGATTGGATAAATCACTCGTCATTTTGCGTAAAATACATGAAAGTAACAGTATAATCAACAAAATAAGTGCGGCGATGTCAAGACTGATACTTTTCTCCATAGCGCTCTTCCCCTGCGTATGTATAACGATTTTATATATTAATTATAATATCAATCCCGCAAACAAAAGTCAACCGATATACATAAACAGCGCACTTCTCCACAAAGGCACTCATTATATTGTTGACGCAATCAACTGCATGCTGCCCTGTAATTTTACCTCTCCGTATTCGTTTGGCAGAATAAAGTGATCTCCTTTGCGTATCATCTGTCCGTTAATCAGCCCATCACCCTCAATCACGCTCATAATCAGGAACGGATATTCCTGATCAATCGTGACAGGTTTTGTCACATCCAGTTTCCACACCTTATAATAATCACAGGAAATCAACAGATTCATCTGATTAACCGGCAGATCGTCCACCTTCATGATACTTTCCGCCACAGACTTAGCCGGTACGGTAATCACATCGATGCTCTTGTCGATATGCAGGTCTCTCGGCTTACCACCCATCAATCGTCCGTAATCATACACACGGTAAGTAATATCACTGTTCTGCTGTGTCTCCAGAATCATCAATCCGCCTTTGATCGCATGCACGGTTCCCGGATCGATCTGTATAAAGTCACCTTTTTTCACGGGAATCTCTCTGATCAGTTCATCCCACTTGCCATTATGTATCATATCGGCGAGTTCTTCCTTACTGCCTGCATTGTGTCCGATTACAAGACTGGAATTATCATCGCAATCCAACACATACCAGCACTCGGTCTTACCAAGAGACCCATTCTCATGTACATTAGCATAAGCATCATCGGGATGCACCTGAATACTCAGGTCTTCTTTCGCATCTATGATTTTAACAAGTAACGGGAAACGATCCAAACCGGTGTTCCCGAACAGTTCCGGCTGCTTCTCCCAAAGTGTAGAAAGCGTCTGTCCTTCATAGATGCCTTCTCTAATCGTGCAGTCCCCATTCGGATGAGCGCTGACAGCCCAACATTCCCCGGTATCGCTGCCGGGAATCTCATAGGGCCAGTCTTTTCCAAGACGGTCTCCGCCCCAGATCATCTGTTTGAAAACAGGATTTAAAAAGAGTATCGGTTTTACAGGTTGATTGATCGATAACATTTTACCATTTTCCTCCATAACTTTCTGATACCAGTAAGCGGAATCTTTAACGATGCGCTTCTGCGTTGCAAAATCTACATATACGAGCCCGAACCGTTCCGTATAGCCCTTATCCCACTCAAAATTATCTAAAAACGTCCACAGAAAATATCCCCTTACATCTGCACCATCGTCGCTCGCACGCTGCAGCGCCGACAGATATTGATCTAAGAAAGTGATTCTGTTAGGATCATGCACCTGTCCGTCAATAGATACAATATCATGACAGGACATGCCGTTCTCCGTAATATACAAGGGCATACGATACCTTTCATACAGGAATTTCACGCCCCAGTAAAGACATTCCGGTGTCACAGGCCAGCCTGCCGCCGTCTTAGAGAAGCCCGCCGGTCTGTCTACAAATTCCGGCTCGCCGTCTGCACCTGCGCGCACCATATAACCGTTGTATATATTCTGTCCCATGAAATCAAGAGGCTGCGCGATCAGCGCCATATCCTCCTCGGTAATATCGGGAAGGTATTCTCCAAACTGCTCCAAACCGTGCTGCGGGTATTTCCCCAAAAATACGGGATCGTTAAACCATGCAACATTCCAAGTCCAGTTATCCATCGGATTATAGAATGAAAAAAGCACTTTCCTTGCCGCCTCGATATCTTCCGGCTTATTGCTCGCCGGATATGCCATTCCGCAGGTAGGAGCATATCCGATCTTAATCTGCTGCTTCGCATACTTCCTTAGATTGATAACCGCCTGTCCGTGCGCCCGCAGTGCATTGTGCGCAACCTGAAAAGTTTCCCGGTAACCCAGCTTCTTTCCGGGAGCATGGATGCCGCTTAAGTGTCCCAGTCCGACGAAGCATTCCGGCTCATTCAATGTGATAAAATATTCACAGATATCGGAAAAGTTCTCTGCAACCACTCTCGCATAATCACCGAACCATCCTATCATCTCTTCATTCAGCCAGCCGCCCTGATCCTGCAGTGCCTGCGGAAGTTCCCAATGATACATCGTCAGATACGGCGTAATACCATTTTCTCTCATGGCTGCAATCATATCTCTATATAACGCGACAGCCTTCTCGTTAACTCTGCCTGTCCCTTCCGGCATAATCCTGCTCCAACTGACAGAAAAACGGTAAGCCTTCACGCCCAATAGACGCATGAGCCGATAGTCTTCCCGATACCGGTGCATATGATCACAGGCAACGTATGCATCCTTGCCGTCCATGATACGTCCTTCCTCGGTAAACGTATCCCAGATCATCTTACCGGCTCCGTCTTGTGAACCTCTTCCCTCTATCTGGTAGGCGCTGCTGGCAACGCCCCACACAAAATCATCTCTGAACATTTATACAGTTCTCCTCTTCTAAATCTGATTTTACGTATTTATAAATATATTGCCCGAATCAAGTTACGCCCCGATCACTGATACCAGATAAAACGGCACTGCATCATTTTCATGTGTTTCCGTCAGTCTGATCTCCACCTTATGTACACTCGGTTTGATATGGTATGCCACCGTATCAATATGCAGACAGTCGCCCCAATCCTCATCAAAATTAGCATCCAAAGTGACCGCGTGCGCGTCATCTCCGTCAACTATCGCAATCGCAACAGGTGCGGGCTTATTCACCGATTTACGGTACTGCACTGCGATCTCTGTACCCTCCACTTCAAATATAATGGAAGCGCCTTTTTCTGATGCAGTCCATCCACACCGGAACGTGTCGCTCACATATTTCTTTAATGTATTATCCACCGTAAAGCCATTGCATACAGGGCTGCTGTTGTGATTCTGATAACGTTTCGCCTTCGCATACGCGTTAGCTGTCACAGGTTCCGGCATATCGACAGGTTTCTCTTCCTCTTCCCATCTGCACATATAGATCCGATCCAGGCAATCCGTAATCACCTCCGCGACCAGTTCATGTCCGTTGGCATTCGGATGCAGATCGTCCGGCGTGATCTCGCGATTGGGAATGACACCTGAAGCCACCTCCGGATATATGGTAGTCTTCATGCTGACACTCGGCAGCCCATAGTGAGCGCCGATGACCCGATGTTTCTCTTCCGCACTGATACCCGTATCATAGAAAATGTTATGTACCAACAGAACAGCGGGCTCATAAGCGTTGCCGTATACCTTGCGTACGAGCCCTTCATATGTCTCCTGATAGAAATCATTGTTATCATCATTGACCGAAAACTCTATGATCACAAAATCAGGTTTGTATAACAGCACATCTTCATCTACTCTGGACACACCGAATTGCGAAGTCGTCCCGCCAACGCCGGCGTTAATGTAAGTGAATGCGGTCTTCGGAAACCTTCTCACAAACCATTCATATACAAGATAGGCATAACAATTTGTGTGTCGGGTAGATACCGCTCCCTGCGTGATCGAGCCGCCTAAGAATGCCAACGTCATCCTGTCTCCGCTTTCCGCCCTTTTCATAAGTTCCTTTAGCCGATAAAGATTCCCTCGATTGACCCACCCTTTTTCAGCATGTATTTCATATCCCATATCATATCCTCCCCGCTCTTGTTTTTTCATCATAGTTTGGCTTAAATCATAAAGTTAATTTTACTCTAAAATCAATTTTTTTAACTTAAATATTTGTCTGTCATCTTCAAGTTGCCTAATAATAATTTCTTCATCTGTATGTTTTTATTCTACTATTGCATCATAAAAATAACAAGTAAAACAAAATTATTTTTTCTCTTTTATTAACTATGCACAAAGTATTAGCGCATTTTTTAGCTAATTCATAGATTAATTTAAGTTGTCTTTGATTTAAAATACCATCCAAAAAAACATTCTTCCTACTACTTCTTTGCCTCCGGCAACCGCAGACGTAACAGTCTCTTCGCAAGCTGTCTGGGATTGAACGGAAGCAGAGGATAAATATAACTTTTATCGGAAAGTGTCTTATTGCAAACAATCGAGAATACGAAGATCAGAACTGCCGCAATATACCCATACAATCCGAATATCGCTGTCAGAATCAAATTGATGATCCGCATAAATTTCAATGCATACCCCAGTTCATAATTCTGCTGGGTGTAATTTGCAATCGCCACAAAGGCCATATAGAGCATAACTTCCGAGTTGAACCACCCGCTGTTAACCGAAAATTCACCAAGTACCAGCGCCGCCATCACACTGAGCGGTGTACTGAGCATATTGGGTGTATTGACAGCCGCCAGCTTCAATCCGTCTATCGCCAGTTCCAATATGAGGAATTGGGCGATCAGCGGAATATTCGGATCCTCCTGCAGCATGATAAACTGAAAGGATTCCGGTATCCACTCCGGATTCATCATGAGAAGCAGGAATGTGGGGGTCATGATATAAGTCAGTATAGAGATGATGAATCTGGACAACCTCAGGTATGTTCCCGTGACCGGCGGGAAATAATAGTCGTCCGCCTCTTCCACAATATCAAAAATGGATGTGGGCACGATCATCGCGGAGGGCGAATTATCCACCAGAATCACGATATCCCCCTCCAGCACCTGCGCTGCCGCCACGTCCGGCCGTTCCGTAAACTTAAATTTCGGAAAGGGGTTAAACCACTTACGCTGATAGAGACATTCCGCCAGACTTTCCTGATTCATTGTCAAGGCATCCACCTGTATCTCCTCGATCCTTCTCTTCACCTTATCAAGAAATCCGTGATCCACCCTGTTATCCATATAGCACAGTACAATATCCGTGCGGGAGCTTTGACCGGCATTTAACATCTCCATGCGAAGCTCCGTGCTCCGTATCCGCCGCCTGATCAGCGCCGTGTTAAAGACTATGGTCTCCACAAAGCCATCCTTAGATCCACGCAGTGTTTTATCTTTATCAGGTTCTTCCACTCCTCTTGCCGGATAAGTTCTGGAATCAATCAGAATACATCTGTCATAGCCATCAATAAAGAGTGCAAACACACCGGATAAAATACTGTAGAGAATGTCGTTCCACGCATCTTTTAAATCGACTTCCACATACGGTGTTGCCTTCTTCGCCATCTCATGAACATTCTCCGGCATGTCCGCCGGTTTCAGATCAATGAAATACTGCAGAATCTTCATCATCAGTTCATCTTTACAGAATCCGTCTATAAAGTAGATGCAGGCCTGCCTTCCGCCCACCTCTATGACACGATACACAATGTCAAAGCTGGTATCCGGCGCCATGTGTTCATTCATATACGTCATAGTCTGCTGCAGGGATGTAGTCATTTTACTATTCTGGTTTTCTTCTCTTTTCTGCACTGTTAAAAACTCCTTCCAAGACTGTACCATCGTTTTCCATAGTATGTCTTGAAAGGAGTTTTCTTATGCACCTTATCAGTATTTTTAACAAGATTATTGCTTACCTGTGCTGCCGTGTCCGCCGCGGTCATCATGATTCAGCTGCGCAACCTCATCGAAAACAATCTTCGGCTGATTTTCCATAATGCGAAACTGGCATATCCTGTCATTCACACGGATCTGCGTATCCCGCACCGCATATACCGGCATAAACCACTGATCGTTATCGCCGCAGTATGAGCCGTCTATCACACCCTGATGATTCGTCTGTATAATGCCGAAATTCTTGAATGTAGAACTTCTGGGCACCACATGCGCCTCATACCCTGCCGGTAATTCCATTGCAACCCCTAACGGAATCAGTTTAAACTCGCCTGCTTTCAGCTCCACATCCTCCGCCGAGCGCAGATCTATCCAGTCGGATTTGCCGTCAATATAAGTCAGTTTTTCTATCTTATCCGTAAAGTATTTTATCTTGATCGTTTCCAATCTCTGTTCCTCTCTCCGCAATTAATCAACACAATGCAGTACCGGGGTCGCAGGATCCGTCTGCCGCAGGCTCTCCTGCACGTCAATCACCCGCTGATTGCTGCTTCCTTTCCAACGCAGCTTGGTATCTTTCAAGTCAATCTTAAACTCCCCGTCCACCAGAACATCTATATATTTCATCATGGGATAGTGTAAAACATCCTCCCATGTGTCTCCCGTATAAAGCCAGATCGTTTTATTCGGATACTTCTGCCTGATTTCTTCCATCAGCTCCCTTACGTCCAACCGATTCGCCGAGTGCAGCGGATCTCCGCCGGAAAAAGTAATGCCGCTGATATATGGTTTATCCAGTTGATCGAAAATCTCTTTCTTTGCTTTTTCATCAAACAAAATGCCGCCGTCAGGGTCCCATGTAATGGGATTATGGCATTCCTTACAACAATGCGTACAGCCGGCAACCCAGAGCACCACGCGCAGACCGTCCCCATTTAACATATCATCTTTAGTTATATTGTGATATCTCATTACATACTTTTCCTTTCTGCGATCTCTGCCATCTTCGCATCACTTAATCTGGTATCTCCGTGTACACGGGAATACGCAAGATAACCGTTCATACGATCGATCTTAGTCAGATTGCGGCTGCCGCACTCAGGGCACACATCCATCTCAAGTTCCTGGTGTCCGCAGTCGTCGCAGTAGGCTAATGATAAATTGACACCCTCATAGAATCCCATCTCCATGGCCCGGCGGATCAATGTCTTGATCGCATCCATGTTATAATCAATAGGATATTTCACATATTGTATTTTGCCGCCGTTAGCCAGTTCCCAGAAACGGTATTCCAGATCCTGCTTCTCAATCGGGGTAATGTCCTCCGTCACATGGCAATGGAAGCTGTTGGATACATATTCTTTATCGGACACGCCCTCAATAATGCCGTATTTTGCCCGAAACTGCTTCACCTGTAAACCGCACAGATTCTCGGCCGGTGTACCGTAGATCGCATAGAGGTTTCCGTCTTCCTCTTTATATTCCGCTATTTTATTATTAATATGTTCCAGCACTTCAAGCGCAAAGCTTCCGTCTTCAACAAGTGATTTGCCGTTATATAGCTCCTGTAGTTCGTTAAAGGCAGTTATGCCGAAACTGGCGGTCGCCGTCTTCAAAATCGGTTTGATCTTATCGTGAAGCTGCAAATGTCCGCCTAAGAATCCGCCCTCACAGTAAGCAAGCGGATTCGTGGAAGCACGCATTTCCCCCAGATACGCATAAGTTCTGATATGTAGCTGTCTGATCAGATTCAGATAATAGTCCAGCACCTCATAAAAATCTTTATTCTCCTGACGGGATTTCGCCAGAATCATAGGCAGATGCAGCGAAACAACACCTATATTAAACCTACCTACAAAAACAGGAGAATCTGACTCATCCGCCGGATGCATGCCGCCCCTCTCATACCACGGAGACAGGAACGCACGGCAGCCCATAGGGGAGATCACCTTGCCATACTGCTTATACATACTTGCAATATATCCTTTACCTGTCAGACTCAGCCAGTCCGGATACATCGTCTTGGCGGAGCACTCCACACCCGCCTCAAACACGTCTTCCAGTTCCTTGCCGGGTCCGTGCAGATTCTCGTCATATAAGAATACGATCTTCGGGAAAAGTACCGGTTTCTTACATTCTTTCTTGCCCTGTCCCTTCCGGCGCACATTGAGCATGGTGATGGTTGCCAGCTTTGCAAACCTTCCGGTGCCGATCCCCGCCGTTACGGTAATAAAAGGATAATCTCCGCGGCTGCTGGCCACCGTATTAAACTTGTACTCCCATCCTTGGAAGCCCTGTTCAAACTCTTTCTTGACATCCGCCAACGCCTGTGCCTCGGCAGTTTCTCCATCTACTCCCAGCTTCGTATATTTCTCCACATTGCGTTTATAAGACTTTTCCGCATAGGGTTCTAAGATCTTATCCACTTCCGGCACGGTAAACCCGCCGTACTGCTGACTGGCAGCACTAAGTACAATATCACCGATCACATCGAATGCCACATCCAGTGTCTTCGGCTCGTTATACCAGATATTACCCATCTCAAATCCGCCGCTTAAGACCTCCGCCACATTGAAAAGACAGCAGTTCATCGTATCTCTTCTGGCCGACATATCATGGACATACAGATATCCGTCACGACACGCCTGAATCTCTTCCGTGGTCATGAAAAACTTCTGATATAATTCTTTATTAAACTGATTAAAGATCAGACTTCTCTTCGTGGATACCAAAGCGCTGTCCGTATTAGCATTCTCTTTATCCCCGATATACATGATGGACTGACTCTTCTTATAGACGTCGTCCATCATCCGCACAAAATCCTGTTTATAATTACGATAATCCCGATAACTCTTGGCAACGATCGGCTTGACATCCTCCAGCGCACTCTCTACTATATTGTGCATGATCTGAATCGGAATCTCTTGTTCTCCCAGCTCATTTACCTTATCTATCACTGTCTGGCATATATGACGTTTCTCTTCATCCGTGAACTTCGTCAGGGCACGATATGCACTCTTGCCTACGGCATCGATCACCTTCTGGACATTGAAATTTTCCAGACTGCCGTCTTTCTTGATTACTTTTACGACCTTGTCCGGTTTATATTCCAGTCCGAAATTCTCGTCAACTGTATTGTCCGACCCAAACTTACTGCTCATTCATTTCCCCTCCGTGGTGTTTCGTATAAATGGTATTGCCGTACTTCTCAGATTGCATCTCGCAAAAAATCTACAAAATATAGTGACGGTTGACATAAAATCACTATATTTTGTGGTTTAGATTAAGTATAAGATAAGAAGCATCTTATGTCAATGACTCTTCTGATTAAAAACTACCAAAAAGGGATATGCCTTTTTGTGACATATCCCAAACTTTACACGATATCCATTTTTTATAAAAAATCTATTGACTTTTAGAAACCTTTATCATGCCGGAACCCGCAATCGCCTCGACTGCCTCCTGAATGATCTCCACAGGCATCGTCAGGGCAAACCGTACATGTCCGCTGCCCAGCGATCCGAAGCTGCTTCCCGGTGTACACAGTACACCCGTCTTCTCCACCAATTCCATGACAAAATCCACGTCATCCGTATAGCCCTCTGGAATCTTCGCCCATGCAAACATTGTGCCTTCACTGTCTTCCATATGCCACCCGATCTTTCGCAGGCCTCCGCATAGAGCATCCCTGCGTCGCTGATATTCCATGCACTGTTCCTTCACCATGTCATCCGATCCCGTGAGCGCAGCCACCGCACCGTATTGTACCGGCAGATACGTACCATAATCAATCTGGGACCGAAGTCGTTTAAAATTAGCCACGATCTCTTTATTCCCTGTTAAAAAGCTCATTCTGGCTCCTGTGTAATTATATGACTTGGAAAGAGAATAGAATTCCACCGCAATCTTCTTCGCTCCGGGTATCCGCAGAATCGATTTGCCTACTCTGCCGTCATAGATAATATCAGAATAAGCGTTATCATGAATAATGATAATATTATGCGCAATTGCCCATGGGATTAATCTCTCATAGAACGTATCCGGTGCCGTCTTACATACCGGATTTAGCGGGTAGGAAACAATCATACATTTGGCACGTGCAAGCAGCTTCTCATCCATGCCCTCCAAGTCTGGCAGATAATGATTCTCTTCCGTCAGGTCGTAAGTCACCACTTCCGCCCCTGCTAGAGACGGCCCGATCCCGAAAATAGGATAACCCGGATTCGGCACCAGCACCACATCTCCTGCATTGCAAAGCGTCAGACAGATATGAGCGATTCCCTCCTGAGAACCATACACTGACATGATCTCATCCTTCTCAAGATTCACATCGTAACGCTCATTATACCGCTTCTGAACGGCCTCAACCAGTTCCGGTATGTCGATCAGCGCATACTTGTAATTCTCCGGTTTCTTCGCTGCCTCAATCACCGCCTGCATCACATGCTCAGCAGGTGGGAAATCCGGTGTGCCTACGGAAAGATTGTAGATTTTTTTACCCTGTTTTTCCGCCTCCGCTTTCTTGTCGTTTAAAACCTGAAATATGCCCGCCTCATAATCTTTCATGCGGTCTGCAAATTGTATACTCATGTCTTTTTCCTTTCTGTGTTGCTGTATCCCGCACTGAGGAATTCTACTCCGCAGTGCGCCCGATTTAACCCCGCAGTGCACGCTGGGGAATTCTACCCAGCAGTGCACGCTCGATTCCGCTTTGCTTCATCTCGCTCACGGGCTTCGCCCTATCACTCCGTAAGCAGACAAAATTGTCAGCGAGCTGCCATTTTGTCTGCTTACGGAGTGGCACTGCTCATTGCTTACGTGTATATTGCATATAAACTCTGTTTAGGTAGTCTTTGTATTCCTCCAGGACTCCTGTCGGGGCAATGATCTTGGCACCAACGCCCAGACCTGTCAGCCAGCCGTAGAACTGTCCGCTTAGCGCCACCTGCACTCTTACCGAGAAGTGTTCGTCATCCCGTATGCGAATGGGCACTTCTTTCCCGAAACGGTCCAAAACAACACCGATGAACCGATTTTCAAAAATAAGCGTAACGACTTCTTCCCTGCCGCCGAACATACCGAAAGTCTTATTCGCATATGCAGCAATGTCGAACCGTTCAAACAGTTCCGCACCCTCCCGCGGCACACCCGTCAGTACTTTGATCTGCCCCATCTTGTCCACACGGAAATGCTTAATCGAATCGCTTTCACTGTCATGGGCAATCATATAATAATTCTCATCTTTACATGTCAGCGCCCAAGGGCTCACCCGATAATTCTTGCCATCCTTGCGGGGTACAAGCTCTTTATCCAGATTCCATTCCAAATACTGAAACGTGATCTGCTCATTATTCTGGACTGCCCGATGGATATCATCCACTATGTAATAAATACTCTCATTGGCCGTTTTGATACGATTGGCCACATAAACCTGTCTCTGCAGCTGTCCTGCCTCCGCTTTCGATGCAAGCTTCTCGATCTTAGAGATCAATTCCCTTGATTTCTTCTGTGTCAGGAATCTGGAAGCCTGTACAGTCTCCACCAGAAGCTTTAGTTCTGCCAGTTCAAAATCCCTTCCCGCCAGATAATATCCGCCGCCGGTCTTCGCCTTGACTAGAACAATATCATATCCGAAATCAATCAATTGTGCGATATCGTCATAGATGCTCTTACGCTCTGCCTTGATACCGTAAGTCTCTAAGGCATCGATCAATGCCTGTGCGCTCAGACAATGCTCTTCATCGGTCTGTTCCGTCAGTATTTTGACCAGATATAATAATTTCAATTTCTGATTCGGTGACTTCGGCATCACTCACACTCCCATCCGAGTATCGGCAGCAATTCAGCCAACCGGTGTATCTCATAGTCCGTGTGCACATCCACGTTCTTTGCTTTGTACTCAGGGTTAAACCAACAAGCTGTAATCCCTGCATTATTGGCACCCCGCATGTCACTGGTCAGTGAATCACCTACCAGAATGCACTCTTCCCGCATCACATCCGGCAATAATGCAAAACAGGAATCGAAGTATTCCTTTCTCGGTTTGGGATATCCCATCATCTCAGACACAAAAACGCCGTCCATGATCTGATCTAATCCGGACAGCTTCATCTTATTCGCCTGCGTCGCATTGACACCGTTGGTGACCACATACTGTCTAAACCCTGCTGTCCTAAGCCGCGTGACCAGCTCCTTCGCTCCATCCATATAGAAAAAAACGCTTCCCAGCTCTTTCTGGTAAACCTCCTGCACATCCTCCGGTGCAACACTGTCAATTCCCAGCTCATCAAAAAGGGTCCGAAATCTACCCACGATCAGTTCATCCTTCGTGATCTCGCCCTGTTCCAGTCTGTTCCAGTAACCTCTGTTAATGACATCATACCGCGCCACGATCCCATCGTTGATTTCCAACCCAAATCGCCCGAATACCTCCCGTATGGCGTAATCCATGGAAAGATCAAAATTTAATAGTGTCTGATCCAAATCCCAAAGTATTGTCGTATATCTTTTCATCCAATACCCATGCCTTTCTCACAACCTGCGAATTTGTAGCCGCAAGGCACAAATTTGCGATTGAAAAATCTTTGATTTTTCAATCTATCTCCATGTCAAAGCAGAAACAGTAAAAAGGTGTTCTGATTATGAACACCCTTCTCCACTCTGCTTATTACGTTCCTATACCGTCGTATTTCCGCCAACCGTTCCCGCCTGCTCTGAGTCAGCAGACACAGCCTCTTTGACATCCTTACTCTTCCAGCACTTCACGCCGATTATACATGCCACAATTACAAGCGCAACGATCAATACAAAAATTAAAAGATAAGATAAAAATGCGTTTACAAATAAAATTAAATTTGTCATCTGTCCTCATCCTTCCTAGAAGTGAATTCCTTCGAAATTAATAATACCACCAACTAGAATGTATCGTCAAGTAAGTCTGTGCCATCTGCCGCCGTTGTGGCAAGTTTATCACAGCGTTCATTCTCCGGATGGCCGTCATGCCCCTTGACCCACTGAAAAGTCACCTGATGGGGTTCCTTTGCCCGCAGAAGCCTCTCCCACAGATCAACATTCTTAACCGGCTTATTTCCGGCAGTCTTCCAATTCTTCCTGATCCATCCGTCGATCCAATGCTGATTAAAGGCATCCGTTACATATTTGGAATCCGATATCAGAAGAACTTCACACGGTTTCGTCAAAGCTTCCAGCCCTACGATCACCGCCATCAGCTCCATTCGATTGTTTGTTGTTTTCTTATATCCTGCGGAATATTCCCGCTCGTGCAGCGTTCCTTTACCATCAATATATTGCAGAACAGTACCATAGCCGCCCGGCCCTTCCGGATTTCCGCGCGCCGCACCATCCGTGTAAATTGTTACTTTCATGCATTCAGCCTTTCCTTAAACCATGCTTTTTCCGAAATCAGTTTTTTTCTCACGTCTGCCAGTTCCCACTTCTCAGGAATCTCTCCGCCATAACCTCTGCCTCCGCCGTAATCTGTTCATCATATTCGAGCATCTTAAGAAGTGCAATCGCATTTCTTGTAGTGGCAGGTCCTTTTATCAATTTATAGGGGAAGAAAATATCATTCCCCTCAATGCGCTCTTCAAAATGATAATTGTCATACTCCTGCTCCAACAACCTCGTCAGTTCCACATCATGGGTAGCCGCAAAACACAGAGCATGATCCGCTGCCAGCATCTTCATGATCTGCGTGGAAGCGGCAATCCGCTCTACCGTATTGGTTCCCCGCAGCACCTCATCCACAAAACAGAGTACATGACACTGCTCCGCCTCTGCCAGCTTAACCTGATCCATAATACGCTTAATGGATCTGATCTCTACCATATAATAACTCTGCCCGCCGACCAGATCATCTTTCAGCGCCATGGAGGAATAAATTCGCAAAACCGGCGCTTCATACCGTTTAGCCAAACAAGTATGAATCGTCTGCGCCAATATCGCGTTCACAGCCACTGCACGCAGAAATGTGGACTTACCCGAAGCATTAGAACCGGTCAGAAGCACTCCTCCGGACACCGTGATAGAATTTTTAACCGGTTCAGCCAGAAGCGGATGATAGAGCTGCTCTATCTCCATGTGCCTGTCAGCATGATGTCCGTAGTGTATCGTAGGAATACAATATTCTCCCTGCAGACTGCTTCTGTACGATCCAATCACGATCGCTGTCTCGATCTGTCCCATCACCGTGATCATTTCATCAATCTCCGTCAGATGCCCCCTCACGGCACGGAGTGCATTGTTGAACTGTATCAGATCCAGATAAAAGATCATCCGCACATAGTCCAGCACGACTCCCAGCGGATTACCGTTTCCCTTGTCTGTAAAAACAATCAGATAAGCATTCCTGATAAATCCCCTCATCTGCTTATGGCACTCCCGCAGACGCTCCTGCTCCCGTTCCATTCCATCTATCTTTGTCCGACCCAACTGCTCCGCACTATCCAGTAACCTGCTGATATACCGGAAACTGGTGATATATGGCTCAATCTGCTTGTATTCTTTGAAATACCCGACAAAATTATGACAAAGTACTGCCATCAGTGCAACAATACCGACCGGAAGTGACAGAAACATAATACCTACACTGATCGCAAGAAGCAGATTGCTCACCGCATATTTCATGTTCCTGCGTTCACCCAGCGTATCCAGATTCTCCAGATATTCGTAGATCGAGTATTTGCCCATTCTGCCTAGACCAAGAAGTGCGCGCTGCGCTTTATGCCGCTCCTCTTCGTGTTCCATAAAAAAACTGATCTGCGATTCCTCATGCTGCATCTGCGCTTCATCATAGATCGGTGTACGCAGTCTGTAATAGAGATACTCATCTCCCGCCGCACTGCAGGATACATTAATCTTACGATAGATATGATCCATATTCAAATCATTCCATGTAATATCGTCTATCACCTGCTCCGAGAGATGTTTGAGATAGTACATCCTGATGTGTTCCATCTCTCCTTCTTTATACACCCTATCAGAGACCGTTCCGTAACTCTGATAGATCTTCTCCAGATAATTCTTCCGGAACTTTCTGCTGCTTACATACTCACTTCCCATAATCAGCACAATCAGCAGCACAATCGCACCGGCAAGCACTATATACTCCATGTTTGTTGATATATTTATCNGAAGNNTGTCTATGATCTCATTTGCCTTTCTATAGATTTCCTCCACGTCGTACGCGTCAGAGAATTTCCCGTTTTCATAGAGAATCCTACCCTGAATCATCGTCATCTTTACATTCTGTTTGCTGCCGCTGTAGACGAGATTCTTAGGAATATTATTGATGGGCTGCATGTTCGGCTGATGTAAGTCTATCATGATAATGTCAGCCAGTTTTCCTTCTGCCAGCACATCCGTNTCCGGCAGATTCATTGCTCTAGAACCGTTGACTGTCGCCATCTTTAATACTTCCCACGCATCTACCGCAGCTGCNTCCTGCTCCCGCAGNTTGGCAAGTCCTGTCACNAAGAACATCTCCCGGAACATATCGAGNCAGTTATTGCTGGCCGGACCGTCCGTNCCGATCGCCACNTTGATTCCCTTAGCCAGATAATCCGAAATCGGTGCGATTCCNCTGGCAAGTTTTGTGTTAGANCCCGGATTCGTAACGACACTCANATTCCNTTTGCGGAAAATNTCCATATCCTCGTCGTTCATCCAGACACAATGATATCCGCCGCCGCCATAATCGAAGATACCCAGAGAATCAAACAGCTNCGTGGGTGTCATNCCGTGACGTTCNANNCAGCCGTCCACCTCGGACTTCGTCTCCGCCAGATGAGTATAGACCGGCGCCTGATACTTGTGTGCCAATTTTGCAACACTTTCCAATAGTTCCCTGGAACATGTATATTCCGCATGAAAACCGATAAAATAGCTGAGCAGGGGATCGTCATGATTGAATTTCTGATAGGACTGTTCCGTTTTCTTAAGTGATTCCTCAAAATGATCCTGTCCGCTCATGCCGCTCACCTGCACGCATCTCATCCCCATNTCCACGCACGCCTGCGCCGTCGTGTCGGGATTCAGATACATATCGAAAATCGCCGTGATACCGCTTGTCAGATACTCCAGAATCGCCAGCTTCGTCAAATGATAGATCATCTCTCCGTCCATCTTCGCTTCGATCGGAAATACCTGTTTCGTAAGCCAGTCATGCAGCGGAAGATCATCCGCATAAGAACGAAGCAGCGTCATGCCGGAATGCGTGTGGGCATTCTTAAATCCGGGCAGCAGAAGATTGCCCTCACAGTCTATTTCTCTATCCCATATGATACTACCCAGATTAAGTTTCCTGTAAACCGAGTCCGTATCGCTTCCGTCACCCACATAGATGATTCTGTCATTCTGCACCCAGAGTTCTCCCGTAAGGATATCCGGACTTTTCATTGTTAAAATTCTTGCATTATAGAATCTGTAGTTCATGTTTAATCACACCTTTCAGTTTATTCAAGACAGCGCCGTTTTCGAGTCCACAAAGCAGCGCCCATAAAGTGTATTTCCTCGGAATTTATCTTAAGTTCTCGGGTCCGAAGCCCTCCGGCAGAAGCTCCCCCAAAGTCATTATGTGATAGTCTTCCATCGATTTTGCCACAATAATCTGAAAATCTGCAGGATTACAAAATTCCATCATCACCTGTCGGCATACACCGCAGGGATAGGCATATTGCGTCAATTCATCGCCTTCAGGACTGCCGACGATTGCGATTGCACGGAATTCTCTAACTCCCTCACTGACTGCCTTAAAAAATGCTGTCCGCTCGGCGCAGTTCGTAGGTCCGTATGCCGCGTTCTCGATATTACAGCCCGTAATGATCTGCCCGTCTCCGGCAAGCATCGCCGCACCGACCTGATAGTGAGAATAAGGCGAGTACGATTTATTCCTTGCCTCTATTGCTTTCCCGATCAGTTCCTGTATCTCTGTCTGTGTCAATGGATTGATACATTTTATATTCTCGATCTCACGCCACATATGTTCACCCTCTCTGCAAGAGTTATTCTGCGCCCTATTTCTGATAAAGTCAGTTCAACCGTTCAGACAAGTCACATCCAGACTTTGTCATCTGATCACGTATAATAGATTATATAAAAGCCTGAAATTTCGTAATCGACTCAATCAACAGCTTCTCAAACTTAGGCGCTACCGCATTAGCTGCTTCCTGTACTTCCTCGTGCGTAAGCGGTGCACTGTTCATTCCCGCCGCCAGATTGCTGACACAGGATACACCACAGATTTTCATACCCATATGGTTCGCTGCGATCGCTTCCACTACCGTACTCATACCTACCGCACTTACTCCCAGCTTATGAAGCAGCTGAATTTCCGCGGGAGATTCAAATGACGGGCCCGTCAACTGCGCATAAACACCCTCAAACAATTCAATATCATTATCCTTCGCTGTACTCCTGATTACTTCCTGCAGGTCCTCATCATAGACATGGGACATGTCCGGAAATCTGGTGCCCAGTTCGTCAATGTTAGGTCCGATCAGAGGATTCGGCGCATAAATGGAAACATGATCCTGAATCAGCATCAGACTGCCCGCATGGAAAGCAGGGTTGATTCCTCCGGAAGCATTGGTCAGGAAAAGGATTTTCGCACCCATCATCTTCATCAAACGGGTAGGCAGTACCACATCAGTGATCGGATAGCCTTCATAATAGTGAACGCGTCCCTGCATCAGAACTACGGGGACCTCGTTGATATAACCGAAGATAAATTTACCGGCATGTCCCGGAACCGTAGAAACCGGAAAACCTTCGATCTCACTGTANGGAAGTTCCGCCTTCACATCTACGGTTCTGGCGAAGTTACCGAGTCCGGAACCAAGCACTACCGCAACCTTAGGTTCAAAATCAATTTTAGATTTGTAACAATCATAGCATTTTAATAATTTTTCATATACAGGGTTCATGTGTGTTACCGCCTTTCTGTGGATTTGGTCTCATTTAAAAACTATTATAACATAGTAAACAACATATTTGGCATCTTTTTACATAGTCTGAAAAAAACACTTCCCTAAGAGTCCGTTTGTATAATAACAACAAAGAACAGAGCACATAGAGCTGATTCTATGCACTCTGCCCAAAAGTTTTCTTCATATCTGCCGGGATATTACTGCAACACATCATCCGTCAGATAATAATACAAACCATTCCGCCGTTACTGTCATTCACAATCTTCTGCATGGTCTCCTGCAGCTTCGCCTGACTCTCCTCGTTGATCATGGAAATCTTGCCCGTGATACCGTCATTCACAAGCTGTTCCACAGTTTTACCGAAGATATTTGTCTCCCAGATTCCCTCCTCGCTCGTGCCCGTATCGGAGATATACTGAATCAAATCTCTGGCCTGTTCCTCCGTCCCTACAATGGGGGATATCTCTGTCTCTATGCTGGCTTTGATCATATGGATACTGGGGCTTTCCGCCTTGATCTTCACCCCAAACTTGTTGCCCTGTCTGATCAATTCCGGTTTCTCTAACATAATCTCCTCACGGTCNGGCATCACCACGCCATAGCCTTTATACCGCACGGCATCCAATGCATGGAGCACTTTCACGTACTCNCGNTTCATCTTNGCCATCTCTTTTAATGTTGCAAGCATCTGGTANTCGCTGCCGATGCTTTCACCAACCAGATCACTGATCATCTCATAATAATAGGCATCGTCCACATCCAGAATCACCCGCACACTGCCGTCAGACATATTGATGCCGTCCAGCTTACACTTTTTAATATACTCGCTCTCGGGCATAAANTTATTGGTAGTGATATCCCGGATATTGCTTAAGCTCGCCATTAACTGCTTGATCTGCGTGATGATATCCTGTTTCATCTTATGCTCATAAGGCAGCATCTCCACCCACTTGGGCATATAGAATTCAATCATGGTCANCGGGAATTCATAGAGAATATTCTCCATGATGTGGTTGATGTCTTCCCGCTTNAGCTGTTCNCAGTTNACCGGCATCACGGTCACCTGATACTTCTCGCTGATCTCATCCGCCAGCGTTCTCGTCTCATCGGCATATGGNNTCGCGGAATTNANCAGTACGATAAACGGTTTCCCNAGNGTCTGNAATTCNGTNATAGTNCGCTCTTCCGCCTCCAGAAAACTGTTCCGTCCCANTTCTCCGAAAGAACCGTCACAGGTCACCACGATACCGATGGTAGAATGNTCNTTGATAACCTTTCTGGTGCCGATCTCCGCCGCCTTCGTAAACGGAATCTCTTCCACGGACCANGGGGTCTTTACCATGCGCTCCATATCCTCTTCCATATGTCCCGTNGCNCCNTCTACCATGTACCCCACGCAGTCGATCAGCCGTACATCCACATCGATATCCGTTCCCAGTTTAATATGCGCCGCNTCCTTGGGAATAAACTTCGGCTCCGTAGTCGTAATCGTCTTACCACCCGCACTCTGGGGCATCTCATCCTGTGCCCGCTCCTTCTCATTCTCATCCTCCATAAAAGGGAGTACGAGCAGATTCATNAAGCGNTTGATAAAAGTTGACTTGCCCGTTCTGACCGGTCCGACCACGCCCAGATAGATTTCTCCTCCTGTGCGTAACTGTATATCTTTATACAGGTCATATGTACTGTTCTGTAAGAAATCCATATAAAAATCCTCCTGCTTATACTGGTAAATGTATATGCAGGAGGANNCCTGTCTATTCTATTCAGTCTTCAATTTTATGGAAAATAATGCAGTTCGGNTGGTTTACCTTAATCTCTTTACCATTCATNACAAGCAGNCCGTTCTTTAAGTCTACATTAAAGAATGTCATGGTGTTGGACTCATGGTTCAAGGANACAAGGTGCTTGTTATCCGGNAAAAGATTCGCATCCTTAGGATAGTCNCCGCTGATGGGCAGACACANAANCTTCTCCAGCATTCCCGTCTTCTGATCGATCTTATAGACGATCGTACTGTTGTCCCCGGCATTAGAGCTCACCATATATTTAAAGTCTTCCGAAATGTTCAGGGCACTTGCTGCCGAACCGCCCGCATGATAATCATTCAGCGTGGAAATGGTCTGAATCTTCTCAAACTCCGGATTGCCGTTCACTTCTTCGTACGTATAGACATCAATATAGTTCTTTAATTCATGTACAATATAAAGAAACTTTCCGTCCTTGGAGAATTTCATATGACGGGGTGCCGATTCCTGCTCGCTCCTTATCATATCAATGGGTTTGAGTTTGCCGTTCACATGATCCAGACGATATACATTGACATGGTCAAGCCCCAGATCCGCGGCACACAGATAATGGTTATCTCTTGTCATCTTAACACAGTTGACATGAGGTCGGAAATTCCGTTCTGCGATACTGCCCAATCCCTTATGGTAAATCTCGTCCGTAATCTCTCCGATACCNCCGTCCTCCTGCAGACGCAGCACCGTAATCTTACCATCATGGTAACCGCCTACAAATAAGAACTTATCATCATAATCCGTGGACAGATAGCANCCCCTCATACCGTTGATGCTTCCTTTATTGATGACTTCCAGATCGCCTCCCGGCAGGATCTTATAAGCCTCCACACCGAAATCCGTGATAGAATACAGGAACTTGCTGTTATGGGAAATGGTAATGTAGGAAGAATTAGTGATCTCCACCTGATTCTTCTCCGTCATTCTGCCATTCTTCATATCCACATCATAGATTTTAATGCCGTAGTTATCTTCTTTTCCTACCGTATAAGTAGAAACATATGCCACATATTTGCCCTGACTCATAGTTCAAACCATACCTTTCCTGTTTCTTCATCCATGATTTTATCATAAATCACAGCCTTTGTTAATCTTTTTCCTAAAAAATGCCTTTATTTTTCAAAATAGCATTGACATAGTACGGCTATACTGTATAATGAGATTCAATGTTTGTTTAGTTTTAGTAAACTTTATGTTTATTATCAATGAGAAGGTGACCTGTTAAGTATGGACAGTAATTATTCTAACCGGGTGGAAATCGGCAGCAAAATCAGAGAGCTCCGCAACAGAAAGGGACTCACGCAGGAGGAACTGGCAGATCGATGTGAGTTATCCAAGGGCTTTATCAGCCAGTTGGAGAACGATCTGACTTCTCCTTCCATCGCAACCTTAATCGATATCCTGCAGTGTCTAGGCACCAGCCTAAAAGAATTTTTTAATGACGAAGACGATGACCAGATCGTTTTTAGTAAGGAAGATTTCTTCGAGAAAACAGATACGGAATTACATAATAAGATCGAATGGATCATCCCCAATGCACAGAAAAACATGATGGAACCCATACGCGTCACACTTAAGCCCGACGGTTCCACTTACCCGGACCAGCCCCATGAGGGTGAGGAATTCGGCTATGTGCTCTCCGGTTCCATCACGATCGTAATCGGAAACCGCAGTATAAAAGCAAAAAAGGGAGACACCTTCTACTACACACCCCACGCGGAACACTATATCAAGGCAAACGGCAAGACAGATGCCGTGTTCCTGTGGATCAGCACCCCGCCAAATTTTTAAACGGAGGAACGCCATGTCAAAAGAATTGATTCATTTAAACAATATTTCCAAGTCCTTTGACGGACAGATGGTTTTGGACGAGCTGGATCTGACCATACATGAAAATGAATTCGTGACACTGCTTGGTCCCAGCGGATGCGGTAAGACTACTACGCTGCGCATTTTGGGCGGGTTTACGCAGCCGGACACCGGCAAAGTCATTTTTGACGGGCAGGATATCACGAAAATACCCCCGAACAAAAGAGCCCTGAATACGGTTTTTCAGAAATATGCTCTTTTTACTCATATGACGATCGCGGAAAATATCGCTTTCGGACTCAAGATCAAGAAAAAATCCAAAAGCTACATAGACGATAAGATCCGCTATGCACTGAAGCTGGTAAATCTGGAAGGTTACGAGAACCGCTCGCCCGACTCCTTAAGCGGCGGACAACAGCAGCGGATCGCCATCGCCCGCGCCATCGTTAACGAGCCCCGCGTGCTCTTATTGGACGAACCGCTGGGCGCCCTTGACTTAAAGCTTCGTCAGGAAATGCAGTATGAGCTGATCCGCATGAAAAACGAGCTGGGCATCACCTTTGTCTACGTAACCCACGATCAGGAGGAGGCCCTTACCATGTCCGACACCATCGTCGTCATGAATCAGGGCTATATCCAGCAAATCGGATCACCGGAATCTATTTACAATGAGCCTGAAAACGCTTTTGTTGCTGACTTTATCGGTGACAGCAACATTATTCCGGCAGTCATGATCGAGGATAAACTGGTCAGCATCTTAGGTACCCGNTTTGCCTGCGTAGACACNGGATTCGGACATAATAAGCCGGTGGATGTGGTGATACGTCCGGANGATGTGGAACTNACCGCCCCNTCAGANGGNATNTTACANGGTGTGGTGNCNCATCTGATCTTTAANGGCGTNCACTANGANATGGANGTCATGGCCGGCGGCTTTGANTGGCTGGTNCACTCTACCGTAATGCANCCGGTNGGTCAGGAAGTAGGAATCAAAGTAGATCCCTTTAANATCCAGATCATGAACAAACCGGAATCCGAAGACGAGGAGGCNGTAGCAATTGAAATCTAAGANTAAATGGNTNTCTGCNCCTTATATGCTCTGGTCNGTNGTTTTTATCATCATNCCNNTNGGCATGATCCTCTACTACGGACTGACCGACAAGACNGGTGCATTNACTTTNAATAATATTATCGCGATCACNACAGCNGGACACGCTAAGGCTCTGCGCCTNTCCATTCTGCTCTCCCTGATNAGCACGCTGGTCTGCTTTCTGCTTGGATATCCTCTGGCGATGATTCTGGCTAATATGAAGGCAGGCNGACATAACTTTATCATTTTNATTTTTATTCTNCCCATGTGGATGAATTTCCTGCTCCGCACNCTGGCATGGCAGACATTNNTGGAAAAAAACGGCGTTATCAACAATGTGCTTACTTTTTTTCACCTGCCCGCATTAAAAATCATCAACACNCCGGCAGCCATTGTTTTAGGTATGGTATATAATTTCCTGCCTTTNATGATCCTNCCNCTGTATAATGCCCTGTCAAAAATCGACAGAAACGTAATCAATGCCGCNCATGATCTGGGTGCTGACAGTATATATACATTTATCCGTATCANACTGCCGCTTTCCGTACCCGGTATTATCAGCGGNGTGACNATGGTATTTGTTCCAGCGCTCACCACTTTTGTGATNAGCGCGCTTTTAGGAGGCAGTAANCTGCTGTTNATCGGTGATGTGATNGANCAGGAATTTACACGGACATCCAACTGGCATCTNGGAAGCGGNCTGTCNATCGTATTAATGGTCTTCATTATAATCAATATGGTACTGTCNGCTGTTTTTGATAAAGACGGGGAGGGATCTATGTTATGAGAAATGCTGCAAAAAGAATCTATGTNGCCNTGATCATCCTNTTCCTGTATGCGCCGATCGGAACGCTTATGGTGCTNTCTTTCAATGCAAGCAAGACAAGAGCCAAATGGGGCGGTTTCACATTCAAATGGTATATTGANCTGTTTCAAAATGAGGAGATACTAAGGGCNCTGTTCAACACTATGCTCATCGCTCTTCTCTCCGCCCTTGCCGCTACGGTCATCGGGACTGTGGCATGCATCGCAATGACCNGCATGAANCGCAGAACGAAATCCATNATGATGGGGATNACNAATATTCCNATGTTNAACGCGGANATCGTGACCGGNATCTCCTTAATGCTGCTGTACATCAGNTTAGGCATCAAGTTCGGAATCGGCACGATACTTTTGTCGCACATAACATTTAATATCCCCTATGTGATCTTAAGTGTNATGCCNCGTATGAAACAGCTTAATCCCAGCACCTATGAGGCGGCNCTTGATCTGGGGGCATCCCATCTGACTGCTTTTTTTAAGGTGGTGCTGCCGGATCTTCTGCCCGGNATCCTGTCNGGATTTCTNATGGCATTTACGATGTCTTTGGATGATTTTATCATNACACACTTTACCAAAGGNGTCGGTGTAGATACCCTCTCAACCAAAATNTACACCGAAGTCAAAAAGGGAATTAAGCCGGAAATGTATGCGCTTTCAACTCTTATTTTTGTGGCAGTACTGACNCTGCTTCTATTNATTAATCTNTCACCGGANAAAAAAACGAGCTNAGCTCGTTTGCGAGATNCTNTNCNCNNNNANAGGCTGACAGCCATANAGAAAGGCATGTTNATCGATATGAATAAAANATTATCACACATAGTATCTATATCTGTTATATTAGCTCTGACCTCTGCATCTTTTCTGTCAGGCTGCGGCTCTTCAGACAACGGCAAAAACGGACAGGTCATCGTCTACAACTGGGGAGAATATATTGATCCTGAAACTCTCGAAATGTTCGAAGAAGAAACCGGAATCAAAGTCATATACGACGAATACGAAACAAATGAAAGCATGTATCCTAAAGTGGAATCCGGTGCTGTTGCATATGACATCGCGTGTCCGTCTGATTACATGATAAGCAGGATGATTCAAAATGGCATGCTTGCCGAAATTAATTATGACAATATTCCCAATGCCAAATTAAATATCGGTGCGCAGTACTATGACCAATCCAGAGAATTTGATCCCGAAAATAAATATTCTATCCCCTACTGTTGGGGAACCGTAGGGATTCTCTACAACAAGAACATGGTTGACGAGCCTATTACCAAATGGGCTCAGCTTTGGGATGAAAAATACACCGACAACATTCTGATGCAGGATTCCGTGCGGGATGCTTTCATGGTTGCCGAAAAATTAAACGGCTTCTCCATGAATACATTAGATACCGATGAGTTGACAATCGCTATGAACTCTTTAATCAAACAGAAGTCTATCGTTCAGGCATATGTTGTTGATCAGGTGCGTGATAAAATGATTGGCGGTGAGGCGGCGATCGGTGTAATCTACTCCGGTGAGGCAATTTATACCCAGCAGGAAAATCCCGATCTGGTATATGTGATTCCCGAAGAAGGCACTAATGTATGGATAGATTCATGGGTTATTTTAAAGAATGCGCCGAATATGGAAAATGCCGAGAAGTTTATTGATTTTATGTGCCGCGATGATATTGCCCTAAAGAACTTTGAGTATATTACCTACTCCACCCCGAATACAGCTGCAAGAGAATTGATTGAGGACGATGCGATCCGCAATTCCAAGATTGCTTTTCCGGATCTGTCCCAGTATGATAATCTGGAGACTTTTGTGTATCTTGGGGAAGATGGGGATGAAATTTATAATGAATTGTGGAAGGAAGTGAAGGCGTACTGAGAGTGCTACGCCTTATTCGACTTCATTTTTATTCAATAGTTTCACCTACATATTTGAATCGATACTTACCCTTTCCCATACCCTTAACGGCCACAAGAACATCCAAATAAGCTAAGCGAACGGAACAATTTTAAAGAAACGCGAGGTGTGTTAAAGGCATGATTATCCGAGATACAATAAACTACGACAGCAGGATCATCAAAGTCACTGTCAACCCTTTACCCTTGCTTGAACATATAAGTTCACCGTTCATTTTAGCCATAAGTGCCAAAGCGATATACAGCCCCAGACCGCTGCCGTCTATGTCGGAATCTTTTACGTTCCTGCCACGGTAAAATTTGTTCATTATAAGATCAAGCTCGTCAGCCGGAACGCCCTTGCCGTAATCGGTGATCGACAGTTTCAGATAGTCTCCGCTCAAAGCACACTCAATGTCTATGGGAGTATCGGCATATTTATAAGAATTACCGATAATGTTTCCGATAATTTGCTCCATACGTTTTATGTCAATGTGTATCATACATTCGGGTATCGTACTCCTTCTCACAAGAGAACGTGTATCCGCCGCCCTGATGATGTCATACAGCACAGCCGCATTTTCATCAGTGCAGTTCACGGTCATCTCGCCAAGATCGTCAAGTGCAGCAGTCAGCAGATCAGTGACGAGAAGTTCCATCTGCTGTGTTTTCTTCTGTATACCCTCAACCTTGCCAAGAACATATGTATCCTGTACTTTCAGACTCAGCACATCACAGATTGTGTTGATACCCGTAATAGGCGTTTTCAGGTCGTGACTCAGCTCAGCAACAAGCTCTTTTTCTTTTCGTTTGAGTTCTGTTTCTCTTTTCTTTGATGCTCCCAATTCCTCACGCATGATATCAAAGCTCTCGGTGAAAGCCCCAAACAGATTGCTGCGCTCCATTTCAAGAGGACTGTCGAGATCGCCCATTGCTATCCTGCCTGCAAACTCTTTCATCTTGCAAAACGGCTTTAAGATGTTCCTGCTGATATACAGATAGAACGATACTGCCGCCGTTACCATGATAAGAAACAGTATTACAGCCGCACAGGTCAGTTGATCAAAAGCCTTGTTATACTCGGAAAAAGACGGGTCGGGTATCGCCGCTGTTGCAAGAAACCTGTCACCGTCCGTCACCGCAAGGCACAGATAACCGTTATTTCTTGATTTCGTGAGCGTTAAGTTTTCGCCTCCGGGATAGATGCAGAAACCCTCCGTATCAAACACAAGTATATCGGTACCTGGAAACTTTTCTTCAAGAATAGCAAGGTCATTCATATTCTCTCTTACTGTTTCAGCAATATCATTTTGCAGGACGATGTTTGACATTTTTTTTTGCCTGCCCGTCATGACAAATATCCCGATACAGCAGGCAACGGTCATCGCAAAAAGAATAAGCGTTCTTCCGTACTTCATGACATTTCACCCATGATATATCCTACACCCCAAACAGTTTTTATGATCTTCGGCTCATTCGGGTCGGCTTCGAGCTTTTCCCGAAGATGACGGATATGCACCGCAACCGTACCCTCACCGACGCACTCGTCTTTCCACACATTCTGCAAGAACTCGTCCTTTGTTATGACCTTTCCTCTATGCTCCAGAAAATAGAACAGCATTTTGTATTCAAGAGCTTTCAGTGTGATCTGTTCTCCGTTTTTGCTTATGCAGTGCGATTGCGTATCAAAAAACAGACCGCCAATGATCTGTATTTTACTGCTGCCTGTTGCTTTAGGCGATTCTTTCACGGCAGACTGTGTACTTTCGTATCTGCTCAGAATAGCCCTGACCTTTGCAAGGAGAATATTCATCTTGAAAGGCTTTTGGATATAATCATCTCCGCCGATATTAAGTGCCATAAGCAGATCGTCATCGCTTGTACGGGCACTGATGAAAAGGATAGGCATATTGTATTCGCTCCTTATGCTCTTACACAGCTCAAAGCCGGACTTGTCCCCGAGATTTATATCTAAAAGCAGCAGAGAAACGGTGTTCTCCGCAAGGAAGTCCACCGCATTCTCATAGCTTGTGACATAAGCCGTTTTTATATCGAACGCATTAAAATACTCCGCCGTGTTTTCGGCAATGATCTCATCATCGTCTATCATCAGGCACTTATAATCCATACTTGCACCTCCATGTCTTCCCCGACACAAACTCTCATGAAAAGTGCGGTGCAAGTACCACCTTTTCGCCGCTCTCGCCTATGAATACGATCTTTCCGCTTTCGGGNAGTGTNACATTGTTTCCATAGCCTTTCATATAGCTTGANTAAACCACNTTATCAAACTTATCATAAATATAAACTGCTGCCTTTTCGGGGATATCAAGGGTAACGGACTTTAAGTCCATCTCACCNATCTTATACCACTTTGCCNGTCCNGTTTCAAGAGCTATTTCGTGAATATCNGCCNTAAGATNNGGAATNGAATCCTCACTTACCANCATCANAGCCTGATCNCCCGTGCGCAGGTATTCACAGCCGTTCTCGGTGAACACTTCAAAATCGNNCAGATCCCGTCCTGCTTCGCCGGGTATCAGCACAAAGCCCTCAGCCTTATTTTCATTGGTAAAACTCACCGTCTTCNGGAGCATCATCCCACCCNTAAACTTCGCACAACCGTTTATACCCTCNGGTACATTCAGCTTAANNCAGGGGCTTACATTGTAATAAGCGTTGGAATACTTCATNTTTGTCATGTAGTATTTTTTNCCGTTNCTCTGCGTCCAAGCCTGCTGAACGCTGTNGNTNNNGTTAAACTCTCCCACTCTTTGCANATAGTAAGATGAATCTATATACCGTCCGAAGCCGTCGNCATAGGTATTTTCATACTTGCAGATATAGGTATTACCGTTCCTTTCGGTAAATGTGAGCAGTTCCTGATCGNNTGCCTGAACAAAATTATCCGAATCGGGTTCACCATCCATAAGCACAAAGCTGTCATAAACAGTGTACATATACCGTTTTGNCTTNGGGTTTTCTGCTGTGATCTCGGTGATCACCATATACTTCCCGTCTGGGAACTCCACCTTGAATATGCCGTCCTCTCTCGCATAGATATCCGCCATTTTCAGATATTTTTCCGGAACTTTGTCCGCTGTTTCCATTACTTTCGGTTCATCAAAAGTGACTGTTATGCCCTTTTCCGCAAGAGCGGAGATCATGAGCGATTCGGTCAGCATCACTGCATCGCTGGAACTTGCGCCGTTCATTGTCACCGACACGCTTATTTGTTCATCGGGAGCTACCATAAGTCCTGCGTACTGATGCAACAGCGAACCGCCCTTGAACATGANCTGAACGTCCTCACTTGTCGTCCAGCTTTTGCTGACATCGACTGCATCCCAGCCGAGACCGAATGCACTCTCATATTTGTCACGGGCATTGTTCTTCTGCATTTCATCCTTTGACGATTGTCCAAGCAAAGTCTCATCACCTTTGAAGAATGCCGCACCGAATTTGCAAAGCTCTGGTGCTGTGGACATGATGCCGCCCGAGCCGAATGCCATACAGTAGTCCGTATCATACGGTACACCGCCGACAAAGATATTTGCCGTATTCTTACTGCCGTACATTTTTGCAGCCGTTCCGGTGTTTTCAAGTTTGAGCGGCTTTGAGATATGATTCTCCACATAATCGGTAAAACTCTCACCACTGACACGTTCCACCACGATTTCAAGCAGTGTGAAACCGTCATTGCTGTAAGTCGCAAGTGTTCCCGGGTCAGCTTTCAGACGTGCATTTTTCAGATTTCCAAGGAATCTGTCATGATATGTCGTGTCAATATCATTATAGAGCATCCCATCATCATATGCCATTCCCATAAGTCCGGAAGTGTGATTCATGAGCATTCTCACAGTGATATCTTTATATCGCTCGTCCTGCATTGTAAATTCGGGGACATAATCCGTCACGGGAGCGTCAATGTCGAGCAGTCCCCGCTCATAAAGCTGTAATGCCGCAGTCGTACAGAATATCTTGCTTACCGAGCCTACTGCCGAAACGGTATCGGCTTTTATCTNNGTCTGTACAGGTGCCGTTTCCTTGTCTGCACCGTAAGCTGCCGTAACGGGTGTCGCCNCCAGTATCATGATCGCTGCTATTGCCGCTGTTATCTTCTTCATAATATNATTCCTCCCGCTTTATTCNGTCATAAGCTCTGTTACAGAGATCTTCTTTATCCTGCCTGCACCGACATACGCACAGCCGAAGCAGAACAGTATCATAATTATAATTGTAACGATCATCATNGGGATATTGATGGGTGTTGTGCCGACCATAACGTCCATTACCGCATGAAACACAGCCGCCGCACCGACAGTGCCGAGGATAATTGCCGCGATCACAGCAGGCATGATACGCATTGCAAGCTGTACCATAAGCTCCTTTGTGGTGTAGCCGATTCCGAGCATGATACCGAGTTCTTTTCTCTGCCGTCTGACAGCCTGCTCCATAAGGGCTATGATAATGATAGCTGAAACGACTGCTGCGATACCCATAAGTGACCAGGATGTCAGGCTGATCGTGTGGAAAATGCCGCCGATCTGCGTCTGCATCGAATGTGCGAGGTTCTGCACACTTTTGATAGCAAAGCTCTCGCTTGAACCTGATATAGTCATATCGCCGATCTGTATCGAGTATTCGATATGATCTGCACCGTGATTGGCGAGATACTCTGCGATCAGCCGATCGGCTTCCGCACTCAGCCGTTCCCCGACGGTATCGCCGATGCTTTCTGCTTTACGGGTATCAGCCACTGATCTGCCGTAGGTCTGCATAAGCAGTGTCTGAAACTCTGCCTGATCCGTTTTGTCCTCAAGGTATATCTCTACCGCAGAGGGGCGGTAAGTGGGCATGATACGTTTTAAAGCCTGTTCGGTAATATAGAGATTCGTTCCGTTGTTGGACATGCTTGGAACTAATCCACAGATGATGTAATTCTTTTTTACCCTGTTGCATTCCAGGGTAAGATCGTCACCGACCTTCAGGCTGTGCTGGGNAGCGAACAGCTTTGAAACAGCGATCTCATTGTCATGTTCGGGAAGTCTGCCTGCTGTTGCCTGAATGTTCTCGCACTGAGAAAAATCGGGATAGGATACCGGNANAAGACNACTCTCACGGTCAAAGGCATAGAGAGNNANCCATTCGGACAGATCAAGAGAAAACGAACCTGTCTGCACACGTTTTACACCCTGCATCNTGCTTATTCTTTCNGCAAGCTCCTCAGTGTTGNCAGAGTGCATAACGGTCACTGTCAGGTCGGGCCCCTCCATTCCTGATAGCCTTGCAGCAGCTTTCAGATCAGAGCCGAACAGGTCGGCGATCAGGATACCTGCGACAGCGGCAAGTGCCGAAACAGCTATACAGATGGTAAGACTGATATTCTGCTTCNTANTATCGAAAAAGCCTTTCAGGGCAAGGCGAAGATGCACGCTGTTTTTAGTATNCNTNAGCGGAAAATGGTTTTTGCCGAAATGATGAACAGCTATTCCTTTACGGAAAGCCTGCACAGGAGGATATTTCTTTACTGCCAAAGCTCTCNTATGTGCGATTACTCCCACAAAAATAAGGATAGTCAATGCCGTCAGCAGTATCGGGAGCGGAGAGATATGCAGACTGCCGTGATGTCCCGAAAGTGTTTCAGCGACTCTGTGCAGTACAGGCAGCAGTGCAAATGCGCCGCCTGCACCGATAATAACGCCTGCAAGGGCTGTCATAAGATACTCCGCAGTATAGGAAAGTGCGATCTCCTTTGATGTATAACCGAGTGCTTCCAATACGCCGATAGACTGTATCTGATCCTGTATATCGCCTGCGATACGGAAGCGTATCATAATAACAGCGGCAATGAAGATAACAACCGCCATAAACAGCATGATACCAATGACAATATCCGAGAAAACAGCACTTGTCCGTCCCAGATATTTATACAGACCAAAGGTCAGAATATTATATCCGATATCTTTGCCTGTCTGTTCTTCGACTCTATCATAAAATTTTAAATAGATATCCTCACAGTCATCAAGCGGATCGCAGTCGAACAGCACCATTTCATACTTGCTGATCACGGTCATCAGAGAAGCATAGTCGCTGTCCGAAACGATCATCTGGAANCCCNNATTGGTTTCGGGCATAAAAATAGATTCATAAAAACCTGCAACTGTAAAGGAGAACAGCTTTGTTCCGTAAATTATGTNAAAAGTGTCGCCCTCACTGAGCTTTGATGCAAGGGATTCTCTGCCTGCATAGGGCAGATAGATCGGGTGTTCAAGTGCNGCTNTCTCCTNATCGGTGAGGGTCGTTTCTATAGGAGAGCGCTCTATGTTCTCTTCCAGCTCCTTAGTCACGAAACTCATATACAGCGNCTGTTCCTCGCCTTCATTGTCNAGGTATTTCGTTGCTGTACTGAACAGAACACGGACATGATCGATATCCGTTACCCTCTCATCTTCACGAAGCAGCCGGATGAAGCTGTCATTGTAATAATCCTCTTTGATATAAAGCGCATTTTTATGTACAGCATACTCATCTGCCACACGGGGGAATATGCTCNTCATATCAATGCTGCCCGCTATCGCCGCCGATGTGATAGCCATACAGAAAACGATCAGCAGAGTAAGAAGTATCGTCTGTTTCCTGTGCTTTTTAATATTTGCAAAAGAAAGTCTGAGTATCTTTTCCATATTACCACCCCATGTCATCGAGGAATCTCTGNAAGCCCTCTTGTCTGCNCTTGATATCATTTGTGCCGAATGACGGCATTTCATGTTCGCCGATCACAGCACCGTCACGAAGATATATCACCCTGTTTCCTCTGAGAGCAGTTTTCATGTCGTGCGTCACCATTACAATGCTTTGTCCTTTCGAGTTCAGTTCCGTGAAGATATCAAGAACGTCACGGCTCGAAGCCGAGTTCAGACTGCCTGTCGGCTCATCAGCAAAAAGTATCTTCGGATCATTGATGATCGCTCTTACGATGCCGACCCTCTGGCACTCACCGCCCGAAAGCTGGTTCGGGTATTTATCCCACAGCTTTTCGCCTATACCGACCTTTTTGAGAAGCTCCCCGGTCTTTTTCACAAGCNCGGNGCTGTTCTTCTGTATCACAAGTGCACCTGTCATGATATTATCGAATACGGTCATGTTTTCGAGCAGATAGATACTCTGAAAGACAAATCCACAGTTTTCACGNCTGAACACAGCAAGCTGATCGTTGGTATATTTCGATATATCCTTGTCACCGAAGAAGACGCTGCCGAGGGTTGGGGTATCCATTCCCGAAAGTGCATAAAGCAGAGTNGATTTGCCCGAACCCGATGCACCCATTATAATAGTGAAGTCCTTTTCCCTGATCTCAAGATCAAGATTCTTGATGATATGCTGCTGCAAGCCGCCGCTTGAGAATGATTTGCACAATTTATCGGTATGAAGAATTGTACTCATGTTTATNCCTCCATAGTGATTGNAAAGAANTTTGTGTTTTTATGNTATTATTATANATCATATTTCGAAAAAGTCTTTATCTGTTTACTATTTGTTTCTTATCTGTTTATTAAATGGACAGTAAGGAACAATAAAAAAGCATTGCCATCCGTTATGGAAAACAATGCTCATATCATGTTTCTGTTCCTGAACCTCTCTCACCAGAGCCACGCTGTCCTTGAAGCCTTCCTTGTATGCAGCTCTCCTTCATTAAATACTGCCATAATCCTTCTCTTTTCCCTGTAATTTTATCCTTTTGTCTAACTATCACTAAATCATCATTTTATTCTTTATCTACTCTGAATATCATAAGCATCATCAGCCCTATAATTCATCCATTCCACCCTCAATACTTCTGAAACGCATCACTCATAGCGTACACCGTATCATTCTCTCCCATCACAGCCAAAATCACATTCCCTCTGCTCTCGATCAGCATCGTCTCCGCGCTGACGCATACCCACTTATTCAGGTCTGCATTGTCTTTCAACTGCTGTTTGACAGTATCAACCTGATCTTCGTCAACCCGAAGCAGTACACACTGATACGCAACCGATGACATCCTAGGCATGGACACAACGCCTTCCGTATACTCAATTTCATCTGTTCCTAAAATAGATATTTCAATATCTTCTGTCAATTCGTAAGTCTCGAAGCTGNCCATGCCTNCCCTAAAGTCTTCCGATAAATCCGCATTCTCATAAAGCCCTGACATTATATCACCCAGATTTCCCTCCAGCTGATCTCCGCTTTCTTTCTTGCCTCCGCAGGCGCTACAAACAAATATTATTGCAATACACAGAGTAACTAATCTCATTTTCTTTGCCATTTTCATATACACACCATCCTTGCTCTTTCTTTCATTCNTGAATAATATGCCGGTATAACCAGTATTTCCAAAGTCTCATAATTCATGATTCATTTTCATAACTGTCTCAATTATTCNAAAACATTTCCGAAATTCCTTACCCGCTCTGCTGTCACCATATATTTTAACTATTGCCACGAAACTCAGCCAAAGCCACACCCCTGAAACGCTCCCATACGCTCCTCAAACTGCACATAGAAATCCTGCTTGATATCATATGGCTTCTGATAAAATATTTCCAACATCTTTACATTAACACCCTGAGTATAGGTATCCGACTGCCGCTCCATAATCTGTACCTGTATTTCTTTGCGCAAATCATGCCATGCGATCAGAAATTTCTCATATTGCGAAAGTACACCCACCCCCAGCCATTTCTTAATCTTAACCTTCGTCCGGTTCTGAATCCAACAAGCATCCTCCAATAGAAAATACCTCAGTCCATTCTCATCATAATTTCTACCCAGCGGAAATAATCTGCACAGCCCGGGTCTGTAGTCATGAATGTGGCATCTGCCATCCTGATTCAAAAAGCCACAAGCATCTGTACCGCTCTGCATCTTAAGTGACGGCAGAATCAGCCCATCTTCCACATGCAGTTCAATCTTTTCCTGCATAAGCTGTGAAAAATTTAATCCTGTCGCCTTCTGCAGTTGACAAAGATCATAGGGGTCTAATACGATCGACTGCCCCATCCCACGACAGCATTCACTACATCCGCTGCACTCATTACAGCCCAATTTTGCCAGATCATTGCTATTGTATAAAATCATATTCTTCACCATGTTATATATAACCTACCTGGCATACCCTAACTTCTCATGGAAAAAGTTAATTATACGCCGCCACGTCTCTCTCTGGAAAAACTGATAGTCAGCATGGTTAGCTCCCTCGATTGCGATCAGCTTCACATCACAGCCGGCTTCCTCCAACTTATCATGCAACAATTCTCCCTGCATAAACGGCACCGTATCGTCTTTAGTCCCATGCATGATCATAAACGGAGGTGCATCCTTTGACACATAAGCAACAGGACATATCCTAATCGCATCCTCCTTGTAAAGCATCACATTCTTACCCAGAAGCAGTGATTCCATGGATGCTGCCGCTTCGGCCGCCGATTCATAGGGAAATGCCGAAACATCAGTAGGCGGATACCACGGACACGCCGCCTGCACTTTACTGGAATATTTCAGATACTCTCCGACATCAAATGCAGGATCATTAGCTAATGCCGCCATTGCCGTCAGATAACCGCCAGCCGATTCTCCCATCACTCCGAAACGTTCTGAGTCAATATTATATCGCTTACTGTGCGCACGCAGATACCGTATCCCTGCTTTTACATCCGTCAGCTGAGCCGGATAGATTTCTTCATTAGTTGTACGATACTCCACGCTTGCAACTACGAATCCGCTCCGTGCAAGCTCCGACAGATATGCAAGATGTGCCGATCTGTCCATCACTCTCCATGCACCACCACAGATCCAAACAATACAAGGATAGACCTTTTCGCTATCCTCCGGATAGATGATATCCATCTTCAAGTCCCTGATTGTGTGTCCGAACCATGCATCTACCTGTGCAAAAGTCACACCGGCCGCAACGGAATACTGCGGCTCTTCTTTATTGATCCTCACTGTTTCACGCATATATTTTTCTCCTTTATTTATCCGCATATCTCAATGTAAATTATTGTATCAAAAACGGATTAGGTTGTAAATCTTCGCATTGTTTTCATATGGTAATCTTTATGTGATAAACCCTATATGTTAAGATCATATTATGAAATTGAAATACCCCTTTTGCCGGGGCATTTTGTCGCTCTGACAAAAGGGGGATTGTTTGGCTAAACAGCCATTTTATTTATGGTGATTTTACAGTATATGGCATGCGGTCCGATTATGGATTACATCTCTTACACGGAACATACCCTGCAGCAATTACCTCATCTCTGGACATCGTTGTATCTTCTCTGTTCTTCGGTTTGATTGTATCTACGCTGCTACAGCTCGGCTTATGGAATTTATGCGTATTCTTATTCAAAACATACGTAATTCCGACAGGCTGTGAAGAGGCCGTATCCTTTTGTGACTCCTGCACTGCCGCTGTGTCATTCGATGCATTCTGCTTATCCGCTGTTGAATCGCCTGTCCCTTTAGCAGAATCATCTGCCTTCTGTGTTGTTGTCGCTTTATTCTTCGTTGATTGTGATGTTTCAGATGTGGTTGAATTTTGGGTTGGTTCTCCGGCCTTCCATGTCTCTGATGCCGGTACGTTAAAGGTTATCTTCTTGCCATCCGCTGTGGCAATAATCGTGCCCTCTTCGTCGGTTCTGTATACCTTTACGCCATTTTTCCTGAGCGTATTCAATGTCTCAGCGTGAGGATGCCCATAGGAATTATCCTCGCTGCAGCTTATCACCGCATAAGTCGGTTTCACAGCCTTGAAAAAATTGGGGGATGTAGAATATCTGCTTCCGTGGTGTCCTACTTTATATACATCCGCAGCGATACTGATTCCGTTATCCAGAATATCTTTCTCGGCATCCTCTCCCGCATCGCCGGTGAACAGGAACTTATTACTTCCGTTTTTGACAAGCAGGGCAATTGATGCATCGTTCGGATTATCATATTTGTCATTAGGCGCAAGTATAGTGATGGACGCTGTTCCCAAAGTGTACTGTGAACCGACACCCGGCGTCGTATACTTGAGTCTCTTATCATCCAATGCCTGTATCAGTTTTTGATAGGTTTTCGTATCTTTTTCATAATTGGATACAAACACTTTATCAATATCAAATTTCGTAATAATAACTGGTGCACCGCCGATATGATCAGCATCAGGGTGGGTGAGAATCAGGTAATCCAATTTCTTGATCTTACGCTTTTGAAGATAATTCTGGATGGCAGTACCTTTTGTATCATCTCCCGCATCGATCAGCATAGCATGTTCTCCACAGGTGATCAAAGTTGAATCTCCCTGTCCCACATCAATGAAATGTACTTCCATTGTGTCGGGATTCGCGGCATCTGCCGGTATGGAAGCAGATAATAATCCTCCTAATACAACCGCGGCGGTCAGAAACAGATTTATCATTCGCTTATATATTTTTTTCATATCGCTCTCTCCTATATTATTTTAATAGTTCAATTATACCAAAAAATCTGTCAATATACTATTACTTTCTATAAATAACACTCTAACCGTAGAATCACATACCCTACCATAAAATGCTGACACCATGCGTCAACAATATCTCATGTTATGTTAAATAATTGACCGGTTCCTTCCTGTCGTATTTCCCATATGATTACACACGTTATAGATATACTAAATATAAAACCCGTTATCCTTACAATTTTTATATTTTTCTGTTTTTTTATATGTAAATAACCTATCCACAAACATGGATGCTAAACAAAAAACATCAAAAATACCAGTATAGCCAATCATGATAGACAAAGCTCATTTTTTTAACAATAAAACTCATATGTTATTTATTTTCTCGCTTTATGTACCACTAAAAAACTGAACATAATTCTCCATCCTTAGTTTTTCCACTATTCAGTTTTTACCTCTGCTGATTTTTATTTAGTCATTTTCACAAATAATCATTATCTCATTTTTACAATTTCATAAATATCACTTCCAGATTTCTGTTCAAAATAATTTTTCAATTCCATATTTTTATCCCACTTCGACTGTGGATAATGCCCATATCTTTTCTTAACATCATTCATCCGCTCCTCCATGCCAACCACGCCTTCTGCCGAAGCTATGGAATCACAAAGCTGAATCAACATATCATATTCATCAAACTCTATCCCACATAATGCCTGTTCGATCTCTTCTATCTGCTGTTCCGATATATCAAAGTTCCCGATATAATCTTCCAGCTTTCCTTCATTAAAAGAATGTGTCAGGCATATTCTGGCTACTTCATCATAACCACATTCAAGCATATACTGCCACCCATCGTATACATGACCTAAATGTTTTACACCAAATTTTCTGCCGATATCATGTAACAATCCCAACACATACGCCTTCTGCACATCCATATCCTGACAAGCCCTTGCAATCTTCTCCGCACACTGTGCCGTTACACGGCTGTGATCTTCCCACGGCCCCGGATTACATTTGCCTGCTTCTTTCAGTAGTCTTTCTGCTTCTTGTCGTGTTGGATACATAGTGTTCTCCTCCCTATATTGCTTTTTATTCCTGCAAGTAATAATCGGAATAGACATGCTTGCTTACACACAGTTACTTCACCTCTTACATTTTAACACTACTCATTGCTGGGATCTCTTATCACCCAGAATTACTCTCACAGCTCACAGAGAATGCATGTGCACAATAATAATATAATCGGCATGCTCCACTTAATAAATATAATAAATTTCATGTTAAAATTACGGTTGTTTTTAATAACAGCAAGTATATAATATCGCTCAAATTCAATTACAGTCGTTTTGTAACGACCGATATTTTAATTATTATAATTAATCACATCAAATAAATATCTTTTAGGAACTTTCATAGTCTTTGATATCTGAAAAGTAACCTATGTTAGCATCCCCAGTTGACGGTCTTTCAATGTTGTATTGATTTTAATATTGAATGTATTTAAAACATATGATAATACACAATATTAATATTAAAAAACCGCCGTAATTCTAAATAATTGCGGCGGTTTTGTCTTTAATCTTTAATATTTTTGTGTATCACACAATTTTTTTAGAACTTCCCAGCCTTAGCAGCCTCCTCGATAGAAACAGCAACCGCAACCGTTGCGCCGACCATCGGGTTGTTACCCATACCGATCAGACCCATCATCTCCACGTGAGCCGGAACGGAGGAAGAACCTGCAAACTGTGCATCGGAATGCATACGTCCCAATGTATCTGTGAAACCATAGGAAGCAGGACCTGCAGCCATGTTATCGGGATGAAGTGTACGTCCCGTACCACCACCGGAAGCAACGGAGAAATACTTCTTGCCGGCTTCTGTTCTCTCTTTCTTATATGTACCTGCTACAGGATGCTGGAATCTCGTCGGGTTAGTAGAGTTACCTGTGATGGAAACATCTACATTCTCCTTCCACATGATTGCAACACCTTCCGGAACAGAGTTAGCGCCGTAGCAGTTTACTTTGGAACGAAGACCGTCGGAGTAAGCGATTCTTTCAATCTCTTTTACTTCATTTGTATAAGGATCATACTCTGTCTCAACGAATGTGAATCCGTTAATTCTGGAGATGATCTTCGCTGCGTCCTTACCCAGACCGTTCAGGATAACACGAAGGGGTTTCTGACGAACCTTGTTAGCCTTCTCAGCGATACCGATCGCACCCTCTGCTGCAGCAAAGGATTCATGACCTGCTAAGAATGCGAAGCAGTCTGTCTCCTCTTCCAGTAACATCTTGCCAAGATTGCCGTGTCCAAGACCTACCTTACGGGTATCGGCAACAGAACCGGGGATACAGAATGCCTGAAGTCCTTCACCGATTGCTGCTGCAGCGTCAGCCGCCTTCTTGCAGTCCTTTTTGATTGCAATTGCAGCGCCTACCGTGTAAGCCCAGCATGCGTTCTCAAAACAGATCGGCTGGATTTTCTTTACCTGCTCATATACGTCTAAGCCGGCATCTTTTGTGATTTTCTCAGCTTCTTCGATAGAAGAAATACCATAACTGTTTAATACGGAATTGATCTTATCAATTCTTCTCTCATATGATTCAAATAAAGCCATCTTATCTTAATCCTCCTTCTATTCGCATCTGGGGTCAATAATCTTAACAGCATCATCAACGCGTCCGTACTGTCCACATGCTTTCTCATAAGCAGTATTCGGGTCATCACCCTTCTTGATGAAATCTGTCATCTTACCGAGACTTACAAACTTATAGCCGATGATCTCATCATTGGCATCCAGTGCAATACCCGTTACGTAACCTTCAGCCATTTCAAGGTAACGAGGACCTTTCTTTAATGTACCATACATCGTTCCGACCTGACTTCTTAAGCCTTTACCCAAATCCTCCAGACCTGCGCCTACCGGAAGACCTTCCTCAGAGAATGCGGACTGTGTACGACCATATACGATCTGTAAGAACAGTTCTCTCATAGCCGTATTAATGGCATCACATACAAGGTCAGTATTGAGTGCCTCCATAACCGTTAAGCCCGGCAGAATCTCAGACGCCATAGCAGCGGAATGTGTCATACCGGAACATCCGATGGTCTCAACGAGAGCCTCCTGAATGATTCCTTCTTTCACATTCAGAGTCAACTTACATGCACCCTGTTGGGGAGCACACCAGCCTACACCGTGTGTCAAACCGGAAATATCCTTTACTTCTTTCGCCTGAACCCATTTTGCTTCTTCCGGGATCGGCGCACAGCCATGATGAACGCCCTGTGCCACTGTACACATTTCTTCAACTTCTTTTGAATAAATCATGTGATAACTCCTTTCGATTATGTATAATTATTTCATAACAGGCCTGCTCGCCTGTCATAACCGCTAGTCCTATTTTCGCATATTACGAGTAAAAAATCCAGTCATTTCTATGAATTATATGCAGATTTTTACAAAAACATGACAACCCGAATCTCTGAATCTGATCACCGCCCTATGACAGTATCATTCTGTCATTGGCAAACTCTCCTCCGCTGACCTCTTCAAACTTCGACAAAAGATCGGACACATGAAGCCCCTTCTTCTCCTCCCCACGCACATCGTAGATAATCCTGCCCTCATGCATCATAATAAGGCGGTTGCCGTGGGTGATCGCGTCTTTCATATTATGTGTAACCATCATTGCCGTCAACTGATTCTCCTCTATGATCTTATCGGACAATGCCAATACTTTCGCCGCCGTCTTCGGATCCAGTGCCGCCGTGTGCTCATCAAGAAGCAGCAGATTCGGTTTCTGCAAAGATGCCATAAGCAGAGTCACAGCCTGACGCTGTCCTCCGGAAAGAAGTCCAACCTTAGAAGTCAGCCGATCTTCCAGTCCAAGATCTAAAGTCTTAAGCATCCCCATATACCGCTCTTTCTCTTCCTTAGTCACGCCCCATTTTAAAGTACGCCTTTTGCCGCGTCTTGCGGCAAGAGCCATGTTTTCCTCTATGGACATGGTCGCCGCTGTTCCGGTCATCGGATCCTGAAAAACGCGTCCGAGGTATTTCGCCCTCTTATGCTCGGGCAGGGATGTCACATCCGTACCTCCGATGATGATGGAACCACAGTCCACCGGCCACACACCGGCAATTGCATTAAGCGCAGTGGATTTGCCTGCGCCGTTACCGCCGATAATGGTCACGAAATCACCGTCCTCAAGCTGCAGATTCAGCCCGTCCAGAGCCATCTTTTCGTTGATTGTTCCCGGATTGAAAGTCTTATGAATATCTCTTAATTCCAATGCATACGTCTTTGCTCCGTTGCTCATTGCCTTGCCACCCCTTTCTTTCCGTATTTATTCTTCAGATAAGGGATCGACAGGAAAATTGCCACGACGATCGCCGAAAACAGTTTCATATCATCCGAAGGCATCTTCAGCCACAGTACAAATGCAATTACAATATAGTAAAGCACAGCCCCCAGTATGACGGAAATCATCGTAAAAGCAAAAGCCGATTTTCTTCTCACACAAAACTTGCCGAAGAGTACTTCTCCGATAATCACGGCAGCAAGACCAATGACGATGGCTCCGCGCCCCATATTGACATCGGCCGCCCCCTGATACTGCGCATACAGACCGCCGCATAAGCCTACCAGACCATTGGAGATCATGAGGGCAAGAACGGTATGAAAGTTTGTATTGATTCCCTGCGCCTTCGCCATGCTCATATTACATCCCGTAGCGCGGATTGCCTGCCCCTGCTCTGTCCCGAAGTAACAGTACATGATCATAACCAGAATAAGACATCCCAATGTCACTCCGCCGTAGAATTTAAATTTCGTCAGCGCATCTCCCGATATATATCGAAGGGAAACCACCAGCTTATACTGATCTACATTGATCGCCTGATTGGATTTACCCATAATATTCAAATTAATGGAGTACAGTGATATCTGCGTCAGAATACTGGACAAAATGCCCGGAATGCCAAGCCCCGTATGCAGTAATCCTGTGATCATGCCCGCAAGCATACCTACCGCAAAAGACACGATCAATGACACCCACGGATTTACCCCTGCACGAATCAGCATAACTGCCACCGCACCTCCCGTTGCCAGCGTTCCGTCCACCGTAAGATCCGGAAAATCAAGAAGTCTGAAAGTAATATAGACACCCAGCGCCATAATACCCCAGATCAGTCCCTGTGCACATGCCCCCGGCATCGCCCTAAGCAGTGCCAAGGGATTAAGTGATAGTAAAATCATTTCGTAACCTCCGTAAAAAATCCGACCGGACAGTCCGTATTCCATATGTAACAACTGCCCGATCACTGTTCTGCTCTATATTAAGGATAAGGGGATGGCAATCGTGTCATCCCCACTCATATCATTATAATAGCCGAAATTACTCAGCAGAGATCGCCTCGTAATCGTCGGGAATCGTAATGCCTAATTGTTCACAGATAGAAGCATTATACTTCTTCGTAACCTGAGGTGCATATTTTACATCCATTGTAGTGATATCCGCACCATTTACCAGAATGTCATAAGCCATCTCGCCTGCCGTATAACCAATATCATAGTAGCTGATCGATAAAGTTGCGACACCGCAGCCCGAGCAGATACCTTCTTCACCCGCAATGATCGGTACACCCGCGGGAAGCGCCACATTGCTGACTACTTCCGTTGCGGCTGCCAGTGTATTGTCAGTCGGGATATACAGAACATCACATGACTCGCATGCGCTGGTAACTACAGACTGGATTTCATTGGAATCAGCTGCCGTATACTCCTCATAGGCAATGCCGTCTGCCTCCAGACATCCTTTGACCACATCTGCCTGATACTTGGAATTTGCTTCCGCAGAACAATATAAAATGCCCACTTTCTGTACATCGGGGAACAGCTCTACCAACATCTTCTCCTGTTCCTCAAGCGGAGCAAGGTCTGATGTTCCGGATACATTCGTGCCGGTTGCACCGGACCAGTCAGAAATATCAAGTGCCGTTGCATAGTCCGTGATGGATGTACCGAGAATCGGAATCGTGTTGGTCGCCGCCGCTGCCGCCTGTAACGGCGATGTAGCATTGGCAAGAATCAAATCTACGTCATCTGTGACAAACTGGGTACAGATCGTTGCGCAATTGGTCTGCTCGCCCTGTGCATTCTGAAAACTGATATTTACATTTCCCTCACCTAAGAGATCTGTCAGCGCCTGCTCAAATCCACGTGTCGCCTCATCAAGAGCCGGATGCTCTAATAACTGGCAGATACCGATATTATATACCTTATCTGCCGCAGGAGCTTCTGCTCCGTCATCCGCTGCCGTATCTTCTGCCGCACCGTCGTCCGTGGCTGTTGTACTGTCACCTGTTGATGCCGCATTGTCTGGCGCCGCATTGTCGCCGTCAGAGCCACATCCTGCAAGCATGGTGGCTGACATTGCCGTTACCATAAGTAATGCTAATGCTTTCTTTTTCATAATTATCCTCCTGAATTAGTACTCGTGCACTTTAAAGTGCTAAAGTGCACTGCTTCCTAAGAAAATATACACGAAAAAGTCGCATTCGTCAACCTAGCCCATGAAATATTCTGAAATATCAATGCTGTTTAAAAGTACAAGTCCATTCTCTTCTTTGCATTCAAGCCAGCTCGCACTGCATCTGCTCCAGCACCTCAGAGAATAGTTAAAGAGTTCTTCCGTACATCTGCAGTGGGGATCGTCCTTTTTTAAACGTTTCGCAATACAGTTTTCGCACGGTGCATCTCTATGCTGTAACGCCTTATAACATATATCTCCGATCTTGACTTCCGGAGAAGTCATCAACACCTTTTTGTTGATAAAGCTGAGCTCGTACGTATCCGGATTTACAATATATACAAAGCTGTCCATATTGTCAAAAATAGCAATCTGCGTAGCGAAATCCTGAAGACGGTCCATAAAACCGATCTGTAAGATATGTGCCTCCAGAATACGCATCAGCGACCGAAGCTCTTCCATCTCATTTTCTTTGAATTCAAGCTGTACATCCTCGTGGTTTTCAAAGATAATTGCTCCCTGAAAATCTCCGTGGGATGTGATCGGATAGTAGAACATGCTCTTAATACCTTCCGCCTGAAAATAATCGTGCATCTCTACTGCGGTCAAATCATAGTCGTGAATAATCGTCGCTTTGCGGAAAGTCTCATACAGAATCTCACTGACCACTCTATTCAGCTCATAGTGCTCCGTTGTCTCGCGGCCGATCTCATAACCTATAGCGGCAAACTGTACGTTTGTCGATATAGGAAGCCCCTCACTACCGCACACATATCCTCTGTGAAAATGATACTTCGACGTGATCAGCTCAATGGCCGACTTAAGCGCCGACTCCATCACCTTATCTTCAAACAGAACCTGCATCACCAGATCTTCGATGCCACGGTTCATCTCCATACCTTTCTCTGGATTATATGCCGTATTCTTCCTTGTCGCATGATATGCCATAGTCGTAGCAGCATCATAGATACGATATCCGCATTTACCATTTGCTTTCGCCGTATATACGGCCTTATCAGCTTTCTTAAAAAGTTCTTCATAATCATTGCCGTGATACGGGGAAATCGCCACCCCCACACTGCAGGTCACCTGAAGCAATTGTCCCTCATGCTCAAATGAGAAATTAACACCCTTCACCACCTTGTTTGCCAGAATATCGGCATTGGAAATGCTATCTATGTTTTTCATATATACCACAAACTCATCTCCGCCGATACGGCCGACAATATCTCCGCCTTTGAAGATATCATTCAGTGCATTGGCGGTGTCCACAATCACCTGATCCCCCTGCGCATGTCCCATAATATCATTGATTTCTTTAAAATTATCCAGATCAATAATCATCAAAGCATTCAGCATACCGCTGTTCTTACTCTCGTGGAGCGAATTCTGAATCAACTCCATCGTAGCTCCTTGATTATATAAACCTGTCAGTGCATCCTTCTCGGCGCGCAGGAGCAGCTCCAGCTCTTTCAGCTTCTTCTCATGGATATTGATCAAACGGCCTACAACCCTTGTCACATACCCCTCTGGTCCCAACAGAGAAGTAAGATTTGCCTGATACCATGTATAGTCATCGTCAAAGCGTCTGGTCCGATATTCTATCGTCTCATGCTTAGGCGATACCAGCAGCCCTCTGAAAACAGACCTATAATACGGCATATCCTCCTCATGGATCGTAGAATCAGCAAAATGCTCCATCCATCTATTCTGGATCTGCTCTCCCGCTAAGTCATATTCACTGGATGACTTAAACACCATAACATCCGTCTTGGCATTATAGTCTATGATCTGCTCTCCCTCCGCCTCTGAGAGAATATGTAATCTTTCCGCCTGCCGATGCAGCTCTAACTCGATATTTTTACGTTCGGTAATATCCTGAATAATCGTCAAAATTGTATACTTGTTCTCTTTTCTGGAATACAAATTCCCCCTGACATGCAGCCAGCGCAAGCCGCCGCTTCCTGTTACCGTACGGAACTCCACATCTACGGCACCGTCGTCCTTGAGCACATCCACAATTCCCTGTTTATAGATCCGCAGATCCTCCGGAATAATGCTCATTTCGACCTTCTTCATGAACCTCATACCCTGTGTTCTCGAATATCCAAGCATACGAAACATGCCCTCATTAATGAATAAAGGCGTCATTGTCTCATTCCCGCCGTCATACTCAAAGAAACATATGCCCGCGATCACGTTATCAATCATTGATCCGAAATTTTCCATGCTTAAATCTGTTGCCATCCCTTTATCCCCACATACTTTATCGTAATTACCGCTTAATATTTCTCCGCAATCTCACCCTGCCGCTTATAAATACTTCGGGCCGGTATAAATCCCCTCACCATAGAAGTCGGATAGATATTCGCCTGCCTTCCTATGACAGTTCCCGGGTTCAACACCGAGTTACATCCCACTTCCACATTGTCACCAAGCATTGCTCCGAATTTCTTAAGTCCCGTTTCCAGAGACTCCTCTCCTGCCCGAACCACCACTAAAGTTTTATCACTCTTAACATTGGATGTGATGGAACCGGCTCCCATATGTGCCCTGTATCCTAATATGCTGTCTCCCACGTAATTATAATGTGGCACCTGAACCTTATTGAACAGGATCACATTCTTAAGCTCCGTAGAATTACCTACTACCGCTCCTTTACCGACAATGGCGTTGCCTCTGATAAAAGCACAATGCCTTATTTCCGCTTCCTCATCAATGATCGCCGGTCCGTTGATACAGGCACTCGGATAGACCTTAGCATTTCTGGCTATCCATACGTTGTCCCCTTTCTTTTCATAAAGCTCTTCCGGAAGCGTATTTCCCAGTGCCATAATAAAATCACCGATTTTGGAAAGTACCTCCCACGGATAGGTTACTCCCTGAAAAACCTCTCCCGCAATCGTCTCCTCCAGCGTATAGAGTTCACCGATTTCAGTATCATGTAAACATGCCATCTTACTCACCTGCCTTCTGTCAATCTTCTATATTCCGCTGTTTTATTACACAGCACTCTTTGTATTGCCGCATTACGTCCGTTTACTATAAAACTGTTCCACATACCGGAATCTGTTATAAAGCAATGACTGATTGTTCATCTGCTTCACAGTGTTGGTTCTTCTCGTGACGAAATCATCCAGTTTCACCATATATTCATTTTCCGTAATCTCTCCGTCAGCCACCAGTGTCAGCCCTTTCTCCCAGCTTGCAGTCAGTCTCGGATCGAGCAGCGGTTTGATCGCTCCTGCCACCACTTCATAAATCATCTCTCCCAGCTGTGTCGGCGTAATGATCTGGGTCTTCTTATTCAACGCCAGATATTTGATATTCACCAGTTTTTTGAGAATCTCTGCTCTTGTGGCTGAGGTGCCGATTCCGCTTCCCTTGATCTGCGCACGCAATTCCTCATCCTCTATAAACTGTCCGGCGTTCTCCATCGTCAGGATCATCGTACCTGAATTATAACGCTTGGGTGGAGAAGTCTCCCCCTCCTTCTTATCCAGACCGATCAGTTCTAATTTCCTACCCTTCTTCAAACTATTCAGGACTTCCAGAAATGTTTCGTCGCAGGCGGCTTCCTGCTCCTCTTCCTTCTTCTCCTCGGATTCATCATTTTCCGCTTTCTTTCTGGCAAAAGAATTCCGGCTTACCGCTAAGTATCCCTCCTGTGCCAGCACTTTAAATCCCGTGGAAAAGAATTCTCCCTTCATCATAACACTCAGCGTAACTTTCTGGTAAATCGCCGCCGGATAAAAAATACTTAAGAAGCGTCTGACGATGATCTCATACACCTTCGCCGATGTAGGGTGCAATCCGCTTAATGCGCCAAATCCCTGTCCTGTAGGAATGATCGCGTAATGATCTGTGATCTGCTTATCATTCACATATCTCGTCTTAGCAATCGTCTTATAACTGCCGCCGCTTAATATTTCCGCAGCATAGGGCGCTGCGATTTCATAGTTTCTCAAACCGCCGATATTCTTATGTATCTCCTTTGCCACCGCACTCGACAGCACTCTGGCATCCGTACGGGGATATGTTGTCAGCTTCTTTTCATAGAGTTCCTGCGCGATCCGCAGCGTCTCATCGGGACTGATCTTAAATAGCTTGGAACAGTCGTTCTGCAGCTCCGCCAGATTATACAAAAGTGGCGGATTCTTAGTCTCTTTTTTCTTCTCTACCTTCTCTACCACAGGCATAGCCGCCGGAGCTTCTTCCAGATATTGTATGAAAGCATCGGCCTCCTTTTCTTCCAGAAAGCCATTGTCTTTATAAAGCAGGGGCGACTGATAATATTTAGACCCCTCTATCGCTTTCCACTCACAGCTGCACTCCCGTCCCTCTATGGATACACGGGAGAGGATCCTGTAAAAAGGGATCTTCACAAACTCCCTGATCTCTCTCTCTCTGTTGACCACCATGCCAAGCACGCAGGTCATCACACGCCCCACGGACACCACTGCCCTGTCCGCCTTCAGATACGATTTAATCGGATTACTGTATTTCAAAGTCAGCACACGGGAAAAATTAATTCCCATAAGATAATCTTCCTTGGCACGCAGATAGGCTGCATTCGACAGATTATCATATGCCGACAGATCTTTGGCTTCCCTGATTCCGCGCAGGATCTCCTCTTCTGTCTGGGAATCGATCCAGACCCGTTTCCTTGATTTTCCCTGTACATGTGCCTGCTGTTCTACCAGACGGTATATATATTCTCCCTCCCGTCCCGAGTCGGTGCAGACATAGATCGTCTCCACATCCTCACGGTTCAGCAGCCCGCTCACGATCTGGAACTGCTTCTTCACACTCTCGATCACCTCATATTTAAACTCTTCCGGAATAAAAGGGATCGTGTCAAGCGACCAGCGCTTATATTTCTCATCATATGCTTCCGGATAACTCATCGTCACAAGGTGCCCTACACACCATGTCACAACCGCCTCTTCGGATTCCATATAACCGTCGCGGTTTTTCATATTATATTTTAATGCTTTGGCAAATTCCTTTGCCACGCTGGGTTTTTCTGCTATATAAATACTTTTTCCCATATATCAGGTTGTGTCCTTTACAGGCTTAGAATAAGTTCACGTCTTTATCACAGATCCGAAATCTGTACAAGTTTCAGATTCGGCTTGACCTTTGCTTCCAGATTCAGCCTCTCATCAAATCGAAACGCCGTGTACATATAGACATAATCCGCATTGATCTTTGCCTTCTTCGCGTATCCCAGAAGTTCCTCATAATCTTCATAGGTCATCGGTCTCTCCCAGTTGCACAGTCCGATCAGGGTCCGACCATCCTCATCACGCGCTATAATGTCCAGTTCGCCCGCCTTGCCGATCCACTCGCCTACGATGTCGAAATCAATCGGGAGTTTATGTCTGTTGTTCATTTTCGTCAGATGCTGTCTGCATACTTTCTTAAAATATTCCGTCACATACCGCCTGAAATCCGGCATAATATAACGGTTATAGAATTCTCCCACCGACAGCGTCTGCAGATCACTCAGATAGGGATACATATACGTATAATAAAACTCAACGAAAGGATGACTGATCCTGTAGATTCCTTTCTGCACGTTCTCCCGACCTTCCGTATCATAAGAGAAGACTTTCTCAACCAGCTCCAATTCTATAAGATTCTTGAGATACACACTGATTTTGGCTCGGGAAAACTCTGTATGCAGATACAGATTGTTCAGCTTGTGACTGCCCGCCGCGATAGAGGCCATGATCGTATTATACACACCCGGCTCCCGCAGTTGATCCGTCAGCATACGCTCCCCTTCCTCAAACAAAAAACAGTCCGGGTCAAGGATATTGCGGCAAATATTCTGCTGTATTGTCAGTCTGTCATCAAACTGATTCCATAGCCCCGGGAATCCACCCAGAATGGCATATGCCTCAACGCATTCCTCAATACGGAAATTCGGAAATTTCTGAATAATATCCTCAAACAGCAGTTCCCGTATTTTCAAGAAGCCTGACAACTCATAGGCGGCTTCCCCGATCCGGGTAATCATACTGTTCTCGATCCAGCCGATAGATGAACTGCATAAAACAACCATCACCTCATCCCGATTCCACTGGCTGTGCACAAAGGATACCAATTCTTTCATAAACCGTTCGCTTGCCCTGACAATATTCTGAAACTCATCTATGACCAAAACCTTCTTACCACCGCTGCGGCGGGTTATCTTGGCGAAAATATCATGGAAGGACATAAACTGCTCTGTCTCATATCCGTCACGCTGAAGCTGTCTGCACCATTGATAGCTCTGTTCCCTCTCGGAACACGCTCTTGCAAGATAATAATATCCCGGCTTATCTTCCATGAACTCTCTGACAAGAGCTGTCTTGCCGATATGCTTCTGTCCATATACGACCAGAATCTGGCTGCCGTCTCTGTCATAATAACTATTCAGATACTTTAATTCGGATGTTCTGCCAAATAACATAGGTCTCCTCGCGTACTATGCAGTCATATCAGCCAACAGATTTTCTATCTTATCTGACGGCATCGGTTTACCCAGTAAATATCCTTGAATATTGTCGCAGTCAATCTCATTTAAGTAGCGGTACTGCTCTTCCGTTTCAACGCCCTCGGCAATCGTCTCAAATCCTAATTTCTTGACCATATAGATGATCGACTCCGTGATGATCCGCGTATTCTCATCCGTAATCACAGTATCAATAAACGATTTATCGATCTTAAGCGTATCAATGGGCAATCCCTTCAAATATGACAAAGAAGAATACCCTGTACCAAAATCATCCAGAGATATCTTGATACCGATATCCCGTAATGTAACCAGCTTCTCCGTAATGTCTGTAAAATCATCAATCAAAATAGACTCCGTGATCTCCAGTTCAATCTCAGAAGGCTCGATATCATATTTCTCCATAAGCCGGAGCACCTTGTCAATGAAGTCCGGCTGCCTGTACTGGATTGCCGAGACATTAAGAGACATGATCATCGGATAATGATATTTTCTCTTCCATCCCGCAAAAGCACGCAGGCTCTCCTCTATCACCCATGTTCCGATGGGCACGATCGCCCCGTTTTTCTCCGCAATCGGAATAAACACTGCCGGACTGATCATCTTGCCGTTATCATCCCGCCAGCGGATCAGCGCTTCTACACCCCTCAGCACCTTGTCCGTCGTGTGGAACTGCGGCTGATAATACATGGTAAAATTCTGCTCGAAAACAGCATCCTTTAGCTTATTTTCAATTTTAACTTTTTTGAGAAAATCGTCCAGAATTGTGCCGTCAAAATACAGTATCTTATCCTTACCCATGTTTTTGGCTTTAAACATGACGATCTCTGCACAGTTAATCAGTTCCAGCGTCTTATCTGCCGCTTCGGGATACTCCGCAACCCCCACGCTGATCGTAAGAAATATCTCCTGTCCCTCGGACAGTTTAAACGGTTTCTTAAGACGCTCTCTGATCGTTCTGTAGACCGTCTCCACGCTTCTCGCCCCACACGGGCTGTAGATACCGATACAAAAGATATCACTGTTGAAATGGGAAATAATGACATTATCCCCCATCAAATCCGATAGAAACTGCCCAAATAACTGCACAAGCTCATCACCGCTGATAATGCCCATGCCGTCATTGATCCTGCGAAAATCATCGAAATCCATGAACATGACCGCCACCGTCTCGTTCTCTTCTTCCGCACGCCTAATATACTCTCCAAGCAGCCTTACAAAATAATTGCGGTTATACAGGCCTGTGAGCATATCATAATAAGCCATATAAGTCAGCTCATCATTCTGGGAATTAAACTTTGTCACATCTTTAAAACGGATGACCTTATCCGTCGGATTGTCCATTGTATCATAGATAACATTAACTTCCACTTCAATGCAGAGGCGTCTGTCCCTAAGCTTCACTTCGATCGCCTGACTCTTCAGCTTCTGTTCATCTATAAACAGCACTTCTTTCAGAGGAATGACATACTTTTCCTCCACGCAGTCATACAGCCTGCCCAGATCATGTATGTCAGTAACCGGAAAATCAAAGAAATGATCCCAGTTCGCGATCGTCTGGAGCCGCTGTTCTTCAAAATTGTAATATAGAAATGCGCTGTTTGAAGTCTCGCAAATTAATCGAAGCATTTTCTCGTCTCTTATCAGCTTCTCATTCATCGCATTTAACAGATCCACCTGATACTTTAATTCTTCCATAATGCTATACCCTTATATCCCGCCGCATTCCCCAATACGTCGGCAGCCCCTCAATCATATTTATTATTTGTTACGCAATCCCTCTCACAACTTATTTTGCACTGATATATCCCTTTGCCTTCAATGTCTCGGCACACAGAACCGCTCCGCCGGCCGCACCGCGTACCGTATTATGGGAAAGTCCCACAAATTTCCAATCATATACGCTGTCCGGTCTGATCCGTCCCACGCTGATTCCCATACCGTTCTCAAAGTCTACATCCAGTTTCACCTGCGGACGATTATCCTCCTCCATCACCTGAATAAACTGCTTCGGCGCGCTGGGCAGCTCCAACTCCTGCGGAATTCCTTTAAAGTTCACGAGTTTTTCCACAAGCTGTTCCTTCGTGGGCTGCTTTCTGAATTTAACAAATACCGCTGCGGTATGACCGTTCAGAACCGGCACTCGGATACACTGACAGGTAATCACCGGGCTTACTGCCGGAACGATCTCGCCGTTCTCCACTTTACCCCATATTCTGAGCGGCTCCTTCTCACTCTTTTCCTCCTCACCGCCGATATACGGGATTACGTTTTCAACCATCTCCGGCCAATCCTTAAAGGTTTTTCCTGCCCCAGAGATCGCCTGATAAGTTGTAGCAACTACTTCATACGGCTCAAACTCCTGCCATGCAGTGAGAACCGGAGCGTAACTCTGAATGGAACAATTCGGTTTCACAGCAATGAAACCTCTGGTCGTACCCAAACGTTTCTTCTGTGCCTCAATCACTTCGAAATGCTCCGGATTGATCTCCGGAATAACCATCGGTACATCCGGCGTCCAGCGGTGTGCACTGTTATTGGACACTACCGGTGTCTCTGCCTTCGCATATTCTTCCTCGATTTTCTTAATCTCATCCTTGGTCATATCTACCGCGGAAAATACAAAATCCACTTCAGATGCTACTTCTGCTACTTCGTTGACATTCTTCACAACAATATTCTTTACCGCCTCCGGCATGGGCGTCGTCATTTTCCACCTGTCACCTACCGCCTCAGCATATGTCTTACCCGCAGAACGGGGACTTGCAGCAATAGTCGTAACCTCAAACCACGGATGATTCTCCAGCAGTGCGATAAACCGCTGCCCTACCATACCTGTTCCGCCTAAAATTCCTACCCTTAATCTCTCGCTCATAATATATATACTCCTCCTTTGATTATACTGTATTCGAAAATCCGGTTCTATTACTTCGGAATATTAATCTTATCTTCCTCATGCCAGTCCTTAGCAAGATACTCTTTCGCCATGTCAATCACCACACTCATTACCGCCGGTCCGGGGGCTCCCACGGTAAGCCGCTTCTCCACACATGTCTTTAAGCTGACAGCCTCATAGATATCTTCCTCAAAAACAGGACTGATCGTTTTCAGCTCTTCAATCGTCAGATCCTCAATACTACACTGTTTATCAATACAGTATAACACAAGCCTGCCGATAATGCCATGGGCATCTCGAAACGGGACACCGTGCCCCACAAGATAATCCGCCGCATCCGTCGCGTTAGCAAACCCTTGCATCGCACTCTTCTCCATCCGGTCTTTACGGAATTTCATCGTGCGCAGCATCCCTTCGAACAGCGCCAGACATCCCTTTACCGTGTCTATAGCATCAAAAGTCAATTCCTTATCTTCCTGCATGTCTTTATTGTAAGCAAGCGGAAGCCCTTTCATCGTAGTGAGAATCGAGATAAGAGCACCGTAAACCCGACCGGTCTTGCCCCGCACCAGTTCGGCGATATCCGGATTCTTCTTCTGCGGCATAATGCTGCTTCCCGTGGAATACGCGTCGTCGATCTCAACGAAACGATATTCGTCCGAATTCCAGAGAATAATTTCCTCACAAAAACGGCTCAGGTGCATCATAATCGTTGCCAGCGCCGATAAAAATTCTATCACATAATCCCGATCCGACACGGAATCCATACTGTTGAGGGTAGGACCCTCAAACCCCAGAACCGATGCCGTATAATTTCTGTCAAGCGGATATGTCGTCCCCGCCAGCGCCCCGGCGCCGAGCGGACAATAATTCATACGATGGTAAATATCCTTAAGCCGCGACCTGTCCCGCTTAAACATCTCGAAGTAGGCACCCATATGATGCGCCAGCGTTACCGGCTGTGCCTTCTGTAAATGGGTAAATCCCGGCATGTAAGTCTCCGTATTATCTTCCATGATATGCAGCAGTGTGCTGAGCAGTTCTTTGAGCAGTTCATCCGTATGGAGCACTTCTGTCCTCGTATACAGCCTCATGTCCAGCGCAACCTGATCATTCCGGCTTCTGCCTGTATGCAGCTTCTTACCTGCTTCTCCGATTCTCTCGATCAGCTTCGCCTCCACGAAACTGTGAATATCCTCGTACTCNTCTGTAATCTCAAGCCTGCCCGCTTCCACATCCCTGCGGATTCCGGTAAGCCCCTTTAAAATCNCATCCTTCTCATCCTTCGTCAGGATACCCTGTTTCGCCAGCATGATTACATGCGCNATACTTCCCTCGATGTCCTGTCCGAANAATTTCCGNTCAAAAGAGATCGATGCGTTAAAGTTATATACAAGTTTGTCCGTTTCCTTTGTGAAACGTCCGCCCCACAGCTGTGCCATGCGATAGTCCTCCACTTTATTAAATCNAAATTTGATGATACCACAAAAAACTTCCCATTTCAATCAAAATACTTTTCTTTTCATCNAAAAACACATATTTTCTTATTATTCATAGAATATCGTATAACGATAAGGAGTTGTTATTCTATGCAGCCAATATTATCATTACAGGATATCTCCTATGCCTATCACAATCTGAANGGNGAAACGCCTGCTCTATCGGATATTTCNTTTGATGTATCTCAGGGAGAATTTCTGGCGATCGTAGGTCCCAGCGGTTGTGGNAAATCCACGCTTCTGTCCATCATAGCCGGTCTGCTGNCTCCGGAAGAAGGCACCGTATATTACAGAGGTAAATGTGTCNCGGACTGNGGTTNGAATGATACCGTGAAGATCGGCTATATGCTGCAGCGGGATCATCTGTTCGAGTGGCGCACTATCTACCAGAATGTTATCCTCGGTCTGGAACTTAATCATACACTGACACNGGAAAACCGNGATTATGTTCTGAAACTGTTAAGAGACTATGATCTCTANGCNTTTAAAGATAAAAANCCTTCCGAACTTTCCGGNGGAATGCGGCAGCGNGCCGCNCTGATCCGCACTATGGCGATNCANCCCGATCTGCTTTTGCTGGATGAACCATTCAGTGCACTGGATTCCCAGACAAGGCTGAATGTCTCCGCCGATATCGCCCAGATCATCCGACAGACAAACAAAACAGCGATTCTCATTACCCATGATCTGTCTGAGGCAGTCACGCTGGCGGACCGTGTTCTTGTCCTGTCAAGAAGACCCGCCTGTATTAAATGTGAAATGCCGATCTGTTTCGACATCGACCGGCATGATCCTATGGCAATCAGGAATACCGCGGAATATCAGCTCTATTTCAATCATTTGTGGGAGGTGTTGACGAATGAACAGTCTTCTCTCCGGTCAACCTGACAGCATATCCGCCAATCAGTATNTNTTCCTGAAAGCNCACAGGCGCCACCATCATCAGGTAGGCTTTGCAAGNTTTCTTCTGATTGCCGNATTCTTAAGTCTGTGGGAACTGGCCGCAAACCGGCAATGGATTGATGTTTTCTTCTTTAGCTGCCCCAGCGGNATCGTGACTTATCTGTATCAGATGTTTCTGGATCATTCCTTTTTCACCCATACNGGAATTACATTATTAGAAATCATCGCAAGTTTCCTGTTAGTCACNCTGATCAGTCTGCTTACCGCNACGCTTCTATGGTATGTGAACAGTCTTGCCGAAGTTTTAGAACCTTATCTGGTNATCCTCAATTCCCTGCCNAANTCAGCNNTGGCACCGCTTTTGATTGTCTGGCTCGGCACNGGAACAAACACCATCATCGTCGCCGGAATCTCTGTTGCCGTATTCGGTTCCGTTATNAATCTCTACACGGGATTCGGTCAGGCAGATNCNGAAATGCTCAANCTGATCTATACGCTGGGCGGTACNNGNCGGGATGCACTCTTTAAGGTTATCCTTCCCTCNTCCNTNCCGCTNATTCTGAGCAATATGAAGGTCAACATCGGACTTTCCCTCGTGGGTGTGATCATCGGAGAATTNCTTGCCGCAAGGNGCGGNCTCGGNTATNTGATCATTTACGGTTCTCAGGTATTCCAGCTTAATATGGTGATNACNTCNATCATCATTCTCTGNGCCATCNCCATGGCATTNTATAANCTNATCCAGNGTNTGGAACATCATTANCGCAAGAAATATTAAGATAAAAGAAGAGCAGGCGTACATTGACATACCCTGCTCTTCTTCAATCCGTCCACANGACGGTTTCTCCTTTTTCTAAAGACTCCTGNACNAAAATGATCCGCTGATTGTCNGATCCCCTGAACTTNAGACTGATATCCTTCCTTNCCAAAATGAANTCACCGTCCACAAGNACATCTATNTAGGACAGGAATTCNNTCATATCCGGCCATTGTGCACAGAATTTATTCAAAANATCTTCNTCAAAGCGATACCCCGTATAGCACCAGATATCCTTCCCGGGATANTTCTCCTTCACNGTTCTNATAAACGGNANNAGTTCTCTCCAATTCGCATACTCAANNGGCTCACCGCCAAGCAGNGTAAGTCCGGCGATATACTCCGGNGCCAGATATGCGAGAATCTGTTCTCTGACAGNNTNNTCAAANGGNTGTCCGNANTTAAANTCCCANGTCATCTCATTAAAGCAGCCTTCNCAATGATGTGTGCACCCGCTCACAAANAGCGTTACNCGGACTCCGGTNCCGTTGGCNATNTCACAGTTTTTGATCTCCGAATAATACATATGTGTCTCCCAANTTAGAGATGCAGCACCCGCTCCTTAATNTCCTGTGTGCGCCCCTGATTCCAGAACTGCGTACCGATGTAGCCGCAGGTACGTCTCGCGACATTCATCTTATCCTGATCCGTATTACCGCAGTTAGGGCANCGCCAAATCAGCTTNCCNTCCGTNTCNGCAACGATNTCGATCTCTCCATGATAATCACACGCCTGNCAATAATCGCTNTTTGTGTTTAACTCCGCATACATAATATTCTCGTAAATGTACTGCATGACGGAAAGCACTGCNTCCAGATTATTTTCCATATTCGGCACTTCCACATAGCTGATTGCACCGCCCGGNGACAGCTCCTGAAACTGTGACTCAAATTTCANTTTATCAAACGCATTAATTTCTTCCGTCACATGCACGTGATAACTGTTGGTGATATAATTCTTNTCCGTNACNCCNTCAATCACGCCAAACCGCTTCTGCAGACATTTGGCAAANTTATAGGTGGTNGATTCNAACGGTGTACCNTAGAGACTGAAATCTATGTTTGTCTCNTCCCGCCATTCCTTGCAGGCATTATTAAGATACTGCATGACCTTTAGCGCAAAGGGAGTCCCCTCCGGATCTGTATGACTCTTACCCGTCATGTATCTGGTACACTCGCANAGNCCCGCATAACCAAGCGATATGGTAGAATAACCGCCATANAACAGTTTGTCGATCNTTTCCCCCTTCTTAAGCCTCGCCAGCGCNCCGTTCTGCCACAGGATCGGCGCCACNTCNGAAGGNGTTCCTTTCAGCCTGTTGTGCCGGCACATAAGCGCTCTTCTGCACATATCCAGACGCTCGTCCATGATCTCCCAGAATTTCTTCATATCTTTGCCGGAAGAACATGCCACGTCCACCAGATTTAAGGTNACNACNCCCTGATTGAATCTGCCGTANAACTTCGGCTTATCCTCCTCATCNTGATANACCGTAAGGAAAGANCGGCATCCCATACANGTATANCAATTNCCGTCTTTTAGNTTTTTCATGATCTTTTCGGATATATAATCCGGCACCATGCGCTTCGCNGTNCACTGTGCCGCCAGCTTCGTCAGATACCAGTACTTGCTGTCCTCGTGAATATTATCTTCNTCCAGCACATAGATCAGTTTCGGAAANGCCGGTGTNATATAGACGCCTTTCTCNTTCTTNACNCCNTNAATGCGCTGATGAAGCATTTCTTCGATGATCATNACCAGATCATCCCGAAGCTGTCCTTCCGGNACCTCNCCAATATACATGAAGACTGTAATAAAAGGTGCCTGTCCGTTCGTCGTCATCAGAGTAATAACCTGATACTGTATGATCTGGACACCGCGCTTAATCTCATCCTTCACACGGCTTTCCGCAATCCGGTTGACCTGNTCATCACTCGCCTCCAGACCGCTCTCNGTNAGNTCTCTTCTGATTTCCTTNCGGAATTTCTCACGACTCACCTGTACAAAAGGNGCCAGATGAGACAGTGATATACTCTGNCCGCCATATTGACAGCTCGCGATCTGCGCGATACTCTGTGTAGCNACGTTACANGCCGTAGCNAAACTCTTNGGTCTGTCGATCATGGTNTCGCTGACCACCGTNCCGTTTTGCANCATATCTTCCANNTTAACCANACAGCAGTTGTGCATGTGCTGTGCAAAATAATCCGCATCATGAAAATGCAGAATTCCCTGTTCATGTGCCTCTACAATATCGGGAGGCAGCAGGAAACGCTTCGTAATATCCTTACTGACCTCACCCGCCATATAATCACGCTGTACACTGTTGACCGTAGGATTTTTGTTGGAATTTTCCTGNTTTGCTTCNTCNTTGTTACATTCCANCANNCTTANAATCTGCTCGTCCGTGGAATTTGATTTTCTGATAAGCGCTCTCTTNTATCGATANGTNATATAATTTCTCGCCATNGTNTATGCGCGATACTTCATGAGCTGGTTCTCCACCATATCCTGAATCTCCTCTACACTTGGAGAACGCTTCATTTCTTCACAGTTTCTCGCTACTACCTCAGCAATCTCGTCGATCTCTTCCTCNGNTAATTTTTCTTCTTCTTTGACNCTGTTGTTTGCCTTACAGATTGCCGCCACGATTTTCTTCAAGTCAAAGGTTACTTCAGCACCGCTTCTCTTAATGATCTTCATACTGCAATACCCACCAATCTCTTCTCACTGATACCCTCTGTCNNATACNCACAATATATGATNNCTTCNTATTTNCGTATACNATATATTGTATCACCGAAAAATTTACTGTCAAGGTATTGTGTATTTTATTTTTATANTTTAATAGTTTAANTNNCAGNNNTNTTTTGACNGACNNNNTCGGTNAAATCCNATNNTAACAGNCGCATGGNNTTTCTCCANCTCNGACAACACTTCTCTCACATATGCTTCCCTCTCCATTCGCAGCTTANNCACCGNTCCGCTCTTCATGTTCATCATAAGATAGTTCTCNATCAAAAGAAACTCNCCGCTCTCNCCGCTCTCCTGCCGCAAATAGGCNCCTGTNATCTCGCTGTAAGANACGTATCTGATCCNNATNAAATANCNGTANAANAAATGTGATGTTCCNAGTCTTACTTCTCCGAATCTCCTTGCCNNNTTANATTCTTTCCGTAACNTNTCCTGATCCGTTTCNTCACCTGNCATGCAGACTAATTTCATAGATTTCTCTCCCGCTTCCTGNAATCTNAACNCATGTAATCCGGTGGAAAGACAAAACAGCACGCNTGCATAAGCACGGTGCTGTCTGTCCTNCAAGCTGGAAAAGGGACTCGAACCCTCGACCTACTGATTACGAATCAGTTGCGCTACCGACTGCGCTATTCCAGCATATTACTGCAACAAAAATTATTATACTTGCTTACNGCCNATTTTGCAAGCAGAAATTCCGAAATANAATTATAATTTATGATTCTCCCGCATTCCCGTCTATNTGCACATCCATNTGCGGATACGGTATCGAAATACCNGCNTCNTCCAAGGCATACTTNATCTGCTCCGTAATNCGCCANCTGCACTCCCAATAATCTTCATTTAATGCAAANCAGCGNACATTCAGATTCACGCCGCTGTCCGCAAGNTCCTGTACAAATACCCGTCGGTCTTTNTCCTTAAGNACNGCCNNATCNTNCTCAAGNACCTGCANAATCACTTCTCTGGCCCTGCGTATATCGGCATCATAAGAGATTCCGACAGGAATATCCATCCGNCGGTCNCCTAACATGCTTGTATTNAAAATACTTGAGTTTGTCAGCGTTCCGTTAGGGATAATGACTACGTGATTATCCGGCGTNGCAAGNTTCGTGTAGAATANCTGAATNTCNTTAACCGTACCCTCATGTCCGTCACTGTCCACCTTGATATAATCATCAACACGAAAAGGTTTGAGCAACAGAATCANAACNCCNCCNGCAAAATTNGACAGACTTCCCTGCACGGCCAGTCCGATTGCCACTCCCGCAGAACCTAAAAGCGCCACAACACTGGCGGCATCCAGACCAAATCCCGANGCAATCATNAAGATCAGCACAATGTACATCGTCACTTTAATNAANGAATCCANAAACTGTGCAACNCCCACATCGGCATTGGCTTTCTTNAATGAACGGCGNACGANCCTGCGCACCAGTTTGATNACCTGCATACCGATCAGNAGAAAAACNAGTGCCAGAACTACNCGCATACCAAACCGCAGNGCTTTNTCCGGAAGCTGCTCCAAATATGTCTGTATCAATCCCATATCAATTTCNTCNGGTGTGATCTGCACTAANTCCGCCNCTTGNTTTTCCATAACNATCTATACCTCTTACTTCTTNCGNCTGCCTGNCGGCTTCCTTNCGCTNCGCTTAGNTTTAACANCGTCCTGNTTATNCTCNGGCTTCTTATCCGCTGTCTTATCCTCNGCCTGTCTGCGTTCCTGATCCGCNTCNATNTTGTGNAGNTTNGCCTCCGCTTCCTGNGCCTTNTTNATCATTTCNTCTGCTANTTTNGCCCGNTCTTTGGCTTCTGCCGCCGCAATCTTGGCNAACCGNTTCGCCTCNTCNGCTTCTTTAGCNATCGCATCTGCAATCTCCTTAGCNGCNCTGCGTTCTTCCGCCTCTTTCGCTCTGCGGATTTCTTCGGCNCGCACTCTCTCTATCTCCNNTTTCTCCTCCNNTGTGTATGGCGTATAGGAGAAAATACTGATGGAAAGCGGTGCACTCACCATGTCNATGGCATAAGGTTTNCCNTCCCACTCTGTCTCNACNGTNCTGCAAACTTTCTTATTTACNATATCCTGACCGCCATAGATTCTGGCATCGGTATTCAGAATCTCCTTATATTTACCTTCATAGGGNACACCNACACGAAANTCCTGCTTCACNTCNGCGAAGTTNGCCACCACNACTAACGCCTCTTCCGGTTTGNCGGTCTTNCTGATNTANGACAGCATACANGCATTGGGNGTAATGCAGTTAATCCACTCAAANCCTTCCCANGANGTATCNTTCGCATACAANGCCGGTNTTGTCGTGTACAGTTTATTCATATCCGCAACGAGACGNTTCAGTTTTGCATGTTCCTCGTTTTGAAGCAGCTCCCACTCTACNGCTCTCGCTTCATTAAANTCATCATATTCACCGATATCCTGACCCATAAAGATCAGCTTTTTGCCCGGATGTGTCATATGATAAGCGTAAGTCAGTCTCATGTTTGCAAACTGTTTNNNCCGNTCTCCGGGCATTTTACCAAGAAGTGTNGCCTTGCCGTGCACNACCTCATCGTGGGAGAANACCAGCATAAATCTCTCNCTGTAAGCATAAATCATNCTGAACGTCAGGTCNTTATGGCAGCCCGAGCGNAAATAAGGGTCTGTCTTAATATAACTCAGATAATCGTTCATAAATCCCATATTCCATTTCAGNTCAAANCCCAGACCGTCATCATCAAGNGCACCGGTAANCTTAGGCCATGCCGTTGATTCCTCCGCGATCATAAGCACCCCTTCGTTGCGCTTTTTCATAATGGAATTCAAATGCTTAAGAAATTCTACCGCTTCCAGATTCTCGTTGCCGCCGTATATATTGGCAACCCACTGTCCGTCACTCTTACCATAATCCAGATACAACATGGAGGCCACAGCATCGATCCGTATGCCGTCAGCGTGATACTGTTCTACCCAATAAAGCGCATTCGCAATCAGATAGTTACGCACTTCCGGTCTGCCGTAATTATAGATCAGCGTACCCCAATGCGGGTGCGATCCCTGTCTCGGATCCTGATGCTCATACAGGCAGGTACCGTCAAAACCTGCAAGCCCGTAAGTATCCCGCGGAAAATGTGCCGGAACCCAGTCTAAAATCACTCCGATTCCCGCCTTATGCAGCTCGTTCATAAAAAACATGAAATCTTCCGCATTCCCGTAACGGGAAGTAGGCGCATAGTATCCGATCACCTGATACCCCCACGATGCGTCAAGCGGATGTTCCATCACCGGCATAAGCTCCACATGAGTATATCCCATTTTCTGCACATATTCGATAATCTTAGGTGCCAGCTCCCGATAATTATAAAAATCTCTGCCATCCTCAGGCTTCGCGAAAGAACCAAGATAAACTTCATACACATTGATCGGTTTGTCTTCCGACTGTGCCTTCGCACGGTTCTTCATCCACTTGCTGTCTTCCCATTTAAAACCGTTGATATCCCTGACAACGGAAGCGCTGTCCGGTCTAAACTGCTGTCCGAACGCATACGGATCGGCTTTTAAGAATGTCAATCCACCTTTTGCCTTGATCTCAAACTTATAGCAGTCTCCCACTTTCACCCCGGGTATGAAGAGTTCAAAGATACCTGAGTCCCAGAGTCTCCTCATCTGGTGCGTCCTGCCGTCCCAACCGTTAAAATCACCTACCACGCTGACCCGCACGGCATTCGGTGCCCACACGGCAAACACAACGCCCTCGGTATCATCGATTTTCTCCGGATGCGCTCCCAGCTTCTCATAAATCATGTAGTGAATACCTGCATTGAATTTCTCGGTATCCTCCTTTGTAATCANGGGCGGATAATTATAGGCATCCTTCACTTTCTTAAGCGTCCCGTCCTGCGCCTCCACAATATATTCATAATCGGGAATCTTTTTCCCCGGAAGAAGTACTGCAAAGTATCCTTCCTCATCCGCCATCTCCATCTTATAACTCTTATCACCTTCTACGGGCTGCAAACGAACGCTCTTNGCCCCGGGCTGGAAAGTCTGTACAAGCACGGAGCTGCCTGTCACATGNGCGCCGAGAAGTTCATGCGGATTATCGGATTCGGAATAAACAATCTCCTCTATCTGTGCCCAGTTCATCAGTTTATACAATCTTTTATTCATATTTCTCTCATATGATCACTTCCACCGCAATGATCATTTTCCCCTTTCCTGAATTTCACCTCTTATGATTCATTAAGCATAAAACGCTAAACATTATTCCTCTATCCTGTGGATCAACAGCCCGCTGCGCAGTTTCGGCTCAAACCATGTGGACTTCGGCGGCATTAATTTCCCGGCATCGGACACGGCAAACAGTTCGTGAATATCCGTCGGATACATGGCAAAGGCCACTTTCGAATCCTTATGTACCCTTCTTTCCAGTTCCTCCAATCCTCTGATCCCGCCTACAAAATCAATCCGGTCGTCCACCTTGGGATCTAAGATCCCGAGCACAGGCTCCAGAAGATCCCGCTGTAAAACCGCCACATCCAGATTCGCCACCGCATCCCCAAAGTACCGCTCTTCTCTGATTTTCATACGGTACCATGTATCGCGAAGATACATACCGATCTCACCCTTACACTTGGGTTTATAAGGCTCCTCTCCTACCGCTTCCACGTCGAAATCCTGTCCGATACGATCCAGAAACGCTTCCTCTGTATATCCGTTAAGCGACTTAACCACGCGGTTATAGTCCATAATCATCAACTGATCATCAGGAAACAGCACTGACAGGAAATAATTAAACTGCTCCTCTCCGGTATATTCCGGATGTGATTGCCTGCGCATCTGCGATACCCGTACCGCCGAGGCGCATCTGTGGTGCCCGTCTGCGATATAGATCGACTCCACCTGTTCAAATTCCCGCCTGATCTGCTCCACATCNCCTATATCATCGATCACCCAAAGTCTGTGGATAATACCGTCCTCCGCCGTAAAATCATATACCGGACAACTGCTCATCACCTTGCGAACCTGCCGCTCTATGCCCTCCCGTCTGCGGTATGCCAGAAAAATAGGACCGGTCTGGGCGCTGCACACGTCCACATGGCGGATACGGTCCGCTTCCTTGTCCGCTCTCGTATTCTCATGCTTCTTNATAACCTGATTTTCATAGTCTTCCACAGAAGCACAGGCGCCGATTCCTACCTGCGAACGCCCGTTCATCACCAGCTCATAGACATAATACGCCTCCCGGTCTTCCTCGATCAGCAATCCGTCCCGAAGCATATCATTCAACATATCCCTCGCCTTCTCATACACNTCCGGNGCATACATNTCATAGTCCTGCGGAAACTGTGTCTCCGGTCTGTCAATCCGCAGAAACGTATAGGNATCGCCNTGTACTTTCTCATAAGCCTCCTGCCTGCTGTATACATCATANGGCAGNGCNGCGATCCGATCCGCCAGATCCTCTCTCGGCCGCACGGCACGAAATGGGTTCACTTTCGCCATCTTATCTCCTATTCTGATTTCCGACCGNTCTNTNGCGGTTANNCGTCANNTNNNNCNNNTTGATCNNNNAANATNANTTTATNTTCTTNTCNANATCTGCANATGCTATATAGATTNATTTTATCAAATAAGCCTATACAGCACAAGCACGAAGTGCTAAAATGTGTTTAGCAGTTCNGCCATGCAGAAATAAATNTATCNGTCATGCGTGGGAGCTNGCTCACTAAGCATGNCNGATANATTTATTTCTATAGGGCGGACGCCNGTCATGAATAATTTGCGCAGCAAATTATGAATGCATGGCAGAACTTCACAGCGTTCAACGAAATTATTAAAAAAGGANGTGTACTCATATGACCCCAGAAAACAAAGAAATCTTAGACCGTATTAACGCCTACGCCGAGNAGGCANTGGCAGACATTGATCCTCAGAAGACGCGGATCTCNTTCCANTTAGAGGCGCTGAAACCCGTTATGCAGGAAATTGCCGACGANAAAGNCATGTCCATCGAAGATGTGTTTATCCTCTATATGGATCTGGCAAGCGANTCCTCTGTGGAAGCGGAAAATCAACTGCAGGCGACNCTTGANGAAGAAGAAACAGCCAATTTTTCTAAAATTGCAAACCGGCTGAATTAAAGCTTCAAACTGCCACCTGAAAAGGGGCAGNCTCTGCAGNCTGCCCCNATTNNTGATTGTTCTTTTCTATTTTACGACTCTCACNCTGAACACGCCGCCTATAGACTGNAATTTCTGAATGATNTCATCAGANGCGGGNGANTCGATATCAANCATGGTATATGCNACTTCNCCCTTGGATTTATTGGTCATATCCGTAATNTTGATATTGTTATCTCCGAAACATGCNGTNAANTTCGTGATCATATTGGCNATNTTNTTATGNAAAATTGCNACACGNCCNGCCTGTGCNCAGACACCCATATCGCATTTCGGATANTTGACACTGTTNACGATATTACCGTTTTCCAGATAATCCTTTAATTCNTTNACNGCCATCACNGCACAGTTATCCTCTGATTCTTCCGTAGAAGCNCCCAGATGCGGAATCACGATNCANCCGTCTNTGTCCCGCCGTGGTNCTNTTCGGGAAATCAGACACATATTTNCGNATCTTACCGGATTTAATTCCCTCCAGTACCGCTTTCTCATCCACNAGAAGATCTCTGGCAAAATTCAGCAGAATNACACCATCNTTCATCTTACCGATGGCTTCTTCATTNATCATCCCTTTTGTGGCATCCATCAANGGNACATGGATCGTAACNANATCACACTCCTCATAGATTTCCTCCACATTCAGCACATGCTTTACNTCACGGCTTAAGTTCCATGCCGCATCTACGGACACATAAGGATCATAACCGTACACTTCCATCCCTAAATGTTTTGCNACATTAGCGACNCTGACACCAATCGCGCCAAGTCCGATAATTCCCAGCTTNTTNCCCTCAATCTCCGTACCNGCAAANTTCTTCTTCGCTTTCTCGGCNGACTTNCCTACGTTTTCATCGGNCTGATTNTCCTTGACCCACTCGATACCGCCCACNACATCACGGGAAGCAAGTANCATACCCGCGATCACAAGCTCTTTCACNCCNTTGGCATTNGCCCCNGGCGTATTAAATACTACGATNCCCTTCTCCGCACACTTATCCAGCGGNATATTATTGACACCCGCTCCGGCTCTCGCAATNGCAAGCAGNTTATCCGACAGCTCCATATCATGCATAGCNGCACTTCTCACCAAGATTCCGTCAGCCTCATCCATGTTATNTGTCTTCACATATTGATCGNTGAATTTCTCCAAACCGACCCCNGCGATGGGATTTAAACAATGATACTTAAACATTCGTATATCCTCTTTTCTATTTTTCNGTCTTTTCTTCGAACTCCNTCATAAATGCGACCAGCTTCTCCACACCTTCTATCGGCATAGCNTTATATATGCTCGCCCGCATACCNCCCACGGTACGGTGTCCCTTCAGATTCACGAAGCCCGCTTCTGTCGCAGCCTTNATAAACTTCGCATCCAATTCCTCATNACCGGTTACAAACGGNACNTTCATAAGGGAACGATCCTCTTTTCTGACGGTCCCTTTAAACANCTNGCTCTCATCCAGAAAATCATACAGGATCTTNGCTTTCTTCTCATTCAGNNCCTTCATGGCTTCCAGTCCGCCGTTTTTCAAGAGCCACTTAAACACCTTGCCGCAGATATAGATACCGTANCANGGCGGNGTATTATACAAAGAATCATTATCCGCNTGAANCTTATATTTCATCATGGTAGGNGTACCCGGAAGCACATCATCNGTAAGCAGNTCTTCTCTGATAATCACAATCTGNGTNCCCGCAGGTCCTACGTTCTTCTGCACACCCGCATAGACCATGCCGTACTTGGATATATCCATAGGCTCAGACAGGAAACAGGATGACACATCCGAGACAAGGATCTTGCCTTTCGTATCAGGCAGTTTATGGAATTTNGTGCCATAGATCGTGTTATTCTCGCATATGTACACATAATCCATATCNTCTGTNATCGGCAGATCGGAACAATCCGGAATATAGGAAAAAGTCTGATCCGCTGAGGATGCCAGTTCTACCGCNTCNCCNTATATCTTCGCCTCGGCAAANGCTTTCTTCGCCCACTGTCCCGTCAGGATATAGCCCGCCTTNCGNTTTTTCATNAGGTTCATAGGAACAGAGGCAAAAATCAGGCTTGCACCNCCCTGCAAAAANAANACTTTATAGTTGTCGGGNATATTCAGAAGCGTTCTTAAATCNGCCTCCGCCTCTTTGATNATCGTATCATATGCCTTNGATCGATGNCTCATCTCCATGACCGACATGCCGGTTCCCTTATANTCTAACATTTCCTCCGCCGCTTCCCGTAAGACCTCCTCCGGCAANACAGCNGGNCCTGCTGAAAAATTGTACACTCTAGCCACTTTTATCTCCTCCAATTGAATAAACATAATTTATAGACCAACAAACATTTTACCTTTTTCCCATACTTTAGTCAATTACAACGTGAAATTTTTTAGTAGAACATTACCACCGGCGTTCCGACTTCCACACTCTCATACAACTGCACCATGGTTTCTCTGGGTGTGTTGATACATCCATGGGAACCGTTCGTCTGATAAATCGTTCCGCCGAATCTGCTGCGCCAAGCCGCATCGTGAATGCCGATATTGCCCTTCACCGGCATCCAGAAATCCACGTGTGAAGCATACCCCGGTCCCCTTAAAATACGATTCGTCTGTTTCAAATACACATAATTGACACCGGAGGGAGTTCCCATTTTGCGGGAAATATTACCGGTCACAATGGGAGTTGCGATCTGCTGTACGCCTTTCACATAATAGTACATCATCTGTTCTCCCATATCCACTTCCACATAAGTGTCCCCGATATCATCTTTCCCCTGCTGCAATGCCGTCTGTATATACTCCGGTTCATGAACCTCTTTCCTGTGATTCATGAAGGCTTCCGTCAGATAAGCCACCTCCGCTTCGCGATCGATCTCATTACCATAAGTGCCGCCCTCAACGGTTACCAACTCTCCTCTGGTTGCTCGAAACTGTCTGCTTCCCCCGACCGTATCATACCGTGCTGCAAGCGTATCAATAAACTCCTCTATCGCGCCTTCGCGTAGTTTAAGATTACCATTGTCGTCCACAACAAAACTGCCGTCCTCTGCAAGCTCTATCCACTCACAGACTACCGATCCGTCCACGGCAATCTGCTCTTCTCCCATCTGATAGACGATGCCGCACTGCTGAAAACTTTTCACCTGTTCCCACATTCCGAGCGTATCCTGCATTTGGGACGTCAATGCCAGATCATGATAGCACCCTTCCTCTTCCAGAGAAAGCTCTTTTTCTGACTGCTCTATGGCTCTTGTGACTGCCTCTGCCGCCTCATCTGCCGACAGAACGTTCTGCCTCTCATTTATAAGCTCATATCCCTGTTTTGTCTTGATGATAGCAACTCTGCGCTCTTCCTCCGAATGCTCTCTCGCCGTCAGTATAAAAGGCATCTGATCCAGAACATCGACAAGCGCCTGACCGTCATAGGACACGATCGGAACAAGATCCACACTGTCGCCGGAAAACAGACTTTCAATCCACATCCATGGATTCTGCTGTTTCTGGTATACTTCCAACGCTTTCATAAAATCAAATTGATAGTCGATCTCCTCGGCGGATATGAAGTAAGAATTGCCTTCCACGTCATATACCGTAAGTCCTTCATACTCAAAATCGGGCACGAGTTCATCATTCACATCCTGAATGCTTCTTCCAGTGCAGTACACGCCGTTAATCCACGTTCCGTAAGCAAATGCATTGTGGTAGTAAATGGCCAGTCCGATGTATGTTCCCATCAGACTGACCAGAATGATACATAATATGATCCCCAAATGTTTCAATAATCTTTTCATAAAGATGTTTCCAGTCAACTTAAATTCAAGCCATCTTCCGTATTGCTTCCGGTGGCAGCCCTTACTGTTCCTTCTTTAACAGATCCGCCGCGTCAAACGCCTCACTGATCGGCGCCCCCGCCGGAACCATCGGAAATACCTTGTCATCTTCCGGAATGATGCAGTCTAACAATACCGGCTTCTTCAAAGCGATCGCCCGCTCGATGGCAGGTGCCACTTCCTCTTTCTTCGTCACTCTGATTGCCTCACATCCCAGACCTTCCGCTACCTTGCAGAAATCCACACCGTCATTTAAGACTGTCTGGGAATAACGTTTGCCGTAGAAAAGTGTCTGCCACTGTCTCACCATGCCAAGCACGTGATTGTTGATTACTACCTGAATAATCGGAATATTGTAGCGGCTTGCCGTGGCAAGTTCATTCATATTCATGCGGAAGCAGCCGTCCCCTGCAATATTAATACATATCTTATCCGGCTGTCCCATCTTAGCGCCTATGCATGCTCCCAGACCATATCCCATGGTGCCCAGTCCGCCTGATGTAAGCAATGTGCGAGGCAAGGAATATTTATAGTACTGCGCTGCCCACATCTGATGTTGTCCCACATCCGTGGTAATCACCGCACTGCCCTTCGTCACTCTGTCGATCTCCTCAATAATATATGGACATGACAAAGCGGATTCATCGTAACTTAACGGATATTGCTCCTTTAATTGTGTAATATGCTGCATCCACTCCGTATGTTCCTGCTGTTCCAGCTGCGCATTGATTCTGCCCAGCACTTCTTTCAAATCTCCCACAAGAGAAACGTCTGTCTTAATATTCTTATTAATCTCCGCAGCATCGATATCAATGTGCAGTACCTTGGCATTCTCTGCAAACTTATTCGGATTGCCCACCACGCGATCAGAGAATCTGGCTCCCAATGCAATCAGCAGGTCACACTCACTGACCCCGAAATTGGAAGTTTTCGTGCCATGCATACCGATCATACCCGTATAGCGCGCCTCATGCCCGTCACAGACACCCTTACCCATCAGTGTATCACAAACCGGTGCATCCATTCTCTGTGCAAAATCTCTTACCTCCCGATATGCACCGGAGATAACCGCTCCGCCGCCCACATAAATATATGGTTTTTTCGATTCTTTTAAAAGTGTCAGCGCTGCCTGCAGTTCCTCTTCCGTATAACCGGAACAAGGCTTTACCTCCTCCGGTGTCTCGGGCTCAAACTCACAGCTGTTAGATGTTACGTCTTTCGTGATATCCACCAACACCGGACCCGGTCTTCCACTGCCCGCTATGGCAAAAGCTTTACGAAGCGTTTGCGCCAGAATATTGATATCCTTCACAATATAATTATGCTTTGTGATCGGCAGGGTCACACCGGCGATATCAACTTCCTGGAAAGAATCTTTTCCAAGAGAGGGCAATACCACGTTACATGTGATCGCTACCATTGGCACGGAGTCCATATATGCCGTAGCAATACCCGTCACCAGATTGGTAGCGCCCGGACCGCTGGTCGCCAGACACACGCCTACCTTACCTGTGGCTCTGGCATATCCGTCCGCGGCATGTGCGGCTCCCTGTTCATGGGAAGTCAAAATATGGTTTATTTCATTACTATGTTGATACAATGCGTCGTATACATTCAGGATCGTTCCGCCCGGATATCCGAACACGGTGTCCACACCCTGCTCTTTCAGACACTCTACAACGATCTCTGCACCGGTTAATTTCATGATCTATACTCCTCCTACTGTTTTCTCATCACTTATTCCGCCGTCCGGCTCTACACAATGTCACAAATCTCAATGATTTGCGGGTATTTCCAAAATAGCGCCTCTATTACCGCTCGTAACCATCTCACGGTATCTTGCCAGATACCCGCTCGTCACTTCCGGTTCTCTGGGCTGCCACTTTGCTCTTCTGACCGCCAGTTCCTCATCAGATACTTTCACATCCAGTTTCATATTCGGAATATCTATACTGATAATATCCCCCTCTTCCACAAACGCGATCGGTCCGCCAACCGCCGCTTCCGGAGATACATGTCCGATAGAAGCGCCGCGGGATGCGCCGGAAAATCTTCCGTCCGTAATCAGCGCCACACTGGACCCAAGCCCCATTCCTGCGATTGCGGAAGTGGGATTTAACATTTCTCGCATACCGGGACCTCCCTTTGGTCCTTCATAACGGATGACTACCACATCCCCCGGTACGATTTTGCCGCCCTTAATGGCTGCTATGGCATCCTCTTCGCACTCAAATACTCTTGCCGGTCCTTCATGAACCATCATTTCTTCAACTACCGCGGAACGTTTGACTACACTGCCGTCCGGTGCCAGATTACCTTTCAGTACGGCGAGTCCGCCCGTCTTACTGTAGGGATTATCTACTGTCCTAATTACCTCCGGATTCTTATTAACCGCATCCTTAATGTTCTCACCGATGGTCTCACCGGTCACAGTCATACATTCCGTATGTAGAAGACCGATATCCGCAAGTTCTTTCATGACTGCATAGACACCGCCTGCCTCGTTTAAATCTTCCATATAAGTAGGTCCTGCCGGTGCCAGATGACACAGATTAGGGGTTTTCTCACTGATCTCATTGGCGTAAGAAATATCAAAATCAAAACCGACCTCATGAGCGATTGCAGGAAGATGAAGCATGGAATTAGTGGAGCATCCCAAAGCCATATCCACCGTCAACGCATTCAGTATTGCTTCTTTCGTCATAATATCTCTGGGACGGATATTCTCTTGCAACAGCTTCATAACAGCCATACCGGCATGCTTCGCCAGCTTGATTCGCTCGGAATAAACCGCAGGTATCGTACCGTTGCCGCCAAGTCCCATGCCCAGCACTTCCGTCAGACAGTTCATGGAATTCGCTGTATACATACCGGAACAGGAACCGCAAGTAGGACATGTCTTCTCCTCAAACTCCCTTAATTCTTCGTCGTTCATGGTACCCGCCGCATAGGAACCCACTGCCTCAAACATGGAGGAAAGACTTCTCTTCTGCCCGTGCACGTGACCCGCCAGCATGGGACCGCCCGATACAAACACAGTCGGAACATTAATACGCGCCGCCGCCATAAGCAGCCCGGGCACATTCTTATCGCAGTTAGGTACCATCACAAGTGCATCGAACTGATGTGCCAATGCCATACACTCCGTAGAATCTGCGATCAGATCTCTTGTAACCAGAGAATACTTCATTCCGATATGCCCCATGGCAATACCGTCGCAAACTGCAATTGCCGGAAAAACGACCGGCACGCCTCCTGCCTCAGCCACACCAAGCTTTACGGCATTCACGATCTTGTCCAGATTCATATGTCCCGGTACGATCTCATTATAGGAGCTGACGATACCTACCATAGGTTTTCTCATCTCCTCCTCAGTAAATCCCAATGCATTAAATAAACTTCTGTGCGGTGCCTGCTGTACGCCCGCTTTTACATTATCGCTTCTCATACTCATTCTCCTTTATCATTATTTCCCATATATAGGATAAATCTATCATTTTCATAGACAGCCTCCATTCGATCGACTGTCCGCGATGCTGCAAACTCTTCCTGTGTCAGATACAGTTTCCAATCATCGCCGCTCCAATCAATAACATCCGTATCGTAATCTAACAGCAGATACTTGTCCGCCAGTACAGCCTCCGCCTCTGTCAAATCACGAGTAATTCGCTCACCTTCCATATTATATAAAAATAACAGTAGATATTCCTGATCACAGTCCGTCACGGCAATCTTCTGCAACCGTGACAACTCTGCCTGTTCATAAGCCTCCTCTATTGCCGCCTCCCTGTCGCTGTACTGAGCCCGATACGACGGAGTAAGCAGCATGACAATACACAGAATTCCTGCGGTCACGCTTCCGAATATCGGTATGCATTTTCCGATCTGTCCGGAAACAAGCTTTCTGAAAGCGGCCTGCCACAGCCATGTGACAGCGAGAGCCACCGAAGCACCTGCGAAGGAAAACACTCTGTAGTATGGCAGCGAACACAAACAGATTAGCATAAGCGGAATCACAATCAAGCTGACTGCCAGATAGATCTCCATGAAGCAATCATAACACTCGTTTCCCTCGGTAGGCATTTTATTATAACTATTGTTATTTATTTTCTTCGTGATACAGTATACCACATGCATAACACAGAGAAGCAAAAGAACCGCCAGTATCACTGCACCACCCATGTAATATTCATTTAACAGGCTGTGCAGCCAGCTTATAAACTTGCCGGCAAATCCCTCTCTGCCCACACTTTGGATATACGGCGTTGCCAGCATATATTCAATCCCGGTCCGCAATGCCGCAAATGGCGCATGCAGGACAATTGACCCATGCCCCATGCCATAGTATGCACTGCCTTCCGTTTTCATAAGCAAATTAGAACCGATGGCAAGCCATACCACCCCATACAGCCCTAACGTACAGACTGCCCCGGCCAGAGAAGTGAGAAGCAATCGCCAAAAACCCCTATACTCTCCGCATGCAAGCAAAACAATACCGCCCACCAGACAAATCGGAATCACAACATACAAACTGCTGGGGATTGTATACAACGCGAGCACCAAACTTATACCGAAACATATATAGTTCCGAATCCGTTCTTTATGCTCTACCGTAATGCACAGCAGTTCATAAATTGCCGCAAGATAACAGAATGATACAAGTGCATATCCTCTTCCCTGCACCGCAAGCTGATTCACCAGTTTCATGCCCGCATAGAGGAAAACAGGGATAAGCGCCAGTCCACGTACAAAACATTTTCTTCCGATCCGAAAAAGCAGAACCATACTTCCGAGACTGCACAGATAAGAAATACCTCGCAGCGCAATGGCGGAATTTCCGAAAATGCCAAGACAGGCCGACAATACCGAATACCCGATATGATTATTGGGCAGCGGCCAATGAATTGCCGCATAAATCGGTCCTCTGCTGATAAAAAAATAGTATGTGTAGAGCTCGTCATACCACGGTGTCAGCGCAAACATACGCCAGCCGTAATAGACCGCTAAACCCGACAGAAACAGAATAAAAACAGTTGTCTCAATATCAAGTTTCTTCCGCTTATTGTTCTGTTCCATAAAGATTCCCTGCATTTTTTTGTCTATATCAGTTCTTTTCTATTTGATCCGCTCTGCCAAAAGATCGCCCATCTGTCTGCAGCCTACCTGAGTACATCCCTCAGCCATAATATCGCCCGTTCGGTAACCGCTCTGAAGGACCTCTCTTACCGCACGCTCGACCGCATCCGCTTCACGATCCAGATCGAAGCTGTAGCGCAGCATCATTGCCGCAGAAAGAACCGTCGCAATCGGGTTCGCAATATCTTTTCCTGCAATGTCAGGCGCAGAACCATGGCTCGGCTCATACAGACCAAACTTCGTATCATTTAAGGATGCCGAAGCCAGCATTCCGATAGATCCGGTCACCATGCTCGCCTCATCGGACAGGATGTCACCAAACATATTTTCTGTCAGAATAACATCAAACTGTGCGGGATCTTTGACAAGCTGCATCGCGCAGTTATCTACCAGCATATGTTCTAAAGTTACTTCCGGATACTTCTTTGCAACCTCATCCACCACACTTCTCCACAATCTTGAAGAAGCCAGCACATTGGCCTTATCCACGCTCGTAACTTTCTTTCGCCGCTTCATGGCGATATCAAATCCCTTGATGGCAATCCGTCTGATCTCATTCTCATCGTATACAAGCGTGTCGACTGCCTTTCTCACTCCGTTCTCCTCAATCGTCCTCTTCTCTCCGAAGTAGAGTCCGCCGGTCAGTTCACGCATAATCATCATATCAAATCCCGCAGCAGCTATCTCATCCCTTAGCGGACAAGCCGCCACCAGTTCATCATACAATACTGCAGGTCTTAGATTCGCAAACAGATTCAGCTCCTTCCTGATTGCCAACAATCCGGCTTCCGGTCTTAAGGATGGCTCCAGCCGATACCATGGAGAAGTCGTCGTGTCTCCGCCGATAGATCCCATCAATACGGCATCGCCGCTCTTCGCCGTCTCAACCGCTTCTTTAGTCAGGGGAACACCATGCACGTCAATAGACGCACCGCCCATCAGAATATCCGTATAATGCATAGTATGCCCGTACTGCTTGGCCACAGCATCAAGAACTTTCTTTGCTTCCGCTATAATTTCCGGTCCGATCCCATCCCCCGGAATACATGTAATCCTCAAATCCATATCCATCCCTCATTTCCATGTCATTTATCGCAAAATATCACTTATATATCATAGTCTATTCTTCTATAAATTTCAAGAAGAGTTTGCCCGTGCCTTCCCTATTCCTGTCACCAAAAGAAAAGAGACGAACATTTAAGTCCGTCTCTTACTTCTTTTATTTCAATCACAGTCTGCCGTAATCCCTTATGGCATCTGCAATCCGATATCCAGCGTTTAGTTTGCTGTAAAGGCTTTTTCTGCAAGTACGTTGTCATCAGGATCTGTATAACGCATAACAACCGTGCAAGCTCCGTCCTGTCCGATCACATCATCGAACTGCTTAACTTGTGCTTTGAATGTATCTTCCTGTGCATCTAATGCAGCGGNAAGTGCCTCACCCATACCGTCAACGATCATGGAGCTGTCCTCGATCTTGATGATTACGGTGAACTCATTACCACTTACTTCACAAGCTGCAGACATACCGTCACCTGCCATAGCATCGAAAGCGCTCTCTAAAGCCGACTTAACGGTAGGATCATTGTAGTAATCCTCTAAAGTTGTATAATCGCCCGCATCTGCAGCGTCTGCGTCATCCGTATCTGCCTCGTCTTCAACCTCTGCCTCTGCTTCCGTATCTGCATCATCTGCAGGCTCTTCTGTCTCAGGCTCTGTCTCCTCTTCCGTTTCCGGCTCAACTTCTGCAGAATCATCCGTGTCTGCAACCTCTGTCACTGTTTCCGTTGCTGCAGCATCATCACCGCCACAAGCGGTCATGGATAATGTAAGCGCCATGATTGCTGCACATGCAACTAATTTNACTGTTCTTATTTTCATAATATTCTCCTCCCTTTACTCTTCGCGAGTCATTGTGATTCATCACACAACTTCGCATTCTACACGATGTNTAATGCACTGTCAAGAGATAATCTTGCATTTTGTAGATGTTTACAAAAGAACCATATTGCGGAAATCTTTTTCTGTTCTTTCTCACAAANAAAAAAAAACGAGCTACGCTCGATTGCGAGCAAGCTCGCAATTGAGCGTAGCTCAATTTTTTATCTCTTATTCCGCATCCGCTTTCTCGATCTGTGCAACTGCGGACTTCTGCATGGGAATACGGCAGTTCTTGTTGCTGCCGAATTCAACGATGATCGTATCTTCCGTGATATCGATCACNATACCGTAGAANCCGCTTGTCGTAAGCACACAATCGCCGACGCTCATCTCCGCTAACATCGCCGCCATTCTCTTCTGTTCTTTCTTCTGCGGACGAATCATAATAAAATACATAAATGCCACAATTACAACAATGTAAAGAATCATGACCATGCCGCCGCCTGTTGCCGCCGCTGCTGCTCCGTCACCTGTCAATAAAATACCCATATCTTTTTCCTCCATATATTCCTATACGACTCGGCAAGAACCTCCGCCATGTCATATGTCTAAGCAATCAAAACATATCATACACAAAACAAGTTAAGAAAACAAGCTTTTTTAGATTCTTTTTAGATTTCCGTACTGTTTTCCCCGCTCCGGTACATCCCATCCANCTTACGTTTCTTGTATGCCGCAAAACCACCCTGTTCAAGCGCTTCTCTGATTTCTTCCATCATCGTATTATAAAAATAGAGATTATGCAGAACACACAATCGCATNCCGAGCATCTCTTTCGCCTTTAACAAATGTCTGATATATGCTCTTGAGTATCTTCTGCAGGCCGGGCACTCACATCCCTCCTCGATCGGTCTCTCATCCAGCTCATATCGTGCGTTGAACAGGTTGATCTTTCCTTGATTAGTATACAGGTGTCCATGTCTGCCGTTTCGTGTGGGATATACACAATCAAAGAAATCCACNCCNCGTTCGACAGCCTCCANAATATTGGCNGGCGTACCNACCCCCATAAGATANGTAGGTTTATCATTCGGAAGATACGGAACCGTCTCTTCTATTACATGATACATCTGCTCATGACTCTCTCCCACCGCAAGCCCNCCNAGCGCGTAACCGTCACATTCCATCTCTGCGATCCGCTTGGCGTGATCGATCCGGATATCATCAAAGACAGCACCCTGATTGATTCCGAACAAAAGCTGNTTTTTNTTNATCGTATCTTCCAGNCCGTTNAATCGATTCATTTCCGTCTTACAGCGCTCCAGCCACCTAGCGGTACGTGCCACAGAAGCCTCCACATAATGTCTGTCCGCCACACTGGAAGGACACTCGTCAAAAGCCATCGCTATGGTTGAGGCAAGATTGGACTGAATCCGCATNCTCTCCTCCGGNCCCATAAANATTTTCCTNCCGTCCACATGAGANTTAAANTANACNCCCTCTTCCTTGATCTTTCGCAGGCTGGCCAGCGAAAANACCTGNAANCCGCCGGAATCCGTCAGAATCGGCTTGTTCCANGACATAAACTTATGTAAACCACCCNTTTTTTTTATGATCTCATCCCCGGGGCGCACATGCAGATGATATGTGTTAGACAATTCCACCTGTGTCTTGATNCCCTCCAGATCCTCCGTGGATACGGCGCCCTTAATGGCCGCCACAGTACCCACATTCATAAATACGGGCGTCTGGATCGTCCCGTGTACCGTTTCCAGCTGCGCCCGTTTCGCTCTNCCTTCTGTTGTTAATANTCTGTACATTGCCTGTCTCCACTCTACAGATACTTATCCCAGAATTCTTCCAGACANATATTCTCGTCATGCATGATTTTGGCCGCCTCCCTGCCCACATAACGAAAATGCCAAGGTTCATATTCTATACCGGTGATATATTCCTTACCGGAGGGATAACGCAGTATGAATCCATACTCATGACTGTGCTCCGCAAGCCATTTACCTTCCTCTGTTTCAGCAAATCCCTGCAGCAACTGTGTATACGTATCTGAAGTAATATCCAATGCCATTCCGATCTCATGCTCACTGCAGCCCGGAACCGTGATTACCTGCGAGGTTTTCTTATAGGCATCCATGTAAGATAGTCCTTGTTTCATATAATATTTGATTCTGTCATTAAAATTGGATTCCTGTCTGTCAAACGTCCTATACGAGGACTGCACACCCAGATTAAAGCCGTCTTTCTGGGCCGCCTGCAGCATAAGCCGCAGATCTTCAATGATCCTGTCATCACACCGTATAGTATCCTTGGTCCTGCCGAGGTTAAGCTCATAGTTTTCCGGTATGGGATGCTGCTTGTTAATCAGAATGAACCGCCAATCCGTACTGTCAAAATCATAATCTTCGGGCAGTTTCACCGCCTCGCCGCCTTCTTCGCTGTCATCATCCGTCTGCTCATTCTCCGACTGGTAATCTTCTCCACCCTCTAAGATGTCATCAAGTGTATACACATCCACGCCCGTGATATCCGTTTCGGGATCATAATTCAAATCAATCTCCTCGTCTGTCGGCAAATCCGCTTTCTCCGAATCTGCTTCCGTCTCCACCGCAAGCGTAATATCCGAGTCCTCCACGATGGCGCTGTATGTTTCCTGTGCCTTGATAAAACCGGTTTTCTCAGCAAACACTGCAAAAGAAAAGCTACAGCTATTCATAAAGAAGAGTATTACGAACACGACTCCGGCATAACGTTTGGTATTCGTCACAAAATGTCTGCCGAGGTGATACCCTCCCAAAATAACGGAAAGCGCTGCAAGACACGGATAATGCATAAATTTATTCTTTTTTGCAATACTCGTAAATTTTGAAATTATTTTTTCCCGAAATGTTTTTTTCATCAGATTCCTCAAACCCGTTATGGTTCTGTGTATTCAATCTACTATGTATATATACTCTGTCGTTTTGTTTTGTAATGCCATTTATATCGAATACCGCATATAGTTCTGATTAATATCATAACACATAAAATTTATTTGTACACCTTTTTTATGTAAATCAATCATTTTTTTGCAAATTTTTTTACCGATCTGAATATTTATTTCCGTGAAGCGATGTGGTATACTCCGTATAAACAGATTTGAAGTGACAGAAATTAATCCATTATTTAACATACCATTTGTTATTGTTTGTATGCAAGTTATCCTTCATATTATTTTCTGAAAACTTCACGTTTCTTTCCGATTCTTCGGTTAATTTTCATTATCACTGCGTTATTTGTTATTATTTCATTAATATAATAAGAAAGGATTATTATTATGGCTGGTTCATCTTTTGGAAATATCTTTCGGATTACCACATGGGGCGAATCCCACGGTGCGGCGCTCGGTGTTGTGGTAGACGGCTGTCCTGCAGGACTGCCCCTGACCCCTGACGATATTCAGCTCTACCTGAACAGACGCAAACCCGGGCAGACCCGGATTGCCACTCCCCGAAAAGAAGCGGATGCTGTAGAGATTCTCTCAGGTATCTTCGAGGATCGTACTACGGGCACTCCGATCTCCATGCTGGTGCGCAATACATCACAGCACTCCGCTGACTACAGTGAGATCGCAAATTACTATCGCCCCGGACACGCCGACTATACGTTTGACGCTAAATACGGATTCCGCGACTACCGCGGCGGCGGACGATCCTCAGGACGTGAAACCATCGGACGTGTTGCCGCAGGAGCAGTTGCCGCAAAACTCCTGTCGGAATTCGGCATAAACGTAACTGCATACACAGAGTCTATCGGTCCGGTTCATATCAATATGGATAAATTTGACCGAGACGCCATCCTCTCAACTCCTACCTGCATGCCTGACAGAGATGCTTCGATTCAGGCGGAATCTTTTCTCGCCGACTGCATGAGAAGTTATGACTCCGCCGGCGGTGTGATCGAATGTACCATAGACGGTGTTCCCGCCGGGCTCGGCGACCCCGTCTTCGAGAAGCTGGACGCAAACCTCTCAAAGGCAATTATGTCCATAGGCGCTGTCAAAGCCATAGAAATCGGCGCCGGAACTAAAGCCGCTTCCCGTCATGGTTCCGAGAACAACGATTTTTTCTATATGGACGACGGCAATGTTGCCAAGCACACCAATCACGCCGGCGGCATCTTAGGCGGCATCAGCGACGGGTCCAGAATCTTTCTGCGTGCCTACGTGAAACCCACACCATCGATCTTTTCACCGCAGGAAACGGTCAATAAACGGGGTGAAAACATAGAAGTCTCCATTAAAGGGCGTCACGATCCTGTCATTGTCCCCCGCGCCGTAGTCGTCGTGGAAACCATGGCCGCGCTCACAGTCGCGGATGCTCTACTTATGAATGCAAGTGCCAAACTCACCAATTTAAAAAAGATATATGACAGGTAATCTCTGTCATATATCTTTTTTAAATTATTCTAATACATGTACACGAGTTTGCGTTGCAAATCTCGCAATTGAGCGAAGCTCAATTTATTAAATAACTGCTGATACAATATAATGTCTGTCCGTTATAATCCACTCTCGACCATCCATACTCTTCATTGATACCTGTTCTGGTTACATACTCTCCGTTATGTAATACCGCAACTACCGTAGCGTCCGGATTGGTTACACTGGGTAATGCTCGCAGATTAACTTCAATTTTTGCCGTCACTTGATCGCTCCGATCTGCAAATTTGGTCTTAAGCCCATCGCCGCTGCCTGCGCCTTCCTGCGCGGGCGCCTGATAGCCCAGATCTGTCGTCAGGTAACTGGATACCGCATAAACCGTCTGGCCCTCGTAAGTGAGCCTCGACCAGCCGCTATCACTGACACCTGTTCTTGTCGCCGTCTCCCCGTTTTTCAGTGTATGCACTATTGCGCTTTCCTCCCCCTGACTTGGAATGTTTCGCAGATTTGTGGAATCCTTAGCCGTTACCGTTTCATTTACTTCCGTAAAACTCATCAGCGCTTCCACATCTGCATGGGCTTCCTCGGGAGCCTCTAAGCTATGCGCCTCGGCTGTACCTTCATACCCGAAATAAGCCACATTCACATCCACCGGTCTGGAAATTCCGGCAACCGTACCACGATTCGTATACTGCCACATGGCATGAACACCGCCGTAGGATGACTTCTCCGTCTCCGGATAAGGCGCAGACGGATACTGTGATACCCATATTCGATAGCTGCCCTCTATCCTCTCCGTATCCCATTTCGCACTGCCGGAAAGCTCTCCCATGGATGCATAGAACATCGGTGTATAACCCCTGTTATATATTTCCTGCAAAAAAGCAATTGCAATATCGGTACGCTGTGCATTTGTCAGGCCATACTGTGCGCTGTCTGGCCGTTCAAATCCTTCGCAGTCATATGCCACCGGATAAGTAATCTGATACCCGGCAATATAATCCGCTACCCAATCGGCCTCCTCCACAGCCTCCTCCACAGTAACCGCCGTGGAGAAGAAATACGCGCCCAGTTTGATTCCATTCTTCTGCGCTTCCTGCATATTATACTTTGCGTTCGTGTCTGCACAGATCTCTCTCGTGCCATCTGCGCGGTATCCTACCCGTACCATGGCAAAATCAATTCCCGAAGCCGCCGCCTGCGCCCAGTCTATAGTCCCCTGATATCTAGCCACATCAATTCCGATGGTTACCTGATTCGTCTCGGCCACGCTGCCAGAAGACAGCAGCGTCGTCACATCCACTTCCATCCCTTGTTCGGCGCTCATGGAAGCCCCCTGCGGATCTTCGGATTCCGTATCCTCTGTCACATTTTCTTCCGAATTTTCCTGTTCCGGCTGAATATCAGCTTCTATAATATTCTCCTCAGACTTAAGGCTCTCCTCCGGCTGTGACAACTCCGTCTCCTGTTCCGGCACCGTCTCTTCGGACAGTTGATCGATCCTTGCAACAGGTTTTTCTTTATTTCCGGAAGATAGTATAACCGCCGCCACGATACCAACAATAATTACAATAATCAGAAGCGCCACTGCAACCACAGGGATCACGATATTCCTGTCCGGGAGCTGCATATACCCATCTTCGTCATCCTCTTCATAATCATCATACGCCTCATCTGATTCGTCATCCAAATCTATAAATTCATCGTCCCAATCTCCCAGCTTCTTCATAGCATTCTCCTCCGTTTGGAAGCCTATAGATCTTTCCTCCCCGAAACATTCGCGATGTTCCGGAAAGAATACTCTGGTCCTTTAGAAATTATCCAACAGCTCCAGATAGAAATCGTTATAATCCTGCCGCTTCTCCTTCATAAACTGAATCGCTGTCTTCGGGTGCTGATTTAATATACCTGTCAGAAGGTACGGCACATCATACCCCCACACCACACCGGACTCTCTAAGCGGAACGATATGTTTTTCTACAAATTTCAGTATCGAATTGATCCTGTATTTCGGATTTTTTAAAAATCCCAGAAGAAGTTCGCTGGGACAATTCCCGCACCCACGTCCGAGACCGCTCACCGTAGCGTCCAGATAACTGACTCCCTTAATAATTGCCTCCGTAGTATTGGCAAACGCCAGCTGCTGATTGTTGTGAGCATGAATACCGACCTTTTTCCCATATTTGTCCGCCACATCCAGATATTTATCAGCCAGCCTTCTGACCTGCTCCGGGTAGAGAGATCCGTAACTGTCCACCAAGTATATCGTTCCTACGCTGCTCTGGCAGAGAAGTTCCAAAGCCGCGTCGATATCCACGTCATTGGATTTGGATATCGCCATAATATTAACGGTCGTCTCATATCCTTTCTTCGTACAGTCTTCGATCATCTCAATCGCTGCAGGAATCGTATTAATGTAGGTAGCAACCCGCACCAGATCTACCGGACTGTCCTTCTTGTTCAGAATATCCTTTTTGAAATCACACCGTCCCACATCCGCCATGATCGCGATCTTCATGTCTGTTTTGTTGTCTCCCACTACAGCCCGGATATCCTTGTCATCACAGAATTTCCATTTTCCAAACTTGTTCACATCGAACAACTCCTTGGATGCCTTATATCCAAACTCCATATAATCCACACCTGCTTTGATATTCGCTTGGTATAAGTCTTTCACAAATTCATCATTGAAGAAGAAATCATTAACCAATCCTCCATCTCGTAATGTACAGTCTACCACCTTGATATCCGGTGCGTAGGACATAAGGGTCCTCTCTTTTGCCTTCCTTTCCATCTCGTCTCTTCCTTTCTTTTTCTATTTTACAACAATTTTCTTGAAACTCTTTTTTCCTTTTTTTACAATAAATTCTTCGGCTGCAATCATCTCTTTCGTGTAAGACATCTTAATATCCCCCACTTTTTCTCCCTTTACGGAAACTCCGCCCTGCTCCACGGCACGGCGTGCCTCGGACCGGGATGCTGCCATACCCGCTGCCACAAGAATTCCTAAAATATCGATATTTCCATCTATGAGTTTATCGTCCGTAAGTGCTACCGTTGGCATATTTTCCGAGCTGCCGCCTCCGGCAAAAAGCGCCTTCGACGCTTCTTCCGCTTTCTTCGCCTCTTCTTCTCCATGAACAAGTTTCGTTAGTTCATAAGCCAGTATTTCTTTCGCTTTATTCAGCTGGCTTCCTTCCCATTGATCCATCTCATCAATCTGCTCTAACGGCAGGAACGTCAGCATACGCAGACATTTCAGCACATCCGCATCCGCTACGTTCCGCCAGTACTGATAGAACTCAAAAGGTGTCGTCTTATTCGGATCAAGCCATACCGCACCTTTCTGGGTCTTTCCCATCTTCTTACCCTCGGAGTTCAAAAGCAGCGTGATCGTCATGGCATACGCATCCTTGCCAAGCTTCCGACGAATCAGATCCGTACCGCCCAGCATGTTGCTCCACTGGTCGTCACCGCCAAACTGCATGTTACACCCATATCTCTCATACAGTTCCATGAAATCATAACTCTGCATGATCATATAGTTGAACTCAAGGAAACTCAATCCTTTCTCCATTCTCTGTTTATAGCACTCCGCCCTAAGCATACTATTGACACTGAAACAAGCTCCGATATCTCGGATAAACTCCACATAATTTAAATTTAACAGCCAATCGGCATTGTTGACCATCAGCGCCTTGCCATCCGAGAAGTCGATAAATCTGCTCATCTGTTTCTTGAAGCATTCGCAGTTGTGATCGATCGTCTCCTTCGTCATCATAGTTCTCATATCACTTCTGCCGGAAGGATCTCCGATCATCGCCGTGCCGCCCCCGATCAGGGCGATGGGCTTATTTCCCGCCTCCTGCAAGCGCTTCATGAGGCATAGCGCCATGAAATGCCCTACATGCAGACTGTCCGCCGTCGGATCAAAACCGATATAAAAAACCGCTTTACCACTGTTGATCAGATTCCTGATCTCATCAGCATCCGTAAGTTGTGCAAGTAATCCTCTTGCCTGAAGTTCCTCATAAATTCCCATTGTTCCCATTCCTTTCCATTTTTTCTTAATTCCAGAATAAGCAGACTCGAAATGCTCCGCATTCCGAGTTCGCGTTGCTCGCCGTAAGCCCTGTGAGACATGCTTATATGCAAGCATAACGCCTGTCTCACATAGCTTCCGGCTCTGCTTATACGCGCAAAAAACCTCGTCCTGTGTATATAAACACATAGGACGAGGTTACTCTCGTGGTACCACCTATCTTCACAGACAACTCACATTGCCGGCCTCAACGAGTACGATTCCAAGATATATTCTTATACAAATCATCTCTTCCTGATACTCTCCTGCTATAACGTGCATTCCCCGTCACGACCTACTAGGACCCGCCATTCTGCCGTGAAGCTCCAAGATGTATTCATAAAAAACTTCCCGTGCGCCTCTCATCAACCGGCTGCTTTCTGTACGTTCCATAATCTACTACTTGTTCTCATCATCGCCTGTATTTTATTATTTGTTATTAGATATAATTTAAACGAATCACCTGACTTTGTCAACTATTAATTCTTAACTTTTACTGTAACATACTGATTCATATTACTTTTCGTCCACGCCAATAACCAGCCTAAACAGATAGAAGAATTCCCAAGGAGGCCCTAGAACAGCGCCAGCACTTAGCGAGGTTTAAAGTTGCAACGCAACTTTCGAGCTTAGTGTCTGTTGCGCTGTGAAAGGAGCGAAAGCGAGCCGACGGGGAATTCTTCTATCTGTTTAGGCGTCCTCTTTGGAGAATGTTTAAAAAGTAACAGCTCCGTAGATATTAATTTTCATCTGTGCGGACACCTCGCATCATCTCATTCAAAATCACCTTAACCTGATGGAAATCAAACATATCATATGCCTCTTTCAATTTCCTCATTCGTGCATTAACATCTGCCCCGAAATTTCTGGAAGCCATCTCCGGCACAAGCTTGTCCGTCACCTTCAGATTCATTTTGTCCAATTCGGTCTTGAGATTCTGCAATATCTGTACCGTCAATTCTTCCGCTTCCTTCTCCTCGGTATTCTGCTCTGTCTCCGCCTCATTGAAGCTTCCGGTACTGATCAGATATTCTTTCACCTCACCGAGTATCTCTCTGAATTTTTCCAGATAAGAGTCAAACTGCCTGTTGATCGTATCGGTATCACCCGCTTTACCCGCAAACTCCAGCTCTTTAAAAAGCGCGGACACTTCCATGGCGCCGATGGCGGCACTGGAGCTTTTGATCCCGTGCACGTCTGTGGTAAAAAGCTGAATATCTCCAACTTCCAGCAGATTCGGCAGAATCTCCAGATATTTCAGCCCTTCCGTATAATAGGTATTCAGAATTGCCGCGTACGCTTCCTGATTAAAACCGATATTTAAAAGACCTTTATCTTTGTTCAGCCCACTCTCCGTTTTCTTTTCCTCGGTCTTTGATACAGCCTTGCTTTTACCTTGTCCATCCCGGTCGTCCGTTGCCTTGACATGTTCGATGAGCCTTTCCGGTAAAAATTCCAGCAGACATTTTTCAAGATATCTTCTCTTGACCGGCTTGGCAAGATATTCCTGAAATCCGAGTTCCAGCATCTCCTCCCTGACATTCGCACCGTTCTGCGCAGTCAGCGCAACAAAAGGCAGTTCCTTGTAATAATGATCTTCTTTAGCCCGGATCTGCCTGAGTACTTCATCCCCGCCCAGATCCGGCATAATCATATCCATCAGAACCAGATCATACTTTTCGTTCTCCAATTTCCTGATGCCGTCCTGTCCACTGGTAGCTACTGCAATATCAATGCCATATTTACTGAATATACCTGCCGCTACTTTCAGATTTACCGCATTATCATCCACAACAAGTACTCTGGCGTTCCTTGCCGTAAAGGTCTCCTCCAGAGCACTCTTCTTATAATCTTCCTTGTTCCATCTGTTATTCAATACCATAGAGACCGTAATACACGAAAACGGCCGGTATATAAGCCGACACTTATCATAATCACCGTAAACCGCATCATATCCCGAAGTCACATACGTATACTCCTGACACCGATACAGTGAAATAATATTGGACAGATTCTCATACACTGTATCCGGAACAAAAATAAAATCGAAATGTTTCTCCTGAATGGCATGATTGAACCCATAATAATTGCGGCTGTATACAGGTCTGACTCCGAATGTCTCCATGATATCCTGCCACTTTGCAATGCTGATATCATTATCCGCATAAATCAACACGCTGGGTTTCTTCTCATTTTCCAAACGAATCATGGGCGATGCATCGACGATCTCCTGCCTGAAAGTGAATGTGGTGGATAATCCGATCCCCTCAATACTTTCTACTTTAATATCGCCCTGCATCATGGCAAGCAGTTCCTTACAGATGGTAAACTTGAGTCCGACTCCTTTCAGATTGCTGGACTGCCTGGAGTCATAAGTTTCATACATGCCGAAAAGCGACTGTATGTCTATCTGCGACAATCCCTTTCCGGTATCCGCGACCATACAATAGAAAGTCGCAATTCCCGACTCTGTATCCTTCTCACATCTGACCTCCAGAACAATTCTTCCACTCGCTGTAAAATCAATGGAGATAAAGAGCAGATACAGAAAGATCTGACGGATCGTGACACTGTCACCCAAAAGCTCCTTCGGAATATTTCCGTCTATCTTCATGTCCAGATTTAACTTCTTTTTCTGCAATTCCTCTGAGATCGTCCGTATAATTCCCTTGATCAGTTTCTCAAAACTGTAAGAACTCTTAATCAGGTGCATATCCCCGGCATCGATTCTTGCATATGTAAGTACATCGTCAATAATGGCCAACAAATCATATGCCGCACTTCTGATCGTGTTGATACTACTCCTCGTCTCATCATCCTGCTCCCCTTTTAGCATGATCTCGGACAGATTGATAATCGAATTCATGGGTGTTCTTATCTCGTAGGACATGTTTTTCAGAAACTGTCTTTTGGCGGCGCCTGCGCGCTCTATCTTACGGCTGCTGCGCTTGATCTTCCATTGCTGATACAGATAAAATTTCTCCTGAATATAAATCAACATAATAATGAAAAACGCAGTCCCGACAAAGCTGATTGCCAAATCCGAAAAGTGGAAGTTCTCACCAATATGATATACGTCATTTCCCTTGGAAAAAAACACGTCACTGTACAAATAACAATACTCAAATATAAACAGCGCCAGAACCGGCAGAAACATAAAACTTTCAAAAACAGAATAGATGATAATCATGCTCGCCACAAACCACATAATTGCTATGCAATATGCCCCGCTGCTGATCCTCAGAATCATCGGAATCGCAATACCATCCAGTATTACCAACGTAAGTATCGCTGTCAGATTATGTTTTCTGTATCGTAAATTCCATATCAAAAGAAGACCGCAGCCCAAGATGATCAAAAGTATGGGTGCCGCCATTCTGTCCAGATTACTGAATAATAATACAATCGGCAGTATGATGATACTTTCTATAACAACCATAGCAAGAAACAAGTTTAAATTAAACTCCACCAGTCCCATGCCCGATATTTTTTCACCGATGATCCGGTTAAATTTACAATTCATATTTCTTCCCGTCCCGAACTTCTGTCGATCTACTGTGCTTTTTCCGCTTTATCATGTGTATAAATAATCTTCTCCTCCGGCAGATACGATTGCAGTATCTTCTCAAATTTATCCCGCTCAATCGGCTTAGAGATATACTCATCAAATCCTGCTTCCAAAAACATCTCTCTGGCACCGCTGACTGCATTGGCCGTGAGCGCAACAATGGGCACATGATCCAAGCGAGGCTCCTTCAACGCCCTGATATTCTTTAATGTATCAATACCATCCATCTCCGGCATCATATAATCTAAGAAGATGAAGTCCACCGGTTCCTGCTGCAACATCTTCAGACATTCCCTTCCGCTTACTGCTACCGACACCTGTGCCTTATAACGGTTTAAAAGGCTTGTGGCCACTTCCAGATTGACAATGTTGTCATCCACTACCATAACACGCGCCTCCGGACAGATAAAACCGCCTCTGTATCCAATATGGCGTATTGTAATGTTTTGTCTGCCGGTAAGAAGCGCATCCAGATTCAGACAAGTAACCGGTCTGTCAAATGTTATCCTGATCAGGGTATCCTCATAAGCCAACACGTTAGAACCGATCAGAATAAGCGACTGTGGGTTAAGTAACCTTGCAAGCCTGCCCTTGATACCGCCATACCTTTCCTCGGCAATCATGATATGTGTGTAGTTTTGTTCCGCACACTCTCTTAAGAAGCTCTCATCGTCAGATGCCCGATAAAAATCAACATCTATGGCACGCAGCGCTCCGGCAAGCATATTCCCCTGCTGTACCGTATTCTCATAGAACAGAACGCATGGTTTCCCCGCCAAAGGTCTCTCCACCAGAGGCGTCTTGATCCGGTATCCCTGCCGGATATCAAAAGAATATGTTCTCCTTGTCGGTTCTTCCTCCATGTGAAGCTCTCCGCCCATGAGTTCTATGAGACGATTCGGAAGCGGCATAATCTCCTCATCGCAGTCCGGATCCTGTGCCTGTTCACGATACAGCCAGTCTCTGTAAAAATATTGAAATGATCCTTCCGCACATACTTCAACTTGCAGACGGATCATCTGCTCTGTCGACTCTTCCTTTCGGATATTCAAATACACTTCTCCGCTGTCTATCGACTTCATGATGCCGAGCACGATACATAACAGTACCTGTCGAACGATCGTTACATCTCCACATAGCTGAGCCGGAATATCCGGATCAATATTCACATAGAATTCTATCTTACGATCCGCAAACCGCACGGAAATCACATTGATTAATTCGTCACAAATATCCCCTACATAATAAGGTCTGTCCGCAACGGACAGGTCACTGTCATCCAGCTTGGAAAAGTCCATCAGTTCATTGGTAATTGACAAAAGAGCCTTGCTCGAGTTGGCCATATGAAAAGCATTCGCTTTCACACCGTCCTCCACATCCAGATCAAGCAAAAGCTCCGTGATTCCTAATATGGCATTGAGGGGTGTTCTGATCTCATGGGATACATTGACTAAGAACATGTTTTTCGCATAACTCAACTGTTCCGCCTGCTGTTCCATCTCAGTGCTTCTGCCAACCTCTCTGCGCAGCAATCTGTTACGGTAAGCAATCAGCACACCGCACACCGTGCCTGTCAAAAACAGCGCCGCAATGATCCTGATCAGCAGAACCATCCTGTAAGGTGCATGCTCACTCCATATTATTTCAGATTCTGATACTGTCCGAATCATTTGATTGATACAACCAAGATCAATGACCGTATTGATTACAATAAAGACCGCCGCACATCTCTTTTTTAAAAGAATCGCCGTAAATGTAATTCCGGTAAGAAAATAAACCGGAAAATCATAGGCTGCGTACGGCACATAGAACGATGCCATAGGCACAATGATAAAGTGCATCGCACAAAGATATCCCATGGAGATCTGCCTGATCCGACTTATCCTGCTCTCCATATAAATTGCTGCAACAGTAATGGCAATGCCCACCGTCATCAGAAGCGGTACGCGAATATCCAGACGAAGGAGCAATGTAAAAAACACCATAACCGAACACTCTAACAGGCTCAACAACATGGCCACATGAAATAGCAGCTCCTCCGCCGGCAATTCTATATCAATATATTTCTCCAACCGTTGCTTTGCTGTCATACCGAACCCCTTTTTTTCAGTTTATCCTGCCACACTTTTAATCTCACTCTCCACGGAAAGAAAGAGGTCCACAAGTGCAGGATCCAAACTCGTAAATTTCATGAACTTAATCTTCATAATCGCCTCCTGATGGCTGAGAACTTTGCCCCCAGGCGTGATATTACGCAGGTTATCGTATGTATTCACGATCGCAAGCGCCCTCGCTTCAACCGGAATATTCTCTCCATCCAGCCTGTCCGGGTAGCCTTTGCCATCCCACCTTTCATGGTGGCTGCGGCACATATTAAATGCATAATTCATGAAATTATTCTCACCTGCACTAAGCTGCGTAACCTTAGAGAGCATATCCGCTCCCAACGTCGTATGCGTCTTAACCGCCTCGCGCTCAAACTCACTCTCATTACCGGTTCTTGTGTTATTCAAATACTGATCGGCAATACACAGTTTACCGATATCATGAATCTGTGCCGCCACACATATGGTCGTGCCGTCATCCGCAGTCAATCCATATTTACCGCTGCGCACCATGGCACTGACCAGTATATCCATATATCTCTCCACCCGTCTCGCATGGTCACCGCCGAAGCCGTCTCTCTTTGTCAACAGATCCACGAACATTGCGACAATGGAATACTGCAGTTCCAGATTCTTTTTATTCTTTTCCTGTACAAGGTTATTCAGAGATTTATTCATCTCCGCCAGCTTCCGCCGCTGTGTGAGAAGCTGGATCTGGATATCCACTCGCTTCTTTAAAAGATTCGCCGTATAAGGCTTCCTGATATAATCCATGGCTCCCAGATTATAGCTTTCCAGCTCGGTGGTATCATCATCCTGCGCTGTCAGAAAGATGATCGGAATATTCACCAGTTTCGGAACATTCTTCATCTCCGAAATAACCTGAAAACCGTTTACATTAGGCATGTCCACGTCCAAAAGCACAAGATCCGGAAGTTCCGGCATATCGTTAAGACACTCCAGCGCGGAGATTCCCGAAGACACCGGGATCACCTCATATTCCTCCTCCAAAGTTTTCCTTGCCATAATCAGATTGGCCATATTATCGTCTACAATCATTACCCGATACATCTCTTCACCTCATATTCATTATATTTTGACAGTCCGCATCAATGGTTTGTCATAAGTTTAACCATCGCCTGATTCAGACCGTCCACCGTCAGCTTATACATCGGAAACAGTCCCTTGATCGCCGTCTCCGCTTCACGCCACGGCGCATGTCCCGGCGCCATTTTCGGATTGAGCCATACGATTTTCTTGTAATGCCTTTTCATCAGCATCAGCCACTCCATGCCGGACAAACCGCCGTTAGGTCCTCGGTAATTACCCGTCGTAGAATACAACTCCTCCGGAGCCATCGCCGCATCCCCCACGATAATGACTTTGTAATCACTGTCCAGATTGCGAAACATCCACTCTGTCTCGATCCAATCTCCATTCTCACACTCCGGCGTATTGTACAGATTGGAATATATGCAGTTATGGAAAAAATAAGTCTTGACATCCTTATAGTGATTCGATTTATACACGGAATGAAACAGCTCGTTCAAGAGTGTCGTATATGGAATCATGGTGCCGCCGGAATCCATAAGAAGCAGCAGTTTCACTGCATTCTTGCGCGGCTTCTCCATCACGATCTGCAGACAGCCGCCATTATTGCAGGTGGCATCCACCGTCCCGTTTATATCAAGCTCTGTCCTCGGAATATCCAGTTTTGCAGAGAACTGCCGCAGTTTTCTGAGCGCCATCTGAAACTGTCTGTTATCCAGAACCTTGTCATTGCGGAAATCTCTGTATTTCCTTGCGCCAACCACCTGAAATGCGGATTGATAGCCCGTGGTACCTCCTACTCTGATGCCTCCCATGTTTCCGCCCATATTTCCGAAGGCCGTCTTACCCATAGTACCGATCCAGTAGCTGCCTCCATTGTGCTCCTCGTTCTGATCCCGCAACCTGTCCTTGAATTTATTCTCGATGTCTTCCTGATCCATCGTGACTACTTCCTGATTCATCTCATGGCGCATCTCCTCGAAAACTTCCTGCATCTCCGGTTTGTCCAGCCAGCGCATCATATTCTTGCTTATCTCGTTTTCCGACTGAATTCCCTTAAATACTTCATCAAAAGCCATGTCAAACTTATCGTACTCCGTCTCTGACTTGACCAGTATCATCCGCGACACATAATAAAATTCCGTCAGGCTGCTGTTGCACAATCCCTGTTGAAGGGCATCCTGCAGGGTAAGCCACTCGCTTAATGAAACTTCCAGCCCTTTATCCTTCAAAGTGTAGAAAAACTTACTGAACATAGAACCCCCATAACCCATACAGCCCATAGTCACCTATGATCCGCATGTATCGTTTCCGTCACATCAGAAATCCTTTTTATTCTTAACCGTCTCTAAATCTTCGTCTTTCTTGACCACTACGCCGATAAAAGGAAGCTCCTGCCGTAGTCTGTCCGTAGGAATCCCGCCGATCTGCAGTGCATTGATCCAGTCGATCAGTTCCGAAGTGCTGGGCTTCTTGCGAATATCCTTCATGGAACGGATCCAGTAGAAAACCTCCATTGCATCGTGTAACAGTTTATCCTCCACATCGGGATAATGTGTCCTGACGATCTCTTCCATCAACGTTTGATCCGGAAAATCAATATAGTGAAAAATGCATCTTCTAAGAAAAGCATCCGGCAGTTCCTTCTCCGCATTTGACGTAATGATGACAATCGGTCTGTGCTTTGCCTTAACGGTCCGCTTCGTCTCATGAATATAGAATTCCATCTGATCCAACTCCCACAACAGGTCATTGGGAAATTCCAGATCCGCCTTATCGATCTCGTCAATCAGAAGAATCACCTGCTCGTCCGAATCAAAAGCCTCACCTAATTTCCCCAGTTTAATATAGTGGGCGATATCGTCAACGCCCTCCTCCCCGAACTGTCCGTCGTACAACCGTTGGATCGTATCATACATATATAAACCGTCCTGTGCCTTAGTGGTGGACTTGATATTCCATATAATCAGCTTCTTCCCGAGAGAATCCGCCACCGCCTGCGCCAACATAGTCTTGCCCGTCCCGGGCTCTCCCTTTACAAGCAGCGGTTTCTGAAGCGCAATCGCCACATTGACGCTCGCCAGTAATTGCTGCGATGCCACATAATCCGTGGTACTGTTAAAATTATTCTGCACACTCATATTTCTGGTCCTTTCCGCCGGATGATTTGTATTTTATCCGTTAACATTTCTTGCTTATCATATAAATTTATGTTACGATATTTCAAGTGTAAAAGCAAGAATTTATTAGGTATCCGAAAGAAAGGAATATAATATGACACAGAATAATTCTACTCTTAAGAAATCGCAGCTGTCTTTCGAAATATTTCCCCCGAAGAAAGACGAAGAATTCGAGAACGTATATCAGATTCTGAGAGATCTTGGTAAACTGAACCCGGATTTCATAAGCTGTACCTACGGAGCCGGCGGTTCCAGAGCTGGTAAGACAATAGAGATCACCTCTTTTATCCAAAAAGAGCTTCATATAGACGCTATCGCACACATTACCTGTGTAGGATTTACCAAAGAGGATCTAGAACAAAACTGTGCTGCTCTGAAAGCGGCGGGTGTCAGCCATGTGCTGGCTCTTCGTGGGGACAGACCGCAGACCATGACCGACGAACAGTTTAATAGCCGGGAATTTTATTATGCCATCGATCTCATACGCTATCTGAAAGAGCATACCACTCTGGACATATTGGGAGCATGCTATCCGGAAAAGCATTTCGAGGCACCCAGCTTTGAGGAAGATTTACGACACTTGAAGGAAAAGGTTGACGCCGGTGTCAGTTCCTTGATCTCTCAAATGTTTTTTGATAATCAGTACTTCTATCGTTTCCTGGATAAAGCCCGCGCGCTTAACATTAACATACCGATTCATGCGGGTATTATGCCGATCACTACAGCAAAACAGATCGGCACCACCGTATCCCTATCCGGCTCGTCGGTTCCAAAGGAATTGGCAGATATCATTGCCACATACGGTGACGACAAGGAAGACATGCGCAAGGCCGGCATCGATTATGCGGTGCGCCAGATCCGTGATCTGCAGGAACACGGGGTAGACGGAATTCATATCTATTCCATGAACAAAGTAAAAACCACTACGGAAATCTGTAGTATGATCGGGNATTAGAAANTTCCATAAAAAAACAGAAGATANGGNGCTTTGCCTTCTTCTGTTTTTTNATNCAAATTANTCAACTGNTTCNTCGTCCCACGGAATAATCGGATTCTCTATCTTCTTATCACGTAACATCAGATTTTTAACCGCCTCATCCGCCAGCTGTCCGTCAAAAAGCACTGAATTTACCTGTTCGATAATGGGAAGCTGTACNCCGTATTTCTTCGCAAGACCCATGGCTGCCTTAGCGGAATAGACTCCCTCNACTACCATCTTAACCTCATCCATCGCCTGNCNNGCCGTGTAGCCCTGTCCNATCAGCATGCCGGCCCGTCTGTTACGGGAGTGCATGGAAGCACAGGTGACGATNAGATCTCCNATACCGGTCAGCCCNCAGAAAGTCTCNAACCTGCCGCCCATGGCTACGCCTAGTCTGGCAATCTCCGTAATACCTCTGGTAATCAATGCCGCCTTGGTGTTATCACCATATCCTAANCCGTCAGCGATACCCGCCGCCAGCGCCACCACATTCTTGAGCGCTGCCCCCAGNTCTATTCCCAGCACATCGGGACTGATATAGACACGAAACACCTCGCTCATGAATATGTTCTGTAAATACTCAGCCGTTGCCTTCTTCTTAGCACCAACCACAATGGTTGTCGGTATGCCGCGCCCCACTTCTTCCGCATGGGACGGTCCCGACAAAACAGCCACTTCCGCTTGCGGAATTTCCTCCTCGATAATCTGTGATAAAGTAAGCAGCGTATTCTCTTCGACACCCTTCGCCACATTCACNATAAGCTGCCCTTCCTTCACATAAGGCTGCATATTGTGCGACGTACTTCTCGTATAGGGAGACGGTACTGCCAGCACCAATACATCCCTGCCCGTNACGGCCGCCTCAAGATCGGTAGTAAACTCCATATCNTCNGGCAGTTTTACTCCCGGCAGCTTATCTTTNTGCTCATGTTCGGTCTGAAGCATCTTGATCTCCGCTTCCACGATCGACCATACCGTCACATGATGTCCATTCTTATGTAGAAGAAGCGCCAATGCAGTTCCCCAGCTTCCNGCGCCGATGATGCTGATATCAGCCATTTGTTTTTCCTCCCGATTTTCTTTGCANGNCAACAATTACTATGATTCCTGTTCAGGTTNATCCGCTTTCCCGGCATCATTCTGTGTGCCCTGCCCATCTTTATTCTTATGNGTCAGATANGTCTTNCGCTCCGTTCCGCTAAGCAGNCTCTTGATATTGTCTTTATGCTTATAATATGCCATGACCGTGAGCACACCTGCAATGATGTACATCTCAATCAGCAGATTCTGCGGCATTCCAAAGATATCCATCTGCCCCAGCACGATCAGTTCAATAAAGAATCCCGCATANACTAACAGCGATCCCAACGATACATAATGCGTCGTGAAAAATGCTCCGAAGAACAGTATCACTCCCATCGGAATCAGGTANGGATGAAATGAGAGAATCATACCCGCCGTGGCCGCAATTCCCTTACCGCCCTTAAAGTGCAGATAAAACGGGAAGTTATGTCCTAAAATCGCNCCCGTAGCCGCATAGATTTTGAGCAGATACAGCATATCCGGATGCGACTCTCCAAAAATCAGATCTGTCACTACCACCGCCAAAATACACTTCACAATGTCACAGAGAAGTACCAGTAATCCAGCCTTCGTCCCCAGCACCCGCATGGTGTTGGTCGTACCCGCATTGCCGCTTCCGTAGTCTCTGATATCAATTCCGTGCAGTTTTCCGTAGATATATGCCGTCTGAAACAGTCCGAACACATATCCGATCGCCAAACAAATTATCCGTTCCACTTTTACTTGTTTTCCTTTCTCTCTCTTATAATAAACTTAAACGGCGTTCCTCTGAATCCGAAAGTTTCCCTGATCTGATTCTCCAAATATCGCGTATAAGAGAAATGCATAAGTTCCTTATCATTGACAAAGATCACGAATGTGGGTGGTTTCACCGCCGCCTGTGTNATATAGTACAGGCGCAGNCGNTTNCCCTTATCNGANGGNGGCTGCTGCAANGCTACCGCNTCCGCCATNATCTCATTGAGCACTCCCGTCGCNACNCGCATGGAATGATTNTCNTTTACNACGTCAATCATATCATACAGCTTCGGCAGCCGTTGTCCCGTCACCGCTGATATAAACATGATCTCCGCATAAGGCATGAAAGAAAGTACTTGTCTTANTTTCTGCGTAAACTCATTTACAGTCTTATTGTCCTTCTCGATGGCATCCCACTTATTCACCGCAATAATCGTCGCCTTGCCACGATCATGCGCTATTCCGGCGATCTTGGCATCCTGCTCCGTCACACCCTCAGTGGCATCGATCACAAGCACAACGATATCGGCGCGTTCCACCGCCGCAACAGTGCGGATGATCATATACCGCTCCAGCTCCTCCTTGATCTTATTCTTTCTGCGAAGCCCTGCCGTATCGATAAAGACATACTCCCTGCCGTTATGAGTGATCTCTGTATCAATGGCATCTCGTGTGGTACCCGCAATATCGGATACGATCACGCGGTTTTCACCGATCAGCCGATTGATAATCGAGGATTTCCCAACATTCGGTTTCCCTACGATGGCAATCTTGACACGTTCGTCCTCTTCCTCCGCNGCNGCTTCCCGNTCGAAATAAGAAGCCGCCTCATCCAGCAGCTCGCCGAANCCCAGTTTGTTGACGGAAGAGATCGGATANGGNTCTCCGATTCCCANATTATAAAACTCNTATACATCCGCCATGTATTTGTTGAAATCATCTACTTTATTCACTGCCAGAATAACCGGTTTCTGCGACCGCCTAAGCATATCCGCCACTTTGGAGTCCGCATCCACCAGCCCCTGCTTCACATCCACCATAAAAATGATCACATCCGCCGTATCAATAGCGATCTGCGCCTGTTCCCTCATCTGTGAGAGAATGATATCCTTACTATCCGGCTCGATACCGCCCGTATCGATCAACGTAAAATTCATATCCAGCCATGAGACATCCGCATAAATGCGGTCCCTTGTAATACCCGGTGTATCTTTAACGATCGATATATTCTCACCGGCCAATGCATTGAACAGTGTGGATTTGCCCACATTCGGTCTGCCCACCACCGCCACGATCGGCTTCCTCTTCTTACTCATATGTCTGCTCCGTTTCACGTCATTGCCATAACCAACAGTCTGATACACAGTGTATCTTCATACACTTATTATGCTTTATTATTTGCCCAGCACAGTATGCACAAACTCATACCCGCTTGATTTTACAATATCTACCTGTACTTGTAAAGCCTTTTCCATGTCTTGNACCGTAACATCATCCAAAAAATAATCCTCTCCNCTGCGCAGCACATTCTGCGGAAGCAGAATCCTGTCGCCCAGTTTCTTTCCCCGAAGCTGCCTGATCATATCCTGTCCCGTCAGAAGCCCGGACACGGTAATCTGCTCTCCGAAAAAATCATTTGTTATCGCATAGACATGGATATGATACTGCGGAAAACATCCCATCATCTGCTCCGCCATAAATAGAATAAAGGGATATGCCAGCNTCCCCGTCACTAACGACAGTTCCCCGCCATCTCCNGNATACTTTGACTTCTCGCCNGCAACCTGCGCCATCGTCTCCTCAAACTCATCCAAGAGCAGACGGAGCATACCTACGCCATTTTCAAGCTGCGGATAGCCGTCGTATTTCTCCGCCGCGGGCAGTTCTTCTTCCGCCAGTACATACCACTCATCGGATGCATGAATAAAATGTGTGCCGTGTTCCCGATATAATCTCTGCTGCCATCCGTGTATACAGCTTATAACCTGCTTGGCATCCTCTTTGTCAAAAGGCTTTAACGGATACAGCCCGTCNCGATACTTAGAAAGCCCTACCGGCACCACCGAAACGCTCTCCAGATGCGGCAGGTATGCGGTNAGATCCGATATGCTTCGTTCCAGCTCCGNCCCGTCATTNATATCCTTACACANNACGATCTGTCCGTTCATGGTAATNCCNGCATCGTACAGCTTCCGAACTTTCTCAAGNGCCTGTCCGGCNAATCGGTTATTTAACATCATACANCGCAGCTGTGGGTTCGTNGTCTGAAANGAAATATTGATAGGAGAAAGACGGTACCTGATCACCCGCTCGATATCCTCATCCGACATATTGGTCAGTGTCACNTAATTNCCCTGCAGAAAGGAAAGTCTGGAATCATCATCCTTGAAATAAAGTGTCTCTCTCATCCCCTTCGGCATCTGATCTATNAANCAGAAAATACATTTATTNTGNCAGGATCGATACTCGTCCATCAATCCGTTNTCAAAAATAATACCCGGATCNTCATCATAATCTTTATCAATNTCGAGAAGCCANTCTTCCCCGTTCNTCTTNCGGATCAGCATCTCTATATATTCATCCTGNGTCANATACTGATAGTCAAANATNTCTTCGATCGCACTGCCATTGATGGCGAGCAGAACATCCCCCGACTCAATGCCCAGTTCCTCCGCGATGGAACCATTCTCTATACTCCGGATGACATGCTGTATTTCTTTCACTGCGCTTCTCCTTCACCTCTCAGATTGTATACGTCATAAACATTCAAATCCACGCGGAGAATGCCNGTACTTTGGGCATTTCTCCGATATGAAGCTTTAGATTTTCTTAGGCAGCGTTCTTCAGATGCCTTAGAAAATCTCTTCATATTATTTTACTAGAATTTCCTTGACGTGTCACTAGCATAATGTTATAAAATAAATGTCGGTATATGACCAATCAGTGCAGTGTATAGGAGGGTATCATGCCTAATACAGAAGAACTCAAAAACGCCATGCCGGTGGCTCCGGTCAAACTGCTTACAACCAAAGCCGCCCTTCCTTTGGCAGCTAAAGTCAATAGTCATCTGGTGGATTTCCGCAAGAGCTTGGATAACAGTTTCAAGAAAGACCCCGCTTTTCACGGATATATGGAAGAAAACTATCTTATGGAGGCAGAATGTCCCCGATTCGGAAGNGGAGAAGCCAANGGCGTACTTACATCCTCTATCAGAGGCAAAGATATCTTCATTCTGACGGATGTCTGCAACCACAGTATTACATATAAAATGAATGGCTATGTAAATCATATGTCTCCTGACGATCATTATCAGGATCTCAAGAGAATCATCGCTGCAATCAACGGTAAGGCACACAGAATCAGTGTAATCATGCCCTTTCTCTATGANGGAAGACAGCACAAAAGAAANGGCCGGGAATCATTAGACTGCGCCTATGCGATCAAAGAACTGATGGATATGGGAGTGTCCAATTTCATCACATTCGACGCACACGATCCCAGAGTTCAGAATTCCGTTCCGAACAGGGGCTTTGATAACTTTACCCCGCCCTATCAGTTCATACGTTCTCTGCTCCGCACAGAGAAAGATCTTATTATCGACAAAGAACATACTATCGTGATCAGCCCGGATGAAGGCGCTCTTGACCGCGCCGTATATTTTGCGAACGTACTCGGCGTAGACACGGGCATGTTCTATAAGCGTCGGGACTACTCCACCATCATTGACGGCAGGAACCCGATCGTAGCGCATGAATTCTTAGGTGACAACATAGACGGCAAGGACGCTATCATCATCGACGATATGATCTCCTCCGGCGGCAGCATGATCGATACCGCAAAACAGTTAAAGAAAATGAATGCTAAGCGTGTCTTTATCTGTTGCACTTTCGGACTTTTTACAAACGGTCTGGATACCTTTGACGAAGCATATGAAAAGTGCTACTTTGACAGGATCGTCACCACGAATCTCTGCTATCAGCCGCCCATGTTAAAGGACAAGACATACTATGTGGAGGCAGACATGAGCAAATTCATCGCTTCCATCATAGATTTCATGAATCATGATGCATCGATGGGCAACATCTATACACCTACCGATAAGATTCACAAGATTCTCGCCAAATATAATAACCGCGAGATGAGCAGTCTGGATCTCTAGAAATTTACGAAAAAGGATGGATATCACTTGCGGATATCCATCCTTTTTACAAAATCTTAAGTTTATTTCGAGTTTGCGAAGCAGCTCTCACAATCAAGCACAGTTCATTTGCTATAATTTAAAGTTTACGTCTCCGCTAACGGGAATGTCAGTATTACCTTAAAAAGATCCCCGTCCAGTTGAATTTCAAAGGTGCCTCTCTGTGCCTCCGTCAGATTCTTCGCGATCGACAATCCCAAACCGCTTCCCTCTGTCGTTCTCGATTCATCTCCTCTTATAAACCGCTCCGTTAATTCCTCCGGATTACAGTTAAGCGGCGTGGCTGAGATGTTCTTGATTGATACTTCAATATGCTCTTTATCAAGCGGTATGCCGGATATCGTCAGATAAACTCGGGTTCCCTCCATTGCATACTTGAAGATATTATTAAACAGATTTTCAATCACCCTCCAGATTCTCCGGCTGTCCGCCTCGATCACAGCATTTGACACATTAACGTTCATGATTGTTGTTAAGTTTTTCTCCTCAAACTTCTCGGAAAACTCCCCAATCGTCTGATTCATCAGTTCCGTCAAATTGATCTTCTCAAAGTGCAGGCTTATGTTACCCGATGTGATCTTGCTCGCCTCTACCAGATCATCCGTCAATTGCTTCAGGCGCTGAGACTTTTCATCAAGTACTCTGATATAATTCTGAACCTTCTCATTATCCACCTGTTCCCGTTTAATAAGGTCCACGTAATTGATTATGGATGTGAGCGGTGTCTTAATATCATGTGAAACGTTGGTGATCAGATCCGCTTTCATACGCTCATCTTTCATGCTGATCTCCACAGCTTCCTTGATCCCGTTGCCGATACTGTTCACGGAATGTGCCAATGTCAGATTATCCCCATGCAGATTATCCGTCTTCACCTGATGTTCCAGTTGCCCGCCCGCAATGGTCTCTATTCCCTTGACGATATCCTGCTGTTCCTTAGCATTGCAATACAGCAGATTTCCAACAAGCATATCCGCTATCACCGCGATAAGAAGAGCGATACCNCTGCTTAATCCCCTGCCGGAAAACGCCAATAGCAGCATTAGGAAATTGAANATAAGGAATATGCCGTAGGGANCCCATGTCCTGACCATGATATGTCCATTGTCATACATTGTCCATACAAACTGCTTTGTCTTATGCATGAGCCTGCGCAGGTAACTGTTCTTCCACAGTGTTCTCGCCTTGATTCTTCTGACCAGACTGTANAAGAAAAACATNGCANCAGCATCTACCGCAAACACCCCNGCCGCTATNATCCCCANGANCCANTGCTCCTCNTNNAGTCTGNCNGCCATCTCCACNATGTCNGTAGGNTCTATGTCTGTTAATTCCGCCGCAACNATCANAACCCAGACTGCCAGAACGGCGACACCTCCGGCAATCAACAGCGCCGCTTCCGTAGGTACTCTGTCAAAGGATTGCAGACGAATATACGATTTTCCCTCTTCATCTACATCCTGCCCCGTCACGGTTGTCAGGTAAAACAATAGGATCAGATANAATACACATGCCGCAATAGCCGCCACAATNCANTGCCCGAAATANGGCAGATAATTNTNATANCCCTGTCGCGCCTTGTTTAAANGCNTCACTNACCGGATAANCNGTNTCTACACTCATCCAAATCTTAACCGTCTCAGGATAAGCATAATCGTAATCCTGCAGTATCTTACGAATCGTCTCTTCCTCGATCGTAGTGTTNGTCTGATAAATCATATCCGCCGGACTATAATAAACATATTTGCCCACATTACNCAAAAGCTCTTCATCCGAACCGCCGACCAAGTCCATATAACCTATAATATTCTCCGTCTCCTGNNCNTCNTCCAGATTACTGTATATCTGCGTCTTGTCNCCTACAGTCTTCATGATCAGATAACNTACATTGGAGTTATTACGTCCGTAATACTCTTTGTAATCCAAATATTCTCTGTAGTTATAAGACAAACTTTTGGCGGCATTCTGTACATTATGACAAAGATCATAGTAGATATCCCAGTCTGAAACGTACTCTTCCAGATTCTTCCCTTCTACCGTCTTATAACGATTGACCATAATACTGTAGCTTCCCGTTGCACNCTCTTCATCCGGCACTTCGTACTTGCTTTCCGAATCAGACACTATAATATCCGTTGTGTTTACCGCGCCGTTTTGTGATTGATACCCATCTACNAAACCGTCATAATCATCCGTTTCCACCCACAACCGATTTGCCGATACGTCATTCACATAAGTATAACTGTCTATATCAGATTTCAGATAACTGGCATCCGAAGTATTATAATATTTGCTCTTGGAATCCATACGCGTCAACCGCGTCTTGTCAGCCAGAAAATTCTCCGCCTGCNCTCTTGTCATCTCCGAAGTTGACCATTCAAACCCGTAGTTCGCCCATTTCAACAAATCTTCCAGCCTGTAATCCGCCGTCACATATTGATCCGGCAACCCATTGTCACGATAATTGTATGCCGTGACATCTATCACNCTTCCGCCGTCAAACTTACCATCCGTCTCAAGCTGACTGCTGACGACTCCGCAACGGATAATATCCGCCGCCGCATATCCGAAAATACTGTTAAAAATATCGGATTCCTCATATGCACGGTTCTTGTCCTGCGCATATATACTGAACTGATAAATCCCCCTAAACCCCTGCACTATGATTGTGGAGCTGCACACCACCACAATCATAGCAAGAACCATGATCCCCAAGCATAGGTGCTGTACGATCCGCAGTACTGTTCTGAGTGCAAGGTTCGCCCTTTGGGGTGCCTTTTTCTTTTTTTCTTTTTTCTCTTTTCCCATCTTTACTCCATTCCACTAAGTATATCCCATGCCGCCGCACAGGATCTCGGCTCATACGCTCCGNTCTACTGCTTCTCAATNTTATAGCCGACTCCCCACACTACCTTAAGNTATCTCGGTTCCTTCGGATTAATTTCAATCTTCTCGCGAATGTGTCTGATATGTACCGCCACCGTATTATCTGCCCCGATCGCTTCCTCGTTCCAGATACTTTCATAGATCTGGTCGATCGAGAATACCCTGCCGCAGTTCTTCACCAGCAGCAGAAGGATATTGTACTCAATCGGAGTCAGCTTAACATTCTCTCCGTCCACCATCACTTCCTTGGTATCATCGTTGATACACAACCCGCCTACTTGGAAAAGAGCATTGTTATCCGTGTTGAGATTACCGAGTGTCGTATATCTTCTTAAGTTAGACTTCACCCTCGCAACCAGTTCCAACGGATTAAAAGGTTTCGTCACATAGTCATCCGCTCCGATATTGAGACCGAGTATCTTATCATTATCTTCCGATTTCGCCGACAGGATAATGATCGGGATACTGGAATACTCCCTGATTTTCAATGTGGCATGGATACCGTCTAACTTCGGCATCATGATATCGATCAATAACAAATGAATCTGCTGCTCCTTAAGTATCTTAATCGCCTGCTCTCCGTCATAAGCTTTAAAGATCGTATATCCCTCCTGAAGCAGATAGATCTCTATCGCATCCACGATTTCCTTGTCATCATCGCACACCAAAATATTCGCCATGTTGTCACCTCCGCCCTCGTTTGTGCGTCTTTTGCCGCCCTAGTATAACTTCATGTCTTTGTCTTATTACATCACGAAAACCTAAAGAAAAAGATGGGAAATCCTTTAAAGTTTTCTTAAGATGTCTGCAACGTCATATTTTCCGCATTTCGTCCTATATTTATTGCCATTGCACTCATGGGAGAAGCCCCAGAAACGCACCCAGATTGCCTCTCATACCATGGCTCGCCCTGTGGGAAAATAAATATTCACTATTGTGACAGGTACATAGATCCGTCACCTGAATCCTCTCCGCCATAATACCCGCTTCCTGCAGAATGATCTCATTGGCACGCCACAAATCAAGCTGATACTTGCCGCCGCCTTTATGATACAATATCTCATCCGCCTGACCCGCGCCGCGAAATTCCTCTATAAAGGCTTCCGCCACATCCTCGCTGACTTCATAACACGCCTGACAGATGGATGGACCGATGGCTGCAACAAGATCGGCCGGATCAGTCCCGTACAGCTCTCTCATTTTCTCTGTCACACATCTGCCCATCCGCGCCACCGTACCTCGCCAGCCAGAATGGGCCAATGCAATCGCCCGCCTTCTTGTATCCACAAAATATAAGGGTACGCAGTCCGCATAAAAAGTCGCCAGCACAACCCCGGGCTCATCTGTTAATAGTCCGTCTATATCCTTATAATCCCGCGGTTTCAAAATCCCCTTGCCGCCATCGGCTCCCGATACAGCCATAAGATTTACGGTATGCGTCTGATCCGAGCAGACAATATCACTCACCTCACACGAAAGAACCTGCGCGATCCGCCTGAAATTCTCGTCCACCGCCTCTTTCTCATCTCCTCTTGTATAGCTGAGATTCATGGTGCTGTATATTCCCTTGCTGACACCTCCCACTTTTGTGGAAAAGAGATGCCTGACCATACCGGTCTGCTCTAAAAGCGGAAATGTAAGATACTCCACCCCGTCTTTTCGATTCTGTTTCATTTGCATCCTGCTGTCATGTCTGTATAATTCCATATTCTTCACTCCTGCTGCCGACATATCATCTTGTCACATAATAGAAAGCGTTCTTGATCCACGAGAGTCTGTCCCCGTCAATGGCTATCACATCAAACCGAATCGGTGTACTCTCTGCGTAGTGATGTATGACACGGTAATAATCCGCCACTCTGCATATCCTTCGCTGCTTAGCAGAACCAACCGCCTCAGCCGCACTGCCCCNNCCNCNGCTGCTTCTGTANTTTACCTCNAAAAAAACCAGATACTCTCCGTCATACCCGATGATGTCAATTTCCCCCTGTCTGCACCGAAAATTCCGCTCTGTGATCCTGACNCCTTCGGATATTAAATAGGCACAGACCTGTTCTTCCTTCTGTGCCCCTTTTTCTCTGTTGTTCATCTGTTTTGTCGTTTCGAAATTATTCATCTGTGCTCTTTCATAAATCCTCCGCTTTCACTTTACTTCGCCAGCTTCGCCTTGATCTTATCCATGGAATCTACAAAGATAAGTATCTCCGCCACAACCTCATACAGCTCCGGCGGAATCATATCNCCGATCTCCAAACGGGACAGTGTATCCGCCAGCTTGTCATCGCGGTGTACCGGCACATCGGCCTCTTTCGCTTTCTCTATGATACGCTCCGCCAGCGCCCCTCTTCCGGATGCTATGACACGCGGTGCCTCATCAGAAGGATCGTATTCCAAGGCAATCGCCTGTTTCGGTTTCTTATTCTCTTCNTTCGCCACNGCCNNTCACCTCCATGATTCCGCTCTGCGGAATCTCACGCTATGCTCTCATATCAAAGGACGTTCTGCTGAGCACCGAAATATTTTTACTTTGATTCAGGATCGTCTGCATGATCCCGCCATCCTGNTCNTCGTCCTCTTCTTTCATCTGAAACTGNGCCTTCAGGTCNTATCCTCTTCNGGCNAGNCTTTCATCCAACAAGGAGATATGCTGCTCAATAAGATCCAGCGCGCTCTCGTCCTGCAACGTAAAATTCGTACTCACACGATTCTGCTGCATGGCAACGTAAACATCCACTGCACCCAAATGCTGCATATCCAGATGCAAAAGCGCGCTGACATTGCCATCCTTCGCCGCAAGATTCTTCTTATTCGTGTAGACAAAAAGATCCCCGTGTGCCTGAGTGCCCGCCATCTTGAGCGGCAACTGAATATAAGTAAACATATGATTGAGCTGATTCATAAAATCTACGTTGTTCTGTAGATTCTGGACACTCTTAGCCACCGGCATATCTGCCTTATCCGCCGCCTGCAGCGCCTCATGCAGCCGCGTACTCTGCTCCCGGATTCTCTCATAAAGCTGCTCCATCTTATGCGGATCGGCTACATTTTCCGGCTTGATCGTCCACTGACTCTCCACCTGTGCCCTCAACAGACTTTCGAACTCTCTGCCTCCTAACAGTCTCTCCATCATGCGGTCATGCAGCTCGCCTGCACCGCCGCCTTTTGGTATCAATTCCCGGATCAGAGACAGTACCTCCTTAGGCGGCAGTTCCCCGTTTTTGATTTGCTCTACAGTGTGTTCCGGCACATCCAGTTCCTTAAGCAGATTCCCGACCGTATTCCACTGTCTCGGCGTAAGTACTGCAGTTCTGTTCTGTTCCGGATCGGCACCTGCCGCCTCTTCGTTCTCCACCATATTGATAACAGTCTCGCTCATACTTCCGCTGACACTGTCTTTCACCTGCGCCGCCTCGTTTCCCTGCGCACCTTCAGCACCCTGAGAACCGCCCGCCGGATCTGCCGACGCTGCCTGTCCTTCACCCTTCTGAATGACAACCCCTTCCGTCTCTTCACCCGTGAAGATATCCAACACATTCTCATAGAAAGCATATGCCTGCTGTGTCCTGCCTTCGCTCATTAATTCCTGAAATACATCGGGCAGTTCACTCATGATCGCCTCACTACTGCCAAGCAATTGGTGATTCATACTTCGATATTGCTCGAACTGCTCNATATTTGCCTCCGTAATCGGCACTCCGAGTCTGGTCATCTGTATGAGCGTCTCTGGATCCTGTCTCGGAAATTCCATGAGAAGTCTACTGATGTTCGCTAAGGACTCCCGGTCAATCGGCATGCCCTCCTTCATCATGATCGCCACCATCTCCACATTATTGGCGGTATCCGGAAATCCCGCGGCATTTAAAGCCCGCAGAACAGTTGCCTCATTTGCCATATTGGCATACAAAGGCGTAAGTGACAGGATAGATCCGTTATTTGCCTTCACCTCGAAGCTCATACTCTGTCCCAATGCCAGACTGATGCTTTGGTCGATCCGCGCACTGATCAGCAGATCCTGTCTGAGAGCGATCTGTACCGCTGTCCCTTCCCGGCTCACCACCGAACCCTGTATCGTCTGACCCGGCGTCAGGCTTCTGATCTCGCTCTGCACCCGGTAAGCTCTCTCACCCTTAGACATGGGTTCCGTCACTTTCACCGTATCATTCGCCTTAATATTCTGATTGTCCCGTTTAAAAANATTTCCCAGATTCAATTTAATCCCTCTTNTTCACAAAAATGAGTGATGAACGATCTTCTGTGGATCGGGCAGGGNCCGTATTTCTTAAGCGCCTCAATATGCGTCTGCGCACCGTAACCCTTGTTGGATGCGAAACCATATTCCGGATATACCTCGTCATACTGTACCATGAGACGATCCCTCGTAACCTTCGCCACAATACTTGCCGCACCGATGGAAATACTCTTNGCATCGCCCTTGATGATCGGCACCTGCCTGATATCTACCTGCGGAATTGTGACGGCATCATTTAACAGAANNTCTGGCGCAACCTGTANAGCGGCAATCGCCTGACGCATCGCCTCATAAGTTGCCTGCAGAATATTGATCTCATCGATCCGCTCCGGTGTGCTGNATCCGAGTCCCACCGCAACCGCCCGNTCCATGATCACATCATAAAGTTCCTCTCTCTTTTTTTCGGACAGTTTCTTNGAATCATTGATATATAAAATATTACAATCTTTCGGAAGAATCACTGCACCTGCGACCACCGGTCCTGCCAACGGTCCGCGCCCGACCTCGTCAATCCCGCATATATGCGCATAAGACGCATACTCCCTNTCATATTGCCAGAGCTTCTCGCATCGGTCTATTTCCGCTACATAGGCACCATATTTTTTCCTGCCCTTCTCAAGAACGGCGCGCACACCTGCTCTTTCATCCTGCTCATACTGTAGAAACAAAGCAGGCAGCTCTTCAATTGCCGCTGCCTGAAATTTCTCCTTGATCGATCCGATTGACTCTGCCATGGTACGTCTCCTTTAAAACGTTTCTCTGTACCGCACATACAAAAAGCGCTACCTGTGTTTGATCAAACCAAATTTGCTAAAGGGCCAGATGCGCAGCCACGCTCTTCCCACGATCTCATCCCGTGTAATATTGCCTACCGAAGGATCTCTGCTGTCTGTACTGTTATTCCGGTTATCTCCCATAACGAAGTATTCGTCATCACTGAGTGTAATTTCTTCATAGGCTCTTCCCGGATTCTGTATAACTTCCTTGCCATATCCCTCACTGAGCACTTCACCGTCAATCAGAATATTTCCCTCCTCATCGATCTGCACCGTCTCTCCCGGCAGTCCGATGATTCTCTTGATATAGAAAACATTTTCCTCATAACGGAAAGGAAAAACGATAATATCAAAACGTTCCGGCTCATGGAACCGATAGCTGATCTTATCAACGATCAGGTTATCCTCGCTGCTTAGTTTCGGCTCCATAGAGCTCCCAAGCACCTGTGTCCTCTGTCCCACAAAATGGATCACCAGATAGACAGCGCACAGAACAAACAATATGTATAAACTGGTGCTCAATATTTCTTTTAATACTTTCTTCATTCCATCTATTCCTCAATTCCATCTACGTTATGTCTTCTTCAAACTATGCCGCCACAGGTTAACTCATATCTTCAGCCGGCAGTTCCAATGTGATCCTGCCGATCCTACCGCTTCTGAAATCATCCATCACAATGGCGGAAGCCTTCTCATAATCCGCCTCCTGCCCTTTTTTATAACATTTACGGTTCTCGCAAACATGCGCCAGCACCATGAGCGGCGTAGTCATGTCATCCATATCTTCCATGCTGTATCTCTCCGCCAGCTCTGCCCTGTAATATTTTAACAGATAAGCGATCAGATCTGCGGCCAGCTCCGTCATCTGCAGGATCTCATCATTCATGGATCCGATCAGCGCAAGATTTCTGCCGACCTCCTCGCTCTCAAATTTCGGCCAGAGGATACCGGGCGTATCCAGAAGTTCCAGTTCCCTGTTCATGCGTATCCACTGCTTTCCCTTCGTAACACCGGGTTTATTGCCGGTCTTAGTGCATGCCTTGCCGGCAAAAGAATTAATGAAAGTGGACTTACCCACATTCGGAATCCCCACAACGATGGCTCTAATGGGTCTGTTCTTGATCCCGCGTTTTCTGTCCCGCTCAATCTTCTCCCTGCAGGCTTCCCGAACGACCCCTTGGATCGATTTCATCCCCTGCCCACTTCTGGCATTAATCTCCAGCACATGAAAACCTTTCTTTTTAAAATATTCCATCCACAGCCGGTTTGCTCCCGCATCGGCCAGATCGGATTTATTTAGCAGAATCAATCGATATTTATTCTTCCCCAGTTCATCTATGTCCGGATTACGGCTGCTGAGCGGAATCCTCGCATCGACTAACTCTATCACCAGATCGATCAATCCGATGTTTTCCTGCATCATTCGTTTTGCCTTGGTCATATGACCCGGATACCACTGATAATTCATCTGTCACCCAAACCTTCCGCAGGCTATTTGATCAGCCCCATACTTTCCTGTTCCGACGCCATATGAAACCACGCCTTCCCGATGATCGTGTCCTTTTTAACCGCACCGATATTGCCGGAACGACTATCCTCACTGCTGTTGCGGTTATCTCCCAGTACAAAGAACTCATCCGTAGCAAGCTCCAGTTCATTCTGCGCAATCCCCGCATCGATCATCTTACTGAACTCTTCATCTTCTTCCAGCAGGACACCGTTAATATATACATTTCCTTCCCGAATCTGAATCTTCTCTCCCGGCAGTCCGACCACCCTCTTGACATAGTAATGAGAGTTCTGGTTTCCGTTCGGTAAAAAGACGACCACATCTCCGCGCTTAGGCGATGAAAGTCTGTATATCACTCTATTCATCAAGATTTCCTGCCCGTTAGACAGAACCGGTTCCATGGAATCACCTATTACACTTGTTCGCATGCCGACCGAAAACACGATCACAAATGCAAGAAAGACGGCAATCATTCCGCCCACGATCACCTCAAAAATATCTTTAATCACTGTCGGATTTAATTTCTTTTTTTTCTGATAAAAGGTCAGTCCTTTTCTTCTCGCCACCGATCATTCCTCATTTTATCATGTCCCGAGTTTGCGGAGATACGCAGTATCTCATAAGCAATATCTCGCAACCACGCGAAGCTCAATTTTTTGTAACTGCCACTTTCGTATTATACCAATATCGGAACCTAAAAGCAATCTTCCATCAAAAAACAGATACCTCAAATTCCTTCAAGGTATCTGTTCATGATTTCTCAGATTATCTGACTAACTCTTTTACCTTCGCTCTCTTGCCGACACGGTCTCTCAAGTAGTTCAGTTTCGCACGCCTTACTTTACCTCTTCTTACTACTTCCACTTTCTCCACGTTAGGGGAGTGCATAGGCCATGTCTTCTCAACGCCGACACCGTTAGATACTTTTCTTACGGTGAAAGTCGCTCTGTTGCTTCCGCCCTGTATCTTAAGCACTGTTCCCTCGAAAACCTGTATTCTCTCACGGTTTCCTTCCTTGATCTTACCGTATACTTTAACAGTATCACCTACGTTAAAATCATCGACTGTTTCCTTCAACTGTTCTGCTTCGATTTCTCTGATAATCTCGTTCATAATCTGCCTCCTAAAATATATGGATGTTCTTAATACATTCTGTAACAGAGGACCATCTTTCTTCGCAACATTAATAATTTAGCATAAAACACGATGAATTGCAAGCGGTTTTTGATTTGGCGCATATTTCTGCATATTTACCACACAATTTCACTACAAAATTTATTCGTTCTTCCCATATTTCTTTTGATATGTTTCATACAGATCCGGTCTGCGCTGTTTCGTCCGTATGATCGACTGTTCCAGCCGCCATGCATCCACTTTGGCATGATCACCGCTTAACAATATCTGCGGCACTCTTTTATCATGCCATATCTCCGGTCTGGAGTATTGGGGATATTCAAGCAGATCGTCGTGGAAGGACTCCGTCACCGCCGAATCCGAATTGTGAAGCACCCCCGGCACCAATCTTGCAATGGCATCCACCATCACCATAGCCGGCAGTTCCCCGCCGGTCAGGACATAGTCGCCGATAGAAATCTCATCCGTCACGATCTCCTCCAGCACACGTTCATCAATGCCCTCATAATGACCGCAGAGAAAGATCAAATCCTCCTCCTGTGCCAGCTCCTGTGCTAACTTCTGGTGAAACGTCCTGCCCTGTGGAGATACATATATAACTCTGGCGCGCCTTACGTCAGTTTTATCTTCTTTTTTCTCAATTTTATCCAGAACCGCTGTATATGCATCATATACCGGCTGTGCCTGCATAAGCATACCCGCACCGCCGCCATAGGTATAATCATCCACTTTGCCGTGCTTATTAAGCGTATAATCACGGATATTGACCGCCTCTATGGAAATATATCCTTTTTCCAACGCCCTTCCGATAATACTGGTGTGCAGTCCCTGCAGCACCATCTCCGGAAAGAGCGTCAAAATATGAAAATTCATCATAATCCCCGATTCCTTTATATCATCAGAAAATGCACCCTGTGAAATCAGCAGTACGTTCCTATATCAGCCCTTCCATGATATGCACTGTGATCTGCCCCTGTTCCATATCAACAGCTTTCACGCACTCCCTGATCGCCGGCAGCAAAACTTCTGTTCCGTCTTCCCGTTCTACCACGTAGACGTCATTAGCTCCGGTTGCCAGCACATCTTTCATCTTACCAAACGGCTCTCCCTCGTCCGTCACTACATTCAGACCGACCAGATCTGCGATAAAATATTCGTCCTTTTGCAGCTTCACCGCATGTTCTCTCGTGACATAGAGCTTAGCACGCTTGTATTTCTCAATATCATTGATGGAATCATATCCCTTAAATTTCACGATAGCGTACTGCTTGAAAAACTTCACGCCCTCAATCTCCATGGTAATCCGCTCCCTGCCGGTGTCCATGATCACCTCTTTTAATTTCTTGAATCTGGAGACATCGTCTGTCGTGGGAAAAACTTTTACCTCGCCCTTAATACCATGTGTCTGCGTGATAACACCAACCTGCAATTCCGATATCATATTTGTATCCATGCCTTTCTCTTTCACCGGCAGACTTATCACNNANCCNTCATACTCTCATAATCTGCCNGAAAATCTCTTANGACTGTCATCTGACANTTNTATCCNGCNATATNAGNTGCAGAATCGAGTAGGAGGCTAACCATTAGTTGATTAGCCGACCTCTCACACCACCGTACGTACGGTTCCGTATACGGCGGTTCTTTAGTTTTCACAAACTGTTAGATAATAGTCAAGCATGGACGTATATCCTAACTTGGCTATTATTTTGTTTGAAAAGATTTGGTTCAGCACCTGCGCCATTCTCCAGTAACCTTTTCTGCTATTGGCAAGTTCCATGGCTCTCCAATGTTCTAAACCCAATGCTTTCAGCATTCGGTATTTTGTCTTGATTCTTTTCCACTGTTTCCAGTAAGCCGCCCTTATCCTTCGTCTTGCCCATTCGTCCGTTTCTCCAAGAAGTTTTTTCATATCCGCCAGTTTGAAGTAGTTAACCCACCCGCTCACATACTGTTGATACTTTTCTTCCCGTTTAGTGTTGCTCATGTCGTTGTTTCTGTCAGTCAGTTCTCTGATTTTATCCCTCATCTTTGCTACTGACTTCGGATGTACTCTGAATCTGCATTTGCCCTTGTACCTATAAAAACTATACCCAAGGTATCTGACTTTACTGATGTGTGCTACTTCCGTTTTCTCCCTGTTCACTTTCAGAAATAGTTTTCTTTCTATGAATGGGATAATGTTTTCCAAGGTTCTTTGTGCACTCTTTCTGCTTTTGCAGAAAATCATACAATCATCTGCATATCGGACAAATCTGTGCCCTCTGCATTCCAGTTCCATATCCAACTCATTCAGCATGATATTACTTAGCAATGGACTAAGCGGTCCACCCTGCGGCATTCCTATCCCTGTCTTCTCAAACATTCCATTTACGAGTACCCCCGCATTGAGATATTTGTGGATAAGAGAAATAACCCTGCCGTCTTTGATGGTTCTTGACAATACTTCAATCAGCTTGCTCCGGCATACCGTGTCAAAGAACTTTTCCAAGTCCATGTCCACCACATATACATAGCCATCGTTTACGTTCTTTTGGCATTGTCTGAGAGCGTCATGCGCTCCTCTTTTCGGGCGAAAACCAAAACTATTCCCTGAGAATTGCTCCTCGTAGATTGGTGTGAGTTCCTGTGCTATTGCCTGTTGGATGACCCTGTCAACAACCGTTGGAACCCCGAGTTTTCGGAACTCGCCTTTTGTTTCTTTGGGTATTTCTACCCTTCGGACTGGATTTGGCTTATATTTTCCAATCCTTATCTCTTGGATCAGGGTGTCTTGGTTTTCTCTCAGGTAGGGCAGAAGATCATCCACCTGCATTCCATCAATTCCACCTGCTCCCTTGTTTGATTTTACTTGTTTGTATGCATTATTTAGGTTCTCTTTCCGCAAAATCAAATCCAATATATTGTCCGTCCAGTAGTCTGTGATGACACCGCTCTTTTCAGTAATCTTAGAGTAGTCGAACACTTCTGCATACTCTTTCTGTTCCGCAGATACCATTTGCAGATAGTCTTCCATATGAAGTTGTCTGTCCTTAAATCTACTTTCAGTTACATTCATTGCTTGTGTCTCCTAAAGTTCAGTCCTTCCCACTGCGTTTGCAACCGCCTTGGTACTATGACCTCTGCTGACTTCTCACCATTCGTTGTTACTACAGGATTCATACTCTGTTTCCGCCTGCTGGCGAGACCTCCCTTGGTACCACACGTTTCTTTCTCTCCATGCATCTGCCACATTTACTACAGCTAATTCCGAGTAGTTATTGGACTTTAGTTTGAGTAGCAACCTTATCCTTAACTGTAGCCTGATGTGATTTCTGTTCGTCAGACCAGAGATTTGCCTCCACCTTCCTTCAGATTCCACCTCACGATGGACACCCTTGGTCTTGGCTGTATCCTTCCCACTACTAGGGCGGATTAGGGACTTTCACCCATTAGAAACGTGCGCCGCAAGGCGCACTACA